>NZ_JAEMNU010000123.1:178396-181311 GCF_016461825.1 Rugamonas violacea | reverse complement strand
GTGGTTTGGGCGCAGCGGGCGCCTTGGCTTGGCTGATCCCGTTGCGCCGATGGGTTTGTCCGCAGTCCCCGGCCGCTGGAATTAAATCAGCTGTTGCGCCAGGTCGCTCAGGTCGGCCGAGTACTCCACCTCGTTGAGCTCCTTGCGCGCCACGCCGCTGCGGAAGGCCGCCGTGGCGATCTTCGGCGTGACGCCGCTCAGCAGACGCGGGTCGAGCAGTCCCGGCACCACGTAGTCCTTGCCGAAGCGCGCATCGCTGCGCGCCATGCCGGCCAGTGCCACCACGCAGGCGCGCTTCATCTCCTGGTTGATGGTGCTGGCGCCGCAGTCCAGCGCGGCGCGGAACAGGTAGGGGAAGCACAGCGCGTTGTTGATCTGGTTCGGGTAGTCGGAACGGCCGGTGGCGATGATGGCGTCCGGCGCCACTTCACGCACCAGTTCCGGCCGCAGCTCCGGCTCGGGATTGGCCAGCGTGAAGACGATCGGCGTCTTGGCCATCTTCTGCACGTCCATCTGTGACAGCACGCCCGGACCGGACACGCCGAGGAACACGTCGGCGCCTTCGATCACTTGCGACAGCTTGGTGGCGCTGGTGTCGCGCGCCCAGTCCAGCTTTTCGCCGGACAGGCCGCGCGCGGTGCTCAGCACGCCCTGGCTGTCGCAGACGAAGATGTTCTCGCGCTGGGCGCCCAGGTCGACCAGCAGTTCCAAACAGGCGATGGCGGCGGCGCCGGCGCCCGAGCAAACGATCTTGACGGTGGCGATGTCGCGGCCGCTCATCTCGATGGCGTTCAGCATGCCGGCGCCGACCACGATGGCGGTGCCGTGCTGGTCGTCATGGAACACCGGGATCGACAGGCGTTCGCGCAGCTTGCGCTCGATGTAGAAGCACTCCGGCGCCTTGATGTCTTCCAGGTTGATGCCGCCGAAGGTCGGATGCAGGGCGGCGATGATGTCGACCAGCTTGTCCGGGTCGGTCTCGTCGATCTCGATGTCGAAGGAGTCGATGCCGGCGAATTTTTTGAACAGGACGACCTTGCCCTCCATGACCGGCTTGCCGGCCAGCGCGCCGATATTGCCCAGGCCGAGGACGGCGGTGCCGTTGGTGATGACGCCGACCAGGTTGCCCTTGGCGGTGTATTCATAGGCCTTGGCCGGATCGCGCTGGATCTCCACGCAGGGCGCGGCCACGCCGGGCGAGTAGGCCAGCGCCAGGTCTTCCTGGGTGCTGACGCTCTTGGTCACTTCGATGGCGATTTTGCCGGCGCTGCCGGCGCGATGATAGGCCAATGCCTTCTGTTCGATGGTGCTCATTGCTTCTCCTAGCTTGTTCTTGTCGTTAAATGCGAAAAACGCCTGCACAGGCAAAAGCCGGTGCAGGCGCGAATGTGCTGATGTCAGCGTCGGATCATGGATACAGGCCGCGTACTTCGCGCGCTTGCAGCACGCGGGTGCAAGCCAGGATGAAGGTTGCGGTACGCAGCGTCACCTTCTTATCCTGCGACACGCTCCACACCGCGTTGAAGGCATCCTGCATGATGCGGGTCAGACGGGCGTTGATCTCGTCCTCGCTCCAGAAGAAGCTGGAGAAATCCTGCACCCATTCGAAGTAGCTGACGGTCACGCCACCGGCGTTGGCCAGCACGTCCGGCACGATCAGCACGTCCTTGTCGGTCAGGATGTCGTCCGCTTCCGGCGTGGTCGGGCCGTTGGCGCCTTCCAGGATGATCTTGGTGCGGATGGTGTTCGCGTTGGCGGCGGTGATCTGCTGTTCCAGCGCGGCCGGGATCAGGATGTCCGACTCGATGCCCCAGAAGGCGTCGCGGTCGAGGAAGGCTTCGGCGCCGGGGAAGCCGCTGACGCTGCCGCATTCGGCGACGTGCAGGTGCAGACGGGCCACGTCCAAACCACCCTGGTTGACCACGGTGCCGGTGTGATCCTGTACCGCGATCACTTTCGAGCCGGCTTCGGCGAACATGGTCGCCGCCACGCCGCCGACGTTGCCGAAGCCCTGGATGCAGACACGGGCGCCGGGGATGCTGACGCCACGCTTGGCGGCGGCTTCGCGGCCCACCACGAACACGCCACGGCCGGTCGCTTCGCGGCGGCCCAGCGAGCCACCCAGCGAGATTGGTTTGCCGGTCACGACGCCGGTCGACAGGTTACCTTCGATCATGGCGTAGGAGTCCATCATCCAAGCCATCACCTGTTCGTTGGTGTTGACGTCGGGTGCGGGGATGTCCTTGTTCGGGCCGATAATCAGGCTGATTTCGCTGGTGTAGCGACGGGTCAGGCGCTGCAGTTCGTTGCGCGACAGGGTCTTTGGATCGACACGGATACCGCCTTTGGCGCCGCCGTATGGCACGTTGACCGCCGCGTTCTTGACCGTCATCCAGGCCGACAGGGCCATCACTTCGGACAGGGTCACGTCCTGGTGGAAGCGCACGCCGCCTTTGCCCGGGCCGCGCGACATATTGTGCTGCACGCGGTAGCCTTCGTAGTGGGCGATCGAGCCGTCGTCGCGCTCGATGGGCACGTCAACGGTCAGGATGCGCTTTGGACGCTTGAGGGTTTCGACCCAACGCGACAGGCTGCCCAGGTGGGGCGTGACGCGCTCGATCTGTTCGAGGTAAACGCCCCAAGGGCCGAGATCATCGGGATTGAGGTAGGAAGGCAGTGCGTGTTGGGTGGTCATGCTGAAAGCTCCTATGAATTCGTGATTGTCGCCACTGGTAAAAGGCGTTCAAGTGGCACGAATCATAGGATGAGGCGGGCTGGGCAGGCCAATGCTATATGCGCATTTGGCTATGCATTTTTTGCATAGTTTAAAAAGTGGCTTGACATATGCAAGGCCGCCCCAAGGCGCGCGCGGGATGGCGGGGCGGATATTGGTGTCGTGAAGTTTTGGGGCTGGC
>NZ_JAEMNU010000123.1:90924-178309 GCF_016461825.1 Rugamonas violacea | reverse complement strand
GGCGGGGCGGATATTGGTGTCGTGAAGTTTTGGGGCTGGCGGCTACAAACCACCCAAAGGCGGAGAGCCGGGGTCGGACCCGCCGGGTCCGACCCCAGATGTCGCCTGTGGGTTTCATCAATCAGCGCTCGGAGACGGCCACGCGGCGCTTGCGGTTGGCGTTTTTCTGCTCGTGTTCGAGGAACTCCCACAAGCGTTCGACGATGGCCTTGCCGCGCCGCTGCGGCGACGGGCGCTCGCGGTAGAGGCGGATGTCCATCTCGATCTCCCAGTCCGGCACACCGCCGTCGGCGCGCGCCAGTTGTTTTTGTTTCAGCTCGCGGGTCACCGCCGACTCGGGCAGGAAGGCGATGCCGCGTCCTTCCAGCGCCATCATCTTCAAACCCTCGGCCATGTCGGTTTCGTATTGCGGGTCGAGGTGCAGCTGCTGTTTGGTGTCGGCCAAAATCAGGTCGACCATGCGGCCCAGGTAGGCGTTATTCGTGTACGACAAAAACGGCAGCGGGTCCTTGGCGCTGCCCGGCAGGGTGAACTCGGGCACCTTGTTCTTGTCGCAGCGGGCGTAGGCGCGCAGCGACTCGCGGCCCATCACCAGCATGTCGTAGCGGCCCGGGTCGAGCTGCACCGGCTGGCGCGGGTGGTGGTAGCACAGCAGCAGGTCGCAACCGCCTTCGACCAGTTGCAGCACGGCGTCGTGCACGTTGAGCGCCATCAGGCGGCTGCTGATGGGGGCGAAGTCGTGCTCCAGCGCGGTGAGCCATTTCGGCACGAAGGTCAGCGACAGCGTGTGCGGCACCGCCAGGTCGATGCTGGTCTGCGCCGCCGCGCGCTTGGAGCGCAGCATGTCGCGCGCGCCGTTGATCTGCGCCAGCATCTCCAGCGCCTGTTCGTAGAACACCACGCCGGCCGGGGTCAGGCGGGTCGGGTAGGAGGTGCGGTCGATCAGGTCGGTGCCGAGCCAGTTCTCCAGCGACTGGATGCGGCGCGAAAAGGCCGGCTGCGTGACGTGGCGCAGCGCCGCCGAGCGGCTAAAGTTGTTGGTCTCGACCAGCGAGATGAAGTCTTCCAGCCATTTCGTTTCCATCGCTTGCAGTGTCCCGAGTGTGTGTGCGGCCTAGATTTTACAGGTAGGAGTTGGCCGCGCCACGCGCGCAGCCTTGCAGATGGCGCGCCAGCAGCGCCGCCAGCTCGGCGTCGGCGTCGACGGCCGGGTCGGACGAGGGCTCCAGCGTCGCCACCACGGCGCAGTCGAAGGCGGCCGCGCCGTCGCGCCGCCAGTCGGCTTGCAGGGCGGCGTAGCGGTGCTGGCCAAAACCGAGTTGAAAGCGATGGCGGTTCAACAGGCCTGCCGGATTGCGGCTGGCCTCGATCAAGGCCCTGCCGCTGGCGATGTGGCGGATGACCACGATGCCGGCTGGTGGCGGGCTGAGTTTGTAGGCGGTTTTCAGTTCCGCCTTGCGCGCATTAGCTTGCTTCATGTTGGCTCCGTGCTGTTAGTGTAAGCGATGCGGCGCATCGGCGTGGCGATTGCCGCCGTCAAGGCGAACAGCAGCAACAGGGCGCCGCCGCCGGCGAACAACTGGGTCAGGCTGATCGACTGCAGCAGCCAGCCGGTGGCCGCCGCCGACAAGGGCGCCAGTCCCATGAAGATGAACATGAAGATGCTCATGGCGCGGCCCATCATCTCTCGCGGCACGCGGCGCTGGATCCAGCTGAACACGGCGATCTGCATGAAGCCGGACAGCACGCCGATCAGCAGCAACAGCAAGGCGCCTTGCCAAGTGGCTTGGATGGCGCCGAGCGGTATCAGCAGGGCGCCGGCGAGCGCGTCGACCAGCAGGATGGTGGCGCCGAAACTGGCCAGGCGCAGGCGCGCGCCGCCCACCGCCGCGATGGCCATGCCGATCAACATGCCGCTGCCGTTGGCGCCCATCAGCAGGCCGAAGGCGCTGGCGCCGTGCAGTTCTTGGTCGGCCAGCACCGGCAGCGCCACTTGCAGCGAGCCGCCGATGAACAAGGCCACCACGCCCCAGTAGGTGAAGCAGGTGCGCAGCGCGTGGTCGCGCCAGACCATCAACAGGCCGGCGCCGACGGCGCGCAGCACCGCCGGCTGGTTTGCCGCCGGCGCCGCTGGCGGCATGCGCACCTGCGACAGGGTCCAGGCCGACAGCAGGAAGCTGAGGCAGTCGATGCCGAAGGCCAGCGCGATGCCGTGGGCGTTGGCGATCATGCCGTTGCTGTTGGTGCCGTTGCTTCCGGTGCCGCCGTCGCCGCCCAGCGCGATCAGGGCGGCGGCCAGCAGCGGGCCGGCCAGCATGGAGATCTGGCGCAGTCCCATCATGATGCCGTTGGCCATATCCAGATGTTCGGGGGCGATGGCACGCGGCAGGATGGAGGTGCCGGCCGGGATGCTGAAGGCTTGCGCCAGACCGATCGCCAGGGCCAGCGCATACAGCACCGACAGCGTCATCTGCGGGCCGACCAGCAGCGTGAACGACAGCGTGTCGCTGAGCGCGATGGTGTGCGGCGTTTGCGGGGTGAGCACCAGCGCCGTCAGCAAGGCGAGCAGCACGGCGTTGGCGTACTTGCTGAGCATGAGCACGCGCTTGGGCGAGTGGCGGTCGACCAGGGCGCCGCCGATGAGGATGAAGATCGCGCGCGGCACGCTCATCATCGCCACCACCAGGCCCAGCGCCAGCGGGTCGCCGGTCAGCTTGAGCACCAGCCAGGGCAGGGCGATCAGGGTTAGTTGGTCGCCGAGCAGGGAGACGACGCTGCCGCGCATCAGCCAGCGGAAGTTGGGGTTGCGCGTCAGGGCGGCGCGCTGGGCTTTGGTGTCCGTCATGGCGGTCCCTTACGTGGTGGTGAAGTGCACGCCGGCCACCTGGCCGAGCGCGGCGCCGAGCGCGTCCAACTGGTTGGCCGGACAGTTGCGCAGCAGTTCGGCGCAGGTCTGCTGCGCCGTCAGCAGCGCGTTGTTGAGCATGGTCTGGCCGGTCGGCGTGATGGCGGCGAAGCCGACGCGGGCGTCGCGCGGGTCGGTCTCGCGGCTGATCAGCCCGATCTTCTCCAGCGGCAGCAGGGTGCGCGTGACGCCGGAAGCGGTCAGGCCCTGGCGTTCGGCCAGGTCGACGCGGCGCAGCCGGCCGCCGGGCGCGCGGTTCAGGTAGAGCAGCAGCATGAAGTCGCTGAAGCTGATGCCGTGGTGGCCGCCCAGCGTGGCGTCGAGCCGGCGCAGCATGACGGCTTGGGCGCGCGCCAGGCGCAGGGTGAAGTCGAGCGCCGCGCCGATGGCGGGCAGGTCGGTGTTGGTGTTGTGGTCGCTCATGGTGGGTTCCTTCTAGCGGTGTGACGATGACATTACTTGAGTTTTATTTGAGTAATGCTTGAGTGCTCAAGTATATCGCAACTAAAGATCCGCGCAAGCGGTTTTTTGCCAGGCACGGAATGGCTGGGTGGGGCCGGCGGCAAAAGGCGGCTAGGGCCGGCGGCAAAAAGCCGGCTAGACCCAGCGGCAAAAGCCAGGGTCAGACCCGCTGGGTCTGACCCTAGGTTCTGCCTTTGGGGGCAAGCGAGTCGCCAGCAAACGTGCGTGTTGATGGCGGCTCGCCATGGCCTCATTCCTCGTCGCGCTCGCGGTGGTCGGCGTCGCCGAGCTTCCAGTAGCCGGCGCTGGTGAGGAAGGCGCGCGGCAAACCGCGCTCGATCAGCAGGTGCTGGCGCACTGCGCGCACCATCGCCGACTCGCCGGCCAGCCAGACGCGCACGCTGTCGGCGTCGATCCGGCTGGCGCGCACGGCCGCCAGCAGCTGGCCGCTGGTGCCGGCCGGCGCGGCACCGGAATACAGCCAGGTGCCGCGGTGCCGGGCCGCGCCGTGCAGCTCCTGCCGTTCGCGCGGACCGGCCACTTCCAGCAGCACGTCGGCGCTGGCCTGCGGCGGCAGCGCCTGCACGATGCTGGCGATGGCGGGTAGGGCGGTGGCGTCGCCGATCAACAGGTGGTTGCCGGCATGCGGGTCGATGACGTAGCCGGCGCGCGGCCCGGCCAGGCTCAGCACATCGCCGAGGCGGGCGTTGAGCACCCAGTGGCCGGCCGGACCTTCGTCGCCATGCATCACGAAGTCGAGGTCGAGCTGGCCGGCGGCCTGGTCGAAGGCGCGCACGGTGTAGGCGCGGCCGATTGGGCGAACGCCGTCCGGCGCGGGAAAGAAGGTCTTCATCCACTGGCCGGGCAGCTCAATGCGCAGCGCGCGCAAGGCGTGGCTGGCAACGGAGATGCGGCGCATGGCGGGACTCAGGTCGCGGATCTGCACCACCTCGGCCAGATAGGTGGTGCGGGGCGGTTTTGTGGTGTTCATGGTTTGGCTCCGGTGGTGACGGGGACGCTGACGGTGACGGGGGCGGGCGCCTTGGCCGGCGCGCGGGCGAGCCAGACGATGAGCAAGGCGACGGCGAAGGCGAGGGCGGACAGGACGAAGAAATCGTTCAGCGACAGCATGCGGGCCTGGATCTCGCGCTGGCGCGAGACCACGGCCCAGGCCTGCTCGGGCGAGAAGCCGGCGCCGGTCAAGCGGCCGACCACGGCGACGCTCTGCTGGCCCCAGCCGCTGAGCGTGTCGGCCAGATGGCTTTGGTGGAAGCGCGCGCGGTGCTCCCAGAAGGTGCCGGCCAGCGACGCCACCAGACTGCCGGACATCATGCGGATCGCCGTTTGCAGGCCGGAGGCGGCGGCGATCTTCTCCGGCGCCAGGCCGGCCAGCGACAGGCTGACCAGCGGCGTGAGGAAGAAACCGATGCCGATGCCCTGCGCCAGGCAGCTGAGGGCGATGATGTCGGCGCCGACCGCCGTGGTCATCGTCGAGCGCCACAGCGCCACGGCGATCCAGGCGAGGAAGGCGACGCTGGCGAAGCGGCGCGCGTCGGTCTTGCGCACCCACTGGCCGAGGAAGGGCGCCAGCGCGATGCCGAACAGACCCATCGGCGAGGTGACCAGGCCGGCCCAGGTGGAGCTGTAGCCCATGTCGGTCTGCAGCCATAGCGGCGTGAGCACCAGCGCGGCGAAGTAGAAGCCGAAGCCCAGCGCGACGGCGGCCGTGCCGACGGCGAAATTGCGCTGCTTGAACAGGCGCAGGTCGATGATCGGGTGGGGCGTGCGCAGCTCCCACGCGATCAGCGCGACGAAGCCGAGCAGCGCCACCGCCGCCGAAGCGCAGATGACGTTGGAGGCGAACCAGTCCAGCGTGCGGCCTCGGTCCAGCGTCAACTGCAGGCTGCCGATGGCCAGCGCGAGTAGCGTCAATCCGGGCAGGTCGATGGGCAGCTTGAGCGTCGGCGTGTCGCGGCCGCGCAGCAGCGTGGAGGTGCTCAGCACGACGAACAGGCCGACCGGCGCGTTGACCAAAAAAATCCACGGCCAAGTAAACGTGTCGGTGAGCCAGCCGCCCAGCAGCGGCCCGGCCACCGGTCCGGCCATGTTGGTCATGGCCCACATGGCGACGGCCAGCGCCTGCTTCTCCTTGGGGAAGACGGCGACCAGCAGCGCTTGGCTGAGCGGCACGATGGGGCCGGCCACGGCGCCTTGCAGGATGCGGCAGGCGAGCAGCGATTCGAACGAGGTGGCCAACCCGCACAGCACCGAGGCGATGGTGAAGGCGGTGATCGCGGCGAGGAACAGGCGCACCTGGCCGAAGCGGCGCGACAGCCAGCCGGTGAGCGGGATGCAGATCGCGTTGGCGATGGCGAAGGAGGTGATGATCCATTCGCCCTCGTCAGAGCTGATGCCCAGGTTGCCGGCGATGGTGGGCACGGAGACGTTGGCGATGGTGATGTCGACCACCGCCATGAACGAGGCCAGGCCGAGCGACAGCGTGGCCAGCGTGCGGGTGCCGCCTTCGAGCGGCAGGATGGGCTGCTTGGCTGGCGCCGTGGCGGCACTGGCCGGCTTCGTTGCGCCAGGCCCGCCGCCAGTCGCGGTGCTATTCGTCGCGCTCATTATTGTGCTCCGCCGCCGGCGCCGGCCGCGCCGCGAGTGCCGTTGCGGACTGTGGCTGCGGCCGCAGCGATGCTGCTGGAGTTGGCGACGCTGCCGTCGATCAGCTGGCGCACGTGGACGTCGGCGGCCGCGCTTTGTGCCGCGTACAACGCGCTGGCATCGTCCACCTTGGCGGCGCGCGCGGTGGCGCCAACGGCGGGGCAGTTGCTGGTGTCGATGCTGACGCGGGTCGACATGCCGATGCGCAGTGGATGGCTGAGCAGTTCGGCGCGCTCCAGGCGGATGCGCACCGGCACCCGCTGCACCACCTTGATCCAGTTGCCGGTGGCGTTCTGCGCCGGCAGCAGGGCGAAGGCGGCGCCAGTGCCGGCCTCGATGTCCTCGACGTGGCCGTGGTAGACCACCGATTTGCCGTAGACGTCGGCGGTGACGGTGGCCGCCTGCTGCGGGCAGACGCCCTTTAACTGCACCTCCTTGAAGTTGGCATCGACCCACAGGCGGTCGAGCGGCACGATGGACATCAACCGTTCGCCCGGCTGCACGCGGCGGCCCAGCTGCACGCTGCGCTGCGCCACCATACCGGCCACCGGCGCCTGCACGCTGCCGCGCAGCAGGGCCAGCTGGGCCGCGCGCACGCGCTGCGCCGCCGCGTCGACGGCCGGATGGGCGCTGACGCTGGCGCCGCTGATCTGGGTCAGCGCCTGTGCCGCCATCTGCCGGGCCGCTTGCAGCGCGGCCTTGGCGCTGCGCACGGCGTCGGCGGCGTGGCGCACTTCCTCGGCGGTGACGGCGCCGGAGGCGGCGATGGTCTTGCGCGTGGCGAGGTCGGCCTGGGCGCGGTCCAGCTCGGCCTGGCGCGCTTCGATGTCGGCGCGGTAGCGCTGCGCGCCGGCGTTGAAGCCGCGCACGCTGCGCAGCGCTTGTGCCAGTTGGGCTTCGGCCGCCGCCAGTTCGATGCGGGCGTCGGCCGGGTCGATCTCGACCAGCGGCGCGCCGGCGGCGACACGGTCGCTATTGTCGGCCAGGACGCGGCTGACCATGCCGTGCACCTGCGCGGTCAGTTGCACCACCTGGCCGCCGACATAGGCGTCGTCGGTGCTGCGGATTGGGTCGTCGGAGAATATCCACCAGGCGCCGACGGCGAGTACCGCGACACAAGCGGTGGCGCCAAGCCCTGTGACGATGTGGCGTGGCCGCTTGGTGGCGGGGATGTTTGGATTGTTTTCGGTGTTGTTCATGGTGTTAGCGATGTGAGGTGGGGATGGACGGGACGACGGCGGCAACGGCGGCAACGGCGGCGGCTGTGGTGGCAATGGCGGTGGCGGGGCGCCAAGTGCCGCCGAGGGCGCGGATCAGGTCGAGCTGGGCCAGTGCGGTGCGCGTCGCCGCTTCCAGTGCGCGGCGCTCGGCGCCGAGCAGCGCCAGTTGGGCGGCATTGACGTCGAGCGCGCCGGCCATGCCGCCGTGTGCGCGTTGCTGTTGCAGGGTGGCGGCCTGGCGCCAGTCCTGCGTGGTTTGCCGTGTCAGCTCATCGCGCAGGCGTGCGCCGCGTAGTGCGACGACGCCGTCGGCCACCTGCTGTAGTGCCGTCATGACGGTCTGGTGATAGCTGGCGACGGCGGCATCGTAGTCGGCGCTGCGTTGCTTGAGCTGGCCGCGTCGCGCGCCGCCGTCGAACAGTGGCAGGCTCAATGCCGGGCCGACACCGGCGGCCACGCTGCCGGGGCGCATCAGCTGTCCAAGGTCGAAGGCGCGCAGGCCGGCGAAGGCCGCGATGTCGATGTCGGGATAGAAGGCGGCGCGGGCCACGACAATGTCCTGCTGCGCCGCCTCGACGATGGCGCGCTGGAACTGCACGTCCTGGCGCCGCGCCAGCAGCGAGGCGGGCAGGGTGGAGGGCGGCAGCGGATCGGCCAGTTGCAGCAGGGCCGGCGCCGTCAGCGTGTCGCCGAAGGCCGGACTTTGGCCCAGCAGCGCGGCAATCTGGTGGCGCCGGCGCGGTAGTTCGGTGTCGATGGCGACCAGCTCGCTGCGGGTTTGCGTCAGCGCGTCGCGTGCCGCCACCACGTCAAGCTCGGTGGCCAGGCCGGCGCGTACGCGGCTCGCCAGCAAGGCGATGGTTTGCCGGCGCCGGTTCAGCGCCGCCTCGGCCAGGGCGCGCAGCTTGTGGCTGTTGTCGAGATGAAGGTAGGCCCCGACGATGGCGGTTTGTAGCAGCAAGCTGGCGTCGGACGCCTGGGCCAGCGCCGCTTGCTGGCGCGCCTGTGCCGACGCGGTTGCCGCCTTGCGCTTGCCCCAAAAGTCGAAGCGGTAGCGCGCGTCGGCCAATAGCGCGCCCTCGCTGCCGCTCTTGCCGGCGTACCGGGACGAATAGCTGTAGTGGTCGGGGAAGTGTTCCAGCGCCGCGCTGGCGTTGGCATTGATCTGCACCGCGTCGGCGGCGCCGATGGTATCCACGGCGGCCTGGGCGCGGCGGATGCGCGCCTCGGCCAGGGCGATGTCGGGCGCCTGTTCGGCCAGCGCGCCGAGCAGGCGCTCCAGCTGCGGATCGCCATAGCTGCGCCACCAGTCGGCGGCGGCGAGGGCGGCAGGGGCGGGATGGCCGGCCGCTGTAGTGTTGGCCTGAGTGGTGATGCTCTGGCCGGCCTGGATGGTGTCGAGTTGGAGCGGCGTGGCCTGCGGATGGATGTCTTTGCCGGTCTGGCAGCCGGCCACCGCCAACAAACAGCAGCCGGCCAGCAGGCCGGCGGGGAGACGGGATCGTCTGTGTTGCAACATGGCGCTTCCTTATCAAGATGGAAGTCGCCAGCTTAGGTGGCTCGATGATGTTTGAAAATGATCGTCGTGGTAACAATGACTTTCATCTGGTGAAACTGACTTCCGTGTTAAGGTGGGCCGAAATTTGACTCGGCGGCTTCCTCAAGGGGCCGCATCCCGACCATGCAAACACTGGATTTGAACCTGTTGATCGCCCTCGACGCGCTGCTCACCGAGGGCAGCGTGACCGGCGCCGCCGAACGCATGAACCAGAGCGTGCCGACCATGAGCCGCACGCTGGCGCGCATCCGTCTGGTGGTGGGCGATCCGATCTTCGTGCGCGCCGGCCGGGTGATGGCGCCGACCGCGCGCGCCGAACAGCTGCGCGACGGCACCCGCACGCTGGTGGCGCAGGCGCAGGCGCTGTTGCAGCAGGGCGGAGAGTTTGATTTTCATACGCTGGAGCGCAGCTTCACCATCCGCGCCGACGACGGTTTTGTCAGTAGCTTCGGCCCGGTGCTGTTGCGCGCCTTGATGAAGGCCGCGCCGCGCGTGCAGATCCGTTTCCGCTCGCAGGGTTTGCAGGACGTGGAGGCGCTGCGCGCCGGGTTGATCGATCTGGACATCGGCGTCATCAACGACATCGGCCCGGAGATCGTCCGGCAGACCTTGTTCAAGGACCGCTTCATCGCCGCGTTCCGCCTTGGCCACGCGCTGGAGCAGGCGCCGGAGATGACGCCGCAGCTGTTCGCCGACTGCGGCCATGTCACGGTGTCGCGCCGTGGCCGCACCAGCGGGCCGCTCGACGAGGCACTGGCGGAGCTGGGTCTGAGCCGGCGCGTGGCGGCGGTGGCGCCGACCTTTGCCGAGGCGCTGGCCATCGCGCGCGAGACCGATCTGGTGGCCACCGTGGCCGAGCGCCTGACGCAGACCGCGCGCCACGGCATGCGCAGCCGTGATCTACCCGTGGAGACGCCATTGGTCACCATCTCGCAGGCCTGGCATCCGCGCTACAACGCCGACCCCGGCCACCGCGCCTTGCGCGCGCTGCTCAAGCAGTCCTGCGAGCAGGCCTATTGAGGCGCGCCACGGTGAACTGAATATGAGCAGTCGAGAAGACTGTCCCACCCAGTTCGTTGACGAGGCCGGGGTTCGGGTCGATTTCTTTCGGGAAGCAGAATACGTGACAGCGAGCGTTGGCGGCGTTACTGCATCCTGCCGGCATGGCGAACTCGCCCTGATCGGATCAGCCGGTTCCTGTCGGTTCGGTCGCGGTTCCGGTATCATTCGGCATGAATAAGATTTCTTTCCAACCGTTTGTCATTGGTGTCGCTGGCGGAAGCGGCAGTGGCAAGTCCACGGTGTCCCAGCAAGTGCTAGCGTCGTTTGGCGCTGATATGGTCTCGGTGGTGATGCAGGACGACTACTACTGCGACCAATCCCATCTCACCCCTGAAGTCCGCCGCAAGCAGAATTACGATCATCCGCAGGCTTTCGACTGGCCATTGCTGGTGCGGCACGTCCAGGCCTTGCGCAATGGCGAGGCGATCGAGATGCCCGAATACGACTTCACGCTCGACAACCGCTCCAACCGGACCATTGCGGTCAAGCCGGCCCCGGTTATCGTGATCGAAGGCTTGTTTGCCTTGTATGACGCGGACCTGCGCAAAATGATGTCGCTGAAGATCTTTGTCGACACCGCCTCCGACGTTCGCTTCATCCGCCGTATGCAAAGAGATATTACCGAGCGCGGCCGTTCGGTGGAAAGCGTCGTCGGCCAGTATCTGGAAACAGTACGCCCGATGCACCAGCAATTCATCGAGCCGACCAAGCGCAACGCCGATGTCATTATTCCGCATGGCGCAAATGGCCCGGCCGTCGATGTGATCACCACCAAGATTGCGAGCGTTATCGGCCAGTTGAAGCGGCCCTGACTTCATCGCCTGGAACTCCCCCGGCATCGGCCGCGGTTGCGCCAAGCGCCCATGCCCGGACCAGGTTCGCGGCAGTCACCAAACAACAAATCCAAGCGCAATAAAAAAAGCCACTTCCGAATTCGGAAGTGGCTTTTTTGCTGGCCAGGTACTACTGGATGCTAGTCGCCGTGGCGATTAACGATCGCCGTAGCTGCTGCGACGGGCGCCGCCGTCGGCTGGACGGGCGCTGCTGCCCTTGTAGCCGCCGGTGCTGCCGCCGTCTTTGCGCGGTGCGCCCGGCTTGCTGAAGGTGCGCTGGCCTGGCTTGGCCGCAGGGCTGCGGTTGTCGCCTGGTTTCCAGCCGCCCGGACGCGAGGTCGAGCGGGTGGCCGAGGCGGTCTTCTTAGGCTCGAAGCCCTCGACGACGTTGACCGGGATCAGCTGTTTGGTGAAGCGCTCGATGCGCTTGACGTTCATGCCTTCGGCGTGGTTCACCAGCGAGATCGCCAGACCGTTGCGGCCAGCGCGGCCGGTACGGCCGATGCGGTGGACGTAGTCTTCCGGGAACTTCGGCAGGTCGTAGTTGAACACGTGGGTGATGGTTGGAACGTCGATACCGCGGGCGGCAACGTCGGTGGCAACCAGTACCTTCACCTGGCCGCGGCGCATGCCGTCCAGGGTGCGGTTGCGCGCGCCCTGGTGCATGTCGCCGTGCAGCGCGGCGGCCGAGAAACCGGCGATGTTCAGACGGTCGGCGATGGTGTCGGCGTCACGCTTGGTGGCGGTGAAGACCACGGCCTGGTCCAGCGTTTCGTCGCGCAGCAGATGGTCCAGCAGGCGATTCTTGTGCGACAGGTCGTCGACGAAGTGGACGCGCTGCGAGATGTTCTCGTGCTTGTTGGCGGCGCTGACCACTTGGATCACTTGCGGGTTCTTGGTGATGCGACGGGCCATGTTGCCGACCACGCCATCCAGGGTCGCCGAGAACAGCATGGTCTGGCGGTTGTCCGGGGTCGCAGCGACGATTTTTTCGATGTCGTCGATGAAGCCCATGTCGAGCATGCGGTCGGCTTCGTCGAGCACCAGGATTTCCAGTTGCGAGAAATCGATCTTGCCCGACTCCATATGGTCGATCAGACGGCCGGGGGTCGCCACCAGAATCTCAGGATTCTTGGCCAGCAGTTGCATCTGTTTAGGGTAAGGCATGCCGCCCAGGATCGAGACGGCCTTCAGGCGACGCAGGTTGACGGCGTACTTGTCGGTGTTCGAGGTGACTTGCAGGGCCAGTTCGCGGGTCGGGGTCAACACCAGCATTTTTGGCTGGGCGGCTTTGAAACGTGGACGCTCGCCGCGCGCACGGGCGGCTTGCATTTCTTGGTTCGCGGTTTTGCCGGCGGCGCTTTGTTCGCCTTCCAGCGACAAGCGGTGCAACGACGGCAGCATGAACGCGGCGGTCTTGCCGGAGCCGGTTTGCGAGGATACCAACAAGTCCTTGCCTTCGATGGCGGCAGGAATCGCTTGCTCTTGAACCGGGGTAGGCGCGGTGTAGCCGGCGTCGGTCAGGGCTTTGATAATGGACGTGTTGAGACCTAATGCTTCAAATGTCATTCTTTTCTTTCGTAAAAATCAGCGTTCGTGCAAAAGCAGAACGCAAAATAGCAACGCCAACCAAAACGAAATGACTCAATCAAAATCGAAAGAAATTTCGGCACAAAAGCTTTGCGCCGGGACGGTGTCAGGTGCGACACACAAGGCGGGAGGGCTTTAGAAGCGTCATCCGAGGGATGCGCTAGGGCTTGCGAAGCTGCTAATTATTATGGGTGGCTGCAAGTGTTGCAGCGCACAAACGACACTATACCGTATTTCTACTGTTTTTGCACGCATTAATGAGTTTGCGCATATGAGCGCGCCCTATGAAACAGCAAGTTGTATCTATTTGTAAGTTTGCGACCCCGTGTCGTCGTGTCGTCCGTTTCACACCCCATGCCGGGATGTTCCGGGAACACGGAGGGGACTATGTTGCAGCAAATGTTGAGACGAGTGATGGGGGCCGTGCTGGCGCTGTGCTGCGCGGTTGGCGGCGGCGCTGTCGCCGCCGCGCCGAACGGCGTGCCGCCGCTCATGGCGACGCTGGGCGGCGAGCGGGCGTTGCGGCTGCAAAGCCTGGACATCGACGGCAGTGTCAGCGGCGGCATGGCGCTGACCAGGGTGCGTATGGTGTTCTTCAATCCGAACCAGCGCGCGTTGGAGGGGCGGCTGCAGTTCCCGCTGCTGCCGGGCCAGCAGATCACCGCCTTCGCGCTCGACGTCGAGGGGCAGTTGCGGCCGGCCGTGCCGGTGGAGAAGGCCAAGGGGCGGCAGATCGTCGAGCAGCTGGAGCGGCGCCGCGTCGATCCGGCGCTGCTGGAGCAAACCCAGGGCAACAACTTCCAGCTGCGCGTGTATCCGATCGCCGCGCAGGGCACCCGCACGGTCGAATTGACGTATGCCGAGCCGCTGGAACGCGAGGGCGCCAACTGGGCCTATCGCCTGCCGCTGGCGTATGGCGAGGTGGCGCGCGGCTTGAATTTGCGGCTGCAGTTGAACGGCGTCGACGCCGCGCCGCAGGCCAGCGGCACCTTGGCCGAGCTGGCCTTCACGCGCCGCGCCGGCGGTTACGAGGCGCAGATCGTCAAGGAGCACGTCAGCCTGGACGGCACGCTCAAGCTGCTGCTGCCGGCCAGCGCCGAGCCGCGCAGTTTCGTCCAGCAGTTCGACGGCGCCACCTACTTCATGGCCGAGGTGCCGCTGCCGGCGGCGGCGTCGCGCGCCGCGCGCGTGCTGCCGAAGGTGGTCGGCCTGCTGTGGGACAGCTCCGGCTCCGGCGCCAACCGCGCGCATGCCGCCGAACTGGTCGAGCTGGAGCCTTACTTCAAGGCGCTTGGCAATGGCGAGGTGCGGCTGACCCGTCTGCGCGATCGCGCCGAGGCGGGCGTCAGCTACAAGGTCGTCAACGGCAACTGGGACGCGCTGCGCAAGGCGTTGCAGGACACCGTGTACGACGGCGCCAGCGCACTGGCCGACTGGCGCGCGCAGGCCGACGTTGGCGAATACCTCTTGGTCAGCGACGGGCTGCTGAACTACGGCGGCCAGCGCTTTCCCGAGCTGAAGGCGGGGCAGCGTTTGTATGCGCTCAACTCCGCGCTGAGCGCCGACAGCGGGCGTTTGGCCGCATTGGCCGAACGCACCGGCGGGCGCCTGGTGCAGATCCGTGCCGACCTGCCCGGCGCCGCGGCGCAAGCCTTGCTGAGCGAGGGCGTGCAACTGCGGGCGATCCGTGCCAGCGGTGCCGCTGAGGTGTTGAGCGCGCCGGTCGACGCGGTGGACGGCCAGCCGGCTCTGCTGCGCCTGGCCGGCAAGCTGACCAGTCCGACGGCGCAGCTGCAACTGACGCTACTACAGCAGGGGCGGCCGGTCGAGCTGAGCGTCGATCTGTCCGCCGCCGCGCCACAGCATGCGCTGGCGGCGCAGCTGTGGGCCGGCTACAAGCTGCACCAGCTGGAGGCCGACTACGAGCTGCACCGCGCGGCGATCCGCCGCCTGGGCACGCAGTTCGGCATGCCGACGCGCGAGACCTCGCTGCTGGTGCTCGACACGCTGGACGATTACGTGCGCTACGACGTCACGCCGCCGGCGCAGTATCTGGCCGCGTTCGAATCGCTCAAGGGTCTGCGGCGCGGCGATCTGGCGCAGCGCCGCGGCAAGCAGTTGGACCGGGTGGTGCGCGCCTTCGAGCAGAAGGCCGCCTGGTGGGACAAGTCCTATTCGAAGGATTTTCTCTACCGCCTGCCAGCGAAAGGCGGCGTGGTTGACGAGCAGGCCGAGGACAGGCCGCCTCCGCCGGTCCGTCCGTCGCCGGTCCGTCCGCTGCCGGCACCGGCACCGACGCTGGTGCCGTCGTGGGAGCGCGAGAAGGTCTTGGTGAGCGGCAGCCGCAGCACGCCAGCCAATGCGGCATATGGCGCTCCGGCTCCGGCCCCGGCTCCGCCGGAGGCGGTGGTGGCGACGGCGACCAACTTCCTGCGCCGCACAGAGTCGGAACCGGCCAAGCCGGGCGCCACCGAGATCGGCGTGTCGCTGCAAAAATGGCGCGCCGACGCGCCCTACATCGCCCGCCTGCAAGCGGCCAGCAGCGACCGCCTGTACGCCATCTACCTCGACGAGCGGCCTTCCTACACCAACAGCAGCGCCTTCTTCCTCGACGTGGCCGACCTGCTGTTCGAGCGCGGCCAGCGCGAGCTGGCGCTGCGTGTGCTGTCCAATCTGGCCGAGATGGACCTGGAGAACCGTCACGTCTTGCGCATCCTCGGCTATCGCCTGATGCAGGCCGGCGCGGCGGAGTTGGCGATCGGCGTGTTCGAGAAGGTGCGCGAACTGGCCGAGGAGGAGCCGCAGTCCTTCCGCGACCTGGGCCTGGCCCACGCCGCCGCCGGCCACGCCCAGCAGGCCGTCGACCAGCTGTACGAGGTGGTGCTGCGGCCGTGGGACCAGCGCTTCGCCGAGATCGAGCTGATCGCGCTGGCCGAGATGAACGCCATCATCGCCAACGCGCCGCGCAAGGCGGCGCTCGACACCAGCCGCATCGATCCGCGCCTGTTGAAGAACATGCCCTTGGACCTGCGCGCGGTGCTGAGCTGGGACGCCGACAACAGCGACATGGACCTGTGGGTGACCGACCCGAACGGCGAGCGCTGTTTCTACGGCAACCGCTTCAGCTACCAGGGCGGTCGCATGTCGCTCGACTTCACCGGTGGCTACGGACCGGAGGAGTTTTCGCTGCGCCACGCCAAGCCGGGCAAGTACAGAATCGAAGCGAATTTCTTCGGCAGCCGGCAGCAGCTGGTGGCCGCCGCCACCACCTTGCAGCTGCGCCTGAGCAGCGGCTTTGGTAGCGCCGCCGTGCAGGACAAGCTGATCACCTTGCGCCTGAAGGGGCGCGGCGAGACCGTGTTGGTGGGCGAATTCGAGGTCAAGCCGAAGTAGGCGGGGACGGTGCGGCGCGGGCGCGGAGTGACGATATCGGCACAATCGCTACCACGCCGCCCGTGGCATAATCGGCAACCATGACATCGAACCAACCACCATTCCACGGCGACGCGCCGTTGCAGCGGGTCGCCCGCGCCGAATATGCGCTGCGCATGAACCGGGTGCTCGACTACATCGACACCCATCTCGACACGCCGCTGGAGCTGAGCCAGCTGGCCGACGTCGCCAACTTCTCGCGCTTCCATTTCCACCGCATCTTCGCCGGCTGGATGGGCGAGACGCTGGGCGACTACGCGCGCCGGCGCCGCCTGGAGGTGGCGGCGCAGCGGCTCTCCTGCGGCAGCGGCGCATCGGTGCTGGCGACGGCGCTGGCCTGCGGCTTCGGTTCCGGCGAAGCCTTCGCGCGTGCTTTCAAACTCAAGTTCGGCTGCACGCCGACGGCCTGGCGCGCCGGCACGCCCGAGCGCCAAACGATGCAGTTGGCAGCGCTGCGCGCGCGGCAGAGCAATCTGGATCAGGCCGACAGCAAGCACGATCAGGCGGGCCAGGGCGCGCCCGGCGACTATGGAGTCTCTTCCCAACCCCATAGAAAGAACGACATGCAAGTACGTGTAATCGATTTGCCGCAAGTGCGGATTGCCTTCCACCGCCACATCGGTCCCTACGGCGCGCCGGCGAGCGAATTTTGGCGCGACAAGATGGCGCCTTGGATCCAATCGAACGGTTTGGAAGGGCGCTTGTGCTTCGGCGTCGGCCACGACGATCCCAGCGTCACGAGTGCGGACAAGTGCCGCTACGACGCCTGCGTCGCCGTGCCGGATGATTTTCGCGGCAATGGCATGGTCAGCGTCGGCACCCTGCCGGGCGGGCGCTACGCGGTGGCGCAATTCAAGGGCCGCCCGGCCAGCATTGGCGAGGCGTGGATGACGCTGATGCGCGAGTGGTTGCCGTCGAGTGGACTGCAGTGCGACGAGCGGCCTTGCTTTGAGCAGTTCGCGCCGGCCAGCGCGCTCGATCCGCTGACCGGTGAGTTCAGCTGCGAGCTGTGCATTCCGGTGCGCGCGCTCTAAACTTTAGCCAGCTTGAGTCAATTATGCCGCCCCCGCCGAGATTGGTTCGGCGGGGGCTATTCGCTATTGCGTGATCGCTTGCAGCTGGCCGCCGCCATTGATGATTTGGCGTAGCGCGTCGGCTTCGCGTGCGTATGCCGCCGCCTTCTGTTCCAGCTCGGCGGTTTTTTGCGTGAGCAGCGCGGCGTGCCGCTCCAGCGCCTTCAGACGCAACGTCTCCAGGTCCAATCCCAACTGGCGCACGCCGGTGCGCAGCAATGCGATTTCGTCGGGACGGTATTGTTGGCCGCCGGCCTTGGCGCCGCTGAGCACCAGGCCGGTCAGCTCGCCGCGCACCATCATCGGCAGGGCCAGTTCGCCCGGCACGGCGTGGCGGCGCTCGCTCAGGTCCACCGAGGCGGCGCCGTGGCGCATGTCGATCACCACGTCGTCATCCTGGTCCAGCGTGGCGGGCGCGCCGGGCAGCGTCGAATGGGCCAGCGTAAAACTCTGGCGCGCGTCGAGCAGGTAGACGGCGGCGCCGTCGGCGCCGGCGAACTGCTCGACCGCCCGCACGAACTTGTTTTGCAGCGCGGCCGCGTCGGCGATGTGCGCCGCCTTGTCGAGGAAGTGGCGCAGCTTCTCGGCCGCCTCATACCAGTGATGGAAGAAGGTGTGGTCGACCTTGTGGCGCACCCAATGCTGGATGCGGTGGAAGGACAGGATGATGGCCAGCGCCACGCCGGCGTCGAAGATGACGTTCTTCTCGCGGCCCTCGAAATGCAGCAGCTTGTCGACCGCCCATTCGGTGAAGCTGAAGACGATCAGCAGCATGGTGCTGATGATGGTGAACACCAGCGCGCGGTTGACGGCGAAGCCGAAGTCGAACAGGCGGTGGCGCAGCAGCGCGTAGGCCAGGCCGCAGTAGGCCAGCATGATGGCGACGATCTGGCAGGCCAGATACAGCTCGCCGCTGAGCGGGTCGCCCAGCGTGCCATTGAGGTTGGCGATGAAGTGGACGGCGTAGACCACGCCCATGCAGACGCCGATCCAGGCCAGGCGCTGGCGGGTGGCGCCCTGGCTGGCGCGCCAGGAGAACCACAAGGCGGTCAGCGAAAACACCACCGACAGGTTGACCATGGTTTCGCCCCACAGGTCGACCCGGGTGTGCTCGCGCAGCGACCAGGGCAGCAGGTGCAGCGCCTGCGCCGTCACGTAGCTGGAGAACAGCAGGAAGGCGGCGGCCTGGATGTAGAACAGGCGCCGCACCCAGGCCAGGCGGAAGTGCGGCCGCTCGGTCGGAAATGTCAGCGTGAAGTAGATGAAGGCGATGTTGGCGACCAGGTAGCCGGCCGGTTTGACCAGCATGTTCAGCCAGGTCTGGATGGCGCCGCCGGGCAGTTGGCCGTAGACCGACTCGAAGCTGTTGGCCAGCAGTGCCAGCGCGAAGGCGCGCATGGCGCCGTCGTCGGCGCGGCGCCAGCCGGTCAGCACGGCGATCAGCAGCGACAGGTAGATGATCGCCCAGTTCGACAGCATGATGGTCTTCACCATCAGCGGCGAGCCGCCGCCCGCCGGGTTGGCGATGGGGCGCACCTCGATGTGCCGGCTGCCTTGCGCCGAGTACAGGGTCATGGCGATGGTCTCGTCCGTGCCCAACTGGCGCGAGCGGTCGCCGGCATGCTCGAAGACCAGGCGGTCGCCGACCTTGGCGCCGGCCTGGGCCAACGGCGAGGCGGCCTGCAACTTGATGATGGGATTGCGGTAGTCGCGGTCGGACGGCCCCAGCTCGGCCAGCAGATCGCCCGCCATTGCCGGCGACATGGCGCGCTCCCAATACAGACCGGCCCAAATCTCGAGCGTGAAGCAGCTCAACGCCAACAGCACCAGCAAGGTTTTCCACTGGACGATGGAGAGAAAATTTTTGTTCTTCATAGGGCGCGCAGGGCTGAAAATTCGACCCTGCATGTTGCCACGTTGGCATTGTCAGGGCAATATTATTTCCCTGTGCTAACTATGTTTTCCCTGTTTTTTGGCGCCGGCGCGTTATTCCTGCAACACTTTGATCCGGGCATGCAGCGTTTCGGGCACCGGATAGTCCGGGTAGGCCAGGCGGAATTTCGTCCACTCGGTCAACGCGTCCTGACGCAGGCCGGCCTTCAGCATCTCGTCGATGACGTTGAGCCAGGCCTGTGCCCGCGCCGCGTCGGCCGGTTTGGCGTCGACTGCCGGGCCGGTTGGCGCCGACATGATGCGTGAGCCGGTGACAGTCACGTTGACGGCGTTGGTGCCGGCAGGCGCCCCGTAACCGGCGACGGGCGCGGCGGGCGGCGCTGGCGCTGGTGCTGGCGCCGGTGCGCGCAGATAGCCGGACGGCGCGCTGGTGGCGCGGGCGTAGACGGATTGTTCGACCATGGCGGGGTTTTTCATTGCCCCGGCCGGTGTCGTTGCCGACGGCATGCTGTCGCGCGCCAAGGGCGGCGGTGGCTCGGCTGGCGCGGCCTGGGGTGCAGCGTGAATGCTCGCTGCGCCGTCGCCAGGCGATTTGGCGCTGCCGGCTGCTGCATTGGCAACCGGGATCGCGGGGCGCGAGACGGCAGCGCGAGGGGCCGGCGCAGGGGCTGGAGCTGGAGCTGGAGCTGGAGCTGGAACCGTGGTGGTAACGGCGGCGGCAGGAGCGGGCGCCGGCGCGGCCATTATGGCGCTCGATTCGGCCGTGGCCGTGGCCGCTGCCGTGGTGCTTGGTCGCGGCGGCGCGATACGTTCGAACTCGGGTTGCTGCTGCCATTGCAGCATCAGCGAGATGGCGCCGATCGCGCTGGCGGCGGTGGCCAGCGGCATGCGCCAGCGCGCCAGCCGGCTCACGCCCGGTAGCGGACGCAATTCGGGGGGCGCCAAGTCAGCCCGCACGGCGGCCAGGATGGCGGCGTCCAGCGCGGCCGGCGCCTGCGGCTGGGGCAGGGCGGACAGCTGCCGCGCCAGCGCGCCGCCGCCGTGCAGGAAGGCCTCGAACTCGTCGTCGTCGTCGATGTGGTCTTTGCCCTTGCTTGTCATGCCTGCTCCCCTTGTGCGGCCAGTTCGGTCGACAATTGTTCACGTAATTTTCGCATGGCGTAGCGCAGCCGGCTCTTCACCGTCTCCAGTGGTGCGTCGACCAGCGCGGCGATCTCCTCCAGGCTCATGCCGCTGAACTGCTGCAGCACCAGCGCCTCCTTCTGCTCGACCGGCAGGGTGTCGATGGCGGCGTGCAGGCCGGCCTCGCGTTGGCGCGCCTCGACGGCCCGCTCCTGGCTGCTGTGGCGCGCGTCGGCGTGGCAGGCTGCGGCGTGGGCGTGATCGGCAAGCTGGTCGAACAGCGGCGCGCCATCGTGGCCGGCACCCAGCTCGCTGGCCAGCAGGGCCTGCGGCTGGCGCTGCAGGTCGATCAGGCGGTTGCGGGCGATTTGGTACAGATAGGTGCGGAAGCTGGCCTGCGGCTGGTAGCGGGCGCGCGCCTGATGCAGGCTGATCCAGCTGTCCTGGGCGATCTCGTCGACCCAGTCGCGGCGCGGCGAGCGCCACGCCAGGAAGCGATACAGGCCGCCGCAGTGGCGTCGGTACAGCTCCTGGAAGGCGGCCAGGTCGCCGTCGCGGTAGCGCAGCATCAGGGTCTCGTCGGTCGGCTCGGTCAACATGCCGGCAAGTGTAGTGGCAATGGCGGGGCGGCGCAATGCGTTGCCTTCGACGGCATCAAACCGGCGGGCCGACGTTGAACCGGGCCTCCAATTCAGCCCTGGTATGTCTTTTATTTTTTCGGTGACGTCGGCGTCTTTTTTCTTGTCGACGCTATCGCCCGATTGGGCTGACTGGGTAATCACATTCGAGCCGCATTGCACTGATAGCTGCTCCTCCCTGATTTCGGTCGGAATGTTCTTGTCGGAGGCGCGCGCGCCCCGTTGATCGATATTGGTGGCGCTCGAGTGGTAGTTGCGGTCGCCACCCTTGCGATTGTCCGTATGGTGGGTGATGCTGTCGCCGCCGGTGGCGTTGATCGATAAGCCCGTTGCGTTGCTCGTGTTGGACGTGCTCGTCACGGTGGTGGGCTGGTTGATCTCGATGCCCGGCGCGGCCGGCCCGGTGCAGTCCGCCGGTAGCTTGTCGGTGGCGGCATGGACGTATGTGGCGGAATACAGGCTAAGGACAATACCGGGCAGGGCGGTTTTACGAAACTTACCCTTGTGACTTCATTTGCGAGCAGGGCGCGTCGAGCCGACGCGTAGGACATAGCCGCTCGTGACGGCGTGGGGACCGGCGTTCATCTAGGCCGACGGGCAATAGCCGCCTGGCGGTCGTCCTTTATGGCTTGGCTGGTGGCGCCACCGGCGGCGTGGCGACCGGTGCCGGCTGGGCATAGATCACGATGGGCGCCTGCGGTGCCGATGGAGCGACAGGCGCCGCCTTTGGCACTGCATTGTTGAGGACGAAGGTCATGATGGTGATGCCTGCAACGCCGAGGCCCGAGACCGTGCCGACTATCCATTTGATCATTGTCGAGGTCTGCTCGTGCAGGTCGGTTCGAACCTCCGCAATGTCCGCCTTGGTGGCTGTTTGATCCAGGCGCACCTCTATCTTTGCCAGGCGCTCCCTGGCGTCCGAGGCGAACTCTTCGAGTTTTGATAGCCTGGCTTCCATACTCCCATCATAGGGCGGCTTCCCGCCGGGCGCAATGCCGCCTCCGCCAGAGTGGCTCGGTTCAATTTGCGCGGGCGCCGACTTCTTTGGATCAATTGTCATATTTCGACCATTGGTAAAGGAATGCCAGCAAGCCGGCGCCGCCTCCGGACTCAGGAGTAGTCTTCCGCGTTCAGTCCCATGACATGGGAGAAGCCGCCGTCGACGTAGGTGATCTCGCCGGTGATGCCGGAGGCCAGGTCGGACAGCATGAAGGCGGCGGTGTTGCCGACCTCCTCGATGGTGACGTTGCGGCGCAGCGGCGCGTGCGCGGCGGCGAAGCCGAGCAGTTTGCCGAAGTCCTTGATGCCGGAGGCGGCCAGGGTCTTGATCGGGCCGGCCGAAATGCCGTTGGCGCGCACGCCAAGCTTGCCCAGGTTCTCGGCCAGGTAGCGCACCGAGGCTTCCAGCGAGGCCTTGGCCAGGCCCATGGTGTTGTAGTAGGGGATGGCGCGCACCGCGCCCAGGTAGGACAGGGTCAGCAGCGACGAGCCTTCCTTGAGCAGCGGCAGCGCCGCCTTGGCCATGGCCGGGAAGCTGTAGGCCGAGATGTCGTGGGCGATGCGGAAGTTTTCGCGGGTCAGGCCGTCGAGGAACTCGCCGGCGATCGCTTCGCGCGGGGCGAAGCCGATGGCGTGCACCAGGCCGTCGAGCCGATCCCAGTGGCCGGCCAGGTCGCTGAACAGGGCTGCGATCTGCTCGTCGCTGGCGACGTCGCAGTCGAACACCAGCTCGCTGCCGAACTCCTTGGCGAACTCGGTGATGCGTTCCTTGAAGCGCTCGCCGACATAGGTGAAGGCCAGTTCGGCGCCCTCGCGGCGGCAGGCGGTGGCGATGCCGTAGGCGATCGAACGGTTCGACAGCAGGCCGGTGATGAGGATTTTTTTGCCTTGTAGGAAAGCCATGATGCCTCCGGTGGTTGCCGCCGCCAAGCGCGGCGCGCCCTGGCACGACCTGGTCGCCCGGCGTGTTGCCCCGGGCGGCCGGATCAGTCGTCGTTGCGGTGGCCCTTGCGGCCGGCGGTATGGCGCGGCACGCGCGCCTTGACCAGCTTGACCGGGGCCTCGTCGGCCGCCTTGCCGCCCTTGGCGGCCTTGTAGCCGCTGGCGCGCTTGCCGCCACGGTCGGCCACGTAGTTGACGGTGGCGTTGTCGGCCACTTCGGACGTGATGTCGACGTTGAGCGATGACGAGATCTTCGGCACCAGGATGGTCGAGCCGGCCACCAGCATGGACTTCTGCGGGATGTTGTTGGCTTGGCGGATCACCTCCGGCGTGGTGTGGAACTTCGAGGCCAGGGTCTCGATGCGTTCGCGCGCGCCGGTGATCTTGTGGGTGGTCCAGGTCGACAGGGCGCGGCCCCACTGGGCCAGGTTCAGGTGGAATTTCTCGGCGTTCTCCTGCGGCAGCAGGATCTTGGTCTTTTCGCCGCCGGTGATGACGGGGCGGTTGAACTGCGGATTGAGCGCCTTGAATTCGTCGACCGACAGCTCGGCCAGCTGGGCGGCGATGGTCAGGTCGATGTCGCTGGTCTTGTCGACGGCGGTGAAGTAGGGCTGGTTGTCGATCAGCGGCAGCGACAGGCCGAACTGGCCCGGGTTGGCGATGATGTTCTTCACCGCCTGCAGCTTGGGCACGTAGTTGCGCGTCTCGGCCGGCATCAGCTCGGCCAGGCTTTCGAAGTCGGTCGGCTTGCCCAGCGCCTGGTTGCGCTTGATGGCGCGCTGCACCGAGCCTTCGCCCCAGTTGTAGGCGGCCAGGGCCAGCTGCCAGTCGCCGAACATGTCGTACAGGCGCTGCAGATAGGTCAGCGCGGCGTCGGTCGAGGCGACGATGCCGCGCCGCTCGTCCTTGAAGACGTTCTGTTTCAGGTTGAAGTCGCGTCCCGTGCCGGGCACGAACTGCCACATGCCGGCCGCGTTGGCGCTCGACAGGGCTTGCGGGTTGAAGGCCGATTCGATGAAGGGCAGCAGCGCCAGTTCGGTCGGCATGCCGCGTTTTTCCAGCTCGTTGACGACGTGGAACAGGTAGCGCGAGGCGCGCGCGGTGGTGCGGGCGATGTAGTCGGGCCGGGTGCTGTACCAGGTGACGTGCTTGGCGACCAGGGAGTTGTCCAGGTCGGGGATGGCGTAGCCGGTGCGGATGCGGCCCCAGACGTCGGTCTCGCGCGGCGCTTCTTCGCTCAGCGCGGGGCGGGCGGCGCGCTCGGCGCGGGCGGCGGCGGAATCGGCGGTGTTGAGGAGGTTGCCGCTGCGCGCCGGGAGCGACAGCAGCGCGCCGCTCGTGACGGCGTCTGCGGCGTGGCCGGCGACGGGCGCCAGGGCGATCAGCAGGGCGGCCAGGGCGGCGGAAGTGTTAGAGCTTGATTGCATAGTTTTCCATTGTTGTCGACTGAATCACATCGAGCGGACCATGAATAAACGTGGAGTGTACGAAGGTCGACTAGTTGAGTCAAGGAATATGTCAGTTCGATGACCGGGCCGCGGATTAATTCTTTTTGGCAATAGTTTCGAGAAAATACAGTGAAGTTGCCGGCAGAATAGCTGAACATGCTGCGATTGCCCGGCGCGCGGCGCGGCGCCCCGGCATGTCCGCAGCTTGGTCCGCCTGCCGCCGTGCGGCAAGCGGCGCGGCCATAAAGTATGAGATGGCGCAAAGAGTGCGTACAATTTGGCCTGTCGAGCGCAACATCGCTTCAAATCTACAAGGAACATCAATATGAGTACCCCCGTTGCGGACCACGCCGCCATCATCGCCGCGACCGCCAGCTGGCTGGAGAAGGCCGTCATCGGCCTGAACCTGTGCCCCTTCGCCAAGGCCGTCCACGTCAAGAAGCAGATCCGCTATGTCGTCAGCGATGCCAGCACCCCGGAGGCGCTGCTCAGCACCCTGATGGACGAGCTGCAGCGCCTGTCCGACACCTCGCCCGAGGCGGTCGACACGACACTCCTGATCCACCCCCACGTGCTGGCCGACTTCGAGGACTACAACGAGTTCCTCGACGTCGCCGACGCCGCGCTGGAGGACATGGACCTGGTCGGCGAGCTGCAGGTGGCCAGCTTCCATCCGCAGTACCAGTTCGCCGAGACGCACGTCAACGACATCGAGAACTACACCAACCGCTCGCCCTACCCGACGCTGCACCTGCTGCGCGAGGAGAGCGTCGAGCGCGCGGTCGAGGCCTTCCCCGAGGCGGGCGACATCTTCGAGAAGAACATCGCGACGCTGCGCAAGCTGGGTCACGACGGTTGGGACAAGTTGATGGCGGAGCAGTGAGATGACGGCATTACCACCACGGCCGGACACGCCCTGCGTGGCCGTCTGCTCGACCACCTTCGACGAGATCTGCCGGGGCTGCGGCCGCAGCGTGATCGAGGTGGCGCACTGGGTGTCGATGACGGCCGAGGCGAAGGAACTGGTGTGGCAGCGCATCCTGGCGCAGGGCTACCCGCGCCGCAATAGCTGAGGCTTGGCGGTCGAGGCGCCGGCGGCGTTCAAACCACCCAAAGGCAAGGAGCCGGGGTCGGACTCCCCGCCTTGACGCGCCGGGTCCGACCCCGGTTTCGCGCCGGGGGTGAAACAACTCGCCGCCGGCGCGCGTCGATCAATAGTCGATCAATACGTGCCGATGAAGTTTTTCTTGCCGATGTCCAGGCCGTTGTGGCGCAGGATGTCGTAGGCGGTGGTGGCGTGGAAGAAGAAGTGCGGCAGGGCGTAGTGGAACAGATAGGTCTGGCCGGTGAAGTGCTTGGTCTTCTCGCCGCTGCCGGTGGTGATGGCGCGCGTTTCGCTGCCCTCGATCTGCGCCTGCGGCAGCGCTTCGATGAAGGCCAGCGTCTTGACGATGCGCGCCTTCAGTTCGGCGAAGCTCTGTTCGCTGTCGTCGTAGGCCGGCACTTCGGCGCCGGCCAGGCGGGCGGCGCAGCCCTTGGCGAAGTCGCAGGCGATCTGGATCTGGCGGGTGAAGGGCAGCATGTCGGGGAACAGGCGGAACTGCAGCAGCGCGTTCGGCTCGATCTTCTTCTCGGTGGCGTGGGCTTCGGCCTTGTCGAGGATGACCAGCAGACTGTTCAGGATTTGTTTGAAGACCGGGATGGAGGCGGAGTAAATGGATAGGGTCATGGCGGGTTCCTCGTGTAAAGAGAGGCGATGATAGCAAGCTTGCGCGCTTTTTGCTTGGCGCGTGGCGGCGCGGGCCGCTAGTTGGTGACTTTTGCCCCTTTTTCCGTGCATAATTCCACCCAGGGAAAAGTTTGCCAGGCCAGCCAGCCGTGCCGCGCCGCCGGCGCGCCGGCCGTGCCAGTGTAATCACTTAACGAAGCTCGATGATGCAAACTTACAAACAGGCTGCCGCAGTGCTGCTGGGCGCATGACCGGCGCGTCCATCTACCAACGTCTACGCTCCAGGCTGGGCGCGCTGTACGGCCTATCGATCTACGGCGCCCTGCTGCTGGTGGTGTTCGGCGGCCTGGTGATCCCCGCCATCATCGGCAGCTATTTACTGATCGGCGTGCACGAGCAGCAGTCGGCCAAGACGGCGCTCAACGAGTCCTTGCAGCGCAACGCCGACATCCTGGCGCTGGGCATGCAGGAGTCGCTGTGGAACATGAACGCCGAGTCGGCCCATTCGCTGGTCGAGTCGGTGATGCGCGACCGCTCGGTGGTGCAGGTGCAGGTGGTCGGCCAGGCCGACACCCAGTTCATGCACGTGCACTCGCCGCAGCGGCCGATCGGCAACGTCTACCGCGCCGAGCGCGAGATCCTGGTGCGCGGCGAACGCATCGGCCGCATCATGGTCGAGATGGACGACGCCCGCAGCCAACAGGAGCTGCGCGAGAAGCAGCTGTCCTACGTCTTCGTGCTGGCGGCCCAGCTGACCGTGTCGCTGCTGCTGATCGTGCTGTTCCTGAACACCCGCCTGCTCAAGCCGTTGCGCAAGCTGATGCGCTTCTCCGACCGCCTGTCGCACGGCGACTTCGAGACCCGCCTCGACCTGGCCGGCAGCGACGAGCTGGGCCGCCTGGCCGGCCAGCTCGAGCAGATGCGCGTCGCCATCAAGCACCTGTTCGAGGACATCGGCCAGCGCGAGGAGCGCTTCCGCACCATCGTCACCCAAGTGCCGGGCGCGGTGTTCCGCTTCCGCCCGGACGGCCCGATCGATTTCATCAGCGACGCCATCGAGCACATCGCCGGCTTTTCGGCGGCCCAGTTCATGCGCGGCACCTCGCACTCCTGGGCCAAGCTGATCTGCCCGGAGGACCGCAAGCGCCAGCGCCACTGCGTCAGCCAGGCGGTGCGCGACGGCCAGCCCTACGCCATCGAATACCGCATCGTCGACGCCAGCGGCACCGAACGCTGGGTGTCGGAGAACGGCCAGCCGCAGCCGCACGAGGCGGGCGGGCCGGCGCCTTGGATCGACGGCATCATCGCCGACATCAGCGAGCGCAAACACAACGAGATGCGCATCGCCGCCCTGCTGGCCGAGCAGAGCGCCATTCTCGACAACGTGATGTTCGGCGTGATGTTCGTGCGCAAGCGCCACATCGTTTCGGTCAACCGGCGCTGCGAGGAGCTGTTCGGCTACCCGCCGGGCAGCATGGTCGGCGCCTCGACGGCGATCGTCTTCCCCAACACCTTCGACTACGAGGCGGCCGGCGCGCGGCAGTACCCGACGCTGGCCTCGGGCGAGTACTTCAGCGAAGAGCGCCACTACCGGCGCCAGGACGGCACGCTGTTCTGGTGCCTGGTGAGCGGCTGCGCCATCGACCAGAGCCGCGCCGACGAGGGCAGCATCTGGGTCTACGCCGACGTCACGGCGCGCAAGGAGGCCGAGGAGAAGCTGCTGCTGTCGGCCACCGTCATCGAGCACATCGCCGACGGCGTGGTGGTGCTCGACGCGGCCGGCACCATCGTCGCGGTCAACCCGGCGTTCAGCCAGATCACCGGCTACGCCGAGCAGGAGGCGATCGGCAAGGACCGCACGCTGACCCGCTCGGGCCGCCACGACGAGGCCTTCTACGAGCAGATGTGGAACGAGCAGATGACCAGCGGTTTCTGGCGCGGCGAGATCTGGAACCAGCGCAAGAACGGCGAGCTGTACCTGGAGTGGCTGACCGTTTCGGCGGTGCGCGACCATCGCGGCATCGCCACCCACTACGTCGGCGTGTTCAGCGACATCACCAAGGCCAAGGAGTCGCAGGAGAAGCTCGACCACCTGGCCCACCACGACCCGCTGACGGCGCTGCCCAACCGCCTGCTGTTCCACGACCGCCTGCAGCACGCGCTGCAGCGCGCCGTGCGCGACGACGAGCAGCTGGCGCTGCTGTTCATCGACCTGGACCGCTTCAAGAACGTCAACGACACGCTGGGCCACCACATCGGCGACGAGCTGCTGCAGCAGGTCGCCAAGGCGCTGTCGGGCAAGCTGCGCGAGGGCGACACCCTGGCCCGGCTGGGCGGCGACGAGTTCATCGTGTTGCTGGAGGACGTGGGGGGGCAGTACAAGGCCAGCCTGGTGGCCGAGAAGCTGGTGGCGATGTTCGAGCAGCCCTTCATGGTGGCCGGCCACGAGCTGTTCGTCACCTGCAGCGTGGGCATCAGCCTGTTCCCGGACGACGCCGTCGACTTGAATATGTTGATCCGCAACGCCGACGTGGCGATGTACCAGGCCAAGGCGCGCGGCCGCAACGGCTACAGCTTCTACGCGCCGTCGATGACGGGCGAGGGCGTCGAGCGGCTGCGCCTGGAGACCTTCCTGCGCCGCTCGATCGAGAAGGACGAGGTGTTCCTCAACTACCAGCCGCAGGTGGAGATCGACACCGGCCGCTTGATCGGCGTCGAGGCGCTGGTGCGCTGGAACCACCCGGAACTGGGGCCGGTGCCGCCGGTGCGCTTCATCCCGCTGGCCGAGGACACCGGCTTCATCAACCAGCTCGGCAAGTGGGTGCTGTTCGAGGCCTGCCGCCAGATGGTGCGCTGGCAGGCCGACGGCCTGTACGTGCCGAAGATCGCCGTCAACCTGTCGGCCAAGCAGTTCGAGCGCGGCAGCATCGTCAACATGGTCTCGGCGATCCTGCGCGAGACCGGGCTGGAGCCGGAGCGGTTGCAGCTGGAGGTGACCGAGTCGGTCATCATGAACACCGGCGACGCGCTGGTCTTCATCAACGACCTGCACTCGATCGGTGTCGGCCTGGCGATCGACGACTTCGGCACCGGCTACTCCTCGCTGGCCTACCTGAAGCAGCTGCCGGTGCAGACGCTGAAGATCGACCGCTCCTTCATCAAGGACATCTCGACCGACCCCAACGACGAGGCCATCGCCATCGCCATCATCCAGCTCGGCAAGAGCATGAACCTGTCGGTGATCGCCGAGGGGGTCGAGACCGAGGAGCAGGCCGCCTTCCTGCTGCGCCACGGCTGCTACCTGGCGCAGGGCTACTTCTATAGCCGTCCGGTGCTGGCGCAAGACCTGCTGACGCGCTGGCGCCCGAAACCCTCCATCTAACACCACCGCCACGAAAGCCACCATGCTCAAACCGACCAGACTGTCGCGCCGCCGTTTCATCTTCAGCGGCGTCGCCGCCGCCGGCGCGCTGGTGGTGGGCTGGGGCCTGCTGCCGCCGCGCCAGCGGGTGCGCGCCACGCAGCCGCTGCCGCTGACCGACGGCGCGGTGGCGCTGAACGGCTGGGTCGCCATCGGTGTCGACGGCAGCGTCATGGTGGCCATGCCGCGCAGCGAGATGGGGCAGGGCGTGCACACGGCGCTGCCGATGCTGGTGGCCGAGGAGCTCGACGTGCCGCTGTCGGCGGTGCGCCTGTTGCAGGCGCCGCTCGACAGCATCTACGGCAACGTCGCCATGCTGCGCGACGGCCTGCCCTTCCACCCGGACGAGCAGGGCAATCTGAAAGCGGTGGCGCAATGGACCGTCGGCAAGGTGGCGCGCGAGCTGGGCCTGCAGATCACCGGCGGCTCGTCCAGCGTGAAGGACGCCTGGGGACCGATGCGCGAGGCCGGCGCCACGGCGCGCGCCTTGCTGCTGGCCGCCGCCGCGCACGAGTGGAAAGTGGCGGCGACGGAGTGCCGCACCGAGGCCGGCTTCGTGCTGCACGCCAGCGGCAAGCGCCTGGCCTACGGCGCGCTGGCGGCCCGCGCCGCCTTGAGCGAGCCGGGCGAGGTGCGCCTGAAGCAGCCGCGCGATTTCAAGTTGATCGGCACGCCGGCGCCACGGCGCGACAGCGCCGCCAAGGTCGACGGCAGCGCCGGCTTCGGCATCGACGCCCGTCCGCCCGGCTTGCTGTACGCCGCCGTGCGCATGGCGCCGGTGCTCGGCGCCAGCGTCGCCGGCATCGACGCGCAGGCGGTCAAGGGCATGGCCGGCGTGTCGCGGGTGGTCGATTTTTCGGCCGCGCTGTCGCCGCTGGGCGGCGCGCGGGCCGGCGCCGCCGTGGTGGCGGCCAGTTACTGGCAGGCCAAACAGGCCGCGCTGGCGCTGCCCATCAGCTGGAACGAGGGCGCCCACGCCAAGCTGTCGAGCGAGCAGATATTCCGCGAGTTCGCCGCCAAGCTCGATAGCGAGGCCGGCTACGCCTACCACCAGGCCGGCGAGGTCGGCGCCATCGCGGCGGGCGTGGGCGGCGTGGCCAAGGTGGTCAGCGCCGAGTACCGCGCGCCCTATCTGGCGCACGCGGCGATGGAGCCGGTCAACTGCACGGCGCAGGTCAAGGACGGCAAGGTGTGGCTGTGGGCGGCGACGCAGTCGCCCAGCCTGGCGGTCAAGGCGGCGGCCAAGGTGGCCGGCGTGGCGGCGGCCGACGTGGTGCTGGAAGTGACCTTGCTGGGCGGCGGTTTCGGCCGCCGGCTCGACGTCGACATGGTGGCGCAGGCGGTGGCGGTGGCCATGCAGTGCGGCGGCGCGCCGGTGCAAGTGATCTGGAGCCGCGAGGACGACATCGGCCACGACGTCTACCGGCCGGCCGCGCTGGCGCGCTTCACGGCGGGGCTGGACGCCGGCGGCAAGGTGCTGGCCTATGACAACCACTCGGCCAGCGGATCGGTGTCGCATCAGTTCTTCAAGCGTAACCTGGGCCTGCCGCCGGGCGGGCCGGACAAGACCACCGCCGAGGGCGAGTTCGACATGCAGTACGAGTTCGCCAACCAGCGCATCCGCCATGTGATCGTCGACAGCCCGGTGCCGCTGGGTTACTGGCGTTCGGTCGGCCATTCGCACAACGCCTTCTTCAAGGAGAGCTTTGTCGACGAGCTGGCCCACGCCGCCGGGCAGGACGGCGTGGCCTTCCGCCGCGCGCTGCTGGCGCGCCATCCGCGCCACTTGGCCGTGCTGGACGCGGCGGTGGCGCGCGCCGGCGCGGCGCCGGCCGGCCGCGCCCACGGCGTGGCGCTGCACCAGTCGTTCGGCACCATCGTCGCGCAGGTGGCCGAGGTGTCGGTCGAAGGGAAGGAGATCCGCGTGCACCGGGTGGTCTGCGCGCTCGACTGCGGCATCGCCGTCAATCCCAACATCATCGCCCAGCAGGCCGAGTCGGCCGTGGTGTTCGGTTTGTCGGCGGCGCTGTTCGGCGCGGTGACGATCAAGGACGGCAAGGTCGAGCAGAGCAATTTCCACGATTACCCGGTGCTGCGCATGGGGCAGGCGCCGGAGGTGGAGACCATCATCATGGCCAGCGCCGAGCCGCCAGAGGGGATGGGCGAGCCGGCCACGCCGCCGATCGCGCCGGCGGTGGCCAACGCCGTTTTCAAGCTGACCGGGCAGCGTTTGCGCAGCCTGCCGTTGACGCTGGGCTGAGTCGGCGGCCCGTCATCGCAAACCACCCAAAGGCGAAGGGCCGGGGTCGGACCCGCCGGGTCCGACCCCAGGTTCACGCCCATGGGTCACTCCAACGCCGCGCCGAGCAGTGCGCGCAGATTGCAGTCGCGCTGCCAGTTGCGCCGCTCCTCGCTGCCGGCGGCCAGCGCCGCCAGCTCTTCATCGCTTTGCTCGGCCTGGGCCTGCACCAGGCGGTGCGCCAGGTGCGGGTCGGGCAGCATGGTGCCGAAGAAGGCGACCACGTCGTGGCGCTGGATCAGCAGGGTGGGGAAGTTGTCGACGTCGAGATCGCCGACCACGTCGGCGTGGTCCTCGATGTCTATCCACAGGAAGAACTTGTCGGGGTGGCGCGCCGCCACCTCCTCGAACTGGGCGCGATAGCTGGCGCAGGTGCCGCACCAGGCGGCGCACAGGCAGGCGACGATCCAGCGCTCGCCGGCCAGGGCCGCCGCCACGTCGTCGCGGTTGTCGTTGTTCAGGGTCACACTATGCATGGTAAGTCAAAGCCTAACGGGCGCCGGGCGCCGATCGCGCAATTCTACACGCCGGGGCCGCTCGCCAAAATATTGATGCGCCACGAGTTGCCGGGATGCCTGTAAAACCCAACGGCGCGACCTGGGGTCGGACCCCGAGGGGTCCGACCCCGGCTTTCGCCCGTGGGTTTTGCAAGCGTCCCCGGCGCGTGCGAGCCGAAATCTACGCCGCCGCGCCGGCTCCGCCGCCAAATCGCCGGCGTCCGGACCTGCCCCGGCCCGGCGCGCCGGGTTAAAATACGGGATGCCTATTATTCTCGCCATTGAAACCTCCTCCGAACTCGCCTCCTGCGCCCTGCTGCGGGACGACGTCGTCCACTCCCGCGAGTCGTCGGGCGTGCGCACCCATTCGCAAGCCATCCTGCCGATGATCCAGGAACTGCTGGCCGAGGCCGGCATCGCCCTGGCCGACTGTGCCGCCATCGCCTACGGCTCCGGCCCCGGCTCGTTCACCGGCGTGCGCACCGCCTGCGGCATCGCCCAGGGCCTGGCCTTCGGCGCCAATTTGCCGGTGGTGCCGGTGGTGACCCTGGACGCGATGGCACTGGCTTGTCATCAGCAATTCGCCGCCACGGAAATTCTGACCGTGCTCGACGCCCGCATGGGCGAGGTCTACTGGGCGCAGTACCGCTATGCCGACGGCCTGCACGCGGTGCTGGCGCCGGCCTTGTCGGCGCCCGAGGCCGTGGCGCCGCAGGGCTGCCCTAAGGCCTGCGGCAACGGCCTGTCGGCCTACGCCGAAGCCTTCGCCGGCAAGGACTTCGCCGCCGCCGCGCAGCCGCAGGTGATGCCGCACGCCGTGCAGATCGCCCAGCTGGCGCGCATCGCGCTGGCCGCCGGCGCCACGCTGACGGCGGCCGAGGCGCAGCCGCTCTACCTGCGCAACAAGATCGCCTACACCAGCGCCGAGCGGCGCGACATCAATGCGGAGAAGGCTGCAAAGGCGGCCGGGGCGCAGGCATGATGCAGCAGTGGGATCTGGCCCGGCTCCAATACGAGCCCATGGGCGAGGCCGACATCGACCAGGTGCTGGCGCTGGAGGAGTCGGTTTATCCGCATCCCTGGAGCCGCGCCAACTTCATCGACTCGCTGGCCAGCGGCTACCAGGCTTGGTTGCTGCGCGACCCGGCCGGCGAACTGTTGGGCTATTTCCTGGTGATGGCCATCGTCGACGAGGCGCATCTGCTCAACGTGGCCGTGGCGGCGAACCGCCAGGGCCAGGGCCTGGGCCGCCTGCTGCTGAACCAGGCCTGCGCCTGCGCGCGCGGGCTGGGCATGGAGTCGATGCTGCTGGAGGTCAGGCCGACCAACACGCGCGCGCTGGCGATCTACCAGCGTTACGGATTTATTCAGATCGGCCGGCGCAAGGCGTACTACCCGGCCGCCAATCAGCAACGCGAGGACGCGATCGTTATGCGGTTCGTATTATGAGTCAGATCACAGGCCGCAGCGCGGTGTTCCTGCAAGAGATGGGCATCGGCCAGCAATGGTCGCGCCGCCATGTGGCGCCGGTCGAGGCGATGCCTGAGCCGGCCGACGGGCCGGCCGCGCCGGTGCTTGAAGACGAGGCGCCGGCGATGCAGTCGGCCGCCTCGTTCGCGGCCGCCGTCATGGCCGCCGTGGCCGATGACGACGTGCCCGCCGCCACTGCCGCCGCCATCGCGGCCGCGTCGGCGCCGCCACTCGCCCAGCGGCGCGCGCCTATCGCCGCCGCGGTATCGACAGCGGCCGAGTCGCCGGCCGTCGCGCCTGTGCTGGCCTCTGAGGTAGCCGAGCTGCACGACGATGCGGCGGAACCTGCCGCCGCAGCCGCAGCCGCAGCCGTAGCCGTAGCCGCAGCCGTAGCCACACCCGCGTCTGCATCCGCATCGGCACCCACGCCCGCACCCGTAGCCGTGCCGTCACCCCTTGCCGAGAGTGATCTGGACGCCGCCGCAGCGACCATCCCGGCGGCCACCGACGACGTCGACTCGACCGCCTGGTTCGACGACGCGCCCACGCCGGCCCGTGCCACGCCGATCGCCGACGAGGCCATCGCCGCGCTGGACTGGGCCGGCTTGAAGCAGGCCATCGCCGGCTGCACGCGCTGCGACCTGTGCGCCACCCGCCGCGGCACGGTGCCGGGCCGGGGCGAGGGCAGCGTCGGCTGGATCGCCATCGGCGCCGCGCCGAGTCGCCTGGACGAAAAGGAAAACCGCGCCATCACCGGCGACGGCGGCCAGCTGCTGGCCAACATGCTGAAGGCGATCGCGCTGGCGCCGGACAGCGACGTCCACGTGACCAATCTGGTCAAGTGCCGCCCGTCCGCCGCCGACGGCGCCGACCGCATGCCGACGCCGGACGAAGTGGCGGCTTGTCGTCCCTTCCTCGAACGCGAGTTGGTCCTGAGCGGCGCCACTATGCTGCTGACCCTGGGCCAGGCCGCCGCCAGGGGCCTGTTGGGCGCCGCCGCGCGCGGCAAGGTGCTGCGCCACGGCGCGCTGCCGGTGGTGGCGACCTATCACCCGGAAGACCTGCTGCGCCGGCCGGAAGACAAGGCCAAGGCCTGGGCCGACCTGTGTCTGGCCAAGGCCGCCCATGCCGGCGCGGACTGAGGGCGACGCCAGCTTCCAGGCGCTGTTCGAGCGCCGCTGGAGCCGGCTGACCCGGCCGCACGTGCGGGCGCTGGCCTGGCTGCTCGACGCGCCCGACCTGCTCGACGCCGCCGCGCCGCCGTGGCAGGGCCGCATCGCCAGCCTCGGCCCGCTGGCCGCCGCCAGCATCGACTGGCTGCACGCGCTAGAACGCGATCCGGCGCCGTTGGACGAGGCGCTCGGCACGCGCTTCTATTCCCGCCTCGGCCTGTACGCCGAAAAGCTGATGGCCTTCTACTTCGCCCAGCACGGCAGCTTGGTGGCGCACGGCTTGCAGGTGCGCGCCAGCCGCAACGACACCGTCGGCGAGTTCGACTTCCTGCTGCGCGACGGCGCACGGCTGCTGCACTGGGAGTTCGCCACCAAATTCTATCTGCTCGACGAGCAGCCCGACAACGCGGGCTTCAACTGCCTGATCGGCCCCAACCTGGCCGACACGCTGGGCGCCAAGATGCGCAAGATCCTCGACAAGCAGTTGGCGCTGGCGCGGCATCCGGCGGCGCAGCCGCTGCTGCCGCAGCCGGTCGATCTGGCGCAGGCACTGGTCAAGGGCTGGTTGTTTTATCCGCCGGGACGCACGCCGGCGCTGGCCGGCATCGGCGCGCCGCACTGCCACGGTTTCTGGAGCGCGCTGGCGCGCTTCGAGGCGGCCGACGACGAGCGCTTCATCGTCCTGCCGCGTCTGCAATGGCTGGCGCCGTGGAAGGGCGCGGGCGACACGCCCGTGCTCAATCCGTGGCAATTGCGCCAGGCCTTGACGCTGCAGATGGAGACGCTGGCCGCGCCGGTGATGGTGGCGGCGGTGGTGGAGCGGGGCGGCTGGCTGGTCGAGCGGCGCCGTGGCTTCGTGGTGCCGGACGACTGGCAGGCGCAGGCCGCCGCGCGGCGCACGGCCGGCTTGCTGCCGGCCTGATTCAGGTCCGGGTCCAGTTTAAATTCAAGTTTGATTCAAACCACCGCCGGCGCGCGGCCGCCGGCTGGCCATTCCAAAACCTAGTGTTTCAGTTCGCCGATCAGGGCCAGGGAATCGTGTTCCTTCTGGTTGGCGGCGTGCTTGCGCATGATGAAGAACATGGTGCCGGCGACGAACAGGCCGAACAGGATGATGATGACGTCCAGGTCCAGATGCAGGCGCAGCATCAGCGAGTAGGCCGCCAGCATGGTCAGGATCGACAGGTTCTCGTTGAAGTTCTGCACGGCGATCGAGTGGCCGGCGCTCATCAGCACGTGGCCGCGGTGCTGTAGCAGCGCGTTCATCGGCACGACGAAGAAGCCCGACAGCACGCCGACCAGGATCAACAGCGGATAGGCCAGGTAGATCGAATGCACCATGGTCATGCTCATGACGATGATGCCCATGCCGATGCCCAGCGGGATCACGGTCAGCGACTTGCGCAGCGTGATGAAGCAGGCCGACAGCACGGCGCCCAGCGCCACGCCGATCGCCACCACGCCGACCAGGCTGGTCGCCTTGTCGTAGGGCAGGTGCAGCGAGCGCTTGGCCCATTCCAGCACGATCAGTTGCAAGGTGGCGGCGGCGCCCCAGAACAGCGTGGTGACGGCCAGCGAGATTTGGCCCAGCTTGTCCTTCCACAGCAGCGAGTAGCAATTGGCGAAGTCGGTGATCAGCTTGATCGGGTTGCGTTCCTGGTGGGCGTAGACGCAGCCGGTTTCCGGGATGCGCAGGTTGAAGACGGCGGCCAGCACGTAGATGCCGACCACCACGCACAGGGCCGCCTCGGTCGGCGTGTTGATGCCGGTGTCGAGCATGGGCACGTCGATGCCGAGCAGGAAGGCCGAGGTGCGGCCGCTGACCAGCAGGCCGCCCATCACGGTGCCGAAGATGATCGAAGTGACGGTCAGTCCCTCGACCCAGCCGTTGGCGGCGACCAGTTTCTCACCCGGCAGCAGTTCGGTCAGGATGCCGTACTTGGCCGGCGAGTAGACCGCCGCGCCGAAGCCGACGACGGCGTAGGCGGCCAGCGGATGGACCTGGAAGAAGATCAGCGCGCAACCGAAAATTTTGATCAGGTTGGCAATGAACATGACCCGGCCCTTGGGCAGGGCGTCGGCGAAGGCGCCGACAAAAGCGGCCAACAGCACGTAAAAGAGGACAAAGGAGAGTTTCAGCAGCGGCGTGATCCAGCCCGGCGACTTCATGTTGATCAATAGGTCGATCGCGACAAAAAGCAGCGCGTTATCCGCCAATGACGAAAAGAACTGCGCTGCCATGATGGTATAGAAACCACGATTCATACTGGGATGCCTGAAAACATATCTGGCTTGCTTTATACCATAAATGCAGAGGGACACGAAATCGCCCCGATGGCCGAAGCCGGCCTAATCAGTCCACGGGTAGAGATCGCCGATCTGCGCTTCTGTCAATTGCCGGGTGCAGTCGGCGCAGGCCGGCTTGGCGCCGTCTTTCTTGCTGTAGGCGAGAGAAAAGCAGGGCCTGAGTCCGCTGGATTTGACCTTCATGTCGTCGATCATTTTCATCAGGGCATCCGGCTCCGCGCAGGCAATACCGCCGTATCCGGTTGCCTGACTCTTGATCTTGGACATGCTGGTGCTCAGCGCGTCGCGCGCCTCCCGCTTCCTGCCCGCCTTGGCAATTCCCTGGTTGGTGCCGGAATACTTGACGTTGCCGTTGGAATCTAATAACACGCAATTGGTTTCCGCGCCGATGGTCGCCGCCTCCAAAATTTGCAATGCTTTGGCAGCATAGGCGAACAGTTTTACATCACGTTTGGACTGCCGCTCATTACTGCTGAGCAAGGGTTTGTCCTCGACGGTTTGCCAGCCGGAGCCATCGTCTTCTACATGGTGGAGGCGCAAGTCAGGGGTGTTGTCGCTGTGTGCTCCCAGGTAATAAGCAGTCTCGACTGCCTCCCGGTAACCTGCCGGAAAGGTGCCGCCCAGTTTGCGCTTGACGTCACTAAGATATTGATTGCGCTGAGACATGCCGCGCTGTTTTCCGGCCGCTTGCGCCGCCGCCTCCAATTGCTGCAGCCGGGCGTCGGTCGCAACGATCGTGATCGACGGCGGGCGTGTCGGCTTCTTCTTTACTGCCGAGGTTGGATGGGTGTTGCGCTGCTGCTGCTGCTGCTGTTTCTTGCCCTGTGGTGTGGCAGTCGTGCTGCCCGGGTTGCCGGTCGTGCCGGCGAAGCGGCTCCACAAAAAATAGCCGGCCGTCAGGACGGTCGCGCCGACGGCGGCGACGCCGAGCATTTCCAGGCTTCGCTGGATGGTCTGGCGGGCCGGCCCCGGCAACGCCGCCCTGGGCAGCAAAGCCGGCGTCGGCGCCGGCGGCCCCGCCGGCCTGTTGCCTGGCGGCGTAGCCAGGCGTGCCTGCAAGGGCGCCGGCAAGCCGGCGGGCGGCCCCGTTCTGGCGCCGGCCTTGCTGGCTGTCAACGGTGTGAATGGCGCAGGCACGGCGGGCTGGCGCGGCGTGGCAGGGGTGAAGCGAGCTGGTGCGACTGGCTTGGACTGCTTCATGGATCAGCCTCGATATTTATCTTATTGACAAGCTATGCTAGTCCAATTGCCGAAGCATGTAAATTGCCATGCCCGGCCAGATCGCCGCGCCGCCGGTGGTCCCGTCGGCGCGCGCAAATTGGACCGTGCGGATCAGCCCGCGTCCGGTAAAATACGGCCTTCCTCCATCCGCTCCAACTTCCTATGCCACGGCCGATAGTCGCAACGATCCATCTCGAATCCATGAAACACAATCTGGCCCGCGCCAAGGCGTGCGCGCCGCAGGCCAAGGCCTGGGGCGTGCTCAAGGCCAACGGTTACGGCCACGGGCTGGAACGCGCCATGCGCGGCTTGGCCGCCGCCGACGGCCTGGCGCTGATCGAGTTCGACAACGCGGTGCGCCTGCGCGAACTGGGTTGGAGCAAGCCCATCCTGCTGCTCGAAGGTTGCTTCGACGCCGACGACGTGCGCACCATGGCGCAGTACGACTTCAACTGCACCGTCCACTGCGACGAGCAGATCGCCTGGCTGGAAGCGGCGGAGATCAAAAACACCATCCATCTGCACTTGAAGATGAACACCGGCATGAACCGCCTCGGCTTCAAGCCGCAGGCCTTCGCCGCCGCCCACGCCCGCCTGCGCGCGCTGCCCTGGGTCGGCGAGATCACCTTGATGACCCATTTCGCCAACGCCGACGACGCCGGCCACCCGGTGCTGACGTTGAACGAGCAGATCCGCCGTTTCAAGCTCGGCGCGGCCGGCCTGCCCGGTCCGTTCAGCCTGCCCAACTCGGCCGGCACGCTGCATCTGGTCGAATTGTCCGACCTGCTGGCCAGCGACTGGATTCGTCCCGGCATCATGCTGTACGGCGGCACGCCGGGCGGCAAGAGCGCGGCCGAGTTCGGCCTGCGCCCGACCATGACGCTGAGCAGCGAGATCATCGGCGTGCAGGACATCGTCGCCGGCGAGGCGGTCGGCTACGGCAGCCGCTTCCTGGCCGACCGGCCGATGCGCATCGGCGTCGTCGCCTGCGGCTATGCCGACGGCTATCCGCGCCACGCCCCGCTGGGCACGCCGGTGCTGGTCGACGGCGTGCGCACCCGCCTGGTCGGCCGCGTCTCGATGGACATGCTGACCGTCGACCTGAGCGAGCTGCCCGACGCGCGCGTCGGCAGCAGGGTGGTGTTGTGGGGCGAGGGCATGCCGATCGACGAGGTGGCCGAGGCCGCCGGCACCATCGGCTACGAGCTGATGTGCGCGCTGGCGCCGCGCGTGCCGGTGGTCGAGGGCTGAGGCGGCGATGGCGACCAAGGCGAAAACCAATTACACCTGCAGCGACTGCGGCGCCACCAGCAACAAGTGGACCGGCCAGTGCGCCGCCTGCCAGCAGTGGAACACCATGCTGGAGACGGTGGTCGAGAGCGCGGGGCAGAACCGCTATTCGAATCCGCAGCACATGGCGCTGGCGCAGACCGCGCCGGTGCTGTCGCTGGCCGACATCGACGCGGTCGACGTGCCGCGCTTCGGCACCGGCATCGAGGAGTTCGACCGGGTGCTCGGCGGCGGCCTGGTGGCCGGCGGCGTGGTGCTGATCGGCGGCGACCCCGGCATCGGCAAGTCGACCCTGCTGCTGCAGGCGCTGGCCAACCTCTCGCATCACAAGAGCGTGCTGTATGTCAGCGGCGAGGAGTCCGGCGCGCAGATCGCGCTGCGCGCCAAGCGCCTGCTGATCGACGCCAAGGACTTGAAGTTGCAGGCGGAGATACAACTGGAGAAGATCCTCGGCACCTTGGCCGAGCTGAAACCGCAGGTGGCGGTGATCGACTCGATCCAGACCGTGTATTCGGACGCGCTCAGTTCGGCGCCCGGCTCGGTGGCCCAGGTGCGCGAGTGCGCCGCCCAGCTGACCCGGGTGGCCAAGCAGACCGGCATCACCATCATCCTGGTCGGCCACGTCACCAAGGAGGGCGCGCTGGCCGGCCCGCGCGTGCTGGAGCACATCGTCGACACCGTGCTGTATTTCGAGGGCGACAGCCATTCCAGCTTCCGCCTGGTGCGCGCCATCAAGAACCGTTTCGGCGCCGTCAACGAGCTGGGCGTGTTCGCCATGACCGAGAAGGGCTTGAAGGGGGTGTCCAATCCGTCGGCGCTGTTCCTCTCGCAGCACGACAGCCAGGTGCCCGGCTCCTGCGTGATGGTGACCCAGGAGGGCACCCGGCCGCTGCTGGTGGAGATCCAGGCGCTGGTCGACACCAGCCACCTGCCCAACGCGCGCCGCCTGTCGGTCGGCCTGGAGCAGAACCGCCTGGCCATGCTGCTGGCGGTGCTGCACCGCCACGCCGGCATCGCCGCCTTCGACCAGGATGTCTTCATCAACGCCGTCGGCGGCGTCAAGATCACCGAGCCGGCGGCCGATTTGGCCGTGCTGCTGGCGATCAACTCGTCGATGCGCAACAAGGCTTTGCCGAGCGGCTTCGTGGTGTTCGGCGAGGTCGGCCTGGCCGGCGAGATCCGTCCGGCGCCGCGCGGCCAGGAGCGCCTGCGCGAGGCGGCCAAGCTGGGCTTCAAGCTGGCCATGATCCCCAAGGCCAACGCGCCGAAGACGCCGATCGAGGGCATGACCATCATCGCCGTCGAGCGCATCGACGATGCCTTCAATAAGCTGCGCGAACACCAGTGATGCGGTGATAGAATCTGCGGCGATGTTTTGGCGATGCGCATCAAGGCGCATTGCGCGGTAAAATCGTAGAGTAACCGGGCAGCTGCGATACGCCGCGTCCGGACGGTTTGGTGTGCGCTGTGTTGTATCCCAATAGAGCGCAGGATTCTTTCATTTTGCTACCGTATCGGATTGAAAATTGTTAGTGGATCACAGATCAGCGGCGCGTAAGATCATGCGCTCCAAGGCCGTCGTGGTGATGGACGGCGCGCCGCCGGCGCAGGGGCGCACGCTCGACATCGGCGCCAGCGGCATGTCGATCACCTTCGACAGCAAGCTGGCGGTCGGCCAGATGGGCCAGGTGATGTTCGAGCTTTTCCTCGACGGCAAGGCGCAGATCATGACTTGTCGCTCGAAAGTGAGTTATTGCATCTTCAGCGGCGACCATTTCAAGATCGGCTACCAGTTCTCGAACCTGGACCAGCCGACCCTGGCGTCGATCACCAAGTTCCTCCGCTGACTGCGCCGCCCGCCCCGTCGAGCTGCCGGCGGCGCGGGGCAGGGCGGTAAAAGACCCTTTGTTCGGCGTTTTAAAATTTCGGCAATCGTGGATAATAGGCAACTTGAAGAGCCGAGGCCGGCGTCCGCGCCGACTCCCTGTCACGCCCGGCTCGTGACAATACCGCGCCGCCGCGATCCGGCCGCGCCACCGAATTGGACGCGCACATCATGGTTACTTCTTCCGCCCTCTCCGCCGGCAACTACGCCGGCACCGCCGCCACCGCCGATGTCTACGCCCGGGTCGAGCGGACCATGGCTACGCAGAACAGCGGCGTCGCCAAACTCAACACCACTTTGACGCGCGACCAGGCCAAGCTGTCCGGTCTGGGCCAGTTGCAGAGCGCGCTGGCGAGCTTCAAGAACGTCGCCGCCGGCCTGGCCGGCAACGGCCTGAACACCAGCGCCACCAGCAGCACCAAGGGCGTGTTGACGGCCAGCGTGAGCGGCGGCGCCAAGGCCGGCACTTATGCCGTCGACGTCAAGCAGCTGGCGCAGGGCCAACTGCTGACCAGCGACATGCTGGTCAACAGCGCGGGCAAGATCGGCACCGGCGCGCCGGCCACCGTCAAAATCGAGTTCGGCAACGCCGACGAGAAGAGTTTCACCCCGGTGGGCGCCGGCAAGAGCATCACCATCGACAGCAAGAACAACACCCTCGACGGCATCGCCGCCGCCTTCCGCGAGGCCGGCGTCGACGCCAAGGTGGTCAAGAGCGGCAACGGCTACGCGCTGTCGATCGCCGGCCAGAGCGGCGCCGAGCACAGCATGCGCATCAGCGTCAGCGGCGACGCCGCCGTCAAGGACCTGCTGGCCTACAACCCGGCCGGCACGAAAAACATGAAGGAGGGCGCAGTCGCCCAGGACGCCTTGCTGAGCGTGAACGGCAAGGAGATCAAGAGCGCCAGCAACACGCTGGACAAGGCCATCGAGGGCGCCACGCTGACCCTGGGCGCGAAGGGCAAGACCGACGTGCTGATCGCCCAGGACCCGGCGCAGATCGGCAAGAACGTGCGCGCCTTCGTCGCCGCCTACAACGAACTGAACGACAAGCTGCAGGCGCTGCAGAAGGGCGACTTGAAGTCCGACCGGGCCTTGGGCCAGGCCAGCGGCCAGCTGTCGCAGCTGCTCAAGACGGGCGGTAACGGCGTTTCGGTGGCGGCCTTGAACAATGCCGGCGTCACGCTGGAGGCCAACGGCAGCCTGAAGCTGGACGAGAAGAAACTCACCAGCGCGCTGGCGGCCGACGCCGGCACGGTGGGCAAGTTGTTCAGCAACGACGGCAAGGGCATCGCCGACCAGCTGGCCAGCAAGATCACTGCGCTGACCGGCAACGACAGCACCATCCGCAAAGAGGCGCTGTCGATCGGCAAGGAGATCACCAGCCTGAACAGCAAGAAGGCGCAGATGACCAAGGCGCTGACGGCGCAGGCCAACGCCCTGGTGGCGATGTATACCCAGCAGGCGCAAACCGGCGCGGCCGGCGGCGGCGCGCCCACCTCCTTGTTCGACATGCTGGCCTGAGTCGCCGCGCCCGGCAGCGGCCGGCGCGCCGGGCCGGTTCGGCGCGGCGCGGGCCGGGCCTTGCACCGGCCGCGCCAGTCCGCCTGCGCTCGGCGCTTGCCAAGCTGGCTACAATGTCCGATCATCACGCCTTGTGTAGAATTTCCATTCTTCGGGAGGCGGGACCATGGCGGACAAGCGTATCAACAAGCGGGTGGCGGCACATCTGGCGGCGGCTGCCGCGCTGGCCGTTGCGGCGGCCCTGACGGCCGGCACGGCAGTGGCCCAGGCGCAGGAGGAGAAGGTCCTCAACATCTACAACTGGTCGGACTACATCGCCGACGACACGGTCAAGAATTTCGAAAAAGAGACCGGCATCAAGGTCCGTTATGATCTGTTCGACAACAACGAGATCCTCAACTCCAAGCTGGTCGCCGGCAAGTCGGGCTACGACGTCGTCGTGCCGACGGCGCCATGGGCGCGTTTGCAGATCGACGCCAAGCTGCTGCGCAAGCTGGACAAGTCGAAACTGAGCAACCTGGCCAACCTCGACCCGTCGATCCAGGCCAAGCTGGCCAAGATCGATCCGAACAACGACTACCTGGTCGACTGGCTGTGGGGTTACACCACGGTCGGCATCAACGTCGCCAAGGTCAAGGCCGCGCTGGGCGATTTGCCGATGCCGGACAACGCCTGGGACCTGATCTTCAATCCGAAATATGCCGCCAAGCTGAAGTCCTGCGGCGTCTCCTTCCTCGATTCGCCGTCCGAGGTGCTGCCGGCCGCGCTGATGTACCTGGGCAAGCCGGCCTACTCGAAAAGCGCCGCCGACTACACCGAGGCGGGCAAGCTGCTGCAGACCGTGCGTCCGTACATTACCTTGTTCAGCTCGTCCGGCTACATCAACGACATGGCCAACGGCGCCGTCTGCGTGGCGATGGGTTGGTCGGGCGACATCAACATCGCCCGCCAGCGCGCCATCGACGCCAAGAACGGCAACGTGATCGAGGTGCTGCTGCCGAAGACGGCCGCCGCGCTGATGTTCGACACCATGGCCATCCCGGCCGACGCGCCGCACCCGAACAACGCCCACCTGTGGATCAACTACATCCTGCGGCCGCAGGTGCACGCCAGCTTGAGCAACAAGGTGTTCTACGCCAACCCCAACACGGCCAGCGTCAAGTTCGTGCGCAAGGATATCGCCGAGAACAAGAAGGTCTTCCTGTCCGACGCCGACAAGCAGCGCATGGCCGCGCCGGAGGCGGTGCCGGCCGACATCCGCCGTTCGATCACCCGCATCTACACCAAGTTCAAGACGGGCGTGTAGGCCGCTTGCGCTTGCCATAAAAACCAAAAAGGCGGCGGTGCCGACATCCCGCGGGATGCCGCCACTGCCGCCTTGGCTTCCAGGCGAAGCCGATGGCTATTCGTGATAGCGGTCGATTAGTTTGGTATTACTCCCACGCAGCTCTTCGACGAGCTCATAAATAACCAGCGCGATCATGCCGCCGAAAATGCCGATGGTGAGCAGGGTGAACATAATGATATCAGTCGCCTTGCGACGGCCGCTCCCTAGAGTTGGTACAGTTTCACTCTAGCAGATGGTTACCGCTTTGCAAGCTCAACCCAGTTCAGACCGTCCTATTTGACGACCAGGTCGGCGGCCATTACCGCCTTTAGGTACAGGCTGCCCGGGTCGCCCGGGTCGCGCTGGGCGAACCACCAGGCGCTGGCTTTGCGGATGTCCCAGTCGAGCTCCTCGCCGGTCATCAACAGCGCCGCCGCCTGGCCCAGGGTCGGCTGGTGGCCGATCACCAGCACCGATTCCTTGGCGCCCGGCCAGTTGGCGGCGCGCAGGATGTCCTCCGGATCGGCGCCCGGCGCCAGGTCCGGGTGGATCTTGAATTTGCGGCCCAGCGGCTCGGCCGTCTGCAAGGTGCGCAGCGCCGGGCTGACCAGCACCCGGCAGCTGTCGGGCAGTTGCGAGGCCAGCCACTGACCCATGCGGCGCGCCTGCTTCTGGCCTTTGACGGTCAGCGCGCGCTCCAGGTCGGTCTGGCCGGCCGCCGCGTCCTCGGCCTCGGCGTGACGCCACAAGATGAGATCCATGCTTTTCTCCTGTTATCGTATGCGACGCGGCAAAAGATGATCTGCTGGATGGCGCACTCTCAGTCGCCGCTCTCGTTGCTGGGCGTGCCCAGCGCTTGCATCAGGTAGTGCTGGGCGCTGAAGGCGGCCTGCTTGGCGCGCGGCTTGCGCCGCTGGTATTGGCCGTCCGCTTCCAGCTCCCAGGAGTTGTTGTTGTCCTTCAAATAAGGGTTCAGGCCCTCGGCGATGACGCGCCGTTTCAGCGTGCGGTCCAGCACCGGGAAGGCCACCTCGATGCGGCGGAACAGGTTGCGGCTCATCCAGTCGGCGCTGGCCAGCATGACGTCGTGCGCCAAATCGTTGCGGAAATAATAAATCCGGCTGTGTTCGAGGAAGCGGCCGATGATCGAGCGCACCCGGATGTTGTCCGACAGGCCGGGCACGCCGGGGCGCAGGGTGCAGGCGCCGCGCACGATCAGGTCGATCTTGACGCCGTCCTTCGACGCCGCGTACAGCGCGCGGATCACCGACTCGTCGACCAGTGCATTTATTTTAACAATAATCCGTCCGGGCCGGCCGGCGCGGGCGATGCGCGCCTCGTTGCGGATCGCCTTGATGATCTCGTTCTGCAGCGCGAACGGCGCCAGCCACAGGTGTTCCAACTTGTGCGGCTTGGTCAGGCTGGTCAGGTGGATGAACACCTCGTTGACCTCGATCGCCAGGCCGGGGTGGCAGGTCAGCAGGCCGAAGTCGGTGTACAGCTTGGTGGTGGTCGGGTGGTAGTTGCCGGTGCCGAGGTGGGCGTAGAAGCGCAGCTCGCCTTCCTCGCGGCGGATCACCAGGGCCAGCTTGGCGTGGGTCTTCAGGCCGACCACGCCATACACCACCTGGGCGCCGGCCTGTTCCAGCCGGTCGGCCCAGTTGATGTTGGCCTCTTCGTCGAAGCGCGCCTTCAGCTCGACGATGACGGTGACCTCCTTGCCCTGGCGCGCCGCCGTGATCAGCGAGTCCATCAGGTCCGAGTTCATGCCGGTGCGGTAGATGGTCTGCTTGATCGCCACCACCGCCGGGTCGTGCGCGGCGCTGCGGATGAAGTCGATCACCGTCTGGAACGACTGGTAGGGGTGGTGCAGCAAGATATCCTGCTTCTTCAGCGCGCCGAAGATGTCCTGGCCCGGGTTCTTCGGCGCGAAGCCGGGGAAGAAGGGTTCGAAGCGCAGGCTGGGCTGGTTGACATGGTCGATCAGCTCGGTCAGGCGCACCAGGTTGACCGGGCCGTTGACGGCGTACAGCCGGCTCTGGTCGAGGCCGAACTGGTCGAGCAGGAACTGCGACAGCTCCGGCGGGCAGTTCTTGGCCACCTCCAGCCGCACCGAGGTGCCGAACTGGCGGCCCTGCAGCTCGCCTTTGAGGGCCTGGCGCAGGTTTTTGACCTCGTCCTCGTCGACCCACAGGTCGCTGTCGCGGGTGACGCGGAACTGCGAGTAGGCCAGCACCTCGCGGCCGGCGAACAGGTCGGATATATGCGCGTGGATGATCGACGACAGCAGGCAGAACGAGACGCCGCCGCTCTTCGACAAGTGGTCGGGCAGGCGGATCACCCGCGGCAGCACGCGCGGCGCCTTGACGATGGCGATCGCCGTGCCGCGGCCGAAGGCGTCCTTGCCGGACAGGGCGACGATGAAGTTCAGACTCTTGTTGACGACCTGCGGGAAGGGGTGGGCCGGGTCGAGGCCGATCGGCGTCAGCAGCGGGCGCACCTCGCGCTCGAAGTATTCCTTGACCCAGGCGCGCTGGGCGTCGTTGCGTTCGTTGTGGCGCACCAGATGGACGCCCTTGGCCTGCAATTGGGGCAGCACTTCCTGGTTGAGGATTTCGTATTGATGCGCCACCAGGTCGTGGCACTCGTTGCTGATGCGGCTCAGCGTGGCCACCAGGGCCGGGTGCTCGGACAAGGCGCCGTCGACGCTGGCGGCGGCCAACAGGCTGGCCACGCGCACTTCGAAGAATTCGTCGAGGTTGCTGCTGGCGATGCATAGGTAGCGTAGACGTTCGAGCAGGGGCAGGGCTTTGTCCTCGGCCTGCGCGAGCACGCGCCGGTTGAACATTAGTTGGGACAGTTCCCGGTCGAGAAAGATGCTGTTTTTGGTCACGTCCACACGCAGATCAGGCTTCATGGTGTATTTAATCACTTTAACGGATAGCTAATTCTAGCCTGAATACACAAGACATATTGATAGTGTCGTAGTGTAGATGTCAAATATGACAAGTTCGTGACATAGTCTGTCATAAATGCCCGAAACGAGGGGGCAATTATGACAAGCGTAGAATGGGAAACGGGCTAAAACGCTGTTTTCGACAAATCTCGACGATGTCATAAACCTGTCATATTTGGCCGGTAGACTGCGCAGCATCCCAACCCCGGATAATCAAATCAAAAGGACTTGATATGCGTATGAAACAGTTGTTCTCTTCCCTGGTAGTTGGCGCAGCCGCCGTGATGGCATTCTCGTCCGCCACCGCAGCCGACATGACCGGCGCTGGCGCTACCTTCCCATACCCGATCTACGCCAAATGGGCGGAGTCGTATAAAGCCGCAACCGGCAACGGCCTGAACTATCAGTCCGTTGGCTCCGGCGCCGGCATCAAACAAATCAAAGCCAAAACCGTCGACTTCGGCGCCTCCGACATGCCGCTCAAAGCGGAAGAGCTGGACGCCGAGGGCCTGATGCAGTTCCCCGCCATCATGGGCGGCGTGGTCACCGTGGTCAACCTGGACGGCATCACCCCGGGCCAGCTGAAACTGACCGGCCCGGTCATCGCCGACATCTACCTGGGCAAGATCACCCAGTGGAACGCGCCCGAGATCGCCGCGCTGAACGCCGGCGTCAAGCTGCCGGCCGCCGAAATCACCGTGGTGCACCGCGCCGACGGTTCGGGCACCTCCTTCCTGTTCACCGACTACCTGTCGAAAACCAGCCCCGACTTCAAAACCAAGATCGGCGCCGGTTCCGCCGTCAAGTGGGCGGTGGGCGTGGGCGGCAAGGGCAACGAAGGCGTCGCCGCCAACGTGCAGCGCATCAAGGGTTCGATCGGCTACGTCGAGTGGGCCTTCGCCAAGAAAAACAAAATGCAACACACCCAGCTGAAAAACAAGGACGGCAACTTCCTGCAACCTGACGACGACTTCTTCAAGGCCGCCGCCGCCAGCGCCGAGTGGACCAAGACCCCGGGCTTCGGCGTGGTGCTGACCGACCAGGCCGGCAAGAACTCCTGGCCGATCACCGGCGTGTCCTTCATCCTGATGCACAAAGCCCAGGCCGACGCCGCCAAAGGCAAGGAAGTGCTGAAGTTCTTCGACTGGGCCTTCAAAAACGGTGGCGCCTCCGCCGTCGAACTGGACTACGTGCCGCTGCCGGCCACCGTCGTCAAGCTGGTGCAGGACTCCTGGAAAGCCAACCTGAAAGACGCTTCGGGCAAGGCCATCTACTAATCCGGATTTCCCCTTCGGCCGGCCCCGGGCCGGCCGAGGGGGTTAGCCTGCTCTTCTCGTCCGGGAGGAGCAGGCTAGCTGACATCCAAGAGACAACATAATATGAGCGCAGACATCACTTCCCCGCCGTTTTCCCTGTCCGAGTCCACCATGAGCGAAGCCGACCACGCCGTCATGCACAACACCATGCGCAAGCAGCGGATCCAGGACTTCATCTTCCACAAGGTGACGATGAGCTTCGCGCTGTCGGTGCTGCTGGTGCTGATCGGCATCATCGCGCTGCTGGTCAAGGGCGCCTGGCCCGCCTTCCACGAGTTCGGCCCGGCCTTCATCACCACCGTCGAATGGGACCCGGTCAACGACAAGTATGGCGCCCTGATCGCCATCGTCGGCACCCTGGCCACCTCCGGCATCGCCTTGCTGATCGCCTTCCCGGTCAGCTTCGGCATCGCCCTGTTCCTCACCGAGATCTGCCCGACCTGGTTGCGCCGCCCGATGGGCACCGCCGTCGAGCTGCTGGCCGGCGTGCCGTCGATCATCTACGGCATGTGGGGCCTGTTCGTCTTCGCGCCCTTGTTCGCCGACTACGTCCAGCCGCTGCTGAAGAACACCATCGGCCACCTGCCCGTCGTCGGCCAGCTGTTCAACGGCCCGACCATGGGCATCGGCATCCTCACCGCCGGCCTGATCCTGGCGGTGATGATCATCCCCTTCATCTCCTCGGTGATGCGCGACGTGTTCGAGATCGTGCCGGCCGTGCTGAAGGAATCGGCCTACGGCCTCGGTTGCACCAAGTGGGAAGTGGTGCGCAAGATCGTGCTGCCGTACACCAAGACCGGCGTGGTCGGCGGCGTCATGCTGGGCCTCGGCCGCGCGCTGGGCGAGACCATGGCGGTGACCTTCGTCATCGGCAACGCCAACAAGCTGTCGTGGTCGCTGTTCGCCGCCGGCAACAGCATCGCCTCGACCCTGGCCAACGAGTTCGCCGAGGCCGAGTCGACCCTGCACGTCTCCTCGTTGTTCGCGCTGGCGCTGATCCTGTTCATCATCACCTTTATCGTTTTGTCGGCCGCCAAGATCATGCTGGCCGGCATGTCCCGCAAGGAAGGCGTCAAATAATGAGCCAAGCTAACGTCACCCCCATCGACGCATCGGTCCAGTTCAACCCGCAGTTGAACCCGGTCTACCGCAAGCGCCTGTTCGTCCACCGCGTCGGCATCGCGCTGTCGGTGGCCGCCATGTCGCTCGGCCTGATCTTCCTGGTGTGGATCCTGGCCACCTTGTTGTTCAAGGGCTTCGGCGCGCTCAGCGTGGCGATGTTCACGCAGACCACGCCGGCCCCCGGCAGCGAGGGCGGCGGTCTGCTCAACGCCATCGTCGGCAGCCTGATGCTGGTCGGCCTGGCCACCCTGATCAGCACGCCGATCGGCATCCTGTCGGGCATCTACCTGGCCGAGTACGGCGAGGAGAACAAGATCGCCCACCTGACCCGCTTCGTCACCGACATCATGCTGTCGGCGCCGTCGATCGTCATCGGCCTGTTCGTGTATGCCATCTACGTCGCCAACGTCAAGCACTTCTCCGGTTACGCCGGCACCATGGCGCTGGCCCTGATCGCCGTGCCGGTGGTGGTGCGCACCACCGACAACATGCTGCGCCTGGTGCCCAACAGCCTGCTCGAAGCCGCCTTCGCCCTCGGCGCGCCGCGCTGGAAGGTGGCCCTGCTGGTGCGCCTGCGCGCCGTCAAGGCCGGCGTGGTGACCGGCGTGCTGCTGGCGCTGGCGCGCATCTCCGGCGAGACCGCGCCGCTGCTGTTCACCGCCTTGAACAACCAGTTCTTCAGCGCCGACATGAACCGGCCGCTGGCCAACCTGCCGGTGGTGATCTACCAGTACGCCATGAGCCCTTACGACAACTGGCGCGAGCTGGCCTGGGGCGGCGCGCTGTTGGTGACCTTTAGCGTGCTGGCGCTGAACATCCTGTCGCGCACCCTGTTCAGCCAAAAAATCCCGAATTGAACGATACTGAACGACTCTGATAAAGCGATCAATAATGAATACGCAACTGACCCCTGAGAACACCGCCGCCATGACCGCCAAGCGCAAGACCATCGAAATTTCGGGTTTGAACTTCTTCTACGGCAAAACCCAGAGCCTGACCAACGTCAACCTGGACATCCACGAGAAGCAGGTGACGGCCTTCATCGGCCCCTCCGGCTGCGGCAAGTCGACCCTGCTGCGCACCCTCAACCGCATGTACGACCTGTATCCCGGCCAGCGCGCCGAGGGCCAGATCGTGTATCGCGGCCGCAACATCCTCGACGCCGGCCAGGACGTCAACATGCTGCGCGCCAAGGTCGGCATGGTGTTCCAGAAGCCGACGCCGTTCCCGATGTCGGTCTACGACAACATCGCCTTCGGCGTGCGCCTGTACGAGGACCTGTCGAAGGGCGAGATGGACGAGCGCGTCGAATGGGCGCTGAAGAAGGCCGCGCTGTGGGGCGAGGTCAAGGACAAGTTGAGCAAGAGCGGCCTGAGCCTGTCGGGCGGCCAGCAGCAACGCCTGTGCATCGCCCGCGGCGTCGCCGTCAAGCCGGACGTGCTGCTGCTCGACGAGCCGACCTCGGCGCTGGACCCGATCTCGACCTCGAAGGTGGAAGAGCTGATCAGCGAGCTCAAGCAGGACTACACCATCGCCATCGTCACCCACAATATGCAGCAGGCCGCCCGTTGCTCCGACTACACCGCCTATATGTACCTGGGCGAGCTGGTCGAGTTCGGCGAGACCGACCAGATCTTCATGAATCCGGCGCGCAAGGAAACCCAGGATTACATCACTGGCCGTTTCGGCTGATCGCCATCCCAACAAACTAGAACGCATCAAACGGAGAGACAGCATGTTAGGCGAGCATTCATCCAAGCAGTACGACAACGAATTAGAAGCAATCCGCTCCAAGGTATTGCTGATGGGCGGCATCGTCGAGACCCAGTTCCTCGACGCCATGACCTGCTTCCGCATCGGCAACCCGGAGCGCGCCGACCGCGTCATGCGCGAGGACGACACCGTCAACCAGCTCGAAGTGTCGCTCGACGACGCCTGCAGCCACCTGATCGTGCGCCGCCAGCCGGCCGCCAACGACCTGCGCACCATCATGGCGACGATCAAGGTCATCACCGACCTCGAACGCATCGGCGACGAGGCCACCAAGATCGCCCGCGTCGCCAAGAGCCTGCACGGCCGCGGCACGGTCACCGTCAACCATTACGAGATGGTGCGCGGCATCGCCAACAGCGCCAGCGACATGCTGCACGACGCCCTCGACGCCTTCGCCCGCAACGACGGCAGCCAGGCGCTGCAGTTGATCGCCCAGGACGCCGTGATCGACCACGAGTTCCGTTCCATCATGCGCAATCTGATCACCTTCATGATGGAAGATCCGCGTACAATCTCGGCCGCGCTGGACACCTTGTGGGTGGCCAAGGCGATCGAGCGCATCGGCGACCACGCCAAGAACATCGCCGAGTACGTGATCTATGTGGTCGAGGGCAAGGACATCCGCCACAGCAAGACCGCGCTCCTGCCGGACGAGCTTTCGAAATAAGAGTTATGGCATCTGATAAAACCACGGTATTAATAGTTGAAGACGAACCGGCGATCGTCGAACTGGTCACTTTTTCGCTGCGCGAGGCCGGCTGGAACTGCTGCGCCGTCGCCAGCGTGGCCGAGGCCTGGGAGTTCATCCAGACCCGCACGCCGCAACTGATCCTGCTCGACTGGATGCTGCCCGACCAGACCGGTCTGCGCCTGCTGGCGCGCATCCGCTCCGACCGCCAGTTCGGCACCATCCCGGTCATCATGTTGACCGCCAAGAGCATGGAGGAGGACAAGCTGGCCGGCCTCAACAGCGGCGCCGACGACTACGTCACCAAGCCGTTCTCGCCGCGCGAGTTGTTGGCCCGCGCCAAGGCGCTGCTGCGCCGCAAGAGCCCGGAGCACGCCCAGGCCACCATGCGCGCCGGCAACGTCATGCTCGATCCGGTCAGTTGCACCGTCTCGATGGACCAGCAGAAGATCGACATCGGCCACGCCGAGTACAAGCTGCTGAAGTTCCTGCTGGCCCACCCGGAGCGGGTGTTCTCGCGCAGCCAGTTGCTCGACAAGGTGTGGGGCGACCACGTGGTGATCGAGGAGCGCACCGTCGACGTCCACGTGCTGCGCCTGCGCAAGGCGCTGAAGGAGGCCGAGCACCTGATCAAGACCGTGCGCAGCGTCGGCTACATGTTGTCGGAAAAATAAGCGACAATCACTGCTTCGACCATCACCGCCACAATTCTTGCGCCACTTTCAATTATGAATCCTAAACTGCTGTTCTGGGTGCCCGCCGCGCTACGCATGGGCATCATCCTGGCCGGCGTGGGCGTGCTCGGTTTCCTCTTCGGCGCCATGCCGGCGCTGATCGTCGCCTGCATCGCCATGGCCCTGCTGGTGTTCGTCCAGCTCGGCTATCTGTACCAGCTCAGCGACTGGCTCGACCATCCGCACAGCGCCAAGCTGCCCGACGGCTGGGGCGCCTGGACCAACATCTTCTCGCGCCTGTACCGCCTGCGCCGCGACGACGAGAAGAACCAGGCCGAGCTGACCGAGTGGCTGGCCCGTTTCCGCCAGGCCATGCACCTGCTGCCCGACGGCGTGGTCATCATGGACGACGTGCTGTTCCTCGAATGGTGCAATCCGGCCGCCGAGCAACACCTGGGCCTGACCCACGAGCGCGACAAGGGCATGCGCGTGACCAACCTGGTGCGCAGCCCGGATTTCATGGACTACATCATCCTCGGCCGCTACGAGCAGCCGCTGACCTTGAGCTTCCGCGAGCGCAAGCTGATCGTCCACATCATTCCCTTCGAGAACCGGCGGCAGATCCTGGTGACCCACGACGCCACCGAGACCGAGCGCACCGAGATGATGCGCCGCGACTTCATCGCCAACGCCTCGCACGAGCTGCGCACGCCGTTGACGGTGATCGTCGGCTTCCTCGAGATCGCCGCCTCCGAGCAGCTCGACCAGGCCACCCGCATGGCCCACCTGAAGTTGATGACGGAGCAGGGCCACCGCATGCAGCACCTGATCGAGGACATGCTGACCCTGTCGCGGCTGGAGTCGGTCGATTATCCGATGCGGCCCGAACGGGTCGACGTGCTCAAGCTGATGGGCCAGATCCAGCGCGACGCCCGCGCCCTGTCGGCCGGCAAGCACGAGATCGGCATGGACGTCGACGGCCCCGACATCCTGGGCAGTTACGACGAGCTGTACAGCGCCTTCGGCAACCTGGCCTCGAACGCGGTGCGCTACACGCCGGCCGGCGGCACCATCCACCTCGAGTGGAAAGAGGGGCCGGCCGGGGCCAGGTTCAGCGTGGTCGACACCGGCATCGGCATCAGTCCCGAGCACATCTCGCGGCTGACCGAGCGTTTCTACCGGGTCGACAAGAGCCGTTCGCGCGAGACCCAGGGCACCGGCCTGGGCCTGGCGATCGTCAAGCACGTGCTGCTGCGCCACGGCGGCACCTTGCAGATCAAGTCGGAGGCCGGCAAGGGCAGCAGCTTCATCGTCTGCATGCCGAAGGCGGCCATCGCGCCGCGCCAACCCGAGTTGCTGCTGAATTAGATTGTCGCCCTGGCGGCTCAATGTTAGCCGAGCCCCGCAAGCGAAGGGGGCTGAACAAACCATTAGCCTCCTCGTCGGGACGCCCAGCGGGTTGGCTTTTTTGTCGGCCGTGGCCGCATGCGGGAACCGTGCTACGTCCCCGATTTTCCCAAATCAAATAGCTTATTCGTCGAAATACTTTTCGCCACTCGGCCAGTAGACCTTCCGGGTCTTCGGCAATCCCTTATCGAAAATTCCTCTTTCGATTGAACAGCCTGGAGCGCCAACTTCTCGAAAGCTGAATCACTGTAATAAATCGTCAACATGGTTTGCCATGTCTTCGTAATTTTTTTATCACATACGGGATGAACATATGCCACTGTAGGTAACCTAGCATGAAATATGCTACCCATACGAGAACTAGAGAAACATACGAGATCTTGTAGGTAACTGAGAAGCCTTCATCTAACGCCCAGAGCACAAATGAAACCAGGAGTCCCGCAGGGAAAGAGATTATACTCATAAGCCACGTTAGAACATCAAAAATACCGTTGTCACGTATTTTGTAAAAATATTCAAGTGTTACATAGAGGATGAAGAGGGCCGTACTAATCCATGTAATTTTAAGAATTTTCATGACCATTGGCATGTTCCTTACTTGATTTTGCACTGCTTCTTGCAGAGGCTATTTGCAGCATCATCGTACTCTTGGCAGTCAGTACCGATGGGTATGCCATACTTGGGGCGTGGCTTGCTCCATTCATCCATTCATCCATCAAACATTTTTCAAAGCAGTCAGCCATTGCACGACTTGGGGATGCTGGCCGACGGTTTGTCGGAAAAACGCGCCATGATCTTCCTGGCGCGACTGTCAAGGCGGCTGTCCCCGAGGTCCATGTCAGCAAACTCCACGTCCGTCCAGTGCGTCGATTCGGTCATTATTGCGCCAGCCAAAAAACCAAGAGTAAACCTGAAAATTCAACCGTTTACAACTACTTTCGTAAGTGCTTGAATGTAGACGGACTTATCGCCCGCTCCATTGTCGGTCAGGCAAGATTCGCCAGCTGTCGAGATGTGTATAAACCTATGGATCAGGCCATCCGGCAGGACGGGGGAAGCTGATGCGCGGACCGCCAGGAACATTGCACCTTGCTGTGTCACCAGAGGCAACACAATCTAACCCATTGGGATCAAATTGACTTATCGGGTTGCCGCCGACGTAGCCGTAGGTGTTGGCGCCTCCGCCGAGCCCGATCGGATCACTCTGCACGTATCTGCCCGTCTGCGGATCATAATCCTTATAGTAGTTGTAATGTCTACCGAACCCGTGCGCGACGTTGGCTAACAATATCACGCAGTCGCCCAAGTAACCACCACTGCACCGCTCCAGCAATCAGACAGAATGCCCACGCACACGCCAATCGCATCATCACACTGTTCTTCATATAAGGTTCGGCCCAGTTCAGCACCACAGGGAAACTCAATGACGAAGGAAAAACCATAATAATGGCGGCGTAAGTAAATATCAACTCGCCCGCCTTGGCCTGCTCTTCTCCAAGACTTGAAAAAATTAGAGCTACCCCGAGCACAAGTGTCGTGCCAACTAGCCAGTTCTTTAGCGCGATATGTCGATTTTCCTTTGCTAGAAATGGTCCAACTAGAATACATATCAGCGAAATAACGGAAATTGGAAGTATAGATAGCATAAATGCGCCAAATGATCGATCACCAATCAAGTCAAACATCAGTGCTGCAAATAGAATTAGCAAATAAAGGGCTAATACACCATAGTCACCGCCCCGTACTCGGTGGATTAGCGTAGTCATTTATGGGCCTTGCAGGTACTTTGACACTGCGCAAGAGTGTCCTTTGCCCAATCTTGGCAGTTCTGTCCATTATTAGTTAGGCCGCTTAACATCAACGCATATAGCGGTCGTGAGGAAGCGAACTTTCCCATTAAGCATTTTTCGATGCATTCATTATCATCTTCCGCTTTCTTGCATTCGGCACCAGACTCCGCCGTACCGTCCCCCTTACTCGGTGTTCCTGGGCTCCATGGTCCACCTGTGCGGTCCTGTCCGCCGGTGATAATTGAACCATCTGGACGAATGATCCCGATGAACTGGTGAAACAGTGGATTTGAATCTGGCGAATAGGCAAACCGCCCCAGAGCACCTAGTGCATGTAACGGCTGGGTGCACATATATGTAGCTAAACCCATTGGATCTGACTTTACAATAGGTGCCGCATCGGCATAAGTGTATGTGTTGATGCCGCCCTTTAATCCAATCGGATCAGATTGCATATACCGCCCCGTCTGCGGATCGTAATCCCTGAAGTAGTTGTAATGAAGATTTGTTTCTTTGTCATACAGCTGCCCGGGGAAGCGCAGGTTATAGGTAAAGAAACCCTGTCCGGAAGGGTTTTCATTCGGCTGCTGCAAGCCGAACGGGTCCGCGCTTTCCCAGCGCCAGACAATCTTGCCGTCCACCGCGCGGGCTATCACTCGCGGCGTATTGATCTGGTCTGTGTAGATGTAATACACGCCGACCTCGCCGGACGCGCTTGGCCGCAGCGTCGCAACCGGCTGGTCGCCAAGATAGATCGTCTCCTGTATCAGCACGCCCCCCGCGCCATATTCGCCGATCAAATGGCCATCCTCGTCATACGCGTAGTAGTTCACGCCGGTGGACACCAAGGCCCCGGTCTTGCTCACGCGCTGCCCCATGCCGTTGTAGAGATAGCTGGTCGTGCCACTGCCATTGGTCGCGCTGCGCATCCGGCCCGCGTCGTTGTAGGCAAACTGCGTCGTGCCATCGCTGGTCATATTGCCTGCGGCGTTATAGCCGTAGACTTTTGCGGGAGAGGGGCCGGCGGCGGCGCTCAAACGGTTGCTGCCAGGATCTACAGTGTTCGTGTAGCTCGCCGCCCCGAAGGTGGCGCGGATGCGGTTTCCGCTCGCGTCGTATGCAAATGCCTGGCTTGTGCCGGTGGCGAGGAAGCCCGTTAGGCGATCCAAGCCGTCATAGGAGTACGTCTGGTCAAAGGGTGAGGCGCCGGCGCCGCCGTGGTGGAAAATGCGCGCCAGCCGGCCTGCGTCGTCGTAGGACAAGGAACGGGTCAAACCGGGATCGGCTGCCGCCCCGGCACTGGCAATGCCACCCAACGACAAACTACTTAGCCGTCCGTCCAAATCGAATGCACGCTGGTATGGTTTGACCACACCTCCGCCCCAGTTCCAAGAGACAGCGGCACCAAAGGGCGCGTACTCGATTTGACTCAACAACGGCGTGCTGACTGGATTGAGGTCGACGCGATTATTCACCGCAAGCGTGATGCCCGTCACTTGCCCCAGCGCGTCGTAGTCATACAGAACCATATTCCCGCTGGGGTAGGTGACTTGGGTTGTTTTCCCGGTCGCGCCACCGCTCGTGCCGTATTGGTACATCATCCCCAAAGTCAAGCCGGACGGGGCTATGCTTTGATGTTTTCGATTCACGCGCCCAAGGCCCGTATACGAATAGAAACTTCTACCCACCCCGTCCGTCATGGTACTGAGATGGCCGGTGGACGGCGATGCTTTAACAACGCCGTCGTAGCTGAAGCTGACGGCCGGATCGCTGGGATAGGCAATTTGCGTGACGCGATTGATTGCATCGTAAGTGTAGGTCGTGGTCACTCCGCGCGCGTCGGTGACGGTGGCGACATTTCCCGCGAGGTCAAACGTCCTGCTCGTCCGGCCACTGTCGGGACTGATCAATACGCTTTGATTGCCCAAGCCATCGTTTGTATAGGCGGTTCGCAAATTGCGCGGATCAATCACAGTCAACAACTGATCTCGCCCGTCATAACCATAGGTGATCGCTGGCTGGGCAACGCCGGCGGCAGGCATCGGCAGCAGAATCCGAGTCTGACGGCCGAGCGCGTCGTATGTCGATTCCTTGACCTGACCAAGCGCCGAGCTGGTCTTTGTCAAATTGCCATTTGCGTCGTATTGGTAGCTACTGACAACTTGTTGCTCCGCGTGAGCAGCGCCACGCTGGGCAAGCAGGACGAAGGCAAGGCGGGACGCGCCATGCCAAAAAGTGTGGCCGCTCATGGCTGAACTCCCGTAACTTGTTGCAGACGGTTCAACGCGTCAAAGACACGTGTGACCTTGCGCACTAGAACACCGCTCGCATCCTTCGTCTGCTCGACGGTTCGATTACCCATGCCGTCAAGCAGATACTCGATCTTGTTTCCGGCGTCGTCGGTCAGTTCCGTAAGCCGGTGGGCAGGGTCATAGGCATAGAAGAGATGGGAGTTATCCGGCATCGTTACTTGAATCAATTGCCCCGCAGGATCGTAGGCGTAGCGAGTGGTTTCGGTAAACGGGGCGGCTATAGCTTGGCGCGATATCAACCAGCCACGCGCGTTGTAGGCGAGGTCGGTGACGGCTCCGGCGGCATCAACGATGCGGCCGGCTCGTCCATTTTGGTCGTGCGCCGACATCCGCGTGATGTGGCCGACGGCATTCACCGACTGGATCAAATTGCCATGTTCGTCATAGGAAAGCTGGGTAGTCTGACCGCGCGGATCGGTACTGCTCAGCATTTGGCCGAGAGCGTTATAGGTATAGGTCAAATTGCGGGCTGGGCCGACAGCCGTGGCGGCAAATGCTTGCGTTCCCGATTGGTCACTTGTGGCCTGTTCCGTTTTTGTCAGGCGGTTGCCATTGACGTCGTAGGTGAATGACGTCAGACGCAACGGTTCAGCAATTTTCATAGGAAGCCGGAACGTTCCATGCCAGCGCGTGCTGGTCAAACGTGCAAGGGCGGTGCCGGAAGCCTCCAACCTGCTTAGTTCCAGGTTGCGTACCAGATCGTATGTGAAGATTGTTTTATTGCCGGAAAAATCAGTGGAGGTAGCGATGTTGCCGTTGCTGTCATAGCTCATTAAATGGGATGCCGCCGCACAGCCGGACCCGGCCGGCTGGCTGATCTCGCTCACCTTCAAGGCGCCAAGCACGGTAGTGAATTCGTAATCGCGCGCCGTGTTTAGCGCGTCGACGACCGAGGTTTTCCCTGCGGAATAGGTCAATTGGAATCGATCGGCACCCCCGGCGTGCTCTGTGCCGATGCCACGGCCCGTCGCATCGTAGGCATAGCTCGCGTAGCGTCCCTCTTTTTCATCCAGCACGCCAGTCAGCGCATTTGGCAAAGCAGCACCGGAGGTGAAATTAGGCTCGCCGTAGAGATAGCTTCGAACCGGCTTCTGCGAGGTGGTCTCAGGATAGGTGATGCTCACAAGGCGTTTGGCCGCATCGTATGCAAATTGATAGGCATCGCCAGCAGGGGATGTCATCGAGTTCATGCTTCGGCTGGCATTCCAGGTGAAATTCAACTGCCGCCCAAACGAGTCGGCAACTCGAATCAATAAATTCGGTGCGGGTGCAACGGCAATGTCCGTTGCGGCAGTGCTGTAGGACAGCGTCTGGGTGACGCCGCTACGTGCCTTGATCTGAACAAGCTGGCCAGCCGCGTCATAGGTCTCTGTCGAGTCGTCCGCAGCCTGAAGTACCTGCCATCCCAGCAAGCCGCCGACGGCGTCAAGCCGACGGGTAAGCACATCAAGCATATCAGCGTCGGGACGCCAATTCCCCGCTGACAAACGATAGAAGAGAATACGCCCGTCATGCCGGTATAGCGCAACCGTGGTCGCATCGATGGGAACGATCCGGCGATCAAAATTGGACCGCCAGAGCATTCCCAAGGAACCATTGGCGGCCGCCGCAGGCGAGCTATTGTAGTATCGGACAAAGGACAAGGGAAAGCCGCCCGTGCCTTCATAGTCCCGTTCGATGAGTGATTTGTTCCCAGTGCCGCTGTCAATTGGATTGCCTATCGTTCTTTGGCAAGAATTAATGTCTTTAGGAATAATTCCGCAATACCGATAAATTCGATCCAATTTAGATGTGCAGTAATATGTGTTAAGACTTACACTGGCGCCGACTGCAATATATGGACACGTCTCGGTTCCTGGAACGGCTCTTGATTCTTGATAGAGAGGAAAACACACTTCGTCACCCGATTCAGCGACTGCGGTGGTGCACGTGAGCCAAGCCGCCAACAATAGAGGACTACGGGAGGCCATTTTTCGGAATCGGAACCAAATTGATTTGATTGATAATGATGCCGAGATGGAGCAAGCTTGAGAATAAGTATACATAACAACTATTTCCTAAGAAATCTATCATGACCCCAATATGGGAATAATTCCAATCGCAAGAATTTTCGCGTAAAAAATCGAAAGAGGAACCAAATCAAAAAAACATTTCGAGGTAGAGATGAATTAAAAAAATCCAAGCATGAGTTCGTTTTCGTCAATGTAGGGCATTGAGATATGCGAGGATGTCGAATAAAGCAAATATCTTCTACCTTTCATTTTTAATTCCCGCAAGACACAATTAAAAAAAGAAAGGACTTTCAGTCGTAACTGGAAAAATTTATTTATCTGAGAATATGTGGACGGCCATTCAACATGACTTCGATGGGTGGGTTCGAGCGGCGGCTTTCGCGTCGACAAGAGCCGCTCGCGCGAAACCCAGGGCACCGGCCTGGGCCTGGCGATCGTCAAGCACGTGCTGCTGCGCCACGGCGGCACCTTGCAGATCAAGTCGGAGGCCGGCAAGGGCAGCAGCTTCATCGTCTGCATGCCGAAGGCGGCCATCGCGCAGCGCCAACCCGAGTTGCTGCTGAATTAAGCCCGCTTCGAATCGGCGCAAACCCGTCGTTCTCGCGCAAGCGGGAACCCATGCCGCGCCAAACTGCGCGCGGCATATGGCTTGCCGCCTGCGCGGCGGTGCGCCGATGCGCTACGACGGCTATTTGAGGTGGCGGCTGCGTCACTTACGTTACAATCTGCTGCGCCAATACAGCAGACCAGAACACCACATGCATCCAAGACGTACCGCCCTCATCGCTCTCGCCACCCTGGCCGCGCTGGCCCTCAGCGCCTGCAAGACCGTTCCCACCGTGCCGGAGGCGCCGCCCCAGGTGGCCGCGCCGGCGCCGCCGCGCAAGATCAAGATCGGCCTGGCGCTGGGCGGCGGCGCCGCGCGCGGCTTCGCCCACATCGGCGTCATCAAGGCGCTCGAATCGCAGGGCATCTATCCGGACATCGTGGTCGGCACCAGCGCCGGCAGCGTGGTCGGCGCCCTCTACGCGGCCGGCAACACCGGCTTCCAGCTGCAAAAGATCGCCTTCGACATGGACGAGGCCGCCATTTCCGACTGGGCGCTGCCGCTGTTCGGCAAGAGTTCCGGCGTGCTCAAGGGCGAGGCCCTGCAAAGCTATGTCAACAAGGCGGTCAACAACGCGCCGCTGGAAAAGCTCAAGCTGCCCTTCGGCGCGGTGGCCTCGGACCTGAGGAGCGGCCAGCCGATCCTTTTCCAGCGCGGCAACACCGGCATGGCCGTGCGCGCCTCCTCGGCCGTGCCGGGCGTGTTCCAGCCGGTCGTCATCGGCGGCCGCAGCTATGTCGACGGCGGCCTGGTGGCGCCGGTGCCGGTGCGCTTCGCCCGCGACATGGGGGCCGACTTCGTCATCGCCGTCAACATCTCGACCCAGGCCGACGTGCAGGCCACGGTCAGCTCGCTCGACGTCATCATGCAAACCTTCAGCATCATGGGCCAGCGCATCAACCAGTTCGAGCTGAAGGACGCCGACGTGGTGATCCTGCCGGCGCTGGGCAAGATGGCCGGCAACGACTTCAACGGCCGCAACCAGGCCATCCTGGCCGGCGAGCAGGCCGCCTTCGCGGTGATGCCGCAATTGAAGGCCAGGCTGGAAGCCAAGCGCAAGCCCTAGGCGCCGGTCCGGCGCAACAAACAATCGCAGTAAAAGTCGTACAATTCGGCTTCTTTTTTGAGGGAAATGACATGCAAACCAAACCAGTATTGACGCTCGCGGACGTCAAAAAAATCGCCGCCGCCGCCGAAGCGGAAGCCGTGGCCAACAATTGGGCCGTGGTGATCGCCATCGTCGACGACGGCGGCCACCTGCTGTGGCTGCAACGCCAGGACGGCGCCGCGCCGCTGTCGGCCCACATCGCCCCGGCCAAGGCCAAGACCGCCGCGCTGGGTCGCCGCGAGTCGCGCATCTATGAAGAGATGATCAACGGCGGCCGCGTCTCCTTCCTCAGCGCGCCCGAGATCGAAGGCATGCTCGAAGGCGGCGTGCCCATCGTCGTCGACGGCCATTACGTCGGCGCGGTCGGCGTGTCCGGCGTCAAATCGGCGGAAGACGCGCAGATCGCCAAGGCCGGCATCGCCGCGCTGAACTAAATTTCGGTGGGCGGGGCGCGCGCCGCGCTCTTTGTCCAACTGGCAAAAAATGCCGCCCCGGCCCGCCGGGCGGCATTTTTTATGTGCCGCCGGGCATTGCCAAACAGGGGAGATTTGGTTATAATTCAAAGGTTTAGCCAATCACACACATACCGTAGCGACTACCACACATCCCTTCATTCACATGACCAAAAAATCCTGAGCGCAACGGCTCGGGATGCATGGCGGTCGGCTTGACGTGGCGCAGCTACGGTAACTTTATCAGGAGTTGCCCTTGCCGCCATTTTTTTCTGGCCCTTCCGTTCCAGCCATCCTCGCGCTCGCTGACGGAACCATCTTCAAAGGTTTTTCCATCGGTGCCGCCGGCCACACCACCGGCGAGGTGGTGTTCAACACCTCCATGACCGGTTACCAGGAAATCCTTACCGACCCGAGCTATTGCCGCCAGATCGTCACGCTGACGTATCCGCACATCGGCAACACCGGCATCAATGCCGAGGACGTCGAGTCCTCGAAGGTCCACGCCGCCGGCCTGATCATCCGTGATCTGCCCTTGATGGCCTCGAATTTCCGCTCCACCCAGTCGCTGGCCGACTACCTGAAGGCCGAGAACATCGTCGCCATCGCCGGTATCGACACGCGCAAGCTGACCCGCATCCTGCGCGAAAAAGGTGCGCAGGGCGGCGCCATCCTGGTCGGCACCCAGGGCAACGAGCCGTCCGTCGCCCAGGCGCTGGAACTGGCCCGTTCCTTCCCCGGCCTGGCCGGCATGGACCTGGCCAAGGTGGTCTCGACCAAGACCGCCTACGAGTGGAGCGAGTCCGAATGGGCGCTGGGCGAGGGCTATGGCAAACAAGCCGAGCCCAAGTTCCACGTGGTCGCCTTCGACTTCGGCGTCAAGCGCAACATCCTGCGCATGCTGGCCCAGCGCGGCTGCAAAGTGACGGTGCTGCCGGCCCAGTCGTCGGCCGCCGACGCGCTGGCGCTGAACCCGGACGGCGTCTTCCTGTCGAACGGCCCCGGCGATCCGGAACCTTGCGACTACGCCATCGCGGCGACCAAGGAGCTGATCGAGAAGGGCATTCCCGTCTTCGGCATCTGCCTGGGTCACCAGATCATGGCGCTGGCCTCCGGCGCGAAAACCTTGAAAATGAAGTTCGGCCACCACGGCGCCAACCACCCGGTGCAGGACCTGGACAGCAAGAAAGTGATGATCACCTCGCAGAACCACGGTTTCGCCGTGGACGCCGCGACCCTGCCGGCCAACTGCCGCGTCACCCACAGCTCCTTGTTCGACGGTTCCCTGCAGGGCTTCGCCCGCACCGACAGGCCGGCGTTCTGCTTCCAGGGCCACCCTGAAGCCTCGCCCGGCCCGACTGACGTCGCTTACCTGTTTGACCGCTTCATCGGCCTGATGGAAGCTACGGAGAAAAAATAAGATGCCAAAACGTACAGACCTTAAAAGTATTTTGATTATTGGTGCTGGCCCGATCATTATCGGCCAGGCCTGCGAGTTCGACTATTCCGGCGCCCAGGCTTGCAAAGCCCTGCGCGAAGAGGGTTATAAAGTCATCCTGGTCAACAGCAATCCGGCGACCATCATGACCGACCCGGAAATGGCCGACGTCACCTACATCGAGCCGATCACCTGGCAGGTGGTGGAACGCATCATCGCCAAGGAACGCCCGGACGCGATCCTGCCGACCATGGGCGGCCAGACCGCGCTGAACTGCGCGCTCGACCTGTTCAACAACGGCGTGCTGGAAAAGTACAAGGTCGAACTGATCGGCGCCTCGCCGGAAGCGATCGACAAGGCCGAGGACCGCTCCAAGTTCAAGGACGCGATGACCAAGATCGGCCTGGGTTCGGCCAAGTCGGGCGTCGCCCACACGATGGACGAGTCGTGGGCGGTGCAACGCACGCTGGGCTTCCCGGTCATCATCCGTCCGTCGTTCACCATGGGCGGCACCGGCGGCGGCATCGCCTACAACGAGGAAGAGTTCGAGACCATCTGCAAACGCGGCCTGGAAGCCTCGCCGACCTCGGAACTGCTGATCGAAGAATCGCTGATCGGCTGGAAAGAGTACGAGATGGAAGTGGTGCGCGACAAGGCGGACAACTGCATCATCATCTGCTCGATCGAAAACCTGGACCCGATGGGCGTGCACACCGGCGACTCGATCACCGTGGCGCCGGCGCAAACGCTGACCGACAAGGAATACCAGATCATGCGCAACGCCTCGCTGGCGGTGCTGCGCGAGATCGGCGTCGACACCGGCGGCTCGAACGTGCAGTTCTCGATCAATCCCGAAGACGGCCGCATGATCGTCATCGAGATGAATCCGCGCGTCTCGCGTTCGTCGGCGCTGGCCTCGAAGGCGACCGGCTTCCCGATCGCCAAGGTGGCGGCCAAGCTGGCCGTCGGCTTCACGCTCGACGAGCTGCGCAACGAGATCACCGGCGGCGCGACCCCGGCCTCGTTCGAACCGTCGATCGATTACGTGGTCACCAAGATCCCCCGTTTCACGTTCGAGAAATTCCCCACCGCCGACCATCATCTGACCACCCAGATGAAATCGGTGGGCGAGGTGATGGCGATCGGCCGCACCTTCCAGGAATCGTTCCAGAAGGCCCTGCGCGGCCTGGAGGTCGGCGTCGACGGCCTGAACGAGAAGACCAAGGACCGCGAGAAGATCGAAGAGGAACTGGGCGAGCCCGGTCCCGAGCGCATCTGGTACGTGGGCGACGCCTTCGCCCAGGGCTTCACGCTGGAAGAAGTGCATGCGCTGACCCATATCGATCCGTGGTTCCTGATCCAGATCAAAGAGATCGTCGACCTGGAACTGTGGCTGGACACGCAGAAGCTGGAACAGCTGGACAAGACCACGCTGTACAAGCTCAAGCAAAAAGGCTTCTCGGACCGCCGTCTGGGCTTCCTGCTGCAAACCACCGACACCGCCGTGCGCCTGCAACGCCACGCCATGAACATCCGTCCGGTGTACAAGCGGGTCGACACCTGCGCCGCCGAGTTCTCGACCGACACCGCCTACATGTACTCGACCTACGACGAGGAATGCGAGTCGAATCCTAGCGACAAGAAAAAGATCATGGTGCTGGGCGGTGGCCCGAACCGTATCGGCCAGGGTATCGAGTTCGACTACTGCTGCGTCCACGCCGCGCTGGCGATGCGCGAGGACGGTTACGAGACCATCATGGTCAACTGCAACCCGGAGACCGTGTCGACCGATTACGACACCTCGGACCGCCTGTACTTCGAATCGCTGACCCTGGAGGACGTGCTGGAAATCGTCGCCATCGAAAAACCGGTCGGCGTCATCGTCCAATACGGTGGCCAGACCCCGCTGAAGCTGGCGCTGGACCTGGAAGCGAACGGCGTGCCGATCATCGGCACCTCGCCGGACATGATCGACGCCGCCGAGGACCGCGAGCGTTTCCAGCAACTGCTGCACAAGCTGGACCTGCGCCAACCGCCCAACCGCACCGCCCGCACCGAAGAGGACGCGCTGCGTCTGGCGCAGGAAATCGGTTACCCGCTGGTGGTGCGTCCATCCTACGTGCTGGGCGGCCGGGCGATGGAAATCGTCCACGAGCAACGCGACCTGGAGCGCTACATGCGCGAAGCGGTCAAGGTCTCGCACGATTCGCCGGTGCTGCTGGACCGCTTCCTGAACGACGCCATCGAGTGTGACGTCGACTGCATCTCCGACGGCGAAACCACCTTCATCGGCGGCGTCATGGAGCACATCGAACAAGCCGGCGTCCACTCGGGCGACTCGGCCTGCTCGCTGCCGCCGTACTCGCTGTCGCAGGAGACCATCGACGAGCTGAAGCGCCAAACCGCGCTGATGGCCAAGGGCCTGAACGTGATCGGCCTGATGAACGTCCAGTTCGCCATCCAGAAGCAGGAGATCGACGGCGCGATGAAGGACGTCGTCTTCGTGCTGGAAGTCAACCCGCGCGCCTCGCGCACCGTGCCTTTCGTCTCGAAAGCCACCGGTTTGCAACTGGCCAAGATCGCCGCTCGTTGCATGGTCGGCCAGACCCTGGCCTCGCAGGGCATCACCACGGAAGTGGTGCCGCCTTACTTCAGCGTCAAGGAAGCGGTGTTCCCGTTCGTCAAGTTCCCCGGCGTCGACACCATCCTCGGCCCGGAAATGAAATCGACCGGCGAAGTCATGGGCGTCGGCATCACCTTCGGCGAAGCCTTCGTCAAGTCGCAGCTGGGCGCCGGCGTGAAGTTGCCGAAGTCGGGCAAGGTCTTCCTCAGCGTCAAGGCGTCGGACAAGCCGCGCGCCGTGCAGGTGGCGCGCGACCTGGTGCAGGCCGGCTTCACGCTGGTGGCGACCAAGGGCACCGCCGCGGTGATCTCCGCCGCCGGCATCCCGGTCACCCCGGTCAACAAGATGGTCGAAGGCCGTCCGCACGTGGTCGACATGATCAAGAACCACGAAATCGTGCTGGTGATCAACACCGTGGAAGAAAAACGCAGCGCCATCACCGACTCGCGGGCCATCCGCACCTCGTCGCTGGCGGCCCGCGTGACCACCTACACGACCATCGCCGGCGCCGAAGCGGCGGTCGAGGGTATCCGTCATTTGGACGAGTTGCGTGTGTATGATTTACAAGGTCTGCATAAAACCTTACACTAAGCTTCTTTGCAGTACCCCTTAACCACAGAGCTCGCGCTGTAGGATGGCGCGGCCTCTGTGGTTTTCCGTTGTAACAACACAGTAAATAGCAGATAAAACATGACTTCAGTCCCACTTACCAAGTTCGGCGCGGAACTCTTGAAAGTAGAGTTGCATCAGTTGAAGACCAAGGAGCGTCGCAGCGTCATTGACGCGATCGCTGAAGCGCGTTCGCATGGCGACCTGTCCGAGAACGCCGAGTACGATGCCGCCAAGGAACGCCAGGCCTTCGTCGAAGGCCGCATCGCCGAACTGGAAGGCAAGCTGAGTGCCGCCCAGATCATCGATCCGACCACCCTGGACGCGGAAGGCCGCGTGGTGTTCGCTTCGACCGTCGATCTGGAAGACCTGGACTCGGGCACCAAGGTGACCTACCAGATCGTCGGCCTGGATGAGGCCGACCTGAAACTGAGCAAGGTGTCGGTGACGTCGCCGATCGCCCGCGCGTTGATCGGCAAGTCGGCCGGCGACGTGGTCGAGGTGCAAGCGCCGTCCGGCCCGCGCGAATACGAGATTCTGGAAGTGCGCTACATCTGATGCTGCTCGCCCGCGCCCGGCTGCTGCTGGCCACCTTGTGGGCCGGCAGCCTGTGGACGGTCGGCTATCTGGCCGCGCCCACGCTGTTCGCCACCCTGAGCGACCGCGTGCTGGCCGGCACGATCGCCGCCAGCCTGTTCCGCGTCGAGGCGCTGCTGTCGCTGGCCTGCGGCGCGGCGTTGTTGTTGCTGTTGTGGCTGGGGAAAGATTTCTCGGCCGCGCGGCGGCGCACCCTGTTGCTGATTGTCCTGGCGATGCTGGCCTGCACGCTGGCCTCGCATTTCGGCTTGCAGCCGCTGATGGCGGAATTGCGCGCGGCGGCGGGACCGGCCGGGGTGATGGAATCGGCCGCCAAGGGCCGCTTCGGCATGTTGCACGGCATCTCCAGCTGCATCTTCCTGGTACAGAGCCTGCTGGCGGGATGGTTGGTAATTAAGCAATAAATAACATCGAGACGTAAAAAAGGGCCGGATCCTCAGATCCGACCCCTGCATGGCGATTCCCGGCGACACCGCGTGGTGTCGCCAAAAAACAAGCACCGCGGGCTTACTTGCTGCCCAGGGCGCTTTTCTTGGCCGAGGCCTGGCGCGGCTTGGCACGGCGGATGTTGCCGCCGGCGGTGACCCGCTCATTACCCTTGATCATGACCTTGGTCACCGATGGCCGCTTGGTGCCGCTCGGGCTAGGCTTGACGATGGTGACTTCGCGCATACCCTTGCCGGAGCGGGTCTTGCTCTCTTTCACCACTTCTTTTTTCGGACGGTACAGAACCAGCAGTTTGCCAATATGTTGTACCGGTGCTGCATCCAGTTGCGTGCAAATCGTGTCGTACATCGCGACGCGTGCCTCGCGGTCGTCGCCAAACACACGGACTTTGATCAGTCCGTGCGAGTCGAGACCGAGGTCGATTTCCTTGATGACGGCAGGTGTCAAGCCCGCTTCGCCAATGATGACGATAGGCTTCAGCGCGTGTGCTTCAGCGCGCAAGGCGCTGCGCTCAACGGGTGTAAGTTTTAGCATAATAATTTTTAGTGTTTCCCTTAAAAGCAGTATTCTACGCGAATGGCAAAGAACAAATTAAACAAAAACTGGTTACACGACCACATTAACGATCCTTACGTGAAGTTGGCGCAGAAAGAGGGCTACCGCGCCCGGGCCGCGTTCAAGCTGAAGGAAATCGATGAGGACGAGAAACTGATCAAACCGGGCCAGGTCGTCGTCGACCTTGGCTGCACCCCCGGCAGCTGGGGGCAGTACGCCCGGCGCAAGATGGCCGGCAAGGAGGGCGGCGGCATCAACGGCATCCTGATCGGCCTGGACATGTTGCCGATGGAACCGATCGCCGACTTCCACTTCATCCAGGGCGATTTCCGCGAGGCGCGCATCCTGCGTCAACTGGAAGTGGCGCTGGCCGGCCGCAAGGTCGACGTGGTGCTGTCGGACATGGCGCCCAACCTGTCGGGCATCGCCACGGCCGATTCGGCGCGCATGGAGCATCTGATCGACCTGGCCGTCGAGTTTTCCCAGCTGCACCTGAAACCCTCGGGCGCGCTGCTGGTGAAATGCTTCAACGGCATGGGCTACAGCCAGATCGTCGAGAAGTTCCGCGCCGAGTTCAAGATCGTCGTGCAGAAGAAACCCAAGGCGAGTCGCGACAAATCGTCGGAAATCTTCCTGCTTGGGCGGGGCCTCAAGCATCCGATCGAAAATAAGCTGCAAAATAGCCCGGCGGACGACGATTCCGCCCTTGATATCTAGGGCAACAGCCGCACATCCATGCAGGGAAGGGCGGTTGGCCGCCATCTTGCTTCAGGCAAGATGGATAAAACGGCAAAATACCGCCTTTTCCGCTGCGCGCCGTGCTAATTTTGGCCGCGCGCAAGGGTGGGCTTCTGGCACCGCCTGCTTATTGCGAGTAAAATCGGGTTTCTAGCTATCGGTACAAGATGCGCCCCGCATCCAAGGAGTTTTCGTGAATAACATGTTTTCCAAATCTGCCATTTGGGTAGTCGTTGCCCTGCTTTTATTCATGCTGTTCAAGCAATTTGACAGCCATGGCATTGCGGGCGGCACCAAGGCCATCGCTTATTCCGACTTGTTGGATGAGGTCAAGGCCAAGCGCGTCAAGGAAGTGCTGATCGAGGGCGGCAACATCACCGCCACCCGCATCGACGACAGCAAGGTGCGCACCACCGCCACCTTCCTCGATCGCGGCCTGATCGGCGACCTGCGCGACAGCGGCGTGCGTTTCGACGTCAAACCGCCGGAGGAGCCGTCGTTCCTGCAACAAGTCTTCGTTTCCTGGTTCCCGATGCTGTTGCTGATCGGCGTGTGGATCTTCTTCATGCGTCAGATGCAGGGCGGCGGCAAGGGCGGTGCTTTCTCCTTCGGCAAGTCGAAGGCGCGCATGATGGACGAGACCAACAACACCGTCACCTTCGCCGACGTCGCCGGTTGCGACGAGGCCAAGGAGGAAGTCAACGAAGTGGTCGACTTCCTCAAAGACCCCACCAAATTCCAAAAGCTGGGCGGACGTATTCCGCGCGGCGTGCTGATGGTCGGCCCACCGGGCACCGGTAAGACGCTGCTGGCGCGCGCCATCGCCGGCGAGGCCAAGGTGCCGTTCTTCTCGATCTCCGGTTCCGACTTCGTCGAGATGTTCGTCGGCGTCGGCGCCTCCCGCGTGCGCGACATGTTCGAGAACGCCAAGAAGCATTCCCCTTGCATCATCTTCATCGACGAGATCGACGCCGTCGGCCGCCACCGTGGCGCCGGCATGGGCGGCGGCAACGACGAACGCGAACAGACCTTGAACCAGTTGCTGGTCGAGATGGACGGTTTCGAGGCGAACTCCGGCGTGATCGTCGTCGCCGCCACCAACCGCGCCGACGTGCTCGACAAGGCGCTGCTGCGTCCGGGCCGCTTCGACCGCCAGGTCTCCGTCGGCCTGCCGGACATCCGCGGCCGCGAACAGATCCTCAACGTGCACATGCGCAAAGTGCCGATCGGCACCGACGTCAAGGCCGACATCCTGGCCCGCGGCACCCCCGGCTTCTCCGGCGCCGACCTGGCCAACCTGGTCAACGAGGCCGCCCTGTTCGCCGCCCGCCGCAGCAAGCGCCTGGTCGACATGATCGACTTCGAGGACGCCAAGGACAAGATCTTCATGGGTCCCGAGCGCAAGTCGATGATCATCCGCGAGGAAGAACGCCGCAACACCGCCTACCACGAGTCCGGCCACGCCGTCGTCGCCAAGCTGCTGCCGAAGGCCGATCCGGTGCACAAAGTCACCATCATGCCGCGCGGTTGGGCCCTGGGCCTGACCTGGCAGTTGCCGGAACACGACAATCTGTCCGGCTACAAGGACAAGATGCTGGAAGAGATCTCCATCCTGTTCGGCGGCCGCATCGCCGAGGAAATCTTCGTCGGCCAGATGTCGACCGGCGCCTCGAACGACTTCTCGCGCGCCACCAAGCTGGCCCGCTCGATGGTGACCCGCTTCGGCATGTCCGACAGCATGGGCGTGATGGTCTACGAGGACAGCCAGAACGACGGCTTCTTCGGCGGCGCGTCGAAAACGATTTCCGAGGCGACCCAGCAAAAGGTCGACGCCGAGATCCGCAACATGCTCGACACCCAGTACGCGCTGTCGCGCAAGCTGCTCGAAGAGAACCGCGACAAGGTCGAAATGATGACCAAGGCGCTGATGGAATGGGAAACCATCGATGCCGACCAGATCAACGACATCATGGCCGGCCAGGAGCCGCGTCCGCCCAAGGCCGGCGTGGTCATCCGCAAGCATCCGAGCGACGGCGGCCCGGGCGTGACGCCCAGCGTGACGGCCCCGGCCTGATCGTTCCGCCCGCTAGCATGGCGCAGTGAAGGGCGAGGAGAGATCCTCGCCCTTTTTCATTGGGCGTCCGCCTTTTATTTCCATACTTCAAGTTACGTTTAATGCCAGCACAATTCCAGTTCGGCCGCTTCAATTTCCCCTTGGCGGGCGAGGGCGCCCGCGCCCGCGTCATGGGCATCCTCAACGTCACGCCCGACTCCTTCTCCGACGGCGGCCAACACCAGTCGCTCGAGTTCGCCATCTCCCACGCCGAGCAGATGCTGCTCGAGGGCGTCGACATCATCGACGTCGGCGGCGAATCGAGCCGGCCCGGCGCGCCGCCGTTGCCGCTGGAGCGGGAACTGGCGCGCGTGATGCCGGTGCTGTACGCGCTGCGCGACTGTGGCAAGCCGATCTCGGTCGACACCTATAAGCCGCAGGTGATGCGCGAGGCGGTCATCGCCGGCGTCGACATGGTCAACGACATCAACGCCTTCCGCGCGCCCGGCGCCATCGAGGCGGTGCGCGACAGCGACTGCGCGTTGTGCATCATGCACATGCAAAGCGCGCCGCAAACCATGCAACTGCAGCCGGCCTACGCCGACGTGGTGGCCGAGGTGCTGGCCTTCCTGCGCCAGCGGGTCGCGGCGCTGACGGCCGCCGGCATCGAGCGGCGCCGCCTGTGCATCGATCCCGGTTTTGGTTTTGGCAAGACCGTGGAGCATAATTACGCCTTGCTCAAGGCCGGCCGCCAACTGGTCGAGGAACTCGGCCTGCCGCTGTTGGCCGGCCTGTCGCGCAAGTCGATGATCGGCGCGGTGACCGGCAAGCCGGTCGAGCAGCGCCTGGCCGGCAGCCTGGCCGGCGCCTTGGCTGCGGTAGCGCATGGCGCCGCCATCGTGCGGGTGCATGATGTGGCGGAGACGGTCGACGCGCTCAAGGTCTGGCGCGCGGCCCACTAATTCAAGCGCTAGTCGGTTCATTTCACAGTCAACTTCAGTCATTTTTTCTAGAGAGTTTAAACATGGCACGTAAATATTTTGGTACCGATGGTGTGCGCGGCCTGGTCGGCGTGGCGCCGATCACGCCCGACTTCGTGATGCGTTTGGGCTACGCCGCCGGCAAGGTGCTGGCCAAGGTGCGCGCCGGCGCGGCCCGCCCGACGGTGCTGATCGGCAAGGACACGCGCATCTCCGGCTACATGCTGGAGGCGGCGCTGGAGGCCGGCTTCTCCGCCGCCGGCGTTGACGTGATGCTGGCCGGCCCGATGCCGACCCCGGCCATCGCCTACCTGACGCGGGCGCTGCGCCTGTCGGCCGGCGTGGTGATCTCCGCCTCGCACAACCCCTTCCAGGACAACGGCATCAAGTTCTTCTCCGACCAGGGCACCAAGCTGCCCGACGCCGTCGAGCTGGAGATCGAAGCGGCGCTGGAGCAGCCGATGGACTGCGTGCCGTCGGAAAAACTGGGCCGCGCCAAGCGCCTGGACGACGCCCAGGGCCGCTACATCGAATTTTGCAAGAGCAGCTTCCCCAACGAGCTCGACCTGCGCGGCCTGAAGATCGTCGTCGACTGCGCCCACGGCGCCGCCTACAACATCGCGCCCCACGTGTTCCATGAACTGGGCGCCGAGGTCATCGCCATCGGCAACAAGCCGGACGGCTTCAACATCAACGCCGGCTTCGGCGCCACCGCGCCGGCCGCCATGTCGGCCGCCGTGCTGGCCCACGGCGCCGACCTCGGCATCGCCCTCGACGGCGACGCCGACCGCCTGATCATGTGCGACGCCAACGGCCGCCTGTACAACGGCGACGAGCTGCTGTACGTGATGGTGATGGACCGCCTGGCCACCGGCCCGGTGCCCGGCGCCGTCGGCACCCTGATGACCAATATGGCGCTGGAAGTGGCCTTCAAGGAGCGCAACATCGGCTTCGCCCGCGCCAAGGTGGGCGACCGCTACGTGCTCGAAGTGATGCAGGAGCGCGGTTGGATCTTGGGCGGCGAGGGCTCCGGCCATCTGCTGTGCCTGGACAAGCACACCACCGGCGACGGCATCGTCTCGTCCTTGCAGGTGTTGTCGGCGCTCAAGCGCAGCGGCCAGTCGCTCGAGCAGTGCGCCGCCGAGCTGGTGCTGTTCCCGCAGACCCTGATCAATGTGCGCGTCGCGCCCGGTTTCGACTGGACCAAGAACGCCGCCATGGTCAGCGAGAAGGAGCAGGTCGAGCGCGAGCTGGGCGACAGCGGCCGCGTGCTGATCCGTGCCTCCGGCACGGAACCTTTGATCCGCGTGATGGTCGAAGCCCGCAACGCCGCCGACGCCGAGTCGATGGCGCGCCGCATCGCCGACAAGGTCGAGGTCCCGCTCGCCGCATAGTAATTAGTACATTTGTGGTGGGAACCTTGACGAAAGTCGCCACGGCGGCTATGATGTTGTCTTCGGAGTGTGGCGCAGCCCGGTAGCGCACCTGGTTTGGGACCAGGGGGTCCAAGGTTCGAATCCTTGTACTCCGACCAAGAACTTTTAAAACGGGTTGTCTCTGACAACCCGTTTTTCATTTCCGCGACACATTCGTGCCGCGACATTTTCTCGCTGCCCATAGCTCAGTTGGATAGAGCATCAGCCTTCTAAGCTGAGGGTCACAGGTTCGATTCCTGTTGGGCAGGCCAATAAAATCAAGGACTTAGAGTTGATCTAGAGTCCTTTTTTACGCCTGGATTTTTCCTGCAGGCACCCGCCAATATCCTTAAGTCGAGGCCCCGTGCCGAAGGTGGGACAGGCGGCGCCGGGCCTTGAACCCTGCCGCGCCCAAGCCCGCCAACAACATCGCCGCCGACGTCGGCTCCGGCACCGCCGACACGCCGCTATATCCTTTGCTGCCGAAGTCCGATATACCAGTTGTGTCGTTAAACGCGCCGCAATCGTTCGAAAGGGTATTGGTATCGAGCGTCAAGGCCCCCCGCCAAGGCGATGGCCCGCCCGCAGAGAATTCTTGAGGCCGTTGTCAGCGTAATGCTCTGGTCCGCCAGAAGATTGCCGGCAAATAAAGTAGCCGTGCCCAGCGTGGCCGAACTGCCGACTTGCCAGAAGACACCGCTGCCGCTGCTTCCGTTGATGACATTGACCATGGCATTGCTGGCCGTGGTCAGCGTGCTGGCAATTTGGAAAATGAACAGCGCATGCGGGTCGTTCATGGCGTCCAACGTCAATGTCCCGGTCAGCTGGGCGGAGGAATCGAAGCGGTAGACGCCGGGTGTCAAGGCGGCGCCCAATGTGCCGAGATCCTGGCCGGACAGGTTGCCAGTGACGGCTTCGGCAGCCAGCGCATTGTAGGCATTGCGCGCGTCGACTTGCGCCAGGTTGGCCGTCGCATCGCCTATGTGCGCTGTGCCGATCAGCATGATGCTGCCGATGCCAGTGATGGCCGAACCGGGCCATACACCAAGGTCACCCAAGATTGTCGTTGGCCCCGTATTGGTCAAGGTCGACGCACTAAGCGCCGCATATGTCTGAGCACTACCCAACGATGGCGCGCTCGAAGCGTGTGCGAAACCGCTGGCTAGCCCTATCAGCAGCGGAACTGTCATTTTCATCGTGTTCATTTTTTATTCTTCTTTCTTGAACTTACCCACGGTTGTGGCACTGAGTTGAAAAGAGGGATATTCCACTGACGACGGATATTTCCAATCGCTGATTTAGGGTAGCATGCTGAAATTCGCTCAGCGCGATTGTGGTGATTTATAGATTGCTTACGCTACAGCATGTCTGGCGCGAATGGTTGCCTGAACAGAAAGCAGTGACGGGGTTCGCCGCCGGCCGCCGGTGGCACAAATGCCGCTCCTAGCCGGGGCAAAAATTGCTTTTGCCTCGCACGCAAATTACCGTCGGCGTCGGCGACGCCATAGAACACTCCGCCGGTCTCGCCGCGCACGCCGAACCAGGTTTGATGGCGCTTGCCGTCGGCGCCGAGGCCAGCGAGGGGCCGTGGTGGGCCACCTTGAAGTCGCCTTTGAAGCTGGCGCCGGCGTCGTCGGACACGGCGTAATAAATCGCCGCGCCACGGTAGGACTTCTTGCGCGCCTTGGCCAGCTCGATGTCGCGTTTGTCGATCCAGGCGATGTAGACGCGGCCGGCGCGGTCGACGATTGATCCCGGTTCTCTGCCTTTGGGTGGTTTTGTAGCTGCCGGCGTCTCAACTGAACGGCATTCGGGCAATGCGGCGGCGTTACGCCGGCCGGCACCGGCGACGGTCGGGGCAGCGGGAGCCGCGCACCGGCCAGCCGATGGCCTAACGGTGTGGCGACGATCAGGCAGCGATCAGCTGAGGGCGGGCGGGGCGCGCGATTGCGCGTTGGCCCGGATGAACAGCGGGCCGGGGGATTGGTAGAACAGCGTCGGCTGCAAGGCTGGCGCGCCGGCGGGCGCCAGTGTCAGCGGGATGCTGGGCGGCAGGGTGCTGGCGTTGGCATGGCTGTAGCAATACTGGCAGTGCTCGCCGTGCATGCCCTTGTCGGCGGGCGCGGCGGGATCGGCAGCGTTACTGCTGGCGGCGGCGGACGTGCCGCCGCCGCTGGAGCAAATGTCCGCCATCATGGTGGCCGACGCCGACGGCAGCAAATGCGTCATCGCCGGGACAAGCGCCGCCGCAAGGAGTGCAAAGCATGCAATCCAGGCGGCAAACAGGCGCGTGACTCGGTCGATTTTCATGTCACCATTTTACCGACGTGCCTTGCAGCAATCCCAGCCGCCTTTGGAACTAGTCACTTTGGATCAGGCCGCCGCGCGGGGCGTTGGCGGCCGGCGCAGGCGGCGCTGTTGCAGCAGGCGCCAGGCGGCGGGGATGACGAACAGCGACAGCAACGGCGCCGTCACCATGCCGCCGACCATGGGCGCGGCGATGCGCTGCATCACCTCCGAGCCGGCGCCGCCGCCGAACATGATCGGCAGCAGGCCGGCCAGGATCACCGCCACCGTCATGGCCTTGGGCCGCACGCGCAGCACGGCGCCTTCGCGGATCGCCTCCAGGATCAGCTCCTGCGTCAGCGGCCGGCCGGCATCCAGCCGGCTTTGCAGCGCGTTGCGCAGATAGACCAGCATCACCACGCCGAATTCCGCCGCCAGCCCGGCCAGGGCGATGAAGCCGACCGCCGTCGCCACCGACACGGCGTGGCCCAGCGCCCAGATGAACCAGAAGCCGCCGATCAGCGCGAACGGCACCGTCAGCATCAGCAGCGCCGCCTCGGCCGTGGAGCGGAAGGCGAAGTAGAGCAGCACGAAGATCAGCGCCAGCGTCAGCGGCACCACGGTCTTCAGCTTGGCCGAGGCGCGCTCCAGATACTCGAACTGGCCCGACCAGCCGATCGAATAGGCCGGCGGCAGCGCGACCCGCTGCGCCACCCGCGCCTGCATGGCGCGCACCACGCCGAGCAGGTCGGCGCCGCGCACGTCGACATAGACCCAGCCGGACAGGCGCGCGTTCTCGCTGCGTATCATCGGCGGGCCGTCGCCGACGGCGAGGGTGGCGACGTCGCCGAGGCGCAGCTGCGCGCCTTTCTCCGTCACCAGCGGCAGCTCGCGCAGCGCCTGCAGCGAGTTGCGGTAGTCCTGCGGATAGCGCACGTTGATCGGGAAGCGCTGGCGGCCGTCGATCACCTCGCCGACGTTGGCGCCGCCGATGGCGGCCGACACCACCGACTGCACGTCGGCCACCGCCAGGCCGTAGCGCGCGGCGCGGGCGCGGTCGATGCTGATGTCGATGTAGCGCCCGCCGCCGAGCCGTTCGGCCAGCGCCGAGCTGACCCCGGGCAGGTCGCGCACGGCGGCCTCGATCTGCGTGGCGATTGCGTCGATCTGCTTCAAATCGGCGCCGGAGACCTTGATGCCGACCGGCGTCTTGATGCCGGTCGAGAGCATGTCGATGCGGTTGCGGATCGGCGGCACCCACACATTGGACAGGCCGGGCACCTTGACCACGCGGTCCAGTTCCTCGACCAGCCTGGCCGGCGTCATGCCGGCGCGCCATTGCCCGCGCGGCTTGAACTGGATGGTGGTCTCGAACATCTCCATCGGCGCCGGATCGGTGGCCGACTCGGCGCGGCCGGCTTTGCCGAACACCGTGGCCACCTCGGGCACGGTTTTGATCAGTCGGTCGGTCTGCTGCAGCAGCTCGCCGGCCTTGGCGGCGGACAGGCCGGGCAGCGCCGACGGCATGTACAGCAGGTCGCCCTCGTCGAGCGGCGGCAGGAATTCGCCGCCCAGGCGGGCGATGGGGATGGCGGTCAGCGCCAGCGCGGCGACGGCGATGGCGATGGTCGCCAGCGGGTGCCTCAGGCTGGCGTCGAGCAGTGGCCGGTAGGCGCGCATCAGCACCCGGTTGAGCGGATTGGCCGCCTCGCTGGGGATGCGGCCGCGAATCAGGTAGCCCATCAACACGGGAATCAGCGTGATGGCCAACGCGGCGGCGGCGGCCAGGGTGTAGGTCTTGGTGTAGGCCAGCGGCGCGAACAGCTTGCCTTCCTGCGCCTCCAGGCCGAACACGGGGATGAAGGACAGCGTGACGATCAGCAGCGAGAAGAACAGCGCCGGCCCGACTTCGATCGAAGCCTCGGTGATGATGTCCCAGCGCTGCCCGGCGTCGATGCCCTGTCCGGGATGGGCGTGGCCCCAGGCCTCCAGGTGCTTGTGGGCGTTCTCGATCAGCACCAGCGCCGCGTCGGTGGCGGCGCCGACGGCGATGGCGATGCCGCCCAGCGACATGATGTTGGCGTTGACGCCCTGGTAGCGCATGACGATGAAGGCGGTCAGCACGGCCAGGGGCAGCGTGACGATGGCCACCAGCGCGCTGCGCAGGTGGAACAGGAACAGCGCGCAGACCAGCGCGACGACGACGAACTCCTCGACCAGCTTGTCGCTCAGGTTGGCGACGGAGGCCTTGATCAGCGTCGAGCGGTCGTAGGTGGCCACCACCTCGACGCCCTTGGGCAGCGAGGCCTTCAGCGTTTCCAGCTTGCGTTTGACGGCGGCGATGGTGTCGAGCGCGTTTTTACCGGAGCGCATAATCACCACGCCGCCGGCCACCTCGCCCTGGCCATTGAGTTCGGCTATGCCGCGGCGCATCTCGGGGCCGAGGCGGATCGTGGCGACGTCGCGCAGCAGCACCGGCGTGCCGGTCTCGCTGGCGGACAGCGGGATCGTGGCGAAGTCCTCCAGCGTGCGCAGATAGCCGCGTGCGCGCACCATGTACTCGGTCTCGGCCAGTTCGAGCACCGAGCCGCCGCTCTCCTGGTTGGCCTTGCCGAGCGCCGCCAGCACCCTGGCTTGCGACATGCCGAAGGCGCGCAGCTTGTTCGGGTCGAGCACGATCTGGTACTGCTTGACCATGCCGCCGATGCTGGCCACTTCGGCCACGTCCGGCACGGTCTTCAGTTCGAACTTGAGGAACCAGTCGTTCAGGGCGCGCAGCTGGCCCAGGTCGTGTCGACCGCTGCGGTCGACCAGCGCGTATTCGTAGATCCAGCCGACGCCGGTGCCGTCCGGACCCAACTCGGCGCGCACGCCGGCGGGCAGGCGGCCCTGCACCTGGTTCAGGTATTCGGTGACGCGGGCACGCGCCCAATACAGGTCGGTGGCGTCGTCGAACAGCACGTAGACGAAGGCGTCGCCGAAGAAGGAGTAGCCGCGCACCGTCTTCGCGCCGGGCACGGAGAGCAGGGCGGTGGTGAGCGGATAGGTGACCTGGTCCTCCACCAACTGCGGCGCCTGGCCGGGATATTGGGCGCGGATGATGACCTGGGTGTCGGACAGGTCGGGCAGCGCGTCGAGCGAGGTCTTTTGCAGCGACAGCAGGCCCCAGCCGGTGAGGATGGCCGCCGCGATCAGCACCCAGACGCGGTTGGCGATGGCGGCGCGGATGACACGGGCGATCATCGCTTGGCTCCGTGCGCGGCATGCTCCGCATGCTCCGCGGGGACGTCGAACTTGGGCAGGATGCTCTTCAGATTCGCTTCCGAATCGATCAGGAACTGACCGGAGGCGACCACCTTCTGCCCCTCCTCAAGCCCGCTGACAATCTCGATGTCGTCGCCACGCTCGCGGCCCAGGCCGACCGTGACGGGGCGGATGCCGTTGCCCTCGCCGGCCACCAGCACCACCGAACGTTTGCCCGAGCTGAGCACCGCCTCGGCCGGCACCAGCAGGCGCGACACCGTCTGCCGGCCCTCCAGCCGCACCTGCATCAGCATGCCGGGCGTGAGCGAGCCGTCGCGGTTGTCGAGTTCCAGCCGCGCCTGGGCGGTGCGCGTGGCCGTGCCGACGCCGGGCAGCATCTCGCGCACATGGCCCGTGTAGCTGCGCTGCGGCGCACCGGCGACGCTGGCCGTGACGGTCATGCCGACGCGCGCGGCGCCGAGTAGCGCCTCCGGCACCTCGGCCAGCAGCCAGACCGTGTTGAGGCCGGAGATCTTGGCGATGGTGGCGCCGGGGCTGACCATGGCGCCGTCGCGCACGCCCAGTTCCGTGATGACGCCGTCGGCCGGTGCGCTCAGCGTCAACCGGGTCTGCGCCTTGCCGCTGCGCTCGGCCTCGCTCAGCAGCGCGTCCGGGATGGAGAGGACGCGCATGCGCTGCCGCGCCGCCGCCATGAGCGCCGTGTCGCCAGCGCGTTTGAGGGCCAGATACTCTTCCTGCGGCGCGATCCAGTCCGGCACGAACAACGTGGCGATGGGCTGGCCGCGCTTGACCCGTTGCAGCGGCGCGCGCGCGTGCAGGCGCTCGACGTAGCCGGTGACGCGGCTTTGCACCACCTCGGCCCGGCTCTCGTCGAACTGCGTCGTGCCGACCAACTCCAGCGTGTCGCGGACGTCGGCGCGGCGCACCGTGGCCATGCGGATGCCCAGGTTCTGCCGCAGCGCCGGGCTGACCTGGACGCCGCTGCCGGTGCCGGCGTCGTCGGCGTAGACGGGCACCAGCTCCATGTCCATGAAGGGGCTCTGGCCGGGCTTGTCGAATTTTTGACCGGGCACCATCGGGTCGTGCCAGTACAGCACCTTGCGGGCTGGCGACGCTTGCGTATCGGCGCCGGCTGGCGCGGTGCCTGGCGAGGTGTTTGGCATATCGGCGTGCTGGCGCGCGCCGGCCCAGTAGCCGCCGTAGACCAGTCCCGCCGCGAGCAGGGCCAGGACGATGTGTTTTGGAGTTGGGGCGTGTTTCATTGTGCGGTCCTCGGCTGGTTCGCCATGTCGTGTGGGATCACGTGGAGCTCCAGCCTGGCCCAGGTGAGGGCGCACTGTTTGTCCAGTTCGTTGATTTGAAGCTGCTTTTCCAGCAGCGTGCGGCGCGCCTTGAAGACGGCCGACAGCGTGCCGGCACCGCCACGGTAGGCGGCCACGCTCAGCTCCACTTGCTGCTGCGCGGCCGGCAGCAGCGTGGCGTTCAACTGCGCGGTGCGCTCGCGCAGGCTGTCCAGCTCCAGCGACATTTGCTCGATCTGGCTGCGCATCTCCAGCAGCGTGTCCTCGTATTGCAGGCGGGCCTTGGTGCCGAGCGCCGACTTCTCGGCGACATCGCGGTCCTGGCGCTGGCCACGGTTGACTGTCAGCGGGATGCTGACACCGAAGGACAGCATGTTGCCGTACTGGCTGCCGCGCTGGTTGAACACGGCCTCAAAGCTCCAATCGGGATGGCGTTCGCGCAGCGCCACGGCGGTGTCGGCGTCGGCCAAGTCGATGGCGCGGCGGGCGTTGAGCACGCCGGCGTGGTAATGCTCCAGATCGGCCGTTGGAATTGTCGGCAGATGCGCGCTCATCGCCGGCGGCGCGTCGGCGACCGCGTCAAACGGCGTGCGCACCCAGCGCGCCAGGGCGATGCGCGCGCTGGCCACTTCCTGCGCGGCGCGGCGGCTGTCGTCCCGGCCCTGCGCCAGCTCCATTTGCGCTTGCAGCACCTCCGCCGCCGTGGCCTTGGCGCCGCGATGGGCCGCCTGCGCGGCGGCCACGTCGTCGGCCATGGCTTGCTCCAACTGGCCGTAGAGCCGGCTGGCGCGCTGCGCGTACAGCAGCGTCAGCCACGCTTTGCCGGCCTCCTCGCGCACCTTGCCGACGTTCTCCAGGTAGGCGCCTTCCTCCATGGCGACGGCGCGTTTGGCGCGCTCCTGCCTGGCCTGCCGCTTGTCCGCCGAGACCCATTGCTGCTCGATGCCCAAGCGGCGCATGGTCATGGAGTCGGCGGTGGCGCTGAATTTGTCCTGGCCGCTGAGCGGCAGGTTGTCGATGCCCAGCTTGAGCATCGGGTCGGGTAGTTGATTCGCCCGGGCGGCGGCCATGCCGCTAGCCTCGATGGCGGCTTGCGCCGCCCGGTTGCTGGACGAGGCTTGCGTGGCCAGCTGCAAGGCTTGCTCCAGCGTGAGTGGGACGGTTTGCGCGCCGGCGAATGTGGCGGCGAGCGACAGGGCGGCGGCGAGCGCCAGGCGCAGGCCGCGCTCGCGACGAGGTGTCGCGGCCGGCTGCGATGGTGATATTGAAAACATGATTTTCCCTTGCTGATGGACGGACACCGCCAGCGGCTACAGCCGGGCGGCACGGGCAATCGGGGGAGGGTCAGATTCTCAGGCGCAGGGTTTGTAGATAGGGCGGGTCGCTGCCGTCGGCCGGCGCGGCTTCGGCCCATGGCGCGTCGATCACCGCAGGCACCAGCGGCTGAAAGGCGGGAATGATGAAGGCGAAGGAGACCGGCGCCAGCGTCGGCGCGGCGGCCAGATGGTCGGGCGTGGCCTTGGCGCCGGCCTTGAATTCGGCGCACTGCACGGGCTTCTCCAAGTCCATGCCGGCGCAGGGCATGCTGTCCATTAGGCGCACCTGGGGCTGGCCGGCGCTGAGCTGTGGGCAGACATAGGCGGCCATCGCCATCCCGGCGTTCAGGACCGTCAGGGCCAGGAACAGGGCAAGCAGGCGAAACAGGGATGGGAAGGCGCGGCGCATGATCGTATTGTAGTCAAGAGTCCAGGGTGCTGGCCACCTGCTTTGGCTTAGCAGTGGCTTAAGGGCACTTCGAAAAACCGTCATTCCGCATCGGCGGACCGCCGCGCAGGCGGGAACCCATGCTGCGCTAGACAAGATGCGACGTATAGGTTCCCGCTTACGCGAGAACGACGGGTTTTTAGAGGTGCTTTAAGGGCACTTCGAAAAACCACCAAATTGTCGTTCCGCATCGGCGGACCGCCGCGTAGGCGGGAACCCATGCTGAGCCAATGGACATGCGGGGTATAGATTCCCGCCTGCGCGGCGGTCCGCCGATGCGGAATGACGGTTTTTAGAGGTGCTTTTAAGCCGGGAACTTTGCCTGAGAATGGTTCTCGCTGCAAAGGACAGAATGAATTTTCTTGATGCAGCTTATGTTTGGCGCGAGGACATAGGCGTTTGTTCAGGTTTGCCGACATTGGGCTTGACCTTCCTCCCGTGGGAAGGTCTATAGTCGATCATCTTGTCATGCGCCGCGCCTTTGCGCTACTATTTGCCACTTATGCAAACTTTTGTCCGTTACCTGCTGTGGATGTTGATCGCCGCGCTGCCGTTGCAGGGCACGGCCGCCGCATTCATGTCCGGCGGTGGCATGGCTAGCAGCGCTGGCGCCGCGCGCGCCACGACGACAATGGTCGAGGCCGCGATGCCGGTGGTCGAAGCCAGTATGGCCGACGAGCTCTTCGCCATGCATGCCGAGCACTGCGGCACATCGACGCCGGAGCATGGCAAGGCCACGCACGGCAAGTGCAGCAGCTGCGCCAGTTGCTGCGTGGGCGCCTGCGCGCCGCCGCAGGCCGTCGTGGTTTTTCTCTCCCTTCCCTTGGCGCGCTGCGCGGTGCTGGTCGCCGAGCCGGCGATGACCGCCTTCATTCCCGCCACGCTTGAGCGACCCCCACGTTTGATTTCCTGAGGATTGCTGTCGTCGCGAACTTCGCTTCGCGCCGCCTGAATTATTGATTCGGGTGCCAGTGTCATTTCCAAGGAAAATCATGAAACGTTTACGCTCACTACTGCTTGCGGTAGCCGCAGTGCCGTTGCTTGCCGCCGCGCAATCGGCCCGGCTCGACGCGACCGCGACCGCGCCGTCCGCCGGCGCGCCGGCTGCGATGTTGTACCAATCCGCCTTCGCCGGCTATCTGCCGGCGCCCCAGTCCGACGTCACGCCCGACAAACTCTGGCTACAGGCCAATCGCGAGCTGGCTGGCGCTGGTGGCCACGCCGGCCACGGCATGATGTCGATGCAAGCGGACAAGGCCCCGGCCGCTGACAGGGCGACGCCCCAGCAAGCTCAGCCGGCTCAGCAAACTCAGCAAACTCAGCAAACTCAGCAAACTCAGCAGGGTCACTCGGCGGCGCCGCCGCCGGCTGCGGCCGACCCGCATCAAGGCCACCACATGCACATGAAAGGTCAATAAGATGACGCGTTTCCCTTTACGACCCGGCGTATCGATGCTGGGACGGGCGGCGGCGGGCTTGTCCGTCGCCTTGCTGGCCGGTTGCGCCAGCCTGTCGCCGGACGGCGGGCTGGACGAGGTCTCGCGCCTGACCAGCGAGCGGATCGGCCAGCCGGCCAGTTTGCGCAAGGACGCCGCCGACGGCAAGACGGCCGAGGCCGACGCCCAAGTGCGGGCGCTGCTGGCCCAGCCGCTGAGCGCCGACGCGGCGGTGCGCGTCGCCCTGCTGAACAGTCCGGCGTTGAAATCGTCGCTGGCCGCGTTGGGCGTGTCCGAGGCCGAGATGGTGCAGGCCGGCCGCATGCGCAATCCCAGCCTGAGTTTCGGCCGCATCCACGGCGGCGGTGAAAGCGAGATCGACCGTGGCGTGATGTTCGACCTGGCCGGCCTGCTGACCCTGCCGATGCGCAGCCGCATCGAGCGGGGCCGTTTCGAGCAGGCCAAGCTGGCCGCCGCCGCCCAGGCGGTGCAATTGGCGGCCGAGACGCGGCGCGCCTACTTCATGGCCGTGGCCGCCGTCCAGTCGGCGCGCTTCGCCGAGCAGGTGCGCGGCGCGGCCGAAGCCTCGGCCGAGCTGGCCGAGCGGATGAGCAAGGTCGGCAACTGGAGCAAGCTGGACCAGGCCCGCGAGCGCGCCTTCTACGCCGACGCCGTCACCCAGCTGGCGCGCGCCCGCCACGAGGCGGTGGCCTGCCGCGAGCAACTGGTGCGCCTGCTCGGCCTGCGCGAGCAAGGCTTCAGCCTGCCCGAGCGCCTGCCCGACCTGCCGGCCGCGCCGCGCGAGATCAATCAGGCCGAGGCGCAGGCGCTGGAGCAGCGGCTCGACGTGCTGGCCGCCCGGCGCGACACCGAGGCCACCGCCAGCGCGCTGGGCCTGAACCGGACCACCCGCTTCATCAACGTGCTCGACGCCGGCTACGTCAACAAGAGCAGCAGCGGCAAGCCGCGCGAGAACGGCTACGAGGTGTCGCTGGAGCTGCCGCTGTTCGACTGGGGCGGCGCCCGCGTGGCGCGCGCCGAGGCGCTCTACATGCAGTCGCTGCACCGCACCGCCGACGTCGCGCTGCGCGCCCGCTCGGAGGTGCGCGAAGCCTACTCCGGCTACCGCAGCGCCTACGACATCGCGCGCCACTACCGCGACGAGGTGGTGCCGCTGCGCCGCAAGATCTCCGACGAGGTGTTGCTGCGCTACAACGGCATGCTGGCCAGCGTGTTCGAGCTGCTGGCCGACTCGCGCGAACAGCTCGCCAGCGTCAACGGCGCGATCGAAAGCCAGCGCGATTTTTGGATCGCCGAGACCCGCCTGCAATCCGCCGTCAACGGCAGCGGCGCCGGCAACAACGAAGCAAGGACCAATCAATGATTTCACGTAGAAACTTCTTCAAGGGCGCCGGCGTAGCCGCCGTCGGCGCCGCCGCCATCAGCAAGGCCGGCGCGGCCGGCCTGCCCGAGGCGCCGATGATGAACAACGCCAACACCCATGTGCCACCGTTGCCGCCCAACGGCCGCCCGTTCAACCCGGTGGTGACCTTGAACGGCTGGTCCTTGCCCTGGCGCATGAACAACGGCGTCAAGGAATTCCACCTGGTGGCCGAGGCCGTGGTGCGCGAACTGGCGCCCGGCATGAAGGCCAATCTGTGGGGCTACAACGGCCAATCGCCGGGGCCGACCATCGAGGTGGTGGAGGGCGACCGGGTGCGTATCTTCGTCACCAACAAGCTGCCCGAGCACACCAGCGTGCACTGGCACGGCCAGCGCCTGCCCAACGGCATGGATGGCGTGACCGGCCTGACCCAGCCCGGCATCGCGCCGGGCAAGACCTTCGTCTACGAATTCGTCGCGCAGCGGCCCGGCACCTTCATGTACCACCCGCACGCCGACGAGATGTTGCAGATGGCTATGGGCATGATGGGTTTCTGGGTCACGCATCCGAAGGACCCGGCGCTGCACGCGGTCGACCGCGATTTCGTGTTCCTGCTCAACGCCTACGACGTCGAGCCGGGCAGCTACACGCCGAAGGCCAACACCATGCTCGACTTCAACCTGTGGACCTTCAACAGCCGCGTCTTCCCCGGCATCGACTCGCTGCCGGTGCGGCAGGGCGACAAGGTGCGCATCCGCGTCGGCAACCTGACGATGACCAACCACCCGATCCACTTGCACGGCCACGAGTTCATGGTCACCGGCACCGACGGCGGCTGGACGCCGCCGGCCTCGCGTTGGCCGGAGGTGACCACCGACGTGGCGGTGGGGCAGATGCGGGCGATCGAGTTCGTCGCCGACGCGCCGGGCGACTGGGCCTTCCATTGCCACAAGTCGCACCACACGATGAACGCCATGGGCCACAACGTGCCGACCATGATCGGGGTCGACCATCGCGGCGTGGCCGAGAAGATCAACAAGATCGTGCCGGACTACATGGTGATGGGCGACAAGGGCGGTTCCATGGGCGGCATGGACATGCCGCTGCCGGAAAACACGCTGCCGATGATGTCGGGCGAGGGACCGTTCGGCGGCGTCGAGATGGGTGGCATGTTCACCGTGCTGAAGGTGCGCAAGGAGCAGAAGCGGGGCGACTACAGCGATCCCGGCTGGTACCAGCATCCGGCCGGCACGCAGGCCTACGAGTGGACCGGCGCCTTGCCGGAAGCCAAGCGTAGCGCCAGCGCCGGCGGCCAGTCGATGCCGGTGAAGAACCGGCCCGAGGTTGAGGTGACGGTGCGCAAGCCATCCGGCCATAGCGGCCATTGATGAACCAAATTTAAGTCGATAGGAAAAATGATGAAAAATACGCATGCACTGATATTCGCCGCGCTGGTCGGCATGGGTTACGTTGCCGCGCCGCTGGCCCAGGCGCAGCAGGCTGCCGTGGCGCGGGACGCGCTGAGCGACGGCGAAATCAAGAAGGTGGACAAGGAGGCCGGCAAGCTGACCATCAAGCACGGCGAGCTGAAGAACTTGGAGATGCCGGGCATGACGATGAATTTCCGCGTCAGCGATCCGGCCATGCTGGACAAGGTCAAGGCCGGCGACAAGGTGCGCTTCAAGGCCGAGCGGGTGGGCGGCGCGCTGGCGGTCAGCGCGCTGGAAGTGGTCCGCTAGTCGGCGCCCGGGAGACGATGTGATGAAAACACTACATGCAATGGTGGTCGCCGCCACGCTGGCGGCGGGCGCGCTGTTCAGCTCGCAGGCCCTGGCCCACGCCAGTTTGAAGGTGTCCGAACCGCCGGCCGGCGCCACCGTGGCGGCGCCGAAAGAGATCGCGCTGACCTTCAACGAGAAGGTCGAGGCGGCCTTCAGCGGCATCACGCTGGCCGACGGCGGCGGCAAGCCAGTCGCCGTCGGCAAGGCGCAGGTGGATGGCGCCAATCCCGCCATCCTGCGCCTGGGCTTGCCGCTGCTGGCGCCCGGCGCCTACACGGTGAGCTGGGCGGCGGCCGGTCGCGACGGCCATCGCCGCAAGGGCGAGTTCACGTTCACGGTGAAATAGGTGGACCCGGTCGCGCTGTTGCAGCTCGGCTCGGCGTTGCTACTCAATCTCGGCTTCGCCTGGCTGGTCGGCTCGGCGTTTGTGCGCTGGTGTCGCGGGCCGGACTTGGCGGACTTGGCGCTCTTGCGTCGTTTGGACATGGCCGCCGCCACGCTGGGGCTGTGCGCC
>NZ_JAEMNU010000123.1:45930-90912 GCF_016461825.1 Rugamonas violacea | reverse complement strand
GCGTGGCGGCGCTGTGGGCGTCGACCGCCGTGATGAGCGGCCTGCCGCTGGACGAGGCGTCCGGCATGTTCTGGACGATGCTCACCACCACCGACCACGGCCACGCCGGCTGCGTCACCATCGTCGTCATGGCGGTGTTGCTGGTGCTGCGCGGAATGGGCGGCGCCGGGCTGCTTGGCGAGGCGGCTGTGGTGTTGTCGCTGGCCGTGTTCGCCTACACGCGCGCCACGATGGGGCACGCCGGCGAGGCCGGTTTCTGGAGTCTGCCGCTGGCGGCCGAGTCGCTGCATCTGGCGGCGATCGCGCTGTGGACCGGCGTGGTCTTGCTGTCGGCTTGTTTCGTCTTCAACGGCGCGCGGCTGGCCGGCGCGGCGGCGGACGGCGGGCGCACGGCGCGCTATCTGGAGCGGATGTCGCAGGCGGCGGTGCTGGCGCTGGTGGTGATCGCCGCCACCGGCGTCTATAGCGGCTGGCATCGGGTGGGCACGGGCGGGAATCTGCTGCACACCGCCTACGGACTGACGTTGTTGGCCAAGCTTGGCTTGGTTGGGTTGGCGGTGGCGCTGGGCGGCTACAACAAGTTGGTCGGACTGCCCGCCGCCGCGCGCTCGGAACGGGGCCTGCGCTTGGTGCGCACGGTGCTGAGGATGGAGGCATTGCTGTTGTTGGCGGTGCTGCTCGCCGCCGCGCTGCTGACTTCGCAGCAGCCGCCGACCGCGCTGTAGATTCCGGCTCGCCGCTTCAGCCGGCCGCGCCGAAGTCGGCGTCATCCGGCAGCGCCAGGTCGCCACGCTCGAAGGCGGCGAGGATTTCGCGCGCCAATGCCAAATCGGCCTCGGGCACCAGCACCCGCGCGCCGCCGATGGCCGGGGCGAGCAGGAGGTTGGCCTGGGTATGCTGATCGTCGGTGACGACGGCGCGGATGCCGGCCGCCACCAGACAACCGCGCAGGACATGGGCGTCCGTCGGCACCAGGCGCCGTGCTACCAGGCGAAAATCGTTGTCCATGGGGTCTCCGATTGGCTGCTGACATTGCACCGACGCCGGCACCCGCCCAGCATACTCCTAAGCGGCCGGATACAGGCCCCGTCCGCGCGCGAACAAACGGGCCAGGCCGAACAGGGCGTCGATGTTGGGCGTGGCGACGCCGACGCGCTGGCCGATCTCGCGCACGGCGCCGACGATGCTGTCGAGCTCGATGGCGCGGCCGGCTTCGACGTCCTGCAACATCGAGGTGCGGAAGCCGCCCAGCTTGCGCGTGACCAGGTGGCGCTCCTCCGGCGTTTGCAGCACGGCGCAGCCGATGCGCTCGCCGACGGCGGCGGCCTCGCGCATGGCGGCGGAGCAGAAGTTGCGCACCAGCTCGTCGTCCTGCAGGCGGTCGGTGGTGGCGCCGGTCATGGCCGAGACGGGGTTGATCGTCATATTGCCCCACAGCTTGTACCAGATGTCGTAGCGTATCCGTGGCGACAGCGTGACGTCGAAGCCGGCATGGCGGAACAGCTCGCACACCGCCCGCGCCCGCGCCGACTCGCCGCCGGCCGGTTCGCCGATGATCAGGCCCTGGCCCATCTTGTGCGCCACCACGCCCGGTTCGGTGGTGGCGGTGCTGGCGTGCACCACGCAGCCGAGCACGGCCGCAAGGGGAATCGCCGCCGCCGCGCGGCCGCCCGCGTCGACGCTGTCGAGCGGGGCCTCGCCGAGCGCCTCAATGCCGCTGCCGAACCACCAGGGCACGCCGTTCATGGCCGGCAGCACGATGGTTTGCGGGCCGAGCAGGGGGGCGATGTCGGCGGCGACGGAGGCCAGCGCCGGCCCCTTGACGGCGATGATCACCAGATCCTGCGGGCCCAGTTCGGCGGCCCGCTCGGCGGCGCGGGCCGGCACTTGCAGCAGGGCGCCGTTTTGTTGCAGGCGCCAGCCGTGCGCGCGCAGGGCGGCCAGGGTGGCGCCGCGCGCCAGTGCGCTCACTTCGCAGGCGCCGGCCGCCGCCAGCCGGGCACCGAGAAATCCGCCGATGGCGCCGGCGCCGATGATGCATACCTTCATGTTGTGACTCCCCAGCTGGTTAAGAGTGGCGATATTGCCTGCGAAGCGGCGCCGATTCAAGTGTCATGAGTGACAAATCGTCAACGTCGTGGAAATGTGCCCAAGTGCGTCGATCCGGCGAACGGCCACGGCGGCGCAATCATGGTATTGCCGCCGCCGCCGCGACGAATGTAACTTTACGTAAGGATATCTTGCGAAGTGTTGCTTGGCGCGACGGGCGGAGAACCGGTCCGGGGGCGGCAAACCCTGTTGTGGCGCGGCTAATACCACTTGCGCGTAAAGAATTGTAAGCCACGACTTTGTGATAAAGAAATCTAGCGAATTTGCCAAGTTTCGGTGTTACGATTCAAAAACACGCCGACCTCAGGCGACGCTTCCGACAGAGAAGCGATCCGCGTTTCAATACAAGGAGACAAGTCATGAAGTTGCACCGGACCCTGGGCCATGCCCTGCTGTTGACGTTGTTGTCCGCCGGCGCCGCCCGCGCCGGCAACCTGCTGATCGAAAGTTGGCGGGTCGACGACAAGGCCTTGTGGGAGACGGTGCTGATTCCCGCCTTCGAAAAAACCCATCCCGGCATCAAGGTCAAGTTTTCGCCGACCGCGCCGACCGAATACGACTCCTCGCTGGCGGCCCGGCTGGCCGGCGGCACCGCCGGCGACCTGATGGCCTGCCGCCCCTTCGACGTCTCGCTGGCCTTGTTCAAGAAGGGCCATTTGGACAAGCTCGACGGCAAGCCGGGCATGCAGAACTTCCCCAACGTCGCCTTGCTGGCCTGGCAGACCGACGACGCCAAGGACACCTTCTGCATGCCGATCGCCTCGGTGATCCACGGCTTCTTCTACAACAAGAAAATCTTCAAGCAGCTCAATCTGCAGCCGCCCAAGACCGAGGCCGAGTTCTTCGGCGTGCTCGACGCCATCAAGAAGACCGGCAACATCGCGCCGCTGGCGCTGGGCACGGCCGACCAGTGGGAGTCCAGCCAGATCGTCTTCACCAACATCGGGCCGAACTACTGGCATGGCGAGGACGGCCGCATGTCGCTGATCGCCGGCAAGGCCAAATTCACCGATCCGGCCTTCGTCGGCGCGCTGGAGTACGAGGCCAAGCTGGGCACCTACCTGGCCAAGGGCGCCAGCGCGCAGACCTACGGCGACAGCCAGAACCAGTTCGCGCTGGGGCGGGCGGCGATTTATCCGACCGGTTCCTGGGACATCTCCTACTTCAACCAGACGCCGGCCCTGGAGCTGGGCGCCTTCCCGCCGCCGGTCAAGCGCGCCACCGACAAGTGCTACATCTCCGACCACATGGATATCGGCATGGGCGTCAACACGCGCTCGAAGAACAAGGCCGACGCCTACACCTTCCTGAGCTGGGTCGGCTCGGCCGAGTTCGCCGACATCTACACCAACCGGGTCACCGGCTTCTTCTCGCTGTCCAAGCATGCGATCACGGTGCGCGATCCGCTGGCCAAGCAGATGATCGACTGGCGCGCCAGTTGCGCCTCGACCATCCGGGTCAACTCGCAGGTGCTCAACCGGGGCCAGCCGAGCATGGAGAACGAGCTGTGGAACATCAACGCCCAGGTGTTGAACGGCAAGCTGGCGCCGAAGGACGCGGCGGCCCGGCTGCAAAACGGATTTGCCAAGTGGTATAAGCCACCGCAATAGAGAAAACGCCTCCTCCTCCTCGGCGTTTGTTGTGCCGGCGCCGCCCTGGCGTCGGCATTTTTTTCCAAGATTCCAAGGTGCCGGGGATGCTGGCGAACCCCACGGGCGCAATCTGGGGTCGGACCCGCGGGGTCCGACCCCGGCTCCTTGCCTTTGGGTGGTTTGTTAGCCGCCGGCGCCTTAAATATCGGAGATCCGTGTGAAATCAGTCGAGCACAATATCGGCCGCTGGCAACTGCTGGCCTTTTTGGCCCCCGCCGTGCTGATCTATGCGCTGTTCAGCGCGCTGCCGCTGGCCGACACGCTGCGCCAGGGTTTCTTTAGCAGCGACGACGCCGGCCGGCAGAGCTTCACCGGCCTGGCCAATTTCCGCACCGTGCTGTTCGACCCGGAATGGTCGGCGGCGTTCTGGAACGCGATGCGCAACAACCTGCTATTCTTCGCCATCCACATGTTGCTGCAAAATCCAATCGGCCTGCTGCTGGCCACCTTGTTCAGCCTGAAGGGGCTGCGCGCCGCGCGCACCTACCGCACCTTGATTTTCCTGCCGACCTTGTTGTCGGTGGTGATCATCGGCTTCATCTGGCAGCTGATCCTGTCGCCGCTGTGGGGCGTCGGCGAGCGGCTGCTGGACACGGTCGGCGCGGCCGGCCTGTTCCAACCGTGGCTGGGGCAGGAGAGCTCGGCGCTGGCCACGCTGGCGCTGATTTCGGTGTGGCAGTACATCGGCATTCCCACCATGCTGATCTACGCGGCGCTGCTGGCGGTGCCGGAGGAGATCGTCGAGGCGGCCCACGTCGAGGGCGCCGGCGCCTTGCGCATCTTCTGGGACATCAAGCTGCCGCTGATCTATCCCACGCTGGGGCTGGTGACCATCCTGACCTTCGTCGCCAACTTCAACGCCTTCGACCTGATCTATTCGGTGAAAGGCGCGCTGGCCGGTCCCAACTATGCGTCCGACATCCTCGGCACCTTGTTCTACCGCACCTTCTTCGGCTACCAGGCCCAGGTCGGCAACGCCAATATGGGCGCGGCGGTGGCCACCTTGATGTTCCTGGTGATCCTGCTCGGCGTCGGCGCCTATTTTGTCGGCGTGCAGCGGCGCCTGAGCCGCTACGCGCTGTGAAGGGGGCGCCATGAAATCCTCGTCCAACGCAACCTTGCTGCGGCCGGATCTGGGCCGGCTGGCCGTGCACGTGGTGCTGCTGGCCTACACCGCGCTGGCGTTGTTTCCCATCGCGCTGATCCTGATCAACTCGCTCAAGACGCGCGCCGCCATCTTCGACGATCCGCTGGCGCTGCCCAGCGCGGCCACCTTGTCGCTGGTCGGCTTCCAGAAGGTGCTGTCGGCGACCAACTTCCTTCTGTTCTACGGCAACAGCCTGGTGGTCACCCTGGGCTCGCTGCTGATGATCGTGTTGTTCGGCGCGATGGCGGCCTGGGCCTTGTCGGAATATACCTTCCGTGGGCAGCGGCCGCTGGCCTTGTTCCTGGCGCTGGGCATCATGATTCCGATCCGCCTGGGCACGGTGTCCATCCTCGAACTGATGGTGGCGCTGGGGCTGACCAACACCTTGCTGGCGCTGGTGCTGGTGTACACCGCGCAAGGCTTGCCGCTGGCGGTGATGATACTCACCGAGTTCATGCGCCAGGTGCCGGGCGAGCTGAAGGACGCGGCGCGCTGCGACGGCGTCGGCGAGTTCAAGATCTTCTTCCAGGTGATCCTGCCCTTGATCCGGCCGGCCATCGCCACGGTCGCCGTGTTCACCATGATCCCGGCCTGGAACGACCTGTGGTTCCCCTTGATCCTGGCGCCGTCCGAGCAGACCCAGACCGTCACCCTGGGCGTGCAGCAGTTCATCGGCCAGTACGCGACGGACTGGAACTCGGTGTTGGCGGCCTTGTCGCTGGCGGTGCTGCCGATGCTGTTGATGTATGCGATTTTTTCGCGCCAGTTGATCCGTGGCTTGACCGCCGGCGCGGTCAAGTAATTCAAGTCAAGTAATTCAATTCAAGTAATTCAAGGCAGCGACAAGATAAGGAAGGCAAGATGGCTAGCGTGAGTCTGAGGCAATTGCGTAAATCGTATGACGGCAAGACCGACGTGTTGGCCGGCATCGATCTGGACATCGCCCACGGCGAGTTCGTCGTGCTGGTCGGGCCGTCGGGTTGCGGCAAGTCGACCCTGCTGCGCATGTTGTGCGGACTGGAGCGTATCAGCGGCGGCAGCATGTTGATCGCCGGGCGCGAGGTCAACCATCTGCCGCCGGCCGAGCGCGGCATCGCCATGGTGTTCCAGAGCTACGCGCTGTATCCGCACATGACGGTGTTCAAGAACATGGCCTTCGGCTTGAAGGTGGCGGGCGAGGGCAAGGCCGCCATCGCGGCGCGGGTGCACAAGGCGGCGGAGATTTTGAAGATCGCCCATCTGCTCGAGCGCTTGCCGCGCGAGTTGTCCGGCGGCCAGCGGCAGCGCGTGGCGATCGGCCGCGCCATCGTGCGCGAGCCGCAACTGTTTCTGTTCGACGAGCCGCTGTCGAACCTGGACGCGGCCTTGCGCGTGCAGACCCGGCTGGAGATCGCCAAGCTGCAGCGCCAGCTCGGCGCCACCACCGTCTACGTCACCCACGACCAGGTCGAGGCGATGACCCTGGGCGACAAGATCGTCGTCATGCACGAGGGCCGCGTGCAGCAGGCCGGCTCGCCGCTGGAGCTGTATCAGCAGCCGGCCAACCGTTTCGTCGCCGGCTTCATCGGCGCGCCGACGATGAATTTTTTCGACGGCAAGGTGCTCGAGGCGGCGGCGGACGGCGTGCTGGTGGCGCTGGAGCAGGGCGGCCAGGCGCGCGCGCTGGTCGACGGCGGCGGCCTGCGCGCCGGCGACGCGGTCAGCCTGGGCCTGCGCGCCGAGCACGCGCTGGCGGACGGCCAGGCCGGCGAGCGCTTCGCCGGCACGGTCAGCGTGGTCGAGCATTTGGGCGAGACCAACTACGTCTACCTGACGATGGCCGACGGCCGCGACGTGGTGATCCGCAGCGACGCCAATCTGGCGCTGCGGCTGGGCCAGCCGCTGGCCTTCACGGCCGACAGCCGGGCCTTCCACCTGTTCGACGCCGACGGCCGCGCCGCCCGCCGCCTGCGTCCCGGCAACATGGTGGCGACCAGCCGCGACGCCTGAGTCCGGCCTACAACATCGGCAGGCGCAGCAGGTCGACGATCTTGCGGATCAGCCGATTGCGGTTCTTCGTGTAGGGCGGGAAGAACAGCTTGATGAGCATCAGCGGCGAGGCGCGCAACACGCCGCGCTCGTGCGAGAAGGTCTTGAAGCCGTACTCGCCGTGGGCGTTGCCGATGCCCGAATTGTTGACGCCGCCGAAGGGCAGGTTGCCGTGGGCGAAGTGGGCGACACAGTGGTTGACGCAGGCGCCGCCCGAGCTGGTCTGCTGCAAGACCTGGTCGATATGCGCCTGGCGCTTGCTCCACACATACAGGGCCAGCGGCTTCGGTCCGGCGTTGATGGTGGCGATGACCTCGTCGAGCGAGTCGTAGGCGATGATCGGCAGCAGCGGGCCGAAGATTTCCTCGCGCATGATGGCGGCGTCCGCTGGAATCTGATCGAGCAGGGTGGGGGCGATGTAGCAGTCTTGCAGGTCGACCTCGCCGCCGCCGCGCAGCACGGCGCCGCCCGCCAGCGCGTCGTTGAGCAGTTCGGCGAGGCGCGCGGTGTGGCGGCGGTTGACGATGCGGGTCAGGTCGGGGCTGCGCTTCTGCTCGGCCGCGCTGGCGCCGTAGCGCGCCGCCAGCACGGCGTTGCAGGCCGCGACGAAGGCCTCCTTGACCGAGGCGTGGACGTAGACGTGGTCGGGCGCCACGCAGGTTTGGCCGTTGTTGAGGAACTTGCCCCACATGATGGTCTCGGCCGCCAGCTTGAGGTCGGCGCTCTGGTCGACGATGGTCGGCGACTTGCCGCCCAGCTCCAGCGTGACGCTGCTCAGGTGGCGCGCGGCGGCGGCCATCACCAACTTGCCGACGTTGGGCGAGCCGGTGAAGAAGATGTGGTCGAAGGGCAGGTCGAGCAGGGCCTGCGAGGTCGGCTGGCTGCCCTGGAACAGCGCCACCTCGTCCGGCGGGAAGACGGCGGCGATGATCTCGGCCATCACCGCCGAGACCGCCGGCGTCATCTCCGACGGCTTGATGATGATCGTGTTGCCGGCGGCCAGGGCCGAGACCAGCGGGCCGAAGCACAGGCTCAGCGGATAGTTCCACGGCGCGATGATCAGCACGCGGCCGCGCGGCTGGCACTGCACCGAGGCGTAGGTGCCCAGCATGGTGGTGGTCGGCCAGGGCCGGCGCGGCTTCATCCAGCGCTTCAGCGCGCCCAGCACCTGGCGGATCTCCTCCATCACCGGCAGCAGCTCGGAGGCCTCGACCTCGGCGGCCGGCTTGTGGTAGTCCTGGGCGAAGGCGCTGTAGAGCGCCGCGCGGCGGCTCAGCATGGCGTCGCGCAGGCGCTTGATGCGGGCGATGCGCTCGGCCGCGCCGGAGCCGCGCCAGCGCAGCGCGGTGGCGCGCTGGGCCGCGAAGGCTTGCTCGATCAAGTGCCGATCGGCCTCGCCGTGGCTATGCGGATGCAAGGCTAGCAGCGGCTGTTGTTGTTCTTTCATAAAGTTTTCCCTTCGTATTGGATCAGCTAGCCTAGCATGACCGCCCGTGCTATTTTTACATGGTTGCTCTAATTTGCACGGCGCTACCCGCCCGGCGCCAACGGCCCAGGCAGGGCCACTGGAATGGCCATTGCGATGACCATTGCGGTGGCTGGCGCGCTGGCCGCCGCGCTGGCGTTTGTGCTGGCACAACGGCGGCCGGCTTAAGGGCACCTCGAAAAACCGTCGTTCCGCATCGGCGGAGCGCCGCGCAGGCGGGAATCTATACCCCGCATGTCCATTGGCTCAGCATGGGTTCCCGCCTACGCGGGAACGACAATTTGGTGGTTTTTCGAAGTGCCCTTAAGGGGGGAGTGGGTGGACTGGTCTGCTTTAATGAATGGTGGTTTATCTCAATCGGACAAGGAGAGGCACATGAAATTTGCAAAAACCGCACTGGCGGTGGCCGTCACCGCGCTGGTCGCGCTGGCGCCGGCGCTGGTGCGCACGCAGGAGGTCGCGGCCGCCAAGCCGGGCAAGCCGTCGAGCTACAGCCCGGTGGTGATCCACGAGGACTTCGCCGTCACGTTGGCGCGCATGAAGGCGGCGCGCGCCGGCCTGATGCGGCGGCAGCAGGAATTGCTGGCCGAGCGCTACGACCTGGGCGACCGGCCCAGCGGCGTGACCATGTTCCGTGGCAAGCCGGTGCAGGGCGGCGTGCGCGTGCGCCTGCCGCGCGGCACGACGTGGGAGCAGTTGGCGGCGCTGACGCCCGAGCAGGTGCGCGAGCGCGACCTGTTCCCGCTCGGCCTGCTGCCGCTGCCGCATCCGCACCAGGCCGAGGGCGGCATGCTGTTCCCGCACTTCCAGATCGAGGAGATCAAGCGGCAGGAGGGGCGCGATTTGACCCGTTTCGACCTGGACTTCGACCTGCCCGACCATTTCCTGCCGGAGTTCCCGGCGCCGATCTTCCTGACCACGCGGCCCGACCTGGGCGACGTGTCGCAGGGCAAGCTGCTGAGCATCGACAACTACTACGAGATGTTCAACGGCGTGCTCAACCCCAAGCAGATCGAGGGCCTGCGCTTGCTGCTGACGCCGTTCCCGCAGCAGCAGTTCAACCAGACCGAGGACCGGCGCAGCGAGCGGCCAAGCCGTGGCGTGGCCTGCTTCGACTGCCACGCCAACGGCCACAGCAACGGCGCCACCCATTTGGTGGGCGACATCCGGCCGCAGGAGTTCCGCCACCGCATCGAGACGCCGAGCCTGCGCGGGGTCAACATCCAGCGCCTGTTCGGCTCGCAACGGGCGCTCAAGACGGTGGAGGATTTCACCGAGTTCGAGCAGCGCGCCGCCTACTTCGACGGCGATCCGGTGATCGCCACCAAGAAGGGTGTCAACGTGCTGGAGCGGGGCAGCCAGGTGCATTTCATGGCCGAGGTGCAGGAGATTTTGGACTTTCCGCCGGCGCCCAAGCTGACGGTGATGGGCAAGCTCGATCCGAAGAAGGCCAGCGAGAGCGAGCTGCGCGGCCAGACCATCTTCTTCGGCAAGGGGCAATGTGTCACCTGCCACGCGCCGCCTTACTACACGGACAATTTGATGCACAACCTGAAGGCGGAGCGTTTCTACAAGCCGCGCCTGATCAACGGCATCATGGCCTCGGCCGACGGGCCGATCAAGACCTTCCCGTTGCGCGGCATCAAGGAGTCGCCGCCGTATCTGCACGACGGCCGCCTGCTGACCCTGGAGGACTCGGTGGAGTTCTTCAATCTGATCCTGGAAACCAAACTGAGCGACAAAGAAAAAGGCGACCTGGTCGCCTTCTTGCGCACGCTGTAGCGTGAGCTTGCCGACGGCGGCGCGGGCCGGCCCGCGCCGCCGTTGCCACGCCTACGATCAGTAGGTGTAGAACATGCGCTGGATTTCCTTGCTGCTGCTGGTCTTGGTCAGCGCCAGCATCAGCAGGATGCGGGCCTTCTGCGGGTTCAGCGTGTCGGCGGCGACGAAGTCGAGTTCGTCGTCGTTGGCTTCGCCGTTGCGCGCCACGATGCCCTGGCCGACGCGGCTGGCGCGGACGATCACGGTGCCTTGTTTGCGCGCCGCGCTCAGCGATGGCACGACCTTCTGGGCCAGGCTGCCGTCGCCGACGCCGGCGTGGACGATGCCCTTGGCGCCGCCGGCGATGAAGGCGTTCAGCGCGGCCGGACCCATGTTGGCGTAGCCGTAGACGATATCGACTTGCGGCAGGGATTGCAGGTTGCTGATATCAAATTCGGTATCGATCGTGTGCTTGCGGCTGGACACATGGTAGAAGTAGGGCTTGTTGCCCTGGATGTAGCCGAGCATGCCCAGTTCGGTGGTCTTGAAGCTGTCCGGGGTCGAGGTATTGGTTTTCGACACGTCGCGGGCGGCGTGGATCTGGTCGTTCATGGCGACCAGCACGCCCTTGCCGACGGCGTCGGGGCTGGCGGCCAGCAGCACGGCGTTGTACAGGTTCAGCGGGCCGTCGGCCGACAGCGCGGTGGACGGGCGCATGGCGCCGACCAGCACGACCGGCTTCTTGCTCTTGACCACGAGGTCGAGGAAGTAGGCGGTCTCTTCCAGCGTGTCGGTGCCGTGGGTGATGACGATGCCGTCGACGTTGTTCTGCGCCAGCAGGGTGTTGACGCGCTTGGCCAGGGTCAGCCAATGCTCGTTGCTCATGTTTTCGCTGGCGATCTGGAATACTTGCTCACCCGTCACATTGGCCACCTTGGCCAGTTCCGGCACGGCCTGGATCAGACGCTCGACGCCCACCGTGGCGGCGGTGTAGCCGATGGTGGTGGTGCTGCTGGCGCCGGTGCCGGCGATGGTGCCGCCGGTGGCCAGGATGGTGACGTTGCCCAGCTTGGGCGCGGCGGCCTCGGCGTGGACGTTGCTCGTGAACAGCACGAACATGGTGGCCACGGCGGTGACGAATTGTGCGGGTTTGTGGTGCAGCATGCGATCTCCTAGTTAAACTTTGGGTAAGGATGGTAACAAATCTACGCCGGGGCCGGGCCGCCGGCACGAAAAAAGCACGCTGCGTGCACATTTTTTGTGGCTTTTGCGGCACCCCCGGCTCAGTGGCGTGCGGACGGCGCGGCCGCGCGCGGCGCGCGGTAAATTATTGCGCAATCGGCTACAATTGCATTTGAGTATCATTTTGGCCGCCAGGGCAATACCGCCGGGGCGGCGCGGCGGGACGGACGGGGCCGCTTTTCACTTTTTTGAAAGATCCTATGGACAAAGGAATTGCGTTGCTGCTGGCGGCGGTCATTTCCTGTGGCGTGGCCGGCTGCGGCAAGTCGGCGGCGCAAAAGCAGCGCGATGAGGCGGCCACCCTGACCAGCCTGGGCGAGAAGTATGTGAAGGAAAAAGTGCTGGAACCGGCCTCGGCCCAGTTCCGCAACCAGTTCATCGGCAAGAAGGGCGCCCCTTGCGGCGAGGTCAACGCCAAGGACGCCTTCGGCGCCTACATCGGTTTCCAGCGCTACATCGCGGTGGCGCGCGACCTGACGTTGCTGGCGCAGGACGTGGTGCCGGCCGAGTTCGAGGCCTCCTGGGCCCAGTTGTGCCGCTGAGCGCCAGCCGCCAGGTGGTTGCCGCGCGGGCGGGCGCCCGTCCGCCATGGATGCCCGCCGGCGCGGCGCGGCGCCGCTGCGCAATGAGGAATTTGGGCTGCTGCGCCGGCCCTAGTCGCTGATCTCGAAGGTGGCCGGGTCGAGCGCGTCGAGCGCGGCGGCGGCGCCACTGCCGCCGCCGCCGGCATGGGCCTCCAGCCGCGCGCGGACCTGGGCCAGATAGTCGGCGCGGCAGCGGCGCAGCACGAAGTCGCGGAAGTTATTTTGCTCGATGTCGTGCCAGGCTTGGCTGCGGCCGGCGGCGGAGCGCTGCAGGGCCTCGCCCTGGTGGCTGTCGGTCACGCTGGCATCGGCCTCGGTCATCAAGGTGTAGCCGTAGCGCTGCATGTAGTCGCGGGTCAGCGTTTCGATGACGCGGATCTCCTCGCCGGACAACTGATGCTTGAACTTGTCGGCGTGGGCGGCGATCGGCGCGTAGCAGTTGGACGACCACAGCGCCGACAACTGGGCGATCTGCTGCGCTTCGACCGAGTTGCCGACGTCGAGCATCTGCGGCAGGAAATCGATGCCCATGAAATCGCACAGCGTGCGCAGCGTGGCCTCCTGGTTGGAGAGGAAATCCTCGTAGCGTATCGTCAGCACGCGGCGCGGATAGTGGCGCATCACGGCGTCGGCGGCGCGGTGGGCGGCCAGCCAGGTGCGGGTGTTGAGCAGGGTGTCGAAGTCGTGGATGATGGCGCGGTTCATCGACGCCACCTGGGCGCGCGGGTCGCGCACCACGTTGACGAACAACATGTCCGGCAGCAGCCGCATCAGCTCGTCGGCGTAGTGCACGCTGTCGAGCGATTTGTCCATCACCACGCGCGCGCCCTGGCGCTCGCCGGCGCGCAACAGCAGTTCCCACACCACCCGGTGCACGCTGCGCGGCTGGTGGCGGATGGACTCGAAGATCTCGACCGGATCGAACACCACCTGCTGCCACTTGACCATGCTGACCGCCTGCAGGCCGACCACGTCGACCACCAGGCGGAAATAGGCGCGGTCGTCCTGCAGGTCGCCGTACAGCGGCAGGATCGGCATCAGATCGACGATGTGCAGCGGGTAGGGCGAGTAGAACTGCGGCGACAGGTTCAAGCGCAGGCGCAGCGCGTGGCTGCCGCAGCGGCGCAGCGGGATCATCATCACCGGATGCGGGCGTTTGCTGTCGGCGGGGGCGGGGTTGGGGGTGGTGCTCATCATGGTCTCCTGGTCGTACCGGTCTGAAAAAAATCTGTTTGCTTCGATGCTTAAAACGCCAGCCAGCCGATCAGCGCGGCGGCGGCCACCACCCAGGCGGCGTCGACGCGCCAGCGCAGCAGGGCCAGCAGGGCGGCGGCGCACAGCGCCAGCGACAGCCAGTTGGGCGCGGCCATGCGGCCGATGGTGACGGCGGCGCCGAACACCATGCCGGCCAGCGCCGCGCGCACGCCGGCCAGCGCGGCCTGCGCCGGCGCCGAATGGCGCAGCCGCTCGACCATGCCGCTGGCGGCCAGCATCAGCGCCGCGCTGGGGACGAACATGCCGGCGCTGGCGGCGGCCGCGCCGGCCAGGCCGGCCACCTTCAGGCCGACGAAGGCGGAGCTGATCATCACCGGGCCGGGGCTGAGTTGGGTCAGGGCGATGCCGTCGATGAACTCGCGCTGGCTGAGCCAGCCGTAGCCGTCGACCACGGTGTGCTGCAACAGCGGGATGAAGACGTAGCCGCCGCCGAAGGTCAGCAGGCTCATGCCGGCGAAGCTGCACAGCAGGGTGAACAGGATGGCGTTGTTGGCGGCCAGCAGGGCCAGCGCCGCCGCCGGCAGGCCCAGCGCGGCCAGCAGGGCGGCGTGGTGCCGGGCCGGCCGGCGCGCCCGCCGGTGGTGGCCGATGCGCGCGCCGCTGTCCAGGGACGCTAAGTGGACGGTTGGCGTCGCGCCGGCGGCGGGCGTGGCCATGCCGCGGCCGGCCAATCCCGCCGCGTCGGCGTTGTTCGGCGTGCCCGGGCGCGGATATTTCCAGCCGGTCCAGGCCGCCACCAGCAGCACCAGCAGCGTGCTCGGCAGTCCCGGCAGCGCCGTCAGCAGCGCCGCCGCGCCCAGCGCCAGCGCGGCCTGGCGCCCGTCGCGTACGGCGCCGCGCCAGAGCCGGCAGGCCGAGGCCAGCACCACGGCGGTGATGGCCGGCGTGACGCCGAGGAAGACGGTGCGCACGGCGTCCATGCTGCCGTAGCGGAAGTACAGCAGGCCCAGGGTGGTGACCCAGACGAAGGCCGGCAGCACGGCGCACAGCATGCAGACGATGGCGCCGGCGACGCCGCGCAGCCGGTAGCCGACGTAGGCGACGACGTTGATGGCGACCGGACCGGGCATCACCGAGGCCAGCGCCAGGCCGTCGAGCAGGTCCTCGGCGGGCAGCAGGCGGCGCTTGTCGACCACCATCTGCTGGGTCACGGCGACCATCGCCATGAAGCCGCCGACGCTGCTGCAGCCGATGCGCAGGAACAGCAGGGCCAGCGTGCGCAGCGACACGGGCGGGAGCGGCGCGGCGCCCGGCTTGCCCGGCAGCTCCGGCCGCTGCTCGGGCGCGGCCGGCGGCGCCAGGCGCAGCTCTTCGCTAATGCCCATGGTGCTGCTCGGGCAGGGCGAAGTAGCGGCGGAATTGTTCGATGAAGCGATCGAGCTCGGCGGCCGGCAGGTGGTTGATGCCGCCGGCGGCCTTGCGTCCGCCGCCGCCGGGGAATTGTTCGCACAGGCCGTGGGCGCTGCGCTCGGCCGGCGCGCCGGAGCGCACGCTGACGACGTAGTGGCCGTCGGCGTGGCAGCTGAGGATGGCGAAGGAGGCGGCGTCGCCGGCTGCCGCCAGGCGGTTGGCCAGCACGCCGCTGACGCGCCGCGCCCAGGGCGCCGGCGGCAGCAGGTAGACGGCGCCGCCGGGCCGCTGCCAATGCGGCCGCAAGCCCTGCAGGCGGGCGCAGTCGGCCCGGTAGCCGTCGAGCAGCAGGGCGTGGCAGGGGCTGTCGGCGATGAAGGCGAGCGGGTCGGCGTAGGGGCTGACGGCGCGGTACAGCCGCTCGGGGGCGATGTGCAGGTCGGCCACGCAGTCGCCGTAGGCGTTGTAGTTGAGCACCTGGCCGAGTTGTTCCAGCGCGGCGACGGCGGCGCCGTCCAGGCCGGCGCGGGCGGCCAGCGCGCGCGCCGGCGCCGCCAGGTTGTCGCCGAAGGCGGCCGCCACCGCCCAGGGCCGGTAGCGGCCGTCCAGGTGGCGGTCGACCAGGATGCTGCTGCAGCAGTCCGGACAGTCGTCCCAGAACAGGCGCAGGCCGGGGTGGGCGAAGGCTTGCGCGGCGGCGTGGTGGTCGAAGTAGTCGACCCTGGCGCCGGCCGCCAGCAGGCGGCGCAGCGGCGCGGCGTTGGCGTCGAGCGAGATGTCGAGCACCAGCAGCTCGGCGCCGGCGCAGTCGCTCTCGCTGAGCTGCGCCGACAAGCGTTCGAGCAGGGCGATGTCGCGCTTGACGCCGGTGACCAGCTCGGACTCGGCCGGCGCGGCCAGGCGCAACTGGTGCAGCGCGCAGATGCCGTCGGCGTCGCCGTTGAAGACGTCGACGCGGCGGCTCGGCGCCGGCCGGCCGCTGGGGGGGACGTCGCGGCGCATGGTCTAGTTGCGGCGCTGCGCCAGGTGTTGGAACAGCAGGCGGCTGGACTGTTGCAGCGTCAGGCAGTCGGTGTCGAGCACCACGGCGGGGTAGAGCGGCACCTCGTAGGGCGCCGAGATGCCGGTGAACTCGGCGATCAGGCCGGCGCGGGCCTTGGCGTACAGGCCCTTGGGGTCGCGCTCCTCGCACACCTGGCAGGGCGTGCTGACGTAGGTCTCGATGAAGTTGTCCGCGCCGATGATGCCGCAGGCCATGGCGCGGTCCTGGCGCAGCGGCGAGATGAAGGCGGCGATGACGATCAGGCCGGCGTCGTTCATCAGGCGCGCCACTTCGGCGCTGCGGCGGATGTTTTCCTGCCGGTCTTGCGGCGAAAAGCCGAGGTCGCGGTTGAGGTGGTGGCGCAGGTTGTCGCCGTCGAGCACGTAGGCGGCGCGGCCGGCGTCGATCAGCATCTTCTCCAGCTCGCAAGCCAGGGTCGACTTGCCGGCCCCGCTCAGGCCGGTCAACCAGACGGTGGCGCCGCGCTGGCCGGCCTGGCGGCTGCGCGCCGCCGCCGACACCTTGCCCGGGTGCCAAAAGATGTTCGGCGCGCAGACTGCGGCCGGCTGGTCGGCGCTCGGCAGGTCGGGCGCCGGCGCTTCGCGTTGCTTGAGCGTGCTCATGCTTCTCCCTTGCGGCGCCGTCGCGGCGCCGTTCGCTGGTGGATGGTGGCGGCTAGGCCGGCCGGCTTAAAACTCTTCCCACTCGGCGTCGGACGGCGCCGTCGGACGGCGCGCGGCGGCCTCGCCGGACAGGGCCGGCTGGCGCCGTGCCGAGGCGGCGGGGGCGGCGACGGCCGGCGGCCGGGCCGGCGCGCGCGCCGGGCGCGATTCGGCACGGAACTCGGGGCGCGCCGCCGGGCGCGGCTGGGCCAGCGCGGCCGGCTGCGGCATCAGCGCGCGGCCGGACTGGCTTTCGATGCGGAACACGCTGACCACCTCGGTCAGGCTGTTGGCCTGGTCCTGCAGCGCCTGGGCGGCGGCGGCGGCCTCCTCGACCAGGGCGGCGTTCTGCTGGGTCACCGTGTCCATGTGGGTGACGGCGATGTTGATCTGTTCGATGCCGGACGATTGCTCCTGGCTGGCCGACATGATCTCGGACATGATCTCGGTGACGCGGCGCACGCTGTCGACCACCTCGTGCATGGTCGAGCCGGCCTGTTCGACCAGCTTGTTGCCGGCCTCGACCTTGTCGACCGAATCGCCGATCAGGGTCTTGATTTCCTTGGCGGCGGCGGCGCTGCGCTGGGCCAGGTTGCGCACCTCGGTGGCGACCACGGCGAAGCCACGGCCCTGCTCGCCGGCGCGCGCCGCCTCGACCGCCGCGTTCAGCGCCAAAATATTCGTCTGGAAGGCGATGCCGTCGATGACGCCGATGATGTCGACGATCTTGCGCGCCGAGATGTCGATGGCGGCCATGGTGTCGACCACCTGGGCCACCACGGCGCCGCCCTTGAGCGCCACGTCCGAGGCGGAGACGGCCAGGCCGTTGGCCTGGCGCGCGCTGTCCGAATTGAGCCGCACGGTCGAGGTCAGCTCCTCCATCGACGAGGCGGTCTGCTCCAGCGTGCTGGCCTGTTGCTCGGTGCGCGCCGACAGGTCCATATTGCCCGAGGCGATCTGGCCGGCGGCGGTGGCGATGGTGTCGGTGCTGACGTGGACCTGGCTGACGATCAGCGCCAGGCTGTCGCGCATCGAGGCCATGGCGGCCAGCAGGCTGTGCTGGTCGCCCGGTTTGGTGTCGATGCGCGTGGCCAGGTTGCCGGCGGCGATCTGGCCGGCGATGGCGGCGGCCTCGCCGGGCTCGCAGCCAAGTTCCTTGACGATGCCGCGGGTGATCAGCCAGGCCGCCGCGACGCTGGCCAGCAGGGCCAGCGAGCCGATGATCAGCATCAGCGAGCGGGCGCCGGCGTAGGCCTCGGCGGCGGCGGCGGTGCCGTCGGCGTTCTGTTTCTCCTCGACCTCGCGCAGCTGGCGCAGCAGCTCCCACCATTTCTTCTGCACCGGACGGAACTCGAAGCGCAGCACCTTGTAGGCCTCGTCCTGCTTGCCGTCAAGGGCCAGGCCGGCGGCGCGCGCGGTGAACGGCGCGGCCAGCAGGGCCTGCTGTTTGATCTGTTCAAGCAGGTTTTTTTCCTCGTTCGAGGTGCCGGCCAGGGTGCCGAACATCTGCCCCAACTGGTCTTGCGCGGTGTTGTACTTCTTCTCCTGCTCGGCCAGGCGCTTGACCTCGATCTGCACCTCGTTGGCTTCCTTCAGCAGGATCAGGTTGCGCAGCGCCAGCGCGCGCTCGGTGACGGTCAGGTCCATGGTGCCGGCCAGGCGCGTCTCGACATCGTTGACCTTGGTGATCTCGTCCATGCGGTCCTGGATCTGGCCCATGCTCGACAAGCCCAGTCCGATCACCACCATCAGCAGCAGGGCCACCAGACCGAAACCGATGCCGAGCCGGGAAGCGACGCTCATGTTCTGCAGTTTCATACATACCTCCGTGGAGCGCGATGGCCGGGGCGGCCTCGGCCGCCACTGCCGTCCGGGAAGGGGTCCGGGGCGGCTCCACTGCGCAGTTCAAACGAACAAAAACAATTCGCGAAAGGAAATGTCTGTTTGGATAGTAGTGGATTGAATGAGTCAGATTGTATTCAATAGTCACATGCGCGGCGCTTGTTGACGAGTTCGCTATGAGGACATGTGACTTGCAGAATGGCAGTGTTGCTGCTCGGCATCACCGGCCCGCCGCCGGCCGCGCCGGGGGGGGGCGGCGGCGGCCGATATTGCTCAGCCCACCTTGTTGTCGGCTTTGCCGCGGCTGCGCAGGCCGAGCAGGCCTATGCCGATCGACAACATCAGGAAGCCGGCCGGTTCGGGCACCGGCGCCGTCACCAGGCTCAGGTTGCCGGCGTAGGAGCCGCCGCGGGCGGCCAGCGCGGTGGCGCCGTTGACGGTGAAACCGTAGTTGCCGGCGGCCAGCGGGGCGGCCGGATAGAACTCGATCGCCGTGCCGCCGTTGAAGATCGACAACAGAGTGGTGTGGCTGTTGTCCAGGTTGACGCGGAAGAAGGTGATGCCGCTGATGCCGTAGTTGGCCAGGCGGTCCGGCGCGATCCAGGTCTTGCCGACGGCGGCGGTGCCGCTGGCCCATCCCAACAGTTCGGGATCGACGGAGAACAGGAACTCGTCGACATAGCCGCCCGGGGCGGCGTGCAGGGCGGAGAAGGTGGCGTTGCCGGCCGTGTCGAAGATCAGCGGGTCGGCCTGGGCGTTGCCTGCCAACAGGCCGGCGGCCAGCAGCAGGGCGGCGAGGCGGGGAAGGCGGATGTGCTTCATGTTGTTGCTCCTTATATGCGAGAAATGTGGTTCAAGCGGAGAAACGACGCCGGCCGGCGCGGGACAGGATAGGGGGGATGTCCGCCGTCAGGCGCAGCAAAGTAGTGTGTTTTCCAACCTTGCCAATGTATCAGGTGCTGTAAAAAAAACAACCCGGCGCCGGCGCCGGGTTGTGCCACCGCAACGCTAGTGCGACGCAAGTGTCCTCAATCGCGGAGTTGTTGATTAAAGCAGCGCGCGGCTGTGGCGGGTGGCGTTGCGGATCGCCGCCGGCTGGCCGGCCGGGCGGCCGAAAGCCTCCATGCCGCGCTCGTAGCCGTACTGCCATTGCTGCTCCATGGTGGCGACGAATTCGTCGTAGCTGTGCGGCATGTCGAGCCGGATGCGGTTGTGGCGCCAGACCAGCTTCTGCCGCACCGGCTCGCGTGCCAGCGCGCGCGAGACGTCGGAGGTGTCGATGCGCACCTCGGCGCGCTGGCCGTTGACGTAGCGCAGGCGGTGGTTGCCGTCCAGGCCCAGCACGGCGCGCCAGGCGGGGATGGCGAAGGTCTGGTCGAAGGCCTCCTTGAACTCCATCATCACTTCCTCGCCCAAGTGGCGCGCCAGCTCGATCGGGAACAGGTCGAGCACGCCGCCGATGTAGTGGTGGCCGGCATAGCGTTGGCAGGGGAAGTAGATCATGTCGGCGATCGAGATGCGCGCCGCCTCGCTCAGCGGCGCCGTGCTGTCGGTCAGCAGGGTGCGGGCGACGGCGTGCTGGCCCCAGCGCGGATCGCTCAGCGGCGCCTCCAGGCCGTGCAGCAGCGCGGCCGCGCGCGGCGGACAGAACACCGTCTCGGCGAACAGCTTGCGGCCGCCGCGCGGCTGGCCCACCTCGGCCGGCTCGAACAGCAGGCGGCCGGCGATGATGGCGACGTCGACCGCCGCCGGCGCCGCCGGTTCGGGCGGGAAGGGCAGCTTATGCGGCATCTCGAACAGGTAGTCGCTGAACAGGTCGGGGATGGTGGGGGCGCGGCCGGGATTGAGCTTGCGCTTGGCGGCGCGCAGCAGCGTGCCGACCAGGCCGGTGTGGCGGGCCGACTTGACGTCGCACCAGAAGCGGTACATCTGCGGCGAGCTGAGCCAGGCGCGCCGCTGCGCGTCGTCGGGCAGGTTGCGGATGATGGTGGCGGCGATGGCGCTGCCGCAGCTGGCCAACAGGAGGTCGGGGGCGCGGCCGGCCTGGCAGGCCGCCGCGTACATGCCCAGATAGATGCCGAAACGTGAACCGCCGCCGGCCATCACCATGCAGCGCTGGTATTTATTTGCTTGAATCATCACGACAACATACCACAGCCCGGGCGGGGCGGCGGCCGGCATTGCACCGCCAACATATAATTATCTTAAGAGCAATGTTGTAACATTTCCCAAGCTCAACATATCTGCATGCTATTATTGGATATTATGCAATGAGGGAAAACACGATGCATGGTCTGTTGAGGAAGTCCGCCGCGCTGCTGCTGTGCGTGGCCATGAGCGCCTGCACCACGATGCGCGTGGTGGCCGACGGCGAGGACGCGGTCAAGTCGGTGGCGGCGCGGCCGGCCGACGGCCTGACGGTCGGCGAGAGCCTGCTGATCGTCGGCCGCGACGGCAAGAAGCTGGACTTCAAACTGGCCGCCATCGAGGCCGACGCGCTGCGCGGCTCGGTCGACGGCCAGCAGCGCCGCATCGCCTTCGGCCAGATCGAGCGCATCGAGCGCAGCCACGTCGATCCCGGCAAGACGGCCGGCCTGATCGGCGGCGCCGTGCTGCTGGTGGTGCTGGCGGCGGCGCGCTCGATCGGCAACGATATCGACAACATCGGTTCGAAGCAGAAGTCCAAGTAGGCGCCGGCGCGCCATTCCCGGCGGCCGCCAATGCGGCATACAATGGCCGGGTGAGCGCGCAACCTGCCGCCGCCATGGGCGCCTAGGATGGTGCGTTGGATGGAATATGTATTACGGAGAGCGCTTCAACAGTATCACCCACACGGTCGGCGCGGCGCTGGCGGCGGTCGGCGGGGTTTTGCTGATCGTGCTGGCGGCGCGCAGCGGCGACGTCTGGAAGATGGTCAGCTTCAGCATCTACGCCGCCACCTTGCTGGCGTTGTATTTGACCTCGACGCTGTACCACAGCCTGCGCGGCCCGGCCAAGGACTTTTGGCGCACGCTGGACTACTGCGCGATCTATTTGCTGATCGCCGGCAGCTACACGCCGTTCACGCTGGTGAGCTTGCGCGGCCCCTGGGGCTGGTGGTTGTTCGGCGTGGTGTGGACGCTGGCGCTGGTCGGCATCGCGCAGGAGGTCTGGTACGCGCGCGGCGCGCGCCTGCTGTCGCTATTGATTTATGTGATGATGGGTTGGCTGGCCGTGATCGGCGCCCGGCCCCTGATCGCGGCGCTGAGCTGGAACGGCTTCCTTTGGTTGGCCGCCGGCGGCGTGTTGTACACGGGTGGCATCGTTTTTTATGCCACCGATCACAAATTGCGTCATGGCCACGGTGTGTGGCATTTGTTCGTGCTCGGAGGCAGCATCTGCCATTTCGGCGCGGTACTGCTGTATGTGGCCTGACGCTTATCGGCGCGCTTGCGCGCACCCAGGACCATAGTGGATATCAATTCAGACGATTTAAAGATTTTTGTTACCGTAGTCGACAGCGGCACCTTGAGCGCCGCCTCGGTGCATCTGGGCCAGACCACCTCGGGCGTCAGCCGCGCCCTGTCGCGGCTGGAGGACAAGCTGGCCACCTCGCTGCTGACCCGCACCACCCGGCGCATGGAGTTGACCGAGGAGGGCGAGCTGTTCCTGCAGCAGTCGCGCGCCATCCTCGGCGCCATGGAGCTGGCCGAGGAGACCATCCGCATCCGCCGGCAGAAGCCGGCCGGCCGCCTCAGCGTCGACGCCGCCTCGCCCTTCATGCTGCACTGCGTGGTGCCGCACGTGGCCGAGTTCCGCGCCCTGTATCCGGACATCCGCCTGGAGCTGAGCAGCAACGACCAGATCGCCGACCTGATCGAGCACCGCACCGACATCGCCATCCGCATCGGCGCGCTGAGCGATTCGACCCTGCACGCCCGCGCGCTCAGCTCGAGCGCGCTGCACGTGCTGGCCAGCCCCGATTATCTGCGCCGCCACGGCACGCCGAAGATGCCCGAGCAATTGGCCGGCCACAGTCTGCTCGGCTTCAGCCACTACGAACTGGGCAACGCCTGGCCGCTGCGCCACGACGACGGCAACAGCCTGCAGGTGACGCCGGCGCTGGCCGCCTCCAGCGGCGAGACCTTGCGCCAGCTGGCCCTGGCCGGCCAGGGCATCGTCTGCCTGGCCGACTTCATGACCCGCGCCGACATCAAGGCCGGCCGCCTGGTGCCGCTGCTGGCCAGCTTCAACAGCGGCTACCGCCAGCAGATCCACGCCGTCTACTACCGCAACACCCAGTTGTCGCAACGGATCAGCTGCTTCCTCGAGTTCCTGCAGCAGAAATTGTGAGACGCCGCGCCATTGTGCGTCAGCGAACAGAAAACCCGGCGGCGCGGCGCTAAGATGGCCTTGCGTGATCGACGCGCGCCACCCGCCACAACGGGGCCGCGGCGGATTGGCAGGTTAGCCGGTAGCCTCAAGTACCGGCACCAATTTCGACGACGTCAGCCTAGCGAGGACATCATGGCACAGACTACCCACCCATCGAAGTACCTGGTCCGCGCCTATCTCGAACGGCGCAATCACGACGCCAAGCCGCCGCCGACGCCGGAGGAGATCCGCCGTCAGCTGGGCTGGGGCATGCTGCTGATGGAGCCGCGCATCTGCGCCGGCGGCGGCCGCTGACAACGCTAGCCATCCCCATCCCCATACCAATACCGACAAGCCCGCCGCGCGCGGGCTTTTTTCTGGCTCCGCGCCGCCGCCACCCCCGCCAGACCCGCCAGACCCGCCACCCGCGCCCAAGCCCGGCGCCGTTGGCCGATCCGCGCGCCATTCGCCGGCCGCCATCCGTCATTCACCGAAAAGCCCTTCCGCCCGGCGCGCGCGGCGGGTATCTTCACGCTCATGCCATCTTCAACAGGGGAGCGAGATGAAAGACGTGACAAGCCAGGACTGGCGCAATCAACTATTGTGGGGCATGCTGCTGATCGTGTTCGGCGTGCTGGTGCTGCTCGACCGCGCCGAACTGCTGGAACTCGACTTCGACCCGCGCCGCGTCTGGCACTACTGGCCGTGGCTGCTGGTGGCCTTCGGCATCAGCGACATGCTGCCGCCGTCCTCGCCCCGGCTGTTCCTCGGCGGCCTGTGGAAGATCTTCTTCGCCGCCTGGTGGTACGTCTCCTACGAGCACGTCTGGGGCCTGGGCTTCCACGACAGCTGGCCGGCGTTGTTGATCGCCTGGGGCCTCGGACTGGTGCTGCGGCCGCTGCTGAACGACTACTTCAATTCGAACAAGGAGCACTGATATGCGCATGGAACGCCAACCCCGACGCCAACGTAATCCGGCCAGCCAGGTCGTGTTCGGCCTGCTGGTCATCGCCCTGGGCGTGCTGTTCTTGCTGGATAACCTGGGCGTGCTCGACTTCCGCTACTCGATGCACTTCTGGCCGCTGGTGCTGGTCGCCGTCGGCATCCTGAAGATCCTGCAAACCCGCAGCGCCGGCGGCGCCATGGTCGGCGGCGCGCTGATCCTGTTCGGCGGCCTGTTGACGCTCAAGGGACTGGGCCTGGTCTACGTCACCTGGCGCACGCTGTGGCCGATCCTGCTGATCGGCGCCGGCCTGATGGTGGTGTACCGTTCCGTCACCGGCCGCCGCGTCCTGGATGTCAAGGTGGTGAGACTGGACAAGGCCGACAATTGGCAGGGCAAGAGCGGTGCGACAGGCGGCGCGGCGACAGGCGGCGCAAGCAGCGCGGAAAACAAGGGCGAAGACAAGGGCGAAAACAAAAGCGAAAACAAGGGCGACGATGCCGTCATCAACGTCACAGCGGTGATGGGCAGTTATGTGCGGCGCGTCAGCAGCCAGCACTTCCGTGGCGGCGAGGTCACCGCCGTGATGGGTGGCTGCGAACTCGACCTGCGCCAGTGCTCGATCGACGGCGAGGCGGTGCTCGACGTGTTCGCCCTGTTCGGCGGCATCCAGATCAAGGTGCCGGCCGATTGGACGGTGGTGTTGGTGGGCACGCCCATCATGGGCGGCTTCGACGAGAAGACCAGCGCGCCGCCCAACGCCGGCAAGCGCCTGCTCATCAAAGGCTACGCCATCATGGGCGGCCTGGAAGTGCGCAACTAGGCGATGCGGGGCCTGTTCGCCAGCCGTCGCGGCGGCGTCGTCTACCTGTCGGTGTGGCTATTCCTCGGCTTTGCGCTGGGCGGCGTCATCACCCTGGTGGGGGCCGCCGCGCCGCTCAACGCGATGCTGTTCGCGCTGCCGGTGAACCTGGTCTACGCCTTCGCCGCCGGCTACTCGGCCTATTATCTGTGCCGCTCGTATCCGCTGGGCGGGCCACGGGCGCGGGCGATTCCGCTGGTGTTCTCGGTGGCGGCGCTGGTGGCCGGGGTGCTGTGGCTGGCCGTCGGCCAGGGCTGGAACGGCCTGTGCCTGCTGCTCGGCGTCAGCTGGGCCGGCATTGAACTGGGCCCCAGCCTGGCCGCGCTGATGGTGGCCGAGGGCGTGCTGCTGTACGGCTTCGCGGCGGCGCTGCACTACCTGGTCATCGAGTTTGTCCGCGCCACCGGCGCCGAGCAGCGCGCGCTGGAGGCGCGCCTGATGGCGCAGGAGGCCGAGCTGCGCATGTTGCGCACGCAGATCGATCCGCACTTCCTGTTCAACAGCCTCAATTCGATCAGCGCGCTGACCTCGCAGGACCCCAAGGGCGCGCGCCGCATGACGCTGGAACTGGCCAGCTTCTTCCGCCACAGCCTGGGGCTGGAGGCGCACCGCAAGGTCACCCTGGGCCAGGAAATGGAATTGATCCGCCACTTCCTGGCGGTCGAGCAGGTGCGCTTCGGCGCCCGCCTGCTGTTCGAGGAACAGATCGGCGCCGACGCGGCGGCCTGCCTGCTGCCGCCGATGCTGATCCAGCCGTTGGTGGAGAACGCCGTCAAGCACGGCATCTGCCATCTGCCCGAGGGCGGCACCATCCGCGTCACGGCGCGCCGCGCCGGTTCGCTGCTGCACATCGGCGTCGACAACCCGGTCGACCCGGACCCGCCGGCCAACGGCGGCCGGGGCCAGGGCATCGGCTTGAGCAACGTGCGCCAGCGTTTGGCCGGCGCCTACCGGCACGAGGCCAGCATCCATTGGGCGCGGCGGGAAAACCACTTCGGCGTGGAGATCACCATGCCGGCCCAACTGAACGAGGAGTGAGCATGCGTATCATCATTGTGGACGACGAGGCGCTGGCGCGCGGCGTGGTGCGCGAGTACCTGGCCGAACACGCCGACGTCGACATCGTCGCCGAATGCGCCAACGGTTTCGAGGCGGTCAAGGCGATCAGCGAACTGGCGCCCGACCTGGTCTTCCTCGACATCCAGATGCCCAAGCTGGACGGCTTCGAGGTGGCCGAGCTCAGCGCCGGCAAGGCGCGCTTCATTTTCGCCACCGCCTTCGACCAGTACGCCATCAAGGCCTTCGAGTTCCACGCCCTCGACTATCTGCTCAAGCCGTTCAGCCAGCAGCGCTTCGACCAAGCGCTGGCGCACGCCCGCGCCAGCATCGGCCAGGCCGGGCCGCAAGCCGACGGCGCCGTGGCCGCCGTTGTCGCCATGGCGCGCGAAGCGGCGGCGCGCAAGGTGCCGCTGGCGCGCCTGCTGATCCGCGACGGCGCCAAGGTCCACGTCATCGCCTGCGACAAGATCGCCTATATCGAGGCGCAGGACGACTATGTGCAGATCCACAGCGAGGGCAGGAGCTACTTGAAGAACCAGAGCCTGTCCGAGCTGGAGGGGCAGCTGGAGGCGGCGCGCTTCCTGCGCATCCACCGCTCGTATGTCGTCAACATCGATTTCGTCGAGCGCATCGAGCAGGCCACCCGCGACAGCCACGTCGCGCTGCTGGCCGACGGCGGCAGGCTTCCGATCAGCCGCAGCGGCTACCAGAAAATCAGGAGCGCGATGCTGTAGCGGCGGGCGGCGCTTCTTCGCGCCCGGCTTGCTCCACGCGCCACCAGGCCGGCAGCAGGCGGGCGATCTCCGGCCGGCCGAAGCGGTCGTCGATCAGGTACACGGTGCCGCGATCGGTCTGCGTGCGGATCACCCGGCCGGCCGCCTGCACCACCTTCTGCATGCCGGGGAAGAGATAGGCATAGTCGTAGCCGGCGCCGAAGACGGCCTCCATGCGCTGGCGGATCTGCTCGTTGACGGGATTCAGCTGCGGCAGGCCGAGGGTGGCGATGAAGGCGCCGATCAGCCGGGCGCCGGGCAAGTCGATGCCCTCGCCGAAGGAGCCGCCCAGCACGGCGAAGCCGACGCCGGCGCCGTCCTCGGCGAAGCGGGCCAGGAAGCCGGCCCGCGCCGTCTCGTCCATGCGGCGCTGCTGGCGCCACTGCGGCACTTGCGGATGCAGCCGGGCGAACTGTTCGGCGGCCTGCTCCATGTAGTCGAAGCTGCTGAAGAAGGCCAGGTAGTTGCCCGGCTGACGGGTGTACTGCGCGCCGATCAGCGCGGCGATCGGCGCCAGCGAGCGGGCCCGGTGCTGGTAGCGCGTCGAGATGTGGCCGGCCACGCGCACCGCCAATTGCTCGGCGGCGAACGGCGATTCGACGTCGACCCAGGCGGTGTCGGCCGGCATGCCCAGCGTGTCGCAGAAGTAGTTCCACGGACTGAGCGTGGCCGAGAACAGCGCCGTCGTGTGGCTGGCCTCGAAGCGCGGCCGCAGGAAGGGCGCCGGCACGATGTTGCGGATGCAGAGCAGCGAGTCGGGCCGGCTGGCGCTGCCGCCGCGCTTGCTGATGTCGAACAGCGAATGCTGGCCGAAGCTGTCGGCCAGGCGGCTGAACTGTAGCGCGGCGAAGTAGAACTCCAGCAGCGCCGGGTCGGACTGGGCCGGATGCTCGGCCTGGTGGGCGGCGATGGCGTTGGCGGCGTTCTGCAGCGCCGCGACGAATTTTTCCGGCAGCTCGGCGTAGGCCTGGTAGTCGGTTTGCTGCTCCTTTTCCAACGCGTTCCAGGCGCGCTGCACGCGGTCGAGTGGTTTCTTCAACGCCTCCGGCGCGCTCTTGCGCAGCAGGCGCAGGCTGGCGTGTTCCAGTTCCGCCGAATACATCTTGCGGGCGCGCGCGACCATGTTGTGCGCCTCGTCGACCAGCACGGCGACCTTCCAGCCGTTGAGCAGGGTCAGGCTGTGCAGCATGGCGCCGCTGTCGAAGTAGTAGTTGTAGTCGCCGATGACGACGTCGCTCCAGCGCGCCATTTCGCTGCACAGGTAGTAGGGGCAGACCTGGTGCGCCAGCGCCACCGCGCGCAGCGTGGCCTGGTCCAGCGGGCCGGCTTGCAGCGCGGCGGCGCGCGCGGCCGGCAGGCGGTCGTAGAAGCCGCGCGCCAGCGGGCAGGAGTCGCCATGGCAGGCCAGTTCGGGATGCTCGCAGGCGCTGCTGCGCGCCACCAGTTCGAGCACGCGCAGCGGCAGCGCCGGCGCCGCCCGGCGGATCACGGCCAGCGCGTCGAGCGCCATCTGCCGGCCGGAGGTTTTGGCGGCGAGGAAGAACACCTTGTCGAGCTTGTGCGCGGCGCTGGCTTTGAGCAGCGGGAACAGGCTGCCGACGGTCTTGCCGATGCCCGTCGGCGCCTGCGCCAGCAGGCAGCAAGCGCGCGTGCTGGCCTTGTACATCGCCTCGGCCAGCTGGCGCTGGCCGGCGCGGAAGGCGGCGTGCGGGAAGGCCAGGGTGGCCAGCGCCGCGTCGCGCGCCGCGCGCTGTGCCATCTCCTGCTCGGCCCAGTGCAGGAACAGCGCGCACTGCTGCTCGAAGTGGGCCTGTAGTTCGCTTGCCTGCCGCTCCTCGTGCAGCACGGTTTCCTGCTGGCTGCCGATGTCGAAGTAGACCAGCGCCAGGCGCAGCTGCGCCAGTCCCAATTGGCGGCACAGCAGGTGGCCGTAGATCTTCAACTGCGCCCAGTGCAGCCGGCGGTGGTTGTCCGGCATGCGCGCCAGGTCGCCGCGATAGGTCTTGATCTCCTCCAGTTGGCCCAGCTGCGGGTCGTAGCCGTCGGCGCGGCCGCGCACGTGCAGCGGGCCGTAGTCGCCGGCCAGGCTGATTTCGCTCTGGTAGTGCGGGCCGCGCCGCGCCGTCACCACGCCGTGGCCGGCGATGCCCTCCTGCGCCGTCGGCGAGGGCGTGAAGCGCAGATCCAGGTCGCCGGCCTTGGCGGTGAACTCGCACAGTGCGCGCACGGCGACGCTGTAGCCGGGCATGTTGGCCGGCGTCGGCGTCGGCGTCGGCGTCGGCGTCGGCGCCGGCACGGTCGTCATGGTTGTCACCGGCGCCATCGTTTCAGGCGCTCCATTGCAGATAGCAGACCGATACCGGCATCTGGTGTTCGGCGCAGTAGGCGATCCAGCGCAGCTGGTTGTCCTGCAGGCGGTCGCCCGGCCCCTTCACCTCGATCATGCTGTAGCGCTTTTCCTCCGGCCAGAATTGGATCAGGTCGGGGAAGCCGCTGCGGTTGGCCTTGACGTCTTGCAGGATGCGCTCGAAGGCCAGGCGCAGGTGCCGCGCGGGGATGCAGGCCAGCGCCAGTTCGAGCAGCTCGGTGTCGAGCGCGTCCCAGTACAGGAAGGGCGACTGGATGCCGGCCTTGCGGGCGTAGTTGGCGCGCACCGTGTCGCGCCAGCCGTCGCCGTCGAGCTGCGCCAGGCAGGCGGCGAACTGCGGCGCGCGGCGGCGCTGGAAGTCGGCGCTGTGCAGGTCGGCCGGGCCGCGATGGAAGGGGTGGAAGAAGGCGCCGGGGATGGCGCAGAAGATGGCGTCCCAGCACAGCAGGCCGAACAGCGAATTGATCAGCGCGTTCTCGACGTAGAACACCGGCGCCGCCGCGCTGCTCAGGTGGTCGCGCACGACCAGCTCGACGTAGGCCGGCTGGCCAGGCGCCGGCAGGCTCAGCTCCAGCCGCCGCACCGGCGCGGGCACGGCCGGCGCCGGCCGCGCCTGGCCCAGCTGGCGCGCCAGGCGCGGCGCGATGCGCAGCAGCTGCTGGCGTTCGGCCTCGCTCTCCGGCGCGCGCTGGGCCGCCTGCAGCAGCGTGAAGGCGGCCGCGCTGCGGCCATCCTTCTCCAGCACGCGGATGGCGCGCGCCCGCGCGCCGGGATAGCCGCAGCCGGCGTACAGGGCGTGCGCGGCGCACCAGTCCCGCTGCTTCTCCAGCTGCTGGGCGAACTGGAACAGCAGCTTGTCGCGCCGGCTGCGCAACCATTCGTTGTCGACGGCCGGCGGCGGCAGTCCGGCCAGCACCTCGTCGAGCGGCTCGCCGTTGACGAAGCGCTCTTGGCAGTGCTGCAGGCGCAGATAGTCGTCGATGTCGGCGCGGCTGCGGAAGCCGCGCGCGGCCGGCGCGAACTCGACCTTTTCATACTGGTAGATGCCCAGGTCGGACAGCACGAACTCGGTCCAGTCCTGATGCGCGTTGCCGAAGAAGATCAGGCGCAGGCGGTCGCACAGGGCCTGCGCGGCGATGCGGTAGGCCCGCTCGCCGGCGGCGCCATACCAGGCCGAGAAGCGCCGCGCGCCGTCGTGGCGGCCGGCCAGCAGGGCCAATTGCTCGGGCTTGCGCAGCTTGGCCTCGGCCGGCGCCAGTTGGAAGGCGCTGGCGATCTCGGCTTTTTGCAGCAACTCGAACAGCTGCTCCAGCGTCAGCAGCGGATCTGCTTCGACCAGGCCGAGTGCCACCAGCGGCGTGGCGGCGGCCTCGGCGGCGCCGATCTCGGCGTAGACCAGCTTGCTGGCGCGGAACAGCTCGCCCTTGCGCATCACCATGCGCACGAACAGCGCGCGGGACGGCTGCGGCAGGCCGGCGAAGTCGCGGATGAAGCCGCTTTCCTCGGCGCTCAGCAGGTCGCCGTAGCGGCCGGCGATCCAGTCCAGCACCTGGTGGAAGTTGTCCAGGTAGTACAGCGGATTGTCCAGAACGTTGATCATTGCGGTGCGGGAGGGGAGGAGGGCGGACGGCGGCAAATGGTTGACTGTGTTTATGTACAGTGTATCGCGTCCGCCGCCGCTTGCCCAGCGAATTTATGCCGGCCGGCAGCTGCCGGCGCCGCAGAAAAGTAAACGCCGCAGCAAACGCCAAAGCAAACGGGCCGCTGATCGGCGGCCCGTTGGGTGCATCGCTGCGTGGGGATTGACTACTTGGCGGCCTTGGCGGCCGCTGCCTCCGGCGCCTGGTCGACCAGCGCGGCGGCCTTGGCGATTTGCGCCTCGACCGCCTCGACGGCCTGCTTGGTGGCCTTGGTCACCTGCTCGTAGCCGTTGAAGGCGTTGTCGATGGCCGATTTGACGATCTGCACGGCGTTTTCCGAGCCGGGACGCACGTTCTTGGTGACGTCGTAGATCAGCGCGCTCAGATTGCTCTTGGCCTCGGCGATGTGGGCGTCGGCGGCGCGGGTGAATTCCTCACGGATGTCGGCGATGATGACGCCGAGCTGTTGGTTGTAGGCGGCCGCGTTGGCAAGGCCGGGTTTGGCTTGGGCCTGGGCGACGGCCAGCGCCGCCTTCGGGTCCGGCGCCTGGCTGATCTCCTTGCCGGCGGCCAGGCCGCCCTCGACGTTCGATTTGGCGGTGGCCAGGTTCAAGGCGACGACCTGTTCGACGCCCTGCACGGCCTTGCTGGTCAGGGTGTTAAAAGTTTCCAGTTGGAATTCAAATAAGGCTTTGGTGGCATTGGCAAACTGTTCGGGATTGGTGAACATAGAATCTCCTCGTTGTGATGGGATGAACTAGTACTTCCTTCAAGTCGTGCAAGTGTGCTGCAAAAGCGCCGGGCTGGCCCGTGTTGTGGTGGCCCCATTATTTAGCAAGTGATGGCTTTTCGCAATGGCTATCTCGATAGGGACCGGCGGCGATCTCCCAACCGGGGCCGAGCGGGGTCTGGTGGCAAACGCGCGCGCCGTCGACCTTGCTGCGCCAGATGTACCAGGGCGCCGGGCCGGCCAACAGGCTGGCGCAATACAGGCCCAGGCCCAGCGCGACGGCCAGGCGGGCCGGCCGCCGGCCGCCGCCGTGGCTGGGCTTGGCGGCGGCGGCGGCGGCGGCGAGGGAGGAGGTGGTGCGGCGCGGCGGTTGGCGGGTGTGCATGCGGGCTCTCACGGCAGTTGCAGGGCGCAGACCTGGTTGCGGCCCGCCTTTTTCGCAGCGTACAGCAAATTGTCGGCGCTGGCGATCATGCCGTGGTGGGCCGCCGGGTTGGCCGAGCTGGCGAAGTCGACGCTGGCCACGCCGAAGCTGGCGGTGGCGCGGATCAGCTGCTGCTTGTGGGCGATCGGCGTGGCGGCCAGCGCCTGGCGCAGGCGCTCGGCCAGCAACACGCCGCCGCGCAGGTCGGTCTCCGGCAGCACCAGCAGGAACTCCTCGCCGCCGTAGCGCACCACGCCGTCGATGCCCTCGCGCGTCATGCTGCGCAGCAGCTCGGCGAACATCACCAGCACGGCGTCGCCGCCGTGGTGGCCGTGGTTGTCGTTGATCGCCTTGAAATGGTCGAGGTCGCACATGATGACCGTCAGGCTCAGCTTGTAGCGCTGGGCCCGCGCCAGTTCGTTCTCCAGCAGCTGCTCGTGCAGGTGGCGGCGGTTGTAGCAGCCGGTCAGGTGGTCGCGGATCGACTGGTCGCGCAGCACGCAGCGGCTGGCGTACTCGTCGCGCCACAGGCGCTGGTAGCGCAGCGCCGCCACATAGCCGAACACGTTGGCCAGCAGCAGCAAGGTGGCCATGGTGCCCAGTTCGACGGCCGACAGCGGCGCGCGCCACCAGGCCAGCGCGATGAAGCCCAGCGTGCTGCCCAGCGCCACGGCGACGGCGTACAGCAGGCGGTTCGGGATGTAGATGTAGAGCACGGTGACCAGGATGCTCATGGTGATGGCGTGCAGCAGGAATTCGCTCGGCCGCAGCGCGGCGATCAGCAGGATGCCGGCGCTGCCGGCGACGCTGGCGGCGCTGGCGGCCAGCCGGCTGACCTTGATGGAGCGGGGCCGGCGGCGCAGCAGCCACAGGCAGCCCAGCCCGCACAGCACCACCGCCGCGCGCACCGTCAGCAGGGCCGGCGTGTGCTGCTGGGCGCCGATCCAGGCCAGGTCGGTGACGGCGAAACCGAGGTAGAAGACGGCGCAGAACAGCAGGGCCAGGCGCAATTGGCGCTGGGTCTGCGCCAGTTGCTCGCCGAGGAAGGCGCGCTCGGTGGCGCCGTGGCGGAATTCGGCGCTCAACGGCGCCACTTGCCAGCAATCGGACTCGACAGGGGGCAGGCTCAAAGCGTGTTCTCCATCCGCGACGCGGCTCAGCGCGGCGCGCTGGCCGGCAGCGACAGCGTGAAGCGGCTGCCCTGGCCGGGCGCGCTGTCGACGTCGATGCGGCCGCCCAGCACGCCGGTGACGATGTTGTGGGTGATGTACAGGCCCAGGCCGGAACCGCCCGAGCCGAGCCGGGTGGTGAAGAAGGGGTCGTAGATGCGTGTCAGGTGTTCGGCCGCGATGCCGCCGCCGTTGTCGCCCAGCGCCAGGGCGATGTCGTCGCCGACGCGGCGCGCCCGCACGCTGACGACGCCGTCGTCGCGCCCGGCCAGGCCGTGCACCAGGCTGTTTTCGAACAGATTGGCGACGGCTTGTTCGAGCGGGCCGGGATAGCTGTCGAGCTCCAGTCCGGCCTCGATGTCGAGTTCGAGCCGCAGCGGGCCGGCATGGCCGGCCTTCAATTGCGACAGCAGCTCGGGCAGCATCTGGTCGAGCTGGAAGCGGCAGCGCTGCGAGCCGGCCGAATCGACGGCGATGCGCTTGAAGCTGGCCACCAGGTCGGCGGCGCGGCGCAGATTGCGCACCATCACCTCGTCGGCTTCGGCCGCTTGCGCCAGGTAGCCCTCCAGCGCGGAGCGGCGCAGGCCGGCGGCCAGGCCGGCGCGCATTTCGGCGGTGCGCTCGCTGATGCTGGTGGCCATCATCAGGCTGTTGCCGATCGGCGTGTTCAATTCGTGGGCGACGCCGGCCACCAGCGTGCCCAGCGCGGCCAGCTTGTCGCGCCGCACCAGTTCGTCGCGCGTGCGGCCCAGGTTTTCCAGCGCCGCGCTGAGCTCCTCGTTGGCCAGGCGCAGCTCGGCCGTGCGGGCCGCCACCAGCTCTTCCAGGTGCTCGCGATGGCGCAGCAATTCCCGCTCGCGCCGCGTGCCGGCGATGGCGATGCCGGCCAGGTGGCTGGCGACGTCGATCAGGCGGCGTTCCTCGCTGGTCGGGCTGCGCACCTCGGTGTAGTACATGGCGAAGGAACCGAACACGTGGTCCTGTTCGAAGATGATGGGCGTCGACCAGCAGGCGCGCAGGCCGTGCTCGCCGGCCATGGCCCGGTAGGGCGCCCACAGCGGATCGTTCAGGATGTCCGCCACCACCACCGTCTCCTTGCGGTACATCGAGGTGCCGCAGGAGCCGACCGCCGGGCCGATCGCCAGCCCTTCGAAGGCGTGCAGGTAGGCGGGCGGCAGGCTGGCGCCGGCGCCGGCCTGCATGCTGACGCCGTCGTCGGCCAGCAGCATCACCGCGCACAGCACGCCGTCCGACTGCGCCTCGATCAGGTGGATCAGTTGGTCGAGCGTGGCCGTCAGCGGCGCGCCGCGGGCGATCATTTCGAGCAGCGCGTTCTGGCCCTGGCGCAGCGCCTCGGCGCGCGTGCGGCTGGAAATGTCGATCACGCGCACATGCATCAACTGGCGCTCGGCCTGGTCCAGCGCCACCATGCGCATTTCGCAGTTCAGCAGGCGCCCGTCGCGGTGCTGGAAAGTGACGGCGAACATGCGGATGTCGCCGGCCTGCACCTGGGCCATTTGCGCCGCCAGCGCCGCCGCCGAGGCGCGCCCGTCCGGTTGCCGCCGGGGGCACAGGTCGAGCAGGTTGGCCTGCAGCAGCTCGGCCTCGCTGCGGCCGAACAGGCGGCAAGCGTTGCGGTTGACGTCGATCAGCCGGTTCTGTTCCAGGTCCAGCAGCAGCACGATGTCGGGCGAGCTGGCCAGCATGGCGTGGTAGTTGACGCTCAGCTCGGCCAGGCAGGGATCGGGCGGCGCCGGCGTGTCGCTCAGCACGCCGAGCTCGTGCAGCACGCGGCGCGCCAGTTCGGCCGGCCGCAGCGGCAGGGTGATGTAGGCGGCGGCGCCGGCCTGCGTGGCGCGCAGTTGTTCGTCGTCGCTGGGCGTGGCCGACAGCAAAAAAACCGGCATGGGGCGGGCGCTGAGCGCCGTCAGGCGGCGGCACAGTTCGAAACCGGCGCTGCCGGCCAGCGCCACGTCGAGCAGCGTCAGGGCGATGCCGCCGGCCGCCACCGCCTGCAACGCGCTATCGCCCTTGCTGACCGACTGCACTTGGAAACTATATCGAGAAAGCAATTGTTGCAAGGCGGCTAAGTCAAAGGCGGAGCCAGTGGCGATCAGGATGGTCTGCGGCGGACGGGAGAGCGGTGGCGTCATGTCGGCAAAGTGTCTGGGGCAGCGGTGAACCCAGTGTATTACAAGATCGCCCCGGCCAGCCCTTCGCCGGGCCGGCGGGGGGCAAATTAGGCCGCCGCTGTCTGTTTCCCGCCCGCCGGCTCGGCTTGCCGGCGGGCCGCCTCGATGCGCGGATAGCTCTGCTCGATCCAGTCGACCAGGGCGGCCAGCCGTTCGGCCGCCTCGCGCCCCAGCGCCGTCAGGCTGTATTCGACGTGGGGCGGAATCACCTGGTGGTCGAGGCGCCGCACGAAGCCGTCGCCGACCAGGCCGTCGAGGGTTTGCGCCAGCATTTTTTCGCTGACGCCGCCGACGGCGCGGCGCAACTGGCTGAAGCGCCGGCTGCCGTCGGCCAGCAGCACCACCATGATGAGGGTGCCCCAGCGGCTGGTCAAATGGCTGAGCACGGCGCGCGAGGGGCAGTTGGCCGCCGTCAGCCGGGCGGCGAAATCGTCGATCTCGGCGTTGGCGGCGATGGTGGCGCGCAGGGTCTTGCCCGGTTGCGCGGGCCGCTGCGGGTCGTTCTGGTCGCTCTGGTCGGGTGGTTCGTGTTGCTCGTGCTGGTCGCGATTCATGGGTTTCTCCATACTTACCAAAATGTGCGTACTTACAATTTGTTAGTGTCGGTCCTATTATACGGTTCTCCCCACCACACATAGAGGATTTCCATGATCGTCATCACAGGCGCCACCGGCCAACTGGGCCAATTGATCGTCGCCGGCTTGCTCAAGTCGGTGCCGCCATCGCAGATCGTCGCCGCCGTGCGCGACGTCGGCAAGGCCGGCGCGCTGGCCGCGTTGGGCGTGCAGGTGCGCCACGCCGACTACGACGTGCCGGCCACGCTGGACGCCGCCTTCCACGGCGCCGGCAAGGTGCTGCTGATTTCGTCGAACGCCGTGGGGCAGCGCGTCGCCCAGCACCGCAACGTCGTCGACGCCGCCGTGCGCGCCGGCGCCGGCCTGCTGGCCTACACCAGCGTGCTGCACGCCGACAGTTCCGCACTGGGACTGGCGGCCGAGCACCGCGAGACGGAAGCGGCCGTGCGCGCCAGCGGTTTGCCTTACACCTTGCTGCGCAACGGCTGGTATATGGAGAATTACACGGGTGGTCTGGGCACCGCGCTGGAGCACGGCGCCTTGCTGGGCGGCGCGGGCGCGGGCCGCATCGCGGCGGCGGCGCGGGCCGATTACGCGGCGGCGGCCGTGGCCGTGCTGCTGAGCGAAACGGCGCCGCAAGCGATTTATGAGTTGGCCGGCGACAGCGCCTTCACGTTGACCGAACTGGCGGCGGAGCTGGCGCGCCAAAGCGGCAAGCCGGTGGCCTATAACGATCTGCCCGAAGCGGCCTACCGCGAAGCGCTGCTTGGCTTTGGCCTGCCGGCGCCGCTGGCGGCGCTGATCGCCGATTCGGACGCCGCCGCCGCGCAAGGCGCGCTGGACGACAGCAGTGGCAGCCTGGGCAAACTGATCGGCCGTCCGACGACGACGCTGGCCCAAGCGGTGCGCAGCGCGCTGCCGGCATAGCGGCAAGCGGGGAGGGCGGCAGCCGGCGGCGGATTCTGTCGGCCGCCGCCCTCTACACGCTGCCGCGCTTTTCGATCACCAGCACCCTGGCCTGGCCGCGTGGATGGGCGCTGTGGGCGTCCCCCACGTCGGCGAAGAACAGGTCGCCGGCCTGCAGCGTCACCAGCTGTTCACGCTCGTCGGCGCGGTAATGCATGTCGACGCAGCCATCGAGCACGGCAAACACTTCCTCGCCGTCGTTGACATGCCATGGATAGGGCTGGTCGCTCCAGTGCAGGCGCACCGTGGCGTCGGCGATGGCGGCGATGAGGTCGGCGCCCCAGGCGCGCGACGCCGTGAAGTCCTTGCTGCGCACGACTCTCAAGCTTCGTTCCAGTCGTATTCCATCTGCCGCGCGGTGCGCAGCGCCAGTTCGCGCCCGGCCAGCCGCTCGACCAGGTGCAGCGACATGTCCATGCCGGCCGAAATGCCGCCCGAGGTGACGGTGCGGCCGTTGTCGATCCAGCGCCGCTGCGGCTGCACGTGCAGCTGCGGGAACATGGCGCGCAGATCGTCGATGTCGGCCCAGTGCGTGGTGACGTCCTGCCCGTCCAGCAGGCCCGCCTGGGCCAGCAGGAAGGCGCCGGTGCACACCGACGCCACCAGCTCGCAAGCGTCGGCCCTGGCGGCGATCCATTGCGCCACGGCCGGCTTGGCCAGTTCCGCCGTCACCACGCCGCCGGGGACGATCAGCACGTCGATCTTGCCGGCGTCGGCGAAATGCGCTTCCGGCATCACGCTCAAGCCGGCGCGGGCGCGCAGCATGGCCGGCGTCTGGCCGATCGTTTTGACGCGGAACGGCGGCGGCGCATCCGGCGCGATCTTGCCGCTGACCCGCGTGGCGCAGGTGAACACTTCGTAAGGACCGGCGAAATCGAGAACCTCGACGTCGTCGAAAACAAAGATACCGATGGTGCGTGTCATGTGGACTCCTGTGGTTGAGGAGTCCATCATGGCAGCGCCGGCGTTGACACAAATGACATTCATGGTGGAATATCTGCCAATATGAATTCAACTGCCATGATCGATGTGTGGGTGCTGGTGTTCCCCGGCTTCGTGCTGCTGGACGCCACCGGACCGGCGCAGGTTTTTTCCACCGCCAACGACGAGGCGCGCGACGCCGGCCGGCCGGAACCGTATCGCATCCACATGATCTCGCCCGACGGCGGCGCCGTGCCGTCATCGTCCGGCATCAGCGTGCTGACGGCGCCGCTGCCACGCCGCCGGCTCGACGGCGCCACGTTGATCGTCTCCGGCGGCCGGGGCATGGAACTGGCGACGGCGCCACTCGATGCCGCCGCCCTGCGCTGGATCGCCCGCGCCGCCGCCGCCGTGGCGCGCTGCTGCGCCGTCTGCACCGGCGCCTTCGCGCTGGCGCGCGCCGGCCTGCTGGCGCATCGCCGCGCCGTCACCCACTGGCAGGACGTGGCGCAGTTGCGGGCGCAATACCCCAGCGTGCTGGTGCAGGACGACGCGATCTACATGAAGGACGGCCCCATCTACACCTCGGCCGGCATCACGGCCGGCATGGATCTGGCGCTCAGCCTGGTGGAAGAAGACCAGGGCCGCGCCGCCGCGCTCGGCGTCGCCAAGCGCATGGTGATGTTCCTCAAGCGGCCCGGCGGGCAGCGCCAGTTCAGTTCCGAACTGCTGGCGCAGGCCGAGCCGCAAGGTTTGCACGGCCGGCTGACGCAGTGGCTGCGGCCGCGCCTGAAGCTGCATATCGACGTCGAGCAGATGGCCGCCGCCTTCGCGCTGTCGGTGCGCACGCTGCACCGCAAGCTGCAGCAGGAAACCGGCGGCACGCCGGCGCAATTGCTGCTGCAGCTGCGCATGGAGGTGGCCTGCGAACTGCTGGAGCGGCCGGGCATGACGGTCAAGCGGGCCGCCGACCAGAGCGGCTTCGGCAGCGAGTACAACCTGCGCCGCGCGTTCGGCGCGCATCTGGGCGTGATGCCCAGCGAATACCGCGAGCGCTTCGGCTGAGTGGAAAAGCGCGGGAGGGAAGCGGGCGCTGCGGCTGAGTGGAAATGCGCGAGGGAAGCGGGCGCGTCGTTCTCGGCGCCAGAATGAAAAAAGCCGCAGACTCGTGAAAGTCTGCGGCTTTTTTGCGTATTCGGTAGAGTGGTGCCCACGGAGGGACTCGAACCCCCACACCTTGCGGCACATGGACCTGAACCATGCGCGTCTACCAATTCCGCCACGTGGGCACTGAACTGCTTGCTGCTCCCTGCTGCGTATTCTGCAACAGAGGACAGCATCTTAAGGGCCGGTCGCCATACCGTCAAGGGTGAAATGGTTCTTTTGTGAAAGAATTTCATTCTGCTTGAATCGGTGAATCGGTGAATCGGTGAATCGTCTAAGCGGCGCGGCAATGAAAAAAGCCGCAGACTGGTGAAAGTCTGCGGCTTTTTTGCGTATTCGGTAGAGTGGTGCCCACGGAGGGACTCGAACCCCCACACCTTGCGGCACATGGACCTGAACCATGCGCGTCTACCAATTCCGCCACGTGGGCACTGAACTGCTTGCTACTCTCCGCTGCGTATTCTGCAACAGAGGACAGCATCTTAAGGGCTGCTCAGCATGGCGTCAATAGCGGATCGCTAGTTTTCGGAAAAACTTGCTACCTGCCAATTTGCAGCGGCACTTTGCCTTGCCAGCACACCGGCGGCGCGGAAATGACAAAAGCCGCAGACTGTTGCCAGTCTGCGGCTTTCATTTCCTGCCAATCCGGTAGTGGTGCCCACGGAGGGACTCGAACCCCCACACCTTGCGGCACATGGACCTGAACCATGCGCGTCTACCAATTCCGCCACGTGGGCACTGCGGGTTGTCTATTGTTCCGACAACGTTGCAACGGGGCGTATCTTACTAAGCCGAACCATGGCCGTCAATGTTGAATTTGGGTCACTTCGAAAAACCAGCAAATTGTCGTTCCCGCGCAGGCGGGAACCCATGCTGAGTCAATGGACATGCGGGGTATGGATTCCCGCCCGCGCGGCGGTCCGCCGATGCCGAATGACGGTTTTTCGAGGGACCCTTTGATTTGCCGCAATATTTGTCGCGGCGGGAAATGACAAAAGCCGCAGACTGTCGCCAGTCTGCGGCTTTCATTTCCTGCTTATCCGGTAGTGGTGCCCACGGAGGGACTCGAACCCCCACACCTTGCGGCACATGGACCTGAACCATGCGCGTCTACCAATTCCGCCACGTGGGCACTGCGGGTCGTCTACTGTTCCGACAACGTTGCAACGGGGCGGATCATACTAAGCCGGGCCGCCGCCGTCAATGGCGAATTTGCTCAGTCGATGGACCAGGCGTAAATGATATTGGTCCAGGTTGGCTCGGCCAGGGCGTCGCCGCTGGCCGGCTTGAATTTGCACAGCGAAAGCGCCTTGCGCGCGGCCTTGTCGAGCTCGGGGAAACCGCTCGACTTCTGCACTTTCGATTCGATGACCCGTCCGTCGCCGCCAACCAGCAGGGCCAGTTGTACCGTGCCGGACTCGCCGTTCCTGTAGGAATTGGTCGGATAGGGTGGCGCGGCGCAGGCGCGCGCATCGGCCAGCATGGCGGTGCGCGACGCTTGGCCGGCGCTGGCCGGATTCGCGCCGGCCACCGCCGCGCCGGACGGGTTCGCCGTGGCGACCGGTTTGCTCTCGCCGCGCGCCGCTTCGGCCACCGCCGGCTTGTCGCTCTCTTCGCGCAAGCGCGCCGATTCGGCTGGCGCCGGCACTTTGGCCGTCGGCGCGGCTGGCGCCGGCACGGCGCTTTCCCTGCCAGCGTCGGCCGCCTGGGGCGAGGAGCGGGAGGCGGGGCTGTGCGGCGTCGGCGGCTGCGCGGGCGCCGGCGCGTCGAGCTTGTGCAAGCCGAAGCCCATGCTCTTCAGCATGGCGGTCAGGCGCTCGTACTCGGACGCCTTGCCGCTGGGGGCGGGCGCGGCAGGCACCTTTGGCGCGCTCGATGGCGTCGACGGTTCCACCGCGACCGGCTTGCCGGCGCTGCCATTCGACGTCGCCACCTCGGCCGTCGTCCCGGCGGCGGCAGGCGAGCCCTGGTCCGGCTTGGCGGCGGCAAGCACCGTCGTTTCAATGCGCAGCGCCGATTGATTTTCCTGCCAGGCCACATAGATGACGACGCTCAAGACCAGGGACAAACTTCCGATGAGCGCGCCGACAACGCGCAGGTTTCGGCCTTGCTTGTGATCGCCGAACAGCCGGAACCAGACATCGGCCTGGTTGGCGGCTTGGCCATCGGCGGGACGGGGTGCTTGGCGGGGTGGGGCGCCGGCGTTGCCGCCTTCGCGCCCCTCTTGAGCGTCATGGCGCCCTTCACGGGCATGCCAGCCGTGGATGATCTGCAGGTCATACAGTTCCCGTTGGTCCGGATCGGACAGCACGCTGTACGCCGTGTTCAAGCGCGCCATCATTTGCGCCGCATCCTGGTCGCCACTGTTTTTATCGGGGTGGTGTTTTTGCGATAGTGAGCGGTAGGCCGCGCGAATCACCTCGGCGGGAGCGTCCCGGGTGACGTTGAGACTGTCGTAGTGGCTGTGCAATTTTGTCATCGGAAATGGCGCTGTATTGACTGCGGGCGATCGTGGGTTGAGGAAACTTGTCGACGGTACGAGATAGTATATTGAATTCATGGCAAGACAATGCATCCCGGATGGCCGCCAGAAAAGAATGAGCTAAAAACAACAAAAATGGACATGCTGCATGTTCCGCGGCCACACGCGCGGCGTTGGTCGTTGGGCGTGTGGTGTCGGCGTCGGCGTCGCCGGCCCATGGCTGGGGAGGCGCTGGGGGAGGCGCTGCTGGAGGGGGAGGAGGGCGCGGCAATGAAAAAAGCCGCAGACTCGTGAAAGTCTGCGGCTTTTTTACTTATTCGGTAGATGGTGCCCACGGAGGGACTCGAACCCCCACACCTTGCGGCACATGGACCTGAACCATGCGCGTCTACCAATTCCGCCACGTGGGCACTGATGCTGCTCAACAACTTCTGCTATTATAGCGTTTTGGAGAGTCTTGCGCCAGATGAGCTTTCGCTCCTTACTGCACATTAACCCTGTCTTACGCTTCCCGCCTTGACGCTGTTTTTCAACGTTGTCGCTGCGAGAGACCAGAATTATAGAGGAATCGCCGACGTTGTCAAAGCCGTTTTGTGAATTTCTTTCAAAACCCGCCGGCGGGCATGCTGCGTTAGGTAAAGAACCCCGAATCCAAGTACACTACGGCCTATCACCGTGTCAATATATTGACGGTGGCAGTTTTCAGGCCGGAACTTCCATTTGATCACTGTCAATAATAACTATAGAAATACTTTTGAACCAATCTACCCACACCATTCCCAGCCGGGAGGAAATTCTCGGTATCTTCCGCAGCGCCAAGGCGCCGCTCGACTTGCGCGCCCTCGCGAAGTCCCTCAAAGTAGGCACCGAAGCGCAGACCGTGCTGTCGCGCCGGCTCAACGCGATGGAACGCGACGGCCAGCTGAAATCGGATGACACGGGGCACTTCGTGCTGGCCGAGCAGACCGGCTTCGTGGCCGGCCGCGTCAGCAGCCACCGCGACGGCTTCGGCTTCGTCATCCCGGACGAGCCGGGCGACGACCTGTTCCTGCCGGAAAAAGAAATGCAGAAAGTGCTGCATGGCGACCGCGTGCTGGCCAAGGTGGTCGGCGTCGACCGTCGCGGCCGTCCGGAAGGCACCATCGTCGAGGTGGTCAGCCGCGCCAACACCCACATCATCGGCCGCCTGCTCAATGAGAACGGGGTCTGGGTCGTGGCGCCGGAAGACAAGCGCATCGCCCAGGACATCCTGATCAGCGGCGGCGTCGGCAAGGCCAAGTCGGGCCAGATCGTCAGCGTCGAGCTGACCGAGCAACCGATGCGCTTCAAGCAGCCGGTCGGCAAGATTTCCGAAGTGCTGGGTTCGCTGGACGACCCCGGCATGGAGATCGAGATCGCCGTGCGCAAATTCAACGTGCCGCACATCTTCTCGGACGCCGCGCTGAAACAGGCCGCCAAGCTGCCCGACGTGGTGCGCGAGTCCGACCTGGGCGAGCGGGTCGACCTGCGCGACGTGCCGATGGTCACCATCGACGGCGAAGACGCGCGCGATTTCGACGACGCGGTGTACTGCGAGCCGGTCAAGATCGGCCGCAGCAACGCCTTCCGTCTGATCGTCGCCATCGCCGACGTCAGCCATTACGTCAAGCCGAACGACGCGCTCGACACCGACGCGCTCGAACGCAGCACCTCGGTCTACTTCCCGCGCCGGGTCATTCCGATGCTGCCGGAAAAACTCTCCAACGGCCTGTGCTCGCTGAACCCGGCGGTCGACCGCATGACCCTGGTGTGCGACGCCGTCATCACCGCCAAGGGCGAGATCAAGGCCTACCAGTTCTACCCGGCCGTGATCCACTCGGCCGCGCGGCTGACCTACAGCGAAGTGGCCGACATCCTCGGCAACACCAAGGGACCGGAGGCCAAGCGCCGCCAGGCCATCGTGCCGCACCTGCAGAATTTGTACGACGTCTACCAGGCGCTGTTGAAGGCGCGCACCGAACGCGGCGCGATCGACTTCGAGACCACCGAGACCTACATCGTCTGCAACCCGTCGGGCAAGATCGAGAAGATCATCCCGCGCACGCGCAACGACGCCCACCGCCTGATCGAGGAATGCATGCTGACGGCCAACGTCTGCGCCGCCGACCTGCTGATCCGCAACAAGCATCCCGGCACCTACCGCATCCACGCCAGCCCGACCAAGGAAAAGCTGACCCAGGTGCGCACCTTCCTCAAGCAGGTCGGCCTGAACCTGAACGGCGGCGACAAGCCGACGGCGGGCGATTACGCCGAGCTGATGAAGAAGGTCAAGGAGCGCCCGGACGCCGGCCTGCTGCAAACCATGCTGCTGCGTTCGATGCAGCAAGCCGTCTACAGCCCGGACAACATCGGCCACTTCGGCCTGGCGTATGAGGCGTATGCCCACTTCACCAGCCCGATCCGCCGCTATCCCGACCTGCTGACCCACCGCGCCATCAAGGCCATCCTGCTGGGCAAGAAGTACGAGCCCAAGGTGGCCGCCACGAGCGTGCTCAACACCAATGTCTCGAACGCCACGCGCAAGCAGCAGGCCAAGGACAAGGCCGAGGGCAAAGAGAAGAAGTCGGCCGACCTGACCGTCTGGGACGCCCTCGGCGTGCACTGCTCGGCCAACGAGCGGCGCGCCGACGAGGCCTCGCGCGACGTCGAAGCCTGGCTCAAGTGCTACTTCATGCAGGACAAGCTGGGCGAGGAGTTCACCGGCATCATCACCGGCGTGACCACCTTCGGCATCTTCGTGCAATTGGACAGCCTGTTCGTCGAGGGCCTGGTGCACGTCACCGACCTGGGCGCCGACTACTTCCAGTACGACGACGCCCGCCACGAACTGCGCGGCGACCGCACCGGCAAGCGCTACCAGCTGACCGACCGCGTCACCGTGCAGGTCACCCGCGTCGACCTGGAAATGCGCAAGATCGACCTGCGTCTGGCCGGCGAGCCGGTGGCGGCGCCGAAAGGTCCGCGCGGCAAGGGCGGCGCCGAAGTCGACGAGCCGGTCGGTGGCGGTCGCGGCCGCAACGGCAAGAACAGCAACGGTTCCGGCCGGACCAATATCAAGCCGGGTCCGCAGACCCAGTCGCGCCACGAAATCAAGACCAGCCAGCCGCAGGCCCAGCCGGCGCCGGCCCAGCCCGCGCCGGCCGCCAAGGCCAAGGCCGGGGCCGGTTCCAAAGCCAAGGCCGTGCCCAAGGCGCCGGCCAAGAGCGTGGCCAAGGCCGACGGCGGCCGCAAGTCAAATGCCGCGGCGGGTGCCGCGGTAGCACCCCGAGCAGCGAAGCCTGTCTCAAAATCTGGTAAGAAGAAGCGATAAATGAAGAATAAAATGATTTTTGGTTTCCATGCGGTGACCTCGCGTTTGCGTCATGAGGCCTCGTCGGTGGAAGAAATTTTCATCGATGCGACCCGTAGCGACCGCCGCATGCAGGATCTGGTGGCCAACGCCAAGACCCTGGGCGTGCGCGTCATGCCGGTCGACTCCTCGCGTCTGGACAAGATCGTCGGCACCCGCCGCCACCAGGGCGTGATCGCCTTCGCCTCCGAACTGGCGCTGGCGCGCAACCTCGACGAGCTGCTCGACGCCATCGACGGCCCGCCGCTGCTGCTGGTCCTCGACGGCATCACCGATCCGCACAACCTGGGCGCCTGCCTGCGCGTCGCCGACGGTGTCGGCGCCCACGCCGTCATCGTGCCGAAGGACCGCGCCGTCGGCCTCAACGCCACCGCCGCCAAGGTCGCCAGCGGCGCCGCCGAGACGGTGCCCTACATCACCGTGACGAATCTGGCGCGCACCCTGCGCGACCTGAAGGACCGCGACATCTGGCTGATCGGCACTTCCGACGACGGCGACAAAGGCCTGTACGAAGCCGACTTCACCGGCCCGACCGCCCTGGTCATGGGTTCGGAAGGCGAGGGCATGCGCCGCCTGACCCGCGAGACCTGCGACATGCTGGTCAGCATTCCGATGTTCGGTTCGGTCGAAAGCCTGAACGTCTCGGTCGCCTCCGGCGTCTGTCTGTACGAAGCGCGCCGCCAGCGCATGGCCAAAGAAGGCTAAGGCCAGCCCCGCCGCGCCGGCTCCCGGCCGGCTTGCCGCTGACTTGAACCCACCCCAGCGGCGTGAACCTGGGGTCGGACCCGGCGGG
>NZ_JAEMNU010000123.1:37076-45925 GCF_016461825.1 Rugamonas violacea | reverse complement strand
GGGTCCGACCCCGGCCTTGTCTCTGGGGTTGGCTGACACCAGCGGCCCCTCCCTCCCAGCAAACCCCGCGCGGATGCGCTACCATCTAGCCATCGGCCGCCCCACCTGTGCACGCCATGTTCCACCATTTGCGCCAAGACATTCAGAGCATCATCGAACGCGATCCCGCCGCCCGCAACGCCTGGGAAGTGCTGAGCTGTTACCCCGGCCTGCAGGCCATCGTCATGCACCGCTGGGCGCACTGGTGCTGGCACCACGGCCTGAAGTGGGGCGGCCGCTTCATCAGCTACCTGGCGCGCATCGTCACCGGCATCGAGATCCACCCCGGCGCCAGCATCGGCCGCCGCGTCTTCATCGACCACGGCTTCGGCGTGGTCATCGGCGAGACCGCCGTGGTCGGCGATGACTGCACCATTTACCAGGGCGTCACCCTGGGCGGCACCTCGCTCAACAGCGGCGCCAAGCGCCACCCGACGTTGGCGCGCGGCGTCATCGTCGGCGCCGGCGCCAAGGTGCTGGGCGGCTTCACCGTCGGCGAGTTCGCCAAGGTCGGCTCCAACGCCGTGCTGCTCAAGCCGCTGCCGGCCGGCGCCACGGCGGTCGGCAACCCGGCCCACATCGTGCAGAAGGATGCCGGCGTGGCCGGCAGCGGCGCCCAGCTGTTCGCCGCCTATGGCGTCACGCCGAACGGCGACGACCCCTTGTCGAAGGCGCTGCGCGGCCTGATCGACCACGCCGCCAGCCAGGAGCGGCAGATCGAGCGCATCCTGACGGCCATGCAGGCGGCCGGCCTGAGCTGCCAGGGCATGGCCGAATGTGATAAATTTGATTCCGTACAACTCAACAAGCTAGTCGACTAAGGATCTGCGTATGAATATGGAATCGTCGCCCGAGGGCACTGCGGTATTGGACCCGTTTGAAATCCGCGTGTTGGCCGTGCTGGCCGAGAAGGAGGCGACCACGCCGGACAACTATCCCTTGTCGCTCAACGCCATCACCAACGGCTGCAACCAGTTGTCCAGCCGCGACCCGGTGATGGCGCTGTCGGAGGAGACCGTGGCCGAGGTGCTGCAGCGGCTGATGCAGCGCAAGTACGTCAACGGCATCACCCAGGCCGGCGCCCGCGTCACCAAGTACGAGCACCGCATGCGCATCAAGTGGTCGCTGGAGCAGGACAAGCTGGCCATTCTGAGCACGCTGATGTTGCGCGGCCTGCAGACGGCCGGCGAGATCCGCACCCGCACCGGCCGCCTGCACGAGTTCAAGACGGTGGGCGACGTCGAGCTGGGCCTGCAATTTTTGATCGACAAGTATCCGCCGCTGGTGGCCCGCTTGGCGCTGGCGCCCGGTACCAAGGAGCCGCGCTATGGCCAGCTGTTGGGCGGCGAAGAGGCCTTGGCGCGCGAGGAGACGGCGGCCGGTTATGCCGGTTCGGTGTCGGCGCCGCAGCAGGGCGGCCGGGTCGGTCAGCTGGAGCAGGAGGTGGCGCTGTTGCGCCGCGATGTTGACGATCTGCGCGAGCAGTTGTCGGCGTTCCGCCAGCAGTTCGAGTAACGGTACGCACCAGTTAGGCAGAATGTGGCGGACGCGGGAACGCAGCCGCAGTATGGCGGGAACGCCGGCGAAGCATGGGGGGAACGCATGCGGGGCATGGGGGGAACGCATGCGGGGCATGGGTTCCCGCCTGCGCGGGAACGACTTAGCAGGCCATCAGCTCGTCGAAGGCGTGCAGGCTGGCCTGCTGGTCGATGGCGCCGATGTGCTCGGTCTTCGACAGCACGATGCGGAAGTGGTCGCACATCGGATAGAACCAGCGGTGGTTGTCGGTGTTGATGTAAAAGCCCAGCACCTTCTTGTTGTAGGCCGAGGCCAGGTGGATCACCGCCGTGTCCGGCGAAATGACCAGCTCGCACTGCTCGATCAGCGCCGCCAATTCAAGGATGCTGGAGGTGGCGAAGGATAGTTGGACGTTGTCGCGTTGCACGGCGGCGACGATGCCTTCGGCGCGCGCGCGGTCGCCCGGCGGATGGATCACCAGCACGGCGCGGTCGCGGTACTTGTCGGCCAGCGCGCGGCACAGCGCCACCGCGTCGTCGCTGCTGATGGTGCGGTTGGCCATGCTGCCCTGGTAGTTGAAGCAGACGATGCCCTTGTGGCGCCGCTTCAGCTCGGCGAGGAAGTCGCGCGGGCCGGCCGGCAGTTGTTCGACGCCGAACAATTCGTAGCGCGGGTTGGCCTCCTTCAGGCCGAAATTCTTCAGCGCGGAAAAATAACTCTCCAGGATGTGGCGGTCGCGGTTGCAGTCGACCGTGTAGTCGTACATGCCGAGCCGGTGTGTGCCGGTGCCGTATTTTTTGATGTTGAAGCCGATCAGATGCTTGGCGCCGAGCAGCTTGAGTCGGGCCAGCCAGGGGATCGAGAAGATGTTGCTGGTGCTGAAGATGACGTCGTAGCGCTGGCGCCGGATGCCGAGCACGATCTTCAAGGTGTCGAGCCCGTTGCCCCGGTCCCAGATCAGGATGTTCGACACGTGCGGACAGGCGCGGATCACCGTCTCGTTGACACTGCTGGCGGCGACGTCGATCTGCAGGTCCGGGTAGGCGTTCCTCAGTTCGCGCAGCAGGGGCGTCGAGACGATCATGTCGCCGATGCGGTCGTTGCGCAAGATGAGCATTTTTTTAATCTTGCTCGGATCGAAGGGAACTTTCTTGGACTTGTCGAACAGCAGATGCAGCAGGTGTTTCTTGAGGAAGGACATAGTGGCGATCAATGATGCGGCGGCGGCCGCCGATTACCGGCCGCAAATAATGCATCATTGTAATGGATGTGATGGTGGTTTTCTCAAACCCGGTCTGCCGGCGGCATCGGGCGGCGGCCGCCGGCGGCTTATTTTGTCAACGGACGGATGCGCTCGTTGAGCAGTTTGAGCTGGGCGTCGAGCAGGGCCTGGTTGGGGTCGTGGCCGCTGCGCGGCAGCAGCACGAATTGTTTCTGCGGCGCGCGGATGCTGTCGAAGTAGCGCCGCGCCACGGCCGGCGTGGTCAACAAGTCCTCGGCGCCGTGGACGATGAAGAAGGGCAGCGCGAAGTCGCCGCCGAGCGCGGCCAGGTCGACCTGGGCGAACATGCCGTCGCCGTTGCGGCCGACGAATTGCAGGTAGGAGTAGTCCTCGCCGGCCTCGTCGTCGGCCAGGTCCTGCGCCAGCCGGTAGTCGGCGGCGCGTTGCCACCAGGCCGCCGGCGCCGGTTCGGTGACCAGCGCCTCGTACTCGCGGTCGATCCGCCGCAGCACGCCGAAGCTGCGCGGATCGCGCCACGGCGGCGCGCCCAGCGCTTCCAGCTTGGCCACGCTGGCGCTGTCGCCGGCGCCGCGCGCCAGTGCCAGCAAGGCCTCCCGGCTGGTGCGCATGTTTTCCGTCGAATTGACCAGTTGCGCCGCGCCGAGATAGGCGTGGAATAGCTCGGGCCTGGCCTTGGCCATGCTGACGGCCAGGTAGGAGCCCCAGGAGCCGCCCATCAGGATCAGCTTGCGCTGGCCCAGGTGGCCGCTCAGGAAGGCGGCCAGCGCCAGACCGTCGTCGCGCAGCTGGGTCGCCGTCAGCGCCTGGTCTTCGGCCGGCCGGTTCTTGCCATAGGTCCTGCCGGCACCGCGCTGGTCCCACTGCACCAGCGTGTAGTCCTTCTGCCAGGCGCCGTAGAGCGCATCGGCATAGGGACTGAGCGGATTGCCCGGGCCGCCGTGGACCACCAGGATGACCGGATTGGCGCAGCTGGCGCCCTTGATGGTGACCCACTGCGCGATGCCGCCGATGGCCACGTAGCCGGCTTCGTTGACGGCCTGCGGCGTGGCGCCGCAACGCAATGGCGCTGCTTGCGCGTCCAATGGGGCCGGCACGGGCGCCGGCGTTTGCGCCATGCCGTTGGTGGTCGCCAGCAGCAGCGCGGCGGCAAGCAGGGCGGGGAGTGTGGTCATGGCGTTCCTGGCAAAAAGTGGAGGGGAGGGGCACTGTGCCGCGGGGGCGGGCGCCGGCTTGCTGGCCGGACGCCCGTGGCCATCAGCCCTCTTCGCGGCGGCGGCGCAGCCAGACCGCGCCGGCGAGCATCGCCACGCCGGCGGCGACGCCGATCCACACATTGGCATGGGCCAGGGTACCCCAGGATTGGCCGAGGATGTTGCCCAGGTCGGCGCGATGGCCGTCGCCGGCCAGCAGCAGGACCGGGTCGACCTGCTCGACCACCAGCCAGGAGCCGGGCGCCACGCCCAACAGCATGCGACCCACCACCAGCTGCACCAGCCAGTCGATGTTCCACTCCAGGTTGAAGGCGTGGTTGGCCCACTTGGCCAGCATTATCGTCAGCAGGGGCGCGCCGACCGCCCACAGGAACACCTTGGAGCGCGCCCAGCTCGACACCAGCAGCAGCCAGGCCACCGTCGGCAGCGCCCACAGCGCGTACACCGGCAGCAGCGCCAGCAGCTGCAGCGGCGCCAGGTACAGGGCGGGCGACATCAGCAGCGGGCCGAACAGGTTCAATCCCTTGAAGGCGGCCGCCGTGCAGATCATCAGCAGCACCGCCAGCGCGGCCAGCGCGCCGATCACGGCGACCACCAGCGGCGCCACGCCGAGCGCCAGCAGCAGCTTGGACAGCACCGTGGTGCGGTCCGACACCGGCAGCGACTTCCAGAACAGCAGGCTGCGGTCGCGCCGCTCGTCATACAGCGCGCCGAGGCAGTAGAAGAACACCATGAAGCCGAGCATCAACAGCACCGGTGCGGCGGTGGCGATGTAGCCGTGCGCCAGCACGTCGAGGATCTTGGCGCGCATCGCCGGCGTGGCGTCGATCATGCCCAGGGTGATCGACTCGCCATTGATGTCGATGTTGCCGCTACTGCTGTACAACAGCACCAGCGCGGTGAAGGCGGTGATCAGCGCGCCGACCACGGCCGGCGCCCACACCAGCATGCCCTTGTGTTCCCACAATTCGCGCTTGATCAACCATGTCATCGTTTTCATGCGTAGCTTCCTTTCATGGTCGCGACGAACAGGTCGGCGACGCTGGGGGTGCGGGTTTCGCCGAAGACGGCCAGCTGGCTGCGCGCCACGCCGTCGAACAGCATCACGGACTTGCCGAACACGGTGCGCTGGCTGAGCGGCTGCAGCGCGGTGGCGGCGACGGTGTAGGGTGGCTCGACCATCACCTCGGTGAAGCGCTCGCCGATCTCCTCCATCGAGGCCGACAAGGTGATCTTGCCGTCGCGGATGAACAGCAGGTCGGTCAGGATGTGCTCGACCTCTTCGATCTGGTGGGTGGTGATGAGGATGGTCTTGCCCTCGTCGAAATAGTCCTCCAGCAGGTTCTGGTAGAACTGCTTGCGGTACAGGATGTCCAGGCCCAGGGTCGGCTCGTCGAGCACCAGCAGGCGGGCGTCGATGGCCATCACCAGCGCCAGGTGCAGCTGCACCACCATGCCCTTGGACATGGCCTTGACCTTCATGTTCGGCGCCAGCTTGGTGTGGGCGATGTAGCGCTCGGCCTTGTCGCGGTCGAAGCGCGGGTGCACGCCGGCGACGAAATCGACGGCGTCCTTGACCTTCAACCAGCGCGGCAGGATGGCGACGTCGGCGATGAAGCAGACGTCGCGCATCAACTCGTCGCGCTGGGTGCGCGGGTCCAGCCCCAGCACGCTCATCTGGCCGTCGAACTGGGTCAGGCCCAGCATGGCTTTGAGCGTGGTGGTCTTGCCCGAGCCGTTGGGGCCGATCAGGCCGACGATGCGGCCGGGCTGGATGTCGAAGCTGGCCTGGTCGAGCGCCAGTTCCTTGCCGTAGCGCTTGCTCAGATTGCTGGCGGAGACGATGGCGTTCATGCCGCACCTCCCGTCGCCGCTTGGCCCGGCTGGGTCGCCTGCAGCAGTTGTTGCAGGTCCAGGCCGAGGCGGCGGATGCGTTCTATCATCGCCGGCCACTCCTCGCGCAGGAAACGCTCGCGTTCCGTGGCCAGCAGCTTGTCGCGGGCGCCGTCTGTCATATACATACCCAATCCTCTCCGTTTTTCTACTAAGGTTTCGTCGACCAGCTCCTGGTAGGCCCGCGATACGGTGATCGGGTTGAGCTGGAAGTCGGCCGCGATCTGGCGTACCGACGGTAGTGCGTCGCCCGGCTTGAGCAAGCCGTCGAGCATCATGCCGATCACCCGCTCCTTGAGCTGGCGGTAGATCGGCGCATTGTCATTCCAGCCCATGGTCATGGTTGCTGCTCCCCGGCTGCTGTGCTGTTGATTCGGACATTCATGTCTCCCCCTTGGTGATATAACGAAGTGGTGTTGTAGTGAACTATAACACTAGGATTGGCAAAATCAAGTGTTTTTTTGATAGCGGGGTGCGAGGGGGCCGTGGCATGCCTGCCGCTGGGAAATCGAGTAGACTTTGCGGCAACCGCGCCACAGCGGTTTCACAAGGAATTCAATGAACGGCATTCATCTCTTTTCATCGCGCCGCAAACGGCTCGGCCTGGCCGCGCTGGCGGCCACGCTGCTGGCCTCGTGCTCGACGCTGATCGGCCCGCGCCAGGTCGAGCTGCCGCTGGAGCGCCTGCAGCAGGGCCTGGACAAACGCTTCCCGCTGCGCCAGCGCGTGCTGGCCATTTTCGACGTCGAGTTGAGCCGCCCGCGCCTGGACATTCTCGACTGCGCCGATTGCATCTCGCTGGAGCTTGACACGGCCGTCTCGCCGCTGCTCGGTCGCCAGTCCTGGCAGGGCAATATGCTGGTCTCCGGCCGTTTGCAGGTCGACCGCGCACACAATGCGGTGATGTTGCGCGATGCCCGCATCGATCGCTTCATGTTCCGCCAGCTGGACAATGACTATCAGTACAAGCTGGCGCCGGCCGGCAAACTGCTGGCCGAGCTGGTGGCCAGGGATATTCCGGTATATCGTTTCCGCCCGGAGGACCTGCGTTACGGCGGCGTGCAGTTCGAGCTGACCGGCATCAGCACCAAGCCCGGCGGGCTGGTGGTGACGCTGGCGCCGGCACCTTAAGACGACGGCCCGGGGTGGCTATCCTTAAGCGGCGCTTACCGCGCCGCTTGTAGGCTTGCCGCGTGCGGCCGCAGCTTCTACAATCCGCCTCATTGATTAGATTTTTGGAGCAGGCATGGCGATTTTTGGCATTGGATTGCACGTACTGGTGGCGCTGTTTTTCGCCATCCACGCGATCCGCAACGGGCAGCAGCTGTACTGGCTGTTGATTTTGTTCTCCTTCCCGCTGCTCGGTAGCGTGGTGTACTTCTTCGCCATCTACCTGCCGGGTTCCGGCTGGCAGCACGGCGCGCGCAAGGTGGCCAAAGTGGCCGTCAAGACGCTGGACCCGAGCCGCGAACTGCGCGAGGCGCGCGCCGCCTTCGACTACACGCCGACGGCGCAGAATCAGATGCGCCTGGCCGCCGCCCAACTGGAGGCGGGCGATGCCGCCGAGGCGGCCAACACCTACGAGGCCGGCCTGCAAGGGCCGTTCGCCGGCGATCTGGAGATACGCTTCGGCGCGGCGCGCGCCAACTTCGCTTGCGCCCGTAGCGGCGCGGCGGTCGCGCACCTGCAGCAGATCCGTCAGGCCGACGCCAATTTCCGCGCCGAGCAGGTCTCGCTGTTGCTGGCCCAGGCGCTGGCCGGCGCTGGCCGCCAAGCCGAGGCGAAGGCCGAATTTGAGTTCGCCGTGGCGCGTTTTGGCAGCTTTGCCGCGCGCGCCGAATGTTTGATCTGGGCGGTGAGCGCCGGCGAGCAGGTCTTGGCCGCGCAGCTGCGCGCCGAGCTGCTGCCGACCATCGATCGGTGGAACCGCCACACGCGCGAGATCAACCAGGCGCTGTTGCGCCGTCTGAACGCGGCCTTCGCGCAGATTCGTGGTTGAGCTGCGGGTGGGCTGCGGGCGCTGGCTTGCGCCGGCGCCTAGGCCAGCGTAGCGCCGCCGAGGTCGTACCGGCTGACGGCGCCGCTGGCGTCGATGGCGATCCAGCCGCCGCGCGGCGGTGTCGCATCCGGCTCCCAGTCCGGCAGCACGTAGCGGCGCGTGGCGCCAACCCTGTGCAGGGCGGGGCGGTGGGTGTGGCCGTGGATCATGACGTCGCTGCCGGTCTGGGCGAACACCTCGGCGATCGCCTGCGGCGTCACGTCCATGATCTCGTAGCTCTTGTTGCCCTGGTCCTTGCGGCTGTTCTCGCGCATGCCGGCGATGATCGCCTTGCGCTGCGCCAGCGGCATCGCCAGGAACTGCGCCTGCCAGGCCGGCTGGCGCACCTGGGCGCGGAAGGCCATGTAGTTGACATCCTCGGTGCACTGGGCGTCGCCGTGCAGCAGCGCGACGCGCAGGCCGCCGATGGTGGCGACGTGGATCTCGGGCAGCAGCGTCATGCCGGCGGCGGCGGCGAGCGGCGCGCCGACCAGGAAGTCGCGGTTGCCGGCGATCCAGTACAGCTTGACGCCGGCGTCGCTGACTTGGCGCAGCGCCTGGACGATGGCTTGGTGGTAGGGCGCGTCGAGGTCGTCGTCGCCGGCCCAGTATTCGAACAGGTCGCCGAGCAGATACAGCTCGCGCGCCCGCATCGCCTGCTGTTGCAGGAAGCGCAGGAAGGCCTCGGTGGTGTGGTGGTGCGACGCTTGCAGATGCAGGTCGGAGATAAACAGCGCGAGGACGCGCTTGTCAGGCATTGTCATTCCTGATTCCTTCAACAATACCCGGCCGCCGTGGAAAGTGGTGGGCGGATAAGCAAGCCGCGTATGCGGCCGTGTACTAGTGCTACTGAAGTCAAGGCGCTGGCGGCGACTAAAACCACCCAAAGGCGGAGAGCCGGGGGGGG
>NZ_JAEMNU010000123.1:0-37070 GCF_016461825.1 Rugamonas violacea | reverse complement strand
CCCCCCCCCCCCCCCCCGGCTCTATGCCTTTGGGTTTGCTTAACTTAGCGGAATTCGCTACTGGCGCTAACTTACGCCGCCAGTTCGATCGATTCGATGACCACGTCCTCGACCGGCACGTCGGAGTGCATGCCGCTGCGGCCGGTTTTGACTTTGCGGATCGCGTCGACCACTTCGGTGCCTTCGGTGACTTTGCCGAACACGGCGTAGCCCCAGCCGTCCTGGCCGGGGTAGTCGAGGAAGCTGTTGTTTTTCACGTTGATGAAGAACTGCGCCGAGGCCGAATGCGGGTCCGAGGTACGCGCCATGGCCAAGGTGTAGGTGTCGTTTTTCAGGCCGTTCTTGGCTTCGTTTTCGACCGTGGTGTCGGCCGATTTTTGTTTCATGCCCGGTGCGAAACCGCCGCCCTGGATCATGAAGTCACCCATCACGCGGTGGAAGATGGTGTTGGCGTAGTGGCCGGCGTTCATGTACGACAGGAAGTTCTCAACCGTTTTTGGCGCTTTTTCCGCGTCCAGAACGGCAGTGAACTTGCCCAGATTGGTGGTGATGATAACGGTTGTCATAATGATCCTAGTGTGTGTTGTTCGATGGTCAATCGCGGGCCGCGCGCGCGGCGCGGCCGCAGCCAAGGCGCTATTTTACAGTTTCGGCTGGATCGGCGTCTTCAAAATCGTCGCCGACTGGATCACCACCGGCGTCACCGGCAGGTTTTGGAACATGCCCTTGTCGTCGACCAGGGTGCCCTTGATCTTGTCGACCACTTCCTGGCCCTTGATGACCTTGCCGAACACCGTGTAGCCGAAGCCGTCGCGGCCCGGGTAGTTGAGCATTTCGTTGTCGGCCACGTTGATGAAGAACTGCGCGGTGGCCGAGTGCGGGTCGCCGGTGCGCGCCATGGCGATGGTGTAGGGCGCGTTGACCAGGCCGTTCTGCGCCTCGTTCTTGACGGGCGGCCGGGTCGGCTTCTGCTTGAGCTTCTCGTCGAAGCCGCCGCCCTGGATCATGAAGCCGTCGATGACGCGGTGAAACAGGGTGCCCTTGTAGTGGCCGCTCTTGACGTACTGCAGGAAGTTGTCGACCGTCTTGGGCGCCTTGGCCGGGTCGAGCTCAAGGACGATCTCGCCCATGCTGGTTTTCAGCGCGACCTGGGGCGTGGCCGGGGCCGCCGTGGCGGCGGCGCCGGCCGCCAACACGGCGCCGGACAGGGTGGCGCCGGCGAACAGGCTGAAGAATTTGGTCAGAAAGGACAGGCGGCGCGGCGCGGTTTGGTGCATTATTGCTTCCTTGGCGAGGTAGATGGGGGAGCGGCAAAGAAATGAAAATTCGTTTGCCGTTCAAAAAATCCTAAGTTATATCGGGCCAGTGCGGATTTTATCAATGCTATACTTGTCCGAGAAGTTTCATTCTAACAAAGAAGAACTAGATACCCGAGGGTCTGTCAGTTTCCACGGCGCACACGAAGAAGTCCAGGCGCGGCATCCCCAGGGTGTCTGCGCCCGGTCCTCGTATTGCCTGGCCGCCGGCCCCTACCAATACGCAAGAGTCCGATGAGCAATTTAAAGATTTACAACACGCTGGCGCGTGACAAGCAGGTTTTCGTACCGATCGAAGAGGGCAAGGTCCGCATGTATGTGTGCGGCATGACCATCTACGACTACTGCCACATCGGCCACGCCCGCATGATGATGGCCTTCGACGTGGTCTACCGCTGGTTGCAGACCTCCGGCTACGACGTCACCTACGTGCGCAACATCACCGACATCGACGACAAGATCATCAAGCGCGCGGTGGAAAACGGCGAGACCATCTCGCAGCTGACCTCCCGCTTCACCCGATACATGGACGAGGACACCGGCGCGCTGGGCATCCTGGCGCCCACCCACGTGCCGCGCGCCACCGAATACGTGCCGCAGATGCTGGCGCTGATCGAAACGCTGGAACGGCGCGAGCTGGCCTACCAGGGCAGCGACGGCGACGTCAACTACGCCGTGCGCAACTTCGCCAACTACGGCCGCCTGTCCGGCAAGTCGCTCGACGACCTGCGCGCCGGCGAGCGCGTCGACGTCAACACCGGCAAGCGCGACCCGCTCGATTTCGTGCTGTGGAAGTCGTCCAAGGAGTCCGAGCCGGACGAGGTCAAGTGGGACTCCAAGTGGGGCAAGGGCCGCCCGGGCTGGCACATCGAGTGCTCGGCGATGTCCTGCGCGCTGCTCGGCGAGCAGTTCGACATCCACGGCGGCGGCGCCGACCTGCAGTTCCCGCACCACGAGAACGAGATCGCCCAGTCCGAGGGCGCCTTCGGCCACAGCATGGTCAACTACTGGCTGCACAACGGCTTCGTGCGGGTCGACAACGAGAAGATGTCCAAATCGCTGGGCAACTTCTTCACCATCCGCGACGTGCTGAAAAAATACGACGCCGAGGTGGTGCGCTTCTTCATCCTGCGCGCCCACTACCGCAGCCCGCTGAACTATTCCGACGCCCACCTGGACGACGCCCGCGTCGCCCTGACCCGCCTGTACACCGCGCTCGACGGCGTGGACGGCGACGGCGCCGCGCTCGACTGGAGCGAGCCGCACGCGGTGCGCTTCGCCGAGGCGATGAACGACGACTTCAACACCCCGGTGGCGCTGGCCGCGCTGTTCGACCTGGTCAGCGAATTGAACAAGTCGAAGTCGCCGCTGGTGGCGCGCCAACTCAAGGGCCTGGCCGGCGTGATCGGCCTGCTGGCCCGCACGCCGCAGGAGTTCCGCCAGGCGGCGGTCGGCGCGGCCGACACCTCGGCCGACGGCGCCATCGTCGAGGCCATCGCGCGCCGCGCGGCGGCCAAGCAGGCGCGCGACTTCGCCCAGTCCGACGCCATCCGCGCCGAGCTGCTGGCGGCCGGCATCATCCTCGAAGACAAACCCGACGGCAGCACCAACTGGCGCCGCGCATGATGGCCCTCTCCAAGGTAAGCGACGGCGCCGCCGTCCCGCTGGTGGTGGCCGTGCCACCCTACTGGGAACAGGCCAAGATCGAACTCATGAAGCGGGACCGCATCATGAAGAAGCTGATCCCGCAATTTGGCGACCTGCACCTGGTCGGCCACGGCGACCCGTTTACTACCTTGGCGCGTTCCATCGTCGGCCAGCAGGTGACCACCAAGGCGGCCGACGCCGCCTGGCACAAGCTGCTGCTGGCCTGTCCGAAGTGCACGCCGGCGCAGGTGCTCAAGGCCGGCGTCGAGCAGCTGTCGGCCTGCGGCCTGTCCAAGCGCAAGACCGAATACATCATCGACCTGGCCGAGCATTTCAAGGCCAAGCGGGTGCACGCCAACCAGTGGGACCAGATGGACGACGAAGCCGTCATCGCCGAACTGGTGCAAATCCGCGGCATCGGACGCTGGACAGCGGAGATGTTTTTGATATTTAATCTGCTCCGGCCGAACGTGCTGCCGCTCGACGACCCCGGTTTGATCCAGGGCATCAGCGTCAATTACTTCTCCGGCGAGCCGGTCTCGCGCAGCGATGCGCGCGAGGTCTCCGCCAACTGGGAACCCTGGCGCACCGTCGCCACCTGGTACTTATGGCGGAGTCTGGACCCGCTTCCGGTAGAATAGCGCAATATTAATCGCCGCCCCGCGCCGCCCCTTCCCCGGGCGGGGCGGGGACGGCTGAGAACAAATACGGAGGTACAATGACTAAAACGACTTTCCTCAATTTTGAGCAACCGATCGCGGAACTCGATTCCAAGATCGAAGAGCTGCGTTTCGTGCAAGACGATTCGGCCGTCGACATCTCCGAGGAGATCGACCGCCTGGCCAAGAAGAGCCAGCAACTGACCAAAGACATCTACGCCAAGCTGACGCCGTGGCAGGTCGCACAGATCGCGCGCCACCCGCAGCGGCCGTACACGATGGACTACGTCAACGAGATCTTCACCGACTTCCACGAGCTGCACGGCGACCGCAGCTACGCCGACGACCTGTCGATGGTCGGCGGTCTGGCCCGTTTCAACGGCCAGGCCTGCATGGTCATCGGCCATCAGAAGGGCCGCGACACCAAGGAGCGCGCGCTGCGCAACTTCGGCATGCCGAAACCGGAAGGCTACCGCAAGGCGATGCGCCTGATGAAGCTGGCCGAAAAATTCGGCATCCCGATCTTCACCTTCGTCGACACGCCCGGCGCCTTCCCCGGCATCGACGCCGAGGAGCGCGGCCAGTCCGAGGCGATCGGCCACAACCTGTACGTGATGGCCGAACTGAAGGTGCCGCTGATCGCCACCATCATCGGCGAAGGCGGCTCCGGCGGCGCGCTGGCGATCGCCGTGGGCGACGCCGTGCTGATGCTGCAATACGCCACCTACTCGGTGATTTCGCCCGAGGGCTGCGCCTCGATCCTGTGGAAGACCGCCGAGCGCGCCTCCGACGCCGCCGAGGCGCTGGGTCTGACCGCGCACCGCCTGAAGGCGATGGGCCTGATCGACAAGATCGTCAGCGAGCCGCTGGGCGGCGCCCACCGCGATCCGAAACAGATGGCCACGCTGCTCAAGCGCGCGCTGGCCGACTCGCTGCGCCAGTTCCACGGCATGAAGACCAAGGACCTGCTGGAAGCCCGCCACGACAAGCTGATGAGCTACGGCAAGTTCAAGGAAACCACGCCGCAGGAGTAATCCGGCGACAGTAAAACCAGGGCGCCGGCGGCGCCGGCCAAACCCCGAGGCGTGGAGCCGGGGTCGGACCCAGCGGGTCCGACCCCGGATTGCGGTCTTGGGTTCCAGCCGGCAAACCTGCGCGCCGACCAAGACCGGGATCAGACCGGGGCCTACGCCTCCGATCTGCTCCCGGTTTTTTCATTGGAGCAGCAATTGAAGAAGCAACAAATCCCCAGCCTGGAGTCGAACTTCGCCCAGGCGCTGGCGGCGGCCGGGCAGGGCGCCGGCAGCCGTCTGGCCATCGCGCTGAGCGGCGGCCTCGACTCCTCGGCCCTGCTGCACCTGGCGCACGCCTACGCCGGCGCCAACGGCATCGAGCTGTACGCCTTCCACGTCCACCACGGCCTGAGTCCCAACGCCGACGCCTGGCTGGCCCACTGTGAGCAAGCCTGCGCCGCGCTGGGCGTGCGCTTCGAGGCGCGCCGCGTCGTGCTGGACGAGCCGCGCAAGAGCGGCACCGAGGCGGCCGCCCGCAAGAGCCGCTACGCCGCGCTGGGCGCGCTGTGCGCGGCGCACGGCGCGACCTTGCTGCTGACCGCCCACCACCGCGACGACCAGGCCGAGACGGTGCTGCTGCAGCTGCTGCGCGGCTCCGGCCCGGCCGGCCTGTCCGGCATGGACGCGGCCAACGCCGCGCCCGAGTTGCTGGCCAATCCGGCGCTGGTGATGGCGCGTCCGCTGCTGGCCGCCTCGCGCCAGCAACTGGCCGAATATGTGGCGGCGCAGCATATCGCCTTCGTCGACGACGAGTCCAACCACGACCCGCGCTTCGCCCGCAACGCGCTGCGCCACCAGGTGATGCCGGCGCTGGCGCAGGCCTTCCCCGGTTTCCAGGAGCGCTTCGCGCGCAGCGCCCAGCACGCCCAGTCGGCCCAACGCCTGCTCACCGAGCTGGCCGAGCAGGACCTGGCCGCCTGCCTGGACGGCGACTGCCTCGACGTCGCCAAGCTGCGCGCCATGAGCAGCGACCGCGCCTACAACCTGCTGCGCCACTGGTTCGCCACGCGGCGCCTGCGCATGCCCACCACCGCCTGGCTGGCCGAGATGCTGACCCAGCTGGTCGAGGCGCGCCACGACGCCCAGTTGCTGGTCACCCATCCCGACTGCCACGTGCGGCGCCACCGCGACCGCCTGTACCTGACGCCCAAGCTGGCCGAGCTGGAGGGCACCCGCGTCGACGAGTCCGACATCAAGGACGGCCAGGCCTTCCGCTGGAACGGCGAGGCCGAGCTGGCCTTCCCGGCCTATGGCGGGGTGTTGTATTTTGATCCGGCCGAGGAGGGCCTGGCGGCCGACTGGCTGCGCGGCCAGGAACTCGTCATCGACTTCCGCCAGGGTGGCGAGCGGCTCAAGCTGGCGCACAACCGCTCGACCCGTGGACTGAAATACCACTATCAAGCTTGCAATGTTCCGGCTTGGGAAAGAACCCGTTTACCCGTGGTCAGCAGCCGCAAGCGGTTGCTGTTCGCCGCCGGCGTCGGCATGGATTGCCACCACTTGGTGAGCGAGGGCGAAACGCGATACCGCCTGCGCTGGCAGGCTGTCTAGACAATTTGCCGCCCCGCCAATCGGGTATGAGCATATGCCGAGACTGTATGAGTTTATGACTTTTTTGACTTGTTATTATGCAGTGCAGCATGTAGAGTTAAGGGTTCCTTTTACACCTAATTGAGCGGAATACTCACTGTTATGGCTTTAATCGTGCATAAATACGGCGGTACGTCGATGGGTTCGACGGATCGCATCAAGAACGTAGCGCAGCGTGTCGCCAAGTGGCATGACGCGGGACATCAAATCGTCGTGGTGCCGTCGGCCATGTCCGGCGAGACCAACCGCCTGATCGGTCTGGCCAAGCAGATCCAGGAACAACCCGATCCGCGCGAGCTGGACATGATCGCCTCGACCGGCGAGCAGGTCTCGGTCGGCCTGCTGTCGATGGCCCTGCTGGCGATCGGCAAACAAGCGGTGTCCTACGCCGGTTGGCAAGTGGCGATTAAAACCGACTCCGCCTTCACCAAGGCGCGCATCCAGTCGATCGACGACGAGAAGGTGCGGCGCGACCTCGACGCCGGCAAGATCGTCATCATCACCGGCTTCCAGGGCGTCGACGACCACGGCAACATCTCGACCCTGGGCCGGGGCGGTTCCGACACCTCCGCCGTGGCGATCGCCGCCGCCATGAAGGCGGCCGAGTGCCTGATCTTCACCGACGTCGACGGCGTCTACACCACCGACCCGCGGGTGGTCTCCGAAGCGCGCCGCCTGAAGGCCATCACCTTCGAGGAAATGCTGGAACTGGCCTCGCTGGGCTCGAAAGTGCTGCAAACCCGCTCGGTGGAATTCGCCGGCAACTACCGCGTGCCGACCCGCGTCCTGTCGTCGCTGACCGACCCGATGCTCGATCTGGAGATCGAAGCCAACTCGGGTACCCTGATTTCGTTTGAGGAAGATACACACATGGAACAAGCAGTCATCTCCGGTATCGCGTTTAATCGCGACGAGGCCAAAATCACCGTGCTCGGCGTGCCCGACCGTCCGGGCGTGGCCTACCACATCCTCGGCCCGGTGGCCGATGCCAACATCGAAGTCGACATGATCATCCAGAATCAGTCGGTCGACGGCAAGACCGATTTCACCTTCACCGTGTCGCGCAACGACTACGCGCAGGCGATGGACGTGCTGAACGGCACCAAGGCCGCCCTGGGCGCCGCCAGCATCACCGGCGACGCCAAGGTGTCGAAGCTGTCGGTGGTCGGCGTGGGCATGCGCAGCCACGTCGGCGTCGCCTCGCAGATGTTCCGCACGCTGTCGGAAGAGGGCATCAACATCATGATGATCTCGACCTCGGAAATCAAAATTTCCGTGCTGATCGACGAGAAATACATGGAGCTGGCCGTGCGCGCGCTGCACAAAGCGTTCGAGCTGGAAAAAGCATAAAAAGAGCGTAAAAAAGTTTAAAAAAACCGTCCGGTTCCTTGACCAATTCGTCTTCGGCCTATACTATGACGGTCGTCTGCTGCAGCGATTTATTGCAAGGTGGACATAGTTGAGTAATCAGCTAGGAGACGTGGCCGAGTGGCCGAAGGCACATCCCTGCTAAGGATGCATACGGCTTATACCTGTATCGTGAGTTCGAATCTCACCGTCTCCGCCAGTATTTTTAAAAACCCGCTTCGGCGGGTTTTTTCATTTCCGTCTTGCGCGGATGAATGATGCTTCACCGTCCAGGTCTGTCTTTGCATAACCCGCCTCGGCGGGTTTTTCATTTGTGCCGTTTTCATCGCCTGGCGTCTTGACCAATCCGCATCGGGCCTATACTATTGCGCTCGTCTACTGCAGCGCTGTTCGGCGAGGTGGACATAGTTGAGTAATCAGCTAGGAGACGTGGCCGAGTGGCCGAAGGCACATCCCTGCTAAGGATGCATACGGCTTATACCTGTATCGTGAGTTCGAATCTCACCGTCTCCGCCAGTATTTTAAAAACCCGCTTCGGCGGGTTTTTTCATTTCCGCCTTGCGCAGGCGAATACCGACCTCCTTGTGGCCGGCTGGCGCTGTGATGTCAGACCACGACCTGGCCGCCGGCCGGCCGGCGCGACAGCAGTTGCGACAGCTTGCGCAGCGCGGCGGCGAAGCGGGCGCGCTCGCGGATGCTGCCCAGGGAGACGCGGATCGCGTTGGGCGCGATGCCGCCGATCTGGAAGGCGCCCGACGGCGTCACCGACAAGCCCTCGGCGCGCGCCGTGTTGGCCAGCTCGCGCGCGGTCCAGTAGGAGGGCAGGGGCAGCCACAGATGGATGCCTTCGCCCGGCGTTTGCGGTCCGCCGGCCAGCAACTGGTGGGCCAGCTGCTGGCGCGCGCGGGCCTCCTGGCGCACGCCGTCCAGCAGTTGCTGCGCGGTGCCGTCATGGATCCATTGCGCCATCAGCGCGGTGGCCAGCGGCGTCGCCATCAGCGAGAACGAGCGCAGCGCGTTCAATACGCGTTCGCGCAGCAGCGCATCGGGCAGCAGCACGAAGGCGGTGCGCAGGCCGGGCGCCAGGCATTTCGACAGGGTGGCGATGTAGCAGACCTTGGCCGGCGCGTGGCGGGCCAGCGGCGGCGGCGCGTCGGCCGCCAGCAGCCAGTAGGGATCGTCCTCGATGATGCTGGCGCCGCAGCGCTGCACCGCCGCCGCCAGCGCGCGCCGGCGCTCGGCCGGCATGCTCAGCGCGGTGGGATTTTGCAAGGTCGGATTCAGGTAGACCAGCCGCGCGCCATGCTTGTTGCAGGCGTACTCCATGGCGTCGGGCAGCATGCCGTGCTCGTCGGCCGGCACCGCGACGACGCGCCGGCCGAGCTGCTCGGCCGCCGTGCGCAGGCCGGGGTAGATGGTCGGCTCGGCCAGGATCACCTCGCCCGGCTGGCTCAGCGCCAGTATCAGCGCGGCCAGCGCGCTCTGGGCGCCGGGACAGACCACGATATGCTCCGGGTCCAGCGTGCCGAACTGCGGCGCCAGCCAGGCGGCGCCGGCGGCCCGCTCGGCCTGGCTGCCGCCGCCCAGGTGGTAGGTCATCAGCATGTCGCTGTCGCTGCGCATCAAGACCTGGGCCAGGCCCTGTTTCAGCATGTCGTTGAAATCGACCCCGGCCGGCGGCGGCGGAATGTTCATGCTCAGGTCCAGCATCGGCGCCAGCTCGACCTTGGGCGCCGCCGCGTAGGTGCCGCGCGCGCCGCGCCCCTCCAGCAGATGGCGCCGCTTGGCTTCGTCGTAGCCGCGCGTGATCGTCGTCAAGTCCACCCGCAGGCGGGCCGCCAGCAGGCGCTGCGGCGGCAGCCGGTCGCCCGGCGCCAGCCGGCCGTCGGACAAGGCCTGCTCGATGAAGTCGGCGATTTGCAGGTAGCGCGGGCCGCCATGCGGGCTGAATTGCGCTGCCCAAGCGAACTGGTCTTCTTGCTCTTGTATGGATGTTGCCTGTGACATTTCGTTCCGATGTATGGAAATTGCTTTTGCGTAGTATGCCCGACAGCGTCAGGAAGATCCATACATGGCGAATAACCAAGGCGCGGCTGAACGGGTAGGGCGCGCCAGCCGGTTAAAGATATATTTAATTTGAATCTTATTGCCGTTGGGATTAAAATCGTCCTGTCCAGGCAAGCCTTGCGGCCGCGTGCGTCGCGGCCCTGCGGAGCAGCCTGAGTTTTTCGGAGCGGTAACCTGCCATGGCCAAGATTTTCCCCATCCACCCCAAGAACCCCGAGCGTATCTGCTGGGGTTGCGACAAGTATTGCCCGGTCGGTTCGCTGGCCTGTGGCAACGGTTCGGACCGAACGCAGCATCCGGTCGAGCTGTTCGGCGACGACTGGGCCGAGTGGGGCCTCGACGGCGTCAAGCCGCCGCTCAAGCCGAAGGCCGGCTGAGCTAGCCTCAATCCTGCTTGCGGCCGCGCGCAGGTGCCCGCGACGGCACCGGTGCCCGTGACGGCGGCGGCGCGCTGAAACGGCGCGCCGCCGGGCTATCCAGGGCGCGCAGGAATTCCAGCAAGTCGGCTTTTTCCAATGGCGTCAGGATCAAGGGATGTCCGCTCTCGGCGCTGCGGTAGTAGATCTCCAATTCGACCGCCTCCTCCAAGGTCGCAATGCTGCCGTCGTGCATGTACGGCGCCGTCAGCGCCACATTGCGCAAGCTGGGCGTGCGGAATTTTCCGATGTCGGCCGGCTGCAAGGTCACCGCGAAGCGGCCGAGTTCGGCCACATCCTCGTCGCTGAGCACGGCCTGGTCCAGCGCCTTGCCCTGCTTGCGCATCTGCACCAGCCCGGTGGTGAGCGCCGGCAGGCGCTGCGCGATACGCGACAGGCCCACGCTCAGGCCGTGAAACTGGTTGTCGGTAAATATGGCATGCTCCGGGCCGATCACATGGCAGCTGGCGCACTGTGCCCGGCCTTGAAACAGCAGCAGGCCGCGCTTGGCGGCCGGCGCCAAGGCCGACTCCTCACCCTGGTAGCGGAAGCGGTCGAACGGCGAGCCGGCGGCACTCAGCGTGCGCTCGAAGCTGGCCAGCGCCTGGCCCACGTGCTGGATCCGGATCGCACCGGCCTTGCTGGCGGCGTTGGTTTCGGCGTTGCTTTCGGCGTTGCCCGGGAAGGCGGCGCGGAAGGCCTTCACATAGGCGCTGTCCCGGCGGAGTCGGTCGAGTAGGGCGCCATGGTTGCTGAGGCCGTGTTCGCGCGGCTGCACGAAGGGGTCGAGCGCCTGCTCCTCCAGTGTGACGCGGCGGCCGTCCCAGAACTGGCTGGTGTTGAAGGCGGCGTTCAGCAAGGTGGGCGTGTTGCGCGTACCCAGCCGGCCGCCGATGCCTTGCGCCAGCGCCTTGCCGTCGATAAAGGCGCGTTCCGGTTGGTGGCAGCTGGCGCAGCTGATCTTGCCGTCGGCACTCAGGCGCTTGTCGAAAAACAAGGTCCGGCCCAGCGACGCCATGGCCGGCGATGGCGCCGCCGGCAGGGCGGGCAGACCGAGCTGCTCCGGCCGGGCCGTGGTGGCCGGCGGCAAGATGCAAAGTGACAAAAAAACAACGCCCGTCAGCCATCGCCGAGGTGGCGGATTCGCTCTTGCGCGGGGTGGGTGTGTCGCCATTGCGGGGAAATCCTTGCCGATTATAAATTTAATGAAAGCAATATGTATGTTATGGTAATTGTGATTTTTACACCATAGCCGGCTTCGAATAAATGACGAACATGCAGTAACACTCGACTCTTTTTAAAAGGGACATGCTATGTGGCATCGGTACGCTAGGACGGCTGGTCGCTCGGGACTGAGGCATGTCGAGTGGGGCGTGTTGGCCGCGCTGCTGTGGGCGCTGCTGGCGCCCAGCCATGCCGCCGAGGTGCGCTATGTCTATGACGAGCTGGGCAGATTGGTCGAGGTCGTCGCGCCGGACGGCGCCAGCGCGCAGTACCGTTATGACGCGGTGGGCAATATCAGCGCCATCGAAAGGCATGCCGCCAACGCCCTCTCGGTCGCCGAGTTCAGCCCCAACAGCGGCGCCGTCAATACGCCGGTCACCATCTACGGCAGCGGTTTTAGCAGCGTCGCGGCGAGCAACAGCGTCAGCTTCAACGGCGTCGCCGCCGTCGTCTCGGCCGCCACCAGCACCAGCCTGGTGGTGACGGTGCCGGCGGGCGCCAGCAGCGGAAAAATCACCGTCGCCAATAGCAACGGCAGCGCCAGCAGCAGCGGCAGCTTCATCATCGGCGCGGGAGCGGCGCCGACGATTTCCTCCTTCACCCCCACCATCGGAATCCTGGGCAGCGCTGTCACTATCAGCGGCAGCAATTTCCAGACCGCCAAGGTCGCCAACAAAATCACCTTCGGCGGCATGACCGCCGCCACCACCACCGCTTCGGCGACCAGCTTGGGCAGCAGTGTGCCGGGCGCGGCGGCGTCGGGACGGATCACGGTTGCCACGCCGTACGGCAAGGCGGTCAGCGGCAGCGACTTCTATGCCGTTCCGGGTGGAATCAATCCGGCGGAGATTGAATATGTCGGCCGCATCGATGTTGGCGGGGCGGTGAAAACGGTCACCATCGGCACGGCGGGCAAGAAGGCGCTGCTGATTTTCGACGGTGCGCAGTGGCAATACCTGTCCCTGCTGGTGACCGGCAGCACTTTCGGCAGCGCCGTTAGTGCCAGCGTCTACCGGCCGGACGGCACGCTGCTGATCGCCGGCAGTGTCGCCGGCAACGACGTGCTGGACTTCTCCCGGTTGCCTTCGGCCGGCACCTACACCGTGTTGCTGAGCCCGGCCGCGACCGACAAGGGCAAGATCGATCTGCAACTGAAGGCGGAGGCGCTTGGCGTGCTGAGCGTCGACGGCGCGCCATTGCCGCTCAGTCTGGCGGCCGGAGTCAACGGCCGTTACACCTTCGGCGCAACGACGGGCCAGCGGCTGACGCTGGGCTACACCGGCGTGAGCACCAATCCGGCCGGGCAGAGCGTCGGGTTTGCTGTCTACAAGCCGGATGGCACGCTGCTGTTCAGTGACAGTTGGGCGAACGACAATAGCAATACCTTGCCGGTGTTGCCGACGTCCGGCACCTACGCCGTACTCGTCAATCCCCGAGGCCTGGCCACCGCCAACCTTACGCTGACCCTATCGACGGAGCTGGCCGGCGCGCTGGTCATCGACGGCGCCCCAGTCAGCTTCGCCAGCACGCGGGCCGGACAGAACGGCCGCTACACCTTCACCGGCGCGGCCGGCCAGACGCTGGGCTTGGGCTACACCGGTTTCAGCCGCACGCCAAGCGGCGCTGGCATCACCTACGGCGTCTACAAGCCGGACGGCGGCTTGTTGTTCAGCGACTCCTGGGGCAACAACAACAGCAACAACCTGCCCAAGCTGCCACTGGACGGCACCTACGTCGTGCTGGTCGATCCGTCCGGCGTGGCGGCCGCCAACGTGACGCTGACCTTGTCGTCGGACGTCGCCGGCGTGCTGCTCGCCAACGCCGCGCCGACCACCTTCAGCAGCGCGCGGGCCGGCCAGAACGGCCGTTACACCTTCACCGGCACGGCCGGGCAGAAGTACTGGATGGCCTGGAGCAACGGCAGCTTCGGCGTGGCGGCGGCAATTAATGTGCTGAAGCCGGACGGCACCAGCCTGGTCACCGGCAGCGTGAAGACCGGCGCCACGCTCGACATTCCGCTGTTGCCGGCGAGCGGAACCTACACCGTGTTCATCGATCCGGTGGCCGCCGACACCGGCCGGGTGGACCTGCAGTTGAACAGCGCACCGGTCGATCTGGTTGGCGTTATCGTGGCCGACGGTGCGGCGTTGCAACTCGATCTGGGCTTGCAGCAGAGGGCGGCGATCACCTTCAACGGCACGGCGGGGCAGACCTTGGGACTGGGCTACGGCGCCGTGGCGACGGTGCCGGCGGCGCAAAGCTTGACCTATTCGGTAATCAAGCCGGACGGCGTCGTACTGTTCAGCGAAACGCTGCCCGGCAACAACAGCAGCAGCTTGCCGACCCTGCCGGTGTCGGGCAGCTACACCATTTCCGTCGTGCCACAGGCCGGCGTGACCGGCGCCAGCCTGGCGCTGACCCTGTCGTCCGACTTGGTGGGCGTGCTGGCCGTCGACGGCGCTTCGACCACGTTCTCCAGCGCGCGGCCGGGCCAGAACGGCCGCTACAGCTTCCCGGCGCTGGCAGGCCAGAAGCTGACGCTGGGCTACACCGGATTTACTACCAGCCCGGCCGGTCAAAGCCTCAAATACTCGGTCTACAAGCCCGACGGCGTGCTCTTGTTCAGCGACAGCTGGAGCAACGACAACAGTAATTCATTGCCGCTCCTGCCGGTGTCCGGCGACTACACGCTGCTGGTCGATCCGCGCGGCGCGGCGCTCGGCGCCAACGTCACGCTGACCCTGTCGACGGAGCTGGCCGGCGCGCTGGTCATCGACGGCGCCCCGGTCAGCTTCGCCAGCACGCGGGCCGGACAGAACGGCCGCTACACCTTCACCGGCGCGGCCGGCCAGACGCTGGGCTTGGGTTACACCGGCTTCAGCCGCACGCCGGCCGGGGGAAGCATCACCTACGGCGTCTACAAGCCGGACGGCGGCTTGCTGTTCAGCGACTCCTGGGGCAACAACAACAGCAACAACCTGCCCAAGCTGCCACTGGACGGCACCTACTCCGTGCTGGTCGATCCGTCCGGCGTGGCGGCCGCCAACGTGACGCTGACCTTGTCGTCGGACGTCGCCGGCGTGCTGCTCGCCAACGCCGCGCCGACCACCTTCAGCAGCGCGCGGCCGGGCCAGAACGGCCGCTACACCTTCAGCGGCACGGCCGGGCAGAAGTACTGGATGGCCTGGAGCAACGGCAGCTTCGGCGTGGCGGCGGCAATTAATGTGCTGAAGCCGGACGGCACCAGCCTGGTCACCGGCAGCGTGAAGACCGGCGCCACGCTCGATATTCCGCTGTTGCCGGCGAGCGGAACCTACACCGTGTTCATCGATCCGGCGGCTGCCGACACCGGCCGGGTGGACCTGCAGTTGAACAGCGCGCCGGTCGATCTGGTTGGCGTTATCGTGGCCGACGGCGCGCCGCTGCAACTCGATCTGGGCTTGCAGCAGAGGGCGGCGCTCACCTTCAACGGCACGGCGGGGCAGACCCTGGGGCTGGGCTACGGCGCCGTGGCGACGGTGCCGGCGGCGCAAAGCTTGACCTATTCGGTAATCAAGCCGGACGGCGTCGTACTGTTCAGCGAAACGCTGCCCGGCAACAACAGCAGCAGCTTGCCGGCCCTGCCGGTGTCGGGCAGCTACACCATTTCCGTCGTGCCACAGGCCGGCGTGACCGGCGCCAGCCTGGCGCTGAGCTTGTCGTCCGACTTGGCGGGCGTGCTGGCCATCGACGGCGCTTCGACCACGTTCTCCAGCGCGCGGCCGGGCCAGAACGGCCGCTACAGCTTCCCGGCGCTGGCAGGCCAGAAACTGACGCTTGGCTACACCGGATTTACTACCAGCCCGGTCGGTCAAATCCTCAAATACTCGGTCTACAAGCCGGATGGCGTGCTGTTGTTCAGCGACACCTGGAGCAACGACAACAGCAATCTGCTGCCGGCCTTGCCTGTGTCGGGCGACTACACGCTGCTGGTCGATCCGCGCGGCGCGGCGCTCGGCGCCAACGTCACGCTGACCCTGTCGACGGAGCTGGCCGGCGCGCTGGTCATCGACGGCGCTTCGGTCAGCTTCGCCAGCACGCGCGCCGGGCAGAACGGCCGCTACACCTTCACCGGCGCGGCCGGCCAGACGCTGGGCTTGGGCTACACCGGCTTCAGCCGCACGCCGGCCGGGGGAAGCATCACCTACGGCGTCTACAAGCCGGACGGAGGCTTGCTGTTCAGCGACTCCTGGGGCAACAACAACAGCAACAACCTGCCCAAGCTGCCACTGGACGGCACCTACGCCGTGCTGGTCGATCCGTCCGGCGTGGCGGCGGCCAACGTGACGCTGACCCTGTCGTCGGACAGCGCCGGCACGCTGCTGGCCAACGCCGCGCCGACCACCTTCAGCAGCGAACGGCCCGGCCAGAACGGCCGCTACACCTTCAGCGGCACGGCCGGGCAGTTGTCGTCTCTGGCGCTCAGCAACAAGACCTTTCCGTCAACGGTGCTGGTGAGCGTCTTCAAACCGGACGGCAGCAGTCTGACATCGGCCAGCGTGACGGCGGCGACCACGGTCGGCATGCCGGCGCTGCCGGTGGCGGGAATTTACAGCGTGCTGATCGATCCCTCGACGGTCACGACCGGCGCGATCGATGTCCAGTTGAAATAGCCGCGCCCGCGGCGACGCCAGCAGCATAAAAACAGCAACTTGAACGAGTAAGGGAGCCCCGCCGTGTTGACAAGAACCATGCAACTCATTGCTTGTGCTAAAAAAGCGCGATACATGTCTGCGGGATGGCGTCTGCGTGGGCTGGCCGCCGCGCTGGCGACCTTGCTCATCGGCTCGCTCGCCTTGGCCCAGGCCGACGCCACGCGGCCCGGCGCCGATCCGGCGGCGGCGCCTGCGACTGCGACGCTCCGGCTGCTCGCGCCGTCACCGCCGGCCGCGCTGCGGCCGGGGCAGAGCGCGACCCAGTTGGCGGATGGCCGCTGGTTGCTGCTGGGCGGTTTGGATGCTGCCGGCCTGCCGGTGGCGGATGCCGAGCTGGTCGATGCCCGCGCCACCGCCGCCACCATCGCCACCATTGCCACCACCGCCGGCGCGCCGCCGGAAGCCAAGCTGATCCAGGCGCGCAGCGGCCACACGGCCACCTTGCTGCCTGACGGCGGCGTACTGGTCCTGGGCGGCGTGGATGCCGCCGGCCTGGTGGTCGTTACGCCGGAATACTTCAATCCGCTGACGGCGCGCTTCGCCGCGCTGGCCGAGCCTGGCCTGATCGCCCGTAGCGGGCACAGCGCCACGGTGCTCGCCAATGGCCGCTTGCTGATCGCCGGCGGCGTCGACGCGCACGGCCGGGCGGTGCCGGAGGCCGAGCTGTACGACCCGCTCAAGCACCGCATCGAGCGCTTCAACGCCAAGCTGGACGTGGCGCGGCTGAACCACCTGGCCGCCTTGCTGCCGAGCGCCAAGGTGTTGTTGTGGGGCGGCGTCGACCAGTCGCAGCTGGCGCTCGACCATGGCGAGCTCTACGATCCGCTGAGTCAGCGCTTCAGTCCGCTGACCGGCAGCGCCGCCGGCGAGCTCGCCAATACCTTGCTGCCGGCCGGCCCGCCCGCCGTGCGCGACAGCCAGCCCGCCGCGAACGAGCAATCGTTCCCGGTCGACCAGGCGCTGGTGCTGCGTTTCAAGCAACGCATGGCGGTCGAGTCGCTCAACCCGGCGACGGTGACCCTGCTCGGGCCGCATGGCGCCGTGGCGCTGAAGGTGGTGGCGGTCGAGCAGGGGCTGTTGTTGTTCGTTACCCCGTTGCAGGACCTGTTGCCAGACAGCCGATACACCCTGTTCATCCACCAGGCCCGCGATCAGCGCCAGCTGGCCCTGCCGTTCACCTCGATCGGTTTTAGCACCGCCCAATTGGGACGCGGCGCCACGCTGGTCGGCGCGGCCGAGGCCGACGGCGACCTTGCCGGCGTCCCTGCGTCCGGCCGCGCCGTCGCCGATCCGGCGGCCGCGCCGCTGCTCTCGTCCGTGCCGGTGTCCGCCGCCGTCGCCATCGCCGCGCCGCTGGGCGTGCTGGAGCGCCAGGCCATTGCCGCCGCCGAGGCCGTCGTGCAGAGCGAGGTCTGGTTGCCCGACGCCAGCAACCGCCAAGGCGACTGGCGCGCCCGGCGCGGCAACAGTCCGCTGCAAAGCCTGCCGCCCTTGCAGGCGCCGGCCGGCGAGACCGCCTTGTCCGGCCAGGTGCTGGGTCAGAACGGCCGTGGCCTGGCGCATGTCCGGCTGTCGATCGGCGAGCAGTCCGCGCAGAGCGACGCCACCGGCCGCTTCCTGCTGCGCCAACTGACCCCGGGCATACAGGTGCTGGAGATCGACGGCGCCGGAGCGCGCCGGGCGGACGCCCAATACGGCTACTACCAGGTGCGGGTCGACGTCAACGCGCGGCAGACCAACGTGCTCCACTACACCATCTGGAGCAGCAAGCTCGATCCCGACGGCGACCTGCGTCTGGCGTCGCCGACCACGCGCGAGACGGTCGTCACCTCGCCACGGATTCCCGGCCTGGAGCTGCGCATTCCGGCCGGCACCGTCATCCGCGACCACAAGGGCAAGATCGTCACCGAGATCAACATGACGGCGATCCCGACCGACCGTCCGCCGTTCCCCCTGCCGAACCTGGCGGTGCCGACCTACTTCACCATCCAACCCGGCGGCGCCACCCTGACCAGCACCAACGGCCAGGCCTTGAAGGGGGCGCGGCTGATCTATCCCAACTTCAGCGGCTCGGCGCCGGGCACGCGCATCGATTTCTGGAACTACGACACGCGCGGCAAGGGCTGGTACGTGTATGGCCAGGGCACCACCAGCAAGGACGGCCGGCAGGTGATTCCCGACGCCGACGTGGTGATCTACGAGTTCACCGGCGCGATGATCGCGCTGCCCAGCGCGGCGCCGCCGGTCGGCCCGCCGCCGGGTGGTTGTGGCGGCGGTGGCGCGGGTGGCGGCGGCGGAGGGGGCGGCGACGAGTGCGACGCCGATCCGAACCAGCCGCCGCAACCGCCCGGCTGCGCCGGCGATCCGGTCGACTGCGCGACCGGCCTGTTCCTGCAGGCGAACACCGATTTGTATATCGCCGACATCGTGCCGCTCAAGGTGGCGCGCAGCTACCGGCCGCGCGACCCGACCTCGCGCGCCTTCGGCATCGGCAGCAATCTGTCGTACGACTTCTTCCTGGTCGGCGACACCAGCCCCTGGACTTACCAGGACCTGGTGCTGCCCGACGGCGGCCGCATCCACTATGTGCGCACCTCGCCGGGCACCGGCTACAACGACGCGGTCTACCTGCACACCGCCAGCAACACCAAGTACTATGGCTCGACGCTGCGGCGCGGCGCGGGCGCCTGCTACTGGCAGTTGAGCATGAAGGCGGGCGGCCAGATCTGCTTCCCGGAATCCTTCCTGTCGGCCAACGCGCGCGCCGCCGCGGCGATTTCCATCGCCGACCGCAACGGCAATACGCTGACCTTGGGCCGCGCCAGCAACGGCAACCTGACGCGCATCACCTCGCCCGGCGGCCGCTACATCGAGCTGAGCTATGACAGCGGCAACCGCGTGGTCAAGGCCAGCGACAACATCGGCCGCAGCGTCGACTACGAGTACGACGGCGCCGGCCGGCTGGTCAAGGTCACCGATCCGCTGCGGCAAACGGAGGCCTACACCTACGACGCCGCGCACAATATGCTGACGGTGAGGGACAAGCGTGGCAACCTGATGGTGAGCAACGTCTACGACGCCAACCACCGGGTCGCCAGGCAGACCTACGCCGACGGCAAGACCAATTTGTTCAGCTACCAGCTCGACGCCGGCGGCGCCGTGCTGCAAACCGACGTCAGCAACGAGAACGGCGTGGTCACCCGCCTGGTCTTCGGCGCCGGCGGCCAGCTGCGCAGCGTGACGCGGGCGCTCGGCCTGCCGGAGCAGCAAGTCGAGACCCTGGAACGCGCCGCCGGCACCGGCCTGCTGCTGTCCAGGACCGACGCGCTGGGGCGCAAGACGGCCTACACCTACGACGACAACGGCAATATGCTGACCCAGACCGAGCTCGCCGGCACGGCCGCCGCGCTCACCTCCAGCGTCAGCTACACCAGCGACTTCAACCGGTTGGCCAGCGTCACCGACGGGTTGGGGCATACCCGCACGCTCAGTTACGACGTCAAGGGCAACCTGGCGCAAATGCGCGACGCCACCGGCAAAGTCACGCTGGTCAGCCACAACGGCGCCGGCCAGCTGACCGCGCTGGTCGATCCGCTCGGCCGGCGCACCGAGTTCGCCTACGAGGGCTACGATTTCGCCGGCCGCACCGATCCCTTGAACCGGCGCACCAGCATCTTCACCGATGCCATCGGCCGGATGCTGAGCCAGACCGACGCGCTGGGCAATAGCGTCATCTACGACACCGACGCGCTCGACCGGGTCAGCCAGGTCGTCGATCCCCTGGGGCAGGTCACCGCGCTGACGGTCGACGCCAACGGCAACACCACCCAGGTGCGCGACGCCAAGGGCAATCTGCACCAGTTCCGCTTCGACAGCCGCAACGCGCTGGCCGGCACCGTCGATCCGCTGCTGCAAAACGAGACCGTCGCCTACGACGCCGCGCACCGCGTGGTCGGCAAGACCGACCGCAAGGGGCAGACCACCCAGTACGCCTACGACGCGCTCGACCGGCTCACCGGCATCGGCTATGCCGACGGCGCCAGCGTCAGCCTGAGCTACGACGCCGGCAACCGCCTGACCCGTATCGTCGACTCGGTCAACGGCACGATCACGCGCAGCTACGACGACTTCGACCGCATTCTGCAGGAGAGCGGCGTGAAAGGCAGCGTCGCCTACACCTATCTGGCCAACGGGCTGCGCCGCAGCATGACGGTGGCCGGCCAGCCGACGCTGAGCTACAGCTACGACGCCGCCAACCGCCTGCTGCGCATCGACCAGGCGGCGGGGGCGGCCAACAACAACCTCGCCCGATTCATCACCTTCGCCTACGACGATGCCGGCCGCCGGTTGCGGACGCGCTATGCCAACGGCGTCCAGCGCAGCGACAGCTACGACGAGGCCGGACAGCTGCGCGGCATCGCCTACGCCAAGGCCGCCGGCGGCCCCATCGGCGACCTGGCCTATACCTACGACGCCGCCGGGCGGCGCGTGCAAACCGGCGGTAGCCTGGCGCGCAGCGCCTTGCCGGCCGACCTGGCCGACAGCGCCGTCGACGCGGCCAACCGCCTCACCCGCGTCGGCGCGCAAACGCTCAGCTACGACGCGAACGGCAATCTGCTCGACGACGGCAGCCAGCGTTATGTGTGGAACGCGCGCGACCAGTTGCTGGAGATCCGCAACGGCGCGGGCGCGCTGACGGCCAGTTTCAGCTACGACGCCATGGGGCGGCGCCAAAGCAAGACGGTCAACGGCGTCGCCAGCGCCTACGTCTACGACGGCTTCAACATCGTGCAGGAGCTGAACGGCCTGACGGTCGACAACAGCAATCCGGCCAATGTGCGCGCCAACTACCTGATCGGCGGCGTCGACGAAGTGCTGGCGCGCTGGAGCGGCAGCGGCGCGGCGGCGCGCATGGACAGCTACCTGGGCGACGCGCTCGGCTCCGTGCTGCGCCTGACCGACGGCGCCGGCGACAAGCTGGTCGACTACACCTACGATCCGTATGGCGCCACCACGGCCGACGCGGCCGACGGCAACCCCTTCCAGTACACCGGCCGGGAAAACGACGGCAACGGTTTGTATTACTATAGGGCGCGCTACTACGCCCCGGCGTTGGCGCGTTTCGTCAGCAGCGATCCGATTGGTTTGGCGGCGGGCGTCAACACCTACGCCTATGTCGGCGGCAATCCGCTCGGCTACACCGATCCGTTCGGGCTGGACGCGACCATTTGGTCGCCGGGGCCGGGGCGCTCGCTGCGCGACGGCCCGCGCAACGGTAATTGGGGCGGCGGGCGCTGGAGCGGCGGCGTGTCCGGCGGCGGCACCGGCACCGCGCCGCCCACCGACAGCGGCGACGCCTGCTATATGCGGCATGACCAGTGCTACGACAGCAATACCCCCAGGGCGACCTGCGACCGGCGGCTGGTGGATGAATTGAGAGCGCTGCCGAATGATCCGCGCCAGTGGCCGGTGCCGCCACGGCCGGGAACCGAGGGCGATACGCGGCGTTACCGTGACAACGCCATTCTACTCTTTAGATGAACATGTTGAAAAAGCCGATGACCGGCCTGCTGGTTTGCGCACTGATCGCCGTGGCCACTGTGCAGGTCTACCGCACCTTGTGGTATCTGGGCGACGTGTATTGGTGGACTTTGGCCGCCCTGGGGCTGCTTCAGCTCGCGGTCAGCGGTGTTTGCCTGGTCCGTGGCCCGCGCAGCTGGTGGCATACGCTCGGCCTGGTCGTGTTATTCATCGTTGGCCAGTGGTGGGTGCTGGAGATGGCGGCGATGCTGCTCATCTGGCGGCTGCGCGGCTTCGCGCCGTGAGCAGATGCTGGCTTAGCGCGAGGAGGGCGGTGGTGGGAGTGTGGCTGGCGCCGCCGTGGGCGCCGTTGGTGGCGCGATGACGGCGGCTGCCGGCGCCGCTGCGCTGGCTCTCTCAGCGGCATTGCGCAGAATGATGGATGGGACCGATACCGACAGGGCCAGGCCGGCCATCATGACGCCTATCGTCCATTTCAGGGTCTCGTGGTGGGCGCGCTGGAAGGCGACTTCCATTTGTGCAAATCTGGCATTGAATTCGGCTCTGAGCAATTTCAATTCAAGTTGCACGGTCTGCTCCAAAAAACCAATGCGTTCGTTGACTTGCTCGAAGCGGGTGTTGACTTGTTCAAACTGCGCGTCCACCCGAACAAAGTGCGCTTCCACCCCTGCAAACTGCGCGCCAACCTCGGCGCGAAACGCCTTGATCTCGCCGGAGACGGAGGCCGAGATGGCCGCCGTCTTGGCGTCGATATAGTCCTTGTCGGGTGAAGTGCTCATTTGCCTATCGTCGGCCTCCGCGCGCCGCTTGTCAACCGCCGCTCCCGCTGTTCTTGTGATGGCTTAAGCGCTTGCCGCCCGTGGCGATTCGACAAGATAGTTACGTTGCACCGCCTTCATCGAATATAATTCTTCACAGTTGTGTCGGGCTTAGCGCTGCGGCACGGCGGCAGAATTTGACAATCACCAAAAGGCTGTGGCTTATGAGTTCCTGGTGTTACGCGGCGCGATCGACAAGCGCCGGGCGTCGTGCCCCGCGGTTTGGCGAAGGGCGGACGCGATGATGTGGGCAGTGAAGCGAGGCCATCCGGCATTCCTGTTGAGTTTGCTGTTGGCCGTGGCCGCGTCGGCCGCCGCGCCGGGCGCGGTACAGGCCGCCGAGCGCGCCGCCAGCGTCGTGCTGGAGGAACTCACCAGCAGCGAGCTGCGCGGCCGCATCGAGCACGGCGCCACCACCATCCTGGTGCCGATCGGCGGCGTCGAGCAGAGCGGCCCCTACATCGCGCTGGGCAAGCACAACGTGCGCGCCGGCCTGCTGGCCCGGATGATCGCCCAAAAACTCGGCAACACCCTGGTCGCGCCGGTGGTCTCCTACGTCCCCGAGGGCAGCATCAACCCGCCGGCCGGCCACATGCGCTTCGCCGGCACCATTTCGATCCCCGACGCCACCTTCGAGTCGCTGCTCGAGGCGACCGCCGCCAGCCTGCGTCAGCACGGCTTCCGCGACATCGTCTTCCTCGGCGACCACGGCGGCTACCAGCAGAACGAGGCGCGCGTCGCCGCCAAGCTGAACCGCGCCTGGAACAAGGCCGGCGACGCCCGCGCCTACGCGCTGCTCGACTACTACGAGATCACGCAAACGGCCTACGTCGCCGACCTGAAAAAACGCGGCTACAGCGCCGCCGAGATCGGCCTGCACGGCGGTCTGGCCGACGCCGCCCTGATGCTGGCCACCGACCCGGCGCTGGTGCGCAGCGAGGCGATGGCGCGCGGCGCCAAGCCGACGCCGCAGGACGGCGTGCGCGGCGACGCCACGCGCGCCACGGCCGAACTGGGCCAGCTCGGCGTGCAGCGCATCGTCGACACCTCGGTCGCCGCGATCAGGAAGCAATTGCAGGACCGCGCCCGCTAAGCCACACTCAAGACAATTCAGTCCCCCATTCACCGACCGGACCACCACACGATATGAAATTGACACCACGCCGCAGCACGCTCGCCATCACCACCGCCCTGGCCGTCGCCGGCCTGGGCATCGCCGGCTACGTCGTCGGCGCCGCACCGGCCGCGCCGGCGGCGGCCGCGCCGGCCGCCGCGCCGGCCTACTCGCCGCTGCCCGGCATGCCGCCGCTGGTCGATGCCAACAACGTCTACGGCAGCATCGGCCCGGCCAATATGAGCGCTGCCGTCAAGGACCACCTGGCGCGCGTCTACGTGCCCAACCTGCGCTCCAACGACGTCTACGTGATCGACCAGGAGAGCCTGAAGGTGGTCGACAAGTTCAAGGTCGGCCTCGGCCCGCAGCACGTCGTGCCGGCCTGGGACCTGCGCACGCTGTGGGCGGCCAACAACGCCGAGCGCACCGACAAGGGCAGCCTGACGCCGATCGATCCGCTGACCGGCAAGCCGGGCAAATCGGTGCCGGTCGACGACCCCTACAATATGTACTTCACGCCGGACGGCAAGTCGGCCATCGTGGTCGCCGAGGCGCGCCACCGCCTCGACTTCCGCCACCCGCAGACCATGGCGATGCAGTACTCGATCGACACGCCGGGCTGCGGCGGCATCAATCACGCCGACTTCTCCAACGACGGCCGCTTCGCCGTGTTCACCTGCGAATTCGACGGCACCATCGCCAAGATCGATCTGGTCGAGCGCAAGGTGGCCGGCTACCTGAAGCTGAAGATGCCGACCACCCGCTTCGCCGAGTCGGTGCCGGTGGGCGGCCCGCCGGGCGAGATCTGCAGCTCCAAGAAGGGCATGCCGCAGGACATACGCATCTCGCCCGACGGCAAGAAGTTCTACATCGCCGACATGGATGCCGACGGCGTCCACGTGGTCGACGGCGTCGCCTTCAAGGAGATCGGCTTCATCCCGACCGGCGTCGGCGCGCACGGCATCTACCCCAGCCGCGACGGCAAGAAGTTCTACGTCGCCAACCGGGGCACCCACCGCATCCACGGCAAGCGGCGCGGCAAGGGCAGCGTCAGCGTGATCGACTTCGCCAGCGACAAGGTGGTCGGCAGCTGGGTCATTCCCGGCGGCGGCAGCCCGGACATGGGCAACGTCAGCGCCGACGGCAAATACCTGTGGCTGTCCGGCCGCTTCGACGACGTGGTCTACCGCATCGACACCACCGGCGGCAAGGTCGAGCAGATCCGCGTCGGCCAGGAGCCGCACGGCCTGACCGTCTGGCCGCAACCGGGCCGCTACTCGCTGGGCCACACCGGCAACCTGCGCTAAACCCTTGCGGCGGGCGGCCCGGCCCGCCGCCGCGTACAGCGCTCCTCGGTACTGGATGAAATTCGGATATCCATGCGTGTTTTGCGCATAAACCCGCATGGTACCCGCCCAAGACACGCACAAAAAGCGCACGAAGCGCCCTACAATTTCGTATCTCCAGTCGGCAGCCCGGCCCCGTTGAACGGCGCCGCGCGCACTGCCGGACTGGCCCCTCACACTATGCCGGGAATACGTCATGACTGATCTGTTAGCAAATCCTATGGGCCTGATGGGCTTTGAATTCATCGAATTCGCCTCGCCCACGCCGAACACGCTGGAGCCGGTCTTCGAAGCCATGGGCTTCACCAAGGTGGCGCGCCACCGCTCCAAGGACGTCACGCTGTACCGCCAGGGCGGCATCAACTTCATCATCAACAACGAACCCGGCAGCGCCGCCGCCTATTTCGCCGCCGAGCACGGCCCGTCGGCCTGCGGCATCGCCTTCCGCGTCAAGAACGCGCAGCAGGCCTACCGCCGCGCGCTCGAACTGGGCGCCCAGGCGATCGACATGCCGGTCGGCCCGATGGAGCTGCGCCTGCCGGCGATCAAGGGCATCGGCGGCGCGCCGCTGTACCTGATCGACCGCTTCGAAGAGGGCAAGTCGATCTATGACATCGACTTCGAATACCTCGACGGCGTCGACCAGCATCCCAAGGGCGTCGGCCTGACCGTCATCGACCACCTGACCCACAACGTCTACCGTGGCCGCATGGCCTACTGGGCGGCCTTCTACGAGAAGCTGTTCAACTTCCGCGAACTGCGCTACTTCGACATCAAGGGCGAGTACACCGGCCTGACCTCGAAGGCGATGAGCGCGCCGGACGGCATGATCCGCATTCCGCTGAACGAGGAATCGTCCAAGGGCGCCGGCCAGATCGAGGAATTCCTGATGCAGTTCAACGGCGAGGGCGTACAGCACATCGCCCTGTTCACCGACGACCTGGTCGCCACCCTGGACCAGTTGAAGGAAGCCGGCGTGCCGCTGATGACCGCGCCGCCGGCCACCTACTACGAGATGCTGGAAGGGCGCCTGCCCAACCACGGCGAGCCTGTCGCCGAACTGAAGGCCCGTGGTATCCTGTTGGATGGCACCAGCGACGAGAACGGCCGCCGCCTGCTGCTGCAGATCTTCTCGAAAACCGTGCTCGGCCCGGTGTTCTTCGAGTTCATCCAGCGCAAGGGCGACGAGGGCTTCGGCGAGGGCAATTTCAAGGCCCTGTTCGAGTCCATCGAGCGCGACCAGATCCAACGCGGCGTTCTCAAAGCGGACTGAGCCAATCCGCCAGACCCAGCACAAGAAGGAGCAACATGTTTAAAGAAGTTGAAGCCTACCCGGGCGACCCGATCCTGACGCTCAACGAGCAGTTCGGCGCCGATCCGCGTGCCAACAAGATCAATCTGAGCATCGGCGTCTACCTCGACGCGGCCGGCAAGATGCCGGCGATGCGCGCCGTCCTGCAGGCCGAGACGGCGCTGGCCGCCGTGCTGGGCACCCGTCCGTATCTGCCGATGGAAGGCAACGCCGCCTACCGCAGCGCGGTGCGCGCGCTGATCTTCGGCGCCGAGCACCGCGCCGTCAGCGAGTCGCGCGTGGCCACGGCGCAGACCCTGGGCGGCTCCGGCGCGCTCAAGGTGGGCGCCGATTTCATCGCCCACTACTTCCCGAAAGCCAAAGTCTGGGTCAGCGATCCGACCTGGGACAACCACTACAGCATCTTCGGCGGCGCCGGCCTGACGGTCGGCAAATACCGCTACTACGACGCGGCCACCGGCCACATCGACTTCCCCGGCATGCTGGCCGCGCTGGAGCAACTGCCGGCCGGCGACGTGGTGCTGCTGCACGCCTGCTGCCACAACCCGACCGGCGCCGATCTGAGCCAGGCGCAGTGGCGCGAACTGGCGGGCCTGATCCGTCGTCGCGGCCTGCTGCCGTTCTTCGACATCGCCTACCAGGGCTTTGGTGAGGGTCCGGACGCCGACGCCTTCGCCATCCGCCACTTCGCCGAAGAGGGCATCGCCCTGTTCGTCGCCAGCTCGTTCTCGAAGAACTTCTCGCTGTACGGCGAGCGTTGCGGCTCGCTCAGCGTGGTCTGCGACGACGTCACCCAGGCCACCAATGTGCTGGGCCAGTTGAAGGCGACCATCCGCCGCAACTACTCCAGTCCGCCGATCCACGGCGCCCGCATCATCGCCCGCGTGCTCGACGACGCCGGCCTGCGCGCCGAATGGCTGGCCGAGCTGGAAGGCATGCGTCTGCGCGTCAAAGCCATGCGCACCGGCCTGTACGACGCGCTGTGCGCGCGTTGCCCGGGTCTGGACTTCAGCTACTTGAACAAGCAGACCGGCATGTTCAGCTACACCGACCTGACGGCGGCCGAAGCCGACGTGCTGCGCCAAGAGTTCGGCCTGTATGTGCTCAGCTCCGGCCGCATCTGCCTGGCCGCGCTGACCGAAGGCAGCATCGCGCCGACGGCCGACGCCATCGCCCAGGTGCTCAAGCGCCGTTGATTGTGCATGGTGAGTAGATAGCAGCAGCGGCGCCTTGTGCGCCGCTGTTTTTTATGCGGGGTCAGTGCCGACATTCGGACACGGGCTGAGCCGTAACGGCGGGAATTCCCCCTTTACGGTTGAGCTTGTGTCCGAATGTCGGCACTGACCCCGCTGGTTTTTAGGCGCTGAACTGCACGCGCTGCTTGCTCAGCTTGGGCTGGGCCAGGTGGTCGAGCGGCAGTATGGTCACTTGCTTGACCTTTTTCAGCGAGATGTTGGACTTGACGTTGGTGACGCCGGGGATGCGCAGCAGGCCGTCCATCATGAACTTCGAGAAGGAGTTCAGGTCGTGCGAGATGACGCGCACGATGTAGTCGGCCTCGCCGGTCACGGAAAAACACTCCAGCACCTCGGGCAGGTCGGCCACCGCCTGCTCGAACACCTCGCCGCGCGTTTCGCCGTGGCGGTCCAGCGTCACCTGGACGAAGGCCATCACGTCCAAACCCACCACCAGCGGATCGAGCACGGCGGCATAGTGGTCGATCACGCCGGCTTCCTCCAGCCGCTGCACGCGGCGGCCGACCTGCGAGGTCGACAGGTGGATGCGCTCGCCGAGCGTGCTGTTGGTCAGGTGGCCATCGCGTTGTAGCTCGTTGAGGATGGCGAGGTCGTGGCGGTCTACGGTAATGGTTGTCATCCGAATGTTCTCGTGGGTTGAGGGGTGACGCATACGCTGTGCGCCATTTCAGCTGGATTGTGCATCGTTGTGCCGAATATGGCAATAATGATGTGCGAGGCAGGACTATACCGCGCATTTTGATCGCCCGCTCGCCACGTCATTGTTGATTCGGGGGCAAATATTTTTTGGCCGCCGGGCTATTTTTCACAAGGGAGAATCCGGGCATAGTGTGTCCATCCATTTGAAAGGGCACACCAATATGCGCAACCCCATCCCCACCGTCGGCCTCGGCACCTTCCGTCTGCAGGGCCAGATCGTCATCGACTCGGTGCGCGACGGCCTGGCCGCCGGCTACCGTCACATCGACACCGCGCAAATCTATGAGAACGAGGCCGAGGTCGGCCGGGCCATCGCCGACAGCGGCGTGGCGCGCGACGAGCTGTTCGTCACCACCAAGATCTGGATCGACAACCTGGCCGCCGACAAGCTGATCCCCAGCCTGAAGGAGAGCCTGCGCAAGCTGCGCCTGGAGCAGCTCGACCTGAGCTTGATCCATTGGCCGTCGCCGAACGGCACCGTGCCGGTGAGCGAATACATGGCGGCGCTGGCCGAGGCCAAGGCGGCCGGTTTGACGCGCTTGATCGGCGTCTCCAACTTCAACAACGCGCTGCTGCGGCAGGCGATAGACGCGGTCGGCGCGGCCGAGATCGCGACCCTGCAGGTGGAGATCCATCCCTTCCTGCAGAACCGCGCGGTGGTCGATTTCGCCCGCAGCCAGGGCATTCCCATCACCGCCTACATGCCGCTGGCCTACGGCAAGGTGATGCAGGACCCGGTGCTGGCGTCGATCGCCGCAGGCCACGGCGTCAGCGCCGCGCAGATCGCGCTGGCCTGGTCGCTGCAGCAGGGCTTCGCGGTGATTCCATCGTCGACCAAGCCGGCCAACCTGGCCAGCAATCTGGCGGCGCGCCACATTGTGCTATCCCACGACGAGATGGCGCAGATCGCCGCGCTGGAGCGCAACGAGCGCCTGGCCAATCCGGCCGGCCTGGCGCCGCAGTGGGATTAGTGGAATTAGCGGGATTTGAGGCCGGCTAGGGCGCGCAGATGATGACCAGCGAGCCGGCCAGAATCAGCGCGCCGCCCAGCGCCACCGGCAGCGTCAGCTTTTCGCCCAGCACCACCACGCCGAGCAGCATGGCCAGCGCCACGCTCAGCTTGTCGACCGGGGCGACCTTGCTGACCGGCCCCAGTTGCAGTGCGCGGTAGTAGCACAGCCAGGACAGGCCGGTGGCGATGGCCGACAGCACGATGTAGATCCAGCTGGACAGGCTGACGTGGTCTGGCCGCTGCCACTCGCCGCGCCAGGAGATGATGCCGGCGGTGAGCGCGACGATGACGACGCAGCGCAGCAGCGTGGCCAGGTTGGAGTTGATGCCGCCGACGCCCAACTTGCCCAGCAGGGCGGTGAGGGCGGCGAAGAAGGCCGATCCCAGTGCGAACCAGATCCATTGCGAGTTGCTGTGCATGCGGCCTCCGAGGTGTGTGGGTTTGCCTGCCAAGGTACCTCAAGCGCGGCGTTTTGCAAACTCCCTGCGCATGGGCGGGGTAAGATGGCGGCTTCGGCGCTTCCATCACACGACCATGCTTTCCACCAAATTCGCCATCGACCTGCGTCTGCGGCGCGACACGGTGCCCGACTTCGACCGCTATCCCTTCTCGCTGCCGGCCATCCGCCACCTCGACACGCTGGAGTTCCATCCGGCGGTGACCTTCATCGTCGGCGAGAACGGCTCCGGCAAGTCGACGCTGCTGGAGGCCATCGCCGTCTCCAGCGGCTTCAACGCCGAGGGCGGCAGCAAGAACTTCCGCTTCGATACGCGCGCCTCGCACTCGGTGCTGCACGAGCATATCCGCATCGCCAAAGGCTTTCGCCGGCCGCGCGACGGCTACTTCCTGCGCGCCGAAAGCTTCTTCAACGTCGCCACCGAGATCGAACGCCTCGACAGCGGCGGCGGCGGAGCGCGGATCATCGACTCCTACGGCGGCCAGTCGCTGCACGAGCAGTCGCACGGCGAATCGTTCATGGCGCTGCTGCGCGAGCGCTTTCGCGGCAACGGCCTGTACATCCTCGACGAGCCGGAGGCGGCGCTGTCGCCGCAACGCCAACTGGCCGCGCTGGCGCACATCCACAGCCTGGTGCAGGCCGGCTCGCAATTCATCATCGCCACCCATTCGCCGATCCTGATGGCCTATCCGGACGCCCACCTTTACGTTTGCACGGCGACGGGGCTGGAGCGCAGCGACTACTACGACACTGAGCACTACAAGGTGATGCACGATTTCGTCGTCAACCCCAAGCGCATGCTCGACGTGCTGCTGGCGCCGGAACCGCATGACGGTGCCGCCGCACCGCGCCGCCGCTAGCGCCGGGAATGGCGCCGGCGCGCGCCGTCACGAGGCAAGCAAGGTGCTGGCCGCCCATTTGCCGCTGAACGCCGCCCCCTCGATGGTCGGCGCGCTCATGTAGTCGCCCGCCAGCAGCACGCGCTGGTCCGGCTTGAGCGCGGCACGGTAGGCGCCGATGGCGCGCGCCCGTCCCACCGCCGAGCATGGCCCGGCCTCCCTCCAGCGGCACAGGTGGGCGAAGGCGGTGTTCTTGCGCACGCCGGGAAAGTACAGCTCCAGCTCGGGGAAGACTTCGTTCAGCACGGCCGCCTCGCCCTGGTCGACCAGCCGCGCGCCGGCCTGGCCGTCGAGCGTCACGTTGAGCAGTTCGCCCTGCGGCACCAGGCTGGACGACTTGCGCGACTCGATGCCGACCGCCGCGATCACCTTGCGGGCGCGGCGCGGGATCAGCAGGCCGTAGATATCGTCCGGCACGCTGCCGCCGCGGATGCCGCCGGGCAGGGCGATGCCGATGTTGATGGTGGCGCTGTAGCGCGTCGCCAGCAGCGCCTTGGTCAGCGCGCAGTCGGTGTGGTACAGCGCGGCCGCCGCCGAGGCGGTGGTGGCCAGGATCACATGGTCGGCGCGCAGTTCGCCCTGCGGCGTCTCGACGCGCACGCCGGCGGCGTCGTGCGCCAGATGCAGCGCCGGCGTGGCCAGGCGCACGTCCAGTTGGGCCGCCAGCGCCTCGGTCAGGCCGCCCATGCCGCCGTCCAGCGCGGCGGTGCGGAAGCGGCGCATGCCATAGCTCCAAGTGAGCAGCGCCAGCGCGCGCGAGCTGGCCTCGGGCGACTGGAAGTAGCAGCCCTGCAGCATCGGTTCGAAGATGTGTTCGAGCGCGTCGGCGCCGAAGCGCTCGCTGGCCCAGGTCGCCGTGCCTTGGTCGTCCCACTGCTGCCAGGCGGCGTAGTCGTTGAGCGGTAGATGGCGGCTGCGGCGCGCGTCGAGCGCGCCGGCCAGGCCCAGGCGCAGCAGCGCGGCCCAGCCCAGCAGGCCACTGCTGGCCACACTCCACGGTTTTTTGGGACTGACCCGGCGCACCTTGCCGGCGCGCGCCGTGCCGCCCCATTGCGCGCAGGTGCTCAGTTGGGCGGCCATGCCCATGCGCGCGATCAGCGCCTGGATCTCGACATAGCCGGTGGAGAGGAATTGCGCGCCCCGGTCGATGCGGTAGCCGTCGCGCAGGTCGGTGCTCATGCGGCCGCCGACCCGCCCGGCCGCCTCCAGCACCGTGACCTGGCAGCCGTGGCGGGTCAGGTGATGCGCGGCGCTCAGGCCGGCGATGCCCGCACCGATGACGATGACTGATCGTTCCAAATTTTTCCTCGTTTGCAAAAGATGTTTCCCAGCCGCAGGCCACACTGCGTGGCAACAGGAGTCTATGTCGCCAAGATGAATTTCATCTAAAGCCCGCGCATGAGGGCGGTTGCGCAGAGCGGATGGGTGGCGTTGGTTTGCCGAAAAGACAACCATCTGCTAGAGTCTGGCGGATGCGGCGTGCGAATAGGGGCGTGTTGAGATTGGCTGCAAGGCAGAAAATTGAACCGTCGACATTGCCGCCCCAGCCCACGGAGTAGGTGGAACAGATGGGATAGAGCGCGTTTGCGGTTGTCGCTTTCGATCGCGTTTTTTCAAAAAATCAGGAAAACATGATGGCTGAAAATCTAGTCGCCAACGGACTTTGCATTCGTCCCCTTCGTGCCGGCGACGCCGCCGCGCTGGCCCGGGCCGCCGCCGAGTCGCTCGACACCGTGGGCCAGTGGTTGCCGTGGTGCGACGAGCAGTTTGCCTTGCGCGAGGCCGAGCAGTGGGTGCGCATCTGCGCCGCCGACCTGGCGGCGCGGACCGCCTACAGCATGGGGATCTTCGCCGAGGACGGCGGCGACTATCTGGGCGGCATAGGCATCAACCACATCAACCGCGAGCACAACTTCGCCAACCTGGGGTTCTGGGTCAGGGCATCGCGGCAGAACCGGGGGATCGCCAGGCGCGCCGTGGCGATGATGGCCGAATTCGGCTTGGACGTGCTGGGTCTGGATCGTCTGGAGATCGTCGTCGCCGAGCACAATCTGGCCAGCCGCCGGGTGGCGGTGACGGTCGGCGCGCGCTTCGAAGGCATCCTGCACAATCGGCTGCTGTTACGCGGCACACCAATGGCGGCCGCGATGTACTCGCTCACGCGCGCCTGAGCGGCGCCTCAGGCAGCGGGGCCGGACGCGCGCGCATCGCCGACAATGCCAGGCGCTGCGCGCCGTGCTCGTCGAAGTTTTCCGGCGCCAGCCAGGAGTCGAATGCGGCCTGCAAAGCGGGCCACTCGCTGTCGATGATGGAGAACCAGGCGGTATCCCTGTTGCGGCCCTTGTAGACGAGCGCCTGGCGGAATATGCCTTCGTATTGAAAGCCGAGGCGCGCAGCCGCCTGGCGCGACGGTTCATTCAGGCTGTCGCACTTCCACTCGTAGCGGCGGTAGCCGAGATCCTCGAAGACGTACTTCATCAGCAGGTACTGGGCCTCGGTGGAGATCGGCGTGCGCTTGAGGGCGGGGGAGAATATGACCGTGCCCACCTCGATGACGCCGTTTTTCGGATCGATCCGCATCAGGGCCAGCGTGCCCACGGCGCGTCCACTGCGACGGTCGATCACGGCGTAGTGCAGCGGGTCGCCGCTTGCCGCCGCGCCGTCGAGATAGCCGCGGTAGCTGTCTGCATCGGCGAACGGTCCCATGACCATATACGTCCAGTCTCGGCCGTCGCCGGCCTGGCAGTAAGCACTGTAGAGGTCGGACGCGTGGCGCGCCGCATCCAGCGCTTCGAGACGGCAGTAGCGGCCCTCGATGGTTCTGCGCTGCGGCGGCATACGGGCTTGCCAGTCCGGAGCGGGCGATCCAACGGTTTGCTTGTATTCGTTCAGTATGCTGGGCAAGGCTCACCTCGGTTTTTTGTCGGGACCAGTTGGGTGCTGGCTGTGCGTCAATTGTACGAGGGCTGGGCCTCTGTTAAAAGCACCAGGCGACCACTATCGTATGGAGCCAGTCGGGCTGGCGGCGACCATCAGAATAGATGGAGCCGTTATCGCCGGATTTTCTGTTTGATGGAGGCGACCTATAAGCGGCCGAGCGGTGCTGCGGCAAAACTGATTCAGTTGGTCGAGACGAAAGGCGTGGATATCCTCGTGGTCTGATTCAGCGCTTGGTGTGGCAGCGCCGCCCGCAATCAACGTAAGGCGTCGGCTACCGTTTCGAATTTATTTATTGGCTTGTCGATCCAGCACTTGCATCACTGCGGCGACGATGGCCGCCGGTTCGCCGTGCGGCACTTCGGCCAGCGGCATGTCGCCGAAAGGCTTGCGCGCCGTGCGTAGCTGGCTGGCGCTGGTCTCAAGGCTGTCAAGCTCGGAGGCACGGGCGCGCCAATAGGATGGCGTGGCCACTTGCGCCGCCTGCGCTGCCGCCAGCGCGGGGCCGTTTTCGCCGTTGATGCCGGTGCCGGGGTAGGCGCAGGCGGCGTCGCTTTTGGCTTGCTCCGCCGCGGCGAGGCAGGCCAGCGCTGCATCCAGCTTGCCGACGCGGTCCGCAGGCAGCGCATCCTCATGCATAGGCTGCACCAGCACCAGGCCGGTGACGGCGCCACGCGAGCGCAGCGCGAAGTGCTGCGCCACCATGGCGCCGTAGCCCGCGCCCACCAGCACGAAGGGCGCGTCGATGTGCGCGTTCTTGATCAGGAAGTTCAAATCCTTGCTGGCGTTGGCGACCGTCGATGCCCGCGTGATCGGGTCACTGGAACCCAGGCCGGCGCGGTCGTAGACGCAGGCGCGCGTGCGTTTGGCCACTTCCGGCAGCACTGCCGACCAATCCCAACCCGCACGGCCGCCATCGGCTTCGAACAGCACGGTGGGCGCACCCTTGCCGGTGCAATACATGTTGAGCTTGCGGCCGCCGACATCGACCTTGATTTGCGGGCCGGCCAGGGCGTTCTGGCCGACCGGCGGCGCCGCTTGGGCGCTGGCGTGCGCGAGCAGGACGGTGGCGACGACGGCCGAGAGAGCGAAATTGGTCATGGTGTTGGAAATGTGGACGGTGAAAAGGGTGCCCGCGTGGGCCACCCATCGATATCCGGCTTGGCGGCGGCTGGCCGGTGCTGTGTAGATGTGCTGGCGTTGGCTCCCGCCGCGCGATCTGGCGCGGGATGGTGCTCAGTAGCGCCTTGGCCGAGGCCGCGACGATCTTACTATCGATAGCTGCGCCGGGCAAGGACACCACGTTGGCTAGGCGTTGCACAGCGGGGAAATCGGATTGGGTAGTCCGGCGGGCAAATGAACACGCCGTGACTGCTGTGATGAGGCTTCTACCTAATGTGACAATTTGTGGCTTTTCAACATGGTCAAAATGTTATCCTGAACGGCGCCGACCGGGTTAGCTCAGCCGCGAACCTTTCTGTCAAAACTGCGGACAGCTACGGAAAACGGCCTCAGACATCCACAATGCGTCTATTTTTTAATTTTCAATGTTAATTTTCTTAAGGGCACTTCGAAAAACCAGCAAATTGTCGTTCCGCATCGGCGGACCGCCGCGTAGGCGGGAACCCATGCTGAGCCAATGGACATGCGGGGTATAGATTCCCGCCTGCGCGGGAATGACGGTTTTTCGAGGTGGCCCAAAGTGAAATAGTGATTGATTTGACCTAAACCAGGATGAAATAATGCATCTTTCCAATTATCTTTTTTTCACCACGACATGTGAACAGGCGCTAGAGTTTTACACCCGGTGTGGACTTGGTCAAGTGACCGAAGTCTTACGTTTCGGCGTAGGCGGGATGCCGGTCCGCAATGAAGCCATGCGTAACAAAATCATGCACGCGAGGTTCGAGGGGGAGGGCGTGTTGTTTTTCGCGTCGGATAACGACGACGCTGAACCAATGCGTGGTTCTGCGCACATTTTGCAGATGAGTGACCGCGAACGAACGACGCAGCTCTTCGCACGCTTGGCGGAGGGGGGCAAGGTCACCACGCCACTCGAAGTGCAGGTTTGGGGAGATTATTTCGGTAAGTTGACGGATCAATTCGGTGTGCAGTGGATGTTGAACTGTTCGGGCTGAGTTGCGCGCAGCGAGTAAGCTCGTTGACTCCAGTTAGCATAGAGGGCCGTGATTGAAAAATAATTTTATTTTTTAATATTGTATTATTTTGGAATTTTTTAAGGGAAAAATGAAAGTAAATCGTTTCGCTGCATCTGTATTTGTCTCACTGGTCTCAGTTGTTAGCTGTGCTTCGGTTGTCGCTCAAACCACGTCTCCTATTGCGATAGCGAGCAGCATGACAGTCCGCTGCGACAGCAGTCCGTCAGGTGAGTGTGCATTTCTCTTATATTCTTCCGAATGCAATGAGGGAGGCATCAAAAAAGGTCATCCGGTGTTAATTTGCAATCACGAATTTGTTACTGAGTTTTCTTTAAAGTCCGGTGAGTCGAAAAGCCTTGATAGCCTTCCCGCCAATGTCAAGCAGTGTCCCGTACTATCAAACGTGAAACCAAAATTTCCCGATTGTGCCCGCTAGCGCGCAAGAGTCACAATGTTGCGGCAGCAACGGGCCAGTCGAGATCTAGGCGGTGGATCGTAGGACATATTTTCCTATTTAATATTGGATTATTTTAACTTTTCGATAAATTTTTTTAATATTTTAATTCGAAATGCAGTTCTACGTTGTCAATGCAGTTTCCTTTCGAAGAGATTGCTAGATATAATTCACTATATTTTTTATTGATGTTGAAGTAATTGTAATGTACTGATGGTTTATTTATTGGTTTTGTTCCTGGGAATATATCATACATCACTGGGGGATTCGGGAGCTTTCTTTCTCCGTGAATAACTGATCTAATTGCACTGTTTGTTATGCAAATTTTTTTAATATCAATGTTCCATGTCGCACTTGCACCTCGATCTGATTCTAGTTTTTTTGATAGAGTATCTAATGAGGTTACTGTCATTGTGGCAACAGGTTTTAGCGCAGGGTTGTAATATCCGCAGCTCGTCAATCCACCATTCACTGCGTGGCAGCCAGTCGGCATCAATTCTGCTTGCGATATACCGGTTATCACATCCAGTTTCATTCGCGTCGGATCTTGTGCGAAATCATTAATTGCCTTGAGCTGGCGAATAATGCTTCTTCGTTCAGCTGTCGTTGCAGGTCCGATCATAGATTTTTCAAATGCATAATAATCAAATTCCTTTTGATCATCGACGGCCGGTGCGCCGAACGCTGAGATGGGAAGTATGGTTGCGATAAGGGAAATGGCAAGATTTGACAACACTCTTCGCGGTGATTTGGGAATACTGTTCATGTCTAGTCTTTGTGGATAATATTGAAATATTATCATTAAATAAATATTCTATGCGTTGTAAATTTGTAAAAATCATTTGTGTGCTGAAAGGCACATCGAATAACCTGAATTCGTCGTTCCCGCCACGTAGGCGAGAATCCATGCTGTGCTAGATGTCAAGACTCGTGTGGTTATACACGCGCTTAACAAATAATTCGGGCTTTTTCTTCTGCCATGCTTTGAGCGCTTGAATTGGTGATACGTGAT
>NZ_JAEMNU010000122.1:34866-46229 GCF_016461825.1 Rugamonas violacea | reverse complement strand
CCGACCAAATGTTCCAGCTCGGCGCGTTCGCGCCCGGCGACGGTGGTGCCGATGCACAGGTCGTCGCGTCCGCTGTAGCGCTGCAGCACCACCGCCAGCGCGCACAGCAGGGTGACGAACAGGGTGCACTGGCGCGCCTGGCTGAAGCTGGCCAGGGCGCCGGCCAGCTGCGGCGAATAATGGTGCTCGACGACGGCGGCGCGCCATGTCCGGCCGGCGCCGCGCGCCGCATCGTAGGGCAGTTCGATGCCGTCGACATAGCCGGCCAGGGCGCCGCTCCAGTACGCCAGGTGGGCGCTCATGTCCTGCCGGCGCTGCCAGGCGGCGTAGTCGGCGTACTGGACGGCGAGCGGGGCCAGCGCGGCGGCCGGCGCGCCGCGGCGCGCCGCGTACAACTGGCGCAGGTCGTGGGCGATCACGCCCTGCGACCAGCCGTCGGAGACGATGTGGTGGATGGTGCTGAGCACGACATGGTGCTCGTCGGACAGGCGCAGCAGCGCGACCTTGAGCAGCGGTCCCTGCGCCAGGTCGACGCAGTCGGCGGCGGCCGCGCCGATCAGCGCGGGCAGCGCCTCGGCGGCGATGTCGCGTTGTGCGATGTCGAGTTGCAGCGTCGGCGCGATGACCTGCCGGGCGGCGTTGCTGGCGGCGTCGAAGACGAAGCGGGTGCGCAGCACTTCGTGGCGCGCCAGCAGATCCTGGTAGGCGGCGGCCATCGCGGCGGCCGAGAAGTCGGTGCCGTGGAAATGGGCCGCCACCACGATGTTGTAGCTGGTGCGCTGTTCCGGCATGTGCTCGTGCACGAACCACAGGCGCTCCTGCTGGTAGGCCAGCGGCAGCGCCTCACCGCGCTCGGCGCGGGTGATCGGCGCGGCGGCGCCGGCGCCTTCCCGCTGCAGTTGGGCGATGTGGGCGGCCATCGCGTCGAGCTGCGGCGTGTCCAGCATCGCGGCGACTGGAAACTCGACGTCGAAGCCGGTGCGGATGCGCGCAACCAATTGCATCGCACGCAGGGAATTGCCGCCGAGTTCGAAAAAGCTGTCGTGCGCGCCGACCGCCTCGACGGCGAGCAGCTCCTGCCAGAGCCGGGCGAGCGTGGCTTCGACCGGGCCGCTCGGCGCCACATGTGGCTTGGCCCGGCCGGGGGCGCGGGCGCCCGGCGCGGCCGGCGTCACCGGCGCCGGGGTCGGCGTGGCGGGTGGCTGCGGGGCGGGGGCGCCGTCGATCCAGTAGCGCTCCCGCGCGAACGGATAGGTCGGCGCCGACAGGCGGCGGGGCTTGTCCGCTCCGTACAAGCGGGTCCAGTCGATCTCCAGTCCCTTGACCCACCAGTCCAGCAGCTTGGCGTACTTGCGCTTGGCGATCCACTGCTCCAGCATGGCCGCCATGTCGTCGTCGGCCGCCAGGGCGGCAATGGCCGCGCTGGCGCCGTCGGCGCTGGCGTAGAACAGGTCCGCCGCCACGCCGGCCTGGTCCAGCCAGGCGCGCAGCCGGCCTGTCAACTGTGTCTGGTCGCTCGCCAGCAGTGCCAGGCGGGCGCAGTGGACGCCGCGCCCCACTTGCAGGGTGTAGGCCAGGCTGGCCAGCTGTTCGGCGCCGAGCTCGCGCCGTTGCGCCCAGGCCAGCAGTTGTTCAACCTGCTCGCGCAATTGGCCGTCGCTGCGCGCCGACAACACGATCAAGGCGGGATGCTCGGCCGAGACCTGCGGCTGGACGGCCGCCGTGGCGGCCGGCAGGTATTCTTCGAGCACCACGTGGGCGTTGGCGCCGCCGCCGCCGAAGGCCGACACGCCGGCGCGGCGCGGATACTCGCTGCTTGCGCCATCTATCGTCACGCGCGGCCGCTGCCATGGAGTGAGTTCCTGCACCACCTTGAACGGGCTGGCGGCGAAGTTGATCAGCGGGTTCGGCGCGCGCGCATGCAGGCTGGGGGCGAACTGGCCGTGCCGCATCTGCAGCACGGTCTTGGTGATGGCCGCCATGCCGGCCGCGCTCTCGGCATGGCCGAGGTTGGACTTGACCGATCCCAGCGCGCAAAAGCCGGGCTGTTGGCCGCCGTCGCGGAATACCCTGCTCAAGCCCGCCACCTCGACGGCGTCGCCGAGCAGGGTGCCGGTGCCGTGCGCCTCGACGTAGCTGACAGTGCGCGGGTCGACCCCGGCCGCCGTCATGGCGCGCCGGACGACGTCCTCCTGGGCCGTTGGGCTGGGCGCGCCATAGCCGACGGTCTTGCCGCCGGCATTGATCATGCTGCCCTTGACCACGGCATGGACATGATCGCCGTCGGCCAGCGCGCGGTCGAGCCGCTTGAGTACCATCACGCCGCAGCCTTCGGCGTCGACGAAGCCGTCGGCCAGGTCGCCGAAGGCACGGCATTTGTCGCCGCTGCTGAGCATGTTCGCTTCGGCCAGGCAGGCCAGGTGGCGCGGATCGATGATGAGATTGACGCCGCCGACCAGCGCGATGTCGCAGCTGCCGGCGGCCAGGCTGTCGAGCGCTACGTGGAGCGCGGTCAGCGACGACGAGCAGGCGCTGTCGAGCGCCATGCTGGGGCCATCGAAATTGAACAGGAAGGAGGTACGGTTGGCGATCGACCAATAGCTGGCCCCGCTCGGGTAGTAGCCATGCATCACGCCGGCGAATACGCCGACCCGGCCGCCACGGCCCAGCGCGGCCGGGGTGTAGCCGGCGTCTTCGATGCTGGCGTGGGCTTGTTGGAGAAACAGGCGTTCCTGCGGGTCCATGTTGCGGGCCTGTTCGGCGCTCAAGCCGAAGAAGCCCGGGTCGAACTCGTCGACGCCATCGATGAAACCGCCCCAGGCGCACGCCGCGCCGGCGCCGGCGCCGCCGTCGTCGGCGGCCCAGCGTTGGGCCGGCACCTGGGTAATGCCGCTGCGCCCTTCGCGCAACAGGTCCCACATCGCGTCGAGCGTGGCGGCCTGGGGATAGCGTCCGGACAGGCCGACGATGGCCACGTCCTGCTTGCCAGTTGGCGGCGCAGCGGCCGGCACCGGCACCGGCAACGACATTGGCATTGGCATTGGCACCGACATCGGCAGCGGTGCCGGGATATCTTCCGGCGGCTGCGTTGGCGCGGCTGCCTGGGGCGCGGCCCAGGCAGCGAGTGCCTCCGGCTCGGTGCGGACGAATAGTTCGACCAGCGAATCAATCGACTGGGTGTCGAACAAGAGGCTGGAATCGACCGACGGGAACAGCGCCTGTAGCGCCTCGGTCAGTTCGACGATGATGATCGAATCGATGCCGCATTCGCCCAGCGGCTGGCGTGGATCGACCTGCTCGGCAGTCGTCCCCAGCAGGCCCGCCAGCAATTGCTGGAAGCGCCGCGTGGCCTGCGCGCGCAGTGGCGGCGCGGCCGTGGCCGGCGCCGTGGCGCCGACCCAGCGCCACACTGCGGCGGCGTCGTGCTCGATCAGCGCCGTCACCAGCGCGTCGATGGACTGGCCCTCGAACAGCACGCTGCCGTCGAGCCAACTGAAACTGGTTTGCAGCATCGATGTCAACTCGACGATGACGATCGAATCCATCCCGTAGTCTTCCAGCCGGCCGAGCGGGTCGATCGTGGCGGGCTCGATCTTGAGCACGTCGGCCACGATGCGGCCGAAATGTCCGAGCGCCAGCAGATGCAGTTGGCGCGCACCGGCGGCGTCGCTGTCGCGCGCCGCCGCCGGGAGCGCCGCCTCCACACTGGTCGCAGTGGCCACGCTGGCCACCGCCGCCACCGCAGCCACCGCGTCCGGCATGGCGGGCGCAGGCACGCTGGCCTCCGCCAGGCACAGTACCCCGTCGCTTTGCGCCAAGACGATCTGGTGACCCAGGTCGCCGGCCGGATGGGCCGGGTGCGCCAGTACCGCGTAGCCTTCGTCCTGCAGCACGCGGCGCCAGCTGTCCGCCGTCAGCGCTGGGGTGCCGGCCAGGCGCAGCGCCGCATCCTCGTAGCGCCACCAGCCGTCGAGCAGGCCAAAACTCAGGTGGGTGGCCAGCATGCTGGTGCTGATTTCATTGAGCAGCAACAGACCGTTGCGCTTGAGCAGGGCCTTGGCATGGCGCAGGCTGCGATGCAGATTGCGGGTCGCGTGCAGGACATTGGTCGCAATCACCAGATCATAGCTGCCGCACGCCAGGCCTTGCTCGGCCGGCGCGCGCTCGACATCGAACAGCGCGGTGCGCAGCCATGGCGCGCCGGGCGCGTAGTGCTGCTCGGCGTGCTGCAGGAATACCGGTGACACGTCGCTGTAACAGTATTCGGCAAGCTGGCCCGGGTACTGCTTCAAGCGTTCGAGCAGCAGCGCGCTGGTGCCGCCGGTGCCGGCGCCGATCTCCAGGATGCGCAGGGGGGCGGCGTGCGCCGGCCTTTGTTCGATATACGCGGCCAGGCTGTCGGACAAGGCCTGGTTGTGATAATCGGCGACCGGGTTGTGCTTGTAGATGCCCTCCACCAGCGTCAGTGCGCCGTGCGGAAACAGCACGTCGACGGCGCGGCGCCGGCCGGCCAAGATGTCGGGCAGGGCGTGCAGGGTGACGTCGAGCAAGGTCAGCTGGGCTGCGCGGGACGGTTCGCGCCCGGCCTCGGCGCAAAAACTGCGCCATTCCTCCCACAGCCCGGCCAGCGGGACCGCCGCCGCCTGATTCCCTTGTTGCTCCTGCTCCTGCTCCTGCTCTTGCTGTTGCTGCTGCAGCTGCGTCAGCATGCGCACGCTGTGTTCCAACCAGCGCCGCTGCAGCGTTCCCAAACCGGCCCAGCCTTGCCAGCCGGGCAGGGCTAGGCGCGTGGCGTCATCCACGCCGAGTGCGCGCAATTGTCCATCGAGCAGACGCGCCAGCATTTGTTCCAGCTGCTGCGCGTAGGCCAGTTCGCGCGCGGCCTGCTGCGGCGCCATGACGCCTTCGGCGCGCTGCTGCAGCACTTCGAGCGGCACCGGCACGGCGCTGTGGGCGGCGTCGAGCACCTCGATCGCCTCGTCGGCGTGCAGCAGCAGGTCGGCGCCGGCGCTGCCGCCGGTCGTCCGCAAGAAAGCCAGTTGCGGCAGCGGCAGCGTCAGCAGGCGATCCAGCACGGCCATCGCCTCCTGCGCTTCGATCGATCCCATGCCCAGTTGCGCCATGCGCCGCCGGTAGTCGGGACTGGCGACGATGCCGACGCTGCCCCAGTAGCCCCAGTTGACGATCTTGACCGGCATGCCTTCGCGCGCCCAGGCGCTGGCGAAGGCGTCGCCGGCCACGCAGGCGCTGGCATAGTTGGCCTGGCCGCGCGCCTTGCTGGCGCTTTGCAGCGATGAGAAGAACAGCACGAAGTCGGGGTGCGGCCGGCCGGCCAGCACCTGGGCCAGCCGGACCGCCACGTCGAGCTTGGCGCCGAGCGCGGCGGCAAAATCGTCCTCGTCCATCCGGCCCAGAGCCTGGTCGCGCAGGACGATGGTCGACAGCACGACGCCGTTGACCACGCCGTAGCGTGCGTCGATCTCCTCCCAGGCGGCGCGCAGGGCGGCGCCATCGGTGGCGTCGGCGCTGATGTAGTGCGGCGCCGGCCCATATTGGCCCAGGCGGCGCATGTGTTCGCTGATGGCCTGGTCCTGCGGCCGGCGGCCTATCCACACCACCTGGGCCTGGTAATTGCGGATCAGGTGTTCGCTCCAGGTGGCGCCGATGCCACCGGCGCCGCCCAGCACGACGTAGACCCCGCCTTGGCGGTAGGGCGGCGCGGCGGGCACCGGCAGGCGCGCGTGGCGCATGCAGGGCCGGTACCACAGTCCGTCGCGGTACAGCAGCGGCGCGCCCTGCGGATCGGCCGGCTGGGCCAGTAGTTCGGGCCAGGCCGGCCATGGCTGCTGCTCGGGCAGGTCGATCAGGCGGACCTGCCAGCGCGGCGCTTCCTTGGCGAGCGTGCCGAACAGGCCATGCAGGGCGGCGTGCGCCGGCCGGATCGGGTCGCCGGCGCCCAGCGCCGCGCATTGTTGGGTGATGATGGTCAGACCGAGCGGCGCGGCGCCGTCGTCGCGCGCCAGCAAGGCCTTGACCAGGCGCAGCGCGCTGAACACGCCTTCAGCCTGGGCGCTCAACAGGGCCTCGCTGGTCAGCTCGGGCGCCAGGGCCGGGGCCAGCCACAGCAGATGGTCGAGCGGACCGAGCGCACGCAACTGGGCGCCGATCTGCGCGACGCTGTCGCCGGGCGCCAGCACCAGTTGGCGCGCGCGCGGATACAGCCGGGTCAGCTCGGCGACATGCCGCGCCGCGCCGATCAGCACCGGCGCCGCATCGGCGCCCGGCCAAGCCGGGCCGGGCTCGGCCGGGCCGCTGGCGCCGGCAAGCTGTTGCCAGCCGGGGACCAGGGTCCAGGCCGAGGGCGCGGCGCGGCTGCTGAGTTGGCGCAGGCTGGCGCACAGGGCGCCGTCGGCGGCGTGCAGATCGATGTCGAATTGCTGCAGCGCGCTGTCCGGGCCGCTGCCCGGACTGTAGCGCACCACGACGCTGAGCTGTTCGGGCAAAGGCCGCAGGAACTGCAGGCTGTGCAGCGCAAACGGCAGCGCCTGGGCGCCGCCGGCGCCGGCGCGTTGCAGACCCAGGGTCGCCTGCAAGGCGCCGTCGAGCAGGGCGGGATGCAGCCCGAAGCCGCCCCGTTCGGCCTCTTGGGGCAGTACGAGATCGGCGAGCAGGGTCATGCGTCCGTGCTGGTCCGGCCCGAGCGCGAGCTGGCGCAGGCAGTTGAAACTGGCGCCCAGATCGAGGCCGGCCGCGCCGAAGGCGGCGTAGCATTCGCTCGGGCTTGGGGCGCGGCCGCGCACGGTGGCGCGCAGCGTCGCGAGGTCGAGCGCGGCGGCGGGCGTGGCGCCGCCGAGCGCCCGTCCCTGGCTGTGCAATACGCTGTCGGCGCCGTGGCCGCTGCGAATTTCGAAGGCGATGGCGCCGTCGGGCTGTGCGCGCAGCTCGATGTGCACTTCGAGCGCGCCGCCGGACAGCGCCAGCGGACGCACGAATTTGATCTGTTCGAGCAGGACCGGCGCCGCCGCGCCGACACCGGCGCCGGCGTCGCCGTGGGCCAGCGCGACCGCCGCCCGCGCCAGCTCCAGGTGGGCGCTGGCGGGCAGCACCGGCACGCCATCGATGCGGTGCTGGTCGAGGAAGAACTCGCTGCCGTCGAAGCGCGAACTGTAGCGCTGGGCGCGCAGGTCGGAGGTGTTGCGATGCAGCAGGGGGTGCAGTTGCGCGCGCTCGGTGCCGCCCGCAGGCGCGGGCGGCACCCAGTGGCGCTCCTTGAGGAAGGGATAGGTCGGCAGGGCGATCCGCTGCGGTGTGCAGGGGCGTGCCATGCCTTCCCAGTCGAGCGCGGCGCCGGCCAGCCATAGTTCGAGCGCGGCCGCGCATCCTGCCGCATCGTGCAGCGCCGGCGGCTGCGCCGGCGCCGGCGCCGATGCGCCCGGTGCCAGCGTCGCCAGCGCCAATGTCGCGTCGCCGCGCAGCCAGTCGCGCAGGCGCTGTTGTAGCTCGGACGCCGAAGCGGCCACCAGTCCCAGCCGGCAAGGCATGGCGTCGCGTCCCACCTGCAGGGTGTAGGCCACGGCATCGAGGTCGACGCCGTCGGCTTCGCGCGCGGCCAGCCAGTCGCACAGCTGGCGCGCCTGGGCCTGCAGGCGCTCGCCGGTCTTGGCCGACAGGATCACCAGCGCGGCGCCGCCTTGGCCGCTGCGCGCCTCCGTGCGCGGCTGCGGGTAGGCTTCCAGCACGGCGTGCGCGTTGGCCCCGCCGAAACCGAAGGAACTGAGCCCGGCGCGGCGCGGCTGCGCATCGGCGCCGGCGTTTTCCGGCCAGGGTCGGGCCGTGTGCAGCACCTGCAGGCGGCCGCCGTCGAGCGTGATGTGCGGATTGAGGCTCGCGATATGCCGGGTCGCCGGCAGGGTTTCATGACGGAATGACAGCATGACCTTGAGCAGGCCGGCCATCCCGGCCGCCGCCTCGGCGTGGCCGATATTCGACTTGACCGAGCCGAGGGCGCAGCTGCCCGGAGCGCTCGCCGCGCCCAGCGTGGCGAAGGCCTGCTGGATGGCCTGGACCTCGATCGGGTCGCCCAGCGCGGTGCCGGTGCCGTGCAGTTCCAGATAGCCGATGCTGGCCATATCGATGCCGGCGTCGCGATAGGCCGACACCAGCAAACGGCTCTGCGCCTGGCCGTTGGGCGCGCGCAAGGAATTCGAGCGGCCGTCGTGGTTGACGCCGACCGCGCGGATGCAGCCGTGGATGTGGTCGCCGTCCGCCAGCGCCCGGGCCAGCGGCTTGAGCATGACCGCGCCGATGCCCTCGGCGCGCACGAAGCCGTCGGCGCGCGCATCGAGCGTCTTGCAACGGCCGTCCGCCGCGAGCATGCCGGCGGCCGCGCTGGCGAGCAGGATGCGCGGCGTCAGGATCAGGTTGATGCCGACCACGATGGCGCTGCTGCTCTCGCCCTTGCGCAGCGAGGCCACGGCGCGGTGCAGCGCGACCAGCGAACTGGAACAGGCGGTATTGATGACTTCGCTCGGGCCGTTCAGGTTGAACCAGCGCGATGCGCGGTTGGCGATCATGGTCAGATGCGTGCCCGAATCCATGTAGGCGCCGCTGTGCGCCATCAGGTCCGGGCGCGCGGCCAGGACTTCGGCGTAGTCGGTGGCGTGGGCGCCGACGAACAGGCCAATGTTTTGGCCGCTCCACGACGATGGGCGCTGGCCCGCCGATTCGGCCAACGTCCAGAGCAATTCCAGCACTTTGCGCTGCTGCGGGTCCATGCACTCGGCCTCGCGCCGGGAAATGCCGAAAAAGGCCGCGTCGAAGCAGTCGACCTGTTCGAGCAGGCCGGCCCAGCGCGGCAAGCGGGAGCGCTGCTGGCCCGGATACGCCAGCAGCGCCTCCCACAGCGCCGGGCGTTGTTGTTCGATCAGACCGATCGCGTCGCCGCCGCTGCGCAGCAGTTCCCAGAAGCCGTCCAGGCCCGGCGCGGCGCCGGGAAACTCGCCATGCATGGCCACCAGCGCGATCGGCTCGCCGCCGCCGCCGTCGCCGCCGACCTGGCGCGGGCCCGCCGCAGCCGGCGCGCCGGCGGCCGCGCCGGCGTCCTGGCCGAGCAGGTGCAGGGCGACCTCGCGCAGGTTTTGCAGTCTGAACAGCTGGGTTGGCGCGAACGGCAGCGCCCAGCGTTCGGCGATCAGTCCGGCCAGGCGCAGGGACTGCAGCGAATCGAGTCCGGCCTCGCCGAACGGCGTCGCCTCGCCCAGCGCCTGCGCCGCCGCGCCCAGCACCGGCGTGAACGCCTCGCGGCGCAGCCGTTCGATCATGCCGGCCAGCGCCGGCCCGGCCGGCCCGGGGGCCTCCGCCGCGCCGCCGTCCAGCCGCTGCAAGGCCAGCGCGCCGGCCAGATAGGCCTGGCGCACCAGCCGCCGGTTTAGCTTGCCGGTCTGGGCGCCGCGTAGTTCGGCGCTGCTGCCGAAGGCCAGGTCGTGCAGGGCGACGCCATGGCGCGTGGCCAGTTGCTGGCGCACGGCGGCGGCCAGGGCGGCCAGGGTCTGGGCCGGCAGCGGCGCGGCGCTGCCGAGCAAGGCGACGATGCGCTCGGCGCCATCGTGTTCGACGCCGAACACCACCGGCGTCAGTTGCGCCGACGTGGCGGCGGCGATGCTGGCTTCCAGGTCGGCCGGAAAATGGTTCTTGCCGCGCACGATCATGACTTCCTTTTCGCGTCCCGCCACGTACAGGCAGCCGGCGCGCACGAAACCCAGGTCGCCGGTGCGGAAAAATCCCGTCTCGGCGCTGGCTTCGATAACGCAGCCGAAGCTCTGGGCCTGGTCTGCCGCGGCGCCAAGGTAGTTGCGCGCGACGCTGGCCGAGCGCACCCAGATTTCGCCCAGCCGTCCGTCCGGGCTGGGCGCATGGTCGGTAACGATGCGCACGGCGATGTCGTCGCCGAGCGCGCCGCAATTGGCGCAGTCGAGTGTCGCCGCGCCGGGCTCGGCCTGCGCCAGCACGCCTTGCTGCAGCGCCGCCGCGTCGAGTGCCAGGAAAGCCGGCTCCAGCGCCTCGCGCCGGGTGCAAATGGCCCCGGTTTCCGACAGGCCGTAATGGGCGCGGATGACGCCGGCGCCCAGGCCGAGCACGCCGAACGCGGTGTTGAAGCGCTCGACCGTGCGCCTGCGCACCGGTTCGCCACCGCAGACGATATGGCTGAGCGAGGCCAGCGGCGTGCCGTCCCAGCGCTCGCCGGCCAGCGCATCGGCGCACAGGTCGAGGACGAAGTTGGGCGCGGCGAAGTGGGTCGCGCGGCAAGCCGCGATGGTGTCGAACAGCAGCCGTGGGCGCGCCATGAACGCCTGGGCGTCGAGAATGCGGCAGCGGGCGCCCTGGAACAGCGGCACCAGCAGACCGAAATGCAGGCCGAAATTGTGCGACGGCGAGAGCCAGCTGAGCACCGTGCTGTCCGCGTCGATCGCCCATTGGGCGGCGCCGGCGCCGATCTGGCGCCATAGGTTCTCGTGGCTGAGCCCGACAGCCTTGGGCGCCGCTCCCGAACCGGAACTGAACAGCACCAGCGCCAAGTCGTCCTCGGCGGCGCCGCGCACGCCGGTTGCGGCGGCTCCGTCGGCTCCGTTGGCTCCGGCGGCGAGCCGCTCGACTTCGAGCAGGCGCTGCGCCGGGCTCCACCCGGCGGCGCGCAGGCCGGCAGCGCTGGCGGTGTCGGCCAGGGTCACGCAGTTGCCCAGTCCGGCCAGCTCGGCCGCCGCCTGGCCGATGCGGGCGCATTGCTGCGGCGCCGGCCCGGACTGGTCAACCGGCAGCGGCACCGCCGTCAGATTCGCCATCAGGCACGCCAGCAGGCTGCTGGCCAGGGCCGGTCCGTGCGGCAGCGCCAGTACCACGAAGGTCTGCGCCGGCAGTTCCGCCAGCGCCGCCGCCAGGTGCTCGGCCGTGCCCACCAGTTCGCCGATACTGGCCGAAACCGTGTCCTGCCCGCAGGGAAATTCGAACTGCGCGGTATTCAAGGGGGAGCGTGCGCCGAGTGCGGCAAGATGTTGCTGAATGGCTGACATGATCGATGGACTCGCGCTAGTGAATAGAGGAAGGGACGGCAGGCCGACAGTCGACCCTTGCACTGCCGGCGCAATCAGGGCCGAGCCGATTTTGCGCGAATCGGCGCCCCTGGCATAGATGGCATAAGTCACCTAACTTAGGTCACGCCGCGAGCAGGCCGCTGTGCCGGGGGCCGCAGACGGGCCCCGGGGAGGTGGGAGGTGGGAAGTGGGAAGTGGAAACAGCGAAGGCCCGGCACCGCGCGTAGGCGGCGCCGGGCCCGGCGCTGAAAGGCGGGCCGGCCCGCCGGCTCAGCG
>NZ_JAEMNU010000122.1:0-34824 GCF_016461825.1 Rugamonas violacea | reverse complement strand
AGCGCGTCTTGCGCGCCGGGGTGCGCTTGCGCCAGTATTGAAATTCGTCCTCGTGCATCTCGATGTCCACTTCCATCACCTGGGTTTGCAGGCGTTCCTGGACGTCGCGTACCGCCTGGTTGTAGATCAGCGGGCCGATTTCCTCGAGGATGTAGGCGAGCAGCGAGCTTGCCCCCAGGTTGCCCAGCTCCTCGCTCATGTATTCGGCGCAATAGCGCTGGAGCGAGGCGATCGTTTCCTCGCGCTGGGCTTTTTCTATCGTAATGGCCATCTTGTTTCTATTCTCCGTAACAGTGTAGGCAGGGGACCGGCGGCTCCCGCGCCGCCGCCCCATGGATTCTAGCCGAGCGCCGCCGCGAGCGCCGTCGCCGTCGCCGCCGGCTTGACGGCGCCGTAAGGCTCGGCCATGCACACCAGCACCTTGCGCGCGCCCTCGTAGGGGTCGCGCCCGTGCGAGACCAGCATATTGTCGATCAGCAGGACATCATCCTTGCGCCAGTCGAAACGGCATTTGTTGTCGTCGAAGGCGGCGCGCACATGGGCCAGCATGTCGGCCGGGATCGGCGTGCCGTCGCCGAAATAGGCGTGGCGCGGCAAGCCCTCTTCCTTGAACGTGGCCAGCATCATTTCCTGCGCGGGCGCGTCGAGCGCGCTGACGTGGAACAGGTGGGCCTGGTTGAACCAGACTTCGTCGCCGCTCACCGGATGGGTGGCGAAGGCCTGGCAGACCTGGCTGGTGCGCAATACCTCGCCTATCCATTCCCAGTGTATGCCCTGGCTGCGGCAATATGCCTCGACCACCTCGCGGCGCCCGCTGCCGAACACTTCCTGCCAAGGCAGGTCGACCCCGGCGCGGTAATTGCGCACATACCGCACCTGCTTGCTGCGGAACAGTGCGCGCACCTCGGGCGCGATGGCCGCCGTCACCTTGCGCATGTCGGCCAGCGGCGTGCAGCCGCCGCTGCTGGCCGGTTCGACACAATGGAACAGCAATTTCATCGGCCAACTGGTCTGGTAGGCGTTTTCGCAATGCTGCGGGATCGACAGCTGCCTGGGGTATTCGGTGGCGGTGTAGATATGCTGGCCCAGCTCGGTGCGCGGGGTCGAACGGTAGGTATAACCCAGGCGTTCGCTGAAAAACCCACCGGCCATGGTTTCCAGGCCGGCGCGGTGGGAAAAGCCGCGAAACAGCAGCGCCGTGGCGGCGTACAGGCGCTGGTCGAGGCTGGCGCCGTGGCGTTCAGTCCAATCCTCGATCAGCATGCCGCTGTATTCGGGTTCGATAATTTGCGGGCAAGTCGCCGGCATCTGCATTTGCATTGCGGTCTCCGGTGGAGTGGGGTTGTGAGTTGCGTTGGCCAGGTTGGCGGGGCGCCGTCAATCGGCCGTCGATGGGTCGTCGATCGGCCCTCAATGGGCCCTCAATGGGCCGCCTGGGACAGTTCCTGGCCGGCCGGCGCGCCCGCCGCCAGATGTGCCCCTTGCAGGCGCGCGCGCAGGTTCATGCCCGGCCGTTCCACCAGCAGGTAGGCCGCCACGCTCAGCGCCACCGTGGCCAGGGCGATGAGCGGCAGGGCGCCGCCGACCAGCTCGGCCAGGGTCAGTCCCGGCTGGCGCCGTGCCACGGCTTGGTAGGCGATGTGGACGATCAGCAGGTTGAACAGGTACATCGAATAAGACAGCTGGGCGATGCTGTAAAACACCCGCGCGCCGAGGAAGGCGTTGACCGCGCGCGCCAGCCCGCCGCCGCCGTAGAGGCAGGCCAGGATCAGGTTGGCCAGCGCGGCGCCGAACACCAGTTGCTGCAGCAGGGTCTGGTACACGGCGGCGAACGCGCTGTTGCCCGGCACCAGGAAAGGGAAGAGGAAATTCCACACCAGCAGGGCCAGCGAAGCGCCCAGCAGGACGGCGCTGCGCCAGCCGGGCCGGTAGAAGCGGCGCAGCGCGTCGCCGCGGAACACGGTCAGGGCGGCGGCCCCCACACCGGCCAGCAGCGGAAAATACTTGGTGTACAGATTGTCGAACATGACATCGGTCTCGACGCCGAACAGGCAGTACAGCTTGGGCGATGAAAATGCCATCAGCGGGTCCATGCTGACCTGCTTGAGCTGCTCCGGTGTAAAGCCGCACTGGCTGCCGAACAGGCTGACGCTATGGATGCGCGCGATCACGCGCGCGGCCAGGTACAGCAGCACCAGCAGGGCAAACGCGAGGCGTGGACGATGGCGCAGGCGGGTCTTGAAAAACAGCAGCAGCAAGCCGGGAAACAGCAGATAGAACTGCTCCTCGACGGCCAGCGACCAGCTGTGGCTCATGGCCCCGAACTGCTGTTCGGGAGGGAAGAAATTGTTGATATACAGGAGGTTTTTCCAGAGTTGGTCGAGGTTGGCGCGAAGCGCGATCGGCCCGATCTGTTCGACCTGCTGGCCGCCCAGCCACACCGCCAGTGCGGTCGCGCCGAGCGCCACCCAGTACAGCGGCATCAGCCGCAGCACCCGGCGCATGAAAAAGCGGCGCAGGTCCAGCTTGCCCGAGCGGGCGTATTCGCCCAGCAGGATCTGGCCGATCAGGAAGCCGCTGATGACGAAAAACATGTCGACGCCGAGGAAGCCTTGCACCGGCCACTTCAGCCATAGGGGCAGGGCGGCGAACTGCGCCGCCGCGTCCGGGATGAAAAATTGGCTGGAGAAGATCAGGTGCGACGCCACCACGATGAGTACGGCGATCGCCCTGATCCCGTCCACCGCGCCCTGGTGGCCGGCGGGGCGGTGCAGCAAGGCGTTCAGGTTGGCGCGCAGCGAAAAGACGGAGTGGCTCATGAGTGGTTTTCCTGGGTGGATGGGGCGTCGGGCGCGGCCGCCGCGCCGGCGGACAAAGGCTGGCCGGGCAGCACCAGCATGGTCAGGCGTGCCGCGCATACGTTGCGCTGGTGCTGGTCGGTGATGCGTATTTCCCACACCTGGGTCAGGCCGCCCAGGTGCACCGGGCGTGCCACGCACTTGATCGTGCCGGACGCCACCGGACGCAGGTGGTTGGCATTGACCTCCAGCCCGACGCAGCGGGCCTGCGGCGGCAGGCACATGGTGGCGGCCATGCTGCCGGTGGTTTCGGCCAGCACCACCGAGGCGCCGCCGTGCAGGATGCCGAACGGCTGGTGGCTGCGGGCGTCGACCGGCATGCTGGCCTTCAGGTAGTCGGCGCCGATCTCGATGATGCGGATCCCCAGCAGCGCCTGGATGGTGTTGGCGGACATCTGGTTGAGCGCATCCAGGCTCAGCTCGCGCTGCCAGATGCGCGTTCCCGCCTCAACCGCAATGCCGCTCATGCCAGCGCATCCTGGTGGCACAGCTGCTCGCGCAACTGGCGCGCCACCGGGCCGCGCGGGATGTCGCGCCCGTCAATACTGCGCACCGGCACCACGCCGCCGAGGACGTTGGTGACGAACACCTCGTCGGCGTCGAGCAGCTCGTGCGGCGCCACCGCGCGCACCTCCAGCGCCAGGCCGAGCGTGCGGCAGGCCGCCATGACCTCGCCACGCAGGATGCCGCAGACCCCGCATTGGCTCAGGTCGGGCGTGAGCACGCGGCCGCGCTGGACCAGGAACAGGTTGCTCAGCACGCCTTCAATCACCGAGCCCTGCTGGTCCAGCATCACGCCGTCCTGGACCTGTTCGCCGAGTTCGGCGCGGGCCAGCACCTGGTGCAGCCGGTTCAAGTGTTTCATGCCGGCCAGCAGGCGGTCATGCGGCAGGCGCGTGTGGCAGGTCATCAGTGCGATGCCGTCGCGGTAACGCGCCGGATCGGGCGACGGCGCCGCCGCGATGGTCAGGATCCAGTTGGGCGCCACGGCCGCCGGGCAGGCATAGCCGCGCGCGCTGCTGCCGCGCGTGACGATCAGCTTGGCCACGGCGCGCGGCAGCGCCGCGTCGGCGATCGCCGCATGCAGCTCGGCGCGGATCTCCGGCAGCGCGATGGCCAGGCGGGCGCAGCCGGCGCGCAGGCGCTCCCAGTGCAGCTCGAAGCGCTGGGCGGCGCCGTCCAGGCACAGGATGGTCTCGAACAGGCCGTCGCCGTACTGCAGGCCACGGTCGGCCACCGGCAGCAGATGGCCGGCCTGGCCATTGATGAAACTCAGTTCCATGGCTGCTCCCCGTTCATGCCGCCGGCGCCGCCGCTTGCAGCTGCTCGGCCAGGGCGCTGATGGTCGGCTGCGCCGAAAAGGCTTCGATGCTGACCGTCTTGCCGAATTGCGCGTCGAGCTTGTAGAGCAGCATGAGCGCCGGCAGCGAGTTGCCGCCCATCGCGAAGAAATTGTCGTGCACGCCGGCGCGCTCGATCTGCAGCACGCCGGTCCAGATGGCGGCGATCTGCGCCTCGATCTCGTTGCGCGGCGCGACCGCCTGGCTCACCGCGCTGGACTGTTCCGGGGTCGGCTTGGGCAAGGCCTGGCGATTGACCTTGCCGTTCGGGGTCAGCGGCATTTTGTCGAGCTGAACGTAGTAGGCCGGCTGCATGTAGGCCGGCACGCTGCGGCCGACATAGTCGCGCAGGGCGCTCGGCGCGATCTCGCTCGGCGCGACGTAATACGCCACCAGCTGGTTTTCCTCGTTGCCGGCATCGAGCGTGTAGCCGATGTCTTGCATGATGGCGTTGACGCGCGCCTCGTCGATGTCGGTGGAGTCGTCCAGCTCGCGCATGGCGTCTTCGCGGCTGATGTGGCCGACGCGCACGTCCCAGCTGTAGGGCAGGGAATAGTTGTGGTAGCGCCGCTCGTGGTTGTGGACGTAGATGCCGACGTCGTTGATCAGGCAATTGGTCGAGCGGCCGGTGTCGCTGGGGCGGCTCCAGCCCACCCTTTGTTCGATATACGCGTACATGTCGTGGCGCTGCACGTTGCAGTAGCGGTAGAAATCGATGAAGCGCACCTGTTCGATCACCCCGTCGCGGGTCACGCAACTGGTGTCGAGCAGGCGCGCGACGGCGTCGTCGATGCGGTGGTAGATCTTGCGCGCATCGATCAGGTTGCGCTCGAATTTCACCGGATCGAAGGTCTTCTCGCGAAACAGCTCGGTCAGGCGGGTCTCGAACAGCTGGCCCTTGGACAGTCCCATCACGATGTCGTCGACGCCGACCTCCTGCGCCAGCTGGATCGCCATGGTGTAGATGGTCTTGAAGCAGCCGTTGCAGACATTGCTGTGGCGCTTCAGGCTGTCGGTGAAAATCGCATTCATGTGCGCCGTCGACAGGTAGCGGTGGTCGATCCCCAGGCGCGCCACCACCCGGTCGATATTCGCCTTGGCCTGCTCCGAGATGTAGCCGTTGTCCAAGGTGAAGGCGAGCACCCGCGCGCCCATGTCGATGACCTTGCACAGCGCGTAGGTGCTGTCCTTGCCGCCGCTGAGCGCGACGATGCAGTCGTAGCGCGGATGGGCGCGGGCGCGCAGGCCGTCGATGATCGCTTGCAGCTGCTCCATGTCGCCGAAATAGCTGTCGATCACCTCCTTGTACTGGTTGAAGGCGGCGCAGTGGTTGCAGCGCAGGTCGGCGTCGAAGCTGGTGTTCGGATAGGTCGAGGCGATCCCGCACTGGCTGCAGAACTGGGTGGGCGCGGCCTCGCGCCGGCCGCGTCCGGCATGGGTGGTGTCGACGCTGCACTCGGCGATGCCGGGATAGGCCAGCAGCACGCTTTCCAGCTCGCCCGGCTCGATCCGGTAGCCGCGCAGCTTGATCTGGAAGTCCTTGCGGCCCAGGAAATGCAGCCGGCCCTGGCTATTGATCTGGCCCAGGTCGCCGCTGGCATACAGGCGCGCGCCGGGCTCGCCGGGATGGGCGATGAAATGGCGCGCGGTCATCTCGTCCTGGTTGCGGTAGCCCAGCGCCAGGCCGGCGCCGCCGATGTGGATTTCGCCGCTTTCGCCTTGCTTGACCGGGCGGCGCTGCTCGTCGAGCAGCACGATGTCGGTGTTGGCGATGGGGCCGCCTATCGGTACCGAGCCCTGCAGGTCGCTGGCCGGATCGTAGCGGTAAATCATGCAGCCGACCACGGTTTCGGTGGGGCCGTACTCGTTATAGATGCGCACGTTGCCATGCAGCCGCTTGTGGGTCGCCAGCGCGACCTCGGTGCGCAGATCCTCGCCGCCGACGATCAGGGTCTTCAGGCGCGAGCCGGCCAGCGGCAGCGTGTTCAGCAGGGCCAGGTGCGACGGCGTCAGCTTCAACAGGTCGACCCGGTTGTCTTCGATCACCCGGTACAGCGCCGGCACGTCGTCGCCGCCGTCGGCGTACACGTGCACCGTCAGGCCGGCGATCAGCGGCACGAAGATGGAGGTGATGGTCAGGTCGAACGACAGCGAGGAATACAGCGCCACGGCGCCGATGTCGGGGGTGAGGTAGTGCGACTTGGCCCACCAGATATAGTTGACCAGGCCGCTGTGCGGCACCATCACCCCCTTCGGCACTCCGGTCGAGCCCGAGGTGTAGATGCAATACGCCTCTTGTTGAGGGGCCACCGCCAAGTCGAGGTTGGCGCCGTCGCCGCGATAGATCCGCGCGTCCCGCACATCGATGCGCTGCAGCGGGGCCAGGGCCGGCTGCGCCTGCGCCGGGCAGCTGTCGTCGACCAGCACGTGGCCGACCGCGCTGTCGGACAGCATGTAGGCGATGCGCTGCGGCGGCAGGCCGGCGTCGATCGGCACATAGGCCGCGCCCGCCTTGAGCACGGCCAGCAGCGCCACCAGGCAGTCGGGCGTGCGCGCCAGCAGCAGCGCCACCGCGCCGCCGCGTTCGACGCCGGCCTCGATCAAGTGGCGCGCCAGCTGGTTGGCGCGCGCATTCAGTTCGGCATAGCTGAGCGTTTGCGCGCCGAACACGGCGGCGACGGCGTCGGGCGTGCGCGCCACCTGCCGTTCAACCAGCTGGTGCGCGCCGAGTTCGGACGGGTAGGCCAGCGCGTGGCTGGGCAGCAGCGTGGCGGCGTCGGCGGGCCTGCGTGGCGGCATTGCGATGGGGCTGAATGTCATGTCCTGTGCTTTCGAAAAATTGCGCTGGCGCGCGGAAATTGGGCTGAGGTTTGCTGTGCTGCGGTTCGGTTCATGCGCATGGCTCCGGCGCGTCGCCGGCGAGGCTGGCGTGGCGCGCCATGTCGCTGGCAATCTGTTCGCCCAGTGCCAGCGCATGCGCGCCGGCCAGCATCGAATAGTGGTCGCCCGCCGCCGCGCGCCGCCGTGCCGGGGCGATCGCCAGCTCGGTCGCGGCAGCTGCGCCGACCTGGTACAGCACGCGGTTGCGCGCGTCCGCCGCCGCCGGCCGCCAGCCGGCCAGCAGCTCCAGCGCGGCGCGGGTCGCTTGCAGCCGGGCCTGCAGTTGAGGCAGCGTGCGCGCATCGAGGCGCACGTCCAGGTGTTCGGCCAGCGCGCGCAAGGATTCGCCGCATTGCGCCGGTTCGAACGCCTGCTCGTCCCAGCCCTGCGCTTCCAGCCAGGCGAGCACCTGGTCCATTTCGGCCCGCTCCAGGTTGCGTTGGCGCAGCCCCCCCAGCAGGTTCATCGCGGCGACCGCTGCGAGCCGTCCCGCCTCCAGCGCGGCGGCCGGAATGAGCTGGGTGTCGAGCAGCCCGAGGTAGTCCACCGTGGCGCCGCGCCGTTCCAGTTCGGCGCCCAGGGCAAGCGCGATCAGGCCGCCCGAGGACCAGCCCAGCAGGCGGTAGGGGCCGCTGGGCTGGCAGCGCTGGACGGTGTCGGCGTGATGCACCGCCAGCGCCTCCAGGCTGGCGTGGCGCGCGCCCTCGTCGACGCCGAGGCCGAACACGCTGGCCGAGGCGCTCAAGGCGCGCGCCAGCTCGCGGTAGTGGAATACCTGTCCGCCCAGCGGCGCGACGCAGAACAGCGGCGCCGTGCCGGCGCCCTGGGCCAGCGGTACGGCGGCGGCCTGCCGGCCGGCCGCGTGCTGCCCGCCGCCGTGCGCCATGGCGGCGTCCAGCGCGGCGGCGTAGGCGCCCAGAAGGGGGGCCTCGAACAGGGTCGCGACCGCCAGTTCGACGCCGAACTGGCTGCGCACGCGGGTGGCCATTTGGCTGGCCAGCAGCGAGTGGCCGCCCAGGTCGAAGAAATTGTCGTCGACGGAAATCGGCGCCGCTCCCGCTCCGCCCTGCACCAATAGCTCGCTCCACAAGTCGGCCAGCGCCAGCTCGGTGTCGCTCTGCGGCGCCTGGTAGCCGGCCTGGGAGGCGCGCGCGCCCGCCGCCTGCTGGCTGTGGGGCGCGGGAAGGCTCAGACGATCGAGCTTGCCGTTCTGTAGGCGCGGCAGCTCGGGCAGGATGGTGAGCAGGGTCGGCACCATATAGGTCGGCAAGCGCTCGCCCAGGTAGTGGCGCAGCGCCGGCCCGTCGAGCTGCTGGCCGGCATGGGGCGCCAGGTAGGCCGCCAGCTGGAGTTGTCCGGACGGCGAGGGCCAGCCGGTCACCGCTGCCTCGCGCACCATGGGGTGGGCCAGGGCGGCCAGTTCGACCTGGCGCAGGTCGACCCGGTAGCCACGTATCTTGACTTCGCTGTCGCGCCGTCCCATGCATTCGAGCGCGCCATCGCTGAGCAGCCGCGCCAAGTCGCCGGTGCGATACAGGCGGCTGCCGGCGGGGCCGTAGGGGTTGGCGACGAAGCGCTCGGCGCTCAGGCCGGGTTGCCCGGCGTAGCCGCGCGCGCAGCTCGGGCTCTCCACATACAGCTCGCCGGTGGCGCCCGGCGGCACGCAGCGCATGGTCTCGTCGAGCAGCAGCACCCGGCTGCCGGCGATCGGCCGGCCGATCGGCACGAAGCCGCTGTGCCCGAGCGCCGCGCCGGGGTCGCTGTAGCTGATGTCATTGAGTTCGGTGCAGCCGTAGTTGTACCAGAGCTTTGCCTGCGGCATCAGCCGGGCCAGCCTGGCCAGCAGCTCGGCCGGCAAGGGTTCCATGGCGACGATCAACTGGCGCAGGAGCGGCAGGCGGGCGCCGCTCGCCGCCATGTGCGACAGCAGGGCATCGAGTTGCGACGGCAAGGTGTAGAAACGCGTCACGGCGCCGGCCGCAAGCGCCCGCGCCAGCGCCGCACTGTCGCGCACCGTGGCGTCGTCGATGAAGTACTGCGGCACGCCGGCCAGCAGGGCGCCGAACATTTCCTTGACCGAAACGGCAAACGCGCTGGCGGTTTTTTGCGCCACCACATCGTGCGCCTCGAACGGGATGCGTTGGGCCAGGGCCGGCAACCAGGTCAGCAATTGGCGCTGCGGTACCATCACGCCCTTGGGCACGCCGGTCGAGCCCGAGGTGTACATCACGTAGGCCAGCTGGTCGGGGTTGGCCGGACGGGCCGGATTGGTGTCGGGCCGCTGTGCCAGCGCGGTCTGGTCGAGGACCAGCAGGGCGGCGGCGCCGATCTCGGGCGCGTCCCCGGCGGCGGCGGTCAGCACCAGCAGCGGCCGGGCATCGGCCACGATCTGGCGCAGGTAGCCGTCCGGCTGGTGCGGTTCGAGCGGCACATAGCAGCCGCCCGCCTTGAGCACGGCGAGCATGGCGACCAGCAGGTCGGCGCCGCGCGCCAGATGCAGGCCGACCCGGGTCTCGTGGCCGACGGCATGTTCGATGAGCAGATGCGCGAGCTGGTTGGCGCGCCGGTTCAGGGTTTGGTAGTCGAGCCGGGTATCGGTGCCGGCGCCGGCGCAGGCCGGGGCCTGCGGCGTGGCGGCCGCGCGCCGTTCGAACTGCGCCACGATGCCGAGCTCCTGCCCAAGCCCGGCCAGCGCCGGCTCGGGCTGCGGCGGCAGGCCCGGCGCAAGCTGGTCGAGCGGCATATCGGGCGCATCGAGCATGGCCGCCAGCACGCGCTGGTGCTGTGCCACCAGGGTGGCGACGGTGCTGGCGTCGAAGAGTTCGCTGGCATATTCTGCGCTCAGTTCCAGGCTGGCGCCGTCGCCGGTGAATTGCAGATCGAGTTCGCTGGCCGTGCTGCGCGCGCCGAAGCGCACCTCGCCGGCGCGCTGGTCCTGGCCGTTGCCGTCGAGGTTCGCCAGCGGGAAGTTCTGGTGGCGCAGCATCAGCGGGACCAGGGGGATCTGGCTGCTGTCGCGCTGCTTCTGCAGGGCGCCGACGACTTGTTCGAACGGCAGGTCCTGGTGTTCGAAGCCCTCCAGCACCCGGGCGCGGGTGCGCGCGAAGATGGTGGCGGCGCTCGGGTTGCCCGACAGGTCGATGCGCAGCGCCAGGATATTGACGAAACAGCCGATCAGCGGCTCCAGTTCGACATGGCTGCGCCCGGCCACGGTGGTGCCCACGCACAGGTCGTCGCGGCGGGTGTACTGGTGCAGCACCACGGCGAAGCTGGCCAGCAGCGTGATGAACAGGGTCGATTGCTGCGACTGGCTCAGCTCTGCCGCGCGGGCGCTCAGTGCCGCCGGATAGCGGCAGTGGTGCACGGCGGCGCGCCATGCGCGCTTGGGCGGACGCGGGAAGTCGTAGGGCAGGGCCAGCCCGTCTTCGTAGTCGCGCAAGGTCGCGGTCCAGTAGGCCAGTTGGGCGCCGAGGTCCCGGCCGCGCTGCCACACGGCGTAGTCGGCGTACTGCACCGCCAGCGCGGGAAGCTGCGCCGCCGTGCCGCCGGCCGCTGCGGCCTGGCATGCCTGCAGGTCGCGAAACAGGATGCCGATCGACCAGCCGTCCGCCACGATGTGGTGCATATTGACGAGCACGACATGGTGCTCGGGCGCCAGTCGCAGCAGGCTGACTTTGAGCAGCGGGCCGGCCGCCAAGTCGAACGGGGCGGCGGCATGCTGCGCCGCCAGCTCCTCGACCGCGTCGGCGTCACAGGCCAGCAGCGGCACTTGCAGCGTCAGGTCGGGAGCGATCAGTTGCCGTGGGATGCCATCGGGCCCGGCCACGAAACGGGTGCGCAGCACGGCGTGGCGCGCCACCAGGGCGTTGAGCCCGGCCGCCATGTCGTCGGCGTCGAAGGCGCCGTGCAGATGGTAGGAGAACGCCAGGTTGTAGCTGGAGCGCTGTTCCGGCATGTGCTGGTGCACGAACCACAGCCGCTCCTGGGCGTACGACAGCGGCGCGTTGTCGGCGTGGGTGGCGACGATGGCGCCCACGCCGGCCGGCGTGTTGGCCGCCAGCGCCAGGTCGACCGCGCGGGCGAAGTCTTCCAGCACCGGCGATTCGAACAGGGTGTTGATCGGCAGTTCGACCGCGAAGCGCTGGCGCATGCGCGAAAACAGCTGGGTCGCCAGCAGCGAGTGGCCGCCCAGGTTGAAGAAATTGTCGCGCAGCCCCACCTGCGGCGGCGCCAGGCCGGCCTGGCCCAGCACTTCGCTCCAGATCGCGGCCAGGACGATTTCGGTCGCGCTGCTCGGCGCGCAAAAAACGGCGCCGCTGTCGCCAAAGTCCGGCGGCGGCAGGGCCTGGCTATCGAGCTTGCCGTTGGGTAGGCGCGGCAGCGCCGCCAGCACCTGGAACAGGCCGGGCACCATGTAGGTCGGCAGCGCCGCCGCGTAGTAGTTGCGCAGCGCCTCGATATCCAGCGTGCGGCCCGGCTGCGGCGCCAGGTAGGCCAGCAACTGCGGGCTGTCCGAACCGGGTGGCCAGCCGGTGACGCTGGCCTCGGCCACGTCCGGATGCGCGGTACTCACCTTTTCGATCTGGCGCAGATCGACCCGGTAGCCGCGGATCTTGACTTCCTGGTCGCGCCGGCCGAGGAATTCGAGCGCTCCGTTGTCGAGCCAGCGTCCGTGGTCGCCGGTCTTGTAGAGGCGCGAGCCGGGCGCGCCATGCGGATTGGCCAGGAAGCGCTGGGCGCTCAGTGCGGGCTGGTTCAGATAGCCGCGCGCCATGCCGGGATGGTCGACGTAGAGCTCGCCCATCACGCCCACCGGCAGCGGCCGCAAGGCGCTGTCGAGCACCAGCACGCGGGTGGCGGCGATCGGCTGGCCGATCGGCACGAAGCCGCTGCTGCCGAGCGGCGCGCCGGGATCGTGGTAGGTCATGTCGTTGAGCTCGGTGCAACCATAGATGTACCAGGCCCGGCTCCAGGGCAGTTGCGCCTGCAACTGGGCGAGCAGCTCCACCGGGCAGGGTTCGATCGAGATGAACAGGCAGCGCAGCGCCGGCAGCGCCAGCTGTTGGCTGGCGGCGTAGGCCAGGATGGCGCTGAGCTGGGAGGGAAAGGTGTACAGCCGGGTGACGCGCTGGGCGGCCAGCAGCCGCACCAGGGCCGGCACGTCCTTGACCACGTCCTCGCCGATGAACAGCTGCGGCACGCCGGCCAGCAGGCCGGCGAACAGCTCCTTGACCGAGATGGCGAAGGCGCTTGAGGTTTTTTGCGCGACCAGTTCGTCCGCCTCGAACGGCACGCGGCGGTGCAGCGCATGCAGCCAGTCGAGCAGTTGCCGGTGCGGCACCATGACGCCCTTGGGCAGGCCGGTCGAGCCGGAGGTGTACATGATGTAGGCCAGCTGGTCCGGTTGCGGTGCGCCCGCGGGCGTGCTGCCGGGCGCCGCGGCGATGGCCGGGTCGTCCAGCGCCAGCACCGGGCTGCCGTCGCTCCACTGCGCCGCCAGGGCCGGGTCGGCCAGTATCAGGCGCGGGCGGGCGTCGGCCACGATCTGGCGCAGGTACGCGGCCGGATAATGCGGATCGAGCGGCACATAGCAGCCGCCGGCCTTGAGCACCGCCAGCAGCGCGACCAGCATGGCCGGCGCACGCTCGGCGTGCACGGCGACCGGCACGTCGGCGCCGACGCCGCGCGCGCGCAGCACATGGGCGAGCTGGTTGGCGCGTTCGTTGAGGGCGCGATAGCTCAGCTGGGTGTGCGCATCGCGGCAGGCCAGGGCCTCGGGCAGGCGCGCGGCCACCTGGTCAAACAGGGTCGCCACGTCGGCGCCGGCGGAGGCCGGCGTGGCTGGTGCCGCCACCGTGGGCGCGGCGGCTGCGGCGAGCGAAAAGTTGGACAGTTTCATGGGACCTTGACGAAAAATGGGGACATGGGCGGGGGCGGGGCGGCGGCGCTCAGCGCGGCGGCCGGGTCTTGTACGAGACCACGACTTTTTCCATGGCCGGCGGGATGGGCTTGAGTTCCACGTGTTCGTAGCCGGCCGCCCCGAACATGCGTTGCATGTCCGAGAAGCTGTACACCTCGCCCAGTGGCGTGGTGCCCAGCATCATCATGCTGAAGGTGGCGGCGAGCGGCGGCGAGATGCGGTCTTCGTTGGCAATGAATTCGAAGGTGTAGACGCGGCCGTCGGGTTTTAGCGCGGCATGCGCCTTGCGCAGAATCAGCGCGCAGCCGGCTTCATCGAAATGGTGCAGGAAATTGGTCAGCAGGATGACGTCGTAGCCTTCGCCGTAGTCGACCTCGAACGCGCTGCCGGGCAGCCAGCGGGCGCGCTCGCCCAGCTCGGCGTGGCTGGCGTTTTCCCGCGCCACGTCGAGCACATTGTCCCAGTCCAGGAAGGTGATCTCGGCCAGCGGGTTGCGGCGCGCCACGGCGATGCCGAACAGGCCGTGGCCGGCCGCGACGTCGAGCACCCGCAACGGCCTGGCGGGCGGCTGGTCGACCAGTTCGGCCAACAGCATCGACGGCAGCGACATCATCGGCGCCATCGAGCGGGCGAACTGGACCCACTGCGGATGGTCGGCGGCCAGCACGCCGTCCCGCTGCAGGCCGATCTCGCCGGTGCGCACCACCGAGCTCAGGTCGGTGAAGGCGTTCATGATGTAGGGCGAGAGCAGGAAATCGATGCTGCCGCCCAGGTAGCCGGGCGACTTGCGGTTCAGGTACATGACCATTTCGCGCGTCATGAATGGCACCTCGCCGTTCATCTTGAGAAAACCGATGGCCGCCAGGAAGCGGCAGAGGATGCGCACGCCGCGCTCCGAGGCGTGGCAGGCGTCGGCGATGGCGGGGATCGGCAAACCCTGCTCGCCGATCACGTCGAAGATGCCCAGTTCCAAAGCGGCCTTGACGGCGGCGCTGCGGTAGTAGGCGTTGACCGTGTTGTAGAACAGGTCGAACGAAAAGGCGGGCACTGTGCTTGGTTGGTTCATGTGGTCAGTGATGAAATGGGGCAGGCATGGATGGGGCCGGCGTGGCCGGCTGCGCCGCCGCCGGAAGGAATGGGCGAGGCCAGCAGCGCGCGCAGTTCGCCGCCGACGACTTCGAGCACCGCGTCGCGGTTCGATTGCAGGTAGAAATGGCCGCCGTCGATCGCTTGCAGCCGCACCGGTCCGCTGAACAGCTCGGACCAGGGCCGGCTATGGGGGGCGTCCGCCAGCGCGTCCTGCGTTCCATACAGCACACTGGCGGCGCAGGGCAGGCGCGGCCCCGGGGTGAAGCGGTAGTCTTCGCCCAGGGTGAAATCGGCGCGCAGCCTTGGCAGCAGAAAATCGACCAGCGCCCGGTCGTCGAGAATGTCGCGCGGGGTGGCGCCGAGCTCGGCGATCGCGGCGACGAAGTCGTCCCGTTCGAGCCTGCCGATGGCGCGCCGGGTGCGCGGCAACTGCGGCGCGTGGCGCGCCGAGACGAAGTGGTGCCGGTGGCGTGCGGTTTGCGCGCCGTCCAGCCGGCGCGCCAGCTCGTAGCTGATCAGGGCGCCGTTGCTGTGGCCGAAAAAAACAAAGGGCAGATCGAGCAGCGGGGTCAGGGCGGCATGCAGGCGCCGCACCAAGGTCGCGCAGTCGCTGATGGGGGCGTCGGCGTGCATGCCGCGCCCCGGATACTGGACGCCGACCACCTCGACCTGCTCCGGCAGGCCGGCCGCCCAGTCGCGGTAAAGGTTGGCGTCGCCCCCGGCGTAAGGAAAGCAGAACAGGCGCAGGCGCGGCTGCGCTCCCGGATGGCCGAAGCGCAGCGCCCACGGGCTCTGGTAGCGACTCGTCGGAGGGGCTGGTGGCGGGCGGATCATAGGCGCATCGTGTTGCCGGCGAGCCGGTAGAGCAGTCGGCGCTCGCTGCTGCTGACGTAATGCCAGATCGGCCGCAGGATCGATTCGGCCTTGAGCAGCACCTCGTCGAATTCGGCCTGCGGATCGGACAGGTAGGTGATGGCGCCGCCGGCGCCGAACTGCACGCTGGTGCCGTCGTAGGACAGGCTGCGGATGGCGATGTTGAGGTCGGCCACCCGGTTGTAGCCGAGGTAGCCGATGGTGCCGCAGTAGACGCCGCGCGGCGCCAGTTCGAGCTGGTCGATGATGTCCAGGGTGCGCTGCTTGGGCGCCCCGCTGATCGAGCCGCCGGGGAAGATCGCCCGCAGCAGGTCGACCAAGGTGCAGGAGGCCTTGAGCCGGGCGTCGACCGTGCTGACCATCTGGTGCATGGTGCGGTAGCTTTCAATGCCCATCAGCTTGGAGACCACCACGCTGCCCGGCACGGCGACCCGGCCCAGGTCATTGCGCATGAGATCGACGATCATCAGGTTTTCCGCGCGGTCCTTTTCCGAGGCCGCCAGCTTGGCCGCGTTGCTCCGGTCGATGGCGGCGTCGTCCGAGCGCGGACAGGTGCCCTTGATCGGCTTGGTCTGCACCACGCCGTCGCGCTCGACCTTCAGGAAGCGCTCCGGCGAGGTACTCAGAACGCTGTAGTCGCGGCTCTTGATGAAGGCGCCGAACGGCGCGGCGTTCTCGCGCCGCATCAGCAGATACAGCTTGACCGGATCGAGCGCCAGCTCGAAAGAGAAATGGTTGGTCAGGCAGATTTCGTAGGATTCCCCGGCGACGATCTTTTCCTTGCAGCGGGCGATCGCCGCGATGTATTGGTCGCGGTTGAAATCGATGTCGATGTCCAGGGCGTCGAGCCCCAGGTGCGCCGGGGTTGCGGCGCCCGCGCCCGCGCCGGCGACGGCGACGGCCAGGCGTGCCTCGGTGTCATCCATCCAGGTTTGGAGCGCGCCGGGATGGGCCGGATCGTCGATGCCCAACAACCAGGCGGCGCCGCTGACATGGTCGAAGGCGATGAAGCGTTCGGCGCGCATCCATATGGCGTCGGGCAGCAGGTTGGTCTTGGTGACGGTTTGGCCGAAGACGGCGCGCATCTCGTACGTCATGAAGCCGACATAGCCGCCGCGAAATTCAAACGGCAGTTCGGTGTCGGCCTCGACCTTGGTCGCTTCGAGATATTGATCCAAGGTGGCGATGAAGTCCTCGCCCGCGCCGGGCCCCTTGTCCGGGCTGCCGTTGCGGTAGGTGAGCACTTGCTCCTTGTTGACCGCGCCCATGAAGGAATAGCGCGACATGCCATCGATGACGTTCTGGCTGTCGAGCCAGAAGCAATGCTCCTGTTCGGCGTACAGCTTGAGGAACACCGCTTCGGCGTCGGCCAGCCGGTCGATTTTCCTGCTGAGCAGGCGTTTGCGCGTCACGGCAAGCGCTTGGCCGGCCGTCTCGGCATGCGGCGCCAGGCCGCGCGCGCCGACCATCGTCCGCGGCGCCGGCACGGCCACGCCGGCGTGGCGATAGGCCAGGTTGCGGAAGTTGGACATGAGCTGGATGCCATGTTCGCTCAGAATCGATTCCGGATGAAACTGCACGCCCCATTTCGGATGGCGCGTATGCTCCAGCGCCATGACCAGGCCGCAGTCCAGCTGCGCTGTCACACGCAGGCTGGGCGGCACCGATTCCCGCGCCACGCACAGCGAGTGATAGCGCACCGCCTCGAAGCCGGCCGGTATGCCCTCGAACAGCGCGCCGCCGTGGTGGCGGATGGTCGACGTGCGGCCGTGATACGGCACCGGCGCGGCTTCGATGCGCGCCCCGTAAATGTGCGCCAGGCCCTGCATGCCAAGGCACACCCCCAGCACCGGAATATCGTTCTGCTCCAGCGCGTGGCGCGAGACCTGGAAATCGCCGTGGTTGACCACCGAGCCTGGACCAGGTGAGATGATGATGCTGCCAAACTCCTGCAGCGAGCAGATTTCATCCCAGGTGTACTGGTCGTTGTAAATCACGAGCGGCTCCTCACCGTAGATCTGCGAAACGTAGTCAGCCAGATTCCAGGTGAATGAGTCGTAGTTGTCGATGATGAGACAGCGCATATGCGAGTTCCTGTGAGTTCAGCAGAGCGGACCGGCCCGAGGCCGGCACTTGCTAGGTTTGCCCAGCCGTGTTGGCGCGGTGTTTGGACCGGCCCACATCGGCACGCCAGAGAAGTCTGCGCTGATTCGATCGCCGTCGCCAGATGGCAAAAGTCACTTAACAAAAGTCACTTAACTTAGGTCATGCGCGGGCAGTTTGGAACGGCGGCGGCGGCTGTGCGCGCCGCGCCGACGAGATGTGGGGAAACGACCGAAGGAAGCTGTTGCGAGGTGTTGTGGCGGCGCGCTGACAGGCATTGCGCCTGTCAAGGCAGCCCATGCGGCACGCCGCAGGACGCGCACATGCCTTGCCGAACATGGGGCGGCTGGTGCACGGCCGCAGTGCCGCGCACCTTGGTGACCAACTCCAGCCGCGACTTGACGCCGAGCAGCCGCATCAGGTCGAAGATGTAGTTTTTGACCGTGCCGTAGCTCAGGTCCAGGGTGCGCGCGATCGCCTTGTTCGACTGTCCTTCGAGCAGCAGGGCGATCAGTTCCTTCTGCCGATTGGTCAAGCCGGGCAAGGGGGGATCCTGCGCGGCCGCCGCTGCAACGGCGGGCTCGCGCACATCGCTGAGCGAAGCGATTATCTGCAATACCGAATGGTAGCCGTTATGGCCGATCGCCCTGAGCCTTTGCCGGCTGCGGTACAAGGAAATGCTGATGCCGTCGCTCAGGAGCGGCACGAAGATGGCCGAGATGGCATGTTGGGGACACTGGGCACGTAGTTCCGCCACGTGTTGAACGGCGCCGTCACTGCTGCTCAAGCGCGTATCGAGCAGCATGATGTTGGGCGTGTAGGTATCGGTTTCCTTGATGAGCTTGGCAGCGTCCTGGATTGACACTGCGGTGCTCATTTCAATTGACGGAAAAGTGTCTCTGATCAGAGACACCAGCTCGGCGACCGTCGCCAAGTGGTCATTGACAAACATATCAAGCATTTGGTGGCTTCTCCCCGGTAGATTGTGAAAACACGTGGGTCGCGGCATGTCGTTCGAACCTTGCACGGCATACCAAGTTGTTAAATTGTAAGTATTTATCTTTAAGAAATCTTGACACAATCTTTCCACTTTTACAAGCGCCACGAATTCCAGAAATGGGCAGCCGAAACGTGTCTGGCCACCAGGAAACGTCGAAGCATGTCCTGGCCGATGGCGGAAACGAGCGTAATCGTGGTCGGCCCCTAGGACGCCGGATCAAGTATTCGAGTGGCGGGCGGGGCGGGGGCGGGAGGGGAAATATTCCCCAAATGGGGAAATATTTTTTATGTGAGGACGCAAAAAATGGTCACGCGCCGATCTGGATGTACAGGAGGTCGGAATGCGCTTCTGCGACGTATTTCGCGGCGCCCATGGTCATTCGGGCCTTGCTCCAAAGTTGAATTGCGTTGGGAGCGGTGGGGTGGGAAGCCTTCGGGCAACGAACGATCCGCGATAGTTACTCCGGCAGGCAATACACGTCCGGCGATCCCGCTGCGCCTCTTTACAGGTAGTCCTTGATCCGTTCGAAGAAATAAAGTCCCTTACCTTTAGCATCCTCGCCGACGTTCCCGGACACCATGGCCAGATACTTCACGAGGGACGCTTTTTCCGTCTTCGCTACGAGCTGGTGGAAATCGCTCACATCTTGCTCGACCTGGGCCTTTTCAAGAGCGTTGTAGTAGGCGATCCGCTGGTCCGCCGATATGTTCGCAATCGGATAACCGTGCTGTAGAAGGATGAGATTCATCAGTAGGCGCGACGTGCGTCCGTTCCCGTCGATATACGGATGGATCGTGACAAGACGTTCGTGCATTTCTGCGGCGAGCTGGACGGGGTGAAGGGTATTTTTCTTTTCGTTGTAAAAAACGAAGAGATCCTCCATGAGTTTCTTGACCAGGAATGGCTGCGGCGGCACGTGCTTCGCGCCCGAGATCGTGACCGGCACCGATCGGTATTTTCCGGTATTGCCCTGATCGATTCCCCGGAGTATGAGCGCGTGGATGGAATTGAGCGTGTATTCGTTCAGCTCGGTCTGCCCGGTCGCGAGCTCGCGGATGTAGTCGATTGCTTCCTTGTGGTTGATCGCTTCGAGGTGTTCGTTGAGCCGCTTTCCGCCGACCGTGATGCCCTCGTTGATGACCAATCCCGTTTCCTGTAGCGTCAGTGTGTTCCCTTCGATCCGGTTGGACTCGTACGTGTATTCGATATCCCAGGCCCCTTGTAGGTTCTTGAGCTGTGCCGGATTAAGCGGGCGGAAGCTGTCCAGACACTTCTTGAGGTCGTCGACCTGGTCGAGCAACACGGGGAGCTCGTTCACGTCGGGAAAGACCTTTGAAAGGTCGAAAAAAGCCGGAGTCATGGGATGGGAAATCAGGGAGATAAGGTGTGCATGGTATTTTGCACGCAGCTCATGCCAACGGACGAGCTCTTCCGGGCCCAGCGAATTGTTCTTGTTGTTGTCTGAAGGCTTCAGCATACGTTCATTGGTTAGGTTGGAAGACTCATTTTCGTGCCCTTATTTCTTTTCGCCATTGGTAGACCCATTGGCATCCGAATTACACGGCTCCGTTGGTTCAATGCCATTTCTCGCCAATAGCTCGCGGTAGTCGATACCGCGATCCGCCAGTTCGCCCAGCAGGACGGCAACCATCGCCAAGTGACGGGGGACCCCACGGCTGCGCTTGTTGCTGATCGTTGTCGGATTCAAGTCCATGAAGCGGGCGAACTGGTAGAGCTTGAGGCCAGCTTTGCCGACGTGTCGTTGGAATTCGTCATAGGTCATGGAGGTTAATTATAGCGTGCCAAACGTGAAGTCAAGTCACGCTAATGTGAGGAGACTTCTCCTTTTGGTGAGAATCCTTTCGATTTCGGAAAATATACACTTATGCAATTCCCAGGTGTGTATATTGTTCACTATTTTGATGGGCGTAGCCCGTCGTGCTGCGCAATTCTCGTACGTGCGCATTTGAACAGGAGAGATTGGGTAATATTTTTCTTGTAAACGCAAAAAAGGGTTAGGAAGCTTGCGCTCACTAACCCTGCTCTGTACTGCTGTATTCGTGGTAGGCCGTGCGGGATTCGAACCTGCGACCAACGGATTAAAAGTCCGCTGCTCTACCAGCTGAGCTAACGACCCGAAGGGGCGCAATTGTAACGCCGCCTCGGCGATTCTGCAAGTGCCGTTCCGGCGGCGGCGCGCGGCGCGTTATAATCCGCCGCGAATCAACTTGCCCAGTGCCGCCATGACCCAGCCCATTCCCCTCCCGCCCCACGATAGCAATGACACCGACCAGGGCGACGACGACGACCTGTGCCGGCAACTGGGCCTGGACGCCCGCGGCATCGCGCTGGCGCGCATGGAGGGCCGGGTGTTCCTGCGCTTCGCCGGCACGGTCCACAGCGGCGGCCGCGCGGTGCCTTACGAGCTGGTGCCGGCGCAGGGCGTGCTGGCCAAGCCGTCGAAGTGGCGCAAGCTGGACGCCCAGGCGCGCGCCGCGCTGCTGGCCGAGCGCGCCAGCGGGGACGCCGTCGCCGAGCTGCACGCCGCCGCCGCCGACTTCGTCGCCGAGCTGCTCGGCCTGTGCGAGGACTGCGACATGGACCCGGCGCCCTTCCTGCGCGCGCTGGTCGACACGCCGTTGGCCGAGCCGGCCGGCGCCGTGTTCGAGCGCATCCGCCAGCGCTTCGAGCACGCCGTCGAGCGCGAGGTGGAGGAGCGCCACGCCGAGCGCACCAAGCAGAGCATCAACCTGGCCGAGTACCCGGCCTCGTTCGAGATGGCGCGGCGCCTGCCGCGCCGCTTCATCGCGCTGCTCGGGCCGACCAACTCGGGCAAGACCCACCAGGCCATCGAGGCGCTGGCCAAGGCCGACAGCGGGGTCTACCTGGCGCCGCTGCGCCTGCTGGCGCTGGAGAACTACGAGCGCCTGCAGACCGTGCAGCGGCACGGCAAACCGCTCGCCGTCAGCCTGGTGACGGGCGAGGAGCGCCGCCTGATGGCCGGCGCCTGCCACGTCGCCAGCACCGTCGAGATGCTCGACACGCGGACCCCGGTCGATGTCGCCGTGATCGACGAGATCCAGATGCTGGGCGACCGCGACCGGGGCGCCGCCTGGACCGCCGCCGTCTGCGGCGCGCCGGCGCGCACCGTCTACCTGGTCGGCGCGCCCGAGGCGCGGCAGGCCATCGAGGCGCTGGCGGCGCGCCTGGAGTGTCCGCTGGAGGTGCATCTGCTCAAGCGCAAGGGGCCGCTGGCGATGGAGCCGATGGCCGTGCGCAAGGTGCGCAACCTGCGCCGGGGCGACGCGGTGATCGCCTTCTCGCGCCGCGAGGTGCTGAAGTGGTGCGACCTGGTGACGGAGATGGGCCTGTCGGTGGCCACCGTCTACGGCAACCTGTCGCCGGAGGTGCGGCGCGCCCAGGCGCAGCGCTTCCGCGACGGCGAGGCCGACGTGGTGGTCGGCACCGACGCCATCGCCATGGGCCTGAACATGCCGATCGCCCGCATCGTCATGACCACCACGGTCAAGTACAACGGCGTCGACGAGGAGGAGATCCCGGCCGCGCTGGCGCGCCAGATCGCCGGCCGCGCCGGCCGTTTCGGCGTGCACGAGGAGGGCCTGGTGGCCGGCTACGACGAGGAGACCCACAAGGTGATGCGCGAGCTGCTGCGCGAGAAGCCGGTGCCGCTGAAGGCCAACGGTTTCGCCGTCGCGCCGACGCTGGAGCATTTGCACCGCATCGCGGCGGTGACCGGCGAGCAGGCGCTGGCCAAGCTGCTCAAGCGCTTCGTCCACAACATCGACGTGCCGGACGGCTTCTTCTACCCGCGCATCACCGAGGACCAGTTCGACCGCGCCGCCTGGCTCGACACCTTGGAGTTGACGGTGGCCGAGAAGTTCGTGCTGTCGCTGGTGCCGGTGTCGACCAAGGTGGCCTCGTTGCAGCACGCCTGGGAGGGCTGGGCGACGGCGCTGTCGCGCAAGAAAACCATGCGGCTGGGCGGTGAGCGCAACCAGATCGGCCAATTGAACCTGCAGCAGGTGGAGGACACCTGCCGCCTGTATTCGGCCTACGCCTGGCTGGCCTACCGCCTGCCCGAGTACTTCCCCGACGCCGAGCTGGCGCAGCTGTTGTCGCGCGAGGCGTCGACGCGGGTCGACCAGTTGCTGCAACTGCAGAACGCCACGGCGCGGCGGCGCCAGCCGAAGGCCGCCGGTACCAAGCGTCGGCGGCCATAAAACCAGCCGACGGCGGAGCGTGGCTTGCCCGCCTGCGCGGGAGTGATGTCGTTCCCGCGCAGGCGGGAACCCATGCTCCGCTTGAGCCGCCATGCACCGCATCCCGTCTTGCGCGGTATGGGTTCCCGCCTGCGCGGGAACGACGTGCCCTTGGCTGCGTTCGCGGCGCGCTCCGGGGCGGCTAGGCGCCCGGCTGTTTGAGCTGGCGCCGACGCAGCGCCGCCAGGCCGACCAGGCCGACGCCCAGCATCAGGTAGGTCTCCGGCTCGGGCACGGCCAGCAGCGATTGCGGCTGGATTTGCAGCGCCAGGTCGGCGTTGTGCGAATCGAGGAAGATCACGTCGGAGAAGGTCAGCGCGCTGACGCCGGTGCCGATCACGTTGAAGCTGAAATGGGCCAGCTTGCCGCTGCCGCTGATGCCCGGCCGATCGCCGAGCAGCGTGCCGAAGGTGTAGGTGATCGAGCCCAGCGCCGGTTCGATCTTGCCGCCGTCGGCATAGGCGTCGGCACCGAGGAAGCTGCCGGCGCCGGCGCCGGTGGCCTGCAGCACGGCGGGGTTGAACGAGAACGAGAACTGGTAGCTGAACAGGTCGGCGACGCCGGCGATCGACACGTCCAGTTCGACCGTCGATCCCTTCACCGCCGGGTTCTTCGAGGCGAGCACCGACAGCACAGGATCGGCGGCGGCGGCCTGTGTCGCGGCGGCGGCCAGCAACAGGGCGATGCTCAACTGGGTCTTGCAGGTTTTCCAACTCATCATAACGAATTTCTCCTTGCCCTCAGGGCGTATTTGGCACTGCGTATCGAGTGAGCGGCCGGCCGGCGCCCGCTGGCGCCGCGCCGGCCTTGCCGCTTTAGTTGCAGGACTTGACGCCGACGACCTTCTGCGCCACGGCGTTCAGGTCGCGGATGTCGACCACGCCGTCGAGGTTGACGTCGGCCCGCGCGTCGTAGCCGGGCTGGCCGCTGCGCTTGCCGAGGGCCGCCTTGACGATGGCCAGGTCGGCGCAGTTGACGGCGCCGTCCGCGTTCAAGTCACCGGCCAGCTTGATGGTGAAGTTGGCGTTGGAGATGTCGAAGAAGACGTTGCCGACCGCCTCGACCTTGATGCGCGCCTTGTCGCTGGCCAGCAGCGGCAGGGTCACCGCCTTGCTGCCGTTGTTCGGCGTGCTGGCCGCCAGCACGTGCGGGAAGCTGGCGCCGCCGTCGGTCGACAGGCTGATCTTCACGTTCGCCGTGCCGACCGGCGCGACGTTGGTGTTGGCCACCGACCAGCTCACCGTTTGCGTCGAGCCGGCGTCGAGCACCACGGCGCTGTTGGGCGAGGTGACCAGGAAGGGACCGGCGTTGGGCGCCAGCACCAGCGTGGTGGCGGCGCTGTTGACGCCGCCACGGCCGTCGCGCGCCGTCAAGCGGAAGTTCAGCGCGGCCGGGTTGGCGTTGCTGCCGGCCAGGCCGACATAGCTGGCGGTCGGCAGGAACTCCGAGTAGCACTCGATGTCGGCGGCGCTCGGCGTGCTGCCCGGCGTCGGGCAGGCGCCCGTTTCGGCGTTGCTGTTGTTGGCCAGGATCTGCGCCAGGTCGGGGAAGACCCGGGTCGGATTGGTCGTGGCGTGGTTCTCGCCGGGCGAACCGTACTTGATGGTGTCGTCCTCGCTGACCACGGCGCGCACGCCGAACTGGCGGAACAGCGGGCCGTTGAGCTTGCTGTTGCTGAGCAGGCCGGTGCCGCTGCTGCCGCCGCGGTCGTTCTGTTCCCACATGTAGCTCAGGGCGTCGCCGTCGGCGTCGGTGGCGCTGCCGGTCAGGGCGAACGGCGTGCGCAGCGGGATGGTGTAGCCGGCCGGCGCGCTGACCACCGGCGCTTCGTTGCCGCTGTTCGAGACGCTGCCACGGCGCGCGGTTTGGCCGCCGGCGGCGATCTCGCCGACATAGCCGCTGCAACCGGCCGAGCAGTTCACCAACTGCAGCGCGCCGACGTTGGTCGCCGCCAGGGTGCCGCCGAAGGTGACGGTGAAGGCGTTGTCGCTCAGCGCGCTGACCGAGACGGTGGCGCCGGCCGGCCAGCCGGCGATGCCCTCGACGGCCGCCTTGACGCCGCTGGTGGTGAAGTTGCTGCCGCGCACGATGGCCGCCGAGTTGACGCCGTTGTAGCGCAACTGGAATTGCTGGCCGTTGTTGGCGAAGCCGGTCAGCGCGGCCATCTGCACCTCGTTGATGTTGCTCTCGGCCGAGGAGGTGTAGGCGACGATCTCGTCGAAGCTGCGTTGCGACCAATAGGCGTCGCTGTGCGGTTGCAGGTTGTCGCCGCCGCAGATGCCGGCGTAGGCCATGATCGACGAGCCGCTGCCCGGTTCGACCGAGGTGCCGCCGTTGCGGTTGCCGCCGCTGCAACTGCCGGTGATGCCGTTGAAGGTGTGGTTGCCGGAGAACTGGTGGCCCATTTCGTGGGCCACGTAGTCGACCGCGTAGTAGTCGCCGACCGGGGTCGGGATGCCGGTGCAACCCTGCGCCTTGGAGCCGCCGCCGACCACGCCCAGGCTGGCGATGCCGCCGCCGTTGAGGCCGAGCGCGATGTGGCCGACGTCGTAGTTGCTGGCGCCGGCCAGCAGGCCGATCACCACGCGGTTGCGGCTCAGCGTGCCGCTGCTGCAGCCGGTCGACTGGGCGGCGGTGAAGCAGGCCGCGCCGCCGCAGGGGCCGTTGGCGCCGGTCATCTGCGCCGCCGTGTCGAGGTTGAGGGCGTCGCTGTTGTTGATCAGCACCAGGCGGATCGAGGTCTCGTCCTCGTAGACCTGGGTGACGCGGTTGATCAGCGACACCTTGGCCGCCGTCACGTTGGCCGGGCCGCCGAAGTAGCTGGCGTAGGACGGGTCGGTCAGCAGCGCCAGCCGGTAGGTGCGCAGCTGGGTGCCGGTGGCGGCGTTGGTGGCGGCCTCGTCGGGCACGACGTGGTAGTTCGCGGTGCTGCTGCTGCGGCCGTCGGAGGCGCTGACCTCGTAGGCGCCGCTGTTGCGCGACGGGTCGGCCTGCAGCGTGGTCGAGACGATGCCGTTCTGGTCGGCCTGGACCACCACGCTCTGGCGCGGTCCGCTGTCGCTGTCCGGGTTGTGCACGCTGATGTTGACCGAGGCGCCGGGCGTGAAGCCGATGCCGCGCACTTCGAGGGCGTCGCCGGCGTGGTAGAAGCTGCGCGCCAGGACTATCTGCGCTTCGCCGATCAGGCCTTCCTGCAGGGCGCCGTGTTGGTTCGGCAGGTCGCGCGCGTGGTAGCTGGCGTACAGGCTGTCGTCCAGGTGGATGTAGGGGTCGACATACCAGGCGCCCTGTGGCGAGCGGATCGAGGCGTGCAGGCCGAGCGGGGTGAGGTCCATGCGCAGGCTGGCGCTGGGGTCGTCGAGGCCCTTGCCGGAGAAGGTTTTGATCTCGGGGTGCTTGGCGGCCAGGCCGGCCTCCATCACGGGCGATTCGACGATGGCGAAGCGCTGGTAGCCGCCGTCGGGGTGGGGCAGGGAGATGGTCAGCTGGCCGAGGGCGGCGGCGGCGCTGCGTTCGAGCGGCGCGCCGGCGGCCAGCGCGGCGAGGCCGGCGCGGTCCAGCGTGGCGCCATGGAAGCGGCGCGGATTGACGGTGCTGACGGCGCCCTTGGCGCCGGTGCGCCGGGCCGGGGCGTCGGCGACGTCTTGCCAGAAGGCGCCGCTGGCCTGCGGTTGCACGCTGCTGACTTTACCGGCGGCCATGGCGGCCGGTCCGGCGTAGCCCCAGGCCAACGCCACGCACAGGGCCAACATCCCGCCCGCGCCGGTGCGGCGCAGCAGGTCGCGGGCCCGGGTGGGGCTGGCGATGGTCGACGGCTTTGTAGAAGATCTCAGTCTCATGCGGTGTCCTTTAACGTTTTTGAATTATTAAAAAAGAACTACATACTCTCCCTGTACCACTGAACATATTTGCTGTATCCGAGATCATTCTTATGATTAAGGCAATGAATTGAGCTCATCTGGAGTATTCCCGAATTGCTTAATTGTCACAAGTATAATTTTGCTGTTTTGTCTGTTTTTGGCTACTGTTTTGCTAGTCGCCCGCGCGGCGGGAAAGGGGGGGGAAGGGCGGGGCAGGGCGGGGTTGGCGGCGTCGGGCATGCCCGGGGAGTATCGAGTGTGGCGCCGGAGACACTTCGCCGCCGTCTCGGAAGGGCGAATGGCGGCCGGAACCATTGCCTGTGTGTTGCCTATATGTTGCCTGTGATACAGTGAAATTCGCCCTGCGGACGTCTCCGTCCGCACGCCCACACTGATACGGATAACCCCATGACTAGCCCCACTTCCCGGTCGATGAGCATCGCCAAGAAACTCTCCATCCTGATCGGCAGCGCGCTGCTCGGCATCGTCCTGATGACCGCCCTGTTCCTTTGGTCGGAGCGCGCATTGATCCTGGCCGAGCGCGGCAGCAGCGTGCGGCAGGCGGTGGAGACGGCCCACGGCCTGTTGGTCCACTTCGAGCAGCAGGCCAGCAGCGGCCAGATCCCCCGCGCCGAGGCGCAAAAAAGGGCGGTGGAGGCGATCCGCGGCCTGCGCTATTCCGGCACCGAATATTTTTTCATCACCGACATGGGGCCGGTGATGGTCATGCATCCGATCCAGCCGGCGCTGGACAAGCAGGACCTGTCGGGGAAAAAAGACCCGCAGGGGAAATACCTGTTCGTCGAGTTCGTCAAGACCGTCAAGGAGCGCGGCGCCGGCACGGTGGCCTATAGCTGGCCCAAGCCGGGCAGCGCGACGCCGGTCGAGAAGGTCTCGTATGTCAAGGGCTTCGCGCCCTGGGGCTGGATCATCGGCTCCGGCGTGTACATCGACACGGTCAACGCCACGATGTTCGAGCGCGGCATCGAGTTCTCCCTCGGCGCGCTGGGCCTGGCCGGTGTGCTGCTGGCGATCGGCGTGGTGATTTCGCGCGGCCTGCTCAAGCAACTCGGCGGCGAACCCGGCTACACCTCGGACGTGACGCGCCGCATCGCCGAGGGCGATCTGAGCGTCGCCATCGACCTCAAGGCCAACGACAGTTCGAGCATGCTGCACGGCATCCGCGCCATGCGCGACGAGCTGGCCAAGATCGTCGGCGAGGTGCGCAGCAGCACCGACACGATCGCCACCGCGTCGAGCCAGATCGCGGCCGGCAACATCGACCTGTCATCGCGCACCGAGGAGCAGGCCAGTTCGCTCGAAGAGACGGCGGCCTCGATGGAGCAGCTGACCAGCACCGTCAAGCAGAACGCCGAGAACGCCCAGCAGGCCAATCAACTGGCGGCGTCGGCCTGCGCCGTCGCCATCAAGGGCGGCGCGGTGGTGGCGCAGGTGGTCGAGACGATGGCCTCGATCGACGGCTCGTCGAAGAAGATCGTCGACATCATCGGTGTGATCGACGGCATCGCTTTCCAGACCAATATTCTGGCGCTCAACGCGGCGGTCGAGGCGGCGCGCGCCGGCGAGCAGGGCCGCGGTTTCGCCGTGGTCGCCAGCGAGGTGCGCAGCCTGGCCCAGCGCAGCGCCGCCGCCGCGCAGGAGATCAAGGCGCTGATCGGCGCCTCGGTCGAGACCGTCGCCGCCGGCAACAAGCTGGCCGCCGACGCCGGCGGCACCATGGACGAGGTGGTGGCCAGCGTGCGCCGCGTCACCGACATCATGGGCGAGATCAGCGTGGCCAGCCACGAGCAGAGCACCGGCATCGCCCAGGTCAACGAGGCGATCACCCAAATGGACGCGGTGACCCAGCAAAACGCCGCGCTGGTCGAAGAGGCGGCGGCGGCGGCCGAGAGCATGCAGCAGCAGGCGGCCAAGTTGTCGCAGGTGGTGGGCGTGTTCCGCTTGGCCGGCCAGCAGGACGACCGTCTGGCGCTGCCGCGGCGTTGAGCGGGGCGGGGCGGACGGAACGGTGGACTACGGCGCCAAGGCGGCACCATGTCGTTTCCGGTGGGAATTGACATGGAGTACCATGTCGAGCAGCGCGATGGTTGAGCTCGAGAGTCACTGACGAGTATCGCCGTCGATGCCCTGGCGGGACGCGGCTTGCGCTTACTATTTTCAAGAAAGAAGCAATGAAAAAAAATTCTCTCAGAAACATGCTTGCCCCGCGCCGTTTGCCTGCGCTCCTATTGATGTTGAGCGTGCAGGCGGGCGTGCTGGGCGCGACAAGCCAGGCTGCCCCGTCGCCGACGCCAGGTGAATTGATCGCCCGTTTCAGCGCCGATTATCGTGGCTTGGCAATGGGCGAACTGAATCTGTCGTACAAAGCAGAAATTGAAAGCCTGGTGCATGGAACCGACATTGCGGCGCAGCGGAAAGTATTTGATGCCTATGCGCGCCAACTGCGGGCTGTCGACGCGCAAGCGGCGACTTCATGCCAGCAGCGCGATTTGAAGTTGATTGATTTCGAGGTGGTGCTGAACCAGAAAAAACTCGACCTGATCGAGCAATACAAGGCCTTGGGCGACAAGGCCGTGCTCAGCAACCAGGGCTTGTACGCGACATCTCTCGGCAGCCAATGGTATGCCTACTTGCGCATGCGCTGGCTGACCATGGCGACGACACCCGAATCCTTGAAGTCGCTTGGCGAGGCGCAACTGGAGTCCGCCTTGCGCCGCTACCGCCAACTGCAAGCCAAAATGGGTTATGCGGGACGCGACCAACAGTTCGCCGCCCATCTGGCCGGAGCGGAATTCTATTACCCCGCCGGACAGACGCCCGAGGCCGACTACAAGACAAGGCAGGCTATCGTGTTCGCCCGGCTCGACCAGCTATTTCCGGCGAAGGGCATCGCGCCGCCCGTGATCAAGGGCGTCGCGCGCGGCGCTGATTTTCCGGCGGACGCGTATTACGAGCCGGATGAAAAAACCTTCTATTTCAATCAGACGAAACCCAGTTTGGACAGGCGCAACGTCGACTATTTATTGCTGCACGAAAGCATGCCGGGCCATCATTATCAATTTCGCTATGCGGCCGAGCATTCGGTTTGCCCTGCGGTATTGCCCGAGGTCTTTTATTCCGCCTATGCGGAGGGCTGGGGCGCCTATGTGGAAGAGTATGGCGGCCGGCTAGGACTGTATCAACAAGCCTCCGACGAACTTGGCGCGGTCGAATGGGACCTGGTGCGCTCGATCCGCGTCATTCTCGACGTGGGCATCAACCAGGAGGGCTGGAGCCCGCAGCAGGCGCTCGACTACTGGCATGCGCGCTTGCCCATGCTGCCGCAGCTCGCCGAACGTGAAACCATGCGTGTGCGCAATTGGCCGGTGCAGGCCATCACCTACAAATTGGGGCAGTATGAAATTCGACGCTTGCGTGATCTTGCCAAGGCGCGCGAGGGAGAAAAATTCGATCTGCGGGCGTTTCACGAGCGCATCTTGCGCCACGGCGCGATGCCGTTGGCCTTGCTCGAGACGATAACGCAGGGCGCGCCCCCATGAGTACGGGACGGACCGGCTGCGGTTTCAAGCGAATGTTTGCAGCAGCCAGCGCAGCGTCCGCAGGCGGAAATCGAAAATCAGCGACTGCGCCAGATTGGCGCGCTGTTCCAGCTTGCTGATGTTGGGGCGCGAGGCGACGCGGATCAGGAATCGGGCGAGCATGCTGCGGTAACGGCGGTTCTCGGCGGCATTGAACAGGTGGGATTGGCGAAAGTAATTTTCCCGGTGGAAGGCCAGCGTTTCCCGCGCGAGCAAGTCGTCGTTGCTCGTTAGCGCCTTGTCGTGGTGGCGGTACAGCGCCACCGTGCGGTCCAGGAAGCCAATCCGCGCCGTCTCGGCGAAGCGGTACCACAGCGAGATGTCGTCCAGGATGCGGTAGCGGATGTCGAAGCGCTGGCCGACGATGACCTCGCGCCGGCACACGATCGTCTGCGTGCTCATGCCGGTGTGCAGGCCCGCCATGCAACCCCAGAAATTCTGGCACCGGTACAGCCCGTCGTCCAGCGGCACCAGGTAGGCCTGCGCCTTCGAGGTGAACTCCTTGTGCGCCAGATAGCCCGGCTGCCGCTGCCCCTGCAGCGCGTCGCCGAACGGTTCGTAGTCGGCAAAGAGGATGTCCAGGTCGGGATGCTGCTGGAACACGCGCGCGGCATGTTCCAGCTTGTCCGGCAGCAGCAGGTCATCCTGGTCGCAGAAGGAGATGTACCGGCCCCGTGCCAGCGACAGGCCGACATTCTTCGGCAGCGCGGGCGCGCCGGAATTGATGGCGGTTGAAACGACGCGCACGCGGCAATCCCGGGCGGCATAGCCGGCCGCAATCCCAGCCGAACCATCGGTCGCGCAATCGTCGACGATGATCAGTTCGAGGTCGCCGCAGGTCTGCCGCAGGATGCTGTCGATCGCCGCCGCCAGGTAGGCCTGGCCGTTGTAGACCGGCATGATGACTGAATGTAGTGGCATATCCGCTCCTAGCGCCGTACCGGTTTCGGAAGCAAGCGGCGCAGCAGCTGGCGCGACAGCGTTATCAGCTCCGGCTTGATCTCATGGTTTAGCAATAGAATTCCCGCCACCCAGCTGGCCAGCGCGGCCAGCCCGGCAAGCCCGAGCAGGACCACCGGCCTCGCCTCATCGAACCCCGGCAACAGCATCACCAGCGCCGGGCCGGCGAGCGTCAGCAGCGTCACGGCGGCGGATCGCGCGACGCTGTGGCCCAGTTGCGCCACGCGCATGCCGGTCAGTGCCGCCAGGCTGCGATAGAGCAGTGCCGAACGGAACATTGTCGTCGCAACGATGCTCCAGGCCACCGCCTCCAGTCCGAAAGGCGCCGCCACGACGATGCCGACGATGCGTACCGGCACGCTGATGGCCTCCAGTTGCGCGCGCAGCCGCACCTGTCCCATCGCCACAAACAGGTCGCGCGCCATGCCGAACAGGCAGAACACGGCGCTCGAAATGCACATGATGCGCACCAGCGGCGCGCTGGCATCCCACTGGTTGCCGTACAGCAGGCGTATCAGCGGCGTGGCCAGCACGGCCAGCACGGCAAAGAACGGCCAGGACAGCCCGGCCATATAGGCGATGGTGCGCAGGTACAGCTGCTTCATGTCGTGGCCGTCACGGACCGTGGCGGCAAACAGCGGCAGGATCACCGGCGTCACCGCTTTCGTGATCAGCATGTTGAAAATATTCAGCGTGGCCTGTGCCTTGCCGAACAGCCCCACCGCCTCGACGTCGATGATCTTGCCGATGACCATGTCCGGCGCGGCGACACCGCACTCGTCGAGCACGTTCGAGCTCGTCGCGTAGGCGCCGAACGCCAGCAGCTTGCGCATGCCTTTGAAGCCGGGCAGCCATGGCATGTCGGCGGGGCGGAATAGCAGGCTCGCCAGCACCGTCGCCACGCTGCCGGCAACCGCCGCCCACGCCAGGCTCAGGTAGCCCAAGCCCAGTTTGACCAGCACGAGGCAGACGATCAGGTTGGCCAGCGCATTTGCCACGTTGATGCAGTAGAGCGCGCCGAAGCGCATTTGCCGGCGCAGTACCGGCAGTGTGATGGAACCGAACGGGATCAGGAGGATGTTCAGCGCCAGTATGCGCAGGACTTGGCCGACACCGGCCGCATGGTAGAAATCTGCGATGGGGTAGCTGAGCAGCGCCAGCAGCGCGGCCATGCTCCAGGCGATCAACATCGTCAAGGTGTAGGCGGCGCGGATGCGCTCGGCGTTCAGGTCCCGCTCCTGGATCAGGTATTGGCCGATGCCGAAATCGCGCACCAGCTGGGTGATGCCGACGACGACGGCGCCGATCGAGAAGATGCCGATCTGGCCCGGCGTCAGCAGTCGCGCCACGATCATGCTGCCGACCATGCCGATCAGCAGCACGGTGTACTTTTCCGCGAATGACATCAGCAGGGAACTTTTAGTCGCGTTCATTTTAGGTTTTTCACATTCAACGCGGCGGCAACATGCACGGGAGTCCATCGGCATATTATTGTTGCTTTGGTCCCGATCAATTTGACCTTGAGCGAACACCAATGCGTTACGACTTCGTGCTGGCTGCGGGTAAGCAAAACCTCACGAAATTCGATTTGTTGAAAGATTCCAGCTGCCGACTGTGCTACCGCTTGCGCCGCCCGCAATTTTTTGCTGAGTGTATTTCCATCTGACCTTGGCGTATTTCAGGCCGACGTGTTCGGATAAGATGCTTCCTTCGCGGAGAGCGGGGATGACATCGCCGATCAGGATGTTTTCTAGTTCGATTTCGAAATACGTGATGCGTTGGCCTTGACCGTCCGCACGCAGGAACTCGAATTTGGCTCTTGGAATGGTCTTTCCCGACGAGCACGATTGGAGGAGTACCGGAGTCGCGAGGTCGGAAATTTTCGAAAACACGATATCGCCGTGCTCGCAACGTCCGTTCGTGTGGCCGCCACCGGTGGATGCCGTTGCGGACCTCGGCTGCACGACCTCCCAACTCACTGACCGGCATTCGATCCAGCCCCTGTGCTTGTCGTCTGCCGATTCCCCTTTGATCCCGTCGATTTGAAGATAAACGTCGATAGCCATATTTTCTCCAATAAAACAACGAAGTAGGTCGCTTTTCGGGCACTAGGCCAGCCCCGACAATTATTGGTCTGGAGCGATAGGAGAAAATTGCAGTAAATCAAGTCAGGCCGACGTTGCCACGAACAAATGTGATGGGAAAACATGCCCGCGCCAAATTTGCGACAAGTCATGAGGCGCGATATCGCAACCAGTAAATTCTAGAACAGCCGTGTCGCCGACACGCTCGATCTGGGAGGAGTTTTATGGCAACCGCTGCGCATGCCGCAACAGGCAACCCTAACGCGAATTTTTCGATGAGTCCTGAAGCGAGGGCGCGTCTGCGCAATCGGGAACAGGTCCGGGGCTATTACAACGACATGGGGGGAAACCGCGGGAATTGCACCTACGGGATCGGGATACTCGTGCATCGTGGACCGTGTACTGCTGAGGAGCTGCGTAGGCCTCTTACTGCGGCACAGGTCGAAGCTTCACACGCGGCAGCGGTCGATGAGGCCGAGCGAGCGGTCCGTCGGAACATTACTAACCAGGCTCTGACGCAGGCACAATTCGATGCACTGGTGAGTTATACCTACAATACGGGCGCGTATGGAGCGAGGCATACCTACGGGCTTATAAACAGGGGCGCTATGCAAGCGGCTGCGGACAACATATCGACGAACATTAGTACGACGGTAAGGGGGCGGCGCGTTGTCGCCCCAGGATTGATCGAGCGGCGGCGCGAAGAGAGTGCGCCTTTCCGTCACACGCCCGAAGGTGCGCGATGAGATCGGCATTTCTTGGTGGCTGCGTCCTGCTGGTTTCCCTGAATGTCGGTGCCGCATCGGCGGTAGGGAGTTTGGAAGGGAAATGGAAGATAAGCAAAGTGTTGGACAGCCAGCAGACGACATCGCTGTCGGATGACGAGGTGAGCAAGCTCATTGGCAAAGATCTGCTCATTGAGTCGAAGCATATCCAGTTCGACAGCGCGGTGTGTGTCAATCCCAAGCTCAAGACGGAGCGGCACAGGATGTACGCGCATTTCATAAAGGAGTACAACTTCGAACCCAAGCACCTTCCGTTGCCGGACACTGTAACGGAAATTCAGATCGAGTGCGACGATCCGGTTGGCATTGATTTTCTCTACATACGGGACAAGCGCCAGGTCGTGCTGTTCTGGAAAGGGTTCTTTCTCAACGCCGTGAAGCAAGCGCGATAGGGGAAGCCGCTCCGGGATGACGTGCCTTGCCACGTTTGGCGGGCGCGGCATCGGTGGCCGGCCGCCGCTGGTCCTGCTCCATCCAGATCGTCACATCGCCCCTCGCAATCAGTCCCCCGTTGTATGCCGGCCAGTTCGTTACCCGGTATCTGCCCTTGGGCTCCTGCCGCTGCTGTGTGTCTTTGCGCCGGCGCCATGCGGTCAATAAATACGACTGATTCGATGGCGCAATATTCATTCCTACAGATAATTCTGGTGGTTTTCAATATTTGTTACTACACTAATTCCATGAGGCTCACCTTTGATTCTTCAAAGTATGAGGAAAGCCAATGAACGTGAAATCGCAAAATTCGCCCGAGACTTGGGTTGACCCGGACGATGCGCCTGAGCTGACAGACGAATTTTTTGAGAATGGTGTCTGGCGGATTGGTGAAAAAATCGTATCGCGCGTTGAGGCGCAAGCGGAGGTGGGAAGACGGCGCGGCCGGCCGGCGGGTAGTGGGACCAAGGTCAGCACAACTATTCGGTTTGACGCCGACGTGTTGGCGGCGTTCAAGGCCACCGGCGATGGTTGGCAGACGCGCATGAACGATGCGCTGAGGGAGTGGCTCAGCTCCCGTTGACATACGACAGTTGGGGTGGTCCAGAAGTGGACCAGAAAACAGAAAAGCCAACCGGTGAAGGTTGGCTTTTCTGTTTTGCATCTTGCTAGCAGTCTGTCGGACTTGAAGCTAGATGAGGGCTGCTCTGCCGCGTCTAGCTGGATTTCGCCAACTTATTTCCATGAATTGGTCGCGAACG
>NZ_JAEMNU010000121.1 GCF_016461825.1 Rugamonas violacea | reverse complement strand
CCTACTTGTCGCACGCTTAGTTCCACACATCGCATTTCGAATACGGGACTATCACCCGCTACGGTTCCTATTTCCAGAGGATTCTTCTATGCGTCGTGCTAAAACGTGCAGGCTCATCCCATTTCGCTCGCCACTACTTTGGGAATCTCGGTTGATTTCTTTTCCTGCAGCTACTTAGATGTTTCAGTTCGCCGCGTTCGCTTTGCATACCTATGTATTCAGTATGCAATGACCCAAAGGGCCGGGTTTCCCCATTCGGAAATCTGCGGATCACAGCGTGTTTGCTCGCTCCCCGCAGCTTATCGCAAGCTACTACGTCCTTCATCGCCTGTAATCGCCAAGGCATCCACCATGTGCACTTATTCGCTTGTCCCTATAACGTTAGCCCCTTGCGCCCGCTTACACGGCGTCTACAAAGGAGCGTTTATAGGAATAAGAAATTACATGTTGCTATGTTTGTTGATACATACAATCATTACCCATCGCATCCGCCTTCCGACGCATGCGA
>NZ_JAEMNU010000120.1:12832-67132 GCF_016461825.1 Rugamonas violacea | reverse complement strand
TTCAGCATTGGGCAATCTGTCGCCCACCGTCTACGAACGGAAAATGGCAGCACGCCAACCTATCGTCGTGTCCGAAATTACTTGACCACAGCATTTTTCAATCAATTGAAATCGTTCACCATGGGGAATTTTGTTGGCGGCTCTATCTTGGAAAATAATAAATATGGGTTGCGATGACCTACCCCCAAGGTGCAATGCGAGATAATTAGTTTTTATTTTTTTAACTTCCGCTATTGGGCGTTTTTTGCCGTTTACGTTTAGCAAAACCATATCGTGAAAAGGGTGATTTAATTTATCGATAGCGATAAGTAAATTTGAATCTGCGATTCACAACATACGCCTGTATGGGTTCCCGCCTTCGCGAGAACGACGATTTAGCGGCTATTTGACGGCGCCAAAAACAGCTCAACTCAACTCACTCGCTCAACTGCAACGCAACATACAGCAACAACCGGTCATCCGTATCAGCCAAATCCAGCCCGGTCAGCTCGCCGATCTTTTGCAGGCGATAATCCAGCGTGTTGCGGTGGATATGCATCGCCTTGGCCGTCTCGATGGCGTGGTTGTTGTGGCGGAACCAGACCGCCAGCGTCTTCATCAGCGTGCCGGCCTTGCGGTCATAGGCTTTCAGTTTGAACAAGGTCTGCCTTAGCTGCTCGCCCTGCCAGCCGGACTCCAAGCCGGACAACAACACCGGCAAGCTCAGTTCGAAGTAGGAAAACAGCTGCTGCTCGGGCGTCCTCAAGCGCCCCACCCGGCTCACCTGGCGCGCCGACTCGTAGGACGCGGCGGCGCCGTCCAGCCCCGGCAAGGCGACGCCCATCGACAAGGTGGACGGGAATTTAAGCGCGTGCTGCGCCACCCGGTTCAGCTCCTGCAGCCGTTGCTGCGCCTGCTGCGCGCGTGACATCTGCGCGCCCGCCACCACGAACGGCTCCAGCATCACCAGCTCGCCCGGCGAGATCATCGCCGTCAGCAGCTCGGGCCAACGGCCGGCCAGCTCGGACTGCACCTGGTGCAGCTGGCTCAGCACCAGATCCAGCCGATGGCTGACGTCCGGCACCTCCAGCACGAACATGGCCCGGGGCAAGCGCAGGTCGACACCCAGGCGCGCCGCCCAGGCCTGCATGCTGACGTCCGAAATGCCGGTGCGGTAGACCAGCTGAAACACGAACTCTTCGCGGTAGCGCTTTTCGCGCTGCAACTCGCCGATCAGCTGGGCCTGCTCCAGGATCATTTCCGCCGTCACCCGCACCAGCTCGCCGAACTGGCGCACCTGGTCGGGGTCGCCGGTCAGGCCGACCACGCCGCAGATCTCGCCGCGCACCGTCAGCGGCAGGTTGATGCCGGCCCGGGTGCCGGGCAGCCGGAACGTGGCCGCCTGGTCGATCTCGACCGTGTCCTGCCGGGCCAGCGCCAGTTGCGCTCCGGGGTGCAGGTCGCCGACCCGCTCCGGGCTGCCGCTGGCGATGATTTCGCCGCGCCCGTCCATCACGTTGACGCTGAAGGGAATGATCTTCATCGTCCGCCCGACGATCTGCTCCGCCAACGCCGCCGCTATCGTCACCATGCCCCGCCCTCTCGCTCAGCTTATAAAAATAGTGCATCCGCACAAAAATTACCTATTCAAAAGCCTGAATTTCCATGCATCCGCACGATGATTGTTTCGTCATCAGATTGTACGATGGTCGCGCCATATTTAAATAAATCAAAATCAGGAGACAAGAAATGGCCACACTATCGAACGCGAACCGGCTGCCGGACGCGCCGCAGGACCAGGCGGTGTTGGAAAACGCCTACAAGAAGGTCACGCTGCACCTCATCCCCTTCATCTTCGTTTGCTACCTCTTCAACTATCTGGACCGGGTCAACGTCGGCTTCGCCAAGCTGCAAATGCTGGACGCGCTGAAATGGAGCGAAACCGTCTACGGCCTCGGCGCCGGCATTTTCTTCATCGGCTACGTGCTCAGCGGCGTGCCGAGCAATCTGCTGCTGCACCGCCTGGGCGCGCGCAAGGTCATCGGCACCTTGATGATCGCCTGGGGTGCGGCCTCCGCCTGTTTGATGTTCGTCAAGACGCCGGAAGCCTTTTACACGCTGCGCTTCATCACCGGCGTGTTCGAGGCCGGCTTCTTCCCCGGCATCGTGTTGTACTTCACCAATTGGTATCCAGCCTCGCGCCGGGGCCGGATCATGGGCCTGTTCATGTCGGCCATCCCCATCTCCGGCGTGCTGGGCAGCCCTCTGTCGGGCTGGATGATGCAGTCGTTCGCCGGCCACAGCGGTCTGGCCGGCTGGCAGTGGATGTTCCTGCTGCAAGGCATCCCCACCATCCTGCTCGGCGTGCTGGTCTACGTCTTGCTCAACGACGGCATCACCCAGGCCAAGTGGTTGAATCCAAAGGAAAAAGAACTCCTTTTGCTGGAACTGGAGGACGACGAGCGCAAGCGCCGCGCCACCAACGCCACCGCCGACACCTTCGCCAGCGTGTTGCGCAACAAGAACGTGTGGATGCTCGGCCTGGTCTATTTCTGCATCCAGATGGGCGTCTACGCGATCAACTTCTGGTTGCCGACCATCGTCAAGTCGCTCGGCTTCCAGAGCGCGGTGACGGTGGGCTGGATCAGCGCCATCCCCTACTTCTGCGCCAGCGTCTTCATGATCTGGGTCGGCCGCTCGGCCGATGCGAAGAAGGAACGCCGCTGGCACCTGAGCGGCCCGCTGTTGATGGGCTTGTGCGGCCTGATGCTGGCCACCCAGGCGCACGGCAACGCCGTCGTCGCCCTGGTCGGCCTGTCGCTGGCGACCATGGGCGCGCTGTCCAGTTTGCCAATGTTCTGGCCGCTGCCGGCCGCCTTCCTCGGCAGCGCGGCGGCGGCCGGCGGCTTGGCCCTGATCAACTCGCTGGGCCAGATCGCCGGCTTCGTCAGCCCCTTCCTGGTCGGCTGGATCAAGGACAAGACCGGCAGCACCGACCTGGCGCTGTATATACTCTCCGCAGTGCTGTTCCTTGGCGCGATGCTGGTGATGCGCGTGCCGGCCAAGATCGTCAACCGCTAGCTAGCTGCTCTGGTGGCGCAAAACCACCCAAGGGCGGAAGCCAGGGTCAGACCCCTCGGGGTCTGACCCTAGAATTTGCCGCTGGGTTTTGCGCGCGCGCCCCGGCCCAGCCTTCAGTAACCGCAGAATTTTGAGAGTCGCCAACATGTCCACCACCCCGCCGCGCCAGCTGCTGCAAGCGATGTTCAACGCCGCCGTGGAGGCGGCGCAGCCGGCCCATTGCGTGCCGCCCCACCTGCCGCCAGCGCCGCGCGGCCGCCTGATCGTCATCGGCGCCGGCAAGGCTTCGGCGGCGATGGCGCGCGCCGTCGAGGACAACTGGCCCGGCCCGCTGTCCGGCCTGGTGGTGACGCGCTACGGTTACGCCGTGCCCTGCGAGCGCGTCGGCATCGTCGAGGCGGCCCATCCGGTGCCGGACGCCGCCGGCATGGACGCGGCGCGGCGCATCCTCGCCCTGGTCGGCGGCCTGAGCGCCGACGACACCGTGCTCTGCCTGATCTCCGGCGGCGGCTCGGCCCTTATGGCCCTGCCGCTGCTCGGCGTCACGCTGGAGGACAAGCAGGCGCTCAACCGCGAGCTGCTCAAATCCGGCGCCAGCATCGGCGAGATGAATTGCGTGCGGCGCCACCTGTCGGCGGTCAAGGGCGGCCGCCTGGCCGCCGCCTGCTTCCCGGCCAAGGTGGTCACCTTGTTGATTTCGGACGTGCCGGGCGACCGCCCAAGCGACATCGCCTCAGGCCCGACGGTCGGCGACGCCAGCACCTGCGACGACGCGCTGGCCATCGTGCGCCGCTACGGCATCGTCCTGCCGGAGCGCATCCGCGCCGTGCTGGAAAGCGGACGCGGCGAGTCGATCAAGCCGGACGACGCCCGCCTGGCCAACACGCAAACGCATCTGATCGCCACGCCGCAGATGGCGCTGGAGGCGGCGGCGCAGGTGGCCCGCGCGGCCGGGGTCACGCCGCACATCCTCGGCGACAGCATCGAAGGGGAAGCGCGCGACGTCGGCAAGGTCATGGCCGGCATCGCGCTACAGGTGGCGCAGCGCGGCCAGCCGTTCACGCCGCCGTGCGTGCTGCTGTCCGGCGGCGAGACCACGGTGACGGTGCGCGGCGATGGCCGTGGCGGCCGCAATGTGGAGTTTCTGCTGGCCTTGGGCGTGGCGCTCGACGGCCAGGCGGCCACCCACGCGCTGGCCGGCGACACCGACGGCGTCGACGGCCTGGAGGAGATCGCCGGCGCCTATCTGGCGCCCGACACGCTGCAACGCGCCTGGGCGCGGGGCTTGCGACCCAAGGACAGCCTGGACAACAACGACGGCCACGGCTTCTTCCAGGCGCTCGGCGACTCGGTGGTCACCGGGCCGACGCTGACCAACGTCAACGACTTCCGCGCCATCCTCATCACCGACGCCCCGGCATAAGCGCATCCGCATGTAGGCGCGCAACGGCTCAGCCGAACGGCCGCACGCCGATCAGCACACCATGCAGCCAAAAGGCGAACACCACAAAGCCAAGCAGGCCGACGGCGATGGTCGTCAGCGTGCCGCTCAAGGTGCCGGCCGGATAGCTGGTGCCGGCGGCGCGGTCGCGCTGACGGGCGGCGCGGAAGGCCAACGCCGCCCACAACAGGAAGGCGCCGAACAGCAGCACGTCGGCCGCCTTGCCGTTGGCCAGCAGGTGGCCGAAGGCCCATACCTTGGTGGCCAACATCATCGGATGGTGGACGGCGGCCTTGATGCGGTTGCGCGGTACGTAGGTGGCGGCCAGCAGCACGAAGGCGACCACCATGAACAGACCGTTCAGGTGGCGCAGGAACACCGGCGGCTGCCACAGCACCACGGGCTGTTGGCGCGCCAGGCCGAAACCCCAGATGATCAGGCCGAAGCCGAGCAGCGATACCAGGCTGAACACGCCCTTCCAGGCGGCTTGGCCCTGGCGCACCAGTTGGCGCTGGCGCCAGGGTTCGGCGACGATGCGGATTGAATGGGTGCCGAGGAAAAGAATCAAACCGAGTAGCAAAATCGTCATCGAGGTGCCTTGCGAAATGGAGGGGGCTGGGCCTGCGGACCGGCGCGGCGCGGGCGCGACGCCGGGGGATGGCGTATGGTGGCATGGAAATGTTGTCAAAGCAATCTCATGGGCGGAGAAATGCGTCGACTGGCGCCGCCGGCGTGGCCGGCGGCTGCGGGTGCGGCCGAGCCCGGAGCCGGGCCTAGGCCAGCCGCACCAGCGGGTTGGCGATGATGTTGTCGATCTGGCGGATCGCCTCGTCGCAGGCGGCGGCGACGGCGTCGTCCTCGCTGTCGCGGACGAATTGCATGGTGGCGCCCTCGAAGACGTCGACACCGTCCGGCCCGGCGCGCTCGATGTCGCAGCTGGCGGTCCATTTGTCGCCGCTGGTGGGCGCGGCGAAGGGCACGATTTCCCAGCCCTTGTAGTGCATTTTCGATCCTTGATCCATCTGACTCTCCTTGGCGGATGCTAGCAAGTTGCAGGCTTCGATCATACAGGATGCGGCCCCGGTTCCGCGCCCGTCTGCCCGGGCCGGGTCGAGAACAGCGGCAAATCGGCCGCCACCGTAATCCAGCGGGATTGCCGCAAGCAAATTCATTATAATCACGGGGCCACCACCTTGCCGACCTCATCATCATGACACCACAGATCCAAGCCTTCCACGACGCCGCCACCGGCACCGTCACCTACATCGTCTACGAGGCCGACGGCAGCGACTGCGCGGTGATCGACCCGGTGCTCGACTACGACCCCAAATCGGGCCGCACCTCGACCCGCTCGGCCGACCTGGTGGTCGACTTCGTCCGCGCCCGCCGCCTCAACTGCGCCTGGCTGCTGGAGACCCACGCCCACGCCGACCACCTCTCGGCCGCGCCCTACCTGGCGGCCCAGCTGGGCGGGCGCAGCGCCATCGGCGCCGCCATCCGTGGCGTGCAGCACGCCTTCGCCGGCGTGTTCCACCAGCAGCCGACACCGGCGCAGGACGGCTCGCAGTTCGACCACCTGTTCGAAGCGGACGAGGAGTTCCACATCGGCCGCCTGGCGGCGCGCGCGCTGCACGTGCCGGGCCACACCCCGGCCGACCTGGCCTACCAGGTGGGCGACGCGGTGTTCGTCGGCGACACGCTGTTCATGCCCGACGTCGGCACGGCGCGCTGCGACTTCCCCGGCGGTTGCGCCGCCGCGCTGTACCGGTCGGTGCGCCGGCTGTTGGCCTTGCCGGCCGCGACGCGCCTGTTCATGTGCCACGACTATCCGCCGGCCGGCCGCGCCGCGCGCTGGGAGGTGACGGTGGCCGAGCAGCGCGCCGCCAACATCCACATCCACGACGGCGTCTCCGAGGCCGACTTCGTCGCCATGCGCACCGCGCGCGACGCCACGCTGGACATGCCGACGCTGATCCTGCCGGCGATCCAGGTCAACATCAACGCCGGCCAGCTGCCGGCGGCCGAGGAGAACGGCGTGCGCTATTTGAAGATCCCGCTCAACGCGATCTGAGCCGCACCGAAGAATATCCGTCGTTCCCGCGCAGGCGGGAACCCATGCCCCGCATGAGTTCCCCCCATGCCCCGCATGAGTTCCCCCCATGCCCCGCATGAGTTCCCCCCATGCCCCGCATGAGTTCCCCCCATGCCCCGCATGAGTTCCCCCCATGCCCCGCATGAGTTCCCCCATGCTGCGCGGCGGTTCGCCCACGCGGGAACGACACAGGTTTCCTTCACTCCTGCTGGGGCGCGCGGCCGATAGGCTCGTCCATGTTGGCCAGATACCAGGCCAGCGACGACAACACCGCCACATGCCGCTTCAAATTCTGCGGATCGACCTTGTCGAGCGTGTCGGCGGCCGTGTGGTGGTAGTGGAAGTAGCTGTGGCTGTCGACCAGCGGCTCGAAGCTCGGCACGCCGGCCGTCTCCAGCGCGTGCAGATCGCCGGCGCCGAGCACGTCGCGCCGGGTGAAGGCGCCGGCGCCGATCGGCAGCAGGGCCTCGCGCAGCGGCGCGAACAGCTTCTCGGCGCGCGGGCCGACGCTGGCCAGGATGCCGAACGGGCGGCCGGCGCCGGAGTCGCTCTCGATCGCGGCGATCTGCTTGTCCAACTTACCCTGATGCGCGTCGAAGTAGGCGGCGCCGCCACGGCCGCCGTTCTCCTCGTTCATCCAGGCGATCATGCGGATGGTGCGGCGCGGCTGCAGTTTGAGCTTTTTCAGCGTCTCGATGACGCCCATCGCGCCCATCACGCCGGCGCCGTCGTCGTTGGCGCCGGTGGCCAGGTCCCACGAGTCCAGGTGGCCGGAAACGATCACCACCTCGTCGGCCTTGTCGCTGCCCGGCAGGTCGGCGATGACGTTGAAGCTGTCGGCGTCGGGCAGGGTTTGCGGCGTCAGCGTCAGGTGCATCGACAGCGGGCCGCGCGCGGCCAGGCGGCTCATCAGCATGGCGTCCTCGCTGGTGACGGCGGCCGCCGGGATGCGCGCGCCGTCGACCAGGCCGGTGGCGCCGGTGTGCGGCAGGCGGAAGTCGGCGCCGCCGACCGAGCGCACCAGCGCGGCGGCCGCGCCCATCTGCGCCGCCATCTTCGGTCCGTTGAAGCGGTAGTTCGAGCCGCGCCCGTAGGCCGGGCCGGCCAGACCGCGCTCGGCCATCTCCTGGTCGAAGGCGACGTCGAACAGCACGATGCGGCCCTTGACCTCGGCGGCGCGCGCCTTCAACTCGTCGAAGTCGCGCACCACCAGCACCGGCGCGGTCAGGCCGGCGGCCGACGTGGCGCCCGAGCCGCCCAGCGCCGTCAGCACGACGCGCTGGCTGACGCCGGCCGGCCGGCCCTTGTAGTCGACCAGCTCGGCCGTCTCGGCGCCGCGCACCCAGTGCGGCACCTTGACCGGCTGCAGCGTGACGGTGGCGCCCAGCTTGCGCATCGCCGCCGCCACCTGCTCCACCGCCGCCGCCGCGCCGGCCGAGCCGGACAGGCGCGGGCCGACCAGGTCGGTCAGGTCGGCCAGGCGCTCGTAGGCCCAGTCGCTCTTCATCGCGGTGTCGCGGATGCTGCCCAAGGTGGCGGCCTCGTTGGCCGGCGCGGCGGCATTGGCGGCGGCGGCGCCGCTCAGCAGGCAGGTGATCAGGGCGGCCAGCACGGGCTGGCGCAACAGCGGCTTGTTCAACACAGGTTTCATGCGGGTCCTATCGATAAAAATACGGGCGGGCGAGGTCTGGCGCCTGCGGTCTTGCCACCGACGCGGGCGGCGGGGGATTCCAACGATAGCGCATTTGGCTATCTTGTGCAGAAACTTTTAAAAACACAGGCACCGGCACGTTTGATTTGTGACCGCGACTGCATTACCATGGGCCTTCCCTCCGCAGAAAGGAAGCGCATATGCTCAAGGGACCGCTGTGCACCGTCCGCCATTTGCTGACCGCCGACCTGAACACCTTCATCGCCCTGGTCAACGACCTGCCCTCGCGCGGCGACCACTTTTCGAGCCATTTCAAGTCGCCCGAGACGATGCGCAAGGAGTTCCTGCAGAACGGCTTCGTCACCGAGGACAGCGAACTGTTCGTCATCGAGGACCGCGCCCACCACATTGTCGGCGTCATCACCCATTTCAAGAGCCGCACGCCGATCTGCCGCGAGATCGGCTACCGCCTGTTCGACGCCGCCCTGGCCGGCCACGGCTACGTCAGCGAGGCGACCCGCCTGTTGGTCGACCACCTGTTCCGCGTCTACCAATACCACCGGCTCGAACTGCTGACCTCGCCGGAGAATGTCGGCTCGGTGCGCATCGCCGAAAAATGCGGTTTCCAGGCCGAGGGCCTGCTGCGCCAGGCCTTCTTCATCAACGGCCGCTACTGCGACGTCAGCGTGCACAGCCTGCTGCGGCCGGAGTGGGAGCGCCAGCGCGCGCCGCTCAGCATACTGTCCCGATTGTAAGAATGTGTATATGACGTGGCGCTTTTCCGGCCGGGCGATATAGTGACACTCATACAAGGGCCGCAACGATCATTCCGATCCGGGGCCAAGCAGGAGAAACGCCATGTTCAACAAAAAATTCCTCGCTGCGGTGATGCTGGCCGCCGCCACCATCTCGACCAGCGCGCTGGCCGGCGACCGCGACTTCAACACCGCCGCCGGCGCCATCGTCGGCGCGGCCATTGGCCATAACAGCGGCGGCCGCGACGGCGCCATCGTCGGCGGCTTGATCGGCGCCGCCGTCGGCAACAGCATCAACAGCGACGACCGCTCCTACCGCCGCGGCGACCGCTACGACAACCGCTACGTCGAAACCCGCGTCTACCAGCCGGCACCGACCTACTACGAACCGGCGCCGGTCTACTACGCGCCGCCACCGCGCTACTACGCGCCGCCGCAGGTGGTCTACGTCGAGCCGGCCCGCCCCTACTACCGTGAATACCGCGAGGTGCGCGAGTACCGTGGCCGCGACTATTACTACGAAGGCGGCCGTCACCACCACCATCGCGGCTACGACCGCTAAGCGCCCGTCCGGCTGGCCGGCGCCCGAATAAAAAAGAGCCTGACGCGACTGCGTCAGGCTCTTTTTTTTTGACCGGCACGACGGCGTCGTACCACCGCGCCTCAGTCCTTGCTGCCCTCTGCCCAGCGCAGGCCGAAGTTGTATTTGCGGTCCATCAGCTCGTGCAGCGTCTTGCGGCCCTGCGGCACGATGTAGTCGACCAGCTTGGTCACCTGCAGCTTGCCGCCGACGTTCTCCAGCATGGCGATGGCGCACATCATCTGATCGCCGCCCTGGTCCAGGCGCACCTCGATAGGCGGCTGGTCCGGCACGTTGACGCTCACCACGCCGTCGGTGGCGGCCCAGTTGGCCACGCCCTCGTAGATGAAGGCGAAGATCAGCGCCCGCTTGATCTCGCCGAAATGCTTGCCGTTGATGGTCAGGTTTTCGCCGTCCACGGAAGCTCCGGTGCGGTCGTCGGCGGCCAGTTGGATGTAGGGCCAACCGGCGAAGTCGCCGAAGCTGTTACCCAGCGCCTGCACCACGCCCGGCGTGCCGTCGGCCATCTCGAACATGCAGCCCAGATCCAGGTCGATACCGCGCGGCGCGCCCGTCCCCGCGCCCGTCAGGCGGGAGAAGAAGCCCGGCTTCTCGGCCACCGGCGCGGCGCCGGCCGTGCGGTTCCAGTTCAGGTTGACGTGGATGCGGCCGAAGCCGGCCGGCGAGGTTTTCTCCAGCGAGATCTTGTCGCCACGTTTCTCCAACGTGACCTTCGACAGCGACACCTTCGGCTGCGCCGCCGGCGCCGGGGCCGCAACGACAGTGGCCGGCGCCGGGGTTGGCGCCGATGCGGTCGCGCCGCTCTCGCTGCCGCCGAAATGCGCCAGCAACGCCGCCAGCCCGCCATTGAAGCCCTGCCCCACGGCGCCGAAGCGCCACAGGCCGTCCTTGCGGTACAACTCGGCGAGGATCACCGCCTTCTCGTCCTGGAAGTCGCTGCCGGCCAGGGCGAACTGCGCCAAGCCGGCCAGCGTCACGCTGCTGCCGCTGATGGAACGCATGCTGGCGCCGCCGTCGATGGCGGCGGTGAACACCAGCTTGCAGATCGACTCGGGCAGCGCCGCCAGATTCACGGCAAAGCTGACCCGCTCGCCGCCGATGCGCAGCGTGACCGCCTCGCCGGGGCTGGCCAACTGGTTGTAGAACACCATGTAGCGGTCGTCGGACAGGCGGTCGGCGCTGTCGAGGCCGAAGCAGGACACGTCGGCCATCGCGCCGGCGATGCGCAGGTCGACGTCGACGTTGAAGGACAGGCCGCAATCGAGGTCGCTGAGTTTGCTCTTTTGTCCGCGCGTGAATTGTTTCATACGATTTACCTATGGGATGGTGGGTTGCGGGTGGCCCAACGGGCCTGTCAATTGGGGCCGTTCAAGGCTGACCCGGGGACGCTGGCCCGGCTCCGGGTACGCGCCGAACATGCGCGAGCGCTCCAGCGTGCTCTCGGCCCAAGCGCGGTGGGTCGCCACCTCGCACATCGACTCGTTCATGGCGAACACCGCCGGGCTGTCCGGCCGCAGGATGGCGGCGGCGGCGCGCAGGTCGCTGGCCGAAACGCGGTAGTGGCTCTCGATGGCGCCGATCTGGCTGGGATGGATGGCGGTCTTGCCGACCATGCCGTAGGCCAGGTCCTCGGCCACCTCCTCGCTGAGCAGCTCGGGCAGGTCCAAATGCTCGAACACCGGCGCCGTCAGCGCGAAGCCGTGCGGCCGGAAGGTGGTCACCAAGCGGGCGATCACCGGACCGAGCGGCGTGCGGTACAGCGTCATGTTGCGCGGCCGGCGCAGGCCCAGCAGCGCCAGCAGGTCGTTGCCGCCGATGCGCAGCGCCAGCACGCGCTCACGCACGCCGGGCGTCTCGAGCAGGCGGCGCAGCGCGCGCATCTGGTCGTCGTCGAACACCTCGGCCGTCTCCAGCGTCGGCATCAGCACGTGCTGGGTGTCGCGCACCAGCTTGCAGTAGGCGGGCAGATTGTACTGGGTCGCCTTGGGGATGACGAAGCCGGTCAGCTTGTCGGCGCCGGGCATGGCCAGCACCCGCGCCAGCACCTCTTGGTTGCGCACCCGGACGAAGCGCTCGGCCGTGCCGGCCGCCGGCATATTCGCCAGCACCAGCGACAGGTTGAACAAGGCGTAACTCAGCTCGCGGTCGGCGACGGCGTCCTCGGTGCACATGATGAGCGAACGCACGTGGGCCAAGCGCTGGCCGCTGGCGACCTCCATCAAATGCTTGTGGGTGGCCGGCACGTAGAGCGAGGCGCCGATAAGCTTAACCATCTGAGACATTCCTGATGATGGAGACCGCCTGGTACGGCAGCTCCGGATCGATATGCACCGGCACGTTCTTTTCGCGCGCCAGCACCAGCAGGTGGGCGACGTCGGCGCTGGCCGCGTCGCGCACGATCAAGCGTTCCGGCGTGCGCCGCAGCAGCACGCGGGTGGCTTCGCCCAGGCCCGGCTTGATCAGGTTGCGGTCGACGATGCCGTGGCCGCGCATGGCCTCGGCCATGTAGCGGCGCGAGACACTCGCCGCCGCCTCGCGCGCCGTCACGCTGGCCGCAGCGTTGGCGTTGGCGTTGGCGTTGGCCGCGCCGGCGCTCGACGGGCCGGCTGTCGAGGAGCCGGCCGCCCCATCCGCCACGAGCGCCAGCGCGCGCTCGACCAGGCTGTCGGCGAAAGCGCGCGACTGGTCCTGTTCCTCGAACTCGGCGTAATAGACGCAGCCGTGGAAGTCGGCCGGCCCGATGGCCTGGTTCAGGATCGAGCGGCTGACCAGGCCCGACACGGTGGCGTTGAGGATGCTCGACGGGATCAGGTAGTCGTCATGGGCGGCGGCGCAGGCGGCCACCCCGGCCAAGTCGGACAACACGTACAAGCCACTGTCGATGGCGCAGCCGTGGCTGGCGTTGAAGTCGGCAATGCTGGCGTGCAGCTCGCCGCTGATGACGCCCTTGCCGGTCCAGCCGTCGATGAAGACGATGGACTCGGCGGCGTGGCCGCGCGCCAGGATGTACTCCAGCGCCACCTGGTCGATGCCGCGGTCGCGGATGATGGACAGCGAATAGTGCGCCGTCTCGCGGCCGAACACGCCGGCCAGCAAACGCTTGAGCACCACGCCGACCGGCGTGCCGGCGCGCGCCAGCGACACCAGCGTCACCGGCCCTGCGCGGCGGCGCGCGATCAGGCCGGCCAGCGTCAGACAGTCGGCGGCCATGCGTTCCAGGTTGGCGGCGCAGGCGGCGGCGAACACCTCCAGATAGCGCGCCGACGGCAGCGACTCGCGCGACAGCATCTCGCTGTAGTGGCGCTGGCCGGACTGGATCAGCCGCTCCTTGTCCGCCACCTCGACGAAGGAGGCCAGCGCCAGCGGCTTGAGGAGGAACTGCACGTCGTCGCCGTGGTAGCTGCCGCTGAAGTTCATAGCGGCTCCAGGGCCAGCCTGGCCAGCTGGCTGCCGCGCGGCACGATGGCGTAATCGCAGGCGGCCATGAAGCGGGCGTCGGAGCGGCTGTCGCCCATGCCGAAGGTGAGCAACGCGCCGTGCTCGCCGCGCAGAAGCTCGGTCACATAGGCCACCGCGTGCGACTTGTTCAGCGCGTTCGGCAGCACCGCCAGGTTGTTGCCGTTGCGGTGGATGAAGTAGTCATGGCCGCGCGCCTCCAGCCACGGCAGCACCACCTCGCGCTCGATCGGTTCGAGCCGCGCGGCGATCTTGTCGGCGTCCTTGAACACTAGGTAGAACGGGATGGAAAAATCCTCGATGACGCGGGCGCGGCCGCGCTGGCCGGCCGCCGCCACGTGGGCGTCGACCAGCCCGGCCAGCTCGGCCAGGCCGTCCTGCGCCGCCAGCATCAGCGGCCGCATGCGCTCCAGCCAGGCGCGGTCGGCGCTGCCGTCGGGCAGCAGCACCACGCCGCCGTAGTTGATCACCGCGTAGCTGTGGAAGTCCAGCCGCACGCGGCGGAAGGCGTCCAGATTGCGCGCCGTGGCCGGGATCACCGTCATGCCGTCTTGCATGAAGTCGAACAGGGCACGCTGGCCGGCCGTGCTGAAGGAGCAGGCGACGCCGTCCTTGAGCACGGCGGCCGCTTGCAGGTCGTCGCGTGCGCCACACTTTTCCAGCGATTGGAACAGCGTGTCGTCGAGATCAGCGAACAGGAATTTCTTCAACCAGGGCCTCACTAATAAAATGGAAAAGACGCGCGTCGAGCAGCGCGGCCAGTTCGAACAACGCGGCGTTGGGCGGCGTCTCGTGGCAGATGAAAACGTGGTCGTACTGGCCGGGGCTGACGTTGTAGAGGAAGTTGGGCACGCCCTCGCCGTAGTTGTCGGCGAACTCCAGCACCTGCCCCACCGCGCCCCAGCGCAGGATCGGCGAGCGGGTGGTCGACTGGATCGCCAGCGCGACACCGTCACGCGCCAGCGCTGCGCCCAGCACGTAGGCGGCGTGCATGAATTCGCCGGTGCCCAGCACCAGCACGCTCTGGCCGGCGCCGATGTCGGCCGCCAGGCCGTCCACCAAGGCGGCCGGCAGGCGCAGCGGCGCGCTGCGGCCGCGCCGGCCGAAGCTGGCGCTGGCGCCGCGCTCGGCGTCGGCGTCGAAGCGCTGCGCCGGCGCCGCCCGCGACGCCACCGCGCCGGGCGCGAACTGGTAACCGCCGCGCAGGCAGGCGCCCAGGGTCAGCGGCAGGCCGCAACGCTGCGCCAGCCCGGCGCCGCCCTGCTCGCCCATGAAATTGGTGATCACCGCCAGATGCAAATGGGCGATGTCCGGCTGCACCTGGCGGCAGGCGTTGAGCAGGTTGACGAAGGTGTTGCCGGTGCTGGCCTCGTCGTCGATCAGCACCAGCGAGCGCATGCCGGTGAACAGCGCGCGCTGGGCCGGGTCCTCCGGCCAGTGCAGGAACTGGCGCGGCGCGTGGCTGTGCGCCTCCTCGAATTCGATCAGCGGCGCGCTGCCGACGCGGTAGCGGGTGGTATGCAGGAACAGCGCCGGCTGGCCCGGATGGTCGCGCTGCCAGGCCTCGAACACGCCCTGGCCCAGGCCGATGCCGGTCTCGGCCAGCGAGATGAACACCACCGGGCCGGGCAGCGCGGGCACGCCGGCGGCCAGGCTGGCGTGGATCTGCGCCATGCGCTGCGGCGTCACCGGCCAGTGCTTGCCCAGCACCTTGCTGAGGAACAGGAAGCCGCGCTTGGCGTTGTCGCGCGCGGCGTAGCCGAGCAGGCTGTCGGGCGCGAACTCGCTGCTGTCGACCCGCAGTTGCAGCGTGCCGGTCGGCAGCTCCACTTGCCAGCTGCCGGCGTGCGGCGCCGGCCCGCCCATGGCCGCGCTCATGCCAGCTCCAAGGCGCAGCCCTGCTCGCCGACACGCATGCCGTCGCGCACCGGCGCCGGCGTCAGACCGGCGTGGCCGTCGACGAAGCCGCGCAGCGCGATGTAGGGCAGGTTCGGCCCGGCCAGGCAGGCCATGCCGATGCCGCCCGACATGCGCGGATTGATCTCCAGCAGCCGCAGCCCGTCGCGGCCCTCGCGGAACTGGACGTTGAACATGCCGTTCAGGCCGAAGTCGGCGGCCAGCTTGGCGCAGGCGGCGGCGATGTCGGGCCGCATGTCGATCAGTTGGCCGTGGCCGGCCTGCGGCAGCTTCTTGCGCGCCACCAGGCAGACCAGGCGGCCCTCGTCGCCGACGCAGTCGACGCTGTATTCGGGGCCGTCGAGATACTCCATCAGCAGCATGCTGCGGAACTGGCCCAGCTCGGCCAGGCCACGGCGCAGGTCGGCCAGGCCGATGCGGTAACTGGCGCCGGCCAGCAGCAGCGCGGCGCTGCTGCGCTGCTCGTCGAGCACGCTGAAGCCCAGCCCGTAGACCGAGCGCGAGGGCTTGACGCACAGCGTGTCGTGACGGGCGCGCAGCGCGGCGTGGGCGGCGTCGAACTGCTCGATGTCGCTGAACTCGCGGAACTGCGGCGCCGGCGCCTGCGGCAGGTCGACCGCCGCGTAGAAGGCGGCCTTGTCGTCGATCAGGTCCAGCTGCGCCGGCAAGGCGGCGCTGAGCAGGCGCGTGCCCTGCTCAAGAAAACGGCCGCGCGCCGCGCTCAGCGCGGCGGCGTGCTTGCTGGGCATGAAGACGTCGACCCGCTGCTCGCGGCAGAAGGCCAGGCACCAGTCGACATACTCGGCCGCCGCCAAGCCGCTCGGCTCGACGTGGAAGGCGTCGGCCACACCGGCCGCCGCCGAATGGGCGTGGGGGTGGCTGTAAATGGTGTGGAAACGGCCCTCAAGATCACCCTCGCGGATCAAGCCGAGTGCCGTCGCCACCGACGAAAACGCGCTGTTCATCCAAACTCGCCAAACTCGCATCGACATCCTTACAGGTGCGGGGTGATTTGCGGCAGCAAATCGTTGAAGGTGCGGCCGCTGCCGGCTTCGCCGATCGCGTGCATCTTCCATTCGCCGTTGTGGCGGTAGACCTTGGCCATGATCTGCGCGGTGTGGCCGCCGGTCATGGTCAGGTTGAAGCGCGCCACCTCCTTGTTGCTGGCGGCGTCGACCAGGCGGCAGGTGGCGTTCTCGATCTGTGAGAAATCCTGACCGGTGAAGCTGTTGACGGTGAACACCAGGCTCTTGACGTTGGCCGGCACGTGCGCCAGGTCGACGATGATCTGCTCGTCGTCGCCGTCGCCGGCGCCGGTGCGGTTGTCGCCGGTGTGGACGATGGAGCCGTCGCGCGAGCCGAGCTGGCGGAACCAGACGGTGTCGAGCAGATTGCCGGCTTCGTCGAACAGCAGGCAGGAGGCGTCCAGGTCGATTTCCGGCGCCGAGCGGCCGAAGCCGAGGAAGCCCTTCGACTTCACGGCGTCCCAGCCGAGGCCCATGATGATCTTGCTCAAGCCGGTGCCGGCTTCCTTGTCCAACGAGATTTTCTGACCCTTGCTCAGATTAACGCTCATGCCATCCTCCTGTGATCCATCGTGAAAAAAATCCATCGCGCCGCGCCCGTCGCCGGGCCGGCGCCCTTGACTCGATTGGCTGCGGCTTAGCCGCCGCCCTTGCCCTTGGCGATCCAGGCCAGGAAGGCCTCGCGGTTGCGCGAGCAGACGTGCACCGAGCCGCTGCCGGTAAAGCGCAGCACGATGCCCTCGCCGCTGGTGACGCTGTTGACCAGGTTGCCGATCATGCCGCCCAGGCCGCCGCCGCCCGAGGTCGTCACCGACACCTCGTAGGACAGGCTCTTGTCCCAGCAGACCACGTGCGAGTTGTCGATCACCACATCCTTGCCGGGGCTGACGTCGAGCTTGAACATCGAGCCGAAGCCGGACACCGCGATCTGGCCCTGGCCGGTGGTCTCCATGATGAAGAAGCCGCCCGACTGCGCGAACAGGGCGTTGGCGATGCTCTGCGTGCGCGTCTTCATCTCGACGCCGTCGCTGGCGGCGACGAAGGTGCCGTCGTTGAGCAGGTACTGGCGCGGTCCGACGTCGACGATCTGCACCGCGCCCGGCAGCGTCGGCGACAGCAGGCAGTCGCCGGCGCCGCGCACGGCGGTGATGTGTTGCTGGAAGAACGACTCGCCGTTGGCCATGCGGCGCATGATGGAGCCCATCACGCCGCCGGTCATCTTGCCCTTCAGGTCCAGCGTGGACTCCATCATCACCATGGCGTCCGACTCGCAATAGATCTTCTCGCCCTGGCGCAGGCTGACATGCAGGAAGGGATCGACGTCCCCGGTTACGGTAAATTCAGGCATCGTATGCTTTCATCGACTAGGAAGTGCGAACTGAAGTGCGAACCGGGAGGCGCAGGCCTCCCGGTCGGTGAACCGGCCGCCTCGCGGCGGCCGGCACGGTGCTGCCGCCCGAACGATCAGGCGTTGACGCCGAAGGAACGGGCCAGGGGGCCCAGGCCGCCCTTGAAGCCCTGGCCGATGGCCTTGAATTTCCACTCGGCGCCGGCGCGATACAGCTCGCCGAAGATCATCGCCGTCTCCACCGAACCGTCCTCGGACAGGTCGTAGCGGGCCAGCTCGGCGTTGCCGTTGCCGTTCAGGCAGCGGATGAAGGCCCTGGCCACCATGCCGAAGTTCTGCTTGCGCTGCTCGGCCTCATGGATGGTGACGCAGAAGGCGATGCGCTCGATGTCGGCCGGCACCCGGGCCAGGTCGATGCTCAGTTGCTCGTCGTCGCCGTCGCCGCCGCCGGTGGTGTTGTCGCCGCCGTGGGTCAACGAGCCGTCGGTCGACTTCAGGTTGTTGTAGAAGATGAAGTCGGCGTCGCCGCGCACCTTGCCGTCGGCCTTCAGCATGAAGGCGCTGCCGTCGAGGTCGAAACCGGCGCCGTCGGTGGCGCGCGGGTCCCAGCCCAAGCCAATCACCACCTTGCTCAGGCCAGGTGCTTCCTTGCTGAGGTTGACGTTGCCGCCTTTTTGTAAACTGATCGCCATACTAAACTCCCGTTAAAAGGTTCATAAGAATTAATGCTTGCCGGTGGGTATATCACCTTGCCGCATTTCAAATACGCGGATCTACGCGACATCCACGCCATATTGGATCGCCAGCGCGGCCAAACCGCCGGAATAACCTTGGCCGACTGCCTTGAATTTCCACTCGCCATTATGTTGGTATATTTCCGCGAAAATCAATGCCGTTTCGGTGGAATAATCCTCCGACAAGTCGAAACGGACAATTTCCACGCCGCTGACGCTATTGACCACGCGCACGAAGGCCTCGCGCACCATGCCGAAGTTCTGCCCCCGGGCGGCGGCGTCGTGGATGGTGACGGCCACCACCAAGCGCACGATCTCGGCCGGCACCATGGCCAGCGTGATCTGCAGGCTCTCGTCGTCGCCCTCGCCGGCGCCGGTCCGGTTGTCGCCGGTGTGGCGCACGGCGTTGCAGGTCGAGCTCAATTGGTTGTAAAAAATGAAATCGTGGTCGCCGCGCACCTTGCCGTTGGCCTGCACCATGAACAGGCTGGCGTCGAGGTCGAAATCGGCGCCGGTGGTCGAGCGGGCCTCCCAGCCCAGGCCGACCTGGATCTTCTCGACCGAGGGATCGGTCTTCGACAGGCTGACATTGCCACCCTTGCTCAAACTAATTGCCATAAAATTATCTCCCGATTTTTCACCTTGATCGCCGCACTTGCAAAACGCCAGCCGCACCCCATGCCGTGGACGGGCGGCCGGACAAAAATGTTTGCGACATAGAAACTTTCCAGTAATATATGTCAATACCACTTGTCTGTACATACCGCGCCAACAAATTAATAGCACAACCGTCCGGCGCCGATTCTTATAATATGTAACAGTAATTAAATACCGCTTAATGACAGCGTTTAAACCAGGAGAAGCGATGAGAAGGCTACCCGTATACTTACTGCTCGACACGTCCGGCTCGATGTCCGGCGAACCGATCGAGGCCGTGCGCAATGGCATGCAAACGTTGGTGTCGGCCCTGCGGCAAGACCCGCACGCGCTCGAATCGGCGTTTTTGTCGGTCATCACCTTCAACGAGACGGCCCAGCAAGTGGTGCCGCTGACCGAACTGGGCCAGTTCCAGATCCCCGTGCTGAGCGCCAGCGGCACCACCTCGATGGGCGCCGCGCTTGAGCTGCTGTGCGCCCGCGCCGCCGCCGAGGTGGCGAAAACCACCGCCGAGCAAAAAGGCGACTGGAAGCCCATCGTCTTCATGATGACCGACGGCGCCGCCACCGACCAGTTGGACGCCGGCATCGCCGCCGTCAAGGCGGCCAAGCTGGGCGCCTTCATCGCCTGCGCCGCCGGCCCGGCCGCCAACAGCGCCGACCTGCAGCGCATCACCGACTCCGTGGTGCGCCTCGACACGGCCGACAGCAACACCATCAAGGCCTTCTTCAAGTGGGTCAGCGCCTCGATCGCCACCACCAGCCAGAAGGTCGACCTGGCGAAGAAGGAAGCCGCCGGCCTGGACGACCTGCCGCCACCACCACCGGAAGTGAACGTGGTGCTCTAAGCCGCTGCTGCCGCTGCTGCCGCTGCCGCCGCCAGCGCCGCCACCACCCGCCCCCGCCGACGCCACCGCGCGCCGGCGGGGGCGCAACCATCCCATGCCAGTTTCCACCCAGGGGGCAGAATGACCGTACGCCGTTTACCCGTTTATCTCGCGCTCGACACCTCGGGCTCTATGCGGGGCGAGCCCATCCAGGCCGTCAACGTGGGCCTGCAAGCCTTCCTCGCCTCCTTGCGGCAAAACCCGTTCGCGCTGGAAAGCGTGCACCTGTGCATCGTCACCTTCGACGGCAAGGTCAACCAGGTCTTGCCGCTGACCCCGCTCGACGCCGTCAACCTGCCGGAGATCACCTGTCCCGAGTCCGGCCCGACCTTCCTCGGCGAGGCCCTGCACACCATCTGCGACATGGTGGCGCGCGACATCCGCGTCACCAGCGCCGAGCAAAAAGGCGACTGGCGGCCGCTGCTGTTCATCATGACCGACGGCAAGCCTTCCGACACCGAGGCCTACAACCAGGCCATCGCGCGCGTCCAGCAGGCCCGCTTCGGCACCGTGGTGGCCTGCGCCGCCGGCCCGAAGAGCGTGCCCGACCAGCTCAAGCAACTGACCGAGCATGTGGTCAGCCTGGACCTGATGGACAGCACCGGCTTCTCCAAGTTCTTCCAGTGGGTCACCGTCGCCGTCACCGCCAGCACCACCAGCGCCGGCACCCAGGCCTCGACCGAGCTGCCGCCACCGCCGCCGGAAGTGCAGATCGTCCTATGAGCAGCCGACCTCACACCACGGCGGGGAGTTGACATGCGCCGCCTGCCGATTTACCTCATGCTGGACGTCTCCGAATCCATGGTCGGCGCCAACCTGCGCCACCTGCAACAGGGCCTGGCCCGGCTGATCGCCACCCTGCGCACCGACCCGCACGCGCTGGAGAGCGTGTACCTGTCGACCATCGTATTCGCCGGCAAGGCGCGCACCCTGACCCCGCTCACCGAGCTGGCCCTGTTCTACCCGCCGCGCCTGCCGGCCGGCTCGGGCACCTCGCTGGGCGCCGCCCTCGAACACCTGATGGACGAGCTGGACCGCAACATCATCGTCGGCACCGCCGAGCGCAAGGGCGACTGGCGGCCGGTGGTCTACCTGATGACCGACGGCAAACCGACCGACGACATCGAGCCGGCGCTCAAGCGCTGGCACGCCAACTATGCGCAACGGGTCACGCTGGTGGCCATCGGCATCGGCGCCCACGCCGCGCTGCCGGTGCTGCGCCGGCTCAGCGAGAACGTGCTGTCGCTCGACGTCCACGGCGAGGAGGACTTCAAGCGCTTCGTCGACTGGGTCTCGCGCTCGGTGGCGGCGCAGAGCCGCAGCGTGGCGATGGCCGGCGGTGCTGGCGTCAACCTGGCCAAGCTCGACGACGGCATCCTGCGCAAGATCGGCGCGCTGGAAAACGCCGGCACGGTCGACGAGGACCTGGTCGTGCTGACCGGACGCTGCCAGACCAACGCCCTGCCCTACCTGATGAAGTACGAGCGCAACCTGCACCACCTCGGCCAGGGCGGCCTGGAGCTGAAGGTCGACCTGTACAACCTGACCGGCGTGTTCGCCATGGAGCAGGACTACGACGAGTTGTCGGACGCGCGCGCGCTGCTGCGCACCGTCAACACCGACGCCCTGGTCGGCTCGCCCGGCTGTCCGCACTGCGGCAACCCGATCGGCTTCGCCGTGTGCGGCTGCGGCCAGATCATGTGCATCCGTGGCGAGGGGCCGGCCACCTGCCCCGGCTGCGGCAAGGCCTGTAATTTCACCGCCGGCGACGACGAGGGCTTCGATGTCGGCCGCTCGCGCGGCTAGGAGTGGCAATGTCCGGCAATGAACAACTCAAACTCGCGGTACGGCTCCACCTGATTGGCGACGCCAAGGTGGCCGACGACTTCCGCTCCGTCGACGCCTTCTTGCAAAGCGACGACTGCATGCATTTGATCCGCGTCTTCGACGACAAGCTGCGCAAGCAACTGGCCAGCTTCCGCCAGTCGCGCCGCGCCGCCGCGCCGACGGTGCGGCCGTTGACGCTGGACGAGCTCAATCCGGCGAGCGCGCCCAAGCCGTCGACCGCGACGGCGGGTGAGCCCACGGCGCCCGCGCCGACGGTGGCGGCAACGCCTTCGGCCATGAGCGCGACCCTGCCAAGCGACCCCGTGGCGCCGGCGCAACCTGCAATCGCGGCCGCGCCAGCGCTGCCAGCGCCTACGACAGCCACGAGCGCCTCGGCATCAGCGGCCGACGGCGCCCCACCGCCGGTCAACACCGGCACAACCACACCCGCTCCGATGTCCGAAAATACACCATCAGCCACACCGGCACCAACGCCCGCTCCCGCTCCCGCTCCCGCTCCCGCACCGGTACCGGCGCCAGCGCTGGCCCAAGCACCGCCGGCCGCCGAGCCGCCCGGCCTCACCTTCCGACTGCGCAACGCGCGCGCCGGCGAGGCCTACGCCCAAACGCTGGAAACCCTGCCGGCGGGAGGCCCGGCGATCCGCTACACCAGAATGACCCTGCCGACCACGCTGGACCTGCACGCCGATCTGGCCAGCGGCACCATCAGCGGCACGCCGGCCCTGCCGGGCGACTACGACATCGAGCTGGCCTACTGCCTGGACGGCCCGCACGGCGGCGCCGAGCGGCGCGCCAGCGTCAAGCTGCTGGTCAACGCCGACCCGCGCAGCATGTGGCAAAACCTGCCGTCCAAGCGCGACGACGTCTATTGGAAGCCCGACGAGGACAGCGCCTTCATCGACGCCGGCCAACTCAAGCTGATCGCCGCCAGCAAGCGCGGTCGTTCGCACGCCCACGTCGGCAGCTTCCGCGACGACGACTTCAGCCTGGCCCACCTGGCGCAGTCCGGCTGGCACGTCGCCGTGGTCGCCGACGGCGCCGGCAGCGCCAGGTTCTCCCGCCGTGGCGCCCAGCTGATCTGCGCCGAGGCGCTGCAGCACCTGCAACGCACGCTCGACGGCGCCGAGGGTCTCGCCATCGACCAGGCGGCGCAAGCCTACGGCGCCCTGTCGGCGCAGGCACCGGACGACAGTGGCAAGGAACTCGCCCGCCAGACCCTGCACAACAAACTCTTCGTCACGGTCGGCCACGCCGCCTACTACGCCGTCAAGGCCATCGTGCAGGAGGTGGCGGCGCAGGGCGACCCGCAAACCAGCTACAAGGACTACTCCAGCACGGCGCTGATCGCCGCCTGCAAACGCTACCCCTTCGGCACGCTGCACGTCGCCTACTGGGTCGGCGACGGCGCCGTCGGCGTCTACAGCAAGCGCGACGGCGTCACCCTGCTGGGCGAGGTCGACAGCGGCGAGTACTCCGGCCAGACCCGCTTCCTCGAACCGGGCGAGGTAAGCCAGGAGGCGCTGCTGCGCCGCACCCGCTTCGTCCTGGGCGACGCCGACAGCGCGCTGGTGCTGATGAGCGACGGCGTCTCCGACCCCAAGTTCGACACCGACGCCCGCCTGGCCAGGGCCGCCGTCTGGGACGAGCTGTGGCAGGACCTGGAGCAGACCGGCGCGCTGGCGGCCGACGCCGGCGCGCCACAACAAAAGCTGCTCGACTGGCTAGACTTTTGGTCGGCCGGCAACCATGACGATCGCACGATCGCCATCATCTACTAGGGAGTTACTGGCATGACGAAGATAGTCAGCGTCACCGCGGCCGACGGCTCCACCATCGAGTTCTACGACGAGGTGAAAGCCTCGGGCGGCATGAAGGACGTCTACTTCTCCCCCACCGGAAAATATGTGGTGGCCTTCTTCCGTGGCGCCGCCGATCCCGCGCTGCGCGAGCGGCTGGCCATGATCACCGGCTCCTACCGCGAACGCATCCTCAACCAGCCCGGCGGCGAGTACTGGAAAAAGCTGTTCTGCTGGCCCACCACGATGCTCGAACACGAGGGCCGCGTCGGCGTCGTCGCCCCGTTCTACGAGGACGACTTCTTCTTCAAGCACGGCTCGCGCAACAACGACATGCTGGGCATCAAGGGGCGCGAAAAGGAGGGCAAGTGGTTCTCCTCGCCGTCCAACCGCAACAAGTTCCTCGACCCGCGCGAGCTGGGCGACTGGATGCGCCAGATCAAACTGTGCCTGATGATCGCCCGTGCCGTGCGGCGTATGCACGCGGCCGGCCTGGCCCACTCCGACCTCAGTTACAAGAACGTGCTGATCGACCCGACCACCGGGCGCGCCTGCCTGATCGACATCGACGGCCTGGTGGTGCCCGGCAAATTCCCGCCCGAGGTGGTCGGCACGCCCGACTTCATCGCGCCCGAATGCGTGATGACGGCCCACCTCGCACACAACGACCCGCAACGCAAGCTGCCCTCGATCACCACCGACCGCCACGCGCTGGCCGTGCTGATCTATATGTACCTGCTGTTCCGCCACCCGCTGCGCGGCGACAAGGTACACGACGTCAACGACCCGCACAAGGACGAGGAGCTGTCGATGGGCGCCAACGCGCTGTTCGTCGAACACCCGACCGACATTTCCAACCGCATCAAGACAGCCAACCTGAAGGCCTTCGAGCTGCCCTGGAAGGACACCGCGCGGCTGCCCTACCACGTCGTCGGCCCCTATCTGTCGGAGCTGTTCACGCGCGCCTTCACCAATGGCCTGGGCGACCCGGCGCAGCGGCCCACCGCCGACGAGTGGGAAAACGCCCTGGTCAAGACGGTCGACCTGCTGCAACCGTGCGCCAACAGCGCCTGCGAGCAGAAGTGGTTCGTCTTCGACAACAAGACCAAGCCGGTCTGCCCGTTCTGCCAGACGCCCTTCGTCGGCCCGCTGCCGGTGCTCAACCTGTACTCCTCGCGCAAGGAGGGCGCCTTCCGCCCCGAGGGCCACCGGCTGATGGTCTACACCAACCAGTCGCTGTTCCAATGGCATATCGACCGCGACATCGCCCCCAACGAGCGTCTGAGCGAAGAGCAGAAGCGCCGCGTCGGCTACTTCGTCTTCCACCAGAACGTCTGGTACCTGGTCAACGAGGGCATGCCCGAACTGATCGACGTGCAGACCAAGACGCCGATCCCGGTCGGCGGCAAGGTCGCGCTGACCGACGGCGCCCAGCTGCTGACGTCGAAAAAACCGAGCGGTCGCCTGTTCGTCGTCCAACTGGTCAACCAGTAGGCTGGCGGCGCCGCGCCGGCGCCAGCATCCCGCAGCATCCGCAGCGTCCGCAGCGTCGGCCGCCAGCGCGGCCGGCACGCCGCGCCGGCGCGCTTTCCCCATCCCCCCGCTAGCCCGCCGCGACAGAACAGCGCCACCGGGGGCAGCATGACGACAGCAGACGCAATCATCACTTTGGAGCTGGGCCACTACCGCCTGCGCGAGCAGATCGCCGGCTCGGCCTACGGCGTGATCTGGCGCGCCAGCGGGCCGCGCGCCACCCCCGACGTGGCCATCAAGCTGATTAACCGCGAGCAGATGACGCGCGCCCTGCCGGCCCAGCGCGCCCGCTGGATCGACAGCGCCAGCAACGAGATCGCCTTCCTGCAATCGCTCGAACCGTGGGACGAGCGCCACATTGTGCGCCTGCTCGACAGCGGCTGGCACGACGGCCTGCCGGTGCTGGCGCTGGAACTGATGGCCACCGACCTGGGCAAGCATGTCAGCGCGCGCAAGGCCAGCGGCGCCGGCGTGCCCTTCGGCCAGGCGCTGGCCTGGATCACGCAGCTCAACCAGGCGCTGGCCAAGGTGCACCAGTACGGCTGGCGCTATCTGGACCTGAAGCCGGCCAACGTGCTGCTCGATCCGCTGCTGGGCAGCGTCAAACTGGCCGACTTCGGCACCAACCGCGAACTCGGCGCCGCCACGCTGCACTCATACGCCGGCACCGCCAACTGGCAGGCGCCGGAACAATTCTTCCCCGGCGCCGACGGCAGCTACGCCAGCGGCGCCGGCAGCGACTACTTCTCGCTCGGCGCGCTGTTCTACTTCCTGGTCACCGGCGGCGTGCCGCTGCGCTTTTGCGCCGACTGCGGCTCGGCCTACCGCGCCCACCACACGGCCGGCGCCGCCGTGCTGCGCCAAGCCCACGGCGGCGCCATCCCGGCCGCGCTGCAGCCCGACGAGGAACGCCACTTCGCCGAGCGCGTCGGCGCAACGCATCCGCAAGCGCGCCTGCCGGCGCTGACCCTGCTGCGCAGCCTGCTGCAAGCCGATCCGGCGCAGCGGCCCCGCCACGCCATCCAGATCAGCCGCATGCTGGCCGCCATCCAAGGCAGCCTGCCGGTGCGCGGCGCCTCGCCGGTGCAGGAGCTGATCCACGGCATGGGCCGTCCCACCGCCGGCAACGCCTGGCGCAGCATCCAGGGCGCATGATGGCGACGCCGCTGCGCGCCACGCCGCGCCCATTCAAACCGACGCAACGCCGTGGCAAGGCCTTGGCCGGCGCGCTAAGCGGCGTGTTGGCCGGCGCATCCAGACTGGCGCGACGCCATGCCGCGCTGGCGGCCACCGGCAGCCTGCTCCTGCTACTCTGCTCGCTGCAAGCCTGGGCCTTGTGGCGCGCCCCGCCGGCCTGGTATCCGGCCGCCGTGACGGTGCGCCTGGCGCCGGGCGAGTCGATCACATTGGGCCAGCGCGAACTGGCCGCGCCGCAGGCCGACAAGGCTCACCTGACCTTGCGGCGCGGCCCGCGCGACGGCTGGACGCTGCGCAACCTCAGCGCCGCCAAGCAGGTGGTGCTGCAGGGCGAGGCCGGCGAGCAGCGCATGGGCAGCGTGGCGCTGCGCGGCGGCCAGCGCTTCCAGGTCGGCCACCACCGCTTCGACGTGCTGTCGGCCAGCGCCAGCGAGGTGGCCTTCAACCGCGACGGCGTGCAATGGCGCTACGACGGCGCCGTGCTGTACCGCGACGGCCGCGCCCAGTCCCCCTGCGCCGACGCCCACCTGGCGGCGCGCGCGCTGGCGCTATGGAACCGCTGGCTGCCACGGCCGCTGAGCATCGCCCGCCCCCTCAGCTTCGGCGGCAACGTCCACTGCGACAACCGGCTCGGGCTGGAGGACATCACGCCCGGCACCGCCCTGCTGGCCCGCGCCGGCTCGGACGGCCCGTTGCGCGGCCAGCTGCAACTGTCGGCCGCCAGCCCGGACGGCGAACGCGGCGCCGTGCTGCTGCTCGACGGCGCGCGACAAACCGATCTACGCCAACAGGAGCTGCCGCTGGCCGGCGTGCACGCCATCATCGTCGGCCACAGCCGCCTGCTGCTGACCCAGCGGAACGATCAACTGAGCATGCAGCCGGGCCGCCGCGTCACGCTGTTCAACGTGGCCGAGCTCAAGCTGCCGACCCAAGTTGACTGGCAATGGCGCCAGCGCGCGCTGTGGCACAACCCCGCCAGCAGCGCCTTGTGGGCCGGCTTGGCGCTGTGCCTGGTCCTGCTGGCCGCGGCGGTGGTGATGGCGGCGCGCGAAACGACGACTGCAAAGCTGGCGGCATCGACACAACATGCTGCCATCCACGCCCGCCCGTGGCCGATCTGGCTAAACCGGCTCAACTGGCTCGGCACCGTCGTCCTGCTGCTGTGCGGTCTGAGCGCGCTGCTGCTGCAACGCGCCGGCAGCACGCCGAGCGCGGCCTGCTCGCTGCTGCTGGCCGCCTGCGCCCTGTTCTGGTGGCTGGCCCTGCCCGGCCGCCTGACGCTGGCCAACGCCGCCGCCGTGATCCTGCTGGCGGCCGGCCTGCTGTCCCAACTCGACCTCGGCCTCGGTGCCAACGACGTCTCCTGGCTGCGCTACCACCAAAAAAGCTGCGCCCTGCTGGCCGTTGGCGCCGGCCTGGGCGGCGTCTGGCGCCTGTGGGCGGCACAACGCGCCGCCCTGCTGCCGCAGCGCGCCACCGAATGGATTCTGGCCACGTTCGCCGCAGTGGCGCTGGCCGGCCTGGCCGCCGAGGTGTTGTGGGGCGACGAGACCGGCGTGTTCGACCTGCAGCCGGTGGAGCTGGCCAAGCTGGCCCTGACCTGCCTGACCGCCCACTGCCTGGCGCTGCGCCTGGGCTGGCAGAGCGGCCCGCGCCGGCTGGCCGAACACGGCGCCCGCTGGCTACGCCTGATCGCGCCGGCCCTGCTGTTCCTCGCCCTGCTCGGCCTGGCGCTGGTGCAGGTGGACGACTACTCGCCGCTGATCCTGCTGCTGGTCTGGAGCATGGCGATGATGCTGGCCTACGGCCTGGCCGGCGGCAACCGCCTGCTGGCGGCGTTGCCGCTGGCGGCCATGCTGCTGGCGGTGGCCGCCATCGTCTGGCTGCGCCTGGCCGACGCCGACTCGGCCGCGCACTGGCCGCAGAACGGCGGCTTCTACGCCGACCGCTTCCAGGTCTGGCTGGCGCCGGCGCGCCATCCGCACACCGGACAACAGCTGCTGCTGGGCGCCCGCGCCATCGCCGAAGGCGGCTGGTGGGGCGGCGACGGCCTGCTCGGCCTGCGCTCGCTGGGCCAGGGCGCCGGCGCCGCGCTGCGCATCCCGGCGGTGCAGGACGACTTCGCGCCGGCCTTCTTCCTCAACCGCCACGGCCTGCTCGGCGCCCTGCTGCTGTGGACCGTCCAGGCGGCGCTGCTGGCCGGCCTGCTGTGGGGCGCCGCGCGCAACCACGCCGCCGGCGCCGTGTCGCGCGACTTCCGCCAGGCCTGGGCCGGCCGCTTCCGCTACTTCACGCTGTGCGGCGGCGCCGCCCTGCTGTTCGGCCACCTGCTGCTGTCCTGGGGCACCAACCTGGCGATCTTCCCCATCATGGGCCAGCCGATGAGTTTTCTCTCGGCCGGCGGCAGCCACCTGCTGTTTTTCCTGCTCCCCCTACTCTCGTTCGCTGCGATCAGCGCGCAATCTTTACAGGAGAATGAATCATGCCGATCTATGTCCAACATGAAGTGCTAGGCCGCATACCGGACGTCTTCAACGCCGAGGCGATCTGGCAGGCGCCCGGGCTGGCGCTGTTCTCGCGCCGCCCGCTGCTGCGCGACCTGCTCGAACGCAGCCCGCGCGAACACAAGGGCCGCGCCGCCACGCGCTGCTTCTCCCACGTCACGCTGATGCTGCCGCAGGAGGAGGTCGACGACGACTACCACCTGACGCGCGGCGCCCGCGCCCGCGACCTGGCGCAAACCCTGACCGCGCTGCACCAGAAGGACTTCGGCGACCTGCTCGGCGCCGACCAGGTGCGCTACGACGTCATCGGCGCCGAGGCCGTCGAGCCGGGCCAGATCGAAGTCAAGTTCGGCCACGCCGTCTACCTGCCGGCCGCCGACGAGAAAATCCTCTACAACGTCAGCGTCTCGCGCGACAGCGCGATCTGGCACCCGGTCTGCCCGATCTACCCGAACCAGCGCCTGGCGCTGATTGGCGGCGACGACGGCGAGGCCAGCTTCGCCGCCGCCGGCTGGCCCTTCGGCGCCGACGGCGCCATCCTCATCATCAACGACGGCCCGGACAGCCCGCCGGCCGTGCAGATGCGGCCCAAGGACGCCTTCGACTGCCGCTACGATCCGCGCGGCGGCCACTACACCATCAAGTCCAAACACGGCGGCGAGGCCCGCCTGCTGCTGAAGATCAGCCGCGTCGGCACGGCGGCGGAAGCCCCCAGCGCCGCCGATCAGTTCCAGTCCATTCCGGCGCTGGCCGGCGCTGCGGCCAGCAGCGCCGCGCAGGCCGCCATCGGCACCCCGTCGGCGGCAGCCGTGCCGCCAGCCAACGCCGCGATGGTGATGCCGGCGCCGCGCGCCGGCAAGACCGGCGCCGGTCCCGCCGTGTGGCAAAGCCGCGGCGGCGCGCCGGCCACGCTCGACCAGACCGCCGTGCCGATCGGCCACCAGCCGCTCAACCAGCCGGGTGAAAGCGATTCCACCTACGCCCCGCTGGCACAGCAGCGCGTCAGCCTGGTGGCGCTGGCCCTGCCGCGCCTGAGCCGCTACCGCGACACCGGCGCGCGCGCGCTCGAACTGCCGTTCAACCAGGCACTGACCCTGGGCGGCGCCGGCACGCCGGCCATCAGCTTCGTCGTCGACGCCGCCGACCAACTGCACGCCTGCACCGCCGCCGGCCGCCAGCGCATCGCCGCGCCGGCCAGCTTCACGCCGGTCGACGGCCGCGCCATCGCCTTGCTGGCCGCCGCCCCCGCCATGGCCGAGCGCTACTGCGCCCTACTTTGCCTGCCGCAGCCGGTCGCTGCCGCCGTGGCCGCCGGCGCCCGCTTCAACTTCGGCCGCAGCAGCGCCATGCTGGCCGCGCTGCGCGTGCTCGACTCGCCGCGCTTCCTGCAGCGCGAAGACGGCGACGGCACCGGCGGTGCGGACGGCGCCAGCGCCGACCGCATCGGCCTGTCGCGCAACGCCTTCAGCTTCGAGGCCTCGGCGCAAGGCTTCAAGATCGGCCGGCTGGCCGCCAGCCAGGCCCTGTACCACCTCGACGAGCAACTGGCCTTTGTCGCCACCATCGGCGAGGCCAGCGCCGAGGCGCCCTACCTGCTGCCGCCCGGCCATCACCTGGTGGCCGGCCATTACGTGCTGCGCTTCGATGCCTGAGCCAGGAGCCCACCATGCCCACCGCCCTGCCCATCGACTGGCCGTTCGAACGGCTCTACAGCGCCGGCGCCTTCGCGCTCGGCCTGCTGTTGACCTTGTTCCTGGCGGCCTACCTGACGCCACGGCGCTGGTGGCAGCGCCCCAACACGCGCGCCCTGCTGATCCTCGTCGTCGGCGCCTGGGGTTTCGGCAGCCTGATCCTGTTCTGCGCGCGCGGCACCGCCACCACGCCGGCCCTTGCCGGCCGGACCGGCACGACGACGCCATCCCCCACATCGACGACCAAGGCCGCGGCCACCGCGCCGCCGCATACCAGCCCGGCCGGCGCGCCGATCGCCGGCCTGGCCTTCCAGGTGCACCGCGACCTCAACCTGCGCCAGGCGGCCGGCGTGCAGACGGCGCGCCTTCTGACCGTGCCGGCCGGCGCCAGCGTCACGCCGACCGGCCTGCGCGACGGCGACTGGTGGCAGGTGCGCGTCCATGTCGGCGGCGAGGATAAGCTCGGCTGGGCCAACAGCCTGTGGCTAAGGAGCAGCGGTGAATGAGAAAACTAACTCGCGCGCGACGGCCGCGCTGCGCGGTTTTTCGGCTAAGCTGTGGCCATACGCCACGACAGGACGCGCGCCGCCAACGATGACCTCACTGACCGACTCCCTGGCCTTCGGCCCCGACCTCGACATCGCCGCCCGCAGCGACGCCAGCATCAGCAAGTTGCAGGTGCCCGAGAACCAGGACAACATCCTGCTGATCGACGCGCACGGCCGTGCCGTCTTCCTGCGCGACCAAACCGAATGCAGCGTGCAGCTGGCCGACTGGCCGGCCGGCCACGTGCGCCTGGCCGTGATGGACGGCATGGGCGGCCACGGCAACGGCCGCCAGGCCGCCGAGGCGGTGGCCAACGGCCTGCTGCGCGTGCCCGCCTGCGCCACGCTGGAACAGCTGGCGGCCCGCCTCGACGCCCTGCACGGCGCGCTGCAAAGCCAGTTCCGCAGCGCCAGCGACCACGACGACTTCCGCCGCCCCGGCACCACGCTGACGCTGATCGAGATCCCGCCCGGCCAGGCGCCGCTGCTCTACCACGTCGGCGACTCGCGGCTCTACGAAATCACCGCGCAGGGCGCCCAGCCGCTGACGGTGGACCACGTGCCGGCCACCGCCTTCGCTCTGCACGGCCTGCTCGGCGCGCAGGAATGGTGGCAGCAAGTGCACGGCGAGCACCGCGCGCAGATCTCGCAGGCCTTCATCCTCGGCAACGCCTTCGCCAATCCGCAGGTGCTCGACGACGGCCTGTGCGCGCTGACCTCGGCCCGGCTGCCGACCTTCCTGCGCCACCTGGCCGACCGCCGCGTGCTGACGCCGCGCGCCGGCGCCGTCTACCTGCTGGCCACCGACGGCTTTTGGGCCTGCGCCAAACCGCAGGCCTGGACCGAGCGTTGGCCCGAGCTGCTGGCGCGCCAGGGACAGGACGCCAACGCCGTGCTCGGCCAATTGTTCGACGAATTCGCCCATCGGCCGCCGCCCGGCTTGCATATTGATAACGTCAGCGCCATCGTCCTGCGTTTCGCCACGCCGGCCAATGTTGACGAAACGGCACTGCCGACCGGCCGCATCCAGGCACTTTCAACATGACAGCTGTTGCGCCGACGGCCGCAAAGGGGCCGCCGCGAAAATATATGTGGCACGATTGACCGCCAGATTGCCAAAGCCCGGTAAAAACGCATAAACTCTGGGTTATCTCGTCGGTCTGAATGTCATGAAAAAATGCAGTAACCCGGATCACCCGCACTGCACTCACTGGGTCATGCCTGGGGAGTCCGCCTGCGCGGGCGGCCACGACCAGCCAGCGGCGCCCGCCGCCCCGGTCACCAGTTACGATCTGCTCAGCGCATTGCGCTCCGCCCGCACCGGCAGCCCGGTCGCGGCGCGTCCGGCCGTGCCGACTGTGCCGACCATTTCGAGCGCATCGACCGAATCGAACGCCGCGCCGAGCGCCGCCACGACCGCCCCCGCCGGCTACGCCCGGCCCATGCAGCGCGCCCAGTCCGAGCGTCCGCAGTTGCACATCAGCGGCTTCGACCCGCGCGCCGCCGGCGGCCGCCAGACCCTCAAAATGGAATTGCGCGGCATGCCCGAAGGCTGCGCGCCGCAACTGACGCTGCAACTGCAGTCCGAACTGATCCCCGAAGGCGCCGCGCGCCAGCAGTTCGTCCGCTCCACCAGCGGCGACTGGCGCCCCGTCTTCGTCGAATTCTCCTCGCGCGGCAAGGAACACGGCCAATACCAGATCAGCATGGAGCTGCTCAGCCGCCACGCCGAACTGGCCGCGCGCACCTGGGTCTGCACCTTCGTCATCCTGGTGCCACGGCTTGACGCCACCCTGACCGAGATCCACCGCATCTTCCTCAGCACGCACAAGAACGTGCGCGTGATGGCCGACGACGCCTCGATCGCCCGCGTCAACGCCAACGGCGGCGACAGCATGGACATCGACGTCACCGCCCGCAACGCCGGCATCGCCCACCTCGATTTGGGCGCGCCGCAGGGCAAGGTCGACCTGGGCTTCTCCACCATCGCCTGGGACGAGGACCTGATCGAGATCGACATGCCGGCCAGCGCCGCCCTGCATCCCCACCCCAGCCGCGCCGCCTGCCTGGTCAACGCCGCGCCGGAAGCCGGCGCGCAGCGCCAGATCCGCCTGTTCGCGCTGGACGAATGCGTGTTCGGCCGCTTCGAACTGGTCGATCCCGAGGCCGACGTCTTGCTCAGCCACTTCGGCGACGCCGGCCAAGACAACCACGGCCTGACCCGCCGCCTGTCCGGCCGCCACGCCGTGATCCGCCGCACCGGCCACGGCTTCGAGATCGAGGACGTGTCGCGCTACGGCATCCTGCTCGACGGCGTCTGGCCCGGCAAGCACAAGCCGACCGCGCTGCGGCTCGGCATGCGCATCGAACTGAGCGCCAGCATCAAGGGCATCGTCGTGCTGACGGTGTCGGCCATCATGCCGCACGGCGTGATCCTGCACCGCATCGACCAGGGCGCGCAGGCCGAATGCTTCTACCTGCTGGCGCCGGAAACCCACCCCGGCTATCCGATGGCGCCCTTCGCCACCGCGCCCAACGCCGCCGGCCTGCCGTTGCTGCTGCACCGCGACGGCGGCTTCTGGCACCTCGACCAGCTCAGCGGCAAGGAGACCGCGCTGGCGCCCGCCACCGCCCTCACCCAGCTCAGCCGCATGGCCAGGCACAAGCGCTTCGCCAGCGAGCCGTATCCCGAACACTGGATCATCCGCACCGGCGCGAGCGAGCTGTACAGCACCGTCGGCGCCCACGACATGTCGACCGCCTGAGTTCTGCCGATTCATATGTGATACAGTCAATTGCGTATTCGACATCTAGAACATGCCGCGAATACTCGCCCAGCTACTTCACATTGGCCTACCTGAGGACGACACATGAATCGGAGTTTGATTTTCTTTATCGCAGCGCTGCTACCCTTTTCCGCCTTTGCCGACAGCCCGTCCGACCGCCAAGCGGTGGAACGGGCCGTGCTCGATTATATTGAATCGCAGCACAAGGCCGACCCGGAACTGATGCAGCGCGGCTTGGACAAGGAACTCGCCAAACGCACCTACTGGCAAGCCGAAGACGGCTCGGAATTCATCATGAAAACCGATTACGACACGATGGTGAAAGTGGCCAAGTCGTACAACAAGGACGGCACCAAGTTCCCGCAATTTCCCAGGGTAGAGATCAAGATTTTGGACATCGACAACCGGGTGGCGTCGGTGAAGTTGACGGCGGACGAATGGATCGACCACATGCACCTGTACAAGACCAGCGGCAACGAATGGAAAATACTCAACGTGCTGTGGCAGTACCATGACGCCAAAAGGCAAGTAAGCAAGGCCAAGAAGTAAGCGGCTAACCACACCCATCCCCAGGTCCTGCCGCGCCCAACGCGGCAGGACTGTCAGTAAATCGCGATAGAGCCAGCGGCCGGCCTGCGCCGCCATACCTCCCACTTAGCAAAAAAATATTTACGGCTTGCCACGCGATGGTGTTTGACTTCCTTTCACCTGTCAGATAATATTTACACGTGAATTAAAAATCATATGCGAGATATCCCATCCTCAGGAGCCAGCCCAATGAACCAGGTTTTACCGTCCAGTAACGCTGCATCCACGCTCAGCAAGAACGCCAGAATCGCCGGCCTGATCTACCTGCTGTTGATCCTCATCGCGCCGTTCCGCCTCATTTACCTTCCCGGCAAGCTGTTCGTCGACGGCGACACGGCGGCGACGATCCACAACATCGCCAGCCATGCGGCACTGTTCCGCCTCGGCATCATGAGCGACATGCTGACCGCCGCCGTCAGCCTGTTCCTGACCTTCCTGCTGTATCGCCTGTTCAAGGATGTGCACAAGGGCGCCGCCCTGCTGATGCTGATGCTGGGATTCATGGATACGCCGATGTACGTCTTCAACGTGCTCAACGACGTCGCCGCGCTGATTTTGGTGCAGGGCGCCGACCTCCTGTCCGCCTTCAACCAGGCCCAGCGCGACGGCCTGACCATGCTGTTCCTGCGCATCCACGGACAAATGACCTACGCGGCGGAAATCTTCTGGGGTCTGTGGCTGTTCCCGCTGGCCTACCTGGTGTTCCGCTCCGCCTACCTGCCGCGCTTTATCGGCGTATGGCTGATCGTCAATGGCGTCGCCTACCTGGGCCTGAGCTTCTCCGGCCTGCTGTGGCCGCAATACGCGGAAACGGTCGCCAACCTGGCCTTCCCGTGCCAACTCGGTGAAGTCGCCTTCACGCTGTGGCTGCTGATCATGGGAGCGCGGACGGCACGCCTCGCCACCCCGCTCCCCCAAGCGGCCTGATTCAACTCAAGGCCTCGTTGGACAGGCGGCAGGATGGTCGCCATCGGCAAAAAAATCGTTTCATGGTGCGGAAAGCTCAGTCGAATACATTTTTGGGGCCGTTTTTCGCTGAATTGCAACTTCTGCACATGAGGGACAGGTTATCGGTATCGTTGTAAGCGTTTTTTGCGCCTATTGCCGTCACTCGCCCGGCATCTTCCCCATCTTCAACGGGCGCGCCCTTAGTAAGGATATATTCCTTCCAGTTAGTGGCATGATCGATCGTGGCATCGTCTGCGGTAGCTTTTTTCTTACCGGTATCTTTCCGTCGCAGGCATTGTTTCCCGCATTTTACGCAAGGATATTGCCGGACTCCGCCCTTGCCTTCATGACGTCCGGCCTCCGCCCAAAGCCCGTCCCATGTCGTCTCGAGAAAGCTTGGTCTAGTCGTTTCGTTCCAAAGGTCCCTCTTCCGCGGCGTTGGCACATACGGAGCGCTCGATGCCTTTCGCGCCGTGGCCGCCTTCGCCCCCAAACGAGCACTCTTGAAGCGGCTCGCGGAATTTTCGCCACGAACCCGTGATCCTATACTCGCTTCGGTTTTGCTCTCCTCACTCGGCGCTGAGCGCTGTATCGCACCTGAGCGCACCGGCAAGGCTGGCAGTGCAGGAGGAAAGACCGCGCTTCTGGACTGCACAAGCCGCGGAGCTTCGAAAGCTTTCCCCCGCACGGCCTTGGCCTGCGGCAGTTGCGGGCTGGGATTGGGACGGAAGGGAGGCGGCAGCAATGGAAGACCTGTAGCCTTCCTCTGCAATATATTCGATGCGGAAGCCGGCAAAGAAGGCGGGAGCGAAGCGGCTGGTCTGGCGCCCTGCTGCGGCGTCGCCAATTGCCGCGGACTCCCTGGCTGCAGCCTGCTCGGCGGCATCGTAAGCGGAGGCTGACGTCGTCCATTGAATGTGGAATTCATGCTCGCTAAGCTCCTCGGCATAAGAAAAAATGACCACTAGTCTTAAGAGTAATGCCGCCCGCCGCGCATATCCACGTCGCGTCAAACCTCGGCCTGAGCGTAGTTTACTGTGCGGCTTCTGAAATATATACTCAAATTGTCACTGCGGCGCATTCGCGATTGAGCATTCAGCGGTTCTTCGTCGCCAAAAACTCGCCATTGCCGACCGGGACCAAACAAGTATGGAATTGGCTGTCGGCCCCGACCAGCGCCATGAAGGCGGCCATTTCATCCCGGTGCGAAGTGGCGTTGTCGACCACCAGCAGGCCGCCGGGACGCAGCACCCGCCGCACATCCGGCCACCAGCCGGAATATTCACTGCGCTCGGAATCGAGAAAAATCAGATCGACGCTGTCGTCCTGCGCCGCGCGCAGCACGCCGCCGGCGTCCGCCTCGACTTGCCGGATGTGGTCGGTCAACGCCGAACGGGAGAAGTTCGCTTGCGCCAGCTCGATCTTGAAGCGCGACAGCTCCACCGTCGTCACCGTGCCGCCGACACTGCGGGCGGCGTCGGCCAGCCACAAGGTCGAATAGCCGTTGGAGGTGCCGATTTCCAGAATCCGCCGCGCGCCCGTGCTGCGCACCAGCACGGACAGCAACTCGCCCGTGTCGCGGGTGATGTTGAGCATGCGGCCGGGCCGCTCTTTCACCGCGCCGTCGTTCGACTGGCCGAACGCTTCCAGCTCGGCCAACAGGTTTTTCAGATTGCTATCCAAGACGCCTCCGCTTCCGTTTCCACATGTTGAACGGCCGGCGACAAAGCGCGCCGGCCAATGCGCCGACATCGGCGCGAGCCAATGCCCAGCAGGCTTGGTTCACGGCGCTTCGAAAAACCACCAAATTGTCGTTCCGCACCGGCGGGAACCCATGCTGAGCCAATGAGCGTGCAGGGTATGAATTCCCGCCTGCGCGGCGGTCCGCCGATGCGGAATGACGGGTAGTCGAGGTGGCCTTTACTTGCCGACCTTCGGCGGCAGGGGAATCCACTCCGTCTCGCCCGGCACGGCGGCGAAGCGCTGCGCGGTCCAGTCCTCGCCGGCCTGCAGCACGCGCTCCTTGCGCGAGGAGACGAAGTTCCAGAACATGAAGCGGTGGCCGTCGAGCGGCTCGCCGCCGATCACCATGAACTGCGCCGCGCTGTCGGCGCGCACCAGCTGGGCGCTGCGGGTGTCGAGCAGCGCCATGGTGTGCAAGGCCAGCGGCACGCCGTCGATCTCCAGCTGGCCGCTGATCGGGTAGATCGCCGCCTCTTCCGGCAGGCTGGCCAGACCCAACTCCTGGCCGGCCTGCAGGGTCACGTCCAGATACAAGGTCTGGCTGTAGGTGGCCACCGGCGAGGTCTTGCCGAAGGCGGTGCCGATCAATACCTTGACGCGCGCGCCGTCAACCGTGAAGTCCGGAATGTCGGCGGCCGGCGTGTGGACGAAATTCGGTTCGTCCTCCTCGTGCGCGGCGGGCAGCGCGGCCCACAGTTGCAGGCCGTGGGTGCGGTGCGGCACGCCGACCAGATCCTTCGGCGTGCGCTCGGAGTGGACGATGCCGCGCCCGGCGGTCATCCAGTTGATCGCGCCCGGTTCGATGCGCTGCACCGAACCGATGCTGTCGCGGTGGTCGATCGCGCCTTCGAACAGGTAGGTCACCGTGGCCAGGCCGATGTGGGGATGCGGCCGCACGTCGTGGTTGGCGTCGACCGGCACGTCGACCGGGCCGAAATGGTCGAAGAAGATGAACGGGCCGACCGCCTGCTTGACCGCCGCCGGCAGATAGCGCCGCACGACGAAGCCGCCGCCGAGATCCTTCTCGTGGCCCTTCAGCACACTGGCGATGCTCATTTTGCCTCTCCCAATACGGTGCTCACCTCGGTGGTCACGCTGGTCATCAGTTTGTGGACGGGGCATTTGTCGGCCACGGTCAGCAGCTCCTGGCGCTGGGCGTCGCTCAGCGGGCCGCCCAGGTGCAGGGTGGCGGCCAGGCGGTAGGTGCCGTGGCGCTCCTCGCTGGCGTCGCGCTCCATGCTCACTTCGACGTCTTCGAGCGGGATGCCCTTGCGCTTGGCGTACCAGACCAGGGTCAGCGCCTTGCAGGCGCTCAGCGCGGCGTCGTACAGGTCGTGCGGGGTCGGGCCGGCCTCGCTGCCGCCGATGTCCACGCCTTCGTCAACGGAAATCAGGTGGTTGCGGATGTGCGCGACGTGGCGCATGGGCAGGGATTGGTCGCGGATGACTTTGATCGACATGCTATTCCTTGAGTGCAATATAGGTGAATCGCCAATTTACACCGTTTCGCCCCACTTCGCCAATCTCCCATTGAGCCGAGACGCGCCCCGCCCGGCTAGACGCCGGCGAGCAGTTGCAGGTCGAAGTCGGCGCCGCCGCTGCGCAGCTTGCGCAGCGCCTCGTGCAGCGGGTCGGCTTGCCAAGCGCGCGCCTGCTCGATGCTGGGGAACTCCAGCAGCACCGTGGTGCCCGGCAGGCGCGGCGCGCCTTCCAAATGCTGCGCCGCGCCACGGCCCAGCAGCTTGCCGCCGTGGGCTTGTATCAGCGCCGGCATCTTCTCGCCGTACTCCTTTTGCCATTCGGTGTTGTGGATGGTCAGACTTCCGATCGCGTATGCAGCCATGTCGTTTCTCCTGTTGGGGGGGGCTGACTTACACCCGGCCGGATTGGCCGGGGCTTCGTCATGACCACCAGCATAAGCGAAACTATTGAAGCGATAAATTAGTATATTATTCATATACTCGTAACTAATACTTCCGAATATGAGCGATAAACTCCGCAGCATGCAGGTCTTCGTGGTGGCCGCGACGGCCGACAGTTTCGCCGCCGCCGCGAAGGAGCTGGACATCTCCTCCGTCATGGTGGGCAAGCACGTGCAAGCGCTGGAACAGCAGTTGGGCGCCAGCCTGATCGAACGCACCACGCGCCGTCACACGCTCACCGAGATCGGCGCCAGCTATCTGGAGCGCTGTCGCGACGTGCTGGCCAGCGTGGCCGCCGCCGACCAGGTGGCGGAGAACCTGCGCAGCGTGCCGCAGGGCCGCTTGCGGGTCAGCGCGCCGGTGGTGTTCGGCGCGCTGCGGCTGATGCCGGTCATCAGCGAGTACAGCGCCGCCTATCCCAAGGTGCAGATCGACCTGCAACTGAACAACCGCGTGGTCGACCTGGCCGAGGAGGAGATCGACATCGCGCTGCGCTCCGGCAGCGTCAACGACGCCGAGCTGATCGCCCGGCCGCTGCGCGCCACGCGCATGCTGGCCGCCGCCAGTCCGGCCTATCTGGCGCGCCACGGCACACCGGGCCACCCGTCCGACCTGGCGCGGCACAACTGCCTGGCCTTCGCCTCGTGGGGCAGCAATCCGCAGTGGCGCTTCAGCCGGGACGGACAGATGGTGGCGGTGCCGGTGCTGGGCTCCTTCGTCAGCAACAACGGCCCGGCGCTGCTGGCGGCCGCGCTGAACGGCATGGGCGTGGTGGTGCAGCCGGATTCGCTGCTCGACGAGCCGATAGCCGCCGGCGCGCTGACCGCGCTGCTGCCGGACTGGCAGCTGCCGACCCGCGTCATGCACGTGGTGCGGCGCGCTGAACACCGGCCCAGCGCCAAGGTGCGCAGCTTTGTCGATTTTGTGATGGAGCGGCTGGGCTGAGAAACCCACAGGCAGAGACTGGGGTCAGACCCGCGAGGGTCTGACCCCGGCGGTTCGCCCTTGGGTGGTTTGATAGCCGCCGACGCGCGGGCTGACCCCGGCGGTTCGCCCTTCGGTGGTTTTATAGCCGCCGACGCGCCGGCTAGACCAGCTTGCGGGCGACGCGGAAGCCGACGATGTCGTTGGCCAGCACGGCCGAGAAGCCGTTGCGCACCGCCGAACGCAGATAGCGCGGGTTGTACAGCCAGGCGCCGCCGCGCAGCGCGCGGCGCACGCTGTCGCCGTCCTCTTCCCAGGCGCGGCCGTCGGCCGGCGCGCCCTGGTAGTTTTCGTGCACCACGTCCTGCACCCACTCCCACACGTTGCCGTGCATGTCGAACAGTCCCCACGGATTGGGCGCGTAGCTGCCCACCTTGCTGGTGCCCTGCACGTACTGGCCGCGCGGGCTGCCGTTGTAGGTGTAATGGCCGTCGTAGTTGGCCCGCTCGGTGCTGATCTCGTCGCCGAAGCTGAAGGCGGTGCGGGTGCCGGCGCGGCAGGCGTACTCCCACTCCGCCTCGCTGGGCAGGCGGTACAACTGGCCGGTGCGCTCGGACAGCCAGCGCAGGTATAGCTGGGCGTCGTTCCAGCTGACGCCGACCACCGGATGCTCGTCGCTCTGCTTGAAGCCGGGCGCGCGCCAGTCGGTGTCGGACAAGGACTCCCAGCCGGTGGCGCGGACGAACAGCTGCCACTGCCCCACCGTGACCGGGTGGCGGCCCAGCGCGAACGGCTGTTCGATGCCGACCCAGTGATGCGGCGTCTCGCGCTCCAGCCAGCCCTTCTGCGCGCCGGCCTGAATGGCGATGGCCTGCTCATGCTCCGGCGAGCCCATTTGAAAGCGGCCGGTGGGGATCAGCACCAGCTCGGGACCGCTGCCGGTGCCGTCGAGGAAGCGGTCGCGCAGCACACCGCTGGGGTCGGCCACGGGGCTGGCCGCAGTGGGCATCAGCGTGGCCAGTTCGGCGGCGTTGCGCGCGGCCAGCTGCTTGCGGTGGCGCTCCTGCTCGCTGCGGTAGGCCGCCTCGACCTTCAACTGATTGAGCTTGCGCTGTTGCTCCTCCTTGGCCTCGCGCGCCTCCTTGGCGTCGGCCTCGCGGCGCGCCTGCAACTGCTCGCGCAGCTGCTGCTTGCGGATCTTGGCGGCCGCCTCGGCCTCGACGCGCTGCCGGGCTTCGAGTTCGCGGCGCTGCTGGTCGAGTTTGACCTTTTCGATCGCCGCCGCCTGCGCCGCCACCTGCGCGGCGGCCTGCGCCTCGGCCAGCCGGCGGGCGTTGAGTTCGGCCTGGCGCTTCTGCTCGACGGCGCGGGCCTGTTCGGCCAGGACGGCCTGCTCCGCCTGTTCCTTGCGGCGCTGCTGCTCGGCCAGGCGCGCGCGCTCGGCCTCGGCGGCCTGCTCGGCCAACTCCTGCTCGTTCGGCCCGGCGGCGGCGCGCAGGCCGTCGAGCAGCTCGGCCACCGTGGCGGGACGGCGCTCCTGCGCGTAGGCGAAGCCGCTTTGCAGCACCTGCCACTGGCGCAGGTTCAGCGAAGCCGGCGCCGAAGGGTGGATGTCCGCCGTGCGCATGTCGTCGAAGGGCAGCCGGCCCTCCAGCATCTGGTAGATCATCACGGCGACGGCGTACACGTCCAGCCGTGGACTCGGTTGGCGGGCGTGGGTGCCGGCCTCCGGCGCGCGATAGCCGGCGGTGCCGGCGTTGGGCGTCTGCAGTCCCAGGCTGCTGCCGGCGCTGCGCGCGCGCGAGGCGATGCCGAAGTCGAGCAGCTTGATCTCGCCGCGCTTGGTCAGGAAGACGTTGCCCGGCTTGATATCGCGGTGCACCAGCTTGTGCTTGTCCCAGGCGTATTGCAGCGCGTGCGCCACCGGCTCGATCAGCTCGCAGATGCGCTCCAGCGCCAGCACGCCTTCGCGGGCCAGGAAGGCGTCCAGGTCCTCGCCCTCCAGGTATTCCATGATGATGAAGTAACTGGCCGTGGCCGGGTCCTGCGCCCACTCGTAGACGCGGACGATGTTTTCGTGCGCCAGCTTGCGCGCCTGGGTCGCCTCCTCGATCAGCAGCTTGGCGTGGGTGGCGCTTTGCGTCAGCTGCGGCGGCAGGATCTTCAGCGCCACCATGTCGCTGTGACCCAGCTCGGCGTGGGTGGCCAGGTCGGTGGCCTGCCACACCTGGCCCATGCCGCCCATGCCGATCAGGCGTTCGAGCCGGTAGCGGCGGTTCTGCGGGCCGATTTCCTGGCCGGACATCAGCCCCAGCTCGGTGCCTTGGCGCGCTGGCGGCGGCAGCGCGGATGCCCCGGCCGTGCCCGCAGGGGCGCCACCCGGCGGCGAGTACTCGGCGTCGAGGATGGCGTTTTTGCGGCGGTCGAACTCTTGTAAGCTCAGCAGACCGTCATCGTGCAAGGCGCGCAGTTCGCGGATCTTTTCTCTTGCTGTTTGCATCATCAAATCGTGTCAGGCCGATTCCATCAGGGTTGTAGCGGCACGCCGCATTCGGCGCAGAACTTGTCGAACGGGTGGCCGGGCCGCGTCGGATGACCGTTGCGGCAATACTTGGGCAGCTCGGGCACCAGGTGCGCGGCCGATGCCGGCGCCGCTGTCTGCGGCGCTGCGGCGTGGTGATGGTGGATCGCCCCGCCGCCCTGCGCCTGCGCCACGCCGACGCCCAACTGGCTCTGCGTGGTCAAGGCGTTGGCGCCGGCGGTGATCTGCAAATTGAGCAGGTCGAGCTGGTGGCGGCGGTCCTTGTCCATGTCGGCGTCGCGCTGGGCGCGTTCTTCAAGCACGCGCTCCTGGGCCAGACGGGCCGCTTCCTGCGGCGTCACGCCGTGTTCGGCGGCGACCACCTGGGCCAAGGCCTGAATCTGTTCGGCGCTCATGCCGCCCTGGATCTGCAGCTTCATGATCTGCGTCAGCGCGGCGGCGTTCGGCGTGGCGGCGGTGGCCACCTTGCCGCTGTCGCTCAGCGCGCCGATGGCGGCGATGCGCTCGATCTCGTGCTGCTGCTGGGCCAGCAGCAGGTCGTACTCGCCCTTCCAGCGGGCGAAGCGCTCGTCGCGTTCGTGCTCGCGCGCCTTCAGCTCGCGCTGCCACTGCGCCTCGTGCTCCTTCTGCGCCAGAATCTGGCGCTGCTCGTCGACGGCCAGCTGGTCCAGCATGGCCTGGTTGACGTTGGCCTGGTTCTGCCGCGCGTGGATGCCGTCGGCCTCGATGGTGCGCAGCAGCTTCTCGTACTGGGCGACGGCGTCGGCCTGGGCGCCGCTGCGGCGCAGCTGTTCGATCTTGTCGTTGATCTCGGCCACTTGCACGGCGTTGGCGGCGTCCTTGACGGCGTCGCCGCGCAGCAGCTCGCGCTGGCGCGCCAGGGCCAGCTGGTCTTCCCACTCCTGCACCCGCTCGGCCTCGCGGCGGCGCGCGGCGTTGGCCAGCGCCAGCCCCTGGAAGTGGGCGACGTGCTGCTCGGCCTCCATCTGCGCCTGGCGCTTGCCCTCCTCCTCCTCGCGCTGGCGCAGGCGCGCCAGCTCGGCGCGGCGGCGCGACTCGTCCTCGATCAGCAGGGCCTGGGCGATCTGGTTCTGGATCGCCTGCTGGCGCAGCTGCTGGCCAAAGTGCTGTTGCGCCAGTTGGCGGTCCTGCGTGGCGGCCTGCTGGGTCACTTCCAGCTCGGTGCGCATCTTGATCTGCGCCAGATGGCGCACATGCTCCCAGTCGGCCGTGTCGCCGGCGCGGTGCGCCTTGTTGCGCGACAGTTCGTGTTCCAGTTCGGCCAGCGTGGTGCCGGCGCCGCTCTCCAGCGCCGCCTTGCGTGTCTTCGATTCGATGATGCGGCCGTACAGGTCGACCTCGCGGGCGCGGATCGCCTGCACCCGCTCGGCCTCCTGCAGCGCCAGCTCGGCCTTCTGCACGCCGGCGTCCTGGCGCAGCTCGGCGCGGCGATGCTCGCTGCGCTGCTTCTGCTCCTCGCGCCAGATGGCCTGCCACTCTTCCTCGTCGTAGATTTGATCGAGCTGCTTGACGTGCTCCAGTTGCACATGGCGCTCGTCGGCCACCAGCCACAGCGTGCCGATGCGCTCGCGGTTGTGGTCGAATTTGTCGTGGCGCAGCGCCGCCGTTTCCACCTGGCTCACGGCCAGGCCGTATTCGGCCAGGCGCTGCTTGAGCGCGTTTTGCAGGCGTTCGTCGAGCTGGGCGCGCAGTTCGGCGTTGTGCGCCATGTCGCGCATCGAACGGGCGCCGATGAATTCGGCGGCCAACTGGCGCACCGACGGCGCCAGCAAATCGTGCAGGTGCAGCGTGGTGACCGAGCCGGGCACGGTCATGAAGTGCTGGGCGAAGGCCGCCACGTTCTCCACCTTGAGGCCGACGGCGAAGCGGGCCGAGACCTTGAGGTGTTCGGCCGTATGCAGGTCGCTGAAGGAGAATTCGACCGGCAGCGGCGTGCTGCGGGTGATCAGGATTTCGGCGTGCTGGCTGCGCAGCAGGTGGTTCAGACGGGTGAAGAAGCCCTCGATCTCGTACTCGCCCTGCGGCACCTCGGTGGCCTTGTCGGCTTGCAGGATGTAGGCGCGGGCGGTGGCCGGCACGCGCAGCGTCTTGGTGAAGATGCCCGACAGCTCGCGCACGCCGAAGTAGACGGCCAGCTCGTCGTCGCCGGGAATCCAGCGATTGTCGCGCAGCACCGGCTCGTTGCGCGAGGCGCCCAATGTCAAACCGCAGTGATTGCAGTAGCCCGACTGGTCGTCGTTCTTGTGCTCGCAACGCGGGCATTTAACGCCGCCAAAACCAAACATTTGGAACATGTCAGACTCCTAACTTGATTCATCCACTGGCCGCGCCCCGCCAGACACCGATTTTAGCAGGGGCGTGCCGCTTTCATTCTTGCGCACGATTCAGATCACACCGATTCGTTCGATACAGGCGACGCTGGCGCCGCGAACCTTGACGGCGGCCGCGAAGCCAGCCGGCAGGCCGGCCTGCCACTCCTTGGGCAGCAGCACACGGTCACCGTCCACCACCTGGCGCAAAATCAGCGCCGCCTTGGCCGCCAGGCCATCGACCGTCTCGACCCGGCCGGCGTGCCAGGCGCTGGAGCAGCCGCTGGCGATCAAACGGCCGCGCGGGACGAACTCGCGGCCGCGCGCCAAGCGGTCGGCCATCACCAGCGCCAGTTGATAAGAATTGCCCTCGAAGCGGGGCTGGCCGAAGCGCACCACGGTGCGCCAGCGGCCCAGGCCACGGCCGTCGAAATGGCGCGCGCCGACCAGCGCCTGGCGCAACGCCAGCTGGATGCTGGCGTCGAGCCCCGGCGCGGCGATTGTATCCTCTTCGTCGGCACCGCTGGCGACTATCGGGTAGACGCTGACGTCGACCCAGCCCAACGCATCGTTGACGCCGCCGCTGTGCAGCGGGAACCAGGCACGCGCGGTGGACACGGCCGACGCCGGATCGGTGTGCCCGCTCAACGCGCCCAGGTGGCTGATGCGCAGGACGGCCGGCAGCGCGGCGATGCTGTCGACTTCGGCGGCACCGCCACCACCATCGCCGCCGACGACAAGGCTGATGCCGCCTGGTTCGCCTGTGGCGGCAACGAGGGCGCCGACCGCCGGCACGGATGCCGATGCGAGTGCCGCAGCGGCCAGATGGCGGCGCAGCGATGCGATGGCCTGCGGCGATTGCCCACTCACCTGGCCCAGATGCCAGGCGTCCGACCAGCCCTGCGCGTACAGCGCAGCGGCGCCGCTACGATATTCGCCGCGTACCATGCGGTCGGCCAGTACGGCGGCCAGCTCCCAATCGCGCTCGCCGCTGGCCGGCAGCAGGTCCATGCTCAGCACCACCTGGTCGCGGCTGTCGAAGCGGGCCTCGGTGTGGCGCGCCAGCCGCACCACCTCTTGCACCCGCTCGCCCAGCGCCGCAGCGCCGGCCAGCGCGCACTTGACGTCGGCGCGATTGGCGCGCGGGCGGCGGCTGGCGGTGACGGTCAATACGCGGCCGTCGGTCAATACGCAGCGGCAGTCGGCGCTGACCGGCACGCTGGGTCGGGCGCTCATTTGCGCGCCGTCGGGCGTGGCGGTATGGCCGGCATTGGCGACGTTGGCGGCGTTAGCGGCGTTAGCGGCGTTAGCGGCGTTAGCAGCGGCGGCCGGCGTGGCTGGATGGTTGGTCATAGCGATGGCTCCTTGCGCGCAGCGGCGGCGGCGGGCGTCGCCTCGCCGGACGGCGCGGATGCCTCGTCGCACTCCAGCTCCGTTGGCGCGAACGGAGCGCGGCGCAGCAGCAGATGGTGGTCGAGGTTGGCGAGGATGCGGTCGGCCTCGTCGAACATGTCAGGCAGTTGTTCGGGTTTGGCCAGTTGCAGTCGCGCCAGCAAGGCCCAGGCCTCGTCGAGGGTTGCCACGGCTGCGACGCTGTGGCGGATGCGGCGGCGCTGCTGCGTCGGGTCCAGCGGGCGATCCGGCGCAGCCCAGGCCAGCGACGGCATGGTGGCGACGGACAGGCTGCTCAGACCAAGACCTTGCAGCAGCCGTTGGTGGACCTGGAACAGCGCCATGCCGGGCGGTAGCGCGAGCAGGCGCAGCGCGCTGGTGGCGGACGGCAGTTCGAGGAAGAGACGACGCAGCGCCTTGGCATCGTCGGCCGCCGCCTGTTGCGGGGACGGCAGCGATGGCACATTGGCGGCAGCGGCCGACGTGGCTGACGCGGCTGCGGCTGGAGACACGGCTCCGGGCGCGGCGATACCCTGCGGCGCGGCTTCGGGTGCGGGCGCGGGCACTGCTGCTCGCGCGGGTGCGGGTGCGGGTGCGGGCGCAGGTGCGGCTGCGGACGCGGGCTCAAATGCGGGCGCGGGCGCGCGCTCGGCCACGCGTTCAGCGCGCGCGCGCAGCGTGGCGGCATAGTCGACCCGCTCGCCCAAATCGACCGGGAAGCAATCGTCCACCGTCACGCCGAAGCGGGTGTAGAGCAGCTGATTCAGGCCGGCGCGAAAGCCGTTCCACTCGTCCAGCGAGGTGCAGGGCGGCAGCTCCAGGCCACCCTGACGCAGCTCCAACCGCAGTGCCGCCTCAATCGACGCGGCGAATTCGGCCAACAGCAGCTGTGGCCCGGCCTCGCTGCCCAGCAGTAGCTCGAAGCGCTGCTGCGTCACGCGCGGGTCGCTGGCGTCGACGACGAACTGCAAGCGCAGCCCCAACTCGGGCGCGGCGGCGAAGGGCGTCAATTCGACGTTGTATGGGCCGGGGTGATAGCAATACAGCGTTTCGCCATCGGCGAGGACGACTTTGCCGGCCGGTGCGCGGCGGGCATAGCCGGCGGCGTTGAAGACCACGGCGCGGCAGTCGGCCGGCGCAACGTCGCCGTCCTCCAGCCGCATCGCGATGACGACGGCGCCCAGGCCGGCCGTGTCGGTGGCCGTGCGGCGGCGTCGTTTGAACAGGGCCATGACCTAGGGCGCCGCCGGTTCGACAGCAAAGCCGGCGCCATGCCGCTGAAAGTGCGCGGCCGGTGCCAGGGCGAAGGGCCAGGCGCATTCGCATTCGCCGTCGGCGTCGAGCCGGCCTTGCAGCACGATGGCGCCGGCGCCGTCGAGCACGCGCAGCGGCGGCTGTTCGCGCAGCAGGCGCGCCGCGAACGGCGCCTCGATGGCCAGCTTGAGGATCACCTGCCAGCCCTGCCCCGCGTCGGTGGGCAGGAAGTGCAGCGTCCAGCACTGGTCGTCGGTGCGCATTTGCTCCAGTGCGGCGACAGCGGCGGCGGCGCGCAGCATGCCGCAGCTGCCGTACCACGCCGAATCGTTGGCCGCCGCCGCGGGCCGCGCCTCGGCGCGCCGCGCCAGCGCCAGCTGTTTGAAGCGCCGCAGCGTCAGCGGCGACCGCTGCAGCGCCTCGCGCTCGGCCGGCGTCAACGCGCGGCTGCCGTCCAAGGCCGCCAGCAAGGTGGCGTCGGCCAGCATCATGCGGTCGCCGGGGACGGCGCGCGCCAGCAGCAGCCGTTCGCGCAGCTTGGCGTCCATCGATGTCGCATCCACTTGTTTCTCCTTCATGGCGCCTCCGCGCGGGGGGCCGCTTCATGGCTTACATCATGGGCCGCGTGCAGCCGGTCTATCGCCTCATTGCGCCGCTTGCGCAGCGTCGGCATCGAGATTTGGTCCAGCGTCGCCAGTTGCTGCAAGGTGGGCAGCGCGCCGGTGGCCGGGTCCAGCCACTCGTCCGGATAGGTCGAGTCGTCCGGTCCCAGCAGCTTATGATAAACCGCCAGGCGAATCGGCAGCGAGTCCTGGCTCAGTATCCGCAGGGTCCAGCTGCCGCCGTCCTGCGCCAGCCGCGCCAACTCCAGATAGCGGGGGGGCAGGGAAAGCGCGTCGGCCACCCGCTGTTCGCGCGCCAGCAAGGCTGCATCATCGACGCCGGCCGGCGCCTCGTCAAGCTCCTGCTCGCGCAACCGGCGCGCAGTCACCTCGGCCAGCGGTTCGTCGGCGGCCTCGTCGTCGGCGGCGGCATCGGCATCGGCGGCCAGCTCGTCGTCGGTAGGCGCCGGCAGGATGCGATCCTGCGCATCGACAAAGGCGCCGCCGCTCTCGGCGGCCTCGGACTCGCCGACCACCCGCCAGTAGTCTTCCAGCCATTGCACGGCGGCGCCGGAGTCGCCGTTGCCCTGCCAGGCGTCGGCGCTATCCATGTTCGACGACAGCTCCTCGTAGTCGCCGATCTCGGCCAGCATGGCGGCGATCTTCTCCGGACTGTTTTTCAGGCTGGCGAAGCGCTTGGAGCGGGTGTGCAGCGGGCCGGGCGCGCCGTCGTAGCGCTCCAACGACGCGCTCCAGCGGATGATCCACTCGGCCTTGCAGCCGGCGATGGACTTCATCTGGCGGGCCTCGATGGGACTGCCGGCCAGCTCGCGCCCGAGTATCTCGCCGACCTGCCCCTGGTGCTGCTGCCAGCCGGCGAACAGGCGCTCGACCTCGCGGTAGGCCGTGTCGAGCATGCGATAAGTGTAGATTTTATTCGGCGAGCAGGGCCGGCCGGTGCTGACGCTGTAGTTGTCGGCGTCGACCTTGTCGCGCAGGCCGGCGTACATGTCGTTGAATTTTTTACGCAGGACGCCGTCGGCCGCCACATCGTGCCAGAAGGCGCCGCCACGGCCATGCTCCGCAGCGATGGCGGCCAGCAGCGCGGCCCAAAAGCCGGCCTGCGCCTGCAGCTCGAACAGCAGGCTGAGGGCCAGCTCGCTGACGCTGTCGCCGTAGCTATTGCCATGCGCCTCGGCGCGCGCCGTCTTGTCGGCCGCGCGCAGCGCCGCCGCCACCGCCTCGGTGTAGTGCTCCAGTAGCGCATCCTGCCGGCCCGGCGGGCAAAGAACCTGCTCCGCGCTGAACTGGCGGAAGGCCTGCACCGAGCAGCGTCCGAGCAGCTTGCGCACTTGTTCCCAGCCGTGCTCCTGGTAGCGGGTTCCTGGCAAACGCATAAAGTCCTGTCGTTCTAGGCGCGCCGGGTCGTTACGGGACGAACAACCACCGACGGACGCCTCAAAATCATGCCACACATCTTCTCTCTTCATTCCATCCTTCACAAGGCTATTTCACTCTCTGTTCTTGGCTCTGCGCCGGCTTCTGTTTAACCAGCGTGGCCAACAGCGCCGCCAGCATCGGCGCGGCGTGCTCGCCGCCGCTGGCCTCCGAATGGCTGACGAAGGCGGCCAGCGCCAACCGGTGGGTCTGGCCGGGCAGGCTGCCCGGCTCCAGCCAGCCGGTGAACCACACCGTGGCCGTGCCCTCGCCGGTGGGCGCGGTGCCGGTCTTGCCGTACAGGCCACGGCGCAACTCGGCCAGCGCCGGGCCGGCGAAGGCGCCGGCTCCGGTGCCGACGTCGACCACGCCCTTCATGCCGGCGCGGATGCGGTCGAGGCGGATGCCGAGCGGCGCCATCGTCGGCACCGCGCTGGCTCGGCCGTCGAGCGCCAGCAGCAGGCGCGGCGCCACCACCCTACCCTGGCCCACCGCGCCGGCCGCCAGCGCCATTTGCAGCGGCGTGGCCTGCATGCGCAGGCCGATGGCCATCTGGCGCAGCTCGTGGCGGCTGTGGATGGTGTCGATGTGGGCCGGCGTGGTCTGCAAGGCGTCCCAAGCCGACCAGCGGTAGTCGGCCGGCAGCAGGCCGCCGTCCAGGCGCAGCGCCTGCTCGAAGCCGAGCCGGTGCGCCGCCGCCAGGATCGGCCGCACGCCGTCGAGCGCGCCGGCGTCAAGCGCCTGCAGGTCGGGCGCGCCGCCGTCGGGCCGGCCGAACAGGCTGCGGTCGCTCAATTCGCTGGACCAGGCGAACCAGGTGTTGAGGCTATAGGTCAGCGCCTGCGCCAGTCCCAGCTTGCCGTCCTGGGCGCGCCGGTCCAGGCTCTGCTCCCGGTAGTTGGTGATGTGGGCCAGTTGCAGGCGGCGCGGATCGAGCGGATAGGTGGCGGCGTCGGTCTGGAAGCCGAAGCCGCGCTGCTGGGCGATGCGGTTGATCGCCGGCAGCGGCAGGCCGCCGAGCAGACCGTCGAGTTGGGGATCGCTGACGGCAGCCAGCTCCAGGCCCAGCGCGCTGATCACCTTGAAGGTCGAGCCGGGGCTCTGGTGGGCGCCGCCGTCGTGCTGCAAGGCCGGCAGGCGCAGCGGGCTGCGCGCCGGATTGCTGCGGTCGAAGTCGCGCACCTCGGCCCAGTTGGCGCTGTTGACGGCGCCGGTGCCGGCGCCGGCTGCCGCCAGCACGTCGCCGGTTTCGGTGTCGAGGATGACCAGGCCGGCGTGGCGCGGTTCCGGCGCGGCGTGGCCGCCGACACAGGCGGCGCCGTCCCAGCGGCCGCGCCGCATGCCGACGCAGTCGAGCACGCGCTGGCTCAAGGTTTGCAGCGGCAGGTCCAGCGTCAAGCGGCCGGCCAGCGGCCCGCCCGAGGCCGACGGCAAGCGCGCCAGCATGCCGGCCACGCCGCTGCCTTGCTCCGGGCCGACGCCGAGCAAGGTCGCCAGGCCGGCGTCGAGCGCCGGTTGGGTCGGCGCACCGTCGGCCCACAACAGCGTGCCGTTGCGGTCCTGCAGCAGCACGCTGGACGGCGCCAGGGCGGCTGGGCCGGCGATCGCCGCGCTCTCGGGCAGTTGCTGCCAGACCAGGCGGCCGGCGGCGACGCGCAGATGGCGGTACTTCTGGTCCTGCGGCGCGTCGACGGCCAGCGCCGCCACGTCCAACTGCACGCTGCGCGCGCCCGGCAGCAGCGTCAGCGTCAGCTCCTGCACGTCGTCGACGCCAGCGCAGGCGCGGCCGAAACAGGCCGGCAGCGCCTGCATCCGGGCGCCGCTCACCGCGCGGGCGCGACCGAGCAGCAACAGGCGCTGCTGCTCGCCGCCGGCGGCCGGCCCGGCCAGCTCCAGCGTCAGGCGCACGGCCGGCTGCGACGGCGCCTGCGGCCAGCGCGCCACCCGCGTCCACGGCTGCCAGCCCTGCGGCAGCTGGGCGAACAGGCGCGTGGCGGCGCCCGGCATCTGCGCGGTGATGGGCAAGGGGCTGTCGACGCCGCCGTTCACCACGCTGGCGCGCCAGCCGAAGCTGGCAACGGGGCCGGTGCCGGTGGCGGTGCCGGCGGTGGCGGCGCCAGCGCCAGCACCGACAGCAACGCCGTCGCGGCCGCGCCAGGCCAGCAGGCGACGTTCGCTGTTGAAGATGTCGACCTGCTGGCGCACGTACTCGCCGTCGGCCTGGTAATACAGGCGCTTGATCAATTTGCGGGTGGCGGCATCGGCCGGCACCGCGCGCCACGCGGCCAGATCGGCGGCACGGTCGGCGGTGCCGGCCGCGCTCCACTGCAGCAGATCACGCGGCGCCAGCTCGACGGCGCCGCCGGGCGCCAGACGCACCAGGCCGCGCTGCTGCAGCGCCTGGAACAACGATTGGTCCTCCAACTCGCCGCGCGGCGCAACCGGCACACGGTATTGACCCGCCGTCAGATAGGCGCTCACCGCCTTGCCGCGCGCCGGGAAGGCGGTCACCAGCGCGGTCGCCGGGGCCGCCGGCGGGGCGACGGCGACGATGCCGGTAGCGGCGGTGGCGTTGTTGGTGCTGTAGGTGGCGGTGGTGGTGGTGGCACCGGTCTCGGGACGCTGATACATCTGCAGCACCAACTCGCCGGCCTGCGGACACAGCGCGCTGGCGCGCCGCTCGATGCGCAGCGCGTTACTGTTGTTGACGCCGTCGCCGCCCCACAAAAGCCAACCCTGTTGGCGCAGGCCGACGCGGCCGCTGGTACCCTGCTCGATTTGGCCCAGGCTGGCGTCGCCCAGCCAGCGGGTGCTGCTCTGACCACTGCGCCAGTTCAGTTGCAGTGGCGCGCTGAGCGGGTCGGCGAAGTCGGCCAAGGCCTTGCCGCTGATCTCCACCTCCGGCATCGTCGGCAAGTTCGGCTGGGCGGCACGCTCGCGCACCAGCAGCACGTTGCGCAGCGCCAGCGGCGCACTACCGCGCTCACTGCGCGCCACCCAGCGACGCACGTCCTCGAAGCGGTAGCCCAACCGCAGCGGCAGCAGCGCGCCGCCGGCGCCCTCGCGCAGCTGGCTGCACAGGTCGACCCGCACCACCGGCGCCGCCTGCATGCCGGCGGCGACCAGCACGGCGTCGCCCGGCTGCAGGCCGAGGCTGACGCCGGCGCGTTGTGGCACGGCGAATTCGGCGCCAGGCAGCACCGCCTGGAAGACCTCGGCCGCGCGCTGCTGCTGGGCGGCGGCCGGCGTGTTGACGGTGGCCGCGCCCAGATAACGGGCGTGGCCGGCGATCAGCACGCCGCCCGCCATGGCTGCGGCGACGGCCCCAAGGCCGGCCAGCCGGCCCGGCGCCCACAACCGAGCCGTGGGCACACGACCGCTCGCAGCGCCGATACTCGCGGCGGAGCCGGAGCCGGAGCCGATGCCCGTGCCTGCGCCTGGGCTTGTGCCCGCATCCATGCGTGCGGCCGTGCGGTTCTTCGTGCTCGCGGCCGGCACCGCGCGCAGAGTCGCACCGCGCCCGCGCGCCGCGCCGGCCCGCAAATTGGCCAGACGGCGGCGGGCACGGCGGCGCTCGGCCATCGCTTGCAGAACGGTAGTGAGAAAAGACGCCATACAAGCCCCGCGCAGGTGTGATCGATGTGCCGGGCACATGCGGGGGGAGACGCAAAAGCATGGTCGAGCTGTCATCGTCTGATCGGCGCAAACTGCAGTTCGTCCCGCAAAAGCGGCGTCTCGTCGCAATCCGCTAGTCGCCAATGGGGCCTTTGGCTACAGTGCATACATCGAAACACCACTACCACCGCAAGGAGCCGCAAAATGAACGTCCTGAAAAACTTCGAAGCCCTGTTCGTCATCACCCTGGGCCTGGCCTGTGCCGCCAACTACGCACTCGACAACGCGCCGCAGCAGCAAGACAAGGTCGCCAGCGTCGCCCTGGCCGTGCCGGCCAATCTGCAGGTGGTGGTGGTCAGCGCCAAGCGCCTGAGCGCCGAACAGAAGCTGCAATCGCTGGTCGAAGAACAGAAGGCCGCGCTGGCCACCGCCGACCACGCGAGCAAGATTTGATCGGCCGCCGCCCCCTTCGCCTGCCCCCGCCGTGCGCCGCGCGCGCCGCGCAGTGACAGGCGAAGCCCCGCCGCCAGAAGCGCCAACCGCCGTACCGAACACTCCCCGCCGCCGCCACGCCACCCGCCACCCGCCACGCTAGCAGCCTCCGCCGACGTCTGTGCGCCAACGCACGCAGTTTGTCGCAGAGTATGTGTCAGATGTAAGCACTTGAATCAGTCGTCCCGCCGCCGCGCGCCGCTTGCTATATTTGTCGCAAGCGTGAAGACACGCAGCCACCGGAGATCCACATGATCAAGCCCACCTTTTATGCCGCTGCCATGATCGCGCTCAGCGCAGCCGCCTTCCTGCCCGCCAGCGCATCCGCCGAGGTCGGCCTGAGCATCGTCGTGCGCGACGCGCCGCCGCCGGCCCGTTTTGAAAGCATTCCCGTGGCCCGCCACGGCCAGGTATGGGCGCCCGGTTACTGGAACTGGGACGGCGGCCGCCACGTCTGGCTGTCCGGCCATTGGGAGTCGGAACGACGCGGCGAGCAGTACCGCCACGCCGAATGGCGCCAGGAGCGCGACGGCTGGCGCCTGCAGCCGGCCGGCTGGATCGCCGTCAACGCGCCTACCTACGACTATGTCGAAATGGCCCCGCCGGCGCCGCGCTACGAGCGCGCGCCGCGTCCCCGCCCCGGCTACAACTGGGCGCCCGGCTCCTGGGAATGGCGCCACGGCCGCCACGAATGGATCGCCGGCAGTTGGGTCGCCGTGCGGCCCGGCTACGTCTACAACCAGCCGCACTGGCGCGAACGCGAAGGCCGCTGGTATCGCGAGGAAGCGCGCTGGGAGCGCCGCGACGCCGATCACGACGGCATTCCCAACCGCTATGACCGCGACCGCGATGGCGACGGCGTGCCGAACCGCCACGACCGCCGGCCGGACAATCCACACCGCGACTAAGGGTAGCGGCGCCTGATCGGTTATGCTGGCGCCTGCCACCACATCCACAAGGGGACGGCGCCGCGCGCCTGGCTGCTCAA
>NZ_JAEMNU010000120.1:0-12814 GCF_016461825.1 Rugamonas violacea | reverse complement strand
GCTCAAGAGCCAGGCGCGCGGCGCCGTCCTCGATTTTCTATGCCCACAGAAGAATTCGACCGCCTCGCCGCCGCAGCCTACAAGGGTGAGCGCACCAGCGGCCGCCGCCTGGCGGCACGCAGCGGCGCGTCCGAGCTGGACGCGCTGCGCCAAACGCTGACGCTGGCCGCCGGCAGCGCCGGACTGGACCAGTTGCTGATCGAACGCGCGCAGCTGCGCCAGGCCGACCAGGCGCGCCGCGCCGCCAAGCTGGAGATCAAGTCCACCGCGCTGGCGCGGAAGCAGGCCCGCGTCCAAGCGGCGCCGGGCGCCTGGCAAGCCTGGTTCGACGGCTCGGCCCATCCCAATCCGGGCCGGCTGGGCATCGGCGCCCTGCTGTGCGGGCCGCAAGGCGAGCGCGTCGAGATCAGCCGCCGCGCCGGCCACGGCGACAGCGGCGAAGCCGAGTATCTGGCCTTGATCGCGCTGCTGGAGGCGGCGCTGGAGCTAGCTCCGCCGCAGTTGCTGGTGTACGGCGACAGCCAGGTGGTGATCAACGACGTCAACCAACCCGCCGCGCCCGGCGCCAAAGGCCTGGAGTCCTACCGCGCCCGCGTCGCCGCGCTGCTGGCCGGCTTGGGCGAGGTCAGTCTTCGCTGGATTCCGCGCCATCGCAACGGCGCCGCCGACGGGCTGTCGCAGCAAGCCATCGCCTCGTGGCCGGCGGCGCCGTCAGTCAGTCCAACCGTTTGATCGTTCAGATCGTAACGAAGCTCAGGAATTGACAAGGTGACCTTGCCGACAAAGGTCCTAGCCGATCAAGCGTTGCTGAAATCGGCCACTGTCGATATCAACGTTGCGCCGCAACTCGTCTTGTGACCGGCATAAGCAACGGCGAGGCCATCGATGGTGTGATTGGCGTCGCCTTCCACAATGGTGCAAACGGTACGGCCTGGAATTGGACAAACGCAAGTATCGTTGACCCGGGCCACGGCGATGCCGTCAACCGTGAACCAGGTGGCGCTGACACTGACGACTTTGCCGCCGTGGGAAGTTGGATCGCCTAAACGAATGACTTTTGCCATGACATTGCTCCTCGGTTGAAATGCTGAACAAGCTAACTGATGCCAACGTCGTTGAATTTTCGCGGCTCCGTTTGCTCCGCGCCTAGCCTTCTTTGACAGGCCCGGCATCCTCGGCGGCGGGAGCCGCGGGCGGTTTCTCCGCCTCGATTGCGGCGCGCTGGGCCTCTGCGTACTCGACCAGTTTCCACACGGTGGTCATCGTTTGAGAAGGCCGCTCGCCGGTGAGTTTCTGCCATACATTGGGCTTGCCATGCCATTCCACCGTCGGCAGCATCTCGCCCTCCTTGAAGTATTGTCGACGCTTGGCCGGGAGGACATACTCATCGCCACTCTGCCACCATCCCGTTTGCGGGCAGATGCGGCCGGTGAGGGCAAGTTCACCCAGCGGCTTCTTCGGCAGATCGCTCGCGCCGGTCTTGGCCGGCGCGCTGGTGGGACGCAGGCGGATCGAGTTGACGATGCTGTCGTATAGCTTGATGGCCTGCTCGTCGGTGAGCGATGGACGCGGTCGCGGCCCCTTCAATGGCAACACGGCACTTTCAAATTCAAGATTGAGCAAGGGAACGAAGATGCTTTTCACCGCACCGGCCGCCTCCCAATGAAAGTAATGCTGTTTAATTCCCTGGTCTGTCGGCAACAACTCGAGGAGCTCCTCGCCTTTGAATCCGTTCACTTCGTGCTTTTGTCGCCGGAATGTCTTTATGTATAATTTTTCTAGAACTGTATCGGGGTGTTTATCCATCCGTTGCAACAGCGTATCGTCACCCGCTTTCGGCACAGTTTGACTGTAGACCGCAACCCATACATCCGGCAATTCTTTGAAATTGAACTGTAGGCGGGCCTCCTCGAATTGGTATTTACTACCATCGTCGGCAATGAATCCATCCTTGATGCAAAATCCAGGCTCGGATGGAATTTCATCCAGATGTCGGGTTCGTAAATTTGGCAAAAGATCTGTGCTTAGACGAATTAACACTTTATCGTAGAATATTTTCTCTTCGAAATTTATATGGATCAATGAAAATAGCTTATTTTTATCTAATTTATATGCTTCAAATCCAAAATCAACATGCCCAAACACATTCTCCTTCGTTACAAAAATTCGTGTAGATTGGTTCGGCGAAATGGTTCTTATTAAAACCCTATCATCCTTCCCCGTTAATTCTCTCAGTTTAATTTCGCGTTGATCCATCCTTCGGGTAAAATCAATAATTTCCCCCTGAAAATTATCGGAATGTATGTCACCGAACATAAATTGGGATTGCTGTCCGATTTCCTTAATTTTTCCTCCAGCTGGAAAATCGATTAAAAATCGCCCGAAACATAAAGTGTTTTGGTTACTCATCTCAACATCCTTGGGGTAAGCGGCCAACGATTCAAAGGAAATAAACACTGCCAGTCCTGTTTCGATAAATCGTAGCTTCAGCGAACTCTTGATCGAGCCAATCATGATTTCTCCGTAGGAAAATTTTTAGCGGGCATAGCATTTTGGATAACTTTTCCAATACAGTATATGACATTGTCGACAACATCCCTGTTTGAGTAACTACCTTGATGATCGAAGCCTTTCATGCGAAAGACACAATGCGCTCCATCCGTTCTTTCAATTGTTGCACCGGATGGGCTTGGCACTGTACCATCGCCAGAATCAGCGTCATCACCACCTTCTCGCCCAGGTCGATTGGCCAGCTCAAATTTAATGGAATTATTGTTATAAGTTAGATTTACTTCACCTTGCAATGTCCAAGACGCAGCGGGCAAACCCATCAATTCAGCTTTAATGCTGTTCTGCAATCGATGATTAGTAAACCAATGCACCTTACCAAACGATACTTCTTGCTTATCTGAACCATAATGCGCATAGGTATTGTGGTGACAATATAACCCAAGGGTATCGTGCAGTTTTTTTGCTATCTTAAGTGCATTGCGATACATCCCCATTGGGGTTGAATCCTTATCCTTTGATAATTTTGCAGGATCAATTAAAGTTTCGTCGACCATTCCCCACCACACATCTTGTACTCGCTTGGAGTAAATTTCCTCATATGGATCTGCTATTGGTAACGCACGTGCCAACTCCACAATGGGTTCGCCTGTGATGTTTTGGGAAACGGTCAGCCACCCAGGCGGATAGTTCTTCGTCGGTAAGAGTTCCAACGCGCCTGGCGAATTGGCCATCACGCAGGTGATGTCGGCGGCATCCCAGCCGACAATGGTGGCGACGGCCGCGCCCGTGAAATTGAAGAAACTTCCCACCTCGGTGCCGGCGCGGAAGCGCCTGTACACGACCGGCGCGCCGCAGACAGGCTGCACACCGTGGACCACGCCGAGTATCTTGCCGGCGTCCTTCTGCGCGGCCCTGCGCGCGACGATGCCGCCCATCGAATGGGTGACGAGAATAACCTTTCCCTGCGTCATGAAGTACTTCGTCTTGTCATACCAAGCCAGCACCTCCTCTATCCGCTGGCACAGCCCATCGGCGGCCGCCTCATTGCTGTCGAGCCAGTTATAGCCGTAGGCCCACACTGGATAATAGAAGTCATCCAGCCGCGTGAATTCATCCTCGGTCAGGGCGCTGACCGTTCCCTTGACCGCATTCCATACCGTGCGCACATCGATCATTTCCGGACGAAAGCAAGGATCGCCTTCCCCGGTGCATGATTGAATCGGCGCATTTTTCATCAAGGTTTGGGCGACCGCCCACACCGCCATTTTCTTGCTGCCCGGCTTGCCGGGTTCCTCGTATTGGTCGTTGAGCGAACGTTCCAGCTCGGCCAAAACATGACCATAGCTATCAAAATGCAGCTGCCCCCAACCGCGCCGTACCGCCTCGTCCGTCGTCAGCGTCAAGACGCCCTGCGGCAACTCGACCTTCCCTCGGTCGTCAACCTCGGTGCGGGACGCCGTCATTTGCAGCTGCCTATCTTTCGGTACCTGAGCTTTTCTTTTCCTCACTTCCCCAAGTCCGTCCGCTGTGCCATTCGGTGGACTCCATGCGGCCAATTTCTTGCCATTGGCCGCCTCATTCATCCGAAGATTGGTGCCCATGATCCCCGGCACGAAGATCACCGGAATCACGTGACATGGCGGGATGACGCCGCGCGCGCGCATGCGGAAACTTTTGGGGCTGCATACCGTGTCAAACACCGGCTCACCTTTGTCGTCAAAGGCAAGCGGCACGCGGCGCGTGGCTTCTGGCAGAACTGTGGCGGCCATGTGTATTCCTCCCCGCAACTCGTGAAGTCAATCAGTGTTAAAGATGTACCCGCAGCGATTTGATGACCGTGTCGGTCACGACGGCCTGGCTGGCGCCATCGGCGCCGGATTTGCCGGCGTCAAGCACCGCGCCCTCGGCGTCGCGCACCTCGTAGGGAACGTTTTCGCGGGGCTGGCCGCCGCGTCCCGTGAAGGCGATCTGCTCGTCGGTTTGCAAGCTCGAATGCGGCATGCCGGGCAACGCCAGATCGCCCCCGCCGCCACTGCTGAATTTGAACTCCGACGCTTGCACATTGAACGCGCCACTCGATGACGACGTGACCTTGCCCTTGGCGATGGTCCATTGCACGCCGTCGGTACGGATCACCACTTCGGGCGCTTCCAACAGCAGCGATTCGAGCGAATAGAGATGCAAGCGCTTGGCCGCGCCGACTTCGATTTCGCCATCCTGCGCCTGGATCACGATCTTGCCGCCGGCGGCGATCAGTTGCATTCCCAGCTTGTGGGCGAACATGCCGATGCCCTGGGCCGCGCGCATCAGCAACTTGCGCCCGGCCGACAATTGGGAATTGCCGGCGCTGACCAGGTCGATATTCGTTTGCGCGCCAATGAGCACGTTGTCCTGGCTGGCCAACGCGATGCCGGCCGGCGCACTGACCGCGACGATGGGCTTGCCGCCGGCCGGATCGGGCGTTGCGCCCTCGGTGTTGCTGCCCTTCTCCCATTGCCGGATATGCTCGACCAGCTTCGCCAGCGGCGCGCCGTCGGCGTCGCCGGCCAAGTGGGTGGTGGCCAGCTCGGACAGGGCTTTGTAGATACCGTGAAGCACGTCGTCCATGCCGATCATTTCCGGCCGGTCGAGTTGCCTACCCTTTGCGCCGGGGCTGGCATCGGCGGTGATCAACACGCCCTGCGCCCCTCTAACGGCAACGGCCTTGTCACTGCGCAAGTCGGCGCCTTCGCCGCGCGCTTCGCCGTGGCCGTTGGCGATAGGCTGCGCGAGCCAACCCAGATTCAATTGCGAACCGCCATGGTCGCTGGCCAGTTGGGCGTTGATCCGCCCGTTGCTGTCGTCGAAGCGCAGCTGGTTATGCCGTTCGCCCTTGATTTCCCGGCTCTTGATGCCCGACAAATAACGGTTGCCGGGCAGGTCGCCCCGTTCGCTCAGGGCCGCCGGCCGCGCGTTCCCGTTGTACAACTGGCCGACAATGACGGGCTTGTCCGGATCGCCGCCCATGAAGGCGACGAGGACTTCGCTCCCCACGCGCGGCAACGTCAGCGCGCCGCACTGTTGCAGGCCGCCCGGTCCGTTGCCGGCCCAACTGGTGGCGACCCGCACCCAGGCCGAGTCGCGCTCCGTGCCGGACGTGCCGGCGCCCTGCGCATGCTCATGGTCGGCGGCGCGCAAACCAAGAAAGCGTATCCTGACCCGCCCCAACTCGTCGCAATACACTTCCTCGCCCGGCGGGCCGACCACGAGCGCGCTTTGCATCGGCATAGGGGGCAGATCGCGCTGGGCGTCATAGGCCGGAACGATGGGAATGCCGCGCCGCACCGCGCAGAACGTCATGTGGAATCGGCCCGGCCCGGAATCGGCCAGATTGGCGTGATCGTGCGCCAACGCCTGCGTCCAGCGGTTGCGGGCGAACAGACGCTCCATTTTCGCCACCAGCCCCCTTGGCAGATTGTTCTGCGCCGTCACCGCGAGTTGGGTGATGACGAAATCGCGTTCATCCTCCGGATGGCCGTCGATCTCCGGGTGATCGGCGAAGTGGAAATACTCGCCGACACAAAAATCGCGCACGCCGCCCTGCCCCCGGTAGCATTTGGCCTCGTAATCGTGGCGATTCATGCGCAAACGGCCGAGCCGGCGCAGCTCGTCGTGATCGTCGGCGTTGTGCGGCGATAAAATTTTGTAGTCGTTCAGGCTGGCCGCAAGCTCGTCGCCGCCGGGGCCTTGCGCACCGTCGCTGCTGGCTTCGGTGGTGGAAAAATACCCTTGCGGTTGCTTGTAATCCCAGCTGTGCAAGGTGACGCTGCCGGCCTGCAAGCTACGGACGGCGGCCCAGGACGTGATGGTGTCGCGTTGTTCCGTGGCATTGTCGCGGTGGTAGCGCACGGTGCCGGCGCGGTTCTGTTGCAGGCTGTCGGGGCTATTGAACAACACCATCGTGTGTGCCAGCGTTTGAGAAAACTCCGGCTGGGAGCCCGCTTCGCGGCTACGGCCGGCGCGGAAATACCAAGCGACGCCGCAGCGCGCCAGCAGGCGTCGGATGAAGGCGCCGTCCGATTCGTTGTACTGCATGGTGAATTCGCGCTGCGCATATTGGCGCAGCTGAAGACATTCCTCGACCTCCAGCTCGAACGCCCCGGCCAGCACCTCATTGCTTTGACGCCATTCGGCGACTAGGCGCTGGACGATGTCGATTTCGCTCAGGTTGCGGAAGATGCGCGTGTTGACGCGCTTTTCCAGGATGGCCAGCGCATCGCGCATGACCAGCTTGTAGGTGGCCACGCCGCCGTCGCTGTCGCCGGCGCAGACTTCGGTGACGATGCCGCATACGCTGCTCAGCTCGCCCCGGTCGGTGACGAAATCCAGCGCCAGCGGCAAACCGATCATCTGCTTCAGCTCGATCCTGGCATCGGTAGCCACGCACCAGACTTCGTAACGCAGCCCCGCGCAAATTTCCGCCGTGCCGATCAGCCGTTGCGGCAACAGCACGTCGTCCAGCACGCCGGCGCCATGGGCGATACGCATCCGCAGGGGCCGGTTTTCCGTATCCAGCAGCTTTTGGCGCTGGATGAAATGGAGGAACTCATTGTCTCGTTTCATGTGTTTTCCCTTGATCGAAGCGGCGCTGCTCAGGGCCGAAGAAAATAGCGCACGGCCAGGCGATCCTGTCGCGCCGTGCCGCCGAACATAAAGGCGTCGATGCCGAGCCGGCTATGTCCCTTACCCTCGCGCGAACGCAAGCGGGCGCGCCGCACGTCTTGCGCCCGCAACAACAGCTGCACTTCGAAGGTCATGCCGACGCCGCAAAACTTGGCGAGGACGTCGTTGAGCGCACGGGCGCCGGCGGAACGGGGCAGGAATCGCTCGAAGTCATTTTTATCGAGCGGGCCTAGCCGCACACGGCAGCGGCAATCGCGGCGATAAATGTTCCGCCCCAACACGCTGCCCGCGCCGAGCTTGCAGTTGGCGATGCCCAACTTGGCCCGGTGCTGGTCGGGCAGCGTCTCCCAGCAGCCGAGCAATTGTTCGAGCGCGACGGCAACGGCGAAGTGTTCCGACAGCACCCCGGCGATGACACTGGCCGGCACGCAACGGCTGCTAAATTGCGCCGCGTAAAAGGCCAGCATTTCATCGCCGATATCGGCAGGACCATCTGCCGCGGCGAATTCGGTTTTGGCGCGCGTTGGCAATCCCGACAAGGCGCTCAGCATGGCCAGAAACGCATCCTCGCCGGCCGCATCGACCATGCATTCGGGCCGGTGCTTGCTCCAGGCCTGATAAAACAGCGCAACCGAGCGGGTCGAAAACATGTCGAGGAAAGCCCGCGGCCCAGCGTCCTTGGACGCCTGTTCGTAGGCAGCGATCCGTTCCGTTTCATGGAACGGCAAACCGCCATTGCAACCAAGAAAACCGATAAACGCGGGCGTGATGGCGATGTATTTGAGTTCGTTGCTCAGCATGGCTTGCTGCAGGCCGGCGGCCGAGTCGATGGGCGAAGCGGACTCCGCAGTCAATGCCGCAATTTGACTGGCGGGAAAAGACAGCGATAAATTGTTTAGAAACCGCAGGTGGCGCAGCGGGATAGGCCCCTCCTCGACACCGTTTTGGCGTAGCCAGGTGTCGAGGAGGCGCACCGCCTGAAAGAACTCAAAACGATAGGGGTGGCGGAGTAATTGCTCAATTACACTAGACTCAAAGCACCGTTGCGGGGCAGGCATCGCAGCAGCTCCTTTCCTGTCGATTTGGACAACACAATCAACTGAGTGAAACTGTTCAGATGAACATACAGCGCCAGGAAGTGATCGAGCATCTGCGCGAAAACATGGACGCCGCTGCCGCTGAAGGCATCCTCGTCCAGCGTGACGCTCACTTCGATGCCGCTGAGATAGGCGCGGCCTTGGCGGTCGCGCAGCCATGCCGTGGTGGGACGATGGGAAAGATCGGCGATGCCGTCGATCTGCCGCTGGGCGACGGCCGAGGCGCCAGGCACATACAACTGCAACATCGCCACGAAACCCGGCAAACCCGCCGTGCTGAGCGAGCGATGGTTCAGCGCAAGGTGGGATATCAAGCCCCACTGGGCGCCGTTCGATGAGCTCAGCCGGTGCGCCGCCGTCGGTCTGAACAGCAGGCGGATGGGGATATTCCTGGCGCCGCCTTCGATGGCAAGATCGCCGTCGGCGGCGCCGTAGGGCAGCCTGGCCGGCAGCGCCCGATTGCTGCAGGTCAATTCGATCGACAGCGTGCCCGACGCGGCGGCTAGCGGCGAAAAATCGCCGTCGACAAAGGCCATCGAATATTCATGACCGGGACTCATCTCGGCCAGCTCTTCATCGCGGTGCAGCAAATAGTAGTGCGCCTTGCGTCCCGCCACGCTGCCATGGCGCAAGCAATAATAGGGCAGGAATTCCACCGTGCTGCCACCTTCGGCGGCCTTGCGCAACAACTTGACCGAGTCGACGCTGTAGATTTCGTGAACGGCGGCGGGACGCTCGTAAGGCAGCAAGGGATAGTCGCTGCGCTCCTGCGTCAGCCGGATCGGCGTCGCGGTCGTCTTGAACAGGTTGACGACCGGCGTGCAGCCGAGCCGCAGATTACTCGCCGACAGGGACTTGAGCAGACGGGCCGGGGTCGAATCGGCGCGCAACCCGGTCAGCGCGAGATGCAAGGTGACACAGCGGCATGTTGCCGGCCCATGCGGCAGCAAGGCCGCCAGATCGATATCGAAGAAATTGAATTTTTCGGGATAAGAAAAATACTCGGTCAGCAAGCGATAAGCGGGATGTTCGCTAGCCGTGGACGGGATCATGGCGTCGCCGGCGGCAAAGCCGACGGCGGCGACGGGAACCTTGGCCAACGGCAGCCAGCGCCCATCGCCATCGAATTCGGCATACGCGTTCACGCTCCGCATCAGCAGGGCATCGCGCAAGGCGGCGCGGAAAGAAGGCTCGCCGGCGATGTAGACGCGGATGCTGTCCAGCCCGAGCTCCTCCAATCCGGCGCCGACGGCGGTGCTGCCGATCTCGATGGCGATTTCCGAGGTGGCGCCGTCGGCCAGGCGCAAGCAGGCTGGAGCGCGGACCAAGGGGTCGAAACGGGCGCCGGCGATTTTGAACGGGCCGATTGCGACTTGGAAAGCCGTGGTGTACTTGCAGGCCTGCGCCGCACTGTCGACACACCGCAGTTCGGTTCCGCGCGGAATGCGCGAGACCCCGGCGATGGCATTCTCTTTTGCGGCGGCGAAATCGACGCAGGCGATGGAATAGGCCGGGACGGCGCGCAGATAATGCGGATACAGCACGCCCAGCAAGGCGGCGGTAAAGCGGGCGTAGTCATCGGCGAGCAGCTTGGCGGTGCGGGCGTTGAGCAAGGCGACCACTTGGATCAGGCGCTCAATGTGCGGGTCGCCGCAGACCTCGCCGATCAGCATCAATTCGCCCGCGAGTTGAGGATGCTTTGCGGAAAACTCGCGACAGAGGCGGCGCAAGATGCCGAGTTCGCGTTCGTAATGGGGGAGCAATGCTTCCATCGTCGGCTATCCAGGATTATCGTCCCGTCGATAATCGCATGAGCTCGTTCATCAACTTTGAGATGGAGCAATACTTGCCTGGAGACCAGACAAGGAGCGCCGGTCTGTCGCGCCCGCGCAGCAAAGAAAAACGCCGCCCGCCGTGCGGACACGGCGGGCGGCGTTGTGCCGCGCGGGACGGCGCCGTCGGGCGGGGCCGACGTTGCCGATCAGGCGCGGCGGGTCGGACGCAGAAAGTCAGGCGCGCTGGCTCAGGCGCGGTGCGAGAGTCGCGGCGCGGCGCGCGCCGGCGCGTGGGCCGCCGCCGGACCGTTATGCCCGGCCAGCTGCGGCCGGGCGCGCGCGCCCGCCTCGACCTTGAACACGCTGACCACCTCGGCCAGGTTGGCGGCCTGCTGCTGCATCGCCTCGGCGGCGGCGGCCGACTGCTCGACCAGCGCGGCGTTCTGCTGCGTCACCGAATCCATCTGGCCGATGGCGCGGTAGACCTCGTCGATGCCGGCGCTCTGCTCGGTGCTGGCGGCGGTGATCTCGGTGATGATGTCCGACACCCGGTGCACGCTGGCGACGATCTCCGCCATCGTCGCGCCGGCGTCGGCCACCAGCCGGCCGCCCTGGTTGACCTGCTCGACCGAGTCGCCGATCAGCGCCTTGATCTCCTTGGCCGCCGAGGCCGAACGCTGCGCCAGGTTGCGCACCTCGCTGGCGACCACGGCGAAGCCACGGCCCTGCTCGCCGGCGCGCGCCGCTTCGACGGCGGCGTTGAGCGCCAAAATATTCGTCTGGAAGGCGATGCCGTCGATGACGGCGATGATGTCGACGATCTTCTTCGAGGCGCTGTTGATCGACTCCATCGTGCCGACCACCTGGGCCACCACGGCGCCGCCCTTGACCGCCACCTGCGCCGCCGAGGCGGCCAGCTGGTTGGCCTGGCGGGCGTTGTCGGCGTTGTGCTTGACGGTCGAGGTCAGCTCTTCCATCGACGAGGCGGTCTCCTCCAGCGAGGCGGCCTGTTCCTCGGTGCGCTGCGACAGGTCGAGGTTGCCGGCGGCGATCTGGGTCGAGGACGAGGCGATGTGCTCGGTGCCGCTGCGCACCTGGCTGACGATGCTCAACAGGCTGGCGTTCATGTGCTGCAGGGCGCCGAGCAGCTGGCCGGTCTCGTCGCGCGAACGCACCTCGATGTGGCCGGTCAGGTCGCCCCCGGCGACGCGGCGCGCCGCCAGCACCGCCGTGGCCAGCGGCCGGGTGATGCCGGTGGTCAGCAGCCAGGAGCACAGCGCGCCGAAGGCCAGCACCAGCGCCGCCAAGGTCAGCAGCAGTTGCCGGCTTTGCTCGGCGACCGCCTCGATCTGCAGCGCGGTGGCGTCGATCTTGCCGCGCTGCATCTTCAACAGCTCCTGCATGAACGCCAGATAGGCCGTCGAGCCGGGCGCGAACACCTTCTGGAAGGTCGCCTCGGCCTCCTCCATCTGGCCGGCCGCCTTGTACTTGGCGACCAGGTCGCGCGAGGACAGGTAGATCTTGCGCTGCTCGCCGATGCGGCCGAACAACTCCTTCTCGTCCGGGTCGACGATCAGCGCCTCGACCTTCTTCTGGTACTCGGCCGAGATGGCCGAGGAGGCCTTGGCCTCGTCGGCGAAATAGGCCGCCAGGCTCGGGTCGCTGCTGCGGGCGATGGCGGTGGTGCGGCGGATCGCGCTGTCGATCTTGCTGTACCAGTCGCTGATCATGCGCTCCTTGGCCAGCGGCACCTCCATCATGGCGCGGGTGGCGTCGGCCACGCTCTGCAGGCGCCACACGCCTATGCCGGTGATCAACATCGCCAGCGCCAGGATCAGGGTGAAGCCCAAGCCCAGACGGGTACCGATACTCATATTCTTAAACGTATTCATTTAGTCATTCCGATATGGAAAACGATATGTCAGATGTGCCGGTGGCGCGTCCGGGCGCGCACGGCGGCCGCCGCCGCTCCCGGCGGCACGGGGACGGCGCCGGCACGGCGTTCGGCGGCGGGGAAATCAGGCGGCGACGGTGTCGATCAGGCCCATTTCGGCGCTCGACATCAGCTTGTCGATGTCGACCAGGATCAGCATGCGCTCGTCGAGCGTGCCGAGGCCGACGATGTGGTCGGTGTTCATCGCCGAGCCGATCTCCGGCGCCGGCTTGATCTGCTCGGGCAGCAGGGTGGTCACGTCGGAGACGCGGTCGACCACCATGCCGACCACGCGGTGGCCGATGTTGAGGATGATGACCACGGTGAACTGGTCGTACGAGGGGGTGCCCAGGTTGAACTTGATGCGCATGTCGACGATCGGCACGATGATGCCGCGCAGGTTGACCACGCCCTTGACGAACTCCGGCGCGTTGGCGATGCGGGTCGGCGTCTCGTAGCTGCGGATCTCGCTGACCTTCTGGATATCGATGCCGTACTCTTCCTGGCCCAGGGTGAAGGCGAGGTATTCGGCGGCGGGGGACGTTGCGTGAACGTCGCGGGTAACGGTGGACATGCGGTTTCCTTAGGTGGATGGCGATGCTGCCGCCCTCGCCCGGTCGCCTGCTCGGCCGCCGGGAAAGTACATTACTGAACGGATAGGTTCGTAATGTTACCTTAAGTCAAGATTCCACGCATTAGAAATAATGCATTACGGCAATTTCCGGCCGAGCCGGTCGCCGCCGCCGACGTTGCGCGGCGGCTGCCACGGCGCGGCGGCTGCCGGCGGCGCCTCGCGCCTAGGCGCCGGCCGGGCGGCCTCGCCGTCGGCGCCGTCG
>NZ_JAEMNU010000012.1 GCF_016461825.1 Rugamonas violacea | reverse complement strand
GACGAGGTTTGGCTCAATCCGGAACGGGCTGAACCTGAATTAGTGAAGCTGGCTGCATGAAGTGACGCGACAACTTTGTTGACAACTACCGGTAGTGTTTTCTACGACAGTACTGCCGTTCGGATTCGCTGCCTTCCAGCTTTGCAACCATTCTGGGCCCCTATCAATCGAGCCCGAGAAGGACTTGGCTGGCGTCGATGGCGTCGGTTGCAAGGACTCTGCCAAGCTGCTGCCCAACGCATTGCCAAACGCATCTGTAGCTATTCGTTTGGTTGCTCTCCTGCGACATATCCGTCCCATCCGATGCCAGTCACTTCCGCGTGGGTCGCCCATGCTGCAGCCCCTCCTGCAATAGCAACTCCCAGCTCCTGAACGTCGAAACTTGGCGGAACTGCTTCTAAAGCCGTTGCTGTTGAAACCTGCATCGGCGAAGCCCATACAGTCTCGCACTCGTCGCACATCAACACAATATTGTGCCCGTCTGCACAACGACGGATGCCAATTACGCCGGTACGGCAAACAGGGCAGTTGTCTTTTATGTAGTACATTTTATTTCCTTAACGAATTGGAAAACCTGTTATCACTTGATTACCATTGCGGATGACAAGTTGAATATTATTTACGGCAGGGTTGCCAAGGGCTGCGCCACCTTGTCCACCTACCCATCCTACATTACGCCCCATACTATAGTGGATCCCGAATTTGAGACGATGGTTTAAGCTGTGGTCCGTGAAAGGATGACAGCAAATGAGTGAAGGAAAAAAACGGCGAGTGCAC
>NZ_JAEMNU010000119.1:153379-162041 GCF_016461825.1 Rugamonas violacea | reverse complement strand
GGGCTTTGAACCCTTGACAAAGCGTTTTGTTTGTCAGTTGCGAAGAAGGAAGAGTATGCAGCGTTTCGGCCATTTCGTCAACCTTCTTTTTCTCCCCGCTCACTCTGCAATCGCTTGTTTCTGCGTGCATTTCTGCGGGGAGGCGAACTATATCAAAGACCGTCGAACTTAGGCAAGCGCTTTTCCAGGAAAGCGTGCATGCCCTCTTTTTGCGCGGGCGTGCCGAAGGCCGACTGGAACAGGCGGCGCTCATAATTGACGCCTTCCGTCAGCGTGGTCTCGAAGGCGCGGTTGACGGCATCCTTGATCATCATCGCCACCGAGGTCGGCATGTCGGCGATGGTGGCGGCGGCGGTCATCGCCTCCTCCAGCAGCATGTCGGCCGGCACCACGCGCGACACCAGGCCGATGCGCTCGGCCTCCGCCGCGTCGATGGTACGGGCGGTCAACAACAGGTCCATGGCCTTGGCTTTGCCGATGGTGCGCGGCAGGCGCTGGGTGCCACCGGCGCCGGGCGTGACGCCGACCTTGATTTCCGGTTGGCCGAACTTGGCGTTGTCGCCGGCGATCAGGAAGTCGCACATCATGGCCAGTTCGCAGCCGCCGCCCAGGGCGTAGCCGGCGACGGCGCCGATCACCGGCTTGCGCACGCGCAGGATGTGTTCCCAGTTGCGGGTGATGTAGTTGTCGCGATAAGTGTCGACATACGTATAGTCGGCCATGGCGGCAATGTCGGCGCCGGCGGCGAAGGCTCTTTCGCTGCCGGTCAGCACAATGCAGCCGATCGCCGGGTCGGCGTCGAACTTGCGCAATGCCTCACCCAGCTCATCCATCATACGGTCGTTCAGCGCGTTCAGCGCCTTGGGGCGGTTCAGGCGAATCAGCGCCACTTTGCCTTGCACGTCAACAATCAGGTCTTCGTATTGCATGGGGACTCCTCCGGTGGATAATCAAGCATCTCAATATAAGTATGCGGCGATTGTATCTTTTATCGCCTATATAGAGAGGTTGCACGCTGGTATTATTTGAAGCTCCACGTGCCGACCGAACTGAGCCTCCTATTCTTACCGCCATCCGCCACTACCTGTCCGAGCTGCTGGCCCGCGACGCCCTGCTGCGCAACGTCGATTTTCGCCGCTACTGGTTCAGCAGCATCCTCAACGGTTTCGGCGGACAGATCAGCGCGCTGGCCCTGCCGCTGTGCTCGGCCATCCTGCTGCGCGCCAGCCCGTCGCAGATGGGCACGCTGATGGCCTGCCAGGCCATTCCGTTCGCCCTGTTCGCGCTGCCGGCCGGCGTGCTGCTGGACCGGCGCCGCAAGCTGCCGATCCTGCTCGGCAGCGAGGTAGTGCAGGCGCTGACCTTGGCCAGCATCCCGGCGGCCTACTGGCTGGGCCTGCTGTCGATGCACTGGATGTACGCGGTGGCCTTCGTGCTGGGCAGTTGCACCGTGGTCGGCGGCGGCGCCGAGCAGATCTTCCTGACCTTCCTGATCGGCCGTGACGGCCTGATCGACGCCCAATCCAAGTTCGCCGCCAGCGATTCGGCCTCGCGCCTGATCTCGCCCGGCGTCGCCGGCATCTTGATCCAATGGCTGACGGCGCCCTACGCCATCCTGGTCAACGCCGCCGGCTTCGTCATCTCGGTGCTCAACCTGCGCCGCATCAGCGTGCGCGACCCGCAACCGGCGCCGTCGGACAAGCACCCGCTGCGCGACATCCGCGACGGCTTCATCTTCATCTGGGGCCATCCGCTGCTGCGCACGCTGGCCTGGGCGGCCGGCGTCTGGCACCTGCTGTTCTACGGCTACGCCGCGCTGGCCATTTTGTTCGCCACGCGCGAACTGGGCATGTCGCCCGGCGTGCTGGGCGCGGCGCAGATGGTCGGCGGCGTCGGCGTCTTCATCAGTTCGATGGTCATCAAGCCGCTGAACCGCCGCTTCGGCCCCGGCGTCACCTTGCTGATCGGCACGGCCGCCACCACGCTGGGCTTCGTGCTGATGCCGGCGATTCCGACGGCATTGTTCGGCAGCACCATGGCCACCACCGTCGCCTTCGCCTCCCTGTCGCTGTTCTTCGATTGCGGCGTGATGCTGTTCTTCATGCCCTACATGGCCATGCGGCAAAAGGTCACGCCCGACGAGTTCCTTGGCCGCATGATCTCGACCATGCGCTTCCTCACCGTGGCCACCGCGCCGCTGGGCGCGCTGGCGGCCGGCTACATCGCCGAGCACCTGAGCATCCGCACCGGCATGGCCTGTGTCGGCGCCGGCGGCATTCTGCTGACGGCGGCCATGGCGCTGTCCAAGCCGATCCGTGCCGTGCGCCCCGATCGGCCGATAGCGGCCACACTGGACGCCTGAGCGGAGGGATGGGGCCGGGTTTGATCTGGATCAAGGATTTCTCCTGGTCAATTCCATAAGCTTGCAGTCACACACTCACCGGAGAAGGCCATGTTCAAGAAAATCCTGCTGCCGACCGACGGCTCCGCGCTGTCGGACAAAGCCACCGCCACGGCGATCCAATTTGCCCAACTCAACGGCGCGCAGCTGGTCGCCATCAGCGTGATCCACCCCTTCCCCTTCTCGCCGATGGCCGACGGCGGCGCCGTGCTGGACGCCAAGACCTTCGAAAAGGAGATGGAGCAGGAGGCGCGCCGCAGCATCGCCAAGGTGGCCGCCGCCGCGGCAGCGGCCGGCATCGCCTTCGAGGGCGTGGTCACGCTGTCGTTCAGCCCCTATGAGGAGATCGTCGAGACGGCAAAGCAGCACGGCTGCGACATCATCATGATGGCCTCGCACGGCCGCAAGGGTTTGAACCGCCTGTTCCTCGGCAGCGAGACGCAAAAAGTGCTGGCCCACACCACCCTGCCGGTGATGGTGCTGCGCTAAGCCGCTGAGTAGAACAGGGCGACCCGGCGGCCGCCCCATGCTGAAAAATCAGGCAAGCGACCGGGCGCTCAACGGGCCGCCGCCTGTTTCGGCAGCAACAGCCAGACATTGCCGCGCTGCTTCATGCGGCCGGCGTTTTCCGCCGCCTCGGCACCGAAGCCGAAGAAGTAATCGACGCGGATCGCGCCACGGATGGCACCGCCCGTATCCTGCGCCATCACCAGGCGCTGCAGCGGAATGTCGCTGTTGGCCTGGGTGGTGGCGAGGAACAAGGGCACGCCCAGCGGCAGCTGCGCGGCGTCGATGGCGACCGAGCGCTGCGGCGTCAACGGCACGCCCAGCGCGCCCTTCGGCCCGATGCGCGGGTCCGGCAGGCGCTCCTCCTTGAAGAACACATAACTGGGATTGACGTTGAACAGCTCCTGCTGGCGCGTCGGATGGCCGGCGATCCAGGCCTTGATGCCCTGCGCCGAGGCCTGCTCGAAGGTCAACTCGCCCTTGTCCACCAGGTAGCGGCCGATCGACTTGTAGGGATGGCCGTTCTGGTCGGCGTAGGCGACGCGCACGGTTTCCTGCGTGTCGCTCAGCTGCACGCGGCCGGAGCCCTGCACCTGCAGGAAAAAGGCCTCGACCGCATCGTCGACCCACAGCAACTCCTTGCCGCCGGCCTCGGTGGCGCGCTCGATCTCGGCGCGGGTCGAGTACGGCAGCACTTTTTTGCCGACCAGGCGGCCGCGCAGGCGCATGCCCTTCAGCTCGGGATACACACTTGCCAGTTCGACGGTGACCAGATCGTCCGGCACCTTGTACAGCGGTGTCTGGAACGGGCCGCCTTTTTTGCGCGCGCCGTGCAGGAAGGGCTCGTAGTAGCCGGTGACCAGGCCGTCGTTGGCGCCGTCCGGCGCGACCACCCGCTGCGGTTGCAGGAAGGCCTCGAAGAAGGTGCGGATGGCGCGCTCGTCATTACCGTTGACGCTGCGGGCGATGCTGCAGGACTCCTTCCAGTCGGGCTTCTTGCCCAGCACGCCGCAGGACGACATGAAAGCCGGCCAGGCGGCCCGCAGGTCGTCCTTGTCCCAGCCGGGCAGGTCGGCGAAACTGGCCGGGACGAACTGCGGCGCGCTCGGCTTGGGTGTCGGCGGCGCGCTCGGCGCCGGGACGGGCGTCGGGACGGCCGCCACCGGCGGCGGCGGCGCCGGCACCACCGGAGCGGGCGCCGGCGGCGCGCTGGTACAGGCGGCCAAGGTCAGCGCGACGAGGGACAAGGGAACGAGTAGACTACGGCGTGTAAATAACATGAGGATCGCTATGTGGCTATTAATGATTGAAGCGCTGGTCGCGTTTTTCCTGCTGGTGTTCATCGTCTGGTGGACCATGTACTCGGGCAAGACGCCGGCCCGGCCGAGCCGGGCGCTGCCCGACCCGCGCGCCGAGGCGCAGGCGAAACAGCCGCCCGATCAGGCCGGGTGAAACAAAAAGGCACGCGCGCATCGGCGCGGCGTGCCTTTTTGTTGGGCTGCGCTACTTTAGTGCAAAGTGCGCGGCAACGACAACACGAACTCGGGGATGCTCACCTCGAACTGGTGGCCGTCCTCGGCCACGCAGAAGTATTCGCCCGTCATCGAGCCCTGCGGCGTGGCCAGCGCGGTGCCGCTGGTGTATTCGAACTGCTCGCCCGGCGCCAGCAGCGGCTGGTGGCCGACCACGCCCAGGCCGCGCACCTCGTCGATGTGGTTGTTGGCGTCGGTGATGACCCAGTGGCGGGAAATCAGTTGCGCGGCCACCGTGCCCGTGTTTTTGATCGTGATCGAGTAGGTGAACACGAAGTTGGTGCGTTCCGGGTCGGACTGCTCGGGCAGATACTGGGTTCTGACCGAGACAGCGAATTCGTATGAGGCCATTAACATTCCTTAACTTAATGATGAAGCAACAGCGGGGCAGCGACGAAGATCTGCAAGCTTGGCGAATTTTCATCGTCCATTCCACATTGCACCGCAAATCCGGGCCGGGCGCAAGGTGTAGGCCACATTTGGCGTGACAATTGTGGCCCGGACCACGGGCCGGGCCACAAAGCGTAAAATAGCGCATCCCATTTAATGCACGCTCAACGCCAGCCCACACCATGACCACTTTCCGCATCGCCCCCAGCATCCTGTCCGCCGACTTCGCCCGCCTGGGCGAGGAAGTGCGCAACGTCGTCACGGCCGGCGCCGACATCATCCACTTTGACGTCATGGACAACCATTACGTTCCCAACCTGACCATCGGCCCGCTGGTGTGCCAGGCCATCCGCCCGCACGTGCAGGTGCCGATCGACGTCCACCTGATGGTCAAGCCGGTCGACCGCCTGATCCCCGACTTCGCCAAGGCCGGCGCCAACATCATCACCTTCCACCCGGAAGCGTCCGAGCACATCGACCGCACGCTGCAACTGATCCGCGACAACGGCTGCAAGGCCGGCCTGGTGTTCAACCCGGGCACGCCGCTGCACTTCCTCGACCACGTGATGGACAAGATCGACATGATCCTGATCATGTCGGTCAACCCCGGCTTCGGCGGCCAGTCCTTCATCCCCGAGGCGCTGAAGAAGATCGCGCTGGCGCGCCGCAAGATCGACGAGTCGGGCCGCGACATCCTGCTCGAAGTCGACGGCGGCATCAAGATCGACAACATCGCGGCGGCGGCGGCGGCCGGCGCCGACACCTTCGTGGCCGGCTCGGCGATCTTCGGCCAGCCCGACTACAAGGCCGTGATCGACGCGATGCGCGCCCAACTGGCGGGCGTTTAAGTGAAGGCGGGCATGACGGTACTGGCCGGCGTGCGCGCCGCCATCATCGACCTCGACGGCACCATGCTCGACACGCTGCCCGATTTCCAGGTGGCGGTCAACCGCATGCGCGCCGACTTCGCCCTGGCCCCCATCTCGCAACAAGCGATCGGCCGGATGATCGGCAAGGGTTCGGAACACCTGATCCACTGCGTGCTGGCGCTCGACTACCAGGGCGCCGAACTGACGCGGCAGCTGGCGCCGGCGCTGGCCTCGTACCAGCGCCACTACCTGGACATCAACGGCCGGCACAGCGCGCTGTTCCCGGACGTGGTCGCCGGCCTGCAGGCGATGCGGGCGCAGGGACTGCGCCTGGCCTGCGTGACCAACAAGCCGATCGCCTTCGCCAAGCCGCTGCTGGAAATGAAGGGCCTGGCGCCCTACTTCGAGCTGCTCTACGGCGGCGACTCGCTGCCGCGCAAGAAACCCGACCCGCTGCCGCTGCAGACGGTGTGCCGCGATTTCGGCCTGGAACCGGCCACGGTGGTGGCCATCGGCGACTCGCAGAACGACGCCCAGGCGGCGCGGGCGGCCGGCTGTCCGGTGCTGACGGTACCCTACGGTTACAATCACGGCCAGGCTATACACGAAACCGATTCCGATGGTATAGTGACCACGTTGCTCGATGCGGCGAACCAGATTCGTTTTTATAACTGAACTGCTCACAGACCCTACACCGATAATGTTTCTCGACAAAAAACACAACGTCCCCCAACCAAACTCGATTGAGGCTTGGCTTTGGCGACGCTGGCAATCCTGGCAAAAGTAAGCCACCTTGATTGCTGTCGCATGTGCCCACGCACCCGACAGGTTTTTTGAACAACCACCGCCCTCACTCCATCATGGCTCTTGGGGCGGCATGGAGAGAAGACATGACCGAACTCGAATTCAAATCGTTGGCCACGGAAGGCTACAACCGCATCCCCCTGATCGCCGAAGCCTTCGCCGATCTGGAAACCCCGCTGACGCTGTACCTGAAACTGGCGCAGACCCAGAAGAACGGCAAGAACACCTTCCTGCTCGAATCCGTCGTCGGCGGCGAGCGCTTCGGCCGCTACTCCTTCATCGGCCTGCCGGCCAGCACCGTGTTGCGCAGCTACGGCAACCGCACCGAGATCGTCAAGAACGGCGACGTCATCGAGACCCACGAGGGCGACCCGCTCGACTTCATCGAAAGCTTCCAGGCCCGCTTCAAGGTGGCGCTGCGTCCCGGCATGCCGCGCTTCTGCGGCGGCCTGGCCGGCTACTTCGGCTATGACACCGTGCGCCACATCGAGAAAAAGCTGGCCGCCAGCCAGCCCAAGGACGACCTGGGCCTGCCCGACATCCAGCTGATGGTGACGGAAGAGCTGGCGGTGATCGACAACCTGTCCGGCAAGCTCTACCTGATCGTCTACGCCGACACCACCCAGGCCGAAGCGTATTCGAAAGCGCGCCAGCGCCTGAAGGACCTGCGCACCATGCTGCGCCGTGGCATCGACGCGCCGCTCACCTCCAGCTCGGTGCGCACCGATATCATCCGCGACTTCAGCAAGGAAGACTATCTGAAGGCCGTCGCCAAGGCGCACGAGTACGTGATGGCGGGCGACCTGATGCAGGTGCAGATCGGCCAGCGCATCCGCAAGCCCTACGTCGATTCGCCGCTGACCCTGTACCGCGCGCTGCGTTCGCTGAACCCGTCGCCCTATATGTACTTCTACAATTTCGGCGACATGCAGATCGTCGGCGCCTCGCCGGAGATTTTGGTGCGCAACGAGACCGCCGCCGACGGCGAGAAGAAGGTCACGCTGCGGCCGATCGCCGGCACCCGTCCGCGCGGCGCCACGCCCGAGCGCGACGCCGAACTGGCCAAGGAGCTGCTGGCCGATCCGAAGGAGATCGCCGAGCACGTGATGCTGATCGACCTGGCGCGCAACGACCTGGGCCGCATCTCCGAGATCGGCAGCGTGCAGGTCACCGACCGCCTGGTGATCGAAAAGTATTCGCATGTGCAGCACATCGTCTCCAACGTCGAAGGCAAGCTGAAAGGCGGCCTGTCGAACCTCGACGTGCTGCGCGCCACCTTCCCGGCCGGCACCCTGACCGGCGCGCCGAAGGTGCGGGCGATGGAGGTCATCGACGAGCTGGAGATTTCCAAGCGCGGTATCTACGGCGGCGCCTGCGGCTACCTGTCGTTCGGCGGCGAAATGGATGTGGCGATCGCCATCCGCACCGGTGTCATCAAGGACGGCATGCTGTACGTGCAGGCCGCCGCCGGCATTGTCGCCGACTCGGTGGCCGAGATGGAATGGCAGGAAACCGAAAACAAGGCGCGTGCCGTACTGCGCGCCGCCGAACAAGTGCAAGATGGCCTGGATGGGGGATTCTAAGATGCTGCTCATGATCGACAACTACGACTCCTTCACCTACAACATCGTGCAGTACTTCGGCGAGCTGGGCGAGGACGTGCGCACCTTTCGCAACGACGAGATCACCATTGCGGAGATCGAGGCGCTGAACCCGGCGCGCATCTGCATTTCGCCCGGCCCGAAAGACCCGGCGCAGGCCGGCATTTCGCTGCAAGTGCTCAAGCACTTCGCCGGCAAGAAGCCGATCCTCGGCGTTTGCCTGGGCCACCAGGCCATCGGCGAGGCCTTCGGCGGCAAGGTGATCCGCGCCAAGCAGGTCATGCATGGCAAAACCTCACTGATCGCGCATACCGGCGTGGGCGTCTTCAAGGACCTGCCCTCGCCGTTCACGGTGATCCGCTACCACTCGCTGGCGATCGAGCGCGCCACGCTGCCGGCCTGCCTGGAAGTGACGGCATGGACCGATGACGGCGAAATCATGGGTGTGCGCCACAAGGAATTCGACATCGAGGGCGTGCAGTTCCACCCCGAGTCCATCCTGTCCGAGCACGGCCACGCCCTGCTGAAAAACTTCCTGGTCCGCTGACGACCGGCGCG
>NZ_JAEMNU010000119.1:89291-153355 GCF_016461825.1 Rugamonas violacea | reverse complement strand
CTGTCCTTCATTGCGACCCGCGTCCTCATTATTGAAGAAGGAATCATCATGCCGATCACCCATCAAGAAGCCCTGCTGCGCTGCATCGAACACCGCGAAATCTTCCACGACGAGATGCTGCACCTGTTCCGCCAGATCATGTCGGGCGAGATGTCGCCGGTGATGATCGCCGCCCTGACCATGGGCCTGCGCGTGAAGAAAGAAACCATCGGCGAAATCGCCGCCGCCGCCCAGGTGATGCGCGAATTCTCCACCAAGGTGCCGATGGCCGACACCAGCGGCCTGCTCGACATCGTCGGCACCGGCGGCGACGGCGCCCACACCTTCAACATCTCGACCACCGCGATGTTCGTCGCCGCCGCCGCCGGCGCGCGCGTGGCCAAGCACGGCGGGCGCAGCGTCTCTTCCTCGTCCGGCAGCGCCGACGTGATCGAGGCGCTGGGCGCCAACATCAACCTGAAGCCGGAGCAGATCGCCCAGTCGATCGCCCAGACCGGCATCGGCTTCATGTTCGCGCCCAACCACCACGCCGCCATGAAACACGCCGCGCCGGTGCGCCGCGAGCTGGGCGTGCGCACCATCTTCAACATCCTCGGCCCGCTGACCAATCCGGCCGGCGCGCCGAACATCCTGATGGGCGTGTTCCACCAGGATCTGGTCGGCATCCAGGTGCGCGTGCTGCAGCGCCTGGGCGCCCAGCACGCCATCGTGGTCTACGGCCGCGACAATATGGACGAGGTCTCGCTCGGCGCCGCCACCGTGGTGGGCGAGCTGGTCAACGGCGAGATCCGCGAATACGAGATCCATCCGGAAGACTTCGGCATGCAGATGATCGCCAGCCGCAACCTGAAGGTGGCCAACGCCACCGAGTCGCAGGCCAAGATGATGGAAGCGCTGCGCGGCGAGCCCGGCGCGGCCTACGACATCGTCGCGCTCAACGCCGGCACCGCGCTGTACGCCGCCGGCAGCGCCAGCTCGATCGAGGACGGCCTGCGCCTGGCGCGCCTCGCCATCACCTCCGGCGCGGCGCTGGAAAAGGTTAAGCAATTCGTCGAGGTCACGCAAAGCCTTGGCGCCAACAACTAAGTGAACCGCGTCGCCGGCGCTCGGTTCCTGGCGCTCGGCATGCGCTTGGCACCGGCCACACAACACTGACGCTCCGCCCCTCTTATCTGGTACCCATCATGTCCGACATCCTCAACAAAATCCTGGCCGTCAAGGCCGACGAAGTGGCCGCCGCCAAAAAACACCGCAGCCTGGCCAGCCTGCGCGGCGAAGTCGAGGGCAACGCCGAACTGCGCCTGGACCTGCGCGACTTCGAAGCCAGCGTGCGCCAGCGCATCGCCAGCGGCGCCGCCGGCGTCATCACCGAGGTGAAGAAGGCCTCGCCGTCGAAGGGCGTGCTGCGCGCCGACTTCCGCCCGGCCGAGATCGCGGCCAGCTACGCCAGCAATGGCGCCGCCTGCCTGTCGGTGCTGACCGACGAGCAGTTTTTCCAGGGTTCGGTCGCCTATCTGCGGCAAGCCCGCGCCGCCTGCGCCATTCCGGTGCTGCGTAAGGACTTCATGATCGACATGTACCAGGTCTACGAGGCGCGCGCCATGGGTGCCGACTGCATCCTGCTGATCGTCTCGGCGCTGGACCACGGCCTGATGGCCGAGCTGGAGGCCTGCGCCCACGAGCTGGGCATGGGCGTGCTGGTCGAAGTGCACGACGGCGATGAACTGACGGCGGCGCTGCGCCTGAAGACACCGATGGTCGGCATCAACAACCGCAACCTGCGCACCTTCGAGACTTCGCTGGACACCACGCTGGACCTGCTGGAACGGATTCCTGCCGAGCGCCTGGTGGTGACCGAATCTGGCATCATGGTGCCGGCCGACGTACAGCGCATGCGTGACGCCGGCGTGCATGCCTTCCTGGTCGGCGAAGCCTTCATGCGCGCGCCGGATCCCGGCGCCGAGCTGCACCGCCTGTTCAACTAATCCGGAGTTCATCGCCATGGCAACCCGATCACAGCATATTTTGAGGATCGCGGTTGCCGCCGGCGCCGCGCTGTTGCTGGCCTCCTGCCACAAGGAGCCGCCGGCGCTGCCGAAGACCAGTCCCGCGCCGACGCCGCCCGCCGCCGACGCGCCAGCGGCACTGCCGCGCGTCGCCAGCAATATCGACGAGTACAAAGTGCTGGTGGCCGAGCGCATCCTCGCCAGCAATCCCCAACAAACCTTCAGCGGCCGCCTGCCGCCGATGCTGCCGGCCATCGTCGTGCTCGACATCGGCATCGACCGCGACGGCGGTGTCAGCGAGGCGCGCGTGCACCGCTCGCGCGACAACGCCGCGTCCAAAGTGGCGCTGGCCGCGCTGGCGGCCGGCACGCCCTACCCCAAGCCGGGCCACCTGCTGCGCTTCGGCCACAAGACCCTGGTATTTTCCGAGACTTTCCTGTTCAACAAAGACTATAAATTCCAGCTACGCACACTGGCCGGGCCGCAGTAGCCGGGATGGGACGGGGCGGCGCGCCGGCACGTCGAGCCGGGACGTCATGCCTGGAAGTGCTGCTCAGCTGCGAACTTAGGCGCGGATCGCCTGCAGCATCGACGGCGGCGGGCCGGCCGGCTCGGCCACCTCGACGCGGTCGCGGCCGTTGGCCTTGGCACGGTAGAGCGCCGCGTCGGCGCGCATCAACAGGCTGTCTAAATCCTCGGCGGCGTTGCGCTGGCAAGCCACGCCAACGCTGACCGTGTAGACCGGCAGTCCCTCGGGGCGGGGAGCGCGCAGCGCCAGGCGAATCCGCTCGGCGGCGCCGACGGCCCGCTCGACGGCGGTGTCGGGCAGCAGCACGACGAACTCCTCGCCGCCGAAACGGGCCATGTGGTCCGACTCGCGCAAGGTCTTGCCGATGGTGGCGGCGACATGCACCAGCACGCGGTCGCCCATGGCGTGGCCGTGCTGGTCGTTGATCAGCTTGAAGAAATCCAGATCGATGCTGAGTAGCGTCATGCCCTTGGCGGCGCGGCGCAATTGCGCCCGCTCCTTGGCGTAGACGTCGGCGAAGCCGCGCCGGTTCAGCACGCAGGTCAGCGGGTCGAGGGTGGAGCGCAGTTCGAGAATGCTCTGCAGGCGGCGCGTGGCCACCGTCATGAAACCGACGGCCAGCAACAGCGCCATGAAGTTGGCGGTGGCCAGGTAAAAGCTGGCGAAGGTACCGCCGCGCATCAGGTCGACGCTGGTGGCGCTGCCGAACAGCGCCAGACCGCCGCGAATCGCCACCACCACGGTCTGGAACAGCATCAGCACGCCGAAGAAGCGCGTGGCGAAGTGGCGCTCGCCATGGCGCCAGATCAGCTGCACCTGGCGCGCGTAGAAACCGAACACGAGGAAGGAGAACACCGCGACGCGGGCCTGGAAGTCCGGCCACAACAGCAGCCAGCAAGCCATGCCGGTCATGCCCAGCACCCATACCAGATGGAAGGCGCGCCAGCTGGGCCGCCGATGGTAGAAGCGCTCGGTGCCGATCATCGACAGGCCCAGTCCCCACAGCAGCATGGAATTGGCGCCCAACAGCACCAGCGCCGACGGCAGCACGGCGCGCAGATTGAACAGCACGGCGCCAACGATCATGCACAGCAGACCTCTGGCCCAGTGGTCGAGGCCATGGATCTCGCTGGGGAAGCTGCGGTGGGCGGAGAACAATACGATACTCATTGCCCCGCCCATCAAGGTGGACATCAAGATGATCGTTGAGGGGTCGAGCAGGGTCACTAGCTATCCGGTATGGTAAGTGGTATCGACTTGCGTAAGCGGATTCTAGACCAGAACGACGCCCTTGAACATCGCGGCGATGAAAGTGGCAGGGCGGAGCAAGCGGCGCGGCAGACCGGCGCGCACACTGCGGGGCGCACGCCGGCAGCGCGATGGGCCGCGCGGCGATGGGCCGCGCGGCGATGGCGGCGCGGCCCCGGGTGAGTCGATCAGCGCGGCGCGCTGGGGCGCGACGGGCCGGCGGCCTTCTTGCCGGCCGGCGCCAGCGCCAGCGTGATGCCGGGTACGCGATCGCCCTGCAGTCGCAGGCGGAAGCTCATCAGCTCGTCGCGGCGGAAAGCGTGCACCTCGACCTCGGAGCCGACGCCGTAGCGCGACAGCAGCGTGTCCAGATTGGTCGCGGTGACCCGCAGGCCGTCGATGGCGACCAGCAGGTCGCCCGCCGACAGGCCGGCCTGATGCGCCGCGCCGCCCTGGTGGACACTGGACAGTTTGCAGTCGTTGCCGTCGCGGCCGGCGTTGACGTCCAGGCTGGGCTTGGCCGACTTGCGCTCGTCGTTGTACTTGACGCCGAACTGCGCCAGCAGCTTGGCCAGCGGCAGGTCGTCGGTGCCGCGCACGTATTTGTCGAAGAAGGGCTTGAGGCGCATGCCGCTGATCTCGTCGAACAGCGCCTCCACCTCGGCCGGGGTGACGCCGCGTCCAAGCGTCGGATAGAAATCGCGGCCGTAGCGTTGCCACAGCGCCAGCATGACGTCGTCGAGCGACTTCTTGCCGGCGCTCTTGGCGCGGATGCTCAGGTCGAGCGCCAGCGCGACCAACGAACCCTTGGTGTAGTAGCTGACGATGGCGTTGGGCGCGTTCTCGTCCTGGCGGTAGTACTTGGTCCAGGCGTCGAAGCTGGACTCGGCCACGCTTTGCTTGCCACGGCCGCTGCCGCGCAACACGCTGCCGATGGTCTTGGCCAGCAGCTTGAAGTAGGCCGGCTCGCCGATGATGCCGGCACGGACCAGCATCAAATCGTCGTAATAGCTGGTGAAACCTTCGAACAGCCAGAGCAGCGGCGAGTAATTCTCGCCCTGCAGATCGTAGGGCGCGAAGGCGGCCGGCTTGATGCGCTTGACGTTCCAGGTGTGGAAGTACTCGTGGCTGCACAGGCCGAGGAACTGCAGGTAGCCGTCGCTGACTTCGGCCGTCTTCGGCGCGGCGCTGCTGGGCAGGTCGGCGCGGGCGCAGATCAGCGCGGTCGAAGCGCGGTGTTCCAGGCCGCCGTAGCCGTCGCCGACGGCCAGGGTGAGGAAGACGTAGCGCTCCATCGGCGCGCGTTTGCTGCGCGGCTCGAAGAAGGCGATCTGGGTTTCGCAGATCGCCTTCAGGTCGGCGCACAGGCGCGCCATGTCCAGATTGGGCACGCGGCCGCTGATGACGATGTCGTGCGGGATGCCGTGCGCCTTGAAGCTGGCCAGGGCGAAGTCGCCCATCTCGACCGGGCTGTCGATCAACTCGTCGTAGTTCAGCGCGAGGTAGCTGCCGAAGCCGTAGCGCTTGGCCTTCAGCTCGGGCAGCGCGGTGGCGACGCGCCAGTTGCGCGCGGCGGCGTCGGCCGGGCGCTGGATGTCGACCTGGTGCGGCACCGCCTCCTGGCCCAGCACGCGCAGGAACACGCTGGTGCCGTTGAAGAAGCCGTGGGTCTGGTCGAGGTGGGCGGCGCGCACCGACAGGTCCCAGGCATAGACCTCGTACTCCAAGGTCAGCGCGCCCTTGACCGGGGCGGCGCGCCAGGAATGCTTGTCCAGCTTGGTCAACGCGACCGGCTGGCCACGGCTCTCGGCGCGGATCTGCACGATGTTGCGGGCGAACTCGCGGATCATGTAACTGCCCGGGATCCAGGCCGGCAGCGCGAACTGCTGGCCGTCGGCGGCCGGCGCCTCGACCGTCAAGGTGACCTGGAAAAGATGCCCGGCCAGGTCCTTGGGGACGATGGTGTAGGCGATGGCGGGCTGTTTGTTGTTTGGTTTTTTCATTCTGTCCTCGTGTTCTTGGAAAACCAAGCCACAGGCATCAATCTGGGGTCAGACCCGCCGGGTCTGACCCCGGCCCTCTGCCTGTGGGTGGCTTGTTGCAGCTGCCGGCGCCTCAGCCTGGCGGCGCCAGGTCGTTCGGCAAATCGATGTCGCGCAGCACGCCGGCGTCGTCGACCTCGACATCGCAGACGGCGTGGCTGTGCAGGATGGCGCGCGCGCCCTGGTCGCCGTCCAGCGCCAGCAGCAGCGACAGGTAGTCGCTGCAAAAGGCCACCGGATTGCCGCGCTGCCCCCGGTACAGCGGCGCGGCGATGCGGGCGCCGCCTTCGACGCGCTCGGCCAGCAGGCGCATGGTCGCGGGCCGCACATACGGCATGTCGCCCAGCGCCACCATCCAGCCGGGCGCGCCACGGGCGTAGTCTAGCGCATGGGTGAGCGAGGCGGCCATGCCGCTGTCGGCGTCGGCGCAAACACGCACCTCGCAGCCGGCCGCGCCGAGCAGCGCGGCCACGCGATCATCGCCCGGCCGCACCACGGCGACCACGCGCGGCAGCGCGGCGAGCAGATTCCTGGCGCTGGCGAGGACCACGGCGTCGCCGTCCGCCAGCGGCTGCAGCAGTTTGTTCTGCACGCCGGAAGGGTCGAAACGCTTGCCCCTTCCGGCGGCCAGCAGGATGCCGACCAGCGGCATCCGCCTAGGCCGAGGCCAGGTCGAACGGCAGCTTGCGCAAACGCTTGCCGGTCAACTTGAACAGGGCGTTGGCGTAGGCCGGCGCCAGCGGCGGCAGGCCCGGTTCACCCATGCCGGTCGGCGCGTCGACCGACGGCACGATGTGCACCGCCACCTGCGGCATGTCCGGCATGCGCGCGACCGGGTAGTCGCTGAAGTTCTGCTGCTCGACCACGCCGTCCTTGAAGGTGATGGCGGCACCCGGCAAGGTGGTGCCGACCGCCATCAGCACCGCGCCCTGCACCTGCGCCTCGATGGTCAGCGGGTTGACGGCCAGATTGCAGTGCACGCCGGCGGTCACGCTGTGCAGCTTGGGCACGCCGTTCTTCACCGAGGCGGTGACCACGTAGGCCACCACGCTGTTGAACGACTCGTGCAGCGCGACACCCCAGGCCTGCCCCTTCGGCAGCACCTTCTTGCCGTAGCCGGACTTGGCCACCGCCAGGTCGAGCGCGGCCAGGTGGCGCTTGGCCTTCTCGCCCATCAGTTGGCGGCGGTAGGCCACCGGGTCCATCTTGGCGGCGTGGGCCGCCTCGTCGATCAGCGTCTCCATCACAAAGGCGGTGTGGGTCGAGCCGACCGAGCGCCACCACAGCACCGGGACGTTGGCCTTGACGTTGTGGACCGACAGGTTCATCGGCACTTGGTAGGGCTCGCCCATGCCCTCGACCATGGTCGAATCGACGCCGTTCTTCACCATCATCGGCTCGAACGGCGTGCCGGTGATGATGGACTGGCCGACGATGGTGTGGTTCCAGGCGACGATGTGGCCCTTGTCGTCCAGCCCCAGTTCGGCGCGGTGCACATGCGACGGCCGGTAGTAGCCGCCCTTGATGTCGTCCTCGCGGCTCCACATCACCTTCAGCGGGCCGGATTTGCCGCTGGCCTTCCAGGCCTTGGCGATATGGGTCGCCTCGACCAGATAATCCGAGGTGGGCACGGCGCGGCGGCCGAAACCGCCACCGGCCATCATCGTGTTGAGCACCACCTGCTCAACCTTGAGGCCGGCGGTGGCGGCGATGGCGCCCTGGTCGATGGTCTGGAACTGCGTGCCGGCCCACACCGTGCAGCCGTCGGCGCGCAGGTCGATGACGCAGTTGAGCGGCTCCATCGGCGCGTGCGCCAAATACGGAAACTCGTAGACGGCGGTGATCCTGGTCGGCGCCGCCGCCAGCTTGGAGGTATCGGCCTGTTTGACCGGCAGGCCGGGCTTTTGCGCCAGCGCCTTGTACTCGGCCAGTTGCTGGTCGCTGCTGATCTTCTCCACCGCGCTGCTATCCCACTCGACCACCAGGGCGTCGCGGCCCTGCTTGGCCGGCCAGTAGCCGTCGGCGATCACCGCCAAGCCACTGCCGCCGCGATCGGTGGCCACTTCCAGCACCTCGATCACGCCCTTGATGGCCTTGGCCTTGCTGGCGTCGAACTTGGCGACCTTGGCGCCGAACACCGGCGGCCGCGCCACCAGCACCACCTTGCTGTCGGGCGCCTTGAAGTCGATGCCGAACTGCTGCTTGCCGGTCGACTTGAGGCGGGCATCGAGCCGCTTGACCGGCTTGCCGATGATGCGGAAGTCCTTGGCGTCCTTCAGCTTGACGCTGGTCGGAACCGGCTGCTTCATGGCGGCGTCGGCCAGCGCGCCGAAGTTGGACTTCTGCCCGGCCGGGCCGCTCAGCACACCCTTGGCGACCGTGACCTGCCCCGGCGCGACCTGCCATTGCTCGGCGGCGGCCGCCACCAGCATGGCGCGCGCCTTGGCGCCGATTTCGCGGTACTGCGTGAAGGAGTGGTTGATGGTGCCCGAGCCGCCGGTCATCTGGATGCCGAAAGCCGGGTCCTTGTACTGCTCGCCGGCCGGCGCCAGCGCGCCGCGCATCTGCGCCCAGTCGGCGTCGAGCTCCTCGGCGATCAACATCGGCAAGGCGGTGTGCACGCCCTGGCCGAACTCAAGCCGGTTGACCTGCACGGTGATGCTGTTGTCCGCCGCGATGTGCAGGAAGGCGTTCGGCTGGAACACCGTCTTGGCGGCCTGCGCGTTGGCGAACTTGTTCGCGCCGGGGATGACGAAGCCCAGCACCAGACCACCGCCGAGCACCGCGCCGGCCTTCATGAAGCCGCGCCGCGACAAGCCCGCCGGCGCCGCCACTTCCGTTTGCATCGATTCCTGATTCAGCCATTCAGTGCGCATGTCATTCCCCTTAGGCGATGGTTTTGGCGGCGTCTTTGATGGCGGCGCGGATGCGTTGGTAGGTGCCGCAGCGACAGATGTTGCCGCTCATGGCGTTGTCGATGTCGGCGTCGCTGGGTGCCTTGTTGGAGCGCAGCAGCGCGGTGGCGCTCATCACCTGGCCGCTTTGACAGTAGCCGCATTGCGGCACGTCGTGCTTGACCCAGGCCTCCTGCACCGCCTTGCCGACCTTGTCCGACTCCATCGCCTCGATGGTGGTGATCTTCTGCCCGACGGCGGCCGAGATCGGCGTGATGCAGGAGCGGATCGGCTGGCCGGCCAGGTGCACCGTGCAGGCGCCGCACAGCGCCGCGCCGCAGCCGAATTTGGTGCCGGTCATGTTCAGGTTGTCGCGCAGCGCCCACAGGATGGGCGTGGCCGGGTCGGCGTCGACCTGCATGTTTTTACCGTTGATATTCAGGGTGATCATCTATTTTGCTCCTTGGGGCGGGGTTCTGATTGGAGGAGTGGAAGCCGGAACAGCATGCGACACGCGTACGGCGGCGCGCCTTGAGGCAGCGGGTGAACCCCGCTTTTGTCATGGACCATCGGTGAAGCCAGGTGCGGCAAAGGGACGCGACGGACCGCCGCCGGCGGCCCGCGAAAAACTGGTTTACTGCTTGATCGATTCGAGCTTGGCTTCCAGCGCCTTCAGGTCGATGGCGCCGGGGATGCGGCTGCCGTCGGCGAAGAAGATGGCCGGCGTGCCGTTGATGCGCAACTTGTGGCCCAGCTCGACCACCGCCTCGTTGGGCGTGGCGCCGCAGCTGGCCGGCGCGGCCGGCGCGGCTTTGCCGGTCAACATCCAGTCGTCCCAGGCCTTGTTGCGGTCGGGCGCGCACCAGATGTTCTTCGACTTGACGAAGGAGTCGTCGGACAGGATGTTGTACATGAAGGTGTAGACGGTGACGTTGTTGAGGTCCTTCATGGTGGTCTGGCGGAAGCGCTTGCAATAGCCGCAGTTGGGGTCCTCGAAAACGGCGATGACGCGCTTGCCATCGCCCTTGACGGTCTTCAGCGCGTGCTGCAACGGCAGGTCGGAGAATTTGATCTGGTTGATCTCATCGAGGCGCTTCTTGGTCAGGTCGACCGAGTTGACGGCGTCGTAGACGTGGCCGGAGAACAGATAGGTGGCGCTCTTATCGGTGTAGAGGATCTCGCCGTTGAAGCGAATCTCGTACAGGCCGCCGTAGGGCGTTTCCTTGACCGAGTCGACCTTGACGCCGTCGCCCAGGCGCGGCTCGATCAGTTTTTTGATGGTTTCCTCGACCGGCGTTTCGGCGCCGACGCAGGACGCGACCAGCGCGGACAATAACAATAGGGCGATCTTGCTCTTTCTCATACCATCTCCGATGACTACTACACGACGGGCGCCGGCAAAGGCCGGCGCGCGCTGGATTACGATGAATGCCGGCCACGCCGGAGCTGATCGGTTCAGCCCTGCTTGCCGAGGGCGTGCGAGATCAGCCGCCGCTTGAGCATGGGCAGTTTATCCAACAAGTTTAATCCGAAATTGCGAACCACGCGCAGCGGCTCCAAATCGGTGCCGAACAAACGCGCCAAGCCGTCGGTGGCCAGCTGCATCAACAGCACGTCCTCCTTGCGCGCGCGGGCATAGCGGGCCAGCACGCGTTGGTCGCCGATGCCGCGCTGCGCCTCGCGTTCGACGATCGTGCGCACCAGCTGCTCGACGTCGGCGAAGCCCAGGTTCATGCCGTGGCCGGCCAGCGGATGGACCACGTGGGCGGCGTCGCCGACCAGGGCCACGCGCGGCGCCACCATGCTGTGCGGGCGCATCAGGCGCAGCGGGAAGTCGCGCACCAGCTCCGGCTGCAGCGGCGTCAGCTGGCCCAGCTTGGCGGCGGCGAACGGCGCCAGGCGGGCCGCCAGCTGCGTGGCCGACTCGGCGCGCAGCGTGGCGGCCAGCGCCTCGGGCGCCGACCAGACCAGCGAGACCATATTACCCGGCAGCGGCAGCAGGGCGACAACGCCCTCGGCGCCGGTGAACCACTGCTGCGCCGCGCCGTGGTGCGGCCGCTCGCAGTGGAAATTCGAGACCACGGCGGACTGGCCGTAGGAGCGGTAGTCCATGCCGATGTCGCACTGGCCGCGCACCCAGGACTGGGCGCCGTCGGCGCCGACCACCAGCGCGGCCTGGATGGCCGCGCCGTCGTCCAGGTGCACGGTGGCGCTGTCGGCGTCGCGCACCAAACCGGTGGCGCGGCCCTGCACCAGCGTCACGTTCTGGGCGAAGCGCAGCGCGGCGTCGAGCGCCTGGTTCAGATTGCGGTCCTCGACGATCCAGGCCAGCGTGCCGGTGTGGGCGCCGTAGGCGTCGAAGCCGAGGGCGCCGGCCTGGGCGCCGTCGCCGTTGACCAGCATGGCGTCGACCGGGGCGACGCGGGCGGCGTCGAGCGCGCCCCACACCTTGAGGGCGGACAGCAAATGGAAGGCGGTGTGGTTGAGGGCGAAGACGCGCACGTCCCAGCCGAGCTCAGCGGGAGCGGAAGCCGCAGCCGCCGACGGGGCCGGCGCCGTTGAAGGACACAGCAGGGTGACACTCTGCCCGGCCTGGGCGAATCCGAGTGCCGCCGTCTTGGCGATGGCGCCGTTGCCGACGATACAAATATCACTCTGGATGAAGCGCCGCATGGAGGGGGAGGATGGACTGTTCATCCGGCCATTATAGCCCTTGTAGCCCGGGAGAATCGACCGCGCCGGCATGGCGGCGCCACGGCCGGCGCCGACGCCCCGCCCCGGCGGTATAAATAGTTTCCACAGTTCCTTGCAATTTCTTTCCGGCCTGCTATAATTCTGCTCCTTGGCCTGGTAGCTCAGTTGGTAGAGCAGAGGATTGAAAATCCTTGTGTCGGTGGTTCGATTCCGCCCCGGGCCACCAAGAACACGCATCACGCAACGCCCACTCATGCAAGTGGGCGTTGTCGTTTCCGGACCTCGCAGTTCTCGGCTGCGGCCTATTCCTGCTACACGGCACGCGCGCCCGCCCCGCCGGCCCCATCCCCAGCGCTGGGGCGTATGCACAAAAAATCATCCCATATCTAGCCGAGCGCTATACACCACCGCAACAGATGCCTTCAAAATGAGTGGCGGCATTGAGCGGACCGATACAAATTCCTCCGTGTTAGTATCAATCTCCCAACGCCAGCCCCTGCGGCGCCCCGCTAGCCGAGCACGACCGGCCGAGCCGGCCAGAATGTCGCAGCAAAAACGCCACCCCATCGCGGGTGGCGTTTTTTTGACGTGGATTTGTTTCCCCAAATGTGAAATATTTTGCAAAAAGTGACAGTTGGTGAGAGTTGAAGCTGGTTAATATAGGCAGAATGGCAATGCTACAGTTTTGCTACTTAATCGGCTTGCGCTGGCCTTTTACACGTGTAAAAAAGCTGCCGAAGCCACTTCATGAAGGCAATGTATGAAATTGAAAGCACTGACTGCTCTGTTGGGTTCCGCTCTGATTTTTGCCAGCCAAGCCTATGCCGGTCCACTGACCGTCGTGGGAGACAAGTACTACAAGAATGGCCAGCCCTTCCACGGCGTGGGGGTCAATTACTTCAATGCCTTCACGCGGAACAATCTGAACTACCAAGATGGCATAAACGAACTGAGTAGAAACAATATTCCGTTCTTCCGCATGAACACGATCGGCTTCTGGCCGAACGATCTGAGGACTGTTTTGAACGACAGCAAGGACGGACTCAAACCGGAAGTGTTGAGGCGCCTGGACGATTTCATGGACTACGCGAAGAATAAGAACGTCGGCGTGGTGATGAACCTGTTCTTCAACTGGACCGGCTTCTCCGACCTTCAGGGAGAGCGCATGCCTGCCTGGGGCAAGGCGGACAGCGCTACCCGCAAGGCCATGGTCAGCATCACGACGCAGCTGGTGAAGCGCTACGAGGGCCATCCTGCGTTGTGGGGCTGGGAATTCGCCAATGAGGGCAGCAGTTTCATCGATCTGAAGGACACCAACCACGTCTACAAGCCGGTTAGTGTCCCGGAGGGCTCACTGCCCCCAGATTCGCCAGATCCGAAAAAGCCAGGCGCATTGCTGGACAAGATCGTCAGGGACGATTATTTGCGGGCCTTGGCGGCTTTCGCGGAAACGGTGGAGAAGTTCGACACGCACAATCCCATCTTCAGCGGCAATAATGTGCCGCGCTACTGCGCCTACAATCTCGTCTTCGGCAAGCCCGCGAGCTGGACGCCGGATACGGAGACAGAGTTCGGCCTCTACCTTTCCAGCAATGAGCCGGCGCCGCTGAAGACATTGACCATGCACTTGTACATAGATCCCGACCCGGACAAACCGGAAGATATAAAACTGTACTTCGGTAAGCACGCGGGTAGTTATAGCCAGGTGCTGGCCGCCGCCATGGCGCAGTCCAAGCGCGAACAGCGCGCCTTCTTCCTTGGCGAGTTTGGCGCCAACGAGAAAGGCAAGCTGATGACTGCGCGCGAGAAGTTCGACGAGGTCACGACGGCCATCCTGGACAACCGCGTGCGCCTGTCCGCGCTGTGGGTCTATGATTTCAGCTATCAGGACTCGACGTTCAATGTGACAGGCGCCAACTATCGCAGCTATCAGTTGGCGAAAGTGCGTGACATGAACACCACGATGAGCGCCTGGGTGGACGCGCCTTAATTTTCCCGGCGCCAGCCCGGCGCGGGCGCAGCGGCGCCAGGTCATCTTCGCCCCCGCCATTGCGCCGCACCAAAGAACGACGGCCCGGTCGAGTATTCGTCCGGGCCGTCAAAGCGCACATGGGTTATTCACGCCCGCGGGCGTGGCCGGCCTACTTCTAGCCCCGCGCGGCGCGGCGCTCGGCTTGACAGGCGTCGAGCTGGCTGCGCAGCTCCTTGATCTCGGCGGCGAAATTGTCGCGCGCGGTGACGGCGCCGACCAATTCCATCTCGGCCGTGAGGCGGGCGTCGGACTCCGCCGCCGAAGCCGCCACATTGCGTTCGATCTGCGAGCGCAGATCGGCCAACTGGTTGTCCTTGCCGTCGATGGCCAGGCGGTCCTTGGCCTTGCCGACCAGGGCGTCGGTGGCCACGTTGCGGGCGTCGCGCAGCTCGGCGGTCAGCCGCGTGATGCTTTCGGCGCGCTCCTCCAGGGTCGCCAGGGCCTCGTCGCGGGCCTCGGTCAGGCTGGCCACCTGTTCCAGCAGGTCCGCCACGTCGTTCTGCGATTGTTCCAGCGCATCCTGGCTGCCGGCGCCGGAATCCACCGCGAATTGCTGGGCCCAGCTGCCCAGCGCGGCGGCCAGCGTCTCCGGCAGATCCGGGATGGGCACTTCCGTCGGTTTGGCGCTGCTGGCGCGCCACGCCGTCAGGTGCCGATGGACGCTGGCGGGAGCGGCGGCGGCGGCGCCAAACAAGTCGGACACGGCTTCGATGGTCACCCGCTTGCCGTCGTTCTGTAAGCTGTTGGCCGCCGCCGCAACCTCGTCGAATGTGACTTCTTGACCTGCCATTGCTGTCTCCGATAGAGCTAGGGTTGTCATTGTTGCCAATTCGAATATCATCGGCAAGGAAAGATCACACGATACAGGATGATCTTGCCTATCAACAAGGGCACGCTGCCAGAACCGGCGGTGCGGTTGACGGCTGTTGTAAAGACCGCGTTTCAGTCGCCTTGGGCGGTGTCGCCAACCCAGGACGAATAATAACAAAAAGACAAGCCTCGTCGCGCCAGGCGTCGAGGTTTTGCTTGCGCCCGCCGCAATAATGGTTCAATATTGAACCATATCGTTCAGTATTGAACCAAATCCGCACAAGCGATCGGAGCCTCCCCCATGAATCTGTTCGTCAGGCTGTTGTATGTGCTGCTCAGCTCCTTCTTCCGTCCCCGCCTGCCGGTCGGTCCGGCCACCAGCGAACTGTCGCTGCTGACCTTTCCCAACGACTTGGATCTCAATCTGCACGTCAACAACGGCCGCTACCTGACCTTGTGCGACCTGAACCGGGTCGACCTGTTCATCCGCTCCGGCCTGGCGCGCATCATGCTACAGCGCGGCTGGATGCCGATCATCACCGAGCACACCATGAACTACCGCAAGTCGCTCGGCGTGTTCCAGCGCTTCACCGCGACCCTGCACCTGACCCACTGGGACGAGCGGCACTTCTACATGACGCACCACTTCACGATCAAGGACAAAATCATCGCCGAGGGCACCTCGAAGGGCGTCTTGAAGGGCAAGCACGGCGTGGTCGCGCCGGCCGAGGTGATCGCCGCGCTGCTCGAAGCGCAGGCCACGGCGCCGGCGAAATAGCCGGCGGCCCGGGCGGGCGGCTCAGGCGCCCCGCCGGTCCGCCAGGCGCAGCGCCTCCAGCCGCGCGCAGACGCGCTCCATCGTCACGCCCACCGCCGCGATCTCGGCCGGCGAGCTGCCCGTCACCATGGCCGTCACCACCTCCGCCTGGACGCGCATGGCGCGCGCCGCCAGGGCCATGCCCCGCTCGGTCAAAAACAGCCGCTTGGCGCGGGCGTCGGCCGGATCGTCCTCGCGGCGCACCCAATCGCGCGCCGCCATCTGCGTCAACAGCATGCTGACGCCGCTCTTGGTGACGAAGCAGCGCGCCGCCAGTTCGCGCTGGCTCAAGCCGGGCTTGGTCGCCAGCGTGGCCAGCACCTCCAGGTCGCCGATGCGCAGATCGATCGCGGCCAGGCGCGCACCGACCACCATCTCGCACAGGTTGTAGGCGCGGACGGCGGACAGCCAGGTTTGCGTGCCGTGCGGCGAGGAGGCTGGTTTCATGGCGGCTCAAAAAGGCGGATGGGTGGATCGGCGGCGGCATACGGTTCGAATTTGAACCAATTTACCACATCGCACGCCACTCAAGCCAGCCGGCCGGCCTTCGACAAAAAACCACAGCAACACAAACCGATTGCCTGACATCCGGTGACAAATATACAATCCTCGCAGCACAACACGGGCGCACGCCGCCGCGCCGCGGTGTGAACATCCGCAAGCGATTCTAGACCCAGGGCAACAGTTTCCCTGAAAAAATGAGATACTGGGGCCGCGACACCCCTCCTTCCTCACTCGAATTCATGCCATGGACTTAGCTCTCCTGCGCGAGCTGTTCACCCCGCCCGCCGACCCATCGTTGCTGGCCTACGGCACTTACGACCCGGCGCTGGTCGCGCTGTCGCTGCTGGTGGCCATCTTCTCCTCCTGGATGGGACTGCAGATGGCCGGCCAGGCCAGCGCCAGCCGCCAGTTGCGCCCGCTGGTCCTGCTCACCAGCAGCCTGGCGCTGGGCAGCGGCGTCTGGGCCATGCACTTCATCGGCATGCTGGCCTTCGACCTGTGCACCCGCGTCGACTACGACCCGGCCACCACCCTGCTGTCGCTGCTGCCCAGCGTGGTGGCCTCCTTCGTCGCGCTGTCGCTGATCTCGCGCAAGCGCCTGACCGGCTGGGGCCTGTTGGTCGGCGGCGTGCTGGTCGGCGCCGGCATCGGCGCGATGCACTACACCGGCATGGCCGGCATGCGCATGAACCTGGCGCTGCACTACGATCCGTTGATGTTCGGCCTGTCGATCGTGGTGGCGGTGGTGCTGGCCACGCTGGCGCTGTGGGTGCGCTTCGGCCTGCGCGGCCTGCGCGGCCTGAGCGAGGGGCGCGCCCTGCTGGCCGCCGCCACGGTGATGGGCTGCGCCATCGCCGGCATGCACTACACCGGCATGGCGGCGGCGCGCTTCATCGGCCAGGTGCCGGCCGGCGCCAACGGCTCGTCCAACGGCCTGTTCCTGGCGCTGGCGGTGTCGCTGATCACGGTGGCCTTCTCGGTGTTCGTCATGGCCACCAACGGCATGCTGCGCTACCGCCAGTTGTTCCACAGCCTGCGCGAGAGCGAGGCGTGGATGCGCGCCCTGCTCACCACCACCGTCGACGGCGTCGTCACCGTCGACGGCGACGGCGTGATCCACGAGTTCAACGCCTCGGCCGAGCGCATCTTCGGCTGGCAGCGCGGCGAGATCATGGGCCGCAACATCAGCCTGCTGATCGCCGACCCCGAACGCTCCGACCGCAGCGGCCTGCTCAACTACCTGCGCACCAGCGACGCCGGCATCCTCGACAAGGGCAGCGAGGTGCTGGGCAAGCGCAAGGACGGCAGCGTGGTGCCGATCCGCCGCGCGCTGGGCCACGCCCGCCTGGCCGAGCGCGACCTGTTCGTCTGCTTCATCACCGACATCAGCGAGCGGCGCGCCATGGTGCAGGCGCTGCACGACAACGAGCGGCAGTTCCGTTCGCTGATCGGCAACATCCCCGGCATCAGCTACCGCAGCCTGGTCGAGCGCGGCCACCCGCTGCTGTTCATCAGCGACGCCGTCGAGCGCGTCACCGGCCACCCGGCGGCCGACTTCCTCGGCGCCGCGCCGCGCCGCCGCTTCGCCGACTTGATCCACGAGGACGACCGCGCCCGCCTCGACGCGGCGATCGAACACGCCATCGCCAACGACCAGACCTTCCTGGTCGAGTACCGCCTGCGCCACGCCGACGGCGGCATCCGCTGGCTGTGGGAGAACGGCGCGCCGGTGCGCGACGACGCCGGCGCGGCGCGCTGGCTCGACGGCGTGGTGCTCGACATCACCGAGCGGCGCCTGATGGAGGACGAGCTGCGCCTGGCCAAGGAAAAGGCCGAGCAGGCCGCCGCCGCGCGCGCCTCCTTCGTCGCCAACATGAGCCACGAGATCCGCACGCCGATGAACGCCATCCTCGGCTTCACCGACGTGCTGCTCGACGGCGAGCTGGCGCCGGAGCAGCGGCGCCAGCTCGACACGGTGCGCAACGCCGGGCGCGCGCTGCTGCGCCTGCTCAACGAGGTGCTCGACACGGCCAAGCTGGACAAGGGCGCCGTCGAACTCGAACAGAGCGACTTCAGCCTGCTCGGCCTGATCGACGAGCTGGCCTCGACGCTGGGCGCCGGCGCCCGCGCCAAGGGCCTGACCCTGGACCTGCGCTACGACCCGGCGCTGCCGCCGGCGTTGCGCGGCGACGAGCTGCGCATCCGCCAGGTGCTCACCAACCTGCTCGACAACGCCATCAAGTTCACCGCCAGCGGCGGCGTCAGCCTGCACGCCGGACGGCAGGACGGCCAGTTGCACCTGCTGGTGCGCGACACCGGCATCGGCATCGCGCCGCAGCGCCTGGGCGCCATTTTCGACCCGTTCACCCAGGCCGACGCCTCGATGACGCGGCGCTACGGCGGCACCGGCCTGGGCACCACCATCTGCAAGCAGCTGGTCACGCTGATGGGCGGCCGCCTGTGGGCCGACAGCGTCGAGGGCGAGGGCAGCACTTTCCACGTGCTGCTGCCGCTGGTGCCGGCCGAGCTGGGCGTCGAACGCGAGCGGGCCGGCGCGGCGATCGAGCTGCCGCCGCTGCGCGTGCTGGCGGCCGACGACGTGGCGCAGAACCTCGAACTGCTGCACCTGCAACTGAGCCGGCGCGGCCACAGCATGGTCGGCGCCAGCGACGGCGCCATCGCCGTCGCGCTGGCCGCCAAGGAGGACTTCGACGTGATCCTGATGGACATGCAGATGCCGAACATGGACGGGCTCGACGCCACCCGCGCGATCCGCGCGCAAGCCGAGCGCGACGGCCGCCAGCGCGTGCCCATCATCGCCATGACCGCCAGCGTGCTCGACGCGCACCGCCGCGCCAGCGTCAACGCCGGCATGGACGGCTTCGCCGCCAAGCCGGTCGACTGGCCCGGCCTGGCGCAGCAGATCGCCCGCGTGCTCGGCCTGGCGCCGCAGGCCGCCACGGCGGCGCCGGCGGCGCCGGCGCAGGTGCTGAACCAGCGCCTGGGCCTGCGCCGCTGGGCCGAGCAGGAGCCGGCCTACCGGCGCGCCCTGGGCCACTTCGAACAGCACTATGGCGGCGTCGACGCCACGCTGGCGCAGCATCTGCACGACGCCGCCCCGGCGGCGGCGCAAACGCTGGCGCACAAGGTGCGCGGCGTGGCCGCCAACCTGGGCCTGGAGCAGTTGGCGGCCACGCTGGCGCAACTGGAACAGGCCTGCGCCGACGCGGTCGCGGCGAACCCTGCCGCCGACCTGGACGGCGCCACGCCGGACGGCCGGGCGCTGCTGGCCACGCTGGGCGAACAACTGGCCAGCGCGCGCGCCGCCATCGCGCTGCTGCGCCCGGCGCCGGACAACCCGCCGGCCGCCGCCGGCGACGCCGGCGACACCAGCCCGGGCCGGGTCGAACGGGCCCGCCGCGCCGGCACCCTGCTGCGCCAACAGTTGGCCCGTGGCGCCCTCGACGACGGCGCCCTGGCCGAGCTGCGCGCCACCTTGGGCGGCGCCGCCGGCGCCGGCCTGGACGCGCTGCAACGCGCCGTCGACGACTTCGACTTCCAGCTCGCCCAACTCCACCTCGACACTTTGCTGGCCGGCGTCGCGCCGGCCGCCACGGAAGCACCGCCATGAGAAACCCGCAGCTCAAGCCCCTGATCCTGGCCGTCGACGACGAGGCCAACAACCTGCAGCTGCTGCGCCAGATCCTGCAGAACGACTACCGCCTGCTGTTCGCCAAGGATGGCGCGCGCGCCATCGAACTGGCGCGGCAGGAGCAGCCCGACCTGGTGCTGCTCGACGTGATGATGCCCGGCATGAGCGGCTACCAGGCCTGCCGCGCCCTCAAGGCCGACCAGGCGAGCGCCCACATACCGGTCATCTTCGTCACCGCGCTGACCGACACCGAGGACGAGGTCGAAGGCTTCGCCGCCGGCGCCGTCGACTACATCACCAAGCCGGTCAGCCCGGCCATCGTGCGCGCGCGCGTGCGCACCCACCTGACGCTGGTGCACATGGACGAGCTGCGCCAGAGCCGGCTCGACATCGTCCAGCGCCTCGGCCTGGCCGCCGAGTACAAGGACAACGAGACCGGCCTGCACGTGATCCGCATGAGCCACTTCGCCCGCATCCTCGGCGAGGCCTGCGGCATGAACCAGGACGAGGCCGACGAACTGCTGCACGCCGCGCCGATGCACGACGTCGGCAAGATCGGCATCCCCGACCACATCCTGCGCAAGCCCGGCAAGCTCGACGCCGAGGAGTGGGCCATCATGCAGACCCACCCGTCGATCGGCGCCGAGATCATCGGCGAATTCCAGACCGGCCTGCTCGGCCTGGCGCGCCGCATCGCCCTGAACCACCACGAGAAATGGGACGGCAGCGGCTACCCGAACGGCGTGAGCGGCGAGCAGATCCCGCTGGAGGCGCGCATCGTCGCCATCGCCGACGTGTTCGACGCGCTGACCTCGACCCGGCCCTACAAGCTGGCCTGGACGGTGGAGCAGGCGGTCGCCTACCTCGAAGAGCAAAAAGAGCGCCACTTCGACGCCCGCCTGGTCGACCTGTTCCTGAGCCGCCTGCCGCAGATCTGCGAAGTCAAGGAGCGCTGGGCCGAGCACTGAGCGCGCCCCCGCCACCATGACCAATCACCTCTTGCCCCCCGGCCGCGCCGCGCGCCCCGCCGCGCCGCCGCCGCCGACGCGCAGCGACACCGACACCGATACCGATACCGACATCGACACCGGCGCCGATGCCAGCGCCCACGCCGGCGCCATCGACATCGTCTACCTGTGGGTCGACGGCAGCGATCCGCGCTGGCAGGCCAGACGCCGCGCCGCCCTGGCGCGCGCCGACGGCAGCGCGCTGCCGGCGCGCCACGGCGACGTGCAGGGACGCTACCGCGACAACGGCGAGCTGCGCTACAACCTGCGCGCGCTGCAGCGCTTCTTCCCCGGCCACGGCCACGTCTACATCGTCACCGACGGCCAGCGCCCGGCGTGGTTGCGGCCCGGCCCCGGCCTGAGCCTGGTCGACCACCGCGCGCTGCTGCCGGCCGAGGCGCTGCCGGTGTTCGACTCCGGCCACATCGAATCGTATCTGCACCACATCCCCGGCCTGGCCGAGCGCTTCCTCTACCTGAACGACGACGTCTTCCTCGGCGCCCCCTTCGATCCGGCGCTGTGGTTCGGCGCCGCCGGCGTGGCCGTCTACAAGGAGGACGCCACCCTGCCCGACTACGCCGAACCGCAGCCGCACGAGAGCGCGCTGGTCAACGCCTCGCTGCTGTCGCGCCGCTGGCTGTTGCAACGCGACCCCGGCTACCGCCACGTCGCCCGCATCTTCGCCCACTCGCCGCGGCCGATGCTGACCAGCGCGCTGCGCCGGCTTGAGGGCGAGGCGGCGGAGTTGTTCGACCAGGTGCGCAGCACGGTGTTCCGCTCCTGGGCCTCGCCGCCGCTGCTGCCCGACCTGGTGCCGCGCTGGATGCTGCAGACCGGCCTGGCCGTGCTGCGCCAGGCCGACTCGCTGTACGTTTGCAGCGGCGACGCCGACGCCGACGCGCAGTTCGCCGCGCTGGCGGCGCGCTTCGGCCGGCTGCCCTTCTTCTGCATCAACGACACCAGCGACGACGCCGCCGCCGACGCGCCCGAGCTGCTGCGCATCGCCGCCACGCTGGCGGCCCTGCTGCCGACGCCGTCGCAATTCGAGCGTTCCACGCCGCCGCGCCGCAGCGGCCCGGCCTTGCGTTGCGACGCAACAACGGCCGCCGCCGATTAAGAGCAACTCTAAAAACCCATCGTTCAAGGGCAGCTCTAAAACCCCGTCGTTTAAGGGCAGCTCTAAAACCCCGTCGTTCCCGCGAAAGCGGGAACCCATACGCCGCATCCCGTCTAGCGCCGCATGGATTCCCGCCTGCGCGGCGCTCCGCCGATGCGGAACGACGACTTCAGCTCACTCGACGCACCTTTAACCGACCGAACCGCTAGCCTAGCGTTTGGCAAGTTCGTCGCCACAGCGGCATTTTTGATCTGGATCAACGAAATATTTGATCTATCTCACTACACTGAAGCACGATATATTGTCGTCATATTGCCTTCGTTCACCACCACGACCACGGCCGGCCCGCGCCGCGTCGGCCCGCAACGCAAGCCCACCGGCCCCGTCCACGATGCTGCCAGCCTACATTTCCCATCCGGATTGCCTGAAACACACGATGGGCGAGCAACACCCCGAATCGCCCGCGCGCATCGGCGCGATCAACGACATGTTGCTGATCAAGGGCCTGCTCGATTTCATGCAGCCCTTCGACGCCCCGCTGGCGACGGAAAGACAACTCGCCCAGGCCCATTCCAAGCTGCACCTGCACACCATCGCCGCGCTGTCGCCGGTCGACGGCTCGGTGCAGGTCGACCCGGACACCAGCATGAACCCGCACACCCACCGGGCGGCCTTGCGCGCCGCCGGCGCCGCCGTGCTGGCCACCGACCTGGTGCTGACCAAGGGCGCCGGCATCGCCTTCTGCAACGTGCGCCCGCCCGGCCACCACGCCGAGCGCGACGCCGCCGGCGGCTTCTGCTTCTTCAACAACGTCGCCGTCGGCATCCGCCACGCCCTCAATGTGCACGGCCTGGAGCGGGTCGCCCTGATCGACTTCGACGTCCACCACGGCAACGGCAGCGAGGACATCCTGCACCACGACGAGCGCGTGCTGATGTGCTCCATCTTCGAGGACAAGATCTACCCCTTCAGCGGCAACCGGCCGCGCGGCCCCAACATGCTCAACGTGGCGCTGCCGGCGCGCTCGGGCGGTGAACCGATGCGCGCCGCCGTCGGCGAACAATGGCTGCCGGCGCTGGAGCGCTTCCGGCCGCAACTGATCTTCGTCTCGGCCGGCTTCGACGGCCACCGCGACGACGACATGGGCAACCTCGGCCTGGTCGAGGCCGACTACGCCTGGCTCACCCGGCAGATCGTCGCGGTGGCGCAGCGCCACTGCCAGGGCCGCATCGTTTCCTGCCTGGAGGGCGGCTACGAGCTGTCCTCGCTGGCGCGCAGCGCCGCCGCCCACGTCAAGGTTTTGCTGGGACTGGACGACTAGTCCGCCCGGCCCACATTTTTAAAGCGATTCGACGATGGAAATCCACTACCTCAGCCCCCTGTTCTCGCCCAAGTCGATGGTGGTCTTCGCCGGCAAGGCCGACCAGCCCGACAGCCAGAGCGGCTACGGCCGCAGCATCCGCGCCCAGCTCGAACAGGGCGGCTTCGCCGGCCCGGTGACCTTCCTCGACGTCGGCATGAGCGGCACCCTGGCCGACCTGGCGCAATCGCGTGCCGACCTGGCGATCATCGCCCTGCCCAACGAGGAACTGGCCTTCGCGCTGGAGGTGGCCGGGCGCATCCAGTGCCGCGCCGCGCTGGTCATCTCGGCCGGCGTGCCGGCGGCGCTGGCCAAGGAGCTGCACGCCATCGCCCGCAAGCACGACATCCACCTGCTCGGGCCGAACTGCCTGGGCTACCAGCGGCCGCGCCTGAACATCAACGCCAGCGTCGCCGGCCACCTGGCGCAGCCGGGCAGCCTGGCGCTGATCTCGCAGTCCGGCGCGCTGACCGCCGCCATCCTCGACTGGGGCAGCAAGAACGCGGTGGGCTTTTCCACCGTCGTCTCGCTCGGCCCCAACACGGCGGTCGACCTGGCGCAGACGCTGGACTTCCTCGCCACCGATCCGGCCACCCAGTCGATCGTCATCTACATGGAGGGGCTGACCGACGCGCGCCGCTTCCTGTCGGCGCTGCGCGGCGCCGCCAACACCAAGCCGGTGGTGGTGCTCAAGGCCGGCAACGCGGCGGCCGCCTCGCTGGCGGCGCTGACCCACTCCGGCAGCATCGTCGCCAGCGACGAAGTGTTCGACGCGGCGCTGCGCCGCACCGGCGCCGTGCGGGTGAAATCCTTCGTCCAGCTGTTCTCGGCCGCCAAATGCCTGGCCTCGCGCTACCGCCCGGTCGGGCCACGGCTGGCCATCGTCACCAACGGCGGCGGCCCCGGCGTGCTGGCGGCCGACTGGATCGGCGAACTGGGGCTGCAACTGGCCCGCCTGTCCAGCGCCGGCGCGCAGGCGCTGGCGCCGCTGCTGCCGCCCCAGGCCACGCTGAGCAACCTGCTCGACCTGTCCGAGGAAGCCGGCCCGGAACACTTCTGCAGCGCCATCCAGGCCTGCGCCCGCGACGCCCAGGTCGACGGCATCCTGGTGATCTACTCGCCCAAGCTGGGCGGCGACCCGGCCGCCGTGGCCGAGGCGGTGAGCGCCCTCAACGCCGGCCTGGGCAAGCCGCTGCTGACCTGCTGGATGGGCGACGAGAAGGTCGCCGCCGCGCGCCAGATCATCAACGGCGCCGGCCTGGCCACCTTCCGCACGCCGGAGGCGGCGGTCGACGGCTTCAGCAACATCGCCTCCTTCTACCAGAACCAGCAACTGCTGCACCAGACGCCGCCGCCGCTGTCGCAACTGGCCGAGCCGGATCTGGAAGGCGCCCGCCTGCTGATCGAAAGCGTGCTGGCCGAGCGGCGCAAGGTGCTCACCGAGATGGAGTCGAAGGCGCTGCTGGCCGCCTTCCACATCCCCATCACCCAGACCATCCTGGCGCGCAGCGCCAGCGAGGCGATCCTGATCGCCAGCCAGCTGGGCTACCCGGTGGCGCTGAAGATCGACTCGCCCGACATCTCGCACAAGTCCGACGTGCAGGGCGTGGTGCTCAACGTGCTCAACGCCGCCGCCGTGCGCGACGTCTACGCCGACATGATGGTCACCGTGCGCCGGCTCGAACCGGACGCCCGCATCAACGGCGTGACGATCCAGAAGATGGCCGGCAAGCGCAACGGCCGCGAGCTGTACATCGGCGTCGTCACCGACCACCTGTTCGGCCCGGCCATCAGCTTCGGCGCCGGCGGCACCATGATAGAACTGATCAACGACCGCGCCATCGAACTGCCGCCGCTCAACCTGTTCCTGGCGCAGCGCCTGATCGGCCGGGTGCGCGCGGCCGACATGCTGGGCGAGTGGCGCGGCGCGCCGCCGGCCAAGCGGGAGGCGATCGAACACATGCTGCTGCGCGTCTCGGAGATGGTGTGCCAACTGCCGCAGCTGCGCGAGATGGACATCAACCCGCTGATCGTCGACGAACACGGCGCGCTGGTGGTCGACGCCCGCATCGTCGTCGACGCGGCGCCGCCGTCGGCGCACGGCTACGACCACCTGGCCATCCTGCCCTACCCGTCGAACTACACGCAGGACTGGCCGATGCGCGGCGGCGGCCAGTACACGCTGCGCCCGGTGCAGCCGGACGACGCCGCGATGCTGCAGGACTTCGTGCGCGGCCTGTCGGAAAAGTCGCGCTACTACCGCTTCGCCTCGTCGCTGCGCGAGCTGTCGGTGCCGATGCTGGCGCGCTACACGCTGATCGACTACGACCGCGAAATGGCGCTGGTGGCGGTGCAAACCATCCGCACGCCCGGCCCGGACGGCGACTTCGTCGAAACCGACAGCATCATCGGCGTGTCGCGCTACATCGCCAATCCGGACCGCAGCAGCTGCGAATTCTCGCTGGTGGTGGACGACCGTTTCAGCGGCCAGGGCCTGGGCACCCGGCTGATGCTGGCGATCATGGACGTGGCGCGCGACAAGGGCCTGAGCCAGATCGACGGCCTGGTGCTGGTCAAGAACAGCGGCATGCTCAAGCTGATGGCCAGCCTGGGCTTCCACATCGAGTCCTACGAGGAGGACCCGGACTTCCGCATGTGCAGCAAGGCGCTGTGACGGCGGCGCGAGCCGGCGTTTTTCCGTACGGACAGATTCGTCAAAGGCAAGCGAACAAATTCGGCAACAACCATCAGAGACGCTATAATTGTCGATGAAGAGCGCAAAACTAGCTGTCCCGGGGGACCATAGCTAGCGGCGGAACACCATCGATGCCCCGGAATTTGTGTCGTGTGAGACCTCTTCTCCTGCGCTGCACAGGGTCACCAACAAGCAAGGTATAAGGCGAGGTCTCCTCGCCTTTACTTTTTTGCGGGCCGGAGATAGACACAATCACCATGCCGGTGCTTAAAGGCACGAGCAATGCCATAGCGATTTCATTTGCAGCCTCGACGATGTCTTCGGCCGGCAGCTTATGCGCAGAGTCCAACTCCCGCACGTCATCATGACCACGATCCCTCCAGTTCGTCTTCTGCTGCTTCTTTGCCCTCATCAGATTTCCATATTCTTCGGCCTGGCGGCTGCGATCGAGCGCGACCTCGTCAGCCGGCCAACGATCTTAGCAAGGTCTAGGGGCGGACAATTTGATACTGCTTACGGTCCCGCCATCCCATTGCATCGCCGACTAGACGACTGGTCTATTTTTACTGTATGATGCGATCCATGAACACTGAACACCACGACGTCCGCCAGCACATCCTCGACACGGGCAAGTCCATCATCACCGGCAAAGGCTTTGCCGCCGTGGGCTTGAACGAGATCCTGACGACGGCCGGCGTGCCCAAGGGTTCCTTCTACCATTACTTCAAGTCGAAGGAGCTGTTCGGCGAGGCGCTGCTGGAAAACTACATGGCCGGCTATCTGGCCGAGATGGACGTGCTGCTGGGCCAGCCCGGCCTGACCGGCGCCGAGCGGCTGATGGCTTACTGGCGCAGCTGGACCGGACCGCAGGAGCAGGCTTGCAGCGATTGCCGCTGCCTGGTGGTCAAACTGAGCAGCGAAGTGGCCGACATGTCCGAAGCGATGCGCCTGGCCCTGCTGAACGGCACCAACCAGATCATCGCCAAACTCGGCGCCTGCATCGCCCAGGCGCAGGCCGACGGTTCGCTGCGCGAGGTCGGCGCGGCGCCGCAGATGGCGCTGGCGCTGTACCAGCTGTGGTTGGGCGCGGCCATGCTGACCAAGCTGCGGCGCGAGCCGAGCGCGCTGCACGGCGCCTTGCAGGCCACGCTGGCGATGCTGCATCTGCCGGCGGCCACGCCGGGCTGAATCGACGCGACACGAAAGAACAGAAGCAAAGAAGCACCGCGCCGGCCCGTCGCCGGCGCGTTTTTTTCACCCTCACGCTAGACGACCAGTCTAATTTAGGAGCGCAGCATGCAGAATTTTGAATTCCACAACCCCACCAAGATCGTTTTCGGCGCCAACACGGTGGCCAAGCTGGCCAAGCTGGTGCCGGCCGAGGCCCGCGTCCTGATCCTGTTCGGCGGCGCCAGCGCCGAGAAGACCGGCACCTTGGCCGAGGTGCGCGCCGCGCTGGGAAGCCGCGTGGTGCAGGAGTTCGGCGGCATCGAGCCGAACCCGAGCTACGAGACGCTGATGGGCGCCGTGGCCAAGGTGCGCGCCGAAAAACTCGACTTCCTGCTGGCCGTCGGCGGCGGCTCGGTCATCGACGGCACCAAGTTCGTCGCCGCCGCCGCGCTGTACGACGGCGAGCCGTGGGACATCGCCCAGAGCGGCGGCGCCAAGGTCGCCCAAGCGCTGCCGTTCGGCACCGTGCTGACCTTGCCGGCCACCGGCTCGGAGATGAACAACGGCGCCGTCGTCACCCTCAAGGCGACGCACACCAAGCTGCCCTTCCGCAGCGCCCTGCTGTTCCCCAAGTTCTCCATCCTCGACCCGAGCAAGACCTTCACGCTGCCGACCAAGCAGATCGCCAACGGCCTGGTCGACGCCTTCGTCCACACCGTCGAGCAGTACCTGACCTATCCGGTGCAGGCGCTGGCGCAGGACCGCTTCGCCGAGGGCCTGCTGCAAACCCTGATCGAAATCGCGCCGCAGGCCGTGGCCGACAGCGGCGACTACGCCACCCGCGCCAACCTGATGTGGACGGCGACCCTGGCCCTGAACGGCCTGATCGGCGCCGGCGTGCCGCAGGACTGGGCCACCCACATGATCGGCCACGAACTGACGGCGCTGTACGACATCGACCACGCCCGCACCCTGGCCATCGTGCTGCCTTCGCTGCTCAACGTACAGCGCGACACGAAGCGCGCCAAGCTGCTGCAATACGCTGAGCGGGTCTGGGGCATCGCCAAGGACAGCGGCAGCGAGGACGAACGCGTCGACGCCGCCATCGCCCGCACCCGCGACTTCTTCGAGGGCCTGGGCATCGCCACCCGCCTGTCCGGCTACGGGCTGGGCCGGGAGGCGGTCGAAGCGGTGCTGGTCCAGCTGGCCGAACACGGCATGACCAGCCTGGGCGAGCACCGCGACATCGACCTGGCGCGCAGCCGCGTCATCCTCGAAGCGGCGCTGTAAGCCGGCCGGCACACTCACACGCACACCCACACTCACAAGACAGGAAACGCTATGAACATCTTGATGGTACTGACCTCGCACGAGGAACTGGGCAACACCGGCCGGAAAACCGGCTTCTGGCTGGAGGAATTCGCCGCCCCCTACTACGCGCTGAAGGATGCCGGCGCCACGCTGACGCTGGTGTCGCCGCTGGGCGGCCAGCCGCCGCTCGATCCGAAGAGCGACGAGCCGGAATCGCAGACCGCCGCCACCGTCCGCTTCAAGGCCGACACGGCGGCCCAGGCCGCGCTGGCCGCGACCGGCAAGCTGGCCGAGGTCGCGGCCGCCGACTTCGACGCCGTGTTCTACCCGGGCGGCCACGGCCCGCTGTGGGATCTGGCCGAAGACCGCGCCTCGATCGCCCTGATCGAAGCGATGGTGGCCGCCGGCAAACCGGTCGCCGCGGTCTGCCACGCGCCCGGCGTGCTGCGCCACGTCAAGGCGGCCGACGGCTCGCCGCTGGTGCGCGGCAAGCGCGTCACCGGCTTCACCAACAGCGAGGAAGACGCCGTCGGCCTGAGCCAGGTGGTGCCCTTCCTGGTCGAAGACATGCTGAAGGAACACGGCGCCATCTACGCCAAGGGAGCGGACTGGGCCTCGTTCGTGCAGACCGACGGCGTGCTGATTACGGGGCAGAATCCGGGCTCCTCGGAAGCCGTCGCCGCCGCCTTGCTGAAGCTGCTGGCCTGAGAGAAACGCAAAGAAACGCAAAGAAACGCAAGGGCAAGGCGCGCCACGCTCCGGGCGGCGCGTTTTGCCCGGCGCCGGCCGGGCGGCGCTAGGCCGCCGCCCGCCTTCATGCTAACCTGTCGGCTTCCCGTTTCCGCCCCGACCAGGAGTGCACCATGTCCCCATTGCGCCGCGCCACCACGATGATTTTACCGCTCTGCCTGCTCGCTTCGAGCGCCTGGGCGCTGTCGCTGGCCGAGCTGTCCAACCAGGACGCCAGCGGCGGTCTGAAGGCGGCGCTGGAGAAGGGTTCGCTGGCGGCCGTCGGCAAGCTGGGCGTGGAGAACGGCTTCATGAACAACGACAAGGTCAAGATCCCCCTGCCGCGTCTGCTGGAACAGGCCCGCCCGCTGCTGCGCATGGCCGGCAAGGGCCAGCAGTTGGACGAGCTGAGCCTGGCGATGAACCGCGCCGCCGAGGCCGCCGTGCCGCTGGCCAAGCCGCTGCTGCTCGGCGCCCTCAAGTCGATGACGGTGAGCGACGCCAAGAACATCCTGATGGGCGGCGACACCTCGGTCACCGACTTCTTCCGCGAAAAAACCGGCGCCAAGCTCGGCGTGCAATTCCTGCCCATCGTCAAAAAAGTCACCGACCGCTCCAACCTCTCGGCGCAGTACAACAACGCCATGGGCCAGGCCTCCAAGCTGGGCCTGGCCGGCGGCGGCAACAACACGGTCGAGGACTACGTCACCCAGCGCGCCCTCGACGGCCTGTTCGTCATGATCGGCGAAGAGGAAAAAGCCATCCGCAAGGACCCGATCGGCAGCGGCAGCAAACTGATCGGCAAGGTGTTCGGCACGCTGAACTAACCGGCCGCCTCCACGAATTACTTTCACTCCGGCACGAGTCCTTGCGTGGGGTAAAATAGCCTGCAATTTTGGCAAATGAATTGTCAAGGTCGCCAGACACATCACGAACCAACACACAACACCCGCCCGCCCAAACCCGCAGGCGGATTCAACCGACTCCGCACACGATGATTGTTGCCGCCCGCCACATCCTGAAGCACTCCATCCGCGCCCGGCTGATCGCCATGACCGGCGCCATCGTCGTCGCCGTGGTCTGCCTGCTGACGTGCGTGATGGCACTGCTGGGCGCCAACAGCCTGCGCCAGGAATCGGACGTGCAACTGGCACAGAGCCTGCGCCAGAGCGCCGCCCTGCTGAGCAACTTCCTCGACGTGCGCGAAAGCGCGCTCGACCAGTGGGCCGTCCATCCGCTGGTCGACGCCATGTTCGGCGACCCCGAGGTGGCCGGCATCTTCGTGCCCAACCTGCACAACTTCTTCAGCAAGATCCGCGGCCAGGAGCCGTGGCTGAGCCAGGTGTTCCTGATCCAGGACCAACAGGTGATCTACAGCGACGACCAGCGCTTCGAATTCAGCCGCGACGGCAACGGCGTGGCCGCCGGGCTGGAGCTGATCGCCCGCCTGCCGGCGCGCGGCGCCAGCGTGCTCGACCTGCGCCGCCTGCGCGCCGGCCCGTCGCAGCAGGTGCTGCTGCTCAAGCGCCCGGTGCTCAAGGACGGCCGGCCGCTGCCCGGCGCCAGCGTGGTGCTGCTGCTCGACTTCGGGCAGATCCAGCAAAAGCTGTTCGGTCAGCTGCAGATCGGCCACAGCGGCTTCGTCTCGATCGCCGCCAGCGACCTGTCGGGCAGGGTGGTGCTGCCGCTCCAGCCGGGCTTCAGCAGCGCCGAGCGCAGCGACTTCTGGAAAGCCAGCGCCGCCTGGCGCAGCTGGAGCGACATCCCCGAGCGCTACGGCTCGATCGCCTTCCGCCGCCAGCACCTGGACGGCACCCCCTTCGCCATCGTCGGCGTCGCCTCGCGCGACGACATCCGCGCCTCGGTGCTGCGGCTGGTGTTGCTGGCCGGCGCGCTGGGCCTGCTGGCCCTGGTGTTCGGCATCTGCTGCGCGATCTATTTCGCCGGCCGCCTGACCGGCCCGATCCTGACGCTGACCTTGAAGGCCGAGCAACTGGCGCGCTACCACGCCGGCGAATCCGACGACGCCGCGCCGGCCGGCAAGATGCCCAAGCTGGACGGCCTCGACCGCCACGACGAACTGGGCCGCCTGGCCCACAGCTTCGCCCGCATGCAGGCGGCGATCCACGACAAGATCGCCCTGATCGAGAACCAGAACCAGCTGCTCACCACCAAGGACGCCCAGACCCAGGAGCTGAACCAGTCGCTCGAACGCAAGGTGCTCGAGCGCACCGGACAGTTGCAGCAGGCGCTGCGGGCGCAACAGGCCGTCAGCGAGCAGTTGCAGGAAAAGAACCGCGAACTCGACCGCCTGTCGATCACCGACCGCCTGACCGGCCTGTGCAACCGCCTGCGGCTGGACCAGGTGCTCGACGACGAGATCAAGCGCTACCAGCGCTGCGGCAACCCGTTCTCGCTGATGCTGCTCGACGTCGACCATTTCAAGCGCGTCAACGACACCTTCGGCCACCAGGCCGGCGACATCGTGCTGGCCGAAATGGCCGACCTGCTGGCCAAGGGCACGCGGGCGGTCGACGTGGTCGGCCGTTGGGGCGGCGAGGAGTTCCTGCTGGTGTGCCGCGACACCGAACTGGAGGGTGCCGCCCTGCTGGCCGAGAAGCTGCGCGAACAAATCGCCGGCCACGTCTTCCGCGTCGGCGGCGGCAAGACCTGCAGCTTCGGCGTGACCAGCGTGGTCGCCGACGACACGCTGGCGCAAATGATCGCCCGCGCCGACCGCGCGCTGTACCGCAGCAAGGCCGGCGGGCGCAACCGCGTCGAGCTGGAGGCCGGCCAGCGCAACGGCCAAGCCGCCGCCAGCGACCTGGCCAGCGCCGCCGACCAGAGCGGCCAGGTGCCGGCGTGAGCGCGCGCCGCCCGGCCGGCGGCGGCGCCCGGCCGGCGCCGGCGTTGCCGCCGCTGTTGCCGCTGCTGCCATTGCTGCTGCTGGCGTTGAGCGCGACGGCGCAGGCCCGCTCGCTGGCCGAGATCCGCCGCAGCGGCGAGCTGCGCGTCTGCATCGCCTCCGACCACCCCGCCTCGGCCGTGTTCGAGCCGGCCGGCTGCCGGCAGAACTGCAAGGTCAGCGGCAACGTCGCCGAGCAGACCGGCGCCTTCGCCAAGGCCATCGGCAAGCGGGTCAAGCCGAAGTTCGAACGGCTGTACTGGGACGAGCAGTTCTTCAACCAGGACGGCCGCACCGTGCGCGAGGCCAGCTACACGCCGCAGGCCCTGGCCTCGGGCAAGTGCGACCTGTACCCGGCCAACCTGGTGCAAAACGAGTGGCGCCTGAAAAAGCTCGACTTCGTCATCCTCTTCCCCAGCCGGCTGATGGCCATCGTCTCGCGCCAGAAGGCGGCGCAGATCAAGGGCGTGGCCGACCTGGCCGGCAAGCTGGCCGGCGTCAACCGCGACACGGCGGCGCTCAACTGGGTCGAGCAGCAGAACCGCGGCGCCTTCGCCGCCAACCCGGTCAAGGTCGACTACCTGCTGTCGCCGGCGCTGTTCAGCGCCGTCGACGCCGGCGCCGTCGACTTCATCCTGATCGACGCCGACATCGCCATCTGGGCCGGCGCCCACCAGCTCAAGCACGCCAGCGTGGCCTTCCCGGTCGGCCCCACCGACCTGATCGGCTGGGGCTTCCGCAAGGACGACAAGGACCTGCAAAAGGCCGCCCAGAAATTCTTCGACGACAGCCGGCGCCAGCCCGACTCGGCGCTGAACCAGATCTGGAAGCGCCACTTCGGCCGCAGCCTGACCGCCTTCATCGACCTGATGGCCGCCTTCCAGTAGGCCGCCGGCGGCGCCGGCGACGGCGAAACCACAGCCCGCCCGCCGGCGCGCTGCGCGGCGCCGCGCGGCGGTGACAGCGCCGGCGATTGCAGGTACCATCGAACTCACACCGCCCAGCCCGTCCATGCGGGCCAGGCCCGGCAATATCATTCGTACAACCATGCATTCCGCTCATGGAGGTCGATCCTGTGGCTGCGCCGAACGATATCGCGCACTGGCGGGCGCAAATCTTCGCCCGGCTGCTGCTGGCCATCCTGGTCCTGGGCCTGCTCACCGCCGTGCCCAGCGCCCTGCTGGCGGCCAGCGAGGGCATGTGGGCGATCGTCGTCAGCGATGTCGTCGCGCTGCTCTGGATCGCCACCATCTGGCGCTGGACCAGCCTGCCCTACCGCAGCCGCGTGCTCAACTTCCTGGCGGTCGCCTTCCTGATCGGCGTGGTGCTGCTGCTCAAAATCGGCCCGGTCAGCCAGATCTATTTGATGGCCATCCCGGTGCTGGCGGCGCTGCTGCTGGGCCTGCGCCCGGCGCTATGGTCGCTGGCCGCCGCCGCGCTGGCGGTGATGGTGCTCGGCTACGAGGCCAACGGCCAGTTGCACTTCGAAGGCGTGCCCGACTACGCCTTCCTCAAGTCGGCCATCGTCACCCTCAACTTCCTCTTCATCAGCGCCGTGCTGACCTTGTCCTGCGCCGTGCTGCTGCGGCACCTGGCGCGCTCGCTCGACCAGCTGGGGGCCAGCACGCTGTCGCTGGAACAGGGCCAGGAGCGGCTGCAGATCCTCAACGCCGAGCTGCGCCTGACCTCGGCCGCCGTGGCGCGCCTGAACGACATGGTGCTGATCGCCGAGGTCGACGCCGCCGCCGGGCCGGCCGGGGTGGCCGGCGCGGACCGCGCGGCCGAAGCGGCCGACGGCGGCCAGCACATCATCTTCGTCAACCAGGCCTTCGAGCGGCGCACCGGCTACCGCCGCGACGAGGTGCTGGGGCGCGGCCTGCGCCTGCTGCGCGGGCCGGACACCGAGCCGGAGACGCTGGCCCGCATCGCCGCCGCGATGGCGCGCAACGAGGCGGTGCGCGCCGAGCTGCTCAACTACACCAAGGCCGGCGAGGCCTACTGGGTCGAGACCGAGCTGGTGCCCTTCGCCGACGAGGGCGGCAACAACACCCACTGGGTCGCCGTCGAGCGCGACATCAGCGAACGCAAACGCTCCGAGGACGACATCCACCGCCTCGCCTTCTACGACGTGCTGACCGGCCTGCCCAACCGGCGCCTGCTGATGGACCGGCTCGACAAGCTGCTGGCCAGTTCGCAGCGCGGCGGCAGCATCAGCGCGGTGATGTTCATCGACCTCGACCACTTCAAGTACATCAACGACGCGCGCGGCCACGCCACCGGCGACGCCCTGCTGCGCAACGCCGCCCAGCGCCTGAGCGGCTTGATGCGCAAGGCCGACACGGTGGCGCGCATCGGCGGCGACGAGTTCGTCGTGCTGCTGGCCCACTTGGCGCAGGACGTCGCCGGCGCCAGCCACTCGGCGCTGCTGGTGGCCGAAAAGATCCGCCGCGCCATCGCCGACTGCTTCGAGATCGAAGGCCAGTCCTACCAGTCCAGCGCCAGCATCGGCGTGACCCTGCTGCCGCAGCGCGGTCAGACGGCGCAAGACCTGCTGCGCGAGGCCGACACGGCGATGTACCGCGCCAAGGCGGACGGCCGCAACGGCATCGCCTTCTTCGAAACGGCGATGCAGGCCGACGTCGAACAGCGCCTGACGATGGAGCGCGACCTGGCCGCCGCGCTGGCCGGCGGCGAGTTATGCATGCACCTGCAGCCGCAGGTCGACCGCGCCGGCGCGGTGGTCGGCGCCGAGCTGCTGATGCGCTGGCGCCGCGCCGACGGCAGCATGGTGGCGCCGGCCGTGTTCATCCCGGTGGCCGAGGAATGCGGTTTGATCCGCCCGCTCGGCCTGTGGGCGCTGCAGCAGGCCTGCGCCGCCGTGCTGCGGCTACAGGCGGCCGGCCGGCCGCTGCCGCTGTCGGTCAACGTCAGCCCCAGCCAGTTCCGCCAGGACGACTTCGTCGCGCAGGTGCGGCGCACGCTGGCCGCCAGCGGCGCGCCGGCCGCCCTGCTGATTCTGGAGGTCACCGAGGGCCTGCTGATCGACAAGCTCGACGAAACCATCGCCCGCATGCACGAACTGGCCGCCATGGGACTGCGCTTTTCCATCGACGATTTCGGCACCGGCTATTCCAGCCTGGCCTACCTGAAGAAGATGCCCTTGTACGAGCTGAAGATCGACCGCAGCTTCGTACGCGACACGCCGGACGACGCCAGCGACAAAGCCATCGTCCAGGCCATCCTGGCGATGGCGCGCCACCTCGGTCTGCGCGTGGTGGCCGAGGGCGTGGAAACGCAGGCGCAGGCCGACTTCCTGACGGCCAACGGCTGCGATTGTTTGCAGGGATATCTGTACGGCCACGCCATGCCGCTGGAGACCTTGCTGGCCAGGCTGGCGGACGGTCCGGCGCGGGCGGCGCAAGCCGCCTGCGCCGGTTAGCGCCGCCAAGCGGCGACGCGAGGCGCGCCGGGCACTTCGCCGCCGACACGGCGGCCCCGCCCGCTGCGGTCCGCCGCTTGGCGGCAGCTTAGCAGCCGCTCGTTGGCCGCTCGTTGGTTGCTCATTGGACGCTCACTGACCGCTCACTGACAGCTCACTGACAGCTCACTGGCCGAGCAGCACCGGCTGGCCGGCGCCACGCAAGCGGGCCGGCGCGGCAGGCCGCGTCGCCGCCATGTTCAGCCGGAAGGTGCTGACCACCTGGGCCAGGATACCGGCCTGGTCCTGCAGCGAGGCGGCGGCGGCGGCCGCCTCCTCGACCAGCGCGGCGTTCTGCTGGGTGACGGTGTCCATTTGCGTCACCGCCTGGTTGATCTGCTCGATGCCCGAGGTCTGCTCCTGGCTGGCCATGCTGATCTCGCCGATCACCTCGCTCACCCGGCGCACGCTGGCGACCACCTCGTCCATCGTCGCGCCGGCCTGGTTGACCAGCTTGCTGCCGGCGTCGACCTGCTCGACCGAATCGCTGATCAGGGTCTTGATCTCCTTGGCCGCCGCCGCCGAACGCTGCGCCAGGTTGCGCACCTCGGAGGCGACGACGGCGAAACCCCTGCCCTGCTCGCCGGCGCGGGCCGCCTCGACCGCCGCGTTCAACGCCAGGATATTCGTCTGGAAGGCGATGCCGTCGATGACGCCGATGATGTCGACGATCTTCTTGGCCGAGGCGTCGATCGAGCCCATCGTGTCGATCACCTGGGTCACCACGGCGCCGCCGCGCAGCGCCACGTCCGAGGCCGACACCGCCAGCTGGCTGGCCTGGCGCGCGTTGGCGGCGTTCTGCTTGACGGTGCTGGTCAGCTCCTCCATCGACGAGGCGGTCTCCTCCAGCGAACTGGCCTGCTGCTCGGTGCGCGAGGACAGGTCGAGGTTGCCGCTGGCGATCTGGCCGGAGGCGGTGGCGATGGTGTCGGTGCCGCTGCGCACCTGGCCGACGATCAACACCAGGCTGTCGGTCATGCGCTTCAGGGCGCGCAACAACTGGGCCGTCTCGTCGCCGCCCCGGGCGTCGATGTGACAGGTCAGGTCGCCGCCGGCCACCGCCTCGGCGATGCCGACCGCCACCATGATCGCGCCGACGATGCGCTTGACCAGCAGCAGTCCCATGGCCGCCACGGCGGCGATGATCGCCAGCGCGATGCCGCTCGACAGCAGCTTGGCGCGGGCCAGCGTCGCCTCGGCGTCCTTGGCGCCCTGGGTGCCGAGGTCGGCGTTGAGCTGACGGTGGGCGTCCATGGTGTCGCGCAGCTTGGCCAGCACCGCCTGCTGCGACAACAACAGGTCGCGCGCCTCGTCGCCCTTGCCCTCGCCGGACAGCGCCAGCACCTTGCCGCGCAGGACGTCGTATTCCTCAAGCGCCTTGCGGTCGGCCGCCAGGGCGGCCTTGTCGCCGTCGCCGGCCAGGTTCTCCTTCTCGTACTTGTTGAAGGCCGCGATGGTCTTGGCGTGGGCCTCGCCCATCGCCTTGCTCATCTCGGCCTTCTTGGCCGGATCGCTCAGCGCCATGTATTGCCACACCTGGGTGCGCAGCTGGGCCACGGCGACGAAGGCCTCGTCCAGCGTCAACAGGCTCGGCACGGTGTTGATGTTGGCGAAATTGGCGCCGTTGTACACCACGTTCATCTGGTACATGCCCAGGCCGGCCATGGCGGCCAGGCCGATCACCACGGTGATGATCAGGATGTATAAGCGTTTGGCGATAGTCATCTCAATTCCCATCTAGTCGGATTGGCGTTCACCGAGCGACCGGACGAGTCCGGCGCTCTCAAGGAAGACACTGCGTCCAAGGCCAACGGGGATGGGGGTGAGAATTGGTGAATATCTTGAAAATTGAGATTACACCTGGGCAAGCGCGGGCATCAAGACATTTCGTTGCCGCCCCGGCGCGCCACGGGCGGCGCCGAATCGTCCCGGGGCGCGCCATGTTGCAACGCATCCACAGCGGCGCGGGCGCCGCCGGCGGCGGGCGCCCAAGTCCGCTAGCGCATGCCGAAGGGTCGGCCGCGCACGCCGTCGTAGACCGCGTCGAACACGCGCAGGCGCTCCAGATGCGCGACGCCGCCGGCACCTATAAACGCGCCCAGATGCAGCACCTGGTCGGCCGCGTCGGCGCCGCCGAAGGCCGGCCAGCGCGGCAGGCCGGCGCCGTTCGGATTGCCGCTGCGGGCGAAGTTCACCCAGTACCGCGCCATGCTGTCGGCCAGCGCGCGGTCGCCGTCATGCCAAGACCACGGCGCCTGTGGCAGATGGTCGAACATGTACCACAGCTCGGCGAAGTGGCTGGCGCCCCAGCCGGCGTAAGGCGACGCGGGCGGGAACGGCGGCCGCTGCGAGAAGGCGTAGTAGTACGCCGGCCGGCCGCCGGCCGCCGCCTGCAGCCTGGCCCAGGCCCACATGTCCCAGCCGAAGCGCAGGTCTCGCTCCAGGCCCAGGCGCGCCTCGCGCGCCTGGGCGTCGTCGGCCGCCGGGTAGGCCGCCAGCAGCGCCGGTGGCAAGCGGCCAACGCTGCGCTCGACACCGGCGGCAAAGTCGGCGGCCGTCACAGCGGCCACGTCGACCAGGGAGCGCGCCTCCTCGGCGTTGGAGCCGAGCAGCAGCGGCACGTCGTGCTGGCGGCCTTGAACGTAGGCCTCGTAGGGCGTCAGTGGCAGCACATGGGCGTCGACCACCGGGTGGGCCAGCGCTTCGGCGTCGCCGCCCAGCAGCCGTGTCGCAGGCAGCGCGCGCAGCTGCGCCAGCGTAGCCGCGCCGCGCGTCTCGGCGAAGGCGGCGCCGGCGCGCTCGGCGTTGGCCTGCTGGTAGCCCGGCGCCAGTTGCAGCGGCTCGAAGATGCCGCCGCTCTGCGCGATGGCGCCGTGGAACAGGCCGCGCGCCGACGGCGCCGCCAGCAGCGCGCTGACCGACATCGCGCCGGCCGACTGCCCGGCGATGGTGACCCGGCGCGGATCGCCGCCGAAGGCCGCGATATTTCCTTGTATCCAGCGCAGCGCGGCGATCTGGTCGAGCAGGCCGTAGTTACCCGAGGTTTGATGGGGCGATTCCAGAGTCAGCGCCGGATGGGCGAGAAAGCCCAACGCGCCGAGCCGGTAGGCCAGCGTCACCACCACCACACCCCGGCGCGCCAACGCGTCGCCATGGTAAAGCGCCATGCTGGCCGAGCCATTGTTGTAGCCGCCGCCGTGGATCCAGACAATCACCGGCAGCGGCCCGCGCGCCCGTTTGGCCGGCGTCCAGATGTTCAGGTAGAGACAATCCTCGCTGACCTCGGGCGGCGTCTCGCCCGGCATCGACACGCCCTGCTGCATGCAGGCCGGCGCGAAGGAGGTGGCCGGACGCACGTCCGGCCAGGGCGGCACCGGGGCCGGTTCGCGCCAGCGCAACTCGCCCAGCGGCGCGGCGGCGAAGGGTAGGCCGCGATACACGTCCAGACCGGCGGCACGCTCGCCGCGCACGGCGCCGGCGTCGGTGCGCACGACGGCGCCAGGCGCCGCGCCGACGATGTGAAAGGGGGCCAGCAGCACGGCCAGCATGGCCAGGGCGCGACGGAACTTGAACATGACGTCTCCTCACGTTGAACAGGCGGCCAGTGTCGCGCCACGGCCCGCGCCGGGCCAGACCGATTCGTCCCAAGCTTGCCTCGGCTCGTCACAAAAGCCCGTACTTGGGGCACTGCCGGGCGTTCCGAGGGAATTTCCGGCACCGTTGCGAAACCTTTGGAACGCCTTTACGCGGCCTTTGCGGCGCCTTTGCGAGGCCTCTGCGGGAGCGTTTCTGGACGGCCGGCCGCGCCCTGCTAGAATCATCGGCATGCTGACCCTGCCCATTTTTCAGTCTCAAGCCACGCCGCGCCGAGGCCCGCCGTGGCTGCGCCGGCAGGCCTACGCCTATGCGTATTGGTTGGCCTTCCTGCTGGTACTCGAACCGGGCAACGTGCTGCGCGCCCATCAGGCGGGGCACGCGCTGGGCTGGGCCGACGAGGTGCTGCGCATCGCCGTGGCCGCCCTGCTGGGCAGCGCGGCGACGCCGCTGCTGTTGGTGGTGTCGCGCCGTTTTCCGCTGTCCGGGCCGGGACGTTGGCGCCATCTGTTGGCGCAGGGTGCCGCCGCCGCCGCGCTGGCCTTCGCGCTGATCGCCGTCGCCGGCCTGCTGGCGGCTTGGTTCTACCAGGGCCGCTGGCTGCCGACGCCGGCCCAACTGGTCGACCAGCTGGTGGCCGACTTCTCCTTGCTCCTGTGCGTGCTGGCGGCTTATCTGGCTTTCGCCCACGCGGCGCAGTTGTTCCGCCGGCACGGTGCGGCGGTTGCTATGGCGGCCACCACTACGGCACCGGGGATGGCGGCGACTGCGGCAAAGGTCACGGCGACTGCGGTGACGGCCACGCCAACGCCGGCGACAGCTGGGTTGTCACCTCCCGCTTCGCCCCATTTGACGCGGGTTGAGATCAAGGCACTCGGACGCATCAGCCATCTCGACCTGGCGACAGTCGACTGGATCGAAACCCAGGGCAACTATGTGGCGCTGCACGTGGGTACGCAACAGCATCTGGTGCGCGACACGCTACTCAATTTGGAGGCGCGGCTCGATCCGCGCCGCTTCGTCCGCATCCACCGACGCATGCTGGTCGCGCTCGACCGCATCGAGCAGATCGAGACGGCGGCCAACGGCGACGCCGTCCTGCATCTGGCGCAAGGGACCGCGCTGCGCGTCAGCCGCAACCACCGCGCCGCCCTGCGCACGCGCTGGCAGCAGCCTGATGTTCTGCTATAATTGCGCGCCTTGGCCTGGTAGCTCAGTTGGTAGAGCAGAGGATTGAAAATCCTTGTGTCGGTGGTTCGATTCCGCCCCGGGCCACCAAGAACATGTTTCACGCAACGCCCACTCATGCCAGTGGGCTTTTTTCCGTATGCAATACCAAGTCCTCCACCCCGGTAAATTTCTGACAGGATAGCGGCGGATGAAGCGGCGTGTGCGCATTTCTCCAACGCGGCGGCAGCAACCACTCATGCGTGACATTCTTACCTTTTCAATCGCCTGCGTCAGGGGTCGATATCTTTCGCAAGCGTATCGCTTCGTACTTGAGCTGCCGGCCGATGGCACACTGGGCGATCTGGCCTCATTCATCATTGGCACGGTCAATTTCGATGGCGATCACCTGTCATATTTTTACCTGGCGAATGGACCTCGCGGCAGAAAGACTTGGTTCACCGCCGATGGCGAATGGGCCGGGGGCGACAACGACATATGGCGTATCCATCTTGGCGACATCTTCCCTCTTGGGCGAAGCAAGAAGCTGTACTACGACTACGATGTCCGCTCGCCATGGTGTTTTGAAATTCGCAAGAAGGGCAAGGCAACAAAAAGTCTGCTCGGGCGGGAATACCCCCACCTTGTTTTGCAAGAAGGCGTGAAGCCCTTGGAATACGGCCCTGACGGGGACGCCGCCGACGCTGGCTAGGCGCACAGCGGCAGTGTGCGGCGGCGGCGGCCACGCCTTGCTTGTTTGACCGCCCATAACTCTTCCAGATCCGCCACGATGGCAGCCCGCCTGGTCTGCGTCGTGGCATTGACGACGGGCAGGCAAGGCGACAGCGCTGGCGGCGTCAGCCCCGGCTCAGCACCGCTATCTTTTACAACCTTGATCCGGATCGTATTGAGTATGAATTTTTCCGATGTATTGACCGTTTTGAACGAGGCCTCGGCATTCGAATTATTTCGCTTGCGCGCCGCCATCAGCGTGGCCCTTGACGAACCGGCTCGCGTGCGGGCGATACAAGCGCGCCTGACGCTGGGACAGTCGATCGAGTATTTCGATGCCAGGGCCAACACCCTGCGATGCGGAACAATTCGCGAGTTGCGCCGCAAGACCGTGTTGATCATCGATCGCGACGACGGCAAGCGCTGGCTGATTGATTACCCATCGATCAATCTGAACGGCGCGGATGTGCAAATCCGCCAACCGGCGCCACGCGGTTTGAACCGCCACGAGATCGCTGTCGGCGACGTCGTCGGCTACCTCGATCGCAATGGGCTAGAGCGCAGCGGCAGGGTTACCCGCCGCAACGATAAGACTGTCAGCATGGTCGTCGGCGACCAGCAATGGCGGGTCGACTACAGCCTTTTGCATCGCGTCATGGAGGCCGACATCGTCGAAGTGGGCGGCATGGCTGAAATAGAATGCATGGCCGCCGTGAACTAAGCGTTCAGGCGGATTGGCTCGCCAGCTTTCCACGACAGTTGCCGCCCGGCGGCCCCAATGGCTTGCCGCTGCCGACGGCGGGCGCACTCCGTCAAACACCGGTCGCGCCGCCCATGCCACACTGGGCAACGGCCGCACTGGCCAGCAGTTAGAATACCGGGCGGCACATTTCTGAACAACAACTCGGCTCGGCGCCACCATCCCATGAAAATCCTCGAGTATGCTGAATTCACCGCACCCAGCAATAGGGCGCGATACGACAAGGTTCGACAAGCCATCGAGCGCGACGACTTCCGCTCGGCCGATGTCAAGAAGCTGTCGAATCTAACGCACGGCAAGTTCTTTCGCGCCAAGCTCGACTATGCCGACCGCCTGCTGTTCACCACCATACGCTTCAATGGCGAGGTGTACGCGCTGATGCTGGAGGTGATCGAGCAACATGCCTATGACAAATCCCGCTTCCTGCGGGGCGCCAGCGTCGACGACGACAAGATTCCGGCGGCCGAGCTGGCCGAAGCGATCGCCGCCGCCGAAACGCTGCGCTACCTCCATCCGGAACGCAGGCAGGTCAACTGGCTCGACAAAGTCATTTCCTTCGACGACGCGCAACACAGCATCTACCATAAAGCGGCGCCGCTCATCATCGTCGGCAGCGCGGGCAGCGGCAAGACCGCGCTCACGCTCGAAAAGATGAAACATGCGCAGGGCGAGGTCCTGTATGTCACCCATTCGGCCTATCTGGCCCAGTCGGCCCGCGACCTGTACTATGCCCAGGGATACGAACGGGAGGGACAGGAAGCGAACTTCCTTTCTTACCGCGAATACGTCGAATCGATACGCATTCCCGCCGGCCGCGAGGCCGGCTGGCGCGAATTCTCCGCGTGGTTCGCGCGCATGCGCCAGCAATTCAAGGGCATCGACGCGCACCAGGCATTCGAGGAGGTGCGCGGCGTGCTCACCGCCGACGCCACCGGCGTCCTGAGCGGCGCGCAATATGCCGCGCTGGGCACGCGGCAATCGATCTTCGCGTCGGCCGAGCGTCCCGCGCTATACGATCTGTTCGAAAAATACAGGGCCTGGCTGCACGAGGCCGAACTATTCGATCTGAACCTGGTATCGCACGAACGGCTGCGCCAGGTCCAGCCGCGCTACGACTTCATCGTGGTTGACGAAGTGCAGGATCTCACCCCGATCCAACTGGCACTGGTACTCCAATCGTTGAAGAAGCCGGGCCAGTTCTTGCTGTGCGGTGATTCGAACCAGATCGTGCACCCGAATTTTTTCTCTTGGAGCAAAATCAAGTCCTTGTTCTGGCGCGACCCAGACTTGGCGGAGCGGCAACAGTTGCAAGTGTTGCGCGCCAATTTCAGGAACGGCAGGCAGGTCACGCGCATCGCCAACACGCTGCTGAAAATCAAACACCGGCGTTTCGGTTCGATTGACCGCGAGAGCAATTTCCTGGTCGATGCCGTCAATCAGGAAGCCGGCATCGTCAACCTGTTGGCCGACAGCGACAACGCGCGGCGCGACCTGAACGCGCAAACCCGCCGTTCGACCCGCTTTGCGGTGCTGGTGCTGCGCGACGAAGACAAGGCCGAAGCGCGCAAGCACTTCGACACGCCCTTGATCTTTTCGGTGCACGAAGCCAAGGGACTCGAATACGACAGCATCGTGCTGTACCGCTTCGTTTCCGACAACCGCGCCCAGTTCAACGAGATCGCCGACGGCGTCAGCGCAGCCGACCTCGTTGGCGACGATCTGACGTACAGCCGGGCCAAGGACAAAAACGACAAGTCGCTCGAAATCTACAAGTTCTACGTCAACGCCTTGTATGTGGCCCTGACCAGGGCGATCCGCAACGTCTACCTGATCGAGTCCGATAGCGCGCACCCTCTGCTAGGTTTGCTCGCCATCGGGCAGGCGCGGACGGACGAAAAAATCGCGGCGCAGGCATCGAGCCTCGAAGACTGGCAAAAGGAAGCGCGCAAGCTTGCCTTGCAAGGCAAGCAGGAACAGGCCGAGGCGATCGAGCGCATGATTCTGCAGACCACCCCCGTGCCATGGCCGGTATTCGACGAGGCCAGGCTGCGCGAGACGCTGGCGAAGGTTTTCGGCGAACAGGCGCCGGGCAGCAAGCACAGGAACCAGCTATACGAATACGCCAGTTGTTTCGACGAACCGGTGCTGGCCGATTGCCTGGTGCACGCCGCCGGCGTCGAGCAGGCGCGCAATTTTCGCCAGCTCGGCGTAACGCTTGGCCGGCGCCCCTACCTGGCGTATTTTGCGCGCAATATCAAAGACATTCTCCGCTTGTGTGACAAGCATGGCGTCGAACATCGCACGTCGATGAATCAAACGCCGTTGATGGCGGCGGCGGCGGCCGGCAACATCGCGCTGATCGAGGCTTTACTCGACCGCGGAGCCGACACCGGCGCGGTCGACCATATTGGCCGCAACGCCCTCCACTGGGCAATGGCGACGGCGTTCCGCGATGGCGCCTATGCCAAGGCATCGTTCGGCGCCGTCTACCGGTTGGTGGCGCCGGCCTGCATCGACGTGATGGCGGGCGAGCGCCTGATACGCATCGACGCGCATCAGTCCGAATATCTGCTGATGCAAACCATGTGGGCCTTGTTCAAGTCCTGTTTCGGCAATGCCGACGCCAGCGACCGCGGCAGCTTCGACGCCGCCATGGTGCTGAGGGCTTACGCAACGCTGCCGGCCGGCCTGCTGCCACCGGAACGTCGCAAGCGCGCCTTCATTTCCAGTGTATTGGCACGCAACGAGATCGATCGCGACTACGCATACAACCGCCGCCTGTTCAAACGCCTGGCGACGGGGTGCTACCAATTCAACCCTGATCTGGCGATACGCCGGCGCGGCGCCCAGGGCGACGAGTGGGTGCCGGTGTTTTCGGCCCTCAACCTGCCCTTGATTAAGGAGTTGGCGGCCCCAGGCTACGACCGGCATATCGATGCCTTGCTCATGTTCGCCAAGCTGCCCGCCCCAGCCGAAGCGATTATTCGGCACCAGGCGGACCGGCGGACCTGACACCCGGCTTGAAAACTGCCGTGCCGGTGGCGCGATTGCGCCACCGGCCACCCGGAACATCGGTGGCGCGACGCCCACTCCCGCCAGTGGGCGTTGTCGTTTCGGCGATGCGCCGTGCCGGCGGCCTGGCCGAAGGTCCCACCACATGGGTGGCCGTTGCCAAGCGCTGGCTTCGCCCGCCATCGCAGCCCGCCACGCCGTGGACGCCGGCGGGCACCCGGGCGCGCGGCAAAAACAAACGCCCGCGGCGGGGAACTCAAGCGCCGCGCGCCGGTCGAACCTTGATCGCACCGCCACCGTCCGACACCGCTCGGCCGGCGGCCCGCCACCACGTCGCGCTCAACCCAAGGGGCTTCCATGCAAGCACAATTGACCAACTGGAGCGATGCCATCCTGGCTTCGCTAGCCACCGCATCCGCCTTGCTCTTTTCGTCCATTCCCCGGATCATGGGATTCGCCGTCATCCTGATCGTCGGCTGGATCATCGCCGCCGTCGTCGCCAGGGCGCTGGCAGCGCTGCTGCGGACGGCCCACTTCGACGGTTTTTCCGAGCGCGCCGGCCTGTCCGGCCTGCTGCAACGCGGCGGCGGCAAGCAAAGCGCCTCGGCGATCGTGGCGGGCATCGCCAAATGGTTTATCCGCCTGATTACCCTCATGGTGGCCTTCGATGCGCTTGGCTTGCCCGCCGTATCCGATGTGCTGCGCCAACTGCTGATGTGGCTGCCCAATTTGGTCGTCGCGCTGGTCGCCTTGATCATCGGCGGCATCGCGGCCAATGCCCTCAGCGAGGTGGTGCTGAACGCCGCCGTCAAAGGAGAACTGGAGAATCCGCCGCTGCTCGCGGCGGTGGCGCGCAATGCCGTGTGGGCGTTTGCGATTGTCGTCGCCATCAACCAGATCGGCGTCGCCGCGACACTGGTGAACATCTTCTTCATCGGCGTGGTCGGCACGTTTGCGCTGGCCTTGGGCTTGTCATTCGGTCTCGGCGGGCGTGACGTGGCCGGCGCCCTCCTGCGCCGTTGGCAAGCGCGCCAGCAAGGGCAAGCCGGCCACCTGCTGCAAGGCGCCGGCGAGGCCGCCAATCAAGACCAGTCCTACCCAAGCGAGTTCACCGGCAACGAGCGGCGCCGCTCGCTGGGCGACCGCCGCAGCGAGTACGCCGGACGGGCCTGAAGCCGCCGCCGCGCTCAATGCCGCAGGAAATCGAGCATGAGTTCGGTGACTTGGCGCGGCCGCTCCAGCATCATCCAGTGGCCCGCCTCCTCCACCCGCTCGTAGCGCCATTTCCCGCTCACATCGCCGGCCGAGGCTTGCATTTGCGCCTCGGTCAAGAAATGGTCGCGCTCGCTCCACACGCCCAGCACCTTGCAGTTGACTTTGAGCGCGGGCGGCGCCGGCGTGCCGTCCGGCGCCGGCATCACCGGCCGCGAATTGGCGCGATACCAGTTGAGCGCCGCCGTCAGGGTGCCCGGACGCGCAAAGTGCTCGATCGCCGCCTCGATGTCGCCCTCGTTGCGGCTCAGGCCGCGCAACAAGGCCCAATCGTTTTTCCGCAACTGCGCCTCCGCCACGCCCTCGAATTGGAAGAACAGCGAGTACCAGGATTTTTCGCGCTGCTCGATGCTGTTGAATTCCGGGTTCCACGGCGCGCCCACCGACAGCACCATCAAGCGCTCGACCCGGGCCGGGTAGTACGCCGCCAAATACCAGCTGACGACGGCGCCCCAATCGTGGCCGACCACGCGCGCCTGTTTGATGTCGAGCACGTCGAGCAGGCCGACCACATCGCCCAGCACCTTGAACAGGCTGTAATCGGCCACGGCGGGGAGCATCGGCGCATCGCCAAAGCCGCGCAAGTCCGGCGCGACGACGCGGTAGCCGGCCCGCACCAGCGGACCTACCTGCCGGCGCCACACCTCATGCGAGTCGGGGAAGCCATGCAGCAGCAGTACCACCGGCCCTTCGCCGACGTCGAGCACGGGGAAATCGAGGCCGTGGACGCGGACGGTCTTGACGGCGATGTCATCCGATTGTTCGGCATCCAGCGTCCCCGCATGCGCTGTCGCCCCCATCAAGGCGAAAACGAAAACCAGGCTGGCCAGGCGCGCCAGCCAAGCATGCGGGGGCCAACGGCAACTGCCTGGCCGACTCGTAGCGATCATGTTCATTTGTATATCCCTTTTGGTGAACTCGTGAATGAAACTCGGCCCAGATTGCCATAGGGTCGACACGGCCGGCTACGACAATGTGATCGATTGGGCAAGTTATGGGACGAGTTCAGCCGCCAGGGACGAAACGCGGGCCGGCGGGGACGAGCTTGCGCCGGCCGGCGCCGCTCTCTCAGGCAAACATGGCCTGCACCTGTTTGAGGTAGCTGGTGCTGACGCGCACGCTGTCGCCCTGCGCCAGGCGCAAGGTGTAACTGCCGTCGCTCTCGCTGCGCAAGCCGGCGATGGCGCTCCGGCGCACCAGGGCGGTGCGGTGGACCCGGACGAAATCCTGCGCGGACAAGCGCGCGGCGATCGCCGTGATGGTGGTGCGGTGCAGCACCCGGCGCGCCGCGAGATGCAGCTCGACGTAGTTGCCGGCCGTGCCGATCCAGACGATGTCGTCGACCGCGACGCGCTCCAGTCCGCCGGCCGTGCGCACCACCAGTTGTTGCAGCAGCGGCGCGCCGTGGCCGGCCACCTCGGCCGCCCGGTCGCGCAGGTAGTCGAGCAGGGCGCCGTTCATTGCCGCCTGTTGATTCAGTTCCAGCGTCTGCGCGGCGCGCTTGAGCATCAGGTCGAAGCGCTCGTCGTCGTAAGGCTTGAGGACGTAGTCGAGCGCGAAGACATCGAAAGCGCTGAGCGCGTGCTCGTCGTAGGCGGTGACGAAGACGATCAACGGCGCCGCCGGCCCCTGGCACAGCTCACGCGCGAACTCCAGGCCGGACTGGCCCGGCATCTGAATGTCGAGCAGGATCAGGTCGGCCGGCGCGCGCCGCAATTGTTCCCTCGCCTGTTCGCTCGAGCGGCAAGGCGCGAGCAGGCGCCACTGCGGCCGCCTGGCCAGACTCCATTCCAAATTGGCGAGCGCCGGCAATTCGTCGTCGACGATCAGTACGGTCTTAGGCCGGGCCGGGGGCGTCGGCGGGAAAGCGCAGGTGGACGGTGTAATGGTGTTCATTGGCCTCTATGCTCAGGTCGGCGCGCGGCCCGTACAGAATGGCCAGACGCTCGCGGGTCATGTTCAGGCCGAGGCCGTGTCCGGCGCGCGGCGGCGCCAGTAGCGGATTGGCGATGCGCAGGCTGACCATGCCGGCGACGTATTCTAGCGCGATGTCGATGCGGCAGTTGTGCTGGTGCGGTTCGACGCCGTGTTGCACGGCATTTTCCAGCAGCGGCTGGAACAGCAGGGGAGGACAGGCGTGGCGCGCCCAGTCGCGCTCTTCGATCGACCAGAGCAGGGTCATGCGCTCGCCGTAGCGCAAGCTTTGCAGTTCGAGGTAGACGCGGAGGAAATCGAGCTCGTCGGCAACGCTGGGTTGTTTGCCCTTCCCCACCGCCAAGGCGTAGTGCAGCAGTTCACCCAGCTTCCCCAGCGCGTGCTCGACCAGCCCGGCGTCGGCGGTGCGCACCAGGGCGCTGATGCTGTTGAGGGCGTTGAACAGGAAATGCGGTTTGAGCTGGCCTTGCAACAGGCTCAGGCGCAGTTGCAAGTTTTCCGTCAGCGCGCGCTGCGCCGACAGTTGCTGACGCTGCCCCCGCCACCAGGACGTGTACATGGCCTGCGCCAGGAATGCCAAGCCCACCACGAAGATGTTGTACCACCACGTCATGCGTCCGCCCCTGGCCAGCATGGCGGCAAAATCGCCCGCCGGACGGCCTTCGCGCAACAGCAACAGCAGGACGTCGACGCCGGTCAGGAAGGGCAGGAACAGCGCCATCGACAGCAACAGCGCCAGCAACAGCCGCGACGGCCGCAATATAGTCTCTTGCCAACGGGTGAACAGCAGCGCCAAGATCCAGCTGGCCAACACCAGCGGCAGGTATTGCGGCAGCAAGGTCAACAACAAGCTGCGCAGCGATGCCGGATGCCCGCCGTGGCTGGCGTCGACGTAGGTGGCGAAGGCCTCCAGCAGCGCCAGCAATTGCCAGCCGAGCAGGATCAGCAGACATCGCCGCCAGTGGCGCAGGCGCCGCGCCATGCCGGCCAACGGCGCGGGCCAGGTCCGCGCGCGGGCGACCGGGGCGGCGGGCAAGGCGGTTTCATTCATCATGGTGTGACACCGGGTAAGCCAGGCGCAGGCGGACAAGGGCGCCGTCGACGGTCGCGCTCAGCGTGGCGGCGGCGCCGTACAGCATAGCCAAACGCTCCGCCATGACGGCCAGCGCCCCGCCCTCGCCCCCGCCGGCGCCGCCGCCGTGTGGATAGGCCACCTCGACCCGCACCCGGCCCGGGCCGCCGCAGCGCTCCCGCACGATGCCGACGACAATGGGAAACGCCGGCGTGCCGCCGGCCAGACATGCGCCGAGCGCCTGCTCCAGCATCGGAAACAGCAGCAGCGGCGGACAGCGGTAATCGGCCCAGTCGCATGGCTCGATCCGCCATTCGACCAGACCATCCCCGCCGTGGCAAATGCCTTGCATATCGACATAATCGCGCATGAACCGCACTTCGTCGGCGACGCTCTGCCAGTCCGACTGGCTGGCGCGCAGCGCATAGCGCAGCAGGTCGCTCAGGCGCGCCAGCGCCCGGGTTGCCTGCTCGCGCTGCGCCGTGCGGTTCAGCTTGCCGATGCCGGCCAGCGCGCTCGACAGGAAATACGGTTCCAGCTGGCCTTGTAGCAGGCGCAGGCGGAGTGCCAGATTGCCTTGCTGCGCAGCTTGCCACGCCAGCGTCTGCGCGTGCGCGTGACGCCAGGTGCTGTAGGCCAGGTGGGCGGCATAGGCGATGCTCAGCATCAGCGCGTTGAACCACCAGTTGAGCGCGCTCTGCCGCTCGATCAGGGCGATCGGCGTGACGAGCGGTTTGCCGTTGAAAACGCTGTCCATCGCGCTTTGCCAGGCGCACAACAGCGGCACGAAAACCAGCAGCGTGGCGAGGTAGGCGAGCAGCAAGCGGGCAAGGCGCGGGCGGCTTTGTTCGGCGCGATCAAAACCAAGCGCGAGGACCAGGCTGAGCGCGCTCAGCGGCAAATGCAGCAACACAAAACGCAGTAGCGTCATCGCCAGCGACGCGTGGGCGGCGGCGGGCGGCGCGTCGCTATGGCTGGCCAGCGCGCCCAACAAGGCCAGCATGTTCCACAGCAATGCCGCCGCGAGGAACGGCGGCCGCCACCCGGGCGGGTTGGCTTTGCCGGGTGGCATGACCGGGGCGGCGCACCGGCTTGGCATGGTTGGCATGGTTGGCATGGCCGGGGGCGGTCAGGCCTTGCCGCCCTGCTTCAGCCACATGCCAAACTCCTTCATCACCTCGACGACGGGGCGCAGGCGGGCGCCGTCCACGGTGAGTTGATACTCCACCTTGATCGGCGAGGTCGGGTAGACGGTGCGCTTGACCAGGCCGGCATCTTCGAGGGCGCGCAGGTCGAGCGTCAGCATGCGCTGCGAGATGCCGGGCACGTCGCGGCGCAGCTCGTTGAAGCGCTTCGGCCCGTCGACCAGGTAGGACACCAGCAGCAGGCGCCAGCGGCCGCCCAGCAGGCGCATCGCTTCTTCCACGGAACATCCGCTCACATTATTTTTCATCGTGCGCACAGCATATCAGATGCAGGTATATTTTTTGTACCTATAGGACAAACTACTGCCTTCTTACATTTTTAGCCCAGGTATATAAAATAGCTTCCGCCACTTCCGCCACGGCAGTGGCGCATCCGACCCAGCTATAGGAGATTGCGCATGAAACTGTATTACATCCCGGGGAGTTGCTCGCTCTCCCCGCATATCGTGCTCAACGAGCTTGGCCTCGACGCCACCCTGGTCAAGGTCGATCACCGCCAGCACCGCACCGAGGACGGCGCCGACTATCTCGGCGTCAATTCGCTCGGCTACGTCCCCATCCTGGAGCTGGACGACGGCAGCCGCTTGCGCGAAGGCCCGGCGATCGTGCAGTATTTGGCCGACCTCAAACCGGAGCTCGGCCTGGTGCCGCGCAATGGCACAATGGAACGCTATCGCCTGCAGGAGTGGCTCAGCTTTCTCACCTCGGAGATACACAAGGGTTTCATTCCGCTGCTCTACGCCGGCTTGGCCGGCAAGTACGTGGAGACGGTCAAGCCGAAGCTGCAACAGCGCTTCGCCTGGATAGACGAGCAACTGGCCGGCCGCCAATATCTGCTGGGCGACACGTTCACCGTCGCCGACGCCTATCTGTTCGCGCTGACCGGCTGGGGCCAGGCGCACTGGCTGAAGTCCACCTTCAAGGCCGAGATACATTTCGACCAGCTGAGCAATCTGCAAGCCTGGTATGACGCGGTGCGCCAGCGTCCGGCGGTTCGGCAGGCGCTGCAAAAAGAAGGGCTTGAGTAAGCCAGCCCCGACGCAAACCCCGCTGCGCCGGCTAAGGCCGCCGCCGCTGCGGCGGGGGCGGGGGCGGGGGCGGCGCGCAGCGCCACGGCCTCACCACATCAAATCGTCGGGGATCTGGAAGGCGGCGTAAGGGTCGTCGGCGTCGACCTCGGCGCTGGCCTTGTTGACGCGCACCACCAGCGCGGCGTCGCGCTCGGCGATCTTGTCGGCGATGATGCGCGGCACCAGTTCGAACACGCCGGCCAGGCAAACGATCACCAGCCGGCCCGCCACCAGGTGCCCCTGCACGGCGGCCGAGACGTAGATCCGCTCGATCTTGCCGCCGTGGGTGAAGTTGTAGGCGATGTCGCCGTTGCCCTTGCCCTGGCGGTTCTGCTGCACCATCTGGGCGATCTGCGCGCCGATGGCCTTTTGCGTGGCGGCGGCGTCGCGCTGGGCGTTCAACTCGCGGGCCCGCTCGGCGTTCTTGCGCTGCACCTCCTGCGCCGCCAGGCGCACCTCGTCGACACTCTGCGTGCCGGTGCGGCGCTCGACCTTCTTCTGCTTGCTCTTGTCCTGGTTGGCCAGTTTGACCTTGGTCTTGTCGACCAGGCCGGCCTTTAAAAACTGCTCTTGTAGGGAAACCATGTGTGCTGCTCCGTAGTGGGTCCGCCGTCCCGGGCGGCTGCGCCGGGCGGTGGAAAGACTCTAGCATAGCAAAAATGTCGCCGCCGCAGACCAGCGATCGCCGCCCGGCCGCAGTCTGCCGCGCGGCACACGGCGGCGGCGGCCGGTCACGCACTATCTGGGCGCGCTCGCGGCTTGTCGTTATGCAGCCATCATAATTGTTAATTCGATAAAAATTGTGTACATTTTTTTATTATTAAAATAATATTCACTCAGTTCCATCCCATAAACCATGAACAGGAGTAACAATGAAACGACTCGTCCTTCTCGCTCTCCTCGCTGCAAGCGGCCTGTCCCAGGCGGCTGAACTGTACAACAATGGTCCCGTTGTCGACCTCAACGGCCGATCGGTGCTGGAGTCGCCCTCGACCACCCTCGGCTTCGGCGTCAACAGCGGCGGCGGCCTGGCCGTGGCCGACGACTTCAGCGTCGCCGCCGGGGTGAAATGGAATGTGTCGAGCCTCGACTTTTATGGCTATCAAACCGGCGCGATCGGCTTCACCTTCCAGAACGCCACCTGGAGCATCGTCTCCGGCGACGTCAACAGCGGCACCGTGGTGGCTTCCGGCGTGACGGCGGTGAGCAACGGCGGACGGGTCGGCTACCGCGTCACCGAAACCACGCTGACCAACAAACAGCGCGCCATCTTCGACGCCCACGCCGACGTCAGCGACTTCTCGCTCGACGCCGGCCACTACTGGCTGCGTTGGAGCCTGAGCGGCTCCGGCACTTCCGGTCCATGGCAGCCGCCGACCTCGGACGCGCGCGAAGGCAACGCCCTCCAGGCCGGCAGTGGCGACCCGTTCGCCACGCTCAGCGACAGCGGTTCCGGCCAAACCGTGGAACTGCCGTTCGCCCTGCAAGGCAGCATCACCGCGGTGCCGGAAGCGGACACCTATGCGATGCTGCTGGCCGGCCTGGGCCTGGTGGGCGCGCTGGCGCGCCGCCGCAAACAAAGCTAAGCACCGCCTGGCCGGCGGCCGCAACGCCGGGCCGGCAACGCCAAACCAACAACGCCAACCCTCGCGGTTGGCGTTGTCGTTTGCGGCCGGCGGACGGCACCCGGCGCGGTGGCGCGTCGTCCGGGCACAGGCGGGAGGGATAGGCGTCGGGTGGTTCCAGGCTTTCTTTACATCGCCAAAATAATTGCCAATTAGATAAAGTTTGTGTATATTTTTTATTATTAAAACAATATGCATTCAACCCCGCCTCATCAACCATGACCAGGAGTAGCAATGAAACGACTCGTCCTTCTCGCCACCCTCCTTGCAAGCGGCCTGCCCCAGGCGGCTGAACTGTACAACAACGGTCCCGTCGTCGACGGCAACGGCAGATCGGTGCTGACGCTGCCCGCGACCACCCTCGGCTTCGGCGTCAACGGCTACGGCGGCCTGGCCGTGGCCGACGACTTCAGCGTCGCCGCCGGCGTGAAGTGGAATGTGTCGAGTCTGGACTTCTATGCCTACAAACCCAGCACCTTCACCCTCCCCTTCCCCGTCAAGACCGCCACCTGGAGCATCGTTTCCGGCGACCTCAACAACGGCACCGTGGTGGCCTCCGGCGTGACGGCGGTGAGCAACGGCGGACTGGTCGGCTACCGCGTCACCGAAACCACGCTGCACAACCAACAACGCGCCATCTTCGACATCCACGCCGACGTCAACGACTTCTCGCTCAACGCCGGCCACTACTGGTTGCGCTGGAGCCTGAGCGATGACGGCTATGGCCCATGGCAGCCGCCGACCGCGGACGGCCGCCAAGGCAACGCCGCCCAGTCGGGCAACGGCAAGCCATTCAGCACGCTCACCGACAGTGGTTCCCAACTCAGCTTGGAGCTGCCGTTCGCCCTGCAAGGCAGCGTCACCGCAGTGCCGGAAGCGGACACCTACGCGATGCTGCTGGCCGGCCTGGGCCTGGTGGGCGCGCTGGCGCGCCGCCGCAAACCAGCCTAGTCTCCGCCTGGCCGGCGGCGGCAACACCAAGCCGGCAACGCCAAAGCAACCACGCCGACCCTCGCGGTTGGCCTGGTCGTTTGCGCTCGGCGGGTGGCACTCAGCGCGGCAGCGCGTCGACCGGGCACAGGCGGTAGGGATAGGCGTCGGTGCCGACGTAGGCCGGATAGCTGCGGCAGCCGGCCGGCTCGTAGCGCAGCCCGTAGTTGCGCAGATGCGGCTGCATCTCGGCGTCGAAGGCGCGGTCGGCGGCGGCCAGGTCGACGCGGTATTGCGGCTGCAGCTCCAGGGTGCACCACTGCCCGGCCGGGACGTCCGGCAGATGGCGCACGTCGACCTGGAAGCGCACCTTGCGCAGCATCCGCTCCAGACGGGCGCAGCCGGCCGCGCTGTCGGTCAGGCCCAGCGTGCGCGCCAGCGCGGCCTTCTTCTGCGCGCCGGCGTCGCGCTCGTTGCGGGCGGCCGGCAGCAGCACGTAGTGCGGACCGGGGCGGCTGGCCACCTCGGCCCGCAGGCGCTGCAGATAGGCGGGCGACTCGGGGAAGCCGGCGCCGACGGCGATGAAGGCGGTCTGCGGCTGGAAGAAGCGGATCATCCAGGCCAGCGTCGGCCGGGTCATGAAGACCACCGTGTCCTGCGGCTTGGCGAAGGCCGGGGTGTCGGCGCGGAAGCTCTGCGCGGCCCAGCCGGCGTGGCCCCAGGTGACGAAGGGCAGCGTGTGCAGGGCGCAGGCCAGCAGAGCCCAGCCGGCCAGGCGGCGCGCAGTGGCGGCGCCCAGCATGGCGTGCAGCGCCAGCCAGACCAGCAAGGGCGCCAGCAACTCGACCGGCACCAGGTAGCGGTAGATGCTGAACAGCTTCACCCAGATCAGATAGGACAGCACGAAGAAGGCCAGCGTGAAACGGGCCGGCGCGGCGAGCGGCGCGCGCGCGGCGGCCGGCGCGGCCGACGCGGCGGCGCCGGCGCGGCGGCGCCACAGCGCCAACAGCGGCCAGGCCAGCAGCACCAGGTAGGCGAGCGGCCAGATCCACTGGCGCAGCGGCACCTCGGCGACGCGGCCAATGTCGGCGCTGAAGACGACGGGCCACAGCAGGGCCTCGACGGCGCTCTTCGGCAGGTGGCCGTCGTCGATCACGCCCAGCGTCTGCGCCAGCGGGCTGTGGAAGATATTGTTAAATTGCGGGAACAGCGGGTTGCCGAACAGGGTCCACATCTTGTGGAACCAGAAGCCGGCGGTGACGGCCATGCCGGCCAGCACGCCAAGGCCGAAACCGAAGGCCAGGCGCAGCCGCCGCCAGAACGACAGCGGCACGGCGAACAAGGCCAGGCACAGCGCGACGGCGAAGCTGGCGTTGGTCAGCTTGAGGCCGACGCCCAGGCCCATCACCAGGCCGGCGCCGGCCACCGTCAGCGCGGCGGCGGCGCCCCGGCGCAGCAGGCGCGGCCAATGGCGCAACAGCAGGTAGAGGGCGGCGAGCACCAGCAGCGAGGTCAGGTTGTCGCCCATCGAATTGCCCAGCTCGGACAGGAAGCCGGCGCCCAGCACGCCGGCCCCGGCCAGCAGCAACGCCAGGCGGGCGCCGCCGCCGGGCGCCGGCGGCAGCAACAGGCGGGCGATGGCCAGCAGCAGCACGAAGTTGAGGCCGTGCAGGGCGCCGAGGACGAAGCCGGCGAGCGGTCCCGGCAGCCAAGTGGTCATGGCGTAGTAGGGCACGTCGAGCAGCGGGTTGAAGTAGCTCTGGAAGCCGGCCGGCGAGATGTCGATGGCGAGGCGGTCGTTGAACCAGGCGTGGACGTTGTACAGGTGGTAGTTGCGCATGTCCCAGCCGTCGTCCTGGCCAAGCAGCAGCGACAACAGGCCGAACAACAGGGGCAGCAGCAATGCGGCGCGGCGCGGCGCGCGCGGGTGGTTCAGGAAGGCGCTGCGGCGCCCGAACCAGGCCTCCAGCTTGCTCAGGATGGGCGTCATGGGTGTCGTTCCGGGTGGGGGTTTAGTCGGCGGCGGCGGCCGGCACGGCCAGGTAGGCGAAGCGCTTCTGCTCGATGCGCGCCTTGGTGACGGCGTCGAGGATGATGCCGCAGGCCAGCAGGATCACTCCGAACAGCATGATCGCCGTGCACAGCACGGCCGTCGGCAGGCGCGGCACCAGGCCGCTGGCCAGCCAGGTGCGCAGCAGCGGCAGCGCCAATACGCCGGACAACAAGGCGCAGGCGGCGAAGCCGATCGAGTAGAAGGCCAGCGGCCGCTCCGACTTGAACAGGCGGGCGATGGTGCCGAGGATGCGGAAGCCGTCGCGGTAGGTGTTGAGCTTGCTGAACGAACCGGCCGGGCGCGCCTTGTAGACCGTCTCGACCTCGGCCACCGGCATGCGCAGCGCCAGGGCGTGGACGGTCAGCTCGGTCTCGATCTCGAAGCCGGTCGAGTGGGCGGCGAAGGATTTCACGTAGCGGCGCGAGAACACCCGGTAGCCCGACAGGATGTCGCTGAAGGTGCGGCCGAACAGCGCCGAGACGGCGCCGGTCAGCAGGCCGTTGCCGAAGCGGTGGCCGAAGCGGTAGGCCTCCTGCTGCTCGGCGACGCGGCTGCCGACCAGCATGTCGAGGCCCTCGGCCAGCAGGCGCTCGACCATGCGCGGCGCCACCGCCGCGTCGTAGGTGTCGTCGCCGTCGACCATCACATAGGCGTCGGCCTCGATGTCGGCGAACATGCGGCGCACCACGCTGCCCTTGCCCTGGGCCGGCACCAGGCGCACCACGGCGCCGGCGGCGCGGGCGATGGCGGCGGTGTCGTCGCTGGAGTTATTGTCGAACACGTAGACGCGCGCCTGCGGCAGGCAGGCGCGGAAGTCGCGCACGATCGCGGCGATGGTGGTCGCCTCGTTGTAGCACGGGACGAGGATGGCGATGCGCGGCTGCTGTGGTGCGGTCATGGGGCTGGGGCGAGAAGGCAATCCGCGATTATAGTTCGTTTCGAGCCAGCCATCCACGCCGGGCGGGCGGCGCCGCCGGCCTGTCGCGGCGCCGCGTTTTTTCTCGTTCCGTCCGGCGCGCGCGGCGTCCGCTCGGCTACCATGGAGGTCCCGCCACCTGCCCCACCCCCGCCACGATGAGCGAACCGGCCCGCGACCAACTGCTGCTGCACGACGCCCTGGCCAGGGCGCTGGCCAACCCCACCGACGGCCAGCGCTGGCAGCAGCTGTGCGCCCGCTACCAGCACTGCGCCGCGGCGGCGCCGCGCCAGGCGGTGCTGGCGCGGCTGCGGCGCGAAGCCCCCGACGGCGTGGCCGGCTTCCTGCGCGCCACGCTGCTGGCCCATTTGACCGGCGAGCGCGGCCACGTCGAACGGGCCGCCGCGCTGGCGCTGTCGATCGAACCGCTCGACGTCGAGCGCCTTTACGCCTTCGTCGCCTACGAATGGGGCGACGCGCTGCGCGACGGCGCCGACCGCGCCGGCTTCGTCGGCCGCCTGCGCCAGGCCCGCGCGGCCGAGCTGGTGGCGCGCATGGGCCGCGAGCTGATCGCGCACACGGCCGTGCCGCTGGCGCCGCGCGCCGTCGAGCGCATCGACCGGGTGGCGCTGGTGACGCCCTTCCTGGCCGGCGCCGGCCACACCCCCAGCGTGCTGGCGCTCGAACACGCCGCGCTGCTGCGGCAGGCCGGCCTGCAGGTGCGGCTGTTCGCGCCGCAGGACCAGGCGCAGATCGAGCAGGGACACTATCTGGGCCATCCCGGCCAGCTGGTCGGCAACACGCCGGACCTGGCCTGGCTGGGCGCGGCGCTGCCGGCCGGCATGTCGGCCTCGCTGAGCGATCCGGCCTTCTCGTTGCTGGAGCGCTGGCGCGCGATGCTGGCCTTGATCGGCGACTTCGACCCCGACCTGGTGCTGTTCGTCGGCCTGCAGTCGGCGCTGCTGGCGCCGCTGTACGCGGCGCGGCCGGTGCTCGGCCTATGCATCCACTCGACGCCGCCGATGGCGCCGGTCGACGTCTGGCTCAGCGCCGCCGACTGCTGCGGCGAAGGCGCCGGCGCCGAGGTGTGGGGCGCGGCGCTGCCGCCGGCCTGGGGCCGGCACTACCCCTACCGGCTGCGTTACCGGCCGGCGCCGGCCCGGCCGCGCGCGGCGCTCGGACTGGCGGACGGCCAGCTGGCGCTGGTGACGGTGGGGGTGCGGCTGGGCGAGGAGATCGGCGGCCCGTGGGCGGCGCGCATGGCGGCCTTGCTGGCGCGCCGCGCCGACCTGGTGTGGCTGCTGGTGGGCGGCGACGGCGCGCTGCCGGCCGCCCTGGCGCAGGTGCCGGCCGGCCAGCTACGCCTGCTGCCGCAACAGGCCGGCGTGGCCGACATCCTGCCCAACTGCGACCTGTTCCTCAATCCGCCGCGCATGGGCGGCGGCTTCAGCGTGGCCGAGGCGATGGCGCAGGGCCTGCCGGTGTTGGCGCTGGGCGGCAGCGACGGCGGCGCCAAGGTCGGCGCGCTGGCGGCGGCCGACCTGGACGACTACTTCGTCCGCCTCGACGCCTATCTGGCCGACGCCGCGCTGCGGGCGCGCGACGGCGCCGCGCTGCGTCTGCGCTTCGAGCAAAACATGGACCTGGCACAGGCCGGGCCGGCGCTGTTGGCGGCCGGCGAGCTGGCGCGCCAGCGCTACCTGTTGCGCCGCGCCGCGCTCACGACGCCGCCAGCTTCTTGAAGCGGGCCGGCACGCCGACCGCCAGCGTGTCGGCGGCGACGTCGGCGTTGACCACGGAGCCGGCGCCGATGAAGGCGCCGTCGCCGATCCGCAGGCGTTCGAGCACGGTGGCGCCGATCGCCACGGTGACGCCGCGCCCCAGCGTCGACAGGCCGCCCAGGTTGCTGCCCGGTTGCAGGCGCGAGAAGGCGCCGACCATGGTGTCGTGGCCGACCGTCACGCCACGGTTGACGAAAACATGCTCGGCCAGCCGCGCGCCCGGTCCGATCACGCTGTTGGCGCCGACGAAGACGCCGGGCGCCAGCGTGGCCAGCGGCGAGACGTAGGCGCTGGGGTGGACCAGGGTGGTGAAGGGCAGCGCCCAGCGTGCCGCCACCAGCCCGGCCAGTTCGGCGCGGGTGGGGGTGGTCGGGCCGAGCAGGTAGAGCTCGTCGGCGCCCGGCACGAAAGTGTCGACATGGTCGAGCAGCGGCGTCTGGCCGAACGGCGCCAGCGCCGCCAGGCGCTCGGCCAACGGGCGGTCGCGCTCGCCCATCTGCTCAGCGTGGTGCAGCACCACGCGGCCGATGTCGAGGCCGTTGGCCATGGCGCAGTCGAACAGGTCGGACAGGATGTTGCTGCTGCCGAAGATGACCAGGCGCGGCCGGCTCATGGCGCGCTCCGGGGCATGGCCGGCGCACCGGCCGGGGCGACGCGGGTTGCCGGGCTTGAGGCAGGTGGGAACAGTGAGAACAGTGAGAAAGGTACGAACGGTGCGAACGGTGCGCAAGCTGCGGAAGTGATGGAAGTTGCTGGACGTGCCGTCATGCTGTCTCCTCGTGCGCCGCCGGGATCGGCCTGCCGACCAATGTACGCCGGCCGCGAGGCGGCGTCAATCGGCGCCGGGAAGGGGCTGGACGCGCCATCAAACGGCGCGCTAAACGATAACCGGCCCTGGCGCGCCAAGGCCGCCAAGCGGGACATCAAGGTGGCGTGCCCGGGCGGGCAGCAAGGTGGCACACGCTTGCCAAGCGCCGCGCGCTGGGCCATGATGGGAGCATGAAAAACCACCCCTCCCCCGCCCTGTCGCGCCTGTTGAGCGCCACCCTGCTGGCACTGGCCGGCGTCGCCTGCGCCGCGACGCCGGCACCGCCGGCCAACTCCGCCGCGCTGTGGACGCAAATCCAGGCCGCAACCGCCGACGCCGCCTGCGACGGTCCGCAGCACTGCCACAGCATCGCCATCGGCAGCAAGGCTTGCGGCGGCCCCGAGCGCTATCTGGCCTGGTCGAGCAAGCACGACGACGGCAGCCGCCTGCGCCAGTTGGCGGCGCACCACGCGGCGCTGAGCAAGGACGAGGACGCGCGCGCCGGCATGCTGTCGAACTGTATGATGGTGCTGGACCCCGGCGCCAGCTGCCAAGCCGGGCGCTGCGTGCTGAACCCGCCGGGCATCGGCGGGCGCGACGCCAAGTAGGCGGCGCGGCCGCCACAAGCCGGCCGCCCCCCACCACACCACACCATAGCGCCACGCCAGCGGCGCCGCGAGGGCCGCGCCACGCGGCCCTGGAAAAGGCCGTGGGCCACCCGCCGCCACGATGAAAAAAGGCCGCGGCATACCGCCCGCGGCCTCCTCTGCGGGGACGCCGCCGGCGCCCCCGTTTCCCTTGCGCCGCCTACAGCGCGTTGGCTTCCTTCTGCGCCGAGTCGCGGAACTGCGGCAGCGGATCGGTGGTGTCGACGTCGAGCGCGGTCACGCCCTTGCCGACACCGTTGACCAGGTAACGCACGGCGCCGGCGTAGCGTTTTCCGGCGGGCAGGCCCGACCAGCTCAGCGTGACCGAAGCGGTGCCGCCCATGTAGGCGGTGTTGGGCATCAGCGCCTTGAAGTTGCCGCCGGTCGAGGTCGGCGTCACCACCCACGACGACAGCGCATACGTGGCTTGGCCGTTGGCCGGTTTATAGCCCTTGACGCAGACCTTGTAGTCGCCCGCCGCCGGATTGCTCAGCTGGACGTTCTCGTTCGAGCCGGTGCTGCCGCTGCTGCCCAACAGGGCGCCGTTGCGGTAGACCGCCAGGTCCAGGTCGGACTTGTTGCCGCCGCTGGTGTCGGCGTCGAACAGGGCGAAGCGGGCCAGCAGCGCGCCGGCCGGAACGCTGACCGTGTGCACGTTGACGCCGGTGGCGCCGCCGGCGACGCAACTGGCCGCCGCGGTGCTGTTGTTGGCCTGGCCGATGCTGCGGCTGTCGGTGGTGGCCGGGATCAGGCCGCCCTTGACGCTGGACATCGGGCCGGCGAAGCCGGTGCCGATGGTGATCAGCTTGCTGCCGCTGCCCGCTTCGCTCTCCACCGAGGCGATCGCCGACAGCGCCGTGCCGCGCGCCACCAGCGGGCTGCGCACGCGGTGGCTGCCGTCCGACCAGGTCAGCGCGCCGTAGGCCCAAGTGTCGAGCTCGGCCGTGGTGCGGGTCAGCTTGACGCTGTAGCTGGCCTTGGCGCCCGGCGCCAGGGTCAACGTGCCCGGCTGCACTTCGACCTGGTAACCGGCCAGGCTGGCGTTGACGTTGTAGGTGGCGCTGGCGGCGCCGACGTTGGTGACGGTGCGGGTCAGCGTTTGCGTGCCGAGCACGGCGGCGGCGGTCAGCGACGGCAGGTTCAGGTTGTGGGCCTGGACGCTGCCGGCGCGCTTGCAGTCGGCCGCCGTGTAGATGCCGGTGTAGGCGTTGGCGCCGCACAGGAAGCGCACGTAGTCGTCTTCGCTCAGGTCGTAGACCAGGCCGGGGTCGGCCGCCGTGCTCGGCGCGATATGGCCGGCGCCCTGGCCCCACGGCAGTTGGCCGCTGTCCTTGGCGCTGGCGTCCCAGGCTTGGCTGCCCTTCAAGCCGTCCGAGTAGGTGTCGCCGGCGCTGGTCATCAAGGCCGACTTGATCATCGCCGGGCTCCAGTCCGGATGGCGCTGCTTGAGCAGGGCGGCGATGCCGGCCACGTGCGGGCTGGCCATCGAGGTGCCGGACTTGAAGCCCCAGTCGGCCACCGGGGCGGTGCCGCCGGCGGCGACGGCGTTGCGCTGATCGCGGCTCAGGTCGGCGGTGACGGCGGCCAGGATGTCGCTGCCGGGGGCGGTCAGGTCGGGTTTCAGGATGTTGGCGTTGGCCACGTTCGGGCCGCGCGAGGAGGAGCCGCTCATGACCGGCGCCGGGCCGGTCTGGCCGAACACCGCGCGCAGCTCGCCCAGCGCGGCGCTGGCGCCGGCGTTGCCGCTCATGTAGGCCTTCAGCGCGCTGCCGTCGACCAGCGCCAGGTGCACGGTCGACAGCGAGTGGCCCTGGTTGAGCACGGTGTTGGCGCCGCCCGCGACGTTGGCGATGATCACGCCGGCCGCGCCGGCCAGCTTGGCGTTGGCGCTCTTGTTGACCAACACGTTGCCGCCGCGGTCGCAGACCAGGATCTTGCCGGCCACCTTGGCCGGGTCGAGGTAGACGTCGAAGCTGTCGCCGTCGGCCTTGCCGAAGCAGCGCGCCAGGTTGTCGCTGACGGCCACGCCGTCGAAGCCGGCGTTCTTGGCCAGCAGCAGCGGCGCGCTCGGGCTGTTGGCGTTGCCGGAGGCGCCGGTCAGCTTGCTGCCGTTGCCGAGGATGGCGCTGGCGACGTAGCTGCGGTCGTGGGTCGAGTTGCCGACCGTGGTCAGCCACGGGCTGATGTGCGACACCGGCGCCGGGGCGGTCGAGGTCGGGCCCTGGTTGCCGGCCGAGGCGGCGACGAACACGCCGGCGTTGGCGGCGTGCAGGAAGGCCACCTCGGTCGGGTCGCTGAACTTGCCGCCGCCCAGGCTCGAACCGATCGAGAAGTTGATGACGTTGACGCCGTCCTTGACCGCCTGCTCGATGGCCGCCACGCTGCTGGCGGTCGGGCAACCGTTCTTGCCGGTGCCGGCGTCGGTCCAGCACACCTTGTAGGCGGCGATGCGGGCGCGCGGCGCCATGCCGGAGATGCGGCCCAGGGCCAGGCCGCCGCTCAGCACCTCGACGTTGGCGTTGCCGCCGGCGGTGCTGGAGGTATGGCTGCCGTGGCCGCCCTGCCCTTCGGCGCCGGCCACCGAGTCGCGCGCCGACAGGAACTCGGTCCAGTGCAGCGCCTGGCCGGCGCTCGGGAAGGAGCGCGCGCCGATCAGCTTGTTGTTGCAGTTGTTGGCGCCGAAGCCCTCGCCGGTCTCGCAAACGCCCTTCCAACTGGCCGGCGGGGCGTCGTAGACGCGGCTGGCGCCGCTGTGGCTGGGCGTGCCGTTCTGGTCGACGCGGTCGGCGTAGCTCGGATTCTCCGGCCAGATGCCGCCGTCGACGATGCCGATGACCATGTTCTCGCCGGCCGCGCCCTGGCCGCCCAACTGCGACCACAGGCCGCCGCTCTTGTCGAGGCCGAGGAAGCTCGGCGTGTAGGCGGTGTCGAGTTCGAGCAGCGAGTCGGCGCTGATGTTGGCCACGGCGGCGTTCTTTTTCAACGCGCGCACTTCGGCGTCGGTCAGCAGGGCGGCGAAGCCGTTCAGCACGACGTTGTAGCGGTGGGTGATGGTCGCCGCGCCAAGCGTGCCGACCACGTCGGCCTGCTTGCCGTCGAGGTAGTTGAGATAGCTTTGCACGGCGCCGGCGTCGACGTCGAGGCGCTGGCCTGCGGCCGGCATGGTGGCGTCGAGGCCGGCGATGTCGCCGGTGTAGGAGGCGGCCGGCTTGTCGACCAGCTGGACGATGTAGGAGCGGCGGGTTTCGTCGGCGCCGGCGCTGTTGGCCAGCAGGGACAGGGCCAGCATGACGCCGGCGGTGATGGGACGCAATTGCAGATTCATCGAGTGTGTTCCTTCAACTTAAGCGGTCGGATTGGTGGCGGTGGCGGTGGCGGTGGCGGCGGCGGTGCTGCGGCGGCGCGCCAGCAGGCCCAGGCCGGCCAGGCCGGACAACAGCATCAGATAGGTTTCCGGCTCCGGCACGGCGCTCAGGTTCAGGTTGTCGATGGCGAACTGGGCCTGGTTGCCGGCCGGGTTGTAGCAGGTGCCGCCGCCGCTGCCGAACAGGCAGGCGCTGATGGTCAGCCCGCTCAGCGTGGCATTGCGGAAGCCGTTGTTCAGGCCGGCGCCGCTGAAGACGAACTCGCCCTTGCCGTTCTGGCCGGGGAAGCTGAAGGTGCTCCGCACGCTGCCGCCGCCGACAAGGTTGCCGGTCAGCACCAGCTGGCCGTAGCTGTAGTCGACCAGGCCGCCGATCGGCGCGATGAAGGCGAAGTCCAGACCGGACAGGTGGAAACCGAGGTGGTCGTCGCGGCTGATGTTCAGGCCGCCGTCGTTGATACCGCCGTAGTAATTGCTCTTGTTGCCGGCCGGGCAGGCGGCGACGTCGCAGCTCGCCGCATCGCGGCCGTTGATCAGGATGCCGGCCGCGCCGCCGCCGTCGCCGGCGCCGATCAGGCTGTCGAGCACGCGCAAGGTGTAGCCGGCCTCGCCGAAGGTCTCGCCGCCGCCGTAGGTGGTGGCGCCCTGCGACTCGAAGTCGATGACGGCGGCGGCGGCCGGCAGGGCCGCCAGCAGCGCCAGCGCGCCGGCGGCGGCGCCAAGCAGGTGTTTCAGGCCAGGCGCGGTGGGCGCGGAACGGCGGGCTTGCATTGCTTCGGTCTGGTTCATTTCTCTTGCCTTATGGGTTTAGGGGCCGACGAGGATGGGCAGGTCTGGCGCCTGCTGTACTTTTTAACAAAAGTAACAAGGAATATAGCAAGTGAAGCAACATTGCGTGAGCAAAAAGAAACGTTGATAATTAATATTTTTTGCATAAATGGAAAAGTTTATTTCGCTTTCCCTATGAAAACATTTCAGCTTTCGGCTGTAAGTTCCACTGCAAAATTCAACGTGGTGTTGCGGATTTACAAAATTTTGAACGGGGGGCTTTGCGTCGCACGTCACAAGGGGCCACGGCGTGCCGCCCGTGGCCCCTCAATCGTCCTCAGCGGGCGCGGGGG
>NZ_JAEMNU010000119.1:0-89283 GCF_016461825.1 Rugamonas violacea | reverse complement strand
AGCGGGCGCGCCGACCGGCACGCCCGCCGCCGGCCGGATCAAAGCGCGTTGCGCGCCGCCTCGGCCCGCCGCGTAAGTCTGGTGGTTCGTTGGCTGGCGGGCTCGCGCCGGTCGGCGTTTTTGTTTCCATCGCCTGACTAGCCCAGCTCCAGGGTCGTGATGCCGAATTGCCTGGCCATGTCCATGGCGGGCCGCCGCCGCGTGTACATGCGCGCCGTCTCGAAGCAGGCTTGCAGATCGTGGCGCAGGGCCAGCGCGACTGCCGCCCCGTTCGCTTCCGGCACATCGATAAAGACCGGCGCGTCCGCCGCCGCCGCCGCCGTCAAACCGATAAACAACTGTTCGGCCACGGCCGGCGTATCGGCGAACAACGGACCGATCTTGTAGCCGCTGCGACAGGGCCGCAGCACACCGTAGCCGGCCAATGCGCCCGCGCCCGCCACGCCGAGGGCGATGCCGCCCGCCTGGGCGATCCAACTTTGCAGGAAGCGGGCACGGTCGTCGGGGAAGTGGGCGCTGTCGTAGCGGCATACCGCGTCGCCACCCAGCGACGCCAGCGGCACCAGGGTATCGACGTCGGGTGCCCGGCCGCCACCCCTGCCCTGGTAACGGATATTCCGATGCGCAAGTTGAAAACCGGATTTGGCATAATTGGCTTGCTGCGCGACGACGCCGTCCAGGCCGACGTTGCGGCCCGCCAGACGGGCCATGGCGGCCCGCCACATGGCCATGCCATGGCCCTGGCCGCGCCACGCCGCCCGCACGATATAGCCGCCGATGAAGCCGAACGTCGCGCCATACCGGACGGCGAAAATACTCGCGACGGCTTCGCCGTCAATCAAACCCAGCAGGAATCCGGCAGGATCGGCGGCGTAAAAGCTGGCGGCATCGTGCAAGCCGGGGTTCCATCCTTCGGCGGCGGCCCAGTCGAGCACCATATCGAGCTCGTCTGCCTGCATGCTGCGGATCGACAAGGTGTTCGTCTGCATGGGAGCCTCCCGGCCGGCGCGGCCGCTGCGCCATCGACAGGGCTGCGGCGCCGGTTCTCAAGTATGCCTGAATTGTCCGGCGCCGGCGGCCCGACGGCGTCGCTAGGCGGCGGTGCCGCAAGCCCGCGTCAACGACAACCGGATGAAGCCGTTCTCAGTCGTTCCGACCACGCCGCCGCAGCGCCACCCGGCCCCCGCGCCGTCCCGGGCGGGGGCGGTTTCGTTTCCCGGTGTCGATGTTGTCGCATTTTTACATCATTTTTTCAACATTTTCACTTGCTAGAGACAAGTTACTAAATCGGCCGCGATGCCATATCCAGCACCTTATCCCAGTGGAAAGCGAATATTGCACGCCGTAATGTTGTGTTTTCTGAATTAAATATTATCAAAAATTCTAACTGGCGGAATGACATTTTGATATAGTTTCCAGCGATCCAGTCAGCAGCGGGCTGGATGTTCTTGCCGCCCATTCGGCGCCGGGAATCGGACAGCTTGCCGGCCAATCAACGTTGGCCGCCACGCTGCCCCTGCAGACCGGGACAACACCACAACAAGCCCGGGGAAAATTCAAATCACCAAGGAGAGATCGTATGACGTCGCACCAGTATTCGCAGCAAGGGGTTCGTGCCAATGGCGCCGCCAAGTTCAAAAAAGTGCTGACCGGCTCGCTGATCGGTCTGGCTGTGTTGGCCTCGCTGCCAGCGGCCCACGCCGCCGGCTCGACCACCATCGCGTTTGAATCGCCGACCCTGCTCGGCGGCCTGGCCGCCGGCGAGAGCTTCATCGAATCGGGCTACAAGATGACGGCGATCGACCCCTACGGCGGCGACGGCGGCGTAGGCGTGGCGCAAATGGACAGCACCTGCGCCCTTGACTGCCCGCTCGGCAACAACAGCCACTACTATCTCGCCATCAACGACGGCATGCTCAATTTCGCCCGCGTCGACGGCCTGGCCTTCAAGCTCAACAGCTTCGACGCCGCCTTCACCGCGCCCCTGCCGCAATCCAACCCCGGCGTCTCCTTCGGCCGCATCACGCTGACCGGCATCGCGCATGGCGCCACGCTGAGCGCCAGCTATGAACTGCCGGGCCAGGGCGCCGACAACCGTTTCCACTTCGCCAATTTCCTCGTCAACAGCGGCGTGTTCGCCCAGACCGCCTTCGATTCGCTGACCATCGGTTCCTGCGTCTACACCGGCAGCGGCAACGCCTGCGCGCCGACCGACAACCTGGCCCAGTTTTCGCTGGACAACGTCAACGTCAGCGCCGTGCCCGAACCGGGCAGCTGGGCCATGCTGGCCCTGGGACTGGCCGCCATCGGCGCCCTCACCCGCCGCCGCGCCCGCTAAACACCGACTGAATCACGGAGAATTTACTACATGAAATCGACTCACTTCACCCCTTTGCGTCCCGCCATCAAATGGGCCGTCGCCGCCCTGATCGCCGGCCTGGCCGTCAGCGCCGGCGCCGACGAAACGCGCCGTCCCTACATCGTGCAACTGAACAGCGTGCCGGCCGCCTCCTACAACGGCGGCGTCGCCGGCCTGGCCGCGACCAAACCGGCCAGCGGCAGCCGCCTGGACGTCTCGGCGGCCAGCGTGCAAGCCTACATCAGCCACCTGGAAGCCGAACAGGCCGCCGTCGTCTCGACGCTGCCGGCGCTGGAAACGCTGTATGACTACCACGTCGTCTTCAACGGCTTCTCGGCCATGCTGACCGACGACGAGGCGCGCAAGCTGATGGCCAACTCGGCCGTCGCCGCCATCACGCTGGACGAACCGCGCCTGCTCGACACCAACTACACACCGGGCTTCATGGGCCTGAACAAAGCCGGCGGCCTGTGGGATCAGCTGGGCGGCACCAGCGGCGGCCTCAACAAGTCGGGCGCCGGCGAGGACATCGTCATCGGCATCATCGACGGCGGCGTCTGGCCGGAAAACACCTCCTTCGCCGACCGCGTCGACAGCAAGGGCGTGCCGACCCACGACGCCGCCGGCACCCTGGTGTACGGCGCCCCGCCGGCCAGCTGGAAAGGCAGTTGCGAATCGGGCCAGGCCTTCGGTCCGGCCAATTGCAACAATAAACTGATCGGCGCGCGCGCCTTCCGCCGCTCCATCTCCGACGCCAACGGCAACATCCTGCCCTCGTTCAAGCTGCACCCGGCCGAATTCCTCTCGCCGCGCGACAATGGCGGCCACGGCACCCACACCGCCAGCACCGCCGGCGGCAATGCCAACGTCGTCGCCATCATGGACAACGGCACGGTGCCCGTCGCCGGCGTCAGCGGCATGGCGCCGCGCGCCCGCGTCGCCACCTACAAGGTGTGCTGGACCAAGGACGATCCGGCCACCACCCGCCCCGACCCGCGCTGGCCGAACTTCGGCAACGGCTGCTACGGCAACGATTCCGTGGCCGCCATCGAGCAGGCCATCAAGGACGGCGTCAACGTGCTGAACTACTCGATCAGCGGTTCCGGCACCAGCATCGCCGATCCGGTCGACCTGGCCTTCAAGGGCGCCGTCGACGCCGGCGTGTTCGTCGCCGCCTCGGCCGGCAACAGCGGCCCGGCCAACGAAGTCAACCACCTCGGTCCCTGGATGACCACGGTGGGCAACTCCACCCACGACCGCCTGTTCGCCGGCACCGTCACGCTGGGCAACGGCGCCAAGTATGTCGGCGCGTCGAGCAATCCGGCCACGCCGACGGCACCGATGATCCTGGCGCGCAACGCCGGCCTGCCCGGCGTCTCGCCCGACGATCTGAGCCTGCAACGCTGCTTCGGCGCGCTCGACAACGTGGCGCCGCTGCTCGACCCGGTCAAGGTGGCCGGCAAGCTGCTGGTCTGCGACCGCGGCGGCAACGTGCTGGTCAACAAGAGCGGCAACGCCAAGACGGCCGGCGCGGCCGGCGTGATCATCGCCAACGTGGCCGGTGGCAACAACACCATCATCAACCAGGGCCACGACCTGTCGACCGTGCACGTGACCCGCGCCGACGGCGACCTGATCCGTGCCTATGTCGGCGCCAACGGCGTCGGCGCCAGCGGCGGCCTGGACAATCTGGCCGCCATCAAGGATCTCAGCGTGGCCGCGCCGGCGATGAACGACAGCTCGTCGCGCGGTCCGAACAAGGGCGACCTGAACGTGCTCAAACCGGACCTGACGGCGCCCGGCACCTCGATCCTGGCCGGCTACACGCCGAACTACACGATCGCCAACCACGACGACATGATCGCCAGCGGCAGCGCCGGCAAGCCGAACTGGTCGCTGCTGACGGGCACCTCGATGTCCAGCCCGCACATCGCCGGCCTGGCCGCCCTGCTGCACCAGCGCCATCCCGACTGGTCGCCGGCGATGGTCCGCTCGGCCCTGATGACCACCGGTGTCGACGTCGTCAACACCCTGTCCGGCATCCAGCAAGGCGGCCTGCCATGGGGCCAGGGCGCCGGCTTCGTGCAACCGTCGAGCGCCGCCGATCCCGGCCTGGTGTACGACATCTCGACGACCGACTACAACCGCTACCTGTGCGGCGCCGGCGTGACCCCGGTCGGCGTCAACTGCGCCACCCTGGGCAGCCTGGCGGCCTACAACCTGAACCTGCCGTCGCTGACCGCCTCCGGCGTGTTCGGCAACGTCACGCTGGAACGCACCGTCACCAACGTCGGCGCCACCAGCGCGACCTACACGGCGACCATCGCCGTGCCCGGCTTTGACGCCGTGGTCACGCCGTCGACGCTGACCATCGGCGCCGGCGCCAGCGCCAAGTACAGCGTCACGCTGCGCCGTACCAGCGCCGCCCACGACGCCTGGAACTACGGTGCGCTGACCTGGACCGACGGCAGCCACGTGGTGCGCAGCCCCGTCACGGCGCGTGCCCGCGTGGTCGTCGCCCCGGCCGCCCTGAGCTCGAAACTGGCCACCGGCAACAAGACCTTCACCATCGGCACCGGCTTCGCCGGCGCCTTCAGCACGCTCAAGGGCGGTCTGAAAGCGGCCAGCCGCAGCAGCGCCACCGTCACCGGCACCAACACCGGCAACGCGGCCACCGTCGCGGCGGCATGCGCGGCCGGCGGCGGCGCCGGCGTCAAGGTGCACAACGTGGCCATTCCGGCCGGCACGCTGGCGGCCCGCTTCGCCCTGTTCAATCAGGACACCTCGGGCTACCAGGGTGGCGGCGTGGACGACCTGGATCTGGTCATGGTCGACGGCGCCGGCACGCAAGTGGCTTACAGCGGCAACAACGGCTCGAACGAATCGGTCACGCTGACCGCGCCGGCGGCCGGCAGCTACAAGGTTTGCGTCGTCAGCTACGCCCCGGCCGTGCCGAAGACCTCGACCTACGCGCTGTCGTCGTGGCTGGTGCAGCCCGGCGATACGGGCGGCAATCTGCGCGCCCTGCTGCCTAGCCGCGCCGTTCTCGGCGGCACCGGCTCGGTGGTGGTGAGCTGGTCCGACCTGCCGCCCGGCGGCCACTATCTGGGCGCCATCGCTTACCAGGTGTCCGGCAACAACACGGCCAACACCCTGATCAGCGTCGATACCGATCCGGCCTCGCTGCCGGCAACGGCCGAGCTGAACTCGGGCAAGGAAGCCAACGCGCCGAAGCAGTAAGCAATTGGGCGGCCGGGCAGCATGCCGGCCGCCAGTTTGCACAAAAGGGCCGCACGGTACACCGTGCGGCCCGTTTCGTTTGGCTAGAGCCTGATGGCGGCAGGCCGGCGGACGGTGGCGCCCAGCGGGGCGCCAGCGGTCCGGCCAGCCCGGCGCGGCGGCAGCTTCATGGCGCGCTGGATGGCGACGCAGCGGGCGTCCTCCTGCTGCGCCACCAGCAACGCGCGGCGGCTGCCGGCCGACAGCTCGGCCGCCGTGGCGATGCTGCGCGCCAGCCGCTCCACGCTGGCCGGCGTGCAGTTGGCCGGGATCAAATGGCCGCCGTAGCTGCGCATGAAGATCGGGCCGGCCGCCTTGTCCTTGTCGAGCAGCAGCGCCAGGCGCTCGGCCGCCGTGGCCTCGTTCAGCACGCCCTGCTCGGCCGGGTACAGGTTCTCCATCATGACGCGGCGGCGCGAGAACGGCAGCTTGCTGTCGAGGTCGACGATCTGCGCCAGCCATTCCTGCTTGGCCTTGGCGTCGGGCCGGCCGACGCGGGCCGCCAGCGCGGCGGCCTGGCCGGCGTCGGACGGGTCGCGCGCCAGTTCGGCGTCGATCAGGGCGGCGCTGCCGGCGACGTCATAGCGGTTCAGCCGCGCCACGATATCCCAACGCAGATCCTGGCCGACCGGCAGGCCGGCCGGCACGTCTTTGCCGTCCAACACGCCGGCCAGCCGGGCCAACGCGGCCGGGCTGCTGGCGATGTCCAAATACAGGCCGAACCAGCGGCGCTGGAAGTTGACGTCGCCCTTGGCGGCGCGGGCGCCGGCCAGCGCCATGCGCTCCAGCGCCACGCTGCTGTCGCGCTGCCAGGCGCTGCCCGGCGCGATCTGGTCGAGGTAGGCCTTGGCCTGGCGCGTCTTGCCGACGATGTCGCCGAGCAGGGTGTAGTCGCGCTCGGCCGGCGCGTTGTCGCGCACCGCGCGCAGGAACGCCTGCAACGGCAGTTGGCCGGCGCGCACGCCGTCCCACAGGCTTTGCCACAGCATGGCCCGCAGCAGCGGGTCGGCCACCTTGCCCAGGCTGGCCTGGGCGGTGCGGAAGGAGCGCTCGTCCAGGCGCACCTGCACATAGCCCCAGTCGGCATAGTTCGGGTAGACCAGGTCGGGACAGTCCTCGCCCACGAGTTGCGGCACTTGCGTCAGCGCGCCGCTGTAGGTCAGCGCCTGCTGGCGCTCCAGCACCAACTGGCCTGTGCCCTTGCGCAGGTTGAACAGGCCGATCTGCACGCGCTGCTCGCGCAGGGTCGGCAGGGCCGCGCTGGCGCCTTCCTGGCGCAGCGCGAATTCGCTGACCTTGCCACCGGCGCAGCGGTACTGCGCGGTCACCGTGTTGACGCCGGCCTGATACAACCAGTCCTGCGTCCAGCCGCTCAAATCGCGGCCGGCGGCCTGGCCCAGGCTGCCGATGAAGTCGTCCAGTTTGGCGTTCTGCCAGCTGTATTTGGCCAGGTAGTTGTGCACGCCCTGGCGGAACACCTCCTCGCCGAGCAGGTGGCGCAGCTGCTTCAGGGTCGAGGCGCCCTTCGAGTAGGTGATCGCGTCGATGTTGTCGAAGGCGTTGGCGGTCGACGGCACCGGCGTCTCGATGGCGTGGGTGGTGACCTGCTGGTCCTGGGTGTAGGCGGCCTGCTTGCCGCCCGAGTAGAACGACTGCCAGGCGTTGCTGAACTCGGTCGATTCGGCGGTGGCCAAGGTCGCCATGAAGGCGGCGAAGCTCTCGTTAAGCCACAGGCCGTTCCACCACTTCATCGTCACCAGATCGCCGAACCACTGGTGCGCCATCTCGTGCAGGATCACGCTGGCCAGGTTCTGCTTCTGCGCCGCCGTCATGCTCTCCTTGAACAGGAAGCGCTTCTCGGCGAAGGTGATGGCGCCGGCATTCTCCATCGCGCCGTAGAGGAAGTCGGGCACCAGCAGTTGGTCGTATTTCTCGAACGGGTAAGGCAGGCCGAAGTACTTTTCGAAGAAGGCCAGGCCGCCGTTGGTGTACTTGAACCAGTCGGCCGGCGCCACCTGCCCGGCCACCGACTGGCGCGCCATCAGGCGCAGCGGATACTTGCCGCTGCGGTCTTCCCACACCTTGTATGGACCGGCATGCAGCGAGAAATTGTAGGCCGACAGGCGCGGCGTGGCCGGGAAGTCCCAGCGTTTGCCGCCCGCCACCGTCTCGACGGCGCGCTCGCGCATCGCCGACACCACCTGCCAGTCGGCCGGCGCGGTGACGCTGAGCTGGTAGGTGGCCTTCAGGTCGGGCTGGTCGAACAGGGCGAACATCTGGTGCGCGGCGGCCGGCTCGAAGTGCGAGTAGGTGTAGACCCGGCCGTCGGCCGGATCGACCATGCGGTGCAGGCCCTCGCCGTTGCTGCTGTGGCGCCGTTGGTAGACCACCACCACGCTGTTGCGGCCAAGCCGCAGGTCCTGCGGCGCCAGCGTGATGAAGGAGCCGTTGTACTGCGGCGTGACGCTCTTGCCGTTGACCTGCAGGCTGCCGATGCTGGCTTGGTCGAGGTCGAGTGTCAGCGGCGTGCTGGCGTCGCTCAGGTCGAAGCCGACCGTGCTGCTGCCGCTGAAGCTCTCCTCGCCGCTCAGCGTGAACTGCAAGGCGTAGTCGACCTTGGACAGGCGCGCGGCGCGCGCCTCGGCGTCGACCTGGGCCAGGTAGCGGTTGTCGGCGCGCGCGGTCGGCGCGGCGGTGGTGGCGGCGGCAACTGTGGTGGCGGCGGCGGGCGCGGTGGCCCAGGCCTGGCCGGTGGAGGCGACGAGCAAGGCGGCGCCGGCGATGGCGCTCAGACGTGGCGTGATGGTGTGCATGTGTGGCTTCCTAGTGAAATGCCGTTAAGTTAAGAAACCCCAGCGGCGCAAATCTGGGGTCAGACCCGCGGGGTCTGACCCCGGCTCGCCGCCTTTGGGTGGTTTTTGTAGCCGCCGGCGCCTTCACTTAACGGCATTGGCTTCCTGTTGTGGAGTCGATTGCGCCGGTGCTGCCGCAATGAAAACGCCCGCGAACCAACGGCGGGCGTGGCGGCGGGCGCGCTGCTGCGGCAGCGCCGCGCCGCGCTCAATAGTCGCTTATGGCTTGGCCTTGGTGTAGCTGTCGAGCCAGTCGATGACGGTGTGGTGCCACAGCACCGAGTTGGCCGGCTTGAGCACCCAGTGGTTCTCGTCCGGGAACACCAGCAGCTTGCTCGGGATGCCCTGGCGCTGCAGCGCGGTGAAGGTGCCCAGGCCCTGCGTGGTCGGGATGCGGAAGTCCAGGTCGCCCTGCACCACCAACATCGGCGTCTTCCAGTTCTTGACGTGGTGGACCGGGTTGAACTGCTCGTGCTTTTGCGGCACGTCGTAGTAGCTGCCGCCGTTTTCCCACTCGGTGAACCAGATTTCCTCGGTCGAGTAAGCCATGCCACGGGTGTCGAACACGCCGTCGTGGTTGACGATGCAGCGGAAGCCGTCGGACCAATTGCCCTCGATCCAGTTCATCATGTAACCGCCGTAGGAGGCGCCCAGCGCGCAGCTGCGCTCGCGGTCCAGCCAGGCGAATTTCTTGACGGCCGCGTCCAGGCCCAGCTTGAGGTCCTGCAGCGGCTTGCCGCCCCAGTCGCCGCTGATCGAATCGGTGAAGGCCTGGCCGTAGCCGGTCGAACCGTGGAAGTCGATGAACACGGTGGCGTAGCCGGCGCCGGCGTAGACCTGCGGATTCCAGCGGTAGCTCCACGAGTTGCCGAAGCTGCCCTGCGGGCCGCCGTGCACCAGGAAGGCGATCGGATACTTGGCGCCGGGCGTGGCGTTCCACGGCTTCATGACGTGGCCGTAGACGGTGGCGCCGTCGGCGCCGGTGAAGGAGAACTGCTCGTACTGGCCGAAGCGCACGTCGGCCAGCGCGGCCTCGTTCAAGCTGGTCAGCTGGGTGGCGTGCTCGGTGTCGCTACCGAGCTTGAACTTGAACAGCTGGGCGGCCGAGGCCAGGTTGGCCTGCGCCAGCACGACGGTGTCGCGCTGCACGTCGAAGGCGCCGGCGTAGCCCTTGCCGCTGAGCGGCGTTACCTTGCCGCTGGCGACGTCGAGCGAGAACAGGCGGTGCTGGCCGACGTCGTCGGCGGTGGCCAGGATGCTCTTGCCGTCCGGCGCCCAGCGGAAGTCGGCGATCGAACGGTCCCACTGCGGCGCCAGCTTGCGGCGCTTGCCGCTGGCCACGTCCAACAGCACCAGTTCGAAGCGGTCGGCCTCGAAACCGGGGCGCGCCATGGCCAGCCAGGCCAAGGTGCGGCCGTCCGGCGAATAGGTCGGCTTGCTGTCCCAGGCCGGATTGTCGGCCGTCAGGTTGCGCGGCGCGCCGCCGGCGGCCGGCACCTGGTAGATGTCGAAGTTGGTCGACCAGGCCTCCGTCTGGCCGGCGATGCGGGCGGCGAAGACGATGCTCGCGCCGTCCGGGCTGAAGCGGTATTCGTCGTGGTCGCCGAAGGGCTTGGACGGCACGTCGCCGTCGAGCATGCCGCTCAGGCTGACCGGCGCGGCCGTGACCTTGCCGCTGGCGTCGAGCGGCGCCGAGTACAGCACCGAGTTGCGGCCGTCGGCCCAGCTGTCCCAGTGGCGCACGAACAGGCGGTCGTAGACCACGCCGCTGGTCTTGCCCTTGGCCGCGCGCGCGTCCAGGCGGGCCTTGGTGCACGCCAGGTCGGGGCAGTCGCGGAACACGGCCAGGCTCAACGCCAGGCGGTCGCCCTGCGGCGACAGGCGGAAGTTGTCGACATCGAGCGGCAGGTCGGTGACCCTGGCGGCCTCGCCGCCGGCCAGCGGCAGGCGCCACACCTGCGACGAGCCGGAGCGCGCCGACAGGAAGTAGATGGCGTCGCCGCTGGGCGACCATTCGGCGTCGGTGCTGCTGGCGGCGGCCTGGGTCAGGCGCTGCGGCAGCGGCTTGGCGGCGCGCAGGTCGAGCAACCAGAGCTGGGTGTTGCTGCCGTTCTTGGCCAGGTCGGTGCTGCGCACCGTGTAGACCAGCTTGCTGGCGTCGGGCGACAGCAGCGGACTGCCGACGCGCTCCATGTTGACCATATCCTCGACCGTGAAGCCACGGGGGGCGCCCGGCGCGGCCGCGCTGGCGCTCGCGACGGCAGCCAGCATGGTGGCTCCAGACAGCAGCAAACGTAATGTCATTCGTTTATCTCCGACTTTGTATGAAAAAAATCCGGCATGGGGCCGGCTGTCGGACATGATACCAACTTCGGCACGGCTGTGGAAAAACCGCCCGCCTTTTTCAGCGCCCGCCGTCCAAGGCCAGTTCGTCGAGCAGCGCCAGGCAGGCCAGCGCGGCGCGGTTGTCGAGGTCCTGCTCCTCGTGCCAGGCGGAGACCGAGACGGCCAGCAGCGGAAAGCCGCGCAGGGCGCGGAACAGCGCGCCGATGTCGGCCGGGCCGGGGCCGTGCTTGACGTGGTACTTCAGCGCCGGCATCGCCTCGGGCGCGTCGATCACGTCGGTGTCGAAGTGCAGGTACAGGCTCTGCCGCGGATCGAGCTGGTCGAGCACCTGGTCGATCTCGCAGCAGACGATGCCGGAGGCGCGGATCGCCTCCATCTCGCCGGGGTCGAGATCGCGCGCGTCGCTCAGCACCACCTGATGCTCGCTGTACGGCTGCATGCCGATGGCGGCGCGCAGCCCGCCGATGGCGTCGCGCTCGCGCTGGCGGCGGTCGCCGCGCCCCACCAGCATGGCCAGCGGCATGCCGCCCAGGTACTGGGTCTGGGTGGTCTCCCAGGTGTGGAAGTCGCCGTGCGCGTCGAGCCAAAGGATGCGGTCGGGCGGGCAGCCGGCCTGCTGCAAACCGCCCAACACGCCCAAGGTCGAGACGCAGTCGCCGGCGATGCTGAGCGGCACCCGGCCGGCGCGCCGCAGTTGGCAGACGCTGCCGGCCAGGCGGGCGTAGATGCGGCCCATGCGGCGCATCTTCTCGTTGCTGTCGGTGAGCAGGGTGTCCTGGCAATCGGCCACCTCCAGCACGTCCCAGGGACGGTGGTCGAGCGTGCAGACGCGGCCCAGGCCGTCGCGCCGCTGGCCCATCAGGAACGGCACCAACAGACGGTTGTTCATCGCCAGTCCCCCGCGTCCATGCTGTAGTCGAGCGCCGCCATCATGGCCGCCACCTCGGCCCGTTCGCCCAGCGCCAGCATGGCCTGCTCGCGCTTGCGCCAGCGTCCCGGCGCCGGCGCCTCGGTGGCCATGCTGAGCGGCAGGCGCACCGGCAGCGCCACCGCCTCCAGTCCGAGGAAGTCGGTGATGCCCGCCAGCGTGGCGGCCGGCGCCGTCATGAAGTCCTCGAAGCGCACCCGCAGCGCCGCCACCCCGCTGCCCAATATCGCCTGGTGCGCCGCCAACCACTGCCGCAGGCAGACCTCGGCCAGCGGCGCGCCGCGCAACGCGCGCCAGCCCGGCGGCAGGTCGAACTTCCACCAGCGCCGGCCGAACGGCCGCTGGTCGGAGTAGCCGGCGATGTCGAGCGCGACGCCGGCGCGCGCCATGTCGTGCGAGAAGAAGCCGAGCGGCGACAGCCAGCCGTCCATCAGGCCGTTGACCGACTGCGCGTAGCCCCGGCTCAGGTGCACATAGCGCACCCGCGCCCGCGGGAACAGCTGCTCGTACATGCCGATGCGGTAGGCGTCGGACGGAGCCTTGAACAACAACAGCTTGTCGGCCGCGTCGGCCAGCGCGAACGGACGGCGGCCGTGGCGCGGCAGCACGAAGGGCGGCTCCTCGATCTTGTACGGCTCGTCGAAATACTCGGCGCCGGCGGCGCCGGCGTGGCCGTCGTAGTAGCGGCGCCGCCACGGCGCCTGGACGAACACCGCCTGCAGGATCAGGGCCTGGCGCAGCGCGCCGCCGGGGTCGGCCGGCCACGGCCCGCTCTGGGCCAGGGCCTGCTCCAGCGCCTCGAGCATGCGGCGGTGGCGCACGCTGTCGGCGAAAAAAGCCGGGAACTGCAGCAGCAGCCGGTTGGCCCAGCGGCGCCGCTGCCAGGCCGCCGGCGGCGCCTCGGCGCAGGGCAGGCTGAGGTCGCCGAAGACGTGGTCGGCCAGCCGCTCGACGTGGCGCACGGCGGTCACCGCGTCGCAGTCGGCGCCGTGGCCGAAGCCGTTCTCGGTCAGCACCAGATAGGGTTCGATCTCGCCGTCGAGCGAGGCGATGCGCGGATGCTCGGCCAGCACGCTCTTCAGCAGGGTCGAGCCCGAGCGCGAGCTGGTCAGGATCACCGCCACCTCGCGCACCTCGGCGCGCCAGGCCACCTGGTCGACCTGGCGCAGCCGGTTGACCGCCGCCAGGACCTGGTTCATGTCTCCAGGTCCCGGCGCAGCGGCTTGATCAGGAAGACGAAGAAGGTTTTGGTGGCGGCCTTGTCGGCGCTGGCGCTGCCCATCGCCCGCACCGAGAAGCCGTTCTCCTTGGCCAGTTGGCGGACCAGCTTGACGGCGCCGAAATTGGAATGGGCGAAGTAGATCCGGCCGCCCGGATTCAGGTGCGCGCCGACCTGCTGGAAGAAGCGGGTGTTGGTCTGGAAGTCGGTGTCCCACTGCGAGCGCGCCACCACGTCGGGCGCCGCCTTGTCGCGGAACGGCAGGTTGGCGGTGATGACGTCGAAGGTTTCGCCCTGCAGCTGGTCGAACAGGTTGGAGCGCTTGACGCGCATGATCTTGTCGAAGCCGTGCAGGCGGGCGTTGTGCTTGGCGCTCTTCAGCGCGGCCGGGTTGATGTCGACCGCCGTCACTTTTGCGGCGCCGGCGTAGCAGGAGAACACGGCGATCACGCCGGAGCCGGTGCCGACGTCGAGCGTGCTCTCGCCCGGCTTGACCTTCAGCGTGCGCACCAGCGGCTGACTGTCGGTGAAGGGCCAGAAGGTGTTCGGAAAGACCAGGAATTCCTTGCCGAGGTACTTGATGGTCTTGCCGGTTGGCGGGATCGCCTTGAAGGCCTTCTGGCGATTTTTTTGCCAGCGGTCGATCTGGCTGACGTCGTAACTAGCCGTACTGTTCATGTCGATCACCTCTTCGGAAAGAACCACGTTGGCTGCGAAGCACTGGGGGAGGCAGCGATAGCTGGTCAACTACACAACAGCTTGCTATTAACAATACAACTTTTTTGCGTTGCCCTGGCGCACGCGACTAGCGCAACGCAACCATTGCGCAACACTTTCAAGTTGCATGGCGACAAAGCGCAAGACCGGCGTTGCCAATGCGCGAAAATGAACAGAAAGCGATGTTTTCAAATGCCAAAACGGTGGCATAATTGTCAGCTCGGCGAATTGCATTTTGCAAAAACAGACCCGGCTTGACGTTCGCACAAGAGCTTTTCCCGGCCGGAAATGGCAACGCCCCTGATGAGCCCGGCCCCGCCATAGGTCTTGATGTTGATGCCTCCGCAGATTTTGTGAACAATTGTAAAGAGACGTTATATGAGCCCGCCAGCGCGCTAAGGTGATCATTTTTCACGGCGGCGCACAGGCCTGCCGCGCATCCGAGCTGGGACGTTATCCGGGAACCGCTATGCTGACTGCCACCTATGTCTTGTTGACACTATCCATCGAGCAAAAGAAAGAACGCCATTTCATCTCGCGTCTGCTGCAGCACGTGCAGTCGATCGCCCGCAAACCACAGGAGATCGATCCTGTGTTCATCGAATCCCAGTTGAACGAACTGACCCGCTTCGCCGAGGCGCGCCACCAGCGCAAGGTGGAGGCCTGCCTGATGCCGGCGGTGCGCAACGCCAGCCGCGACGCCGGCCCGCTGCTGGCCGACCTTGAATCGCTGAGCCGGCTGGGCAACGCCATGTTGCGCGCCGTGCGCAAATGCCTGCGCCGCGCCATGCGGCGCAGCGCCACGCAGGGCAAGTTCCTCTGCCGCACCATCGACCTGTACTGCCAGAATCTGCTCAAGCGCCTCGACAAGGAGGAGCAGGAGCTGATGCCGCTGGCCCAGCGCGTCATCTCCAGCGACGAGTGGTTCGAGATCGGCAGCATGTTCCTGGCGCAGGACCACAAGGAAGAGCAGCTCGACGCCGCCCTGCCCTTGCGCCAGCAAAGCGGCTTCTACCAGGTCGCCCAGGGCGCCTGAAGCGCCGCGCCGCGCCGGCCTCCAGCCGGCCGCGCCAGACCCTTCCCCGCCGCGCTCAGGGCGCCGCCGTGGCGTCCTGCCCGGCAGGCGCGCCGTTGCGCAACAACTGGTGGTAGAAACGGATCATCTCGACGTAGTTGCTGATGGCGATACGCTCGTTGCTGCCATGGAAGCGCGCCAGATCCTTGGGGCCGGCGCGCACCGGCGAAAACTTGAAGATGTTATCGCTGAGGGCGGCGAAATGGCGCGAATCGGTCGCCCCCAGCACCAGCCCCGGCACCACCACCGCGCCGCTGAACACCTGGCGCACGGTGCGGTTCAGCGTCGCATATTGCGGCGTGTCGGTGCGCGACACGGCCGACGGCTCGGACTGGCCCGGCTGCACGCTCAACTTGATGGCGGGATTGTCGATGCTGCGGCGCACATGGTCGAGCACGCCTGCCACGCTGTCGCCCGGCAGCAGGCGGAAGTTGACGGTGGCGTTGGCCTTGCCGGGCAGCACGTTGTCCTTGTTGCCGGCGTGAACGATGGTCAGCGCGGTGGTGCTGCGCAACATGGCGTTGGTGCTGGCGCTCTGCTCCAGCTGGCGTTGCAACAACGGCCCGAACAGCCACAGATTGGCCAGCGCGACGCGCTGGAAACCGCTCATCTCCGGCGCCAGCGTGGCGAACATGTCCTGCGCCATGCCGTCCATCGAGGCCGGCAGTTGCTGTTGCTCCAGCCGCGCCAGCGCCGCGCTGAGCTGGCCGATGGCGCTGGCCCGCGGCGGCATCGAGGAGTGGCCGGGCGCCATCGCCAGCTCCAGGTCGACGCTGGCGTAACCCTTCTCGGCCACGCCGATCAGCGCGGCCGGCTTGTCCAGCCCGGCCAGGATGCCCTCGGTCACCAGCATGCCCTCGTCGAGCACGTAGTCGAGCCGCACGCCGCGCGACTTCAGCAGCGCCGCCAGCGCCACCGCGCCGCGCCGGCCGCCGACCTCCTCGTCGGCGCCATAGGCCAGGTACAAGGTCCGGCGCGGCGCGAAGCCGGCCGCCAACAGCGTCTCGACCGCCTCCATCTGCGCCAGCAGGCTGCCCTTGTCGTCCCAGGCGCCACGGCCCCAGATGTAACCGTCCTTGACCACGCCGTCGAACGGCGGCTGCAGCCAGTCGGCCTCGGTGCCGGGCGCCACCGGCACCACGTCCTGGTGCGCCAGCCACAGCGCCGGCTTGGCGGCGGCGTCGCTGCCCGCCCAGGTGTAGAGCAGGCTGTGGCCGACCACCTCGCGCTTGAGCGCGGCGTGCAGGCGCGGGAAGGCCTGCGCCAGCTGCGCCTGCAGGCCGAGGAACTGGTCGGCGCCGGCCTCGGCGTCGGCGGCGCTGGCGATGGTGCGCCAGCGCAGCGCGGCGGCCAGGCGGCCGGCGGCGGCGGCCTCGTCGAGCGCCGGCGGCGCCGCCGGCGCCACCTGCAACTGGCGCGATTCGCTACGCAGGGTATTGAAAGCGAGCACGCCGGCCAACGCCGCCACGGCCGCCAACAGCGCCAGCAGCAGGCGCGGGATGAAGCGTTTCCGGCTCGCCCGCTTGGTCGATATCTTGGTTTGAATCATCGATTTCCTCTTTGAACAAGTGACACGGCGGCGGCCGGCGGCGCGCCGTGTTGGTGCGTTGTTGTATCGATACCCCGATGTCCATTCTAATGCTTGCTTACTCAATATCGTGCGGCTAATATCGGCAATATGGAGGCCCCCCTGCACACCGTCCCCGCCATCGCTGCCGGAGCGCCATTCTGATGGCCCGCCCCGGCAATCTCGTCCACCTGCGCGGCGCCGCCGGCATGGGAGCGATCTATCGCAAGGTCGGCTGGCACCTGCTGCCGCTGCTGATGCTGTGCCATCTGGTGGCCTATCTGGACCGGGTCAACCTGGGCTTCGCCCAGTTGCAGATGAAGCAGACCCTGCCCTTCGCCGAACCGGTCTACGCCTGGGGCGCCGGCCTGTTCTTCCTCGGCTATTTTTTCTTCTCGGTGCCCAGCAACCTGCTGCTGGAGCGGGTCGGCGTGCGCAAGACGCTGCTGCGCATCATGCTGTGCTGGGGCCTGGTGGCGGCGGCCGGCGCCTTCGTCCGCACGCCGCTGCAGTTCTACGTGCTGCGCTTCGCGCTGGGCCTGTTCGAGGCCGGCTTCTACCCCGGCGCGATCCTCTACCTGACCTACTGGTTCCCGGCGCCACGGCGCGGCCGCGCCATCGCCGTGTTCGGCAGCGCCGTGCTGGTCTCGGGCACCCTGGCCGGTCCGCTGTGCGGCCTGATCCTGCGTTACCTCGACCAGTGGCACGGCCTGCTCGGCTGGCAATGGCTGTTCCTGCTGCAGGGCCTGCCCGCCGTGCTGCTCGGCCTGCTGGCCTGGGCCTGGCTGCCGGACCGCCCGGACGACGCCTCCTGGCTCAGCCCGGCCGAACTGCAATTGATGCAACAGGAGCTGGACCCCGACCAGGCCGCCGCGCCGCCGCCCGGCCGCGCCGGCCGCGCCGCCCTGGCGGCGCTGCTGCGCGACCGCCTGTTGTACCTGCTGGCCCTGGCCACCTTCGTGCTGACCGGCGCCAGCTACGCGCTGGTGTTCTGGCTGCCCACGCTGATGCAGGGCTGGGGCCTGCGCGACCCGCTCCAGCTCGGCCTGTACGCCGTGCTGCCCAACCTGGCCGGCATCGCCGGCATGCTGCTGATCTGCCGCCATTCCGACCGCCAAGGCGAGCGGCGCTGGCACTTCGCCGCCTGCATGCTGCTGGCCGCCGGCGGCCTCGGCCTGGTGCTGGCCGCCAACAACGACCTGGCGCGCTCGCTGGCCGGCATGTCGCTGGCGGCCTTCGGCGCCGCCGCCGCCGCGCCGCTGTTCACCACCATCCTGACCGAATACCTGGCGCCGACACGGGCGGCGGCCGGCCTCGCCCTGCTCAGCAGTTGCGGCATCCTCGGCGCCGCCGCCAGCCCGGCGCTGGCCGGCCTGCTGCGCGCCCACGGCCAGGCCGGCGCCATGCTGCACCTGCTGATCGGCCTGTACCTGCTGGCCGGCCTGTTGCTGCTGCTGGCCATGCGCGCCATGCCGGGCGGCCACAGCGCGCAGCGGCAGGAGCATCCCGACAGCGCCGCCCATTCCTGAGGGCACATATCCGCGCCGGCCGCGGCGCCCTCCTGTTACAGAACGATTGTTTCCATCGCGACATACATGGGCTAGAATCTGGCTCGCGCGGCGATCCCGCGCTCCCGTTCACCCATCTTCAGAGCGACCCTACCAATGCGTTTTGCCCTCCCCCTGTTAGCAAGCCTGCTGGCCGCCTCGGCCACGGCGCAGACCCCGATCACGCTCGACCAGGCGATGGCCCATCCCGACTGGATCGGCACCCCGGTGGAGGCCGCCTGGTGGGGCTGGGACAGCCGCCAGGTCTACTTCAAGCAAAAGCGCCTCGGCTCGCCGCTACGCGACATCTACCAGGCCGCCCCGGGCGGCAACCAGCTGGTCGACGACAGCCAGCTGGCCAAGCTCGACAGCGCCAACCCGGTCTACAACCGCGAGCACAGCCGCGCCATCCTGCTGCGCAACGGCGACCTGTTCGAGCGCGACCTGAAAAGCGGCGCGCTGACCCAGATCGTGCGCGGCAGCAGCCCGGCCGCCGAGCCGCAATATTCGGCCGACGGCGCCCACGTCCAGTTCCGCGTCGGCAGCGACTGGTTCAGCTGGAGCCGCGCCGAGCGCCTGGTGGCGCCGGTGGCCCTGCTGCGCACGGCCAAGGACCCGGACGCCGCGCCCGACGCCAACAGCCTGCGCGAGCTGCAACTGCGCCTGATCGCCACGCTGGCGCGGCAAAAGGACGAGCGCGACGCCAACCGCCTCCGCGGCCAGCAAGAACGCGCCGCCGACGCCACCCGCGCGCCGCTGCCGCTCTACCTGGGCGAGAAGGTCACGCTGGCCGGCAGTGCGCTGTCGCCGGACGGCCGCCACCTGCTGGTGGTGACCTCGGTCAAGGGCGCCGACAACGGCCGCATCGGCAAGCTGGCCAAGTACGTCACCGAATCGGGCTACGAGGAATACGACGACCAGCGCAAGCGCGTCGGCCGCGACGGTCCGCTGGCGCAGAAGCTGCAACTGATCGACCTGCACAGCCGCAACATCACCGAGCTGGCGTACGACGCGCTGCCCGGCATCGCCACCGATCCGCTGGCCGAACTGCGCGTGGCGCAAAAGCTCGAACCGCTGAAAGGCAGCCGGGCCATCCACATCGAGCCCGAGGACGGCACCATCCAGTGGAGCGGCGACGGCAAGCAGGTCGCCGTGATGCTGCGCTCGCTCGACAACAAGGACCGCTGGATCGCCGGCGTCGACCTGGCCGGCGCCAAGTTGAAACCGCTGCACCACCTGAGCGACGCGGCCTGGATCAACTACCGCGGCAACGACTTCGGCTGGCTGCCCGACAACAGCACGCTGTGGTTCCAATCCGAGGAAAGCGGCTACTCCCACCTGTACACGCAGGGCGCCGACGGCAAGACCCGCGCCCTGACCCGGGGCAAGTGGGAAGCCTCGCGGCCCGAGTGGAGCGCCGACGGCGCCAGCGCCTACTTCGTCTGCAATCCGAAACTGCCCGGCACCTACGAGGTGTGCGCCGTCTCGACCAAGGACGGCGCGTTGCGCGAAGTCACCGCCCTGGGCGGCGTGGAAAGCTTCGCGCTGTCGCCCGACGGCCAGAAAGTGCTGCTGCGCTACTCGACCAGCTACCTGCCGCCGCAGGTCGCCACCGTGGCGGCCGCCGGCGGCAAGGTCAGCGTGCTGAGCGACACCCGCTCGGCCGCCTTCAAGGCGCGCGAATGGATCCAGCCGCAGATCGTCGCCGTGCCGTCGACCCACGGCGCCGACCCGGTCTGGGCCAAGCTGTACCGCCCGGCCAAGCTGGAGGAAGGCAAGAAATATCCGATCGTCATGTTCGTCCACGGCGCCGGCTACCTGCAGAACGTCAGCCAGCGCTACCCGAACTACTTCCGCGAACAGATGTTCCACAACCTGCTGGTGTCGCGCGGCTACATCGTGCTCGACATGGACTACCGCGCCTCCGAGGGCTACGGCCGCAACTGGCGCACGGCGATCTACCGCCAGATGGGCCATCCGGAGCTGGAGGACTATGTCGACGGCGTCAACTGGCTGGTCGCCCAACAGCAGGGCGACGTCAAGAACGTCGGCGTCTACGGCGGCAGCTACGGCGGCTTCATGACCTTCATGGCGCTGCTGCGCGAGCCGGCGATGTTCAAGTCCGGCGCCGCGCTGCGGCCGGTGACCGACTGGACCACCTACGAGCACGGCTACACCTCGAACATCCTCAACACGCCGGAGCTGGACCCGGAGGCCTACAAGAAATCGTCGCCGATCGAGTACGCCGACAAGTTGCGCGGCAACCTGCTGATCGCCCACGGCATGGTCGACGACAACGTGTTCTACCAGGACTCGGTGCGCATGGCGCAGCGTCTGATCGAGCTGAAGAAGGACAACTGGGAACTGGCCAGCTACCCGCTGGAGCGGCACGGCTTCGTCCAGCCGGAAAGCTGGTATGACGAGTATCGCCGCATCTACCAACTGTTTGAACGCACGCTGAAGTAAGGCCGTCCAAGGCTGGACGGGCGGCCGGCAAAACCCAAGGGCGCAATCTAGGGTCGGACCCGCCGGGTCCGACCCTGGCTCTTCGCCGCTGGGGGGGCGGGACGATCGGCGTAGGGGCGGCTTGGCAAAGCCGCCCCTTTTCGCATGCCGAACCGTCCGGGCGGCTTATTCCGTCGCCAGCCGCTTGCCCAGGCGGTAGAGGAACTCCTGGCCGTCGTACAAGGACTTGACGCGGACGTGCTCGTTCAAGCCGTGCGCGCCGCTACCCTCGGGGCCGGCGAACATGCCGCTGACGCCGTAGGTCCAGATGCCGGCGTTGTTGAGGAAGCGGCCGTCGGTGCCGCCGGTCGACATGGTCGGGATCACCGGCACGCCCGGCCACATCGCCTCGCTGATCTGCTCCACCGCCGCCATGAAGGACGGCGTCAGCGGCGGCACCGGGCTGACCACGCCGTTGCCGATCGGCGCGATGGCGATCTTGTCGTCGGCCAGCACGCGCTGCAAGGTCTGCCGGGTCTGCTCGATGGTCTCGCTGGGCAGGATGCGGCAATTGACCACGGCGCGGGCGCGCTGCGGCAGCGCGTTGCTGGCGTGGCCGCCCTCGAGCATGGTGGCGGCGCAGGTGGTGCGCACCTGGGCGTTGTGGAAGGGGCTGGCCGCGTACATGCGCGCCAACGCGGCGGCGTCGGGCGGATCGCTCAGGATGGCCCGCATGTCGGCCGCCATCTGCCCGCTTTCCACCTTGGCCATGCGCTGGTAATAGCTGCGCGTGATGTCCGACAACGCGAACGGGAAGTCGAACTTGCCCAGCCGCGACAGGCCGTCGGCCAGGCGGATGATGGCGTTGTCGCGCGACGGGATGGAACTGTGGCCGCCCGCATTGGTCACCTCCAGCTGGAAGCTCTGGAAGATCTTCTCGCCGGCCTGCACGCTGTGGCGCACCGGCTTGTCGTTCTTGTCGAGCACGCCGCTGCCGCCCTCGTTGAGGGCCAGCTCGGCGTCGATCAAGTGGCGGTGCTGCCTGAGCAGGAAGTCGACGCCGTCGTATTTGGACGGCACGATTTCCTCGTCGCAGGTCAGCGCCAGGATCAGGTCGCGCTTGGCGGCCAGCTTCTCGCGCTTGAAACGGAGCATGTTCTCGACGAACACCGCCGCCATCGCCTTGTCGTCGCTGGCGCCGCGCGCGTAGAACATGCCGTTTTCCTCGACCAGCTTGAACGGGTCGCGGCTCCAGTCCTCGCGCTTGGCCTCGACCACGTCGACGTGGGCCAGCAGCAGCAGCGGTTTCTTGCTGCCGTCGCCCTTCAGCCGCGCCACCAGGTTGCCCTTTTGCGGCGCGCCCGGCGGCGCCAGGATCTGCATGTCGCTGTCGCGGTAGCCGCCCTGCTTGAGCCGCGCCGCCATCTTGGTGACGGCCTTGGTGCAGGAGCCGACCGAGTCGGTGGTGTTGGTTTCCACCAGCTCCTGGTAGATCTCGCGCAACTGCTTCTGCGCCGGACTCAGCGCGGCCGTCTGCGCGCCGGCCTGCTGCGCCAGGCCGAGGCCTAGGCCAGTCAACACCACGCCCGCCAGCAGCCGTTTGGCTTGTTTCATTTCGCTTCCTTTGTCTTAGTCTCGTGCCGAAGCGACAAAATCTATACCGGGTATGCAACAGTGTCAATATGTGAATTTCCACAAGGAAATAACAAATTGCGCGGGGGACTAGCCAAACAGGGCCGAGGCCCGCTATAATTTCGCTCCTTGGCCTGGTAGCTCAGTTGGTAGAGCAGAGGATTGAAAATCCTTGTGTCGGTGGTTCGATTCCGCCCCGGGCCACCAAGAACATCGTTCACGCAACGCCAATCCATCGAGATTGGCGTTTTCGTTTCCGGGGTTCGTAGTCCCCGTGTCCGGTCGATTTCCGGTACGCAAAACGCCAATAGATCTTGCCGGAAGTCCCACCCAAATCGTCCAAGCGAACCGGCGCGCTACTCCACCACACGCCGAAATAGTCACTTTGTCGCATGCCCAAATATTTACTCACAGGCCCAGTGGGAGCGAAGCGACAACCAGACGACATTTGTGCCAAATAGCCTATCGGGACAAGGCCGCAACTTACCGTTGGTCACCTTAGGCGTAATATAATAAATAGGTATCTTACGATTTCTTCTGCATGATCTGATTTCCAACCTTGCACACTCCTTTCATTACAGCACCTTTTGGCCATTTTTCATCGCTCGGCGGAAGATCGTTCGCGACTGTTGCAATTGCCTCATATTCGCTTAATTCGATATCAACATCGTTGTGAACATTGCCAGCATACTCGGCGTTAGGTGCGCACCACTCGCCGGATGCAGTCTTTGATACAGGGCGTCCCTTTACTCGCATGGCGCGTTCCTTTCAATTTTGAATTTGTGAGTCGCAGGGACGTTATCCCGAAATATCGCTAATCGCTTGCCACCAGCGCACGTAACCATCAATTGGCACAAAACACTAAAATGTGACGCCGGTAAATGGACTTACTTCACCAAATACATCCTCCCAACTGGACTCAAATTTTAGCCTTGGATACTTTTCTCCCGATTCTATGTACTCAGGCCAACAAGCATGTTGGGTAAATCGCGCGAAGCCCGGGGAAAATGATCCGTCGTGATGGCTAGCAACTATATTGGGAGGCATATTTAATTCTTGTCGATACAGGTATTCCCAAAAGATACCTTGAGACAACATAAATGGTTTCGCCCAGTCTTTCATGTCGTCTTTGTGATAGTCACCAAGCAATATCCGCACATAGTTATAGGTCACCATCCACGAATTTTCTATAACGGTATGGGCTGTCAATGCCTGCATAAGCTCAACAGCACCCACTGGAGCCTCAGGCAAGCCATAAATAAATTCTTTCAAGTTAGCGTTCAACGTGGCTAGTTCTTCAATATGCGGACCGAGCTCTCCAGTAATCCCGGCGAATTCTGCAGTCTCTGGAGTATTGAGCAGCACCCAGAACTGCGTGGCACTGGAAGTAAATCTGACGAACTCGTCCCGGATGGACTGGACGGCATCAGGTTTTCTCAATGCTTCACGTATAGCGGCAAGTACGCTGTCGCTGTGCTGGCGTTTCCAAGCGGCAGGAAAATGCGCCAGTTGCCCTTCGGGATCTTTCAATCGCGACGTTAAGACAATACTCACGTTCTTGCATATCTCGTCTGCCTTCGATGTTGGCTCTCCGGCCGGGACCAAGCGTCGTATACTGTCAATTACTCTCGTGAACATGTCTTGCCCCTAAGTGTTGCGCTTGTAATTTGAAACCGCTATCACTTGCCATGTCCCGGACTTTCATACCGAAATGTCAATGAGGCATCGGTCACTACAAGAAGTGGGAATTTCTTCAAGTCCCAAAGCTTACTGGTTCCGAGTGACTCCAAGCCGAGCACCTCAAGCGACAAAGTAGACTCCGGCGGATTGCCAAATCGAATGCGTTCCCAGATGTCGTCAAAAAGGCGACTACCAATACATAGGTGCCCAAGTACCACTCCATCTTCCTCAGGATCCCACAGCTTCAGTTGCCCAACACAATCTGTGGGATGTTCGATTTGCGCTTCTGAGAGCAAATGAATTAGACAGTCGAAGTCATTCAGCGCCTGCCTCGTCGGCAAGATGACGTGTTCCGGGTGCACAACCTGCGCCGTCACATACAGCCCTCGGAAAGGTCCATCTGGGGCGTCAGAAACAGACAAGGTCTGTTCCCACTTACTCGCCTTGAGCGCCAAACGCTGCGAACCAGAATAGCCAGACTCCTTCTTATAGCCCTCAATGAGCCCTTGCACAACTTCTTTGTATTCGTCCATACCCGCCTCTGATATGAGCAACCGAAGATGGAGAATAGCACGCCCCCTCCACACAGTTTTGACGAATCTGGCTGTTCGTCCACGTAGACTACCTTTTACCGACGCGCCAGCGACCAAGACCCAAAGTCAGTAAGGCAGGCCGATGCCGACCAGCGACGCCAAGATTGCGTATTGAGAAGGGTTTCGCCCCGGCACGTCGTCGCCGCGACGTGCTTACCGCCGCCGACTACCCCGACTCAATGCCACATTGCCGCCGCGCCTGTGGCGATTGCATGAAAATTGCCATCACGCCGGTGTGAGCGCCAGTTGTTTCTAGATAACTCACATTTTATCAATCACTTACGGCATTCTTGCCCTTTTTTATGCAAAATTCAGGATAGAGTGCTCAGCAGATGGCGACGGTTACGCGTCCGGTTGGCTCCTATCACCTTCCAGGACCGGCTACATTGTTGGGTCTACCGCCGGCTTCGCAAAGCGCAGGCCGAGCACGAGGGGCACCATGATCGCGTAGGCGACGATGACGGCCAGCCAGATCGCGCCGGGCCATTGCGCCCTGACGAGGAAATAGAAACTCGAGAAGGCCAGCGGGCAGATGATCGAGGCCAGGCTCACGACCGAGGCGAGCACACCCTGAAACCGGCCCTGCTGGTTCTCGTCGACCTGTCGCGTGGCCAGCGACTGCAGCGCCGGCGCGCCAAGGCCGCCGAGGGCGAACACCGGCATGATCGCGAAGATCATCCAGCCTTGGGTGGCGAAGGCCATGACAGTCAGGGCGACGCAGGCGCCGGCCATGCCCGTCAGAATCGTCGCGCGTTCGCCCAGCAAGCTCACGGCGGGGCCGGTGAGGAACATCTGGGCGAGCGTCTGGCAGACACCGAAAGTTCCGAGCGACAGGCCGATCCACAGTCCATTCCACCGGAAGCTGTCGTTCCCCCACAAGGCCCAGCAAGTGCCGTAGACCTCGCCGGTGGCGCTGAAGAGGAAGAAGATGACGGTGATGGGCAACAGGCCCTTCACCGAAAACACCCAGCGCAGCGGCCGCAGCGGATTCAGCGCCGCCAGGTCGATTTTCTCCCGGCTGGGCGTGCGCGACTCCGGCAGCACGAAGAAGGCCAGCAGGAGATTGCAGGCGTTCAACACCGCCGCCGCGATAAAGGGCAGCCGCAGCCAATGGTCGCCGAGGGCGCCGCCGAGGACGGGGCCGACAATGAAGCCGATGCCGAACATGGCGTTGAACAGGCCGAAGCGGCGCGCCCGCTTGTCCTCGGGGGAAATGTCGGTGATGTAGGCGGTCGCCACCGAGATGTTGGCGCTGCTCAGGCCCGCGATGGCGCGGCCGAGCAGCAACATCCACAGGTTCGGCGCGAAGGCCAGGAACAGGTAATTGACGGTCGCGCCGGCGAGCGAGAGCAGGAGCACCGGGCGTCGTCCCAGCCGGTCGCTGAGCGAACCGAGCACCGGCGCGAAAATGAACTGCATGAGCGCATAGAGCGCCGTCATGATGCCGATGTGGGACACCACGTTGTCCGCGTGGGTGACGTCGCGCAGCAGCGCCGGCAGAATCGGAAAGACCAGGCCGATGCCAACGGCGTCGAGGACGACGGTGGCGAAGATGACGATGAGCGGCTGCTTCACGGCGTCGCCGGGCCGCGGCACCAGCGTGCACGCCGCGCATCCGGTCCCACATCTTGTCCCACCCCATCCCGTGTCGCGCCGCGGCGGCGAGCGAACACTTGCGGCGCTCCGCCCCTGCTCTGCGCCGCAAAGGTCGGGGCGGCGGCAGGACCGCCGACGGCGGCGACCAGTGTCTCAAGAATTTTCATGTACTTAATCCTAATTTATACTCAGTACATAAATATTACTATCAACCGCGACCGTCCATCAAGCGTTTCCGCCCCTCTCGGAGCAAAATATGTACCGAGTACACCCATCGTGGTAGCATGGCCACATGTCCATCCCACCCGACCGCCGCTCGCGCAAGCGCCTCGCCACCCGTCAAAGCATTTCCGACGCCGCCACGCGCCTGTTCATCGAGCGGGGCTTCGACCAGGTGACGGTGGACGAGATCGCCGCCGCCGCCGACGTCGGCCGGATGACGGTGTTCAATCACTTTCCCCGCAAGGAGGACATGTTCTTCGATCGCGAGGAAGAGGGCCGCGAGATCCTGCTCGACGCCATGCGGCAGCGCGATCCGCGTGTCACGCCGCTCGAGGCCTTGCGCCTGCTCGCCCATCGGCTGGTGGCGGAAAAAAGCCCGGCGGTCGATTTTTCCGCCAGGAGCCAAGGCTTCATCGCGACGATTGAAGCCAGCGACACCCTGAAGGCGCGGACCAGGGCGATACGCAGCGAACTCACACAACTGGTCGCCTCGGCCTTGGCCGGGTCCGTCGAACGGGAAGCCGGCGACGCCTTCGCCCATCTGGCGGCCGCCATGCTGCTGGCGACCTGGTCCGTGGCCCTGGTGCAGGCGCACCATCACTTTCGACAGCATCGCGACACGGACGAAGCGAGCGCCGCCTTTCTCGCGCTTGTCGACAAGGGTAGCCTCGGCATCCACGCCGCGATGGCCGGCACGCCTTACGCCTGAGCAAACAACTGGCGCCGTGCCGGCCTGGTCCCGCCCTGCCCGGCCGCGCCGGCGCGGCGGCGCGCCGAATAGGCGCCACCGCCATCGCACATATCCCTAGACTCGAAATTAGACTCCACATTGTGAAAGCAGCCCTCCGTGGAAAATGCGCCCCCCTATTCCATTTTTTGAAAATACATTCCACATCGCAAAAAACACTGCACAAGTCACTGAAAATAAACAAATTAATTTAAGTTATATGTCTTATATAAGAGTTGGCGCATTTCCAAAAGACGTCTATCATTAATCCATGCAGTTTGCTTTTGCTTCAGCACCAGCAAGGTCCGCAAGTGAACAGATATAGCGGCGCTCGATATTACTTTATTAATCTTGTTTTATTCTCTAGGAGATTCACATGTCACAGTATCAAGACGATATCCAAGCCATCGCCGGCCTCAAGGACAAAGAAGGCAGCGCCTGGAACGCGATTAATCCCGAGTCCGCTGCGCGCATGCGCGCCCAGAACCGCTTCAAAACCGGTCTGGATATCGCCAAGTACACCGCCAAGATCATGCGCCAGGACATGGCCAACTACGACGCCGACTCGTCCAAGTACACCCAGTCGCTGGGTTGCTGGCACGGTTTCATCGGTCAACAGAAGATGATTTCGATCAAGAAGCACTTCAACAGCACCGACCGCCGCTACCTCTACCTGTCGGGCTGGATGATCGCCGCGCTGCGCTCGGAGTTCGGCCCGCTGCCGGATCAGTCGATGCACGAAAAGACCGCCGTCGCCGGCCTGATCAAAGAGCTCTACACCTTCCTGCGCCAGGCCGACGCGCGTGAACTGGGCGGCCTGTTCCGCCAACTGGACGCCGCCGACGGCGCCGCCAAGCCAGCCATCCAGAGCCAGATCGATAACCATATCACCCACGTCGTGCCCATCATCGCCGACATCGACGCCGGTTTCGGCAACGCCGAGGCGACCTACCTGATGGCCAAGCAGATGATCGAAGCCGGCGCCTGCTGCATCCAGATCGAAAACCAGGTGTCCGACGAGAAGCAATGCGGCCACCAGGACGGCAAGGTCACCGTGCCGCACGAAGACTTCCTGGCCAAGATCCGCGCGGTCCGTTACGCCTTCCTCGAACTGGGTGTCGACGACGGCCTGATCGTCGCCCGCACCGACTCGCTGGGCGCCGGCCTGACCAAACAAATCGCCGTCACCCGCGAAGCGGGCGACCTGGGCGACCAGTACAACTCCTTCCTCGACGTCGAGGAAGTGTCGACCGAATCGATGAGCAACGGCGACGTGGTCATCAAGCGCGGCGACAAGCTGCTGCGTCCCAAGCGTCTGGCCAGCAATCTGTTCCAGTTCCGCGAAGGCACGGGCGAAGAGCGTTGCGTGCTCGATTGCATCACCTCGCTGCAAAACGGCGCCGACCTGCTGTGGATCGAAACCGAGAAACCGCACATCGCCCAGATCGGCGGCATGGTCAACGCCATCCGCAAGGTGATTCCAAACGCCAAGCTGGTGTACAACAACAGCCCGTCGTTCAACTGGACCCTGAACTTCCGTCAACAAATGTTCGACAGCATGAAGGCCGAAGGCAAGGACGTTTCCGCCTACGAGCGCGCCAAACTGATGAGTGTCGAGTACGACACGACCGAATTGGCGATCGCGGCGGATGAGAAAATCCGCACCTTCCAGGCCGATGCGGCGCGCGAAGCCGGCATCTTCCACCACCTGATCACGCTGCCGACCTACCACACCGCCGCTTTGTCGACCGACAACCTGGCCAAGGACTACTTCGGCGACCAGGGCATGCTGGGTTACGTCGCCGGCGTTCAGCGCAAGGAAATCCGCCAGGGTATCGCTTGTGTCAAACACCAGAACATGTCCGGCTCGGACATCGGCGACGACCACAAGGAATATTTCAGCGGCGAAGCTGCGCTGAAGGCATCGGGCAAAGACAACACGATGAACCAGTTCTAAATCCGCCGCCGGTGTGAGCACACCACGAAAAGCCAAGCCTTGCGGCTTGGCTTTTTTTTTATTTCCAGACATAAAAAGCGGCCTCGCGCCGGCGGCGCGGCGCCGGCCGGCACGCTGAATTACGAAAAAACCAATAATTCCTGTAAGATACATTTTTCTCTTTCTTTCCGGAATCCACCATGGTCCCATCGCTTCGTACCACTTTGTTGTGCCTCGCCCTGAGTGTCGGTGTCGGCATCGGCGGCGGCGCCCACGCCGCGCCGCCGGCCCAGCCCATCAGCGCCGAGCAACTGGTGGCCGCGTTGAACTTCCAGCAGGGTAAGATCACCCTGCCCGGCGACATCGCCACCCTCGATCTGCCGGCCGGTTTCCGCTACCTCAGCCCGGCCGACGCCGGCCGCGTGCTGGTCGAGGGCTGGGGAAACCCACCCGGCCACACCACGCTGGGCATGATCGTGCCGGCCAAGCTCAACCCGCTCAGCGCGGCCGGCTGGGGCGTGATCCTGACCTACGACAAGGACGGCCACGTCAAGGACGACGACGCCGACAGCATCAAGTACGACGAGCTGCTCAAGGACATGCAGGAGGCCGTCACGGCCAACAACGCCGAGCGCAAGGCGCAAGGCTACGCGCCGATGAGCCTGGTGGGCTGGGCCGAGCAACCGAGCTACGACAAGGCCCACCACAAGCTGTACTGGGCCAAGGAACTGAAGACCGAGGGCGACGGCGGCAACGGCCTGAACTACAACATCCGCGTGCTCGGCCGCGAAGGCGTGCTGGTGCTCAACGCCGTCGCCGGCATGGAGCAGATCCGGCAGGTCAAGGCCGACATGCAGCAGGTCACCGCCTTCACCGACTTCACCCCGGGCCAGCGCTACGCCGACTTCGACAGCAAGACCGACAAGGTGGCCGAGTACGGCCTGGCGGCGCTGGTGGCCGGCGGCGTGGCCGCCAAGCTGGGCCTGTTCGGCAAGCTGTTCGCCCTGCTGCTGGCGTTCAAGAAACTGATCCTGCTGGCCGTCGTCGGCGGTGGCGCCGCCGTGCTGAAGTTCTTCAAGCGCGAGAAAAAAGTCGATCTGGGCAAATAAGGCGGCCATGGCAAAGTTACTCGTCTGGCTGCTGGCGGCCGGCAAAATGGGCAAGCTGCTGACCACCGGCGGCACCATGCTGCTGTCGATGCTGGCTTACAGCTGGATCTTCGGCTGGCGCTACGCGGTCGGCTTCGTGCTGCTGATTTTCGTCCACGAGATGGGCCATTACGTGGCGGCGCGCCGGCGCGGCCTGGAGGTCGGCGCGCCCGCCTTCATCCCCTTCGTCGGCGCCTGGATCGCCCTCAAGGACTTGCCGCACGACGTAGAGACGGAGGCCTACATCGGCTTCGCCGGGCCGCTGGCCGGCTCGGCGGCGGCGCTGGCCTGCTACTTCGCGGCGCGCCAGACCGACAGCGATCTGTTGTTGGCGCTGGCCTATTCGGGCTGCATGCTGAACCTGTTCAACCTGATCCCGCTCAGTCCGCTTGACGGCGGCCGCATCACGGCGATCATCTCGCCCAAGTTGTGGCTGGTCGGCGTGCCGCTGCTGGCCGGCCTGTTCTTCTACCGGCCCAGCCCGATGCTGATCCTGATCGCCGTGCTGGCCTATCCACAGATCAAGGCGGCGCTGTGGGGCGACCCGGCGCTGCCGCCGCACTACTACGCGGTGGCGCTCGACACGCGCATCAACTACGCCGTGCTGTACCTGGGCCTGGCGGCCTTCCTGGCGATCATGAGCCACGACATCCACGCCATGCTGGCCGCCGCGCACTAGGCGGCGGCCAGCATGGCGCTTGCCCGTCACCACCTCCTGATTTCCGCCGACCAGGAGAACTGCTGGGCCACCGCCTCGATCGACATGCCGGCGCCGCAGGCCTGCTCCCAAAGGCCCGCTCCGCCCAAGGCTGGCGTCGCGTCGCGGCCGCAGCGTTGCCACTGGACCTACTTGACACATTACACAATTTACCACGAGGAATATACGCGCTTTACCACGGGCGCCAGAATTACAACAAATTCCTGATTGCAAGTCTTCCCGGCGGCACCGCATAGTAATTGACGACAATTCGGCTGGCTGCGATACTGAATCGATGCAAGTCGGCGGCGCCGCCACGGGCCGCCATGTTGATTCCCCGAGCCGGGGCCGCGGTGGCGCGCGGCGCGGCTCCCACCGCCGGGCTGACATGACCGCTTTGCACGCCACGCTGAAGAGCCAGCGCCGCTTCTCGCTCAACTGGGACTATCTGAACGCCATCACCAGCGGCGTCTCGGCCATCGACCTGGGCGAGCTGGCCCTGCGCAACCTGCACGACGCCCGCCAGTTCGCCCGCGAGTACGGCTTCGACCTGGAGCAGCCGGCCGCCACCGCGCTGATCCGCCGCGCCCACCAGGAGGCGCTCGAGTTCATCGTCGCCACCTTCCTGGCGCCCGGCCAGCAGGACCTGATCCCGGCCGCCGTGGCCGCCCCGGCCGACCCGTTGCAACTGCTGGTCTACGCCTCGCAGCGCGGCCAGCAGGCCGACGCGCTGCGCATGTGGTCGTGCGCCGTGCTGAAGGTGATGCACGGCATCTTCTACATCGACAACAACCTCAAGCTGCGCCACTTCCACACCATCCGCGAACAGGTCTTCGCCAGCCTCGACGAGGTGATCCGCCAGGACGGCGAGCAGTTCTATTTGTCCGACGGCGAGGTCTGCCTGCCGCTGCTGCACTACGACCGCAAGCGCAACAAGGGCCGCAACAGCATCCTGCTCAAGCTGCTGCAAAAGGCCGCCTATCTGGCCGCCGACATCTACGACCACCTCGGCGTGCGGCTGACCTTCGCCACCCGCTTCGAATGCCTGCTGGCGCTCCGCTCGCTGCAGCGGGCCCACCTGCTGTCGGTCACCAACGTCGACTCCCAACGCACCCGCAACACCCTGCTCGACCTCGCCGCCGCCAAGCAGGTGTTCACCAAATACCGCGCCGTGCTCGAGCACAGCGACGGCTATCCGGCGGCGCTGCTGCAGCAAATGGACCGGGAGATGCTGGCGCTGGCCCGGCCGCAGACGCGCAGCGACAATCCGCACAGCGGCGAGGGCTTCGCCAGCATCCAGGTGACGGTGCGCAAGATGATCCACTTGCAGGGCGAGGCCGGCGCCGCCCACGCGCCGGCCGAGCTGGCCTATCGCGGCGGCGAGCAGGGCGGCGCCGGCCAGGACTACGACATCGGCTTCTTCTTCGAGTACGAGATCCAGCTGATGGACCAGGCCAGCCACCAGCGCAGCCTGAGCGGGCCGGCCAGCCACGAGGCCTACAAGCGGCGCCAGGTCGACACGGCGCGCCTGCGCGTGTTCGGCCGCGCCCTGCTGGCCTGGATCGCCGCCCACGACGGCGCCGCCGAGGGCGCCGGCGCCGGCGCCGGCGATGGCGCCGCCGGCTGAGGCGGCGTCAGGCGCAGTCGGGCCGGCCCAGGCCTCAGGCGGCCTGCAATTCCTGGTACAACCGCTGGAACTCCAGGCTCAGCTTGTGGCGCGGGTCGAGATGGATCATCGGCCGGTTCAGCTCGTGCGACTCGCGGATGCGGATCGAGCTCGACAGCTTGCTGGCCAGCACCGGCAGGCCCTCGGCCAGCAACTCGTCGACCATCCGTTGCGGCAACAGCGCGCGCGGCTGGAACTGGTTGACGATGATGCCCTCGATCTCGAGCGCCGGATTGTGGTCGGCGCGGATCTCGGCGACGTTGTTGACCAGCGTATACAGGGCCTGCCGCGAAAAATCGTCGCAGTCGAAGGGGATCAGGCAGCGGTCGGCGGCGATCAGCGCCGACTGGGTGAAGAAGTTGTAGGCCGGCGGCGTGTCGACGAAGATCTCGTCGAAGTCCTGCGCCAGCTCGTTGAGCGTGTCGCGCAACTTGTAGATCTTGTGGCGCGATTCCAGCTTCGCTTGCAGGTCGCCGATTTCCGGGTTCGACACCATGATCGACAGATTGTCGAACGGGGTCGGATGGACGAACTGGGCGGCCGGCTTGGGGAACATGCTGAAACTGAGCATCTGCTCGAAATACGCCGCCACGGTCGGCGCCAGCTCGTCGGCCGCCGCCCCCAGCAAATAGCGGCTGGCGTTGCACTGCGGATCGATATCGATCAGCAAGGTGCGCTTGCCCTGATGGGCCGCGATGGCCGCCAGATTGACCGCGATCGTCGACTTGCCGACGCCGCCCTTTTGGTTGAAGATCACCCGTTTCATCCGGCCCGCCCATGGAAAAATGATAACAGGAATAATAGCAGAATGCTGCGCTGCAATAGCGGCAATCTGTCGCCGCCGCCGCGCATGGCGCCGCCGCCGTGCCGTGCCGCCACAACAGCCGACGCCGCCGGGCGTGTCGGCAATTTCCATTAGACAATATGTTCCAATTTAAGTAAGATTGTAACAAATTCAAACCAAGGCCCCAACATGAGCAACTTCAGTTTCGACATCGGCAACCACCGCTATGAATTGGTGCGGCAAGACTTGAACTGGAGCGACGCCGCCGCCAACGCGAAGGCGCTGGGGGGCCACCTGGCCAGCATCGGCAGCGAAGAGGAAAACAACGCCGTGTTCCAGGCCGTCGCCGCCCATCTGAAGGGGGCCGCCGTGCCGGTGGCCAACGACGGCGGCGCCAGCCCCTACCTGTGGCTGGGCGCCAGCGACCAGCTCGACGCAACCGATCCGGCTGGCGGCGGCGACTGGCGCTGGCAGGACGGCAGCGCGCTCGACTACAACAACTGGGGCTATGGCGCATGGGGCCAGGAACCGGACAATTTCACCGACGCCGAGCTGGCGCCGGACGGCCAGCACCGCGCCGCGCTGGCGCTGGCCGACTGGCCCAAGGGCGATGGCACGCTGGGTTCGGCCGCCCAATGGAACGACCTGAGCCGGCATGACAAGCTGTGGTCGCTGGTCGAGTACGACACGCCGACCTTCGTCCTCAACGGCGGCGCCGGCAACGACCTGCTCGACGCCAATCCCAAGGGCCACAACCGGATCGACGGCGGCGCCGGCATCGACACCGTGCGCATCCACGCCAACCAGGAAGACTACGCCATCAGCCTCGACGACAAGGGCCTCCACCTGGTCAGCGTCAACGGCAACCTCGACAGCAATATCGAGCTGAGCAATGTCGAACGCGTCGGCTTCGACGACGGCTCGCTGGCCTTCGACATCCAGGGCACCGGCGGCCAAGCCTATCGCCTGTACCAGGCCGCGTTCGACCGCGCGCCCGACCTTGCCGGCCTGGGCCATTGGATGGGGATCATGGACGCCGGCACCGGCCTGACCGAGGTCGCCCGATCCTTCCTCGGCAGCGCCGAGTTCATCGAACACAACGGCAGCGACCTCGACAACGCCACCTTCGTGACCCTGCTCTACGCCAACGTGTTGCACCGCCTGCCCGAAGCGGCCGGCTTCGACCACTGGATGACGCTGCTGGAGCATGGCACCAGCGCGGCGCAGGTGCTGGTCAGTTTCAGCGAAAGTCAGGAGAACCAGGCCCAGGTCATCGGCAGTATCGGCAACGGCTTCGCCTTTATCCCGCACGCCTGACGCCGCGCGCCGCGCAAATACGCAACACATTGCATTCCGGGAAGAAGTCGTACCGAGGCTTGCGCTAGAATAGGCGACAGATTCGTTCGCGAAAGCCGCCATGCGCCGCACCACTGTTCTTGCGATATCGCTCTGCCTGGCCGCGCTGCCGGCCTGCGGGGCGGCGCTGCAAGCCTGCGCCGACCAGGCCGAGACGCCGCCGTTCAGCTACGCCGCGCGCGTCAACGGCCACAAGGGCGGCGCGGTGGTCGGCGCCAGCGTCGACCTGCTGCGCCTGATCGTGGCGCGCCACGGCTGGCAGCTCGAGGTGCAACTGCTGCCCTGGGCGCGCTGCCTGGCCCTGGTGGCCGACCACCGCGTCGCCGTCGCCCTCAACAGCAGCAAGACCGACGCCCAGGCCAGCGGCCTGCGGGTCAGCAAGACCTACTTCACGCTACACCACGTCTACTTCTACTCGCGCCGCGCGCGGCCGCGGGGCCTGACGCTGGCCCACCTGGGCGATGTGCGCCAATACCACCTGTGCGGCCTGGGCGGCTACCGCTTCGAAGCCTTCGGCATCGACACGGCCAGCGTCGACCGCGGCGCCACCGCCGGCTACGAACAGCTGATCGCCAAGCTGCACCTGGGCCGCTGCGACCTGTTCATCGACAGCCGCGAGAACATGGCCGGCCAATACCTGATCAATCCGACGCTGCGCGCCCTGCTGGTCGACGGCACCCTGGTCGGCCAGCCGCTGCCCGACCTGCCGACCCGCGCGCTGTATTTCGCCGTGGCCAGCCAGGACGCGGCGGCCACCCTGCTGCTGACCCAGCTGAACCAGGGCCTCGACGAGCTGGACAAGACCCACGAGATGGATAAACTGTTGAGCCACTACCTTGAATAAGCGCGCCCGCCGCCCCTCCGCCGCCGCCATGCCGGGAGCCGCCATGCCGAGACCACGCCCGCCGACCGTCGGCCGCCGGCGCCCCGCCGCGACGGCGGCGCCGCTGGCCGCGCTGCTGCTGGCGGCGCTGCTGCTGGCGGCGCGGCCGGCGACGGCGGCCGAGCCGGCCCAGGCGCCGCTGGCCATCAACGGCTTCGGCACGGCCGGCCTGGTCCACTCCAGCCAGAGCGGCGGCGACTTCGTCTTCGACAACCTGCAACCCTGGGGCGCCGGCCGCAGCCATCGCTGGAGCAGCGACGTCGACAGCCGGCTCGGCGTCCAGCTGACCGCCAACCTGACGCCGCAACTGTCGGCCGTGCTGCAGATGGTCACCGAGTACCGCTGGGACAATAGCTACCATCCCTTCGTCAACTGGGCCAATGTCAAATACGCCTTCACGCCGGACTTCAGCGTGCGCGTCGGCCGCATCGCGCTGGCCAGCTTCCTCGCCTCCGACTCGCGCAAAGTCGGCTACAGCAACCTCACGGCGCGCCCGCCAAGCGAGGTCTATCGCCTGCTGGCCCTGCGCGACAGCGACGGCGTCGACGCCGTCTACCGCAGCCACCACGGCACCGTCAGCAACAGCGTCACCCTGTTGTACGGCAAACGCACGGTCACCAACACGCGCGGCATCGAAGTCCACTCGACCGGCGTCAAGGGCATCTTCGACACGCTCGAAAGCGGCCCGCTGACGCTGCACGCGGCCTACCAGCAGCGCGACGTCGACAACCAGAACCCGCCGCGCGGCCGCTTCATGTCGCTCGGCGCCAGCTACGACCCCGGTCCCTGGTTCGCCTCGGCCGAATGGGTCAAGGCCATCAACTACGACGGCAAGGGCTTGAAGGTGCTGCGCGCCGCCGGCTACCTCAACGCCGGCGTGCGCCTCGGCGACTTCGCCCCCTACGCCACCGTGGCCGAACTGCGCCCGCTGAGCGACACCGGCGCGGCGCCGGTGGCCCAGCGCAGCTACGCCGTCGGCGTGCGCTGGGACGTGGCGCGCAATCTCGACCTCAAGCTGCAATGGGACCGCCTGAAACTGGGCGACAATTCCTACGGCACGCTGCAAAACGTCGTGCCGGGCACGCCGCGCGGCGGCCACGTCAACCTGATCAGCGTCGTCACCGACTTCATCTTCTGAGCCCGAGCATGCGCGCCCCGCCACCACCGCCCGCCACCGCCGCCGCTGCCGCCGCCGCCGCCGCGCGGCGCCGCATGCCCGCGCGGCGGCCGGCGCGCGCGCAGGCGGCGCCGGGCAAGGTCTTGGCCAAGGCGCTGGCCGGACTGCTGGCCGGACTGCTGACGGCGGCCGCCTGCCACGCCGAGATCGTGGTGATCGTCTCGGCCAGGAACCCCCTCAAGGCGCTCAGCGGCGAGCAGGCCGCCGACCTCTTCCTCGGCAAGGCGGCCGACTTCCCCAACGGCGCCAAGGCCGTGCCGATCGACCAGAGCGAGGGCTCGCCGGTGCGCGACCAGTTCTACCAGAAGACCAGCGGCAAGGCGCCGGCGCAGATGAAGGCGCACTGGGCGCGCATGCTGTTCACCGGCCGTGGCCAGCCGCCCGTCGAATCGGGCGACAACGCCGCCATCCGCCGCCTGGTGGCCGACAACCCGGAGCTGGTCGGCTACATCGACCGCAGCGCCCTCGACAACAGCGTCAAGCCGGTGCTGGCGCTGCATTAACGGCGGTGTTAGCATGGACGGCGCCGCCCGCCGGGCGGCCACCGCCACCCCAACCGCAGCCGCCCATGCCGATCGTTTTTGAAAACCCCGACCAGCCCGACGTGATCGCCCTGATCGCCGAACTCGACGCCTACCAACTGACGCTGTATCCACCCGAATCCGTGTATGCGCTCGACCTGGCCACGCTCAAGCAGCCGCACGTCCTGTTCGCCGTCGCCCGCGACGCCGCCGGCACCGCCGTCGGCTGCGCCGCCATCGTGCTGGGCGCCGAATACGGCGAGATCAAACGCCTGTACCTGCGCCCCGCCAGCCGTGGCCTGGGCTTGGCCGACGCGTTGCTGACGCAGCTGGAGACGGCGGCGCGGCAGCGCGGCTGCCACCAGTTCGCCCTTGAAACGGGGCCGGCGCAACCGGCCGCGCTGGCGCTGTACGCGCGCCACGGCTACCAGCGCTGCGCTCCGTTCGGCGACTACCTCGACGACCCGCTCAGCGTCTTCATGCGCAAGCTGCCGGCCGCCCGGGCCGAGGCGGCGTGAGCGCGCCGCCGCTGGAGCCGGCGGTTGCCGCGGCCGGCCTGCCGGCCGACAGTCTGCTCGAACTGCGCGAGCTGACCCGCCGCTTCGCCCGCGCCCGCGACTGGGAGCAGTTCCACACGCCGAAAAACCTGGCGATGGCCTTGTCGGTCGAGGTGGCCGAGCTGGCCGAACACTTCCAGTGGCTGGCCACCGGCGTCGACGCCGAACTCGACGAGCGCGCCCGCAGCGGCATCCGCCACGAGCTGGCCGACGTGCTGCTCTATCTGGTGCAACTGGCCGACAAGTGCCAGGTCGACCTGCGCCAGGCGGCGTTGGAAAAAATCGCCCTGAACGGCGAAAAATATCCGGCCGACGCGGTGCGCGGCGACGCCCGCAAGTCCGACCGTTACTAAAGCGGCGCCAGGCCCAGCATGCCGCGGATGCGCGCGCCGACGATCAGCCAGGCCGGCGAAGCGGCCGACACCTCGTCGTAATGACTGGCGCCGGGCAGCACGATGAACTCGACGACGTCGCCGGCGATGCTGGCGCGCTTGGCGAAGTCGCCGCCGGCGCGCGGCGGCGAGATGGCGTCAAACTGGCCGTGGATCAGCGCCGTCGGCACGCCGCTCGGCAGCAGCTCGCCGGGCGAGGTGTCGGCGAACACGTCCGGCCGCGCCGCGCTGGGCAGGCCGGTCAGCTGCACCATGTCGCGCTCGCAGCTGGTCTTGATCAGCGCCGCCTCGCGACGCAGGTCGGCCAGGCCGCCCAGGCTAATCAAACCCGTCGCCGGCAAGGGATCGGCCACATACAGCGGACTCGCCTCCGGCAGGCGCGCGCGCGCCGCCGCCCACTGCGCCAGATGGCCGCCGGCCGAATGGCCGACCAACACCAGCCGCGCCAGATCGAGGCCGTGCTGCGGCGCCACGTCGCGCAGCAGGTCCATGGCCTCGGCCACGTCGCGGTAGGTGCCGGGATAGCCGCCGCCGGCCTCGTCGACGCGGCGGTACTCGACGTTCCACACCGCGATGCCCTGCTTGCTCAACGCCTCGGCCATGTTGTGCATCTGCGCGATGCCGCCGAACTCCACCGTCCAGCAACCGCCATGGATCAACACCACCAGCGGGAACGGGCCGGCGCCGGCCGGCATGAACAACTCGACGAACTGCGACGGCGCGTCGCCATACTCGATGTGGCGGTCGGGCCGGCGGCCGCCCAGCGCCAGATAGTCCTGCAAGCTCATTGGCGCCGTCACCTGTGCGGCGGCGGGAAATTGGTCGGGATGCTGCGGCATGCGCGTCCTTTCGGATTGGGGTGGGCAGCCTCGCATGCTACACGCAAGCGCCGCCCCGCACGCGCGCGGCGCAAAAAAAAGGGAGCCGAAGCTCCCTTTCTAGTTGGTCGATCTAGTCGCGATTATCGCGATTAGTACGACTTCGGTCCCTTGGACTTGAACTTGTCGCTCTTGGCGCCCGGTGCGGGCTTCTTCGGCGGGGTCGCTTTGGCCGACTCCGGCGGCATCTTGTCGGCGTGGCTGATGCGCAGCTGCTGGCCACCCACCCACACTTTGCCCAGGTGCTGGAAGACGTCGTCCGGCATACCGGCCGGCAGTTCCAACATGCTGTAGCTGTCGAAGATCTCGATGCGGCCGATGTGCTTGGCCTCCAGACCCGCCTCGTTGGCGATGGCGCCGACGATGTTGCTAGGCGTGGCGGCCTGGTCGCTGCCCACCTCGATGCGGAAGGCGGTCATCGGCAGCAGGGCCTTGCCCGGTTTTTCCTTTTTCTTCTTCGGTGCGGCGTCGAAGTCGGTCGGCTCAACCTGGGCGGCCTTGGCCAGCGGCGAGGCGGCTGGACGCGGCGCGGCCGGCGCGGCGGCCGGACGTGCGGCGGCCGGCGCGGCGAAGCTGCGCTGCGACGGCATTGCCGCCGCCGGCGCCGCGTTCGGCGTTTCGCCGTCGCGGCTGATGCGCAGCAGTTGGCCGGCGACCTTGATCGCGCCCAGATGCTCCATCACGTCGGTCGGCAGGTCGTTCGGCATGTCGAGCACGCTGTAGTCGTCGTAGATCTCGATGCGGCCGATGTTCTTGGAATCGATGCCGCCCTCGTTGGCGATGGCGCCGACGATATTGCCCGGCTTGACGCCGTGCTGGTAGCCCACCTCGATGCGGAAGGTCTGCATGCCGGGATCGGCGGCGCGCACGATGCGCTCTTTTTTCGGGAAGCGCTCGCTGCGGTCCGGACGGTCGCCGCGATCGCCACGGTCGCCACGGTCGCCACGATCATTGCGGTCGAAGCGGTCGCCGCGCTCGGGACGGTCGAAGCTGGCTTGGCGGGCCGGACGCTCTTCCCACGAGGCGGCGCTGGCGGCCTGCTGCTTTTTGTCGAGCAGCAGCGGCACGTCGCCGCGCGCCATCTTGGCCAGCGCGGCGGCGATCTCGATCGCCGGGATGTTCTGCTCGCGCTCGAAGTCCTCGATCAGCGACTGGAACTGCTCCAGTTCGCCCAACGCCAGCGTTTCGCTGATCTGCGATTTGAATTTGGCGATACGGACGTCGTTGACGGCCTGGATCGACGGCAGTTCGAGCATGCCGATCGGCTGGCGGGTCGAACGTTCGATCGCCTTCAGCAGGTTCTTCTCGCGCGGGGTGATGAACAGGATCGCCTCGCCGCTGCGGCCGGCGCGGCCGGTGCGGCCGATGCGGTGGGTGTAGCTTTCCGGATCATGCGGCACGTCGTAGTTGACCACGTGGCTGATGCGCTCGACGTCGAGGCCGCGCGCGGCCACGTCGGTCGCCACCAGGATGTCGATCTTGCCGTCCTTGAGCTGCTGGATGGTGCGTTCGCGCTGCGCCTGCTGGATGTCGCCGTTGATGGCGGCGGCGGAGAAACCGCGCGCCTGCAGCTTGCTGGCCAGTTCCTCGGTGCCCAACTTGGTGCGCGAGAAGATGATCATGCCGTCGAAGTTCTCGGCCTCGAGGATGCGGGTCAGCGCGTCGAGCTTGTGCATGCCCGACACCAGCCAGTAGCGCTGGCGGATGTTCTCGGCGGTGCCGGTCTTGGCGGCCACCGTGATTTCCTTCGGGTTGTGCAGGTAGGTGTTGGCGATGCGGCGGATGGCCGACGGCATGGTGGCCGAGAACAGCGCGGTTTGGCGCGTGTCGGGGGTCTCCTGCAGGATCCGTTCGACGTCGTCGATAAAGCCCATGCGCAGCATCTCGTCGGCCTCGTCGAGCACCAGCGTTTTCAGCTTGGACAGGTCGAGCGAGCCTTTGTCGAGGTGGTCGATGACGCGGCCGGGGGTGCCGACCACGACGTGCACGCCGCGGCGCAGCGCCGACAATTGCGGACCGTAGCTTTGGCCGCCGTAGATCGGCAGCACGTGGAAGCCGGGGATGTGGGCGGCATAGGTCTGGAAGGCCTCGGCCACCTGGATCGCCAGTTCGCGGGTCGGCGCCAGCACCAGCGCCTGCGGCGTGGTTTGCTTGATGTCGATGCGCGACAGGATCGGCAGCGCGAAGGCGGCGGTCTTGCCGGTGCCGGTTTGCGCTTGGCCGAGCACGTCCTGGTTGTCCAGCAACAGGGGAATCGTCGCCGCCTGGATGGGCGATGGCGACTCGTAGCCGACGTCCTTCAAGGCCCGGATGAGGGGCTCGCTGAGGTTAAGGTCGGCAAAAAGGGAAATGGGGGTTTCAGACATGGCGTCACTCACAAGTATGTTCGAATCGCCTAATTGCGAAAGAAATTTGTGCGTAGTTTACTCCCTCCCGGCCAAACAGGCGCAAAGTTCGCCAGAAAACAGCGTTTTCCCGCCCATTTCGCTATCAAAATGGCAGAATTAACAGTCCGACACCGACTTCCGGGACGCGGACAAAACCCAAGGGCGCAACCCGGGGTCGGACCCGCGGGGTCCGACCCCAGCTCTTTGCCGCTGGGGTTTGCCAGCATATCTCCCCGCCAAAACAAACAGGGCCCCTCGCGGGACCCTGTCTACTCACTTCGACGCCGGCGCGATTACTTGGCTGGCGCGGCTGCCGGTGCGGCTTTGGCTTCGGCGCTGGCGGCTTCGGCGTGGGCCTTGGCCTTGGCTTTCTTGGCCTTTTTGTGCGCCTTCACCTTGGCGACCTTCTCGTCGGCCTTGGCGCCGGCCACGTCTTCCTTGGCACCGGCGACGGCTTTGGCTTCCTTCGCCTCGGCGTTCACCACGGCCTTGGTTTCCTTGGCGTCGGCCTTGGCCACAGCCTTGGTTTCCTTGGCCTGGGCCTTGACCACGGCCGGGCTGCTGGATGCAGGGGCGCTGGCGGCCGGCGCTTGAGCGAAAGCGGCGGTGGCGAACAGGGAGGCGATCAGGGTAGCGATAATTTTGGTCATGATAAAAATCCTTTAAACAGTTTTAGGGGGTGGCCGGGACGATTCCCGGCTGTGCTGCATGTGCTGCATGTGCTGCATGTGCTGCGAAGATGTTGATGCTGATGCGGTGTGGCTGGGGTGGCTGATTACTTGACCGCTGCAGTGGCTTCGGCGCTGGCCGGAGCGACTTCCTTGGCGGCGTCCGTATGCGCCTTGCCGGCCTTGTCTGCCTTGTCCGCCTTGTGGTGGCCCTTGGCCTTGGCGGCGTGGCCGTCGGCCGATGCGCTACCGGCCACTGTCGCTGCGCTGGCGGCGGGCTTGACTTCCTTGGATTCTTTTACTTCGGTTTTTTCTGCTGCTTTGACTTCTTTTACTTCGGTTTTCTTAGCAGCCTTGTGTTCCTTGACGTCGGCCTTGACGGCGACCGGGGCGCTGGCCGCCGCAGCGGTGGCGCTGGCGGCGGGGGCTTGTGCGAATGCTGCGGTAGCGAACAGGCCGGCGATCAGGGAAGCGATGATTTTGCTCATGGTGGTAATCCTTGTCTGTTGTTTAGTGGCCGGGACAATTCCCGTGTCATGAGCAAAAAACGCGGCCCACCGGGACCGCGTTGACGAGGATTACATCCGCTTACCGAGTCTTACATCCGCTTACAACTGGCCTTTAACCGGCTCCTTGGGTTTGACGTCGTCCTTCAACGCGGCCAGCGCCATGTTCTCCACCAGGCCGGGAGCGATCAGCTTGAGCCAGCGGCCCAGCTTGCCCTTGACCGACATCACCACCTCGCGCCGGCGCGCCTGCATGGCGGCGACGATCAGGCCGGCGCAGCGCTCCACCGACATGGCCTGGTCCTCCTTCAGGCTGCTGCTACCCAACGCGCCGCCGGCGGCGTTGAAACCCCGGTGGCGGATCTGCGTCGCCACCACGCCGGGATAGGCGATGGTGACGCTGACGCCGGCCGGCTTGAGTTCGGCGCGCAGGCCCTCGAAGAAACCGGCCATGGCGAACTTGCTGGCGTTGTAGGCGGTGCGGCCGGGCACGCCGATCAGGCCGGCCAGCGAAGAGACGGCGACGATGCTGCCGCGCGACTGCTGCAAATACGGCAGCGCGGCGTGGGTGCACCAGACGCTGCCCCACAGGTTGATGCGCATCAGTTCCTCGTACCAGCCCAGGTCCTGCACCTGCTCGAACAGGGCGTGGGCCGAGCGGCCGGCGTTGTTGACCAGCGCGTCGATGCGGCCGAAGCGCGCCACCGTGGCGGCGACCAGCGCCACGCACTGCGCCTGCACCGACACATCGGTCGGCACCACCAGCGTCTGCGCGCCGGCGGCGGCGCAATCGGCGGCGACCCGCTGCAACAGCTCGTGATTGCGCGCCGCCAGCACCAGCGCCACGCCGCCGCCGTGGCCGCGCGCCAGCTGGCGCGCCATTTCGGCGCCGATGCCGTCCGAACTACCCGTGATGATGATGACGCGCATGCTCTCCCCCGCTTCGAACGATGATCGTTCGATGCTACCCGAATCGACTGCGGCGGTGCGAACAATCGGCGCCCCCCGCGCGCCGCCGAACCCAAGGGCAGAAACTGGGGTCGGACCCGCCGCGCCAAGGCGGGGAGTCCGCCCCCCGCTCCACGCCTTTGGGTGGTTTGATCGCCGCTGGCGGCGTCTCGAATGCAGTAATATAGGCGCGCCACTCCGGTCGCAGCACCGGGGCGGCGTCCCGACCACCACGTCGCGGCCTTGCCGGCCGCCGTTCGCCACCCACTTTTTCGGAGTCCCCATGCGCCCTTCCCTGTTCGCCGTCGCCGTCGGCCTGACCCTGTCCAGCAGCGCCACCCTGGCCCAGCAAGCGCCCGCGCTGAGCGAGACACCGCTGCGCGCCCACCTGTCGCTGCTGGCCGACGACCTGTTCGAGGGGCGCGGCACCGGCCAGCGCGGCGGCGACCTGGCGGTGCGCTATCTGGAGACCCAGGCCGCGGTCATCGGCCTCAAGCCGCTGCTCGCCGGCGGCTACCGCCAGGCGGTGCGCATCGAAGGCAGCAAGCTGCTGAGCGGCAGCGCGGTCACCTTCCAGGCCGGCCGCCAGAGCATCACGCCGCTGCCCGGCAAGGAGATCGTCTTCGGCACCGCCGGCGGCAAGAGCGACGTGCGGCTCGACGCGCCGCTGGTCTTCGTCGGCTACGGCGTGCGCGCCGAGGAGGAGCGCTGGGACGACTACAAGGGCGTCGACCTGAAGGGTAAGATCCTGGTCATGATGGTCAACGACCCGCAGCCCACCGAGGCCGAGCCGAACCGCTTCGCCGGCAAGGCCTACACCTACTACGGCCGCTGGCTGTACAAGTTCGAGGAGGCGGTGCGCCAGGGCGCCGCCGGCGTGCTGCTGATCCACACCACGGCCTCGGCCAGCTATCCGTGGAGCGTGCCGGCCAACGGCTTCAGCCACGAGCGCTTCCACCTGGCCGGCGCCGGCAACCCGCTCGAAGGCTGGCTGCAGGAGGATGCCGCGCGCGCCCTGTTCGCCGCCGCCGGCCACGACCTCGACGCCATGCGCGCGCGCGCCGAAACGCGCGAGTTCAGCCCGGTCGACCTGAACATCGCCGTGCACGCCGAGGTGCGCAGCACCATCCGCCAGGTCGAGCAGTTCAACGTGCTCGGCGTGGTGCCCGGCAGCGACGCCAAACTGAAGCACGAGGCGGTGGTGTATTCGGCGCACTGGGACCACCTGGGCATGGACGAGGGCACCCGGCGCGACGACGCCAGCGACCACACCTGGAACGGCGCCATCGACAACGCCTCCGGCGCGGCGGCGCTGCTGGCCATGGCCGCCGAGGCGGTCAGGCATCCGGCCAAGCGCAGCCAGATCTTCCTCTGGCCGGCGGCCGAGGAGCAGGGCCTGCTGGGCAGCGCCGCCTACGTGGCGCAGCCGGCCTGGCCGCTGCAGAACACCTTGGCCGACCTGAACCTGGACAGCATGAACTTCGTCGGCAAGACGCGCGACATCGGCGTCGCCGGCGCCGAGCGCAGCAGCCTGTACGCCAGCGCCGGCCTGGTGGCCAAGCAGATGGGACTGACCCTGGCGCCGACCATCGCCGACCTGTCGGGCGCCTACTTCCGCGCCGACCACTTCAACTTCGCCAAGGCCGGCGTGCCGGCCTTCAACGTCGGCTCGGCGGTGTTCTCCGGCGACGGCCACTTCAGCTTCGTCAAGGATGCCGACCGGTCGAGCGCGCGCCTGGTCGCCTTCAAGAACGACTACCACCAGGTCAGCGACGAGTACCACGCCGACTGGGACCTGTCGGGCATGCTGCAGCAGGCCCAGTTCACCCTCAACCTGGGCTACGCGCTGGCCAACGGCGCCGGCCGGCCGAGCTGGAAGGCGGGCGACGCCTTCGGCAAGGTCAAGCGCTGAGGCGCCGCGGCCTCAGGCGCCGAGCGCGCGCTTGAGGTCGTCCAGGCCGCCCTGGTAGATCTGCCGCAGCGTCGCGACGATGCGCTCCTCGTCCTCGGCGGCGGCGTAGAAGGTGCTCGACCATTCGACCGCGCAGGCGCTCTCGCCCTCGCCCACCCGCAGGGCGGCGTGGTAATTGGTCACCGGCAGCGGCGCGGCGACGATCGAGTAGCTGTAGCGCCGCTCCGCCTCGGAGAAGGTCTCCAGCCGCTCGACGATGACGGCGCCGTCGGCCGTCTCCAGCCGGCGCACGCGGCCGCCCTCGTGCAGCGTGCTGTTGCTGATCGAGCGGCACCAGTCGGGCATGCTGTTGAAGCCGCCGACCATCTGCCAGACGCGCTCGGCCGAGGCGGCCAGTTGGATTGAAACCGATATCTTCGACATACTCTTCCCCCTCACTTCACTTCACTTCACTTCGCGTCGCTAAGCCGCGCCGCGCCGGCCGGGCCGGGCACCGGGCGCGGCCAGCGCGGCGCCAACCTTAGCACGATTCAGCCGCCGCTGTCGGCGCCCTGCTCCGCGCGGCCGGCGCGCGCCTCGTCGGCCAGCAGCAGCTGCTCGAAGGCGGCGGCGTCGACCGGCCGGCCGAAGTGGTAGCCCTGCATCTGGCGGCAGCCGTGGCGGCGCAAAAAGTCGACCTGGTCCTGCGTCTCGACGCCCTCCGAGATCACCTCCAGCTTCAAATTGGCCGCCAGCGAGATGATGGTGGCGACGATGGCGGCATCGTCCGGGTCGACCGCCAGGTCGCGCACGAAGGTCTGGTCGATCTTCAGCACGTCGACCTCGAAGCGCTTCAGGTGCGCCAGGCTGGAATAGCCGGTGCCGAAATCGTCGATGGCCAGCAGCACGCCGAGACGCTTCAACTGCCGCATCATGCCGATGGCGTGTTCGACGTCCTGCATCAGGAAGCTCTCGGTCAGCTCCAGCTCCAGGCAGCGCGGCGCCAGCCCGGTTTCGGCCAGCAGCTCGGCCACCATCTGCACGAAGCCCGGCGCGGCCAGCTGGCGCGCCGACACGTTGACGGCGATGCGCAGCCCGGGACGGCCGCCGCGCTGCCATTCGAGCAGTTGCAGACAGGCGCTGCGCAGCACCCAGGCGCCGATCGGCAGGATCAGGCCGGTCTCCTCGGCCAGGCCGATGAAGCGGCTCGGCGCCACCATGCCCAGCTCCGGGTGCTGCCAGCGGATCAAGGCCTCCATGCCGAAGATGCGGCCGCCGACCACGTCGATCTGCGGCTGGTAGTGCAGCACGAACTCGCGCCGCTCCAGCGCGCTGCGCAGCGCGCCCTCGATGCGCAGGCGCTCGCCGAGCTGCTCGTTCATGGCGGCGGTGAAGAACTGGTAGTTGTCGCGGCCCAGCTCCTTGGCGCGGTGCATGGCGATGTCGGCCCGCTCGACCAGCTGCTCGGCCTCGGCGCCGTCGCCCGGATACACCGCCACGCCGGCGCTGCAGGTCAGGAACAGCTCCTGGCCGTCGACCACCAGCGGCTCGGCCAGCAGCGCCAGCAGGCGCTGCACCTCGTCGCCGCGCGGACAGCTGGCGCCCTGCTCGGGCAACAGCAACAGCACGAACTCGTCGCCGCCGATGCGCGCCACGGTGTCGACCGGACGCACGCCGGCCAGCAGCCGCTCGGCCACCGCCTGCAGCAGGCGGTCGCCGCCCTTGTGGCCGAGGCGGCCGTTGACGAACTTGAAGTGGTCGAGGTCGAGCGAGACCACCCACAGCGTCTCGTCCTTGCGCGCCGCCAGGTGCAGGCTCTGGCGCAGGCGGTCCTTCATCAGCGCGCGGTTGGGCAGGCCGGACAGGGCGTCGTGGGTGGCCTGGTGGTGCAACTCGCTCTCGTAGGCCTTGACGGCGGTGATGTCGTGCTGGATCGAGACGTAGTGGTGGATGGCGCCGTCGGCCTCGCGCACCGGCGAGATGTAGATGTCGTTCCAGAACATCGCGCCGTCCTTGCGGTAGTTGCGCACCACGGCGTGGCCGTCGCGCTGCTCGCGGATGGCGGCGCGGATCTCGGCGGCGCCCTGCTGCTCCAGGTCGTGGCCGTGCAGCAGGCGCGGACTCTTGCCCAGCACCTCGGCGGCGCGGTAGCCGGTGATGCGCTCGAAGGCCGGGTTGACGTAGACGATGGGGTTGTGCGGCGCCGCCGCCGTGATGACGACGGCGTTGGTGCTCGATTCGATGGCCCGCTCGCGCAGGCGCAGTGCCTGGTTGAGCTGCTTGAGCTGGGCGGTGCGCAGCTCGACGCGGCGCTGGATGTGGCGGTTGCGCCAGACCAGCGCCTGCACCAGCGCGGCGGCCAGCAGGCTGAGCACCAGGCCCAGCGCCAGCGTGGCCAGCGAGGCCAGGTGGTCGGCGGCGGCCCAGCCCGGGCTGGACCAGCTGAGCAGCAACCAGGGCTGGCCGGCCAGGTCGAGCCGCCGCACGGCGCGCGCCGGCGCCGCCGGATACAGCCAGCGCAGCAGCGCCGCTGGCGCCGGCTCGGCCTCGGCCAGCTCCTCGAACACCAGGCCGGCCGGCTCCTCGCGGTCGGCGGCGTAGACGCGCTGGTTGACGCCGGCCGCGCCGAGCAGGCCGGCGGCGGCGTAGATCTTGCGCACCAGGTCGTTGGGGCGGATGACGATGTTGGTCTCGCCCTCGAGCGCGCTGCGCCGCGCCGCCACGTCGGCCAGCACGGCGCCGTAGCGGTACACCGGCATCGAGACGATCACCCCGGTGCGCGGCGCCGGCCCCTGCGCCAGCGCGATCAGCGCGCCGGCCAGCGGCAGGCCGGTGTCGTAGGCGCGCTCGCGCGCGACGTTGCCGGCCTGCGGATAGGCGGTGTCGAGGCCGAAGGCGGCCTCGTTTCCGGCCAGCGGCTCGATGTAGTCGATCACCCAGTAGCTGCTGCGCTGGCCGGCCGGCACGGCGCGGCCGTCGCGCATCTCGGTCATCGCCCGGCCCGGCAGGCGGCCGGCCAGCTCGGCCTCGAAGGCCGGCCGCTGCGCCTGCGGCAGGAAGCGCGTGTAGCTGATGCCGTAGGTGTAGGGGGAACGGTCGAGGATCGGTTGGACGAACAGGCGGAACTGCTGGCGCGTCACCTGCGGCGTGCTGGCGAACAGCTGGTTGACGGCGCGCAGGCCGGCGATGGCGTTGCTGACGCCCTCCCGCAGGGCCTGCAGGCGGGCGTGGGCGCGCTGCTCGAAGGCCAGCGCCAGTTTGTCCTGCTCGAGTTGGCGCACGCCGTAGAACAGGGCGGCGGTGGCGCCCAGGCCGCACAGCAGCGCCAGCGCCACCGGCGCCAACAACACCGCGCGGCTGCGCGCCGGCGGCGCGGCGGCCGGCGCGGCGGCGAGGCCGGGCGGGAAGGCGGGGGGTGGGGTCGGGTCGGCCATGGTCGAAGCGCGGGCAAAGCAAAAGATTAGCACGGAACGGCGCCGCCGCCGGGGCCGCCGGCGCCCGGCCGGCCCGGGCGGCGGCGTTTTCCCCGGCGGCGTGTTGGAAATGCCACACGGCAAGGAAAATGAATGGGCCTATAATTCAGCCAAGCATTTCTAGGTGACTCCATGACAATTTCCTTCTCGCGCCGGGCGGCGCTGACACTGCGCCAGGCGCTGCTGCTGGCCCTGGCCTTGCTGGTCGGGCCGGCGCGCGCCGGCGGGTCGCAGGCGCCGAGCGACATCGTCTTCAACGGCGCCGCTGTCGCCGGCTGCAGCTATACGGCGGCCAGCCAGACCTACAGCTGCGCCGCGCTGAACAACTACGACTATTTCACCATCCCCAGCGGCTACACTGTCAGCCTGGCCAGCTCGATGACCTTCGACTACAACCAGCGCCTGACGATGCGCGGCAATGCGCGGCTGCAGACCAGCGGCAGCCTGGACATCGGCGACATCAATCCCAGCAACCTGAGCATCGCCGGCGGCAGCCTGGCCGCCGGCGCCAACTTCAAGATCGGCTCGCAGGCGCAGACCATCGTCGCCGACATCACGGCCGCCAGCATGACCATCGGCAGCGGCTCGGCCACCAAGATCACCGGCTCGCTGACGGCCAGCGGCGCGGTCAACCTGGCCTCCCACGTGACCATCATCGGGCCGATCTCCGGCGCCGTGGTCGACACCACCTCGCCGGTCGACCTGACCGGCAACATAACCGCCAGCGTCTCGTTCGCGCTGGCCTCGGGCAGCGACCTGGTCGGCAACATCACCGCGCCCACGGTGACCATCAAGGCCTCCTCGACCACGGTGAAGGGCAACATCGCCGCCGCCACCAAGCTTACCGTCGAGTCCGGCAACACGGTCACCGGCGCCGTCAGCGGCGGCGACCTGAAGATCAACGCCGCCAACAGCGTCATCAACGGCAACGTGACGATGACCGGCGACGTCGACATCGGCTCGAGCGGCACCATCAACGGCGACCTGGTGGCGCGCAACGTGGTCACGCAAAGCTCGGACGCCTACATCAGCGGCAACGCCTCGGTCAACGCCATCACGCTGAACTGGCACGGCCGCGTCAACAAGGTGATCAGTTGCACCGGCGCCGGCGCCGCCGGCTGCAGCTGTGTCACCAACAACAGCGGCTATCCGACCAACGGCAGCGCGCCCGGCCCGGTGTGCGGCCCGCCGCCCGTGTCCGGCCCGCACCATATCCAGATCAGCCACAGCGGCACCGGCCTGACCTGCCAGCCGCAGACGGTGACGCTGACCGCCTGCGCCAACGCCGCCTGCACCGCGCCCCACTACAGCAGCAACACCGACGTCGCGCTCAGCCCGGGCGGCGGCACGGTCACCATCAGCGGCGGCATCAACAGCGCCGCCAGCGTCAGGCAGGGCACGGCCGGCACGGCCACGCTGGCCATCACCACCGCCGGCCTGGGCACCACTTGCCTCAACACCAGCGCCAACTCCGGCAGCTGCGCGATGGTGTTCGCCGACACCGGCCTGAGCCTGAGCGTGCCCGACCACCTGGCCGACACGCCGCAGACGCTGAGCGTCAGCGCGCTGCAAAAGGTCGGCAACAACCCGTCCTGCGTGCCGCTGTTCGCCGGTCTGACGCGCAGCATCAACTTCAGCTGCGGCTACACCGATCCGGTCGCCGCCAATGTCGCGCCGGTGCCGCTACTGCTGGGCGGCACGGCGCTGGCCGCCAACAGCGCCTCGGCCTGCAGCGCCGGCGGGCAGAGCTTGTCACTGGCCTTCAACGCCAACGGCCAGGCCAGCACCACGCTGCAATACGCCGAGGCCGGCCAGCTCAGCATCAACGCCCGCTACGCGCCCAACAGCGGCCCCGACGCCGGCATCGTCGTCACCGGCGCCAGCAGCGTCAAGGTGGCGCCGGAGAAGTTCGTCTTCGCGGTGACGCAGAAGGCGGCGCCCAACACCGTCAACCCGGCCGCCGCCAACGCCGCCGGCGCCGCCTTCATCAAGGCCGGCGAGGCCTTCACGGCGACCCTGTCGGCGGTCAACCACAACGGCAAGGTGACCAGCAACTTCGGCAAGGAGACGGCGGCGGAAAGCTACACCCTCAAGCAGATCCTGGTCGCGCCCGATCCCGTCGCCTACCCCAACGCGCAGAACCCCGTCCTGGGCGGCAACTTCGGCGCCATGAGCAACGGCGTCGCCACGCTCGCCTCGGCCAGCTGGAACGCGGTCGGCATCTTCAGCCTGACGGCCAAGCTGGTCAACGCCAACGGCTACCTGGGCGCCGGCGCCGCCAACTTCAGCACCAGCGGCACGGCCAACATCGGCCGCTTCATCCCCGACCACTTCAACGTCGCCATCGCCGCCCCGGTCAACCGCGTGCCGATGTGCGCCCTGGCCAGCGGCTGCGTCCCCCCCGAGGTGCCCAGCGTCTACTCGCACCAGCCGTTCAGCGCCAGCGTGGCGGCCTACGGCGGCGCGGCCAGCGACGATAGCAACAACCTGATGCTCAACTACCAGGGCGCGCTGGCCAAAAAGGTCGATTTCAGCGGCTGGACGACGGCCGGCTCGCTGCTGCCGGCCGACAAGAACCCGCCCACCACGCCGAGCGGCGCCGGCCGCGTCGACGAGAGCATCGCCGCCGGCGTCGAGCCCGTCGTCGCCGGCGCCGGCGTGTTCGGCGGCGGCCTCGCCAGCACCACGCTGAGCTACAAGTTCTCCTCCATCGCGCCGACCGCGACGGCCAATCTGTCGGCGCCGACCACGCTCTACCTGCGCGCCACCGACAGCGACCTGGCCAGCTCGGCGCGCAACGAGGCCGCGCTCAGCCCGGTCCTGCGCGTGCTCAGCGGCCGCCTGCAGATCAGCCCCAACTACGGTTCGGAGACCTCGCCGATGCCGCTGACGCTGCGCGCCCAGTACTGGAACGGCCACGGCTACGTCTACAACAGCCTGGACAACAACCAGACCGGCTACACCCTGAACACGCTCAGTTTCGGCAACTGCCAGCGCGGCCTGCAACTGGCCGGCGCCGCCGCCGGCACCTGCAACAGCGCCGTGCTGGGCCTGCAGGGCGCGGCGCCGCTGCGCTTCACCAGCGGCGACGCCAGGGTGATGCTGCGCGCGCCCGGCAGCGGCTACAACGGCGCCGTCGACATCGGCATCACCGATCCCAACAACCCGATCCGCGACGGCGACGCCAGCCACCTCAACATCCTGCCTTTCCTGCCCAGCGTGTCCGGCCGCGCCGTGTTCGGCGTCTACCGCAGCGGCCCGGTGCTGTATCTGCGCGAGGTGTACTGAGCGCGCGTTTTCGCGGCGGCGTTATTGGGGCGGCGTTATTGGGGCGGCGTTATTGGGGCGACGTTCTTGGGGCGGCGTTATTGAGGCGGCGTTCTTGGGGCGGCGCCATCCAGGCGCCGCGGACGAGGCGGCGGCGCGGCCTCATCTGCGGTAGCATGACAAATACTTCTTTCCACCCGCGAGGACCGACAATGCCGACCAGCAGCCAATGGCTCACCATCAATTCCCCCGACGGCCCCTTCCAGGCCTACCTGGCGCTGCCGCACGGCGGCCTGGGCGGCCCCGGCATCGTGCTGCTGCAGGAGATCTTCGGCGTCAACGAGCACATCCGCTCGGTGGCCGACCAGTACGCCGCCGACGGTTACGTGGTGCTGGCGCCCGACCTGTTCTGGCGCCAGCAGCCGCGCGTCGAACTGGGCTATGACGAGGCCGGCTGGCAACGCGCCGTCGCCCTGATGAACGCCTGCGACGTGGCGCTGGCCCGCGCCGACATCGCGCTGGCCGCCGCCGCGCTGCGCGCCCGTCCCGGCGTCGGCGCCAGGATCGCCACGCTCGGCTTCTGCTTCGGCGGCCGCCTGTCCTTCCTGGCCGCCTGCGACGGCGTGGTCGACGCGGCGGTGGCCTACTACGGCGGCGGCATCCACAACTGCCTGGACCAGGCCGAGCGCCTGGCCGTGCCGCTGCAACTGCACTTCGGCGCCGAGGACAGCCACATCCCGGCCGCCGCCGTGGCCGGCATCGCCGAGCGCTTCGCCGCCGACGAAAACGTCGAGATCCACCTCTACCCGCAGGCCGAGCACGGCTTCAACTGCAGCCACCGCAGCAGCTACCAGCAACGCGGCGCCGCCCAGGCCCACGGCAACAGCCTGCTGTTCCTGGCCGAGCAGTTGTAGCCGCGCGGCGCACGAAGAAGGTGACGCTGTTGCGCCGACTGCTGCTGTGCATGGCCGTGCTGCTGGCCGCCGACGCCGCCGCCCGGCCGCTGCGGCTGGGCGGCTTCGTCGTCGCGCCCATCGTCACCGGCAGCCCGGGGGCGCCGCTGCAGGGCGCGCTGCGCGAGTATCTGGAACAGGAGGTGGGGCGGCGCGCCGGCGTCGAGCTGGCCTGGACCGAGGCCACCTCGCTGCCGCGCGCGCTGGAAAACCTGAAGAACGGCAGCATCGACGTGTTGCTGGTGTCCGGCGGCACGCTGCGAAACCAAGCCGGCATCCGCGTCTTCGACTGGACTTATTTGCGCTCGCGCCCGCACCTGGCGGTGCTGCGCGGCTCGCCGCTGCGCGCGGTGGACTCGCTGCGGCAGTTGGGCGGCATGGAGATCGGCTGGGTCGGCGGCTCGCCGCTGATGGCCGGGCTGCAGCGACTGCCGATCCACTGGCAGTTCGTCGCCTCGGCCGACTGGCAGCAGATGAACCTGCGCAAGCTGCAGGCCGGCCGCATCCAGGCCGCCTTCTTCGAGAACGAATACTCGCCGCGCCATTTCGCCCGCCGGGAGGGGCTCGACATCGTGCTGGTCAAACTGCCGCTGCCGGCCACCACCTTCACCATGGCCTACACGGCGGCGGCCGATCCGGCCGCCATCGCCCGCTTCGAACGGGCCGCCGCCGCCGCCTTCGCCGGCGAACAGTTCAAGACCTTCCTTGAACGCTACATGAAACGCTGAGACCGGCGCCGGCGGCAACGCCAGGGCGCCGTCTAGCCGTGCTCGGCCGGCGGGAAGTTCTTGCCGAACCACTCGTCGAGCATCTGTTTCTCGTAGCGCAGAGGATCGTCGTTGCCGTAGCGGTTGATGCGGTCCTGGTACATCATGTTGCTCAGCTGCTCGTCGCCGCTGCGCAGCACCTGGCCGTTGGCCTCCAGCGTGTAGCGCAGGTGCAGGCGGGGCCAGTCGGCGCCGCCGTTCATCACGCGGATCTCGTCGCCGCCACGGCGTGGATACATGCGGCCGGCCAGGTCGACGTCGAGCACCTCCAGCTTCAGCGTTTGGCCGGCCGGCAACTGCTTGCCCAGCTTGGCGAAATGCTCGGACAGTTGCTTGAGCACGCGCTCGCGGTCGAGCGGCGAAAACGGCACGTCGCTGAACTGCTCCGGCTGGACATAACTGACGTTGACCTCGGCGCGCGCGCCGGCGCCGGCCAGCAAGGCCCACAGCAGCAGCGGCGCGCTCAACAGGGTTCGTTCGATGGTGCGCATGGCATTCTCCTTCTCGGTGACCGGTCAAATAACAACATTAGCGGTCCAATATAGCGCGTTTCGGCCGGCCCGGCCCGAACGGACGCCCTTTGTTACCAATGTCACGAAGATGTCATATGGGCAAACTATCATCTCGCTCGTCGAGGTGCGCCACCACCTCGCATGAAGCCGCCAGCCGACGCCGGGCGGCACATGCCATGGCCCCAACTAACCCAGGATTACCTTCCCATGAGCGAGTCTCTCGATCTGTCCCGCCGCCGTATGATCAAATTCCTGTCGGGCGCGCCTCTGCTGCCGCTGGCAGGCGCCAGCGGCGCGTCCTTCCTGCTGGCCGGCTGCGGCGGCGATTCCGCCCCGGCCGCCGGCGCCGTCGTGCCGCCACCGACGCCAGTCACGCTGAGCTCGGTGACCTTCTCGCCGATGGGTGCGCCCGGCCTGGCCAACGCCGCCCAGATGGCCACCACCACCGTCGGTTCGGCCCTGTCGGCCACCTTCAGCGACGGCTCCAAGCAAGCCTACACACTGAAATACGAAACCTTCTTCGTCACCGGCGCCCAGGTGCCGGACGGCAAAGGCGGCACCATCCTGTCGGGCGGCTACTACGACATCAACAACAAGCCCATCGTCGACATCACCGAGCCGAGCAAGCGCCAGTTCTTCTCCGACTGCCCGGACGGCACCTCGCTGCTCAAGCTGGACGCGCCGACCGTCGCCGGTGTCAAGGGCAACACCGTGTTCGCCGTGGTGCAGTTCGAATACGCCACCCGCAACGTCAAGGGCGACTCGATGTACGGCATGCTGCCGTCGCCGATCGCCGTGCTGACGCTGGACCAGGACAAGGTCACCGGCGCGCTGACCTTGGTCAAGTACCACAACGTCGACACCAGCCCGGCCAACGGCCTGTGGATCACCTGCGGCGCCAGCCGCTCGCCGTGGAACACCCACCTGTCGAGCGAAGAGTACGAGCCGGACGCCACCGTCATCGAGAAGAACAGCCAGTTCGCCGCCTTCTCCAGCAACCTGTACGGCGACGCCACCAAGGCCAACCCTTACCACTACGGCCACATGCCGGAAATCACCGTCAACCCGGACGGCACCGGCAGCGCCAAGAAGCACTACTGCATGGGCCGCATCTCGCACGAACTGGTCCAGGTCATGCCCGACGAGCGCACCGCGCTGATGGGCGACGACGCCACCAACGGCGGCCTGTTCATGTTCGTCGCCGACAAGGCGCGCGACCTGTCCTCGGGCACCCTGTACGTCGCCAAGTGGGCGCAGAAAACCGCCGACAACGGCGGCTCGGCCGACCTCACCTGGATCAAGCTGGGCAGCGCCACCAGCGCCGAAATCAAGGCCCTGGCCGACAAGCTGAAGGCCGCCGACATCCTGTCGGCCAAGACCGCCGATCCGGCCGACGCCAGCTACACCAAGATCCCGTTCGGCGGCAAGGCGAACTGGGTCAAGATCGTGCCGGGCATGGAAAAGGCCGCCGCCTTCCTGGAAACCCACCGCTACGCCGCCCTCAAAGGTGGCAGCCTGGGCTTCACCAAGATGGAAGGCACCACCGTCAACGCCAAGGACAAGATCGCCTACTCGGCCATGTCCTACATCAACGGCGCCATGAAGGACGGTTCCGGCGGCATTTCGATCAAGGGTCCTAGCGCCGGCATCGTCTACGCGCTGAACCTGAAGGCCGGCCAGAAGGACACCAGCGGCGCCGCCATCGATTCCGAATGGGTGCCGGTCGACATGGCCGCCGTGCCGGCCCTGGTCGGCGAAGACCTGGCCACGCCCGACGCGCTGGGCAACCTGGCCAACGCCGACAAGATCGCCAACCCGGACAACATCAAGTTCTCCGAGAAACTGCGCACCTTGTTCATCGGCGAGGACAGCGGCCTGCACGTCAACAACTTCCTGTGGGCCTACAACGTCGACAGCAAGGCGCTGACCCGTCTGCTGTCGGCCCCCGCCGGCGCCGAATCGACCGGCCTGCACGCGGTCGACGACATCAACGGCTTCGCCTACATCATGAGCAACTTCCAGCACGTCGGCGACTGGGAACTGACCAAGGACGCCTCCGGCAAGGTCACCGGCGGCCTGCACTCGAAAGTGGTCGAGACCCTCGACCCGCTGGTGCGCGCCAACTACCGCGACCGCTTCGGCGCCGCCGTCGGCTACCTGACCGGCCTGCCGACGCTGAAGTAAGCCCTTGTTCACCCGGGCGGCCCCGCGCCGCCCGCGCCCACACCCGCACCGAGCCGCCGCTCGCTGCGGGTTTTTTTCGCTGGGCAACCAGGCGCAGGCGTGTCAAGCAGCCCGCCGCGCCCGGTAATGTTGAGATCGTTTGCCCAAGCCGGGACGATACAGCGCTCTGCCCAGCCGACAACCGGTTCAGTTTCAGTTGTCGTCGCTGAAAGCCTGAGCGACATGGCGACTAAAATTCATGCCGGCGCGGGCGGCGATGCTTCGCAAAGTACGACAGGGATTGCCCGGTTGAGGAATGGTGCTGGCTACGCCGTCGCTACACAATTGTCTTTGGAGGCGGTACGAAAAGCTGCGAGAGCCGACGTTCGCTACCAAAGCTGATTTTTTGACGTGGTACAAGGAACGTACCGGCACATGATTTTTTATGACTATTCAGCCTGAGCGAGCACCTCAGAAAGCCGTGGCAAACCAAAAATGCGTCGTGAATTGACAAAAAAACACCCTGAGGCGCCTCGCTTCAGGGTGCGTGCGACATGTTACTGCGCAGCGCCAGCAGGCACTTTTTTCTTGCGACGTGCTGCGACGCTCAGCAGGCCCAAACCGGCCAGCAACATGCCATAGCTTGCTGGTTCAGGCACTTCCAGCATGATCTTGTAGCCCGGCTGGGTGAAAAAGGTTCCCCAGTTGACGGAAACCATATTTCCGGTGATCTTGATGGAATTCTTGAGGTTGGAGTCAAAGGTGGTGTAGGCAAATTTCAGCTCGTCGAAGGCATGCGGGTTGGTGTTGTCGACCAGCGTGAAGCCATTGAAACTGCTCTGATTATAGGTACCGAAAACCTTGGACGTGATCTCAATGTGATAATCGCTGACGTCAACGGTAAAACCTAGGTCGTTGAACTCCACACCACTGCCGACGATCACGGTCCCCATATCGTAGGGGGTGCTAAGGTTCGGGTAGTAATAGGTAGCGGTAATACTGTCGCCGACGAGTTTTGCCTGGGCGTTGCCGCCAAAGCAGGCGGCGGCGGCGATGGCAACGGCGCCGCTCAGGCGGGCGATTTGACGGATGGATTGCATGGTTCCCCCTGAAGAATGGTGTCGAAAATTATATCATTTTTCGCAATATTATTAAGAAATCATATATTTGTCTGGTGTGCGGTGCCAGGCGTCCGCGCCCTCGCGCCACAAGGCGCCATCTGTTGCATCCACACGGCAAAATCTTATAGCGGAGGATAGTAATCTTTCCAAAAACGAAGTATTGTTGCTTCTACTCCGAATGTTGCAAAATAAATTAGCCAAAATGGTAGCGGAGTGTTGTCGCCACGCCCCATTCCGGCTCGGACGGAACGGAAACATTATTGCCTGTTGTTAATATTCATGGGTCGGACTACAATCGAAAACGTGTGCCCAGCATCCGCACGCGGCTTTGTATCACTTGGTACCCTCCCCTATCGATCGGCGCCTTAGCATCGCGTTTTTGAGCCATTTTGCGGAACTTGCCCCTATGTCTTTTTTGTCCTCAGCCTCGCCTAAGTTAGCGCCCTGGAAAGTCCTGCTAGTCGACGACGAACCCGACATCCACGACATCACCAAGCTGACGCTGAGCCGTTTCCGCCTCGACGGCCGCAGCCTGAGCTTCGTCCACGCCTACAGCGGCGCCGAGGCCAAGGAGGTGCTGGCGCGCGAGAGCGACATCGCCCTGGTCTTCCTCGACGTGGTCATGGAGAAGGAGGACAGCGGCCTGGAGGTGGCGCGCTGGATGCGCGAGGAGTTGAACAACCAGTTCACCCGCATCGTGCTGCGCACCGGCCAGCCCGGCCAGGCGCCGGAGGAGCGCGTGATCGTCAACTACGACATCAACGACTACAAGGAAAAGACCGAGCTCGACCGCACCAAGCTGTTCACCACCACCTTCGCCGCGCTGCGCGCCTACCGCGACATCATGAAGGTCGAGGAGGCCAGGCGCGCCCAGCTGAACTATCGCGAAGGCTTGGAACGGGTGATCGCCGCCTCGGCGCACATCTTCCAGCAACGCAATCTGAAGGACTTCGCCGGCGGCCTGCTGCAGCAGGTGGTCGCCCTGCTGCGGCTGGAGAACAGCATGCTGCTGCGCCTGCGCGGCGCCACCGCCATCAGCGGCGAGAACGACTACGAGATCCTGGCGCAGATCGGCGACGACGACGGCGCCATGCTCAGCCCGGACGTGCTGGCCCAGCTCGACGCGGCCAAGAGCAACAAGATCTCGCGCCTGCAGGGCGACACCTACATCGGCTACTTCCCCAACAGCAGCGGCAAGGCTTCGCTGCTGGTGCTCAAGGGCGTCGAGGAGATTTCCGAGATCGACGCCAAGCTGCTCGAAGTGTTCTGCTCCGGCGTGGCGATCGCCTTCGACAACATCCTGCTGACCCAGGAGATCACCGACACCCAGGCCGAGCTGATCCTGCGCCTGGGCGATGTGGTCGAGTCGCGCTCCAACGAGGCCGGCAACCACGTGCGCCGCATGTCCGAGGTGTGCCACCTGCTGGCCACGGCCGCCGGCATGCCCGACGACGAGACCGCCGTGCTGCGCCACGCCGCGCCGATGCACGACATCGGCAAGATCGCCACGCCCGACGCCGTGCTGCTCAAGCCGGGCAAGCTCGACGCCGCCGAATGGGAGATCATGAAACAGCACCCGGCCGTCGGCCTGTCCATCCTCGACGGCTCGCAGCGGCCGATCCTCAAAGCGGCCGCCGTCATCGCCCACCAGCACCACGAAAAATTCGACGGCAGCGGCTATCCGCAGGGCCTGAAGGGCCACGACATCCACCTGTACGCCCGCATCGTCGCCGTCGCCGACGTGTTCGACGCGCTGATGCACAAGCGCTGCTACAAGGAGGCCTGGCCGATCGAGCGCGTCGTCGAACACCTGCGCGAGGTGTCCGGCCACCACCTCGACCCGGTCTACGTCGAGCTGCTGTGCCAGAACATCGACAAGGCGCTGGCCATCAACGAACGCTTCCCCGACTAGTCGGCGCCGTCCGCCGCCGCGTGCGCCGCCGGGCCGCTGCCGAAACAGGCGGCGGCCTGCTCGCAGCAACCGCAACCGGGGGGCCGCAGGCCGGGCCGCCCCAGCGTCCGGCCCAGCTGCTCGAACAGAAACCGCTTCCATTTGATGTCGTCCGTGTTGGCCGCGTACAGCGGCAAGAAGTAGTGGCGCAGCAGCGCCAACACCTCCTCCCGCCCCGCCAGTCCAAGATCCTGCCACAGGTGACGCCGCCCCATGCCGGCGGCGGCGACGGCGCGCGCCAGCCAGCCGGCCTGCCGGCCATCGACGCCCGGCGTGACGCCGGCCAGCAGCAGCGCGACCAGTTCATGGAACACCACCGGCGCGTGCTCGGCCAACGCGGCGTACTTGCTGGCCGGGATGGGCATGTTGTCGCGCCGCCCCGGCAGGCAGTGCTCGACCAAGGCCAGCAGCTCCCGCTGCGGCATGCCCAAGGTGCGGGCGAACAGCGGCAGGCTGCCCTCGCGGGCGTGGCGCAGCACCGCCGCGACGGCGCCGGCCAGCAGCGCCTCGGCCGGCGGCACGAGCGCGGTCGGTGGCCGGAATGGGGCCGCTTCCATGGGAGTCAGGGCGTGGATCATGGCTTTCCTTTCGCAGATGATGGTCGGTCCGCAGACGCGACAGCGCTATAACATCGAGTATATAGCGCTGGCCGCGTTGCTGCTGTTGGCGGGCTCGCAAAGGACATTCTTGTCCGCGCTGGCGGGTGGGCGCAATATCCCGGAATGCCTAGTTACCCTTTACTCAATCATGCCAATTTACAAACAACTCGATGACTGCTATCCTCGCGCGGGCTGGCCATGTTGCCGTCGCGCCGTACCGGCGGCGCGGCGGCCGGACGTGACAGCGCCGCCGCGCCCGGGACGGGTGCGGCGGCGCATTGGGGTGGCGGCGCTGGGGGCGGCGCCAGCGGCGCCTGGCCTCGGCTTACTTCGGCATCGGCTTACTTCAGCATCGGCTTACTTCAGCGTCGGCATGGCGAATTCGGCGCCGCCGGCGACGCTGTTCGGCCAGCGCTGGGTCAGCGCCTTCTGCCGCGTGTAAAAACGCACCGCCTCCGGGCCGTGGGCGTGGTGGTCGCCGAACAGGCTGCGCTTCCAGCCGCCGAAGCTGTGGAAGGCCATCGGCACCGGGATCGGCACGTTGATGCCGACCATGCCCACCTCGATGCGGAAGCCGTACTCGCGCGCCGTGTTGCCGTCGCGCGTGAAGATCGCCGTGCCGTTGCCGTATTCGTGGGCGTTGACCAGATCGATCGCCGCCGCCAGGTCCGCCACGCGCACCACGCACAGCACCGGGCCGAAGATCTCGTCGCGGTACACCGTCATCTCCGGCGTCACATGGTCGAACAGCGAGCCGCCGAGGAAGTAGCCCTGCTCGTAACCTGGCAGCACAAAGCCGCGCCCGTCCACCACCAGCTTGGCGCCGGCGGCCACGCCCTGGCCGATGTAGTCGACGATCTTGTCCTTGTGCTGGCGCGTCACCAGCGGCCCCATTTCGGCGGCCAGGTCGGAACCCTCGGCGATCTTCAGCGCCCGCACGCGCGGCGCCAGCGCCTCGACCAGACGGTCGGCCACGCCGCCCACCGCCACCACCACCGAGATCGCCATGCAACGCTCGCCGGCCGAGCCGTAGGCCGCGCCCATCAGCGCGTCGACGGTCTGTTCCAGGTCGGCGTCCGGCATCACCACCATGTGGTTCTTGGCGCCGCCCAGCGCCTGCACCCGCTTGCCGCGCGCGCTGCCGGTGGCGTAGATGTATTCGGCGATCGGGGTCGAGCCGACGAAGCTGATCGCCTTCACCTTGGGATGCCGCAGCAGGCCGTCGACCGCCTGCTTGTCGCCTTGCAGCACGTTGAACACGCCGTCCGGCAGGCCGGCCTCCTGCAGCAGCTCGGCCAGCAGCAGCGCCGCCGACGGGTCGCGCTCGGACGGCTTGAGGATGAAGGTGTTACCGCAGGCCAGCGCCATCGGGAACATCCACATCGGCACCATCACCGGGAAGTTGAACGGGGTGATGCCGGCGCACACGCCGAGCGGCTGGCGCACGGTCCAGGCGTCGATGCCGTTGGCGACCTGCTCGGTGATCTCGCCCTTGAGCAGTTGCGGAATGCCGCAGGCGAATTCGACCACCTCGATGCCGCGCTGCACCTCGCCCTTGGCGTCGGTGAACACCTTGCCGTGTTCGGCGGTGATCAGGCGGGCCAGACGGTCGGCGTTCTTCTCCAGCAGCTCCTTGTACTTGAACATGATGCGGGCGCGGCGCAGCGGCGAGGTGGCGGCCCAGGCCGGAAAGGCGGCGTGGGCGGCGCCGACGGCCTGCTCCAGCGCGGCCTCGTCGGCCAGCGCGACGCGCGCCGTGACGGCGCCGACGGCCGGGTTGAAGACGTCGCTGGCGCGGCCTTCCGATGGCGTGATGTGGCGGCCGCCGATGAAGTGGCCGATGCTCGGGATAGTCGTAGACATGGTGGTGTGAACCTTAAAAATTCTGTTGAAATAGGATGCCGGAAACGGCGGCAAAAACCACCCGAAGGCGGAGAGCCGGGGTCGGACCCGCCGGGTCCGACCCCAGATTCACGCCTCTGGGTGTCGCCCAATTCAGCGCTCAATCATCCATTCGTGCGCCGGGTCGTTCTTGAAATGCCATTCGCGCGTGCGGCCGGCCATCACGTTCAGGTAGTAGCCCTGGTAACCGTGCGGCATGACCACCGGGTGGTAACCGCGCGGCACCATCACCACGTCGTGGTTTTCCACCGCCATCGACTGGTCGATGTCGCGCGCGTCGGTGTAGACGCGCTGGAAGGCGAAGCCTTGCGGTGGATCGATGCGGTGGTAGTAGGTTTCCTCCAGCGAGCTTTCCAGCGGCAGGTTGTCGACGTCGTGCTTGTGCGGCGGATAGCTTGACGAATGCCCGCTTGGCGTGCGCACCTCGACCACCAGCAAATGCGCCGCCGCTTCGGTGTGCGGCAGGATGTCGCAGACGTAGCGCGTGTTGCTGCCGCTGCCGCGCACCGAGCGCTTCATCGAGGCCGGCTCGATCAAGCGCGCCGGCAGGCTGGCGTCGCCGGCCGGCGCGCTGCACAGCGCCACCTCGGCCGCGCCGCTGGCCAGGATGCTCACCGAGCGGCCGCCGGGGACGTAGACGGCGTAAGGCGCGCTGTCGTCGAACACGCTGGCGCGGCCGCCGATGTTGCGCCAGCAGTCCTCGCCGGCCATCACGCTGACCACGCCGGACAGCACGACGATGCAGTACTCGCGCCCGCCCGTTTGCAGCGACAACGCCTGGCCGTCCGCCAACCGGTGGGCGGCGAAGCCGACATAGTCCCAGCCGGCCGACTGCGGCGTGACGCTGACGATATCGCGGCCGTCATGGGCGGCCTTGACCAGCAGGTTCATGCCGCCACCCCGCCCTGCCCGCCGTTCAGTTCAATCTCGCGCACCAGCTTTTGCAAATGCTCGAAGCCCATCCGCGCATACTGGTAGCTCGGCGCCACGGCCGGGTCCTGCTCGGCCTCCACCACCAGCCAGCCGCGATAGTCGTGCTGGTACAGCAGTTGCAGCACGCCGGCGAAGTCGATGCAGCCGTCGCCCGGCACGCTGAAGGCGCCGTTCATCACCGATTGCAAAAAGGTCCAGTTGGCGTTGCGCGCCATCTTGGTCACCGCCGGCCGCACGTCCTTGCAGTGCACGTGCGAGACGCGGCCGATGTGCTTCTTCAGCACCGCCACCGCGTCGCCGCCGCCGAAGGTCATGTGGCCGCTGTCGAACAGCAGGCCCAGTTCGGGGCCGGTCAGCGCCATCAACTGGTCGACGTCGGCCGGCGACTCGACATAGGCGCCCATGTGGTGGTGGTAGGACAGTCGCACGCCGTGCTGCAGGGTGTAGCCGGCGAAGGCCGTCATCTTGTCGGCATAGGCCTGCCACTGCGCCGCGCTGGTGAAGCGCGGCCGCTTGTACAACGGCTGCGCCTCGCCCTGGATGGCGTCGGCCACCTCGCCGTAGACCATCACCGTGGCGCCATTCTCGGCCAGCAGGCGCAGGTGCGGCCCGACCGCCTCGATCTCCTGCGCCACCGTGCGCTCGGCGTGCGCCAGGCGGCCCGAATACCAACCGGAGATGCACTCCAAGTTGTACTTGCCCAGCACGGCGCGCAGCGCGGCCGGCTCCTTGGGGAACTTGTTGCCCAGCTCGAAGCCGCGATAACCGATCTCGGCGCCCTCGCTCAAGGCCGTCTCCAGCGGCGTTTCGCCGCCCAGCGACGGCAGGTCGTCGTTCATCCACGAGATCGGGTTGATGCCGATCTTGACCTGGAATGGTTTGCTGATGCTGTTCATTGGCTTTTCCTTTGTGCTGACTTGTCCTGTTCATAGGTCTTGCGCGCCTGGCGCACCTGCTCGCGCTGCGACACTTCCGGCACCGCCACCTCCCACCAGCAGCCGCCTTCGCTGGTGGTGCGGGCCGGGTCGGTGTCGATGCAAACCAGATAGCTGCGGTCGGCCGCGCGGGCGCGCGCCAGCGCCGCCTCCAGCTCCGGTATGGTCTTGACGTTCTCGGCCAGCGCGCCGAGCGAGCGGGCGTGCAGCGCGAAGTCGATCTGCGGCATGCCGGGAGCGGCCTGCAAACAGTCGTCGAACATATTGTTGAACGGCGCCCCGCCGACCGCCTGCTGCAGGCGGTTGATGCAGCCGTAGCCCCGGTTATCCAGCAGCACGACGATCAGCTTCTTGCCCAGCATGACCGAGGTGGCCAGCTCCGAATTCATCATCAGGTAACTGCCGTCGCCGACCATGACGATCACCTCGGCGTGCGGCTTGGCCATCTTCACGCCCAGCCCGCCGGCCACCTCGTAGCCCATGGTCGAGTAGCCGTACTCCATGTGGTAGCCGCCCGGCGTGGACGTGCGCCACAGCTTGTGCAGCTCGGCCGGCAAGGTGCCGGCGGCGCAGACGACGATATCGCGCTTGCTCGAATCGGCCGCCGAGCGCTGCACCGCGCCGATCACTTCACCGTCATACGGCAGCGCCACGAAGCGCCGCGCCGTGATCGCGTCCACCGTCTCGCGCCACTCGTTGGACTGGGTCTGGGCGCGCGCCGTCCAGCCCTCGCCCGCGCGCCAGTCGCCCAGCATGGCCGACAGCAGCTCCAGGCCGACGCGGGCATCGCTCAGCACCGGCAGGCCGCGCTGCTTCAGCGCGTCGAAGGCGTTGACGTTCAGGCTGACCAGCTTGGCCGAGGCGAACAGCGTGTTCGAGCCGGTGGTGAAATCCTGCAGACGGGTACCGACCGCCAGCACCAGGTCGGCCTGGCCGGCCATCAGATTGGCGGCCGGCGAGCCGGTCACGCCGATGGCGCCCAATTGCAGCGGATGGTCCCACGCCAGCGCGCCCTTGCCGGCCTGCGTTTCGGCGACGGGAATGCCGTGCTTCTCGGCGAAGGCGCGCAAGGCGGCGCCGGCCTCGCCGTACAGCACGCCGCCGCCGGCCACGATCAGCGGCTGGCGCGCCTGGCCCAGCAGCGCGGCCGCCGCCGCCATGTCCTCCAGGTCCGGCTGCACGGTGCGGAAGCGCACCAGCGGCGGATTGAAGAATTCGACCGGGTAGTCGTAGGCCATGGTTTGCACGTCCTGCGGCAGCGCCAGCGTGACGGGACCGCACTGGGCCGCGTCGGTCAGCACGGCGATGGCGCGCGGCAGCGCCGTCAACAACTGCTCGGGATAGATGATGCGGTCGAAGTAGCGCGACAGCGGCTTGAAGGCGTCGTTGACGGAAACGCTGCCGTCGCCGCCGTCCTCCAACTGCTGCAACACCGGGTCGGGCGCGCGCGAGACGAACACGTCGCCCGGCAGCAGCAGCACCGGCAGGCGGTTGACATGGGCCAGCGCGGCCGCCGTCAGCAGGTTGGTGGCGCCGGGGCCGATGGAGGTGGTCACCGCCATCATGCGGCGCCGCATATGCGCCTTGGCGTAGGCGATGGCGGCGTGCGCCATGCCCTGCTCGTTGTGGGCGCGGTAGGTGGGGAAGCTGGCGCGTTCCTGATACAACGCCTCGCCCAGTCCGGCCACGTTGCCGTGGCCGAAGATGGCGAAGGCGCCGCCGAACAGCGCCTCCCGGCCGCCGTCCGGCGTGGCCACGCGCAACGCCGCCAGGTAGCGCACCAACGCCTGCGCCATGGTCAGGCGGATGGTCTTGCCCTTGGCCGCGTTCATGCCGCACGCTCCATGTTCTGCTGACGGTTCTGCTGATGGTTCGCCTGGCGGCTCGCTTGGCGGATTTCGCGCCAGATGCGGATCAGGCTTTCGAAATTGGCGCGCACTTCGGCGATCAGCGCGGCGTCGTCGATCTGGCCGGCCAACCAGCGCGTGCTCGGCGCCTGGAAGATGGTGCGGCCGACCATGAAACCACGGCAAGTGCTGCTATGACGCGAAGCCTGGAAGCTGGCCGCCAGCTCGTCGATGGTGGCGTTCAGGCCGAGCAGCACGACACCCCGGCAGTACGGGTCGCGTTCCTGCACCAGCGCGTCGATGGCGCGCCACTGGCTTTCGTCCATATGCTCCAGCTTCCACCACTCGGGATAGACACCGATGTTGTACAGCCGTTTCACCGCACGCAGCACCGTGTCCGGCTGGGCCGCCATGGCCTTCGACGGGATCACCTCCAGCAGCAGCTCGTGGCCGCTGATCTGGGCGACGTCGTACAGCGCCTTGACCTGGGCTTCCTGCTCCAGACGGTTCTCCACCTGGTCGTCAGGGTGCAGTTGCACCAGGCATTTGATGACGTGTTCCTTGGGCCAGCTGACCAGGTGCGAACCGATCGAACGGCCCCAGTCGAACACCAGCGGATTCGAGCCGGGCAACTCGACCGGACGGCCGATCCACCAACCACGGCCGGTGGCGGCGTTGAGCGCGTCGGCGCCGTAGCGGTCGTCGATCAGCACGCCGGTGCCGCCGGCCAGTTGCAGCGCCGCCTCGGTCTGCGTCACCGCCCGCACCAGCAGCTGCTTCAGTTGCGGCACGCGCTGCTCGTCGGCGCCGAGCTGCTGCGCCATGTCGAAGAACTGGTTGCGGTGGTCGAAGGCGAACACGCACAGCTCGTCCCATTGCGCGCGCCGCGCGGTGACGCGGTGCAGACGATTCAGTTGGGCGTCCTCGCCGGGCCGTTGCAGCCGCGCGGCGTTGGCCAGGAAGTAGTCCAGCTCGGCCGGCGTCGGCATCGCCGGCGCGCAGCCGTGGCGCGCCACCACCAGCGCCCCGCAGGCGTTGGCGCTGCGGCAGCAGGCGGTGTAATCGGCGCCGCGCAGCCACTGGCTGAGGAAGCCGGCCAGGAAGGCGTCGCCGGCGCCGAGCACGTTCATCACCTCGACCTGCACGCCCCGGTAGTTGAAGGCGGCGTCCAGGCTGGCGGGGATCGCGCCCTCGATGACGGCGCAGCCCAGCGGGCCGCGCTTGACCACCAGCGTGGCCGGGGTGGCGGCGCGCACCGCCGCCAGCGAGGCGATGATGTCGGCGCCGCCGCCGGCGATCATGAACTCCTCCTCGGTGCCGACCACCAAGTCGAACAGCGGCAGGATGCCCTGCAAGTGGCCGGTCACGCCGTCGTTGGAGACGAAGCGGGTGGCGCCGTCGGCGCGCGGCGACAAACCCCACAGCACCGGGCGGTAGTCGATGTCGAGCACGGTGCGCACATTGTTGCGGCGGGCCTGGGCCAGCGCCTGGCTGCTCACCTGGTGCATGGCGGCGCTGGAGAAGTGGGTGCCGGTGATGAGCAGCGCGCGGCTCGACGCGATGTAGGCCTCGTCGACATCGTCGGCGCGGATCGCCATGTCGGCGCAGTTCTCGCGGTAGAAGATCAGCGGGAAGGTGTCGCGGTCCTTCAGGCCCAGCGTGACCATGGCGGTCAGCCGCTCCGGGTCGACCGAAACGTGGCTGGTGTCGCAGCCCTCGTTGCGCAAGGTCTCGGTGAGGAAGCGGCCCATGTGGTCGTCGCCGACCCGCGACAGCATGGCCGAGCGCAGGCCCAGGCGCGCGCTGCCGAAGGCGATGTTGGCCGAGGAGCCGCCCAGGTACTTGGCGAAGCTGGTGACGTCCTCCAGCCGGGCGCCGATCTGCTGGGCGTACAGGTCGACCGCCAAACGGCCCAGGCAGATCAGGTCGAGCGCGCGGTTGGCGGCGAATTGGGTAGTGTTGTTCATGGTTGCGCCTTGTGTTTATATGCCGTACATCAGATGGTCACGCCATCGAGTTCGCTCATCAGCGTCTGCATTTCGGCGCCGCCGGCCATCATGTCGAGCAGCTCGTCCTTGCTGACGGTCTCCTTGGTGTAGGTGCCGAGCGACTTGCCGCGATTGAGCAGGGTGAAGGAGTCGCCGATCGGATAGGCGTGGTGCACATTGTGGGTGATGAAGATCACCGAAATGCCGCGTTCGCGCGCCTTGTGGATCAGCTTGAGCACGTTGAACGACTGCTTGACGCCCAAGGCCGCCGTCGGCTCGTCGAGGATCAGCACGCGGGCGCCGAAGTGGATGGCGCGGGCGATGGCCAGGCACTGCTTCTCGCCGCCCGACATGGTGCCGATGGCCTGGTGCGGGTCGCGCACCATGATGCCCATCTCGGCCAGCTTGTCGCGCGCCGTATTGGCGGCGTAGTCCATGTCCATCACCGGCAGGAAGCCGAGCAGCTTCTTCATCGGCTCGCGGCCCATGAAGAAATTGCGCGCCACCGACAGCAGCGGCACCAGCGCCAAGTCCTGGTAGACAGTGGCCACGCCCATGTCCAGCGCCTCGCGCGGCGAGCCGAAGCTGACCGGCCGGCCGTCGACCAGGTACTGGCCGTCGGTCGGCTGGTGCACGCCGGCCAGGGTCTTGATCAGGGTCGACTTGCCGGCCCCGTTGTCGCCCAGCAGGCAGTGCACCTCGCCCTGCTTGAGGCGCATCGTCACGTTGCGCAGCGCGATCACCGAGCCGAAACGTTTGCTGACATTTTCCAGCGCAAGAATATATTCGCTCATGACCTACCTCGCTTCGGTGACGCGGCTGCGCACATAACGGTTGAACAGCACGGCGATCAGCAGCATCACGCCGAGGAAGACGCGGAACCAGTCCGAGTTGATGTTGGTGTAGGTGATGCCGATCTGGACCACGCCGAAGATCAGCGCGCCGAAACAGGCGCCGACCACCGAGCCGTAGCCGCCGGTCAGCAGCGAGCCGCCGATGACGGCCGCGATGATGGCCTCGAACTCCTTCTGCATGCCGCGGTCGGCGGCGGCCGAGCCGACGTCGCACACTTGCAGCGTGGCGAACAGGCAGGCGCAGAAGGCGGTCAGCACGAACAGCGAGGTCTTCACCAGGCGCACCGGCACGCCGACGTTCTTGGCCGCGTTGGCGTCGCCGCCGACGGCGAAGATCCAGTTGCCGAAGCGGGTGCGCGACAGGACGAAGCCGCCGCCCAAGGCCAGCGCCAGCCACCAGACGATCACCTTGGGGATGCCCTTGACCAGCGGCTCGCCGCCGTCCAACACGGCGATCCAGCCGGTCTGGCCCATCCAGCGGAACAGGTCGACGCCGACGTTGCCCTGGAACAGAAGGCTGGCCATCCAGTCGTGCTGCGCCAGCTCGCCGACGCCGCTGACGATGGTGCGGTTGGCGAACATGATCGACAGCGCCAGGGTCAGGCCGCGCAGGATGAACAGGAAGGCCAAGGTGACGATGAAGGACGGCAGCTTGGTCTTGATGACCAGGTAGCCGTTGAGCCAACCCAGCGCCATCGAGCCGGCGAAGGCGAAGCAGATCGCCAGCCACAGCGGCCAGTGGAAGTACACCGAGGGGATGGCGATCATCATGCCGGAGAAGCCGATCATCGAGCCGATCGACAAATCGAACTCGCCGGCGATCATCAGCAGGCAGGCGCCGATGGCGATCAGGCCGAGGTAGGCGGCGACCTGCGACCAGTTGACGATGCCGTCCAGGTTGAACATGCCGGAGTCGCCGGCGGCCAGGCCGAAGAAGGCGAACACCAGCACGGCGCCGGAAATCGAGGCGAACTCGGGGCGGCCGAACAGGCGGCCGATCCAGCTGACCTGGCCGACGCGCTCGTCGGCGTTGGCGGCCGGGCCGGCGCCGGGCGCGGACGGTGGGGGATTGGGGCTTGCTGCTTTGGGCGCGCCGGCGAACATCGCCGGGCTCGCGCCGGATTTGACTGCACTCATGATGACATCTTCCTTTTTACTGTGCCTGCGCGGGCAAGGCGGGCCGGCCCGGCGGCGCCGGCTTGACCCAAGGGCGTGGAGCTGGGGTCGGACCCGCCGGGTCCGACCCCGGATTTCGCGTCTGGGGTGAAGGCGCGCCGAACAACCGGCCAAGACTCAGAAATTAACGATACTGACCGGCGTACTTCTCGACCTTGGCGATGTTGTCGCGGGTGACGTAGCCGGGACCGGAACCGATGTGGCGCACGCCGTAGGAAGGCGTCAGGCCGTATTCGGCCAGGCGCGCCTGGAACTTCGGATTGGCCATCAACTTGGCCTTCACCTTGGCCAGGTCGGTGGTCTTGTCCTGCTTCATGATGGCCATCACGGCGATCGGGATGTAGCCTTGCAGGTAGGGCTGCTGGTCGATGGCGAACTTGATGCTGCCGTCCTTGATGCCCTTGGAGATGTCCTCCGACAGGTCGAAGGTGGCGAACCACAGCTTGCCCTTCAGGCCCATTTTCTCCACCGCGCGCAGCGCCGGCACGGCCGAGTCGGGACCCAGCGCCAGCACCGCCTGGGTGCCCGGATTGGTGCGCAGGTAGGCGCTGACCTTGCTCTCGATGACGCTCGGGTCGATGCCGTTGGTGTCCAGCGTGGCGGCCTTGTAGTCGACGCCCAGCGCGTCGGCGAAGCCGCGGCAGCGCTCGAACGAGGAGGGGTTGGTGGCGTAGTGGTTGACGCAGACGAAGGACTTGATGCCGGCCGCCTTGGCCTTGGCGCCGGCGCCCATGCCGGCGTCGTATTCGGGCTGGCCGACGTGCATCAGCGCGCCCACCTGCTCGCTCTGCTGCAGCGTGCCGGAGTTGATCGTCACCAGCGGGATCTTCTTCGCCACCACCAGCGCCAGCGGCTTTTGCAGCACGCTGAAGTCGGCGATGCTGGCCACCACGCCGTCGTAGTTGCGCGCCGCCGCCTGTTCGATCAGGCGCGACATGTCGGCCAGGTCGCCGTTCGGCGGATTGCGGTAGTCGACCGTGACGTTGAAGTCCTCGCCGGCCTGCTTGACCGCGTTCTTGATGGTGTTCCACCACGAGTCCGAGTCCGGCGCGTGGCTGACCAGGACGAACTTCTCGCCCGCCGCCTGGCTGCCGGCGGCGGCCAGGCCCATCGCCAGCGCCACCGCGCAGCGCATCGCCGTCACCACTACTGTCCTACGCTTGAAACCTTGCATGATGTTGTCTCCGTTTTAGTTTTTTGGATTGCCTTCAGATCGCTGCTCAGTCAATGCGGCGTCTCTCCACTCGCCACGCATTGAAACCAAGCTTAGAACAACAACAAGGTAAACGCAATTTATTTTTCAATTTATTTTGAAATAGAAAAGTGTTTCTATTTTTCGCCGGCACTCCTATAATTGAACACATCGAAACCAGGAGTGAGCAATGACAGAAGCAGCCGAAACCAAAGTGGCGGCCACCGCCCCGGTGGAACAACTGATGCAGCAGATCGCCGACGAGTACGAGTCGCTGTCGCGCCAGTTGAAGGTCATCGCCAAGTATGTGGAGCTGCACAAGGCCAGCCTGATGCTGGAGAAGATCAGCGACATCGCCGCCGCCTGCGACGTGCAGCCGTCGGCCATCGTGCGCTTCGCCCAACGCTTCGGCTACACCGGCTTCAGCGAGATGCAGGACGTGTTCCGCCTGGCCTACACCGAGCAGGCCAACGCCGCGCCCAACTACCAGCAGCGCATCCGCAAGCTGATCGCCTCGCGCGACGACCAACCCAACGTCGGCGAGCTGACCCGCGAATTCATCGACGCCAGCCGCAGCGGCCTGGGCGAGCTTGCCGAGGGCCTGGACGACGCCCAGTTGGAGGCCGCCGTCGGCCTGTTGCAGAAGGCCGACAACATCTACGTGGTCGGCGTGCGGCGCGCCTTTCCGGTGGCCTCCTACATCGCCTACGCGCTGCAGAACACCAACAAGCGCGTGCACCTGGTGTCCGGCATGGGCGGCATGTACCGCCAGCAGATCCGCAGCGTGCGCGAGCGCGACGTGGTGATCGCCATCAGCTTCGCGCCCTACGGCAAAGAGACGCTGTACTGCGCCCGCGTCGGCCACCACCAGCGCGCCAAGCTGCTGGTCATCACCGACAGCAAACTGTCGCCGCTGGCGCGCATCGCCGACGCCTGTTTGACCGTGACCGAGGGCAGCGCGTTCGCCTTCCGCTCGCTCACCAGCACCCTTTGCCTGTGCCAGGCGCTGTTCATCGCGCTGGCCTACAAACTCGAGTTGGACATAGAAGAAACCCAAGACCCTGGAGGATATGATGATTGAGGCAGCACTGTTCGGCGCCGGTCGCATCGGCAAAATTCACGCAGCAAACCTGGCGCGCCAACCCGGCGTGCGCTTGAAGTACGTGGCCGACGTCCACGCCGAGTCGGCGCAGGCGCTGGCGCGGCAGCACGGCGCGGCGGTGGCCAGCGTCGAGCAGGCGCTGGCCGATCCGGCCGTCAAGGCGGTGCTGATCGCCTCCAGCACCGACACCCATTCCGACCTGATCCTGCGCGCCGCCGCCGCCGGCAAGGCGATCTTCTGCGAGAAGCCGGTCGACCTGACGCTGGAACGCGCCCGCGCCGCCGCCGACGCCGTGGCCAAGGCCGGCGTGCTGTGCATGATCGGCTTCCAGCGCCGCTTCGACCCGACCTTCGCCGCCGTCAAGGCGCGCCTGCAGGCCGGCGAGATCGGCCTGCCCGAGGTGCTCACCGTGACCAGCCGCGACCCGGGCGCGCCGCCGGTGAGCTACATCAAGGTCTCCGGCGGCATCTTCAAGGACATGCTGATCCACGACTTCGACATCTTCCGCTGGATTCTGGACGACGAGGCGGTCAGCGTCTACGCCACCGGCAGCTGCCTGGTCGACCCGGCCATCGGCGAGGCCGGCGACCTCGACTCGGCGGTGGTGACCATCCGCACCCGCAGCGGCCGGCTGTGCCAGATCAACGCCAGCCGCCGCGCCGCCTACGGTTACGACCAGCGCTTCGAGATCCTCGGCAGCGAAGGCATGCTCCAGGCCGGCAACCACAAGCCGACCGAGGTGACCGCGCACACGGCGCACAGCGTCAGCCACGACAAGCCGGAGAACTTCTTCCTCGAACGCTACCGCGCCGCCTACGCCGCCGAAATCGCCCACTTCTTCGACGCCATGATCAACGGCACGCCACCGCGCACCACGGTGCAGGACGGCCTGAAGGCGTTGGAACTGGCCGAGGCCGCGACCACCTCGTGGCGCGAAAAATGCGTCGTCACGCTGTAAGGGGCCGGCCATGACATCCACAACCCTGAACATCGGCGTGGTCGGCCTGGGCCGCCTGGGCCAGCGCCATGCCGAGAACCTGGCGCACCGCGTGCCCAACGCCACGCTGGCGGCGGTGTGCAGCCCGGTCGAGACGGAACTCGAATGGGCCCGCGCCACGCTGGGCGCGCAGCACTGCTACGCCGACTATGCCGCCCTGCTGGCCCATCCCGGCCTGGACGCGGTGTTCCTGGTCACGCCGACGGCGCTGCACGCGCAGCAGATCATCCAGGCGCTGCAAGCCGGCAAGCACGTGTTCTGCGAGAAGCCGCTGTCGCTCGACCTGGAGGATTGTCTGAAGGTGGAGGCCGAGGCGCGCCGCCATCCGCATCTGAAGGTGATGATCGGCTTCGTGCGCCGCTTCGACGCCAGCTACCGCGACGCCGCCGCCAAGATCCGCGAAGGCCTGATCGGCAAGCCCTATTTGATCCGCTCGCAGACCATGGACCAGAACGATCCGGGCGGTTTCTTCGTGCGCTTCGCCGCCACCAGCGGCGGCATCTTCCTCGATTGCAGCGTGCACGACATCGACCTGGTGCGCTGGTTGTTGGGCAACCCGCAACCCAAACGCGTCTACGCCATCGGCACCAACGTGATCCACCAGGGCCTGCGCGAGTTCGACGACGTCGACAACGGCCTGGCCACGCTGGAGTTCACCGACGGCAGCATGGCCAGCTTCATGGCCTCGCGCACCATGGCGCACGGCCACGAGACCTTGACCGAGGTGTTCGGCGCCCACGGCCGCTTGACCATCGGCGCCGGCGCGCGCCTGCACCGGGTCGAGATCGCCGACAACCACGGCATACGCCACGAGTGCACGGCGGACTTCTACAGCCGCTTCGCCGACGCCTTCCTGCTCGAAGCGCAGGAGTTCGTCGACGCCACGCTGGGCCGGGGCGAACTGTCGCTCAGCCTGGGCGACGCCACCGAGGCCACCCGCATCGGCCTGGCGATGACGCAGGCGATGCGCGAGCGGCGTCCGGTCGATTTCGCTTAGATGGGCAGGCCGGCCGCTGCTATTGCGGGCGCGCCGCTGCGCCGGCCCAACCCAACGGCGCAAAGCCGGGGTCAGACCCGCCGGGTCTGACCCCAGTTTTCGTCCCTGGGGTTCGCACGCGCACCTGCGCGCGAACAAACCGCTCAGCCCTTGGGCGAACGCCGGGTGCGCGGGAAGCGCAGCTTGTAGTGCAGCCCCATGCCCGGCGCGCTGACCACCTTGATGCTGCCGGCCAGCGGCCCGGTGGCCAGGTTGTAGAGGATGTGCGCACCCAGGCCGCTGCCGCCCGAGCCGCGCTTGGTGGTGAAGAAGGGGTCGAACAACTGGGCCAGCGTGGCGCCGTCCATGCCGACGCCGTCGTCGCTATAGTCGAACTGCACCTGGTCGCCGTCGAGGTGGCCGCTGATCTTGATCTTGCCGCCCTCGCCCTCCTCGAAGCCGTGGGTCAGCGAGTTCATCACCATGTTGGTGAGGATCTGCGAAACGGCGCCGGGGAAGCTGTCCATCTGGATGTCGGCCTGGCAGTCGATCTCCACCACGATGGGCTTGCCCTTCAACTTGGGCTGCAACGACAGCAGCACCTCGTCGACATAGGTGCGCAGGTTGAAGCTGCGGATGTCGTCCGACGACTGGTCCACCGCCACCTGCTTGAAGCTGCGCACCAGCGCCGCCGCCCGCTGGGTGTTGGTGGTCATGATGCGCAGGGTCTGGTCGACGATGTCGAAGAACTGGTTCAGGCCGTCCTCGTTCAATTCGCCGGCCGCCATGTCCTCCTTGGTCAGCTTGAGCTCCTGCACCAAGTGGCTGGTGGCGGTGACGCAGATGCCCAGCGGTGTGTTGATCTCGTGCGCCACGCCGGCCACCAGGCGGCCCAGCGAGGCCAGCTTCTCCTGCCGCACCAGCTCGGACTGCGCCTCCTGCAGCGCCGTCAGCGCCGAATTGAGCGCCGCGTTCTGCTCCTCCAACTCGGTCTTGGCGCGGCGGATGGCGCGGTCGGCCTGCATGCGGGCGATGGCCACGGCGACGTGGCTGGCCATGAAGGCGAGGATCTCCAGATCGGCCTCGCTGTACAGCACCGCCGGGTCGTAGCTCTGCACGATGATGACGCCGTAGACGCGGTCGCCCAGCAGCATCGGCGCGCCCATCCAGCTGGCCATGCTGACGTCGCCCAGCGGCTCGCGCATGTCGCCGCTGGCCACCAGGGCGTTGAAGCTGGCCGCGTCGAGCAGGCAGGCCTGCTTGCGCGCCAACACGTAGGAACTCATGCCGATGCCGTACTCGAAGCGCTTGACCGGCGCCACGTCGTCCTTCTCGTCGACGAAATAGGGGATGCTGATTTCCTTGGTGTCCGGGTGGTACAGCGCCATCAGGAAGTTCTTCGCCGAGACCAGCCCGCTGATGATCTGGTGCAGCTGCGAATACAGGGTGGCGCGGTCGGAGGCGGTGGCCGACAGGTTGGCCAGCTCGTACAGCGCGCGCTGGATGTTCTCGGCGCGGCGCCGCTCGGCCACCTCGTGGGCCAGCAGCGCGGTGCGTTCCTGCACGGCGCGCTCCAGCCGGTCCATGCTGCGCAGGCCCTGCAGGGCGCTGGAGACGTGGTTGGCGATCAGCGCGAACAGCGCCTGGTCTTCCTCGTTGAAGGTGTGCTGCTTGTCGTAGCTTTGGATGACGATGGCGCCCAGCGCCTGGTGGTTCTGGTCGAGCAGCGGGCAACCCATCCAGTGCTCGGCCACGGTGCCGACGCCGAAGGCGTTGCCGTGGTCTTTTTTGGAGATGTGCTCGGCCGCCGTCATCACCAGGCGCTGGCGGTTGAGGATCACCCAGGCGGTCGGCGAGTCCTCCGGCGAGGCCAGTTGCACCACCTCGTCGGCGGCGGGCGCGTCGTCGATCTCGTCGACGAAGTAGACGAAGCGCACCGTGTTGTCGGCGCTCTGGTCGCTCAGCGCGACATAGAAGTTGGCGGCGTACATGATGCGCCCCAGCGCCGCATGCACGGCCTGCAGGAATTCGGAGATTTCAGTGCAGCTGCTCGACTTCTGCCCGATCTCCAACAGCATGGTCTGGACGGCCTCGAGACGTTTAAGACGACTTTCCATCGGTTCTTCCTATAGTGGGCTGATGCACATAGGAAATACTATCAGGTCGCGCGGGGTCTGCGGCGGCAAGTTGAGGCAAATTGTTGCGTGTACCCGGCTTGGGCTTGGGCGGCAGGAACAGGGATTGACACAGCGAAGCGGCGTGCATACGCTAAAACTGGGTCCAAACATGCGACCACCTTCCGCCCTAAGGACATCATGGCTAATGTCAAACGCTATTACCCAATTTCCTACCTGAAGACCAACGCGTCTGACGTTGCCAGACAGCTTACCGAGGAAACCGACTCGCTGATATTCACCCAAAACGGGGTTCCGGTTTTTGTCTGCGTGAGTATGGAGGAGTATCACCAAACCAAAGAAACAAACGCCCTGCTTCGCATGTTGACTTTCAGTGAACGTGAAATTAAGCGTGGCAATGTGAAGTCTTTGCAACAGGCCAAGGCCATGCTGGACAAATCGTTGTTCGGCGACGAGGAATGAGCTTGGCTGGCACCGTCAACATCCTGGCTTGAGCGACGGCCAACCTCCCCCTCTTCAAGGCCGGCGGTAGCCGTTCTCGATCCAGCTGGTGGCGCTGGCGACGCTCAGCTTGAAGGTCGGCGCCACGCGCACCTGGGCCAGCTGCTCGTTGTAGCCGTCGAAGGCGGTCAGGGTGGCGTAGGGGTCGTCCTCGTCGGGCACGATGTCCAGGTTGACCTTGATCTGGCCGTCGTCGGTGCTGACGAATATGCTCTTGTGCAACTGCGCGTGCAGCTGCTGCTCGTGGCGGCGCAGCACCTCGTTGGCGGTCTTGACCAGGGTGTTGAAGGCGTTGACGTCGAGCGGCTTCGGGTTCTTCTTGTCGCGCCCCATGGTCCAGGGGCCGACCAGCGCCGGCTCCGGCTCGCCGTCCTTGATCATCGCCACGGCCCAGCCCTCGTCCTCCTCGTTTTTGATCACGCGCGCGGTGAAACCGTTGCCTTGCCAGACGCGGGCCTCCTGGATCGGTGCGTCGTCGTCTTGCGCTTCGTTCATGTCTGGGGCGTCGGTACTCATTGCGGGCGGCTCGCGTCAAAAATAGAATGGGGGTGGAATGATAGTCGAAACGGCCGACCTTGGCAGAACATTCCAACGATCCACGCGGGCCAAAAACGCCGCGCCAGCACCGACAGCCCGCTTTGGCGGGCAAATACAGGCGGGCGGGAAGGCGCCGCCGGCCGGCTAGCCGGCCAAGCGGCGGATCGCTGCTTCAGCGGCGCTTGCAGGACAAGGCGGGCCGGGCCGGCGGCACGATGGGCGGACGCATCGGCGTCACGCGCGGATCGATGGCCGGTTCCGGCATTTGATAGCTGAAGGGGTTGATGATAATGGGCGGAATCGTCGGCGGCGCCGACGGCGGCCCCTTCGGTCCCTTGGACAAATGCTGAGCGCTACCTTGGCGCCGCGCCCGCTTGCAAATCGAGGATATCGATTGACCCTCGCTGATTTCTAGCCATGCCATGCTGCCCTCCGTACGGAAGTTAGGTATTCAGTATAGGCAAGGATAGCTTTAAATCAAGGAAGAACTGCCCGCCGGCAGCATTCTCCGACGCAGCGTCGCCGGCCGCCCCGCCGCCCCGGCCGGCGCCGCGCCCGTGCCGTCCATGCCGCCAAATCGACGCCCTGTCACATTCCGCTGGCTGGCGCGCGGCCGTCTCGTTACAGTTCAACCATGCCAAACGGCAGACCAAACACCTTACCTTACCGAGGCTCGCCATGAACATCAAAAAGATCCTGCCAGTCGCCATCATCGCCGTGCTCGCCATCGCCGCCTGGCACTCGATCGCCGGCCAAGAGATGCACGTCAACATCGACGGCGACGAGATCGATGGTCCGCTGGGCTTCCTGCTGGGCACCCTGTTCGCCGGCGGCGGCCTGCTCATCGCCGCGCTGGCCGTCACCTGCGCCGCCGTCTTCGTCGGCTTCCTGTTCGCCGGCCTGGGCATTCTGATGGTGGTCGGCCTGACGTTGATGGCGCTCGTGTTGCTGGCCTGCATCTCGCCCTTCCTGCTGCCGCTGCTGATCCCGCTGGGCCTGTTCTGGTTCTTCTCGGCCCGCTCGCGCAAGCAACGCGGCAAACAGTACGCCGTCTAAACCAACAGGCCACAGCACCGCCCCCGCGCCCCGGGCGCCATGCGCGCCGCGCGGGAGCCGTTTCACCCACCAGTCACACCATTCACGCTAGCCACACCAGTCACGCCGGAAGCGGCCGGGGTCCAAGTCCCGGCCGGTTCGGCCCCCTTCCCCTCCCCCGTACCAAGCCTAGGCCCAGGCCTAGGCCGACAGTTCGACCCGGTTGCGGCCGCCCCGCTTGGCGCTGTACAGCGCCTGGTCGGCGCGGATCAGCGCCGCGTCGAAGCCGGCGTCGGCGCCGCTCAGCGCGCCGATGCCGACGCTCACCGTCACCGTCAGGCGGCGGCCGTCCAACTGCAGCGGGCTGTCGGCGATGCGCTGGCGCAGCCGCTCGGCGAAGGCGCCGGCCGCCGCCAGGTCGGCGCCCGGCAGAAGAACGGCGAACTCCTCGCCGCCAACCCGGCCCAGCGTGTCGATCTTGCGCTGGCCGTCGCGCATCAGCTCGGCCAAGTGGCGCAGCACGGCGTCGCCGGCGGCGTGGCCGAACTCGTCGTTGACGCGCTTGAAATGGTCGATGTCGAGCATCAGCACGGCGGCGCGGGCGTTGCCGTCGCGCTGTAGCCGGGCCTGCTCGTCCTCCAGCCGGGCCATGAATTCGCGCCGATTCGGCAGGCCGGTGAGGAAGTCGGTGGTGGCCAACAGCAGCAGCTCGTCGTTCATGCGCTTGCGCTCGGTGATGTCGAGCGTCGAGACGATGACGAAGTCCAGACTCAGCGTGTGGCCCGGCATCACCAGCAGGGTCAGCTCGTTCTGCCGCGCCACGCCGTCCAGGCGCAGGAAGCTGCCCTCGCAGGCGAACAGCTGGCGGCCCTCGGCCAGCGCGGCCAGCGCGGCGGCGAAACCGTCCATGGCCCCGGCGGCGAAATTCTGCGCCAGGCCCAGCGCGGCGACGTCCTTGCCGCCGGGCGGCGCGCCGACCTGGGCCAGCGCCGCCGCGTTGACGTCGAGGATGCGCACCAGGCCGGCCAGGCGGGCCAGCTCGGCGGGCCGCTCGCGCAGGTGGCGCGCCAGGTCGCGCACGCCGGCCAACGGCGGTTCGGCCAGCGCGCCGCGCACCGCCGACCAGTCCTGCTCCCACAAGGCCACCGGGGCGTTGTCGTACAGGCTGCGGAAGCGCGCCTCGCCGGCGCGCAGCGCGCTGGCGGCGCGGGCCTGTTCGATGGCGATGCCGGCCAGGTGGGCGGCCTGCTCGATCAGGCCGATGTTGGCGATGCTGGGACGCTGCGCCCGGCGGTGGTAGATGGCGAAGCTGCCCAGCACCTCGCCGCCGGCGCTGAGGATGGGGTCGGACCAGCACGAGCCGAGGCCGGCGCGCAGCGCCAGCTCGCGCAGCGCGCCCCACGACGGGTCGGCGGCGATGTCCTCGACGATCACCCGGCCGCCGCCCAGCGCCGCCTGGCAGCAGCCGCGCGGCGCGACGGCGAGGGGCTGGCCGTGCAGCGCGGCGTTGAAGAAGGCCGGCAGGCTGGGCGCGGCGCCCACCAACAGGCGCCGGCCCTCCTCGTCGAGCAGCAGGACGCTGCACAACATCTCCTGGTCGGCCGCCTCGACGCCCAGCACCACCGCCTCCAGAATCGTCTGCAGCGGCGCGCCGGTGGCCAGCAGCTCGAGCACGTGGCGGCGGGTCTGCTCGCGCTGCTCGATCTGGGTGCGCTCGGTGATGTCGCGGAAGGACCACAGGCGGGCGTGGTCGTTGCCCAGATGCAAGCCCCGGGTGAACTGCTCGATGACCCGGCCGTCCTTCAGGCGCAGCAGGTCGCGGTACTCCTCGTGGTCGCGGTGCAGGCGGCCGGCGGCGTCGAGCAGCGGCCCCTGCTGCACCAGCTGGGCGCCCATGTGCGCCAGCAACGCCGCGCCGTCGCTCTGCCAGTCGAGGTGCTCCGGCACGTTCCACAGGGCGCGGAAGCGGCGGTTGGAGTTGAGCACCAGGCCGCCCGGATTGTCGACCAGGATGCCGTCGATGGTCGAGTCGAGGATGCTGCGCAGCACCGTCTGGCTGCGTTGGGCGCTCTCGGCCATCGCCAGCAGGCTGGCCTGGCCGTCCTCGAGCTCCTCGGTCAGCAGGCGCGAGCGGGCCAACGCGGCGCGCGCGTTGGCGCCGCGCCGCGCCAGCAACCAGGTCAGCGCCGCCAGCAGCACGCTGAGCAGCACGCCGCCGGCGGCCAGCAGGCGCGCCTTGGCGGCACCGGCGGCGCCGGCGCCGTCGTCGCCGGCCAGGCCGGCGATGCGCACCGTCCAACGGTGGTTGGCGATGCTGATCTTTTCCTCGGCGCGACGGACCACGGCCGCCGCGCCGGCCGGCCGGCTGTGGTACATCAGCGCCGCCGGCGCGGCCGCCTCGCCGTCGTAGATTTCGACGTCGAGCAGGGCGGCGCGCTCGCCGCCGATGCCGGCCATCACGTCGCCGACGCGGAACGGCGCGAACACCCAGCCGCGGATGGCGGCGCGGCGCTGGCCGACGCTCTGCCGCGGCATCTGGTTGTGGTAGACCGGCAGCAGCACCAGAAAGCCGGCCTGCGCCGGCGCGCCGGCCAGGCCGCCCTCCTGCACCAGGCGCAGCTTGCCGCTCATGGCCGGCAGGCCGGAGTCGCGCGCCTGCTCCAGCGCGGCGCGGCGCACCGGCTCGGACAGGGCGTCGTAGCCGAAGGCCAGCAGGTTGCTGCCGCTGAACGGCTCCAGGTAGACGATGGGCGCATACGCCGGCCGCGTCCCTTCCGGCCGGACGCGGTAGTCGGCGTAGCCCTCGGCGCGCAGGCGGGCCAGGTGCTGGCCGAGGCGGCCGCCGTCGACCAGCTGCATATAACCGATGCCGTGCACGCCGGGGAAGTGCTGGTTGATCTCCTGGCCGGCCAGGTAGCTGCGGAACTCGCCCCGGTCGATCTGCTCGGCGCTGGCGTACAGCCCCTGCACGCCGTACAACACCTGGACGTAGGTCTGCATGCGCTGGGCGATGTTGTTGATCAGCTCGCGCACGCGGAAGTCGAACTCGGCGCGGGAGTCGCGCTCGGCGTCGGCGCGGGCGCCCTGCCACTGGCTCCAGGTGGCGCCCAGGCACAGGGCCAGCGTCAGGCCGGCAAACAGGCCCGGGCTGAGCAGATCCGGCGGCAGCCGCCGGCGCGGCGGCCTGGGTACATGGTCGGTCATGGCGGGCGGGGCCTGCGGTGGGGGACGCGGTGTCGGGACGGCGCATTCGCGTCGCGACCAACCATAGTACGTGAGAGACTGCGCGCATGCAACGCATGGCGTGTATCGCGGGCAACAAGAAGTGCCGGGATTCAGCGGAACAAGTGCGGCCGGGGAGGTCCGCGCCGCCGAAGCGGCGCAATCATGGCGCCTAGCCAACGGGCGGCGCCGTCAGATTCGCCTAAACAACGAATTGCGCGACCATCTCCTTGTTTTCCTCAAGGATTTTCCGGTTTTTCTCGTCGATCAAACGCTGCACCTCGGCGGCAGACATACCCTTGTAAGGCTGCATCAGCGCCTCAGCCAGGCCATCGAATGTCAGGAAGGTCCATTCTCCCCTGGTCAACTCGGTCGTCACCACGAGCACGCCGTTGAGATATCGCCTCGTCGTCTTTTCCGTCGTCATATCCAGTCCTCCGAGAAAAACTGCGACGCAAGGCTGGCCGCCCTCATCAATTCGCTTAGCTGGGGCAAAAGCAATGAAACACCCGAAGCCTGCATGGACTGAGTATGGATTTGATCCGCCAGGATTTCAAGCGAAATCATCCCAAGCACTGGTCCCGACATACCGTGCGGCAAGCTCAATGGAACGGCCAACGAAGCGATGACGTTCGGTCGACCAATGCACGGCGAGGTGTGGTCAATAGCCGGCGCGACCGACAATAATACGTCGAAGTGTTAAGCCAGGGCGCGAAATCCATTCATCGCACCGCCAAATTCACTTTATGCAAAACTCAGACCAAATCATTTAGAGTAATAATAATTATAACAATATTTTTTATTTATTAATGTAGAATGAAGGCATCGAATTTTATTGCTGATGAATTAATGTTGCCGCAGAGTTGTTCCCCTCCTCAACCGCCTCTATTCAGGCCAGAAGTAACTCCAGCCAACTGAAAAACATTGGTCGGCTTCGCGCCGCGAATGATCAAAGCCATATCAAGTAATCCCTCTCCATTGACGTTCCGACATCGAGCTGCAGTTGAGAACACGTTGCCTCAATGCACAAATATAAACCACTATTGTCAAGGATAGAACAAGCAACACGTCGTTCTCCGATGCGCCGCGAAGTCCTACTGGCCGAAAAAATTCGGACGGCAGCGGGAAGGCTCTTACTTGATGCAAATTTACCATCACAGAATGGAAGACACAGTGAATCAATGCTTTCTCGAGCGAGGCCGGTTCGACTGGTAGAATTCGTCCCCAATGCACTCTCGCGTAGAGTCGGAATTTTGCCTTTTTGCACACAAAGAATCCACGAATGCTGCCCTCACTCATCCATGCGCCCATCTCACTAGTGAATCGTGTCAATGCCGGGGACTGCGTCTTAGCCGACGCCGTCTTTGAACTTTCGAGGTCCGCTGGGTCCAGTCGTGGCGCGATATTCACTAGAAGCAACGTGGTCGACTTCATGCTCGACCTGGTCGGCTACACGTCGGACGAAAATCTCTTTGAACTCTCATTGTTGGAGCCGTCGTTCGGAAACGGTGAGTTCCTCATCCCGGCCATCGAACGATTATTGATCGCGCGGACGAGAGCCTTGACGGCCGGGGAAGTCGTCGGCTGTATCAAGCCCTGCATTCATGGCGTGGAGCTGCATGAGGACACCTTCCAGAGCACTCGACGCGCTGTGATCGCGCTGCTCGAACAGTTTGAGTTTTCAAGCATCGACGCCATTGAGATCACCGACGCGTGGCTCGTGCATGGCGACTTCCTGCTCGCCGAGCTGGATGGGGGATTCAATTTTGTCATTGGCAATCCGCCATACGTGCGACAAGAATTAATCCCTGGTCCACTGCTCGAAGAGTATCGCAAGAGGTTCGCGACACTATATGACCGCGCAGACCTCTATGTCCCTTTCATGGAGCGCTCGCTCAACTTGCTCGGCGAAATGGGGCAGCTCTGCTTCATTTGCTCGGACCGATGGATGAAAAACAAGTATGGCGGCCCTCTTCGCAGCCTTATTTCGCAGCGCTTCCATCTCCGCGCGTATGTCGACATGGTGGATGCCGATGCGTTCCATTCGGAAGTCAGCGCCTACCCCGCGATCACTGTCATTTCCACCGGCGAGCCCGGCCCGGTTCGAGTCGCGGAGCGCCCTTCGCTCGACAAGACTACGCTCAGGGAACTTTCGACCGCGCTTCGAAGCCAAGCGCCCCCGCAAATGATCAAAGAACTACATGGCGTCGTATCGGGTTCCGAGCCCTGGATTCTCTCCGCCACAAGCAATACAGAGTTGATTCGGCGCTTGGAACAAGCATTCCCATCGTTGGAGGAGACCGGCTGCAAGGTCGGCATCGGAGTCGCGACAGGCGCCGACAACGTATTCATTGGGAAGTTTGACGATTTGGATGTCGAGCCCGACCGCAAACTTCCGCTGGCGATGGGCAAGGATCTCGGCAGCGGCCACATGGTTTGGCGCGGCTATGGCGTTATCAATCCATTCACGGACGAAGGCCCGCTGGTCGACCTCGACAAATATCCTAGACTCAAACGCTATCTTGAAGGAAATCGGGCTCAGATTACGAAGCGCCATGTCGCTCAAAAATCGCCAAAGAATTGGTATCGAACGATCGACAGAATCACTCCGTCGCTCGCGCGTCGTCCCAAGCTATTGATTCCCGACATTCGAGGCGATGCCCAAGTCGTCTTTGAGGAGGGATGGCTCTATCCTCATCACAATCTCTATTTTGTCGTCTCGGACGAATGGAATTTGCGAGCTCTGCAAGCGGTGCTTCTTTCGAATTTGACGCGGCTTTTTGTCTCCACCTACTCCATCAAGATGAGGGGCGGCTACCTACGTTTCCAAGCTCAATATCTGCGTCGAATCAGGCTGCCAAAGTGGGAAACCGTGAGTCTCGAAATGCGCGCTCGCCTAGTTGCCGCCGCAGAGACCTTAGACTTCGAGGCCTGCAACAGCGCGGTGGCCGACCTCTACTCTCTCACCACATCCGAGCGAAATGCTCTAATACAGAAAATATAAAATGCCTCTTGACCTCGCGAACTACGAACAAAAAGCATCCGACGCAATCAAGGCATTCTGGGGGAACCGCGAGAAGGCCAAACAAAAGCAAATTGAAGCGGGCGTCATAGACCGAGGCGAACGCGCGGGAGTAACCGATGGGCAGAACCTCAATGGATTCGTAGCGCTTTTACTTGATATCGTGCGCGCGAACGGATTGAGCCATGCGGATATCCATATGACTTCGACTTTGGTCACTTTGCCAGGCTATTTTCGTCCGACGAAAAAATGGGACCTCTTAGTTATCCATGAGAAGCGTCTTGTCGCCGCCATCGAATTGAAGAGTCATGTCGGACCCTCTTTCAGCAACAACTTCAATAACCGGACCGAAGAGGCAATCGGAACGGCGCAAGATTTCAAGACGGCCTACCGCGAAAATGCGTTTGGCCCACATCCGCAGCCATTCACAGGATGGCTGATCGTGGTCGAGGATGACCGGCGCTCTCGATCGCCGATTCGAGATACGTCGAAGCATTTCCCCGTATTCCCGGAGTTCAAACAATCGTCCTACTTGAAGCGCTATGATGTTCTCTGCCGGCGGTTAGTTCAAGAGCAGCTCTATACGGCGGCCGCCGTGATTGCTACGCCACGTGACGCAATCGATAGCGGCGCATATGTCGAAATGTCCGAGCTGACCGGACTGAGGCCCTTCGTAACCGCATTCGCTGGCCACATCGCGATGGCGGCGGCGCTATAGTGGACATCGACTTCCCAGCTACGCCAACATCACCGCCGCTTGAAATAGGCCAAGCGACGATGTCAGGGGGCAGCAGTGGCCACGTGCAGCTCAGGCGTTCGTGCGCGCTAGTTTAGCCAAAGGTCGAAAACCAACGGCAACCAGCTCCACTGTGTATCGCTCGGTGACGCCAAGTCTTGCACAACCGACATTAAACAAACTACAAAATTACCTCCATAAACTGTTTGAAACGGTGATAATGTCGCACCACTACACAACATTTCGGGAGTCTTCATGGAGTATTTGCCGCAGATTTTGAGTTTCTTGGGTGGCCTTTTTGCGGGCTGGACGCTGAAAGTCATTGTCGACAAATCGAAAAATAGTTCCACCGTGAGCGGCAACATCGCGGGCGGCGACATCGCCGGTCGCGACATCAAAAAGAAATAAGCTCGAATGTCGAGTTTGATGTCCACAGTCCGGGACAATGTCATTGGCGGCGATGCTGCCGGCAGGGATGTCGTCAAGACATACCACGCGGCACGCGAACCGACCGCCATGGCCAAACTCGTCGAGCAGTATCTCGCGGAGACGCTCGCCGATCAGACGCTAAGCGCCTGGACTGAAAAGCTCGAACACTTCTTTTCCAATCAAACCAACTCCGACGTGCGGGGATTGGAAGCAAAACTGACTGCCTCCGGGCGCGAGGACCTGCTCAAAGGTGCTCTGCTAAAAAAGCAGTCGGCCTACAAAGCGATCTTGCGCCAACAGGGCTCGAAATCGGCCCAGACCATCTATACGTTCTTGATGGCAGAGATCGTCGTCAATTTCGAGCAAACCGTCCTTCCGCTGGTTCAGGACGGCGCCTCGCGAGCGACGATCGACACTGCGATGTTGGAAAAGGTCATCGCGCCGGCGCTCAACATGCTCGAATCGAATCCGCTGAATTTGGACAAAATGGACATCCAAGGCTTGGTCTACTTCTTGGCGGGCAATTGCTATATCAGGTGGGACGCATGCTGATCTACGATCCCGCGCTGGACCCTTACCATACGGCCGTCAGGATCTTGGCCATATCGATTGCCGCAACCGCGCGTGGCGCGGAGCTAACGGTCGACGCAACTCGGATTGCGGACTACTTTCTAGCCTATCCCTACAAAATGGCAAATTTCAAATTTCCGGCGGAGTTCAAGCCCCTTCGCGCCGCCGTGAAAGAGACCGAGAACCCATATAGGCACGCAAATGGCAATCGCGCGGCGTTCGAACGCATGCGCCCGATCTTTTTTGCCGCGCTTAGCGGGCTTGTCGCGTTCGGTCTCATCCAAGATGGGGCGCTTCAAAAAGGAATCCTTGCGCTCACGAGTCATCCGATTCCCGACGAGCTGGCGTCGGCCGCCCAGCGATTTCACGCTCGACAAACAACCATCGGCAAATTCCTGCTCTCGGAATTTCTCGCGATTCCGGCCACGGGCGAGAACGGGCTCAAACATCGCTCCAACCTCATAGAGCATCGATATGACATTGCATAAGCCGACTATCTTCGTCAATCGCCTGGTGGTCATGAAGGGCGGCCGGTCGGTCATGGACATTTCGTTTCATGCCGGACTCAACATCATCACCGGCGAAAATAGTTCGGGCAAGACCACAGCCATTCGATTCATTGCCTATGCGCTCGGGTCCGAAGGCATCAGCTTCAACCAAGTAGCCCAACTTTGCGATGATATCTACCTGGAAGTGACAGCCAACGATGCAGTGGTGACATTGCGACGCGGCGTGAGCACCCAGCTCATGCGGCCACTTTCAATTTTTTGGGGGACGATGCAGAGCGCGCTGGCTGCAGGAGCATCCCTCTGGCAGCAATTCCCTTTCAAGCGTAGCGAGATGAAGGAGAGTTTTTCGCAGGTCTTGTTCCGGATGCTCGACATGCCTGAACTCCGGGGAGAGGGCGGATCGAACATCACGATGCACCAACTGATGCGCCTGATCTATTCCGACCAAGAGACGCCGTCCTCGGATCTCTTTCGCTTCGACCGCTTCGACCGCGGCATCACTCGCGCGGCGGTCGGCGACTATTTGCTGGGGATCGACTCGACCGAACTGTATGACCTCAAATTGCTCGAATCCACAGCGGACAAGGATGCTTCTGCAATTCGCGTCAGCATCAGGACGATCTATTCCACGTTCGGAAATTCGGGCACGAACATTTCACTCGAGTTCCTGGACAATCAAATCCAGACGCTGGGGAGCGAAATCTTATTCCTCCAATCCCGGCTGGAAAGTATAGACAGCGGCGCGGCGTCCAAAACCTCGTCCTCCAAGGAAGACAATGAGCTGCGTGCGAAACTGAGCGAAGCGCACATGACGCTTTCGAAGCTGAAAGAGAAAAAGGTCGATCTCGAGACTGAGATCGCGGATTCGGAACTGTTTCTCCGCGAGCTTGAAGAGCGTATGTTCAGCCTAGAAGAGTCTGCGGCTGCGGAGTCACATCTCGGGACCGCTGTTTTTTCGTTCTGCCCAAGTTGCTTCACAAAACTTCAACCGCCTGAGGCGAATCAGTCATCTTGCGCGCTCTGCAAATCTGACGTGGCCGAAGATTCCGCGCGCTCGCAATTGGCGCGGATGAAAAACGAACTGGCGCTGCAATTGAGGGAATCCGGGATTATTCGTATCCAGCAGTTGGAAGAGCTCGACAAAATCGTCCTGGAAATTCCTTCCGCGCAAAGCCGGTTGAAATCACTCGAAGCTGAGTTCAAACGCAATCAAGCCCATTGGCGCTCGCCCGACCATATCCTAATGCAATCGATTTCCAAGGAGATCGGCGGCAAGGAGCAAGAGATCAAGAACGCGTTGGAACTCAAAAAACTCGCCGACTTGCTGGGGCGACTCACCGACAAGCTTGGCGAGATCGAAGCCAAGCAAGAATGGATCAAGGGGCGGATCGAAGCAGTCACCCGTGAGCAAGAAGGCCGACGAAACTCAGCCTACCTCTCGGTCGCGAACAATTTGAAGGCGATTCTCAAAGACGACCTATCTCGCCAAGCGGAATTCGAACGCGCTGATTCGATCAATATCGACTTCGGCGCGAACCAGTTGTCGATCGATGGACAACGTGAATTTTCAGCGAGCTCGATGGTGTTCCTACGCCACGGCTTCCACCTCGCGCTCTTGTTGTCGTCGCTGGAACTACCCTACTTCCGCTATCCACGCTTGCTGATCCTCGACGGCGTCGAAGATGGCGGAATGGAAGTGGAACGCAGCTACAACTTCCAGAAAATTATCGCGCGTCATTCAAGCCAGTCGAAAGTCGTTCATCAGATCATCATGACAACAATGAGCGTGTGTCCCGAGCTGGACACAAGCGAATACATCGTCGGCCGGAAGTTTACTCACGAAGAAAAATCGATCGACATTCAAGCGGGCCCCACACTTCCTGGCCTCCTTCCATCCTGAGACCCTGTGCGGGCTCGGGCTCATGGGTTGAATCCAAATCGATGCGAAGGAGCGAGGACATGGGCAAAGCAATCAGCGTCACAGTGAATGGACAGGTTTTCCAGAAGAAGGGCGACCTGACGTTATACATGCGGTCGCTCGTTGGCAAGTATCGAATCGGCGACTTCCTGACAGTCGAAGATCTTGAATTCTGTCTATCGTTGTTTGAAAGCCATCCATCTTACCCACACAAGCTTTCTCCCGGCGTGGAGCGGATCCAAGTGCTCGTTCAGGAAAAGGGCACCGTAGGTTTTCAAATCCATAAGTGCGATGGCAAAGACGACGACATCAGTTGGACTGAATGTGTCAGAAATCGCAAATAACATTCTTTGGATGGCATTGGATTTGTCTGCTGTTGGTTTTCACTGCGCGGGCACTTCCTGTTGGCACCGACCGAAAACTGACCCAGCTGTAGGTGTTGTGCCGACTGAAAACTGACCCAGGTGTTCTACTACTCCTGCCTAATTAATAGGCGGGAGAAATAATAGGTGATCACCATGGAAATGTTAGGCAAGGTTCGGCGGATGCATCTGCGCGACAAGCTGTCGCTGCATGAAATCTCAAAGCGCACCGGGTTATCCCGCAATACGCTGCGCAAATGGCTCAGGAAGTCCGATGCCGAGGTGGTTGCGCCACCGCGCTACCAGCGAGACGATAGCCCCCACAAGTCGGTAGTTGTCAACAAAGTTGTCGCGTCACTTCATGCAGCCAGCTTCACTAATTCAGGTTCAGCCCGTTCCGGATTGAGCCAAACCTCGTCC
>NZ_JAEMNU010000118.1:80558-86310 GCF_016461825.1 Rugamonas violacea | reverse complement strand
CGAACTTCGCCCGGCGCACCGCTGACGCTCAGACAGGCCGCCTTCGAGGGAGAGGTCCGCCAGCGATTAGGGTTTATGAAACATTCAGGCTAGGTTCTGCCTTGGGCTTAAGCGGCTCCGCCGACCGACTTCAATGTGACAAGCAAACTCCGCTGCCAGCCCTTACAATAGGCTCAGCATCCGTTTCGCCTCTCACCTTGAAGGAGTGCATCTTGCAGACCCGTCCGTTCATTGCCCCCATGCTGTTTGACGATCCTGCCGCCGCGTTCGACCAGGTGCGCCATATCTACGACACCAACATCGCTTACCTGCGCGAGTGCATGCGCCGCTTCGTCGCCGGCGAGGAACTCGGCGAACATGTGCGCGCCTGCTATCCCTTCGTCCGCGTCCACACCGACACCGTGGTGCGCGCCGACTCGCGGCTGGCCTTCGGCTTCGTCGCCGGCCCGGGCACCTATGAGACCACGCTGACCCGGCCCGAGCTGTTCGCCAGCTACTACGAGCAGCAGTTCCGCCTGCTATTGAAGAACCACGGCGACAAGCAGCAGGTGCAACTGGAGGTGGGCACCAGCGCGCAGCCGATCCCGATCCACTTCTCGTTCGCCGAACACGACCACATCGAAGGCAATATGAGCGCCGAGCGCCGCGTTTTGATGCGCGACATGTTCGACCTGCCCAATTTGGCGACGATGGACGACGGCATCGCCAACGGCACCCACGAGCCGGGACCGGGCGAGGCGCATCCGCTGTCGCTGTTCACCGCGCCGCGCGTCGACTACTCGCTGCAACGGCTGCGCCACTACACGGGCACGGCGCCGGCGCACTTCCAGAAGTTCGTCCTGTTCACCAACTACCAGTTCTACATCGACGAATTCGTCCGCCTCGGCCACGAGATCATGGGCGCGCCGTCCACCTCGGACGAGGACAAGTACATCGCCTTCATCGAGCCGGGCAACCTGGTGACGCGGCGCGTCGGCGTGGCCGCCGAGCCGGCCGACGCGCTGGGCGCCGCCTTGCCGCGCCTGCCGCAGATGCCCGGCTACCACCTGGTGCGCGCCGACGGCAGCGGCATCACCATGGTCAACATCGGCGTCGGCCCGGCCAACGCCAAGACCATCACCGACCACATCGCCGTGCTGCGGCCGCACGCCTGGCTGATGCTGGGCCACTGCGCCGGCCTGCGCAACACCCAGCAGCTGGGCGACTATGTGCTGGCGCACGGCTATGTGCGCGAGGACCACGTGCTCGACGAGGACCTGCCGCTGTGGGTGCCGATTCCGCCGCTGGCCGAGGTGCAGGTGGCGATCGAGGCGGCCGTCGCCGAGGTGACCCAGTTGACCGGCCATGAACTGAAGCGCGTGATGCGCACCGGCACCGTGGCCAGCACCGACAACCGCAACTGGGAGCTGCTGCCGCAGCGCACGCCGGAGCGCCGCTTCAGTCAGAGCCGCGCCATCGCGCTGGACATGGAGAGCGCCACCATCGCCGCCAACGGTTTCCGCTTCCGCGTCCCCTACGGCACGCTGTTGTGCGTCAGCGACAAGCCGATGCACGGCGAGATCAAGCTGCCCGGCATGGCCAACCAGTTCTACCGCGAGCGCGTCGACCAGCATCTGCGCATCGGCGTGCGCGCGGTGGAGATGCTGCGCGCCCTCGGCGTCGACAAGCTGCACAGCCGCAAACTGCGCAGCTTCACCGAGGTGGCTTTCCAGTAGGCCGCCGCACCGCCGCACCACTGCTGCTGCTGCTGCTGCTGCTGCATCTTCAGTCTTCGCCCGCTCCGCGCGGGCGATTTTTATGCGGGGCATGAACGCACTCTTGTGGCAGCTGTCAGTCAGGTAGAGCGGCCGCTGCTATCCCGATAGGCGACCTCTGGAATGGGTTCGATGTGCAGCCGCATGCCAAGTGAGTGTATGACCTTCACTATCGTTGCAAAGCTGGGGTTGCCATCGCCGGATAAGGACTTGTAGAGGCTTTCCCTGCCGAGTCCGGCATCCATTGCCAGCTGCGTCATTCCCTTGGCGCGCGCCACATTGCCAAGAGCCTTGGCGATGAACGCCGCATCATCGCCTGCCTCCTCAAGACAGGCCTCAAGATAGAAGGCGATATCCTCTTTGCTCCGAAGATGTTCGGCGCTATCCCATTTGCTCGTTTTCAGTGTCACGATGAGCTCCATACTCTATATTTTTCGCGCTAGGTCTTGCGCGGACTGCAGAGTGTTCATGGTCTCTGGGGGATTGCTAATTTCATTGTATCCAATGGGATACTGAGATGCCAGGATTTTGATCGAACCGCGCGTATTGACCATTGCAAGCTATATCATTTTTGATATCGGAAGCAGCAAAAATGTCATTGGTTTGTTTTTTGTTGGCGCTCTAAGATGCTTGATTGACGACCAGGGGCACCGACCATTTGACTTCCATGACACCGCATCCCGGCATCACCCGCACGCCGTTCGGCCAACTGCCGGACGGCCGCGCCACCAGCCTTTTCACCTTGCGCAACCGCGCCGGCATGGTGGTCAGCATCAGCGATTTCGGCGGCGTCATCAGCGCCATCCATGTGCCGGACCGCGCCGGCGTGGTGGCCAACGTCTGCCTCGGCTTTGACGCTGTCGAGCCGTATCGCAGCGTGTCGCCGTTTTTCGGCGCGCTGATCGGCCGCTACGCCAACCGCATCGCCAACGGCCGCTTCACGCTGGACGGCGTCGCGCACCAGCTTGACATCAACGACGGCGCCAACCATCTGCACGGCGGGGCATTGGGCTTTCACCGTGTGCTGTGGCAGGCGAGTATCGACGAGGCCAACGCCAACGCCAACGCCAACTCCGACGCCAACACCAACACCAACGGCGCCACCGCCGATACTGCGCTGACGCTGCGCTATCACAGCCCGGACGGCGAGCAAGGCTACCCCGGCGCGTTGGATGTGACGGTGCGCTACGCGCTCGGCGACGACAACGAATTGTCGATCAGCTTCGACGCCGTCTGCGACCGCGCCACGCCGGTCAACCTGACGAATCACGCCTACTTCAACCTGGCGGGGCGGGGCGACATCCTCGGCCACGAGATCATGATCCCGGCCGACGCCTATTCCGCCATCGACGCGGCCTTGATCCCGACCGGCGCGCAGCCGTCGGTGAGCGGCACGCCGTTCGACTTCCGCCAGCCGCAAACGATAGGCGCGCGCATCGACGCCGACCATCCGCAACTGCGCAACGGCGCCGGCTACGACCACAACTTCGTGCTGAACCAGCCGGCGCCGGGCGCGCGCAGGCTGGCCGCGCGCGTGCGCGAGCCATCCTCCGGCCGGGTGCTGGAGGTGTTCAGCGACCAGCCATGCCTGCAGTTCTACAGCGGCAATTTCCTCGACGGCAGCCTGGCTGCCGGCGGCCAGTACGCTTATCGCGGCGCCCTGTGCCTGGAACCACAGCATTGCCCCGACTCGCCGAACCGGCCGCAGCTGCCCAGCACCATCCTGCGCCCGGGCCAGCGCTACCGCAGCGTGATGGCTTACCGCTTCTCCATCGCTGTCTGATACCCCGAACCGATATCGATTTCGATATCACTATCGATAAATAATTTATTGGAAAGTTATCGCGGCAGACTTTAGTATTCCCACATCGCGGCACCGGCTTGGCAAGGGGCCGGCGCCCCAAGAACCAACAGGAGGAATGCATGTCGGAGAAAAAAAAGGTGGCCCTGCGCTCGGCCGAATGGTTCGGCACGCAGGACAAGAACGGCTTCATGTATCGCAGCTGGATGAAGAACCAGGGCATACCCGACCACGAGTTCCAGGGCAAGCCGATCATCGGCATCTGCAACACCTGGTCCGAGCTCACCCCCTGCAACGCCCACTTCCGCCAGTTGGCCGAACACGTCAAGCGCGGCATTCTGGAGGCGGGCGGTTTTCCGGTCGAGTTCCCGGTGTTCTCCAACGGCGAATCGAACCTGCGGCCGACCGCCATGTTGACCCGCAACCTGGCCAGCATGGACGTCGAGGAGTCGATCCGTGGCAATCCGATGGACGCGGTGGTGCTGCTGGTCGGCTGCGACAAGACCACGCCGGCGCTGCTGATGGGCGCCGCCAGCGTCGACATTCCGACCATCGTCGTCAGCGGCGGCCCGATGTTGAACGGTAAGCTGGACGGGAAAAACATCGGCTCCGGCACCGCCGTCTGGCAGCTGCATGAACAGGTCAAGGCCGGCACCATCACCATGCACCAGTTCATGGCGGCCGAATCGGGCCACTCGCGCTCGGCCGGCACCTGCAACACCATGGGCACCGCCTCGACGATGGCCTGCATGGCCGAGGCGCTGGGCACCAGCCTGCCGCACAACGCCGCCATTCCGGCGGTCGATTCGCGCCGCTACATCCTGGCCCACATGTCGGGCATCCGCATCGTCGAGATGGTGTGGGAGGAGCTCAAGCTGTCCAAGGTGCTCAAGCGCGAGAACTTCGAGAACGCCATCCGCGTCAACGCCGCCATCGGCGGTTCGACCAACGCGGTGATCCATCTGAAGGCGATCGCCGGCCGCATCGGCGTCGAGCTGGAGCTGGAGGACTGGACCCGCGTCGGCCGTGGCACGCCGACCATCGTCGACCTGATGCCGTCGGGCCGCTTCCTGATGGAGGAGTTCTATTACGCCGGCGGCCTGCCGGGTGCCATCCGCCGTTTGGGCGACGGCGGCCTGCTGCCGCATCCGGACGCGCTCACCGTCAACGGCAAGTCGCTGTGGGAGAACTGCCGCGAGGCGCCGGTCTACGACGACGAGGTGATCCGGCCGCTGGCCAAGCCGCTGCTCAAGGACGGCGGCATCTGCATCCTGCGCGGCAACCTGGCGCCGCGCGGCGCGGTGCTCAAACCGTCCGCCGCCACACCGGAGCTGATGCAGCATCGCGGCCGCGCCGTGGTGTTCGAGGACTTCGAACACTACAAGAGCCGCATCGTCGATCCGGAGTTGGAGGTGGACGCCAGTTCGATCCTGGTGATGAAGAACTGCGGCCCGAAAGGCTATCCCGGCATGGCCGAGGTGGGCAATATGGGCCTGCCGCCCAAGCTGCTGGCGCAGGGCGTCAAGGACATGGTGCGCATCTCCGACGCGCGCATGAGCGGCACCGCCTACGGCACCGTGGTGCTGCACGTGGCGCCCGAGGCGATGGCCGGCGGCCCGCTGGGCATCGTGCGCGATGGCGACTGGATCTCGCTCGACTGCGCCGGCGGCGCCCTGAACCTGGAGATCTCCGACGCCGAGATGGCGCAGCGCCTGGCGGCGCGCGCCGAGACCGTCGTGCCGACGGTGAGCAGCGGTTACCAGAAGCTCTACATCGATCATGTGCTGCAGGCGGACCAGGGTTGCGACTTCGATTTCCTGGTCGGCAGCCGCGGCTCGGCCGTGCCGAAGCATTCGCACTAATCCGTCGTTCCCGCGCACGCGGGAACCCATGCACCGTATGAGTTCCCGATACGCCGCATCTTGTCCAGCGCAGCATGGGTTCCCGCCTGCGCGGCGGTCCGCCGATGCGGAACGACAATTTGGTGGTTTTTAGAGGTACCTTTAAATGTCCACACTATTAACGGAAACAATATGTTAATCATCCAATTCAAAACCGCCGCCGGCGCCCGCCAAATCGGCTTGCTGGAACAGGATCGCGTCCGCGTGATCGACGGCTACAGCACCACCTACGCTTTGGCGCGCGACGCCATCTCCCGCCGCGTCGGCCTGGCCGACCTAGCCGGCGCGGGGGGGGG
>NZ_JAEMNU010000118.1:0-80539 GCF_016461825.1 Rugamonas violacea | reverse complement strand
AGCCGGCGCGGCGGCCGGCGCCAGCTTGCTGTCCTACGCCGACATCGCCGCCGCCGGCCGCCTGCTGCCACCGCTCGACCACGAGGACGACGCCCACTGCTTCGTCACCGGCACCGGCCTGACCCACCTGGGCAGCGCCGACACGCGCGACGCCATGCATAAAAAAATCGGCGGCGCGGTCGAGAACCTGAGCGACAGCATGAAGATGTTCCGTCTCGGCGTCGAGGGCGGCAAGCCCGCGCCGGGCAGCGCCGGCGTGCAGCCGGAATGGTTCTACAAGGGCGACGGTTCCATCGTCGCCGCCAGCGGCCAGGCCTTGCACATGCCCGACTTCGCCCTCGACGGCGGCGAGGAGCCGGAACTGGCCGGCCTGTACGTGATCGGCGACGACGGCCAACCCTACCGCGTCGGCTACGCCATCGGCAACGAGTTCTCCGACCATGTCACCGAGCGGCAGAACTACCTCTACCTGGCGCACTCCAAGCTGCGCGCCTGTGGCCTGGGGCCGGCGCTGCTGGTCGGCGAGGCGCCGGCCAGCGTCGAAGGCGTGTCGCGCATCATCGACGCGCAGGGCGAGGTGCGTTGGCAGAAGGTCTTCTTCAGCGGCGAGCAGAACATGTCGCACACCATCGCCAACCTGGAGCACCACCACTTCAAGTACCCGCTGTTCCGCCGCGCCGGCGACGTGCATATCCACTTTTTCGGCACCGCCACCTTGAGCGTGGCCGACAACATCGTGGTCCAGGCCGGCGAGACCTTCGAGATCGAGGCGCCGCAGTTCGGCCCTGCGCTGCGCAACACGCTGGCCGTGTATGCCACCGAGGTGGCGAAAGTGAAGACCTTATGATGATCACCGGCGAAGCCCTGATCGGCGGCCTGGCCGTCAAAGGCAGCGAGGGCGGCCTGCGCGCCTTCAACCCGGCCACGCTGCAATACCTGGAGCCGGAGTTCCACACCGTCGGCCCGGCGCAGATCGAGCTGGCCTGCGACTTGGCCGGCGCCGCCTTCGACGCCTACCGCGCCACCAGCGACGAGCAGCGCGCCGTCTTCCTCGACACCATCGGCCGGCAGCTCATGGAATTGGGCGATGCGCTGGTCGAGCGGGTGATGGCCGAGAGCGGCCTGCCGCGCGCCCGCGTCGAGGGTGAGCGCGCCCGCAGCGTGGGCCAGCTCAAGCTGTTCGCCCAGCTGCTGCGCGAGGGCTCGTGGAGCGATTTGCGCGTCGACCCGGCGCTACCGGAGCGCCAGCCGCCGCGTGCCGATCTGCGCATGCGCATGATCGGCCTGGGGCCGGTGGCGGTTTTCGCCGCCAGTAACTTCCCGCTGGCCTTCTCGGTGGCCGGCGGCGACACCGCCTCGGCGCTGGCGGCCGGCTGTCCGGTGGTGCTCAAGGCCCACTCGGCCCATCCCGGCACCTCCGAGCTGGTCGGCCGCGCCATCGTCAAGGCGGCGGCGCTGTGCGGCATGCCGGCCGGCGTGTTCGCGCTGTTGACCGGCAGCGGCAACGGCATCGGTCAGGCGCTGGTGGCCCATCCGGCCATCCAGGCGGTTGGCTTCACCGGCTCGCGCAGCGGTGGCTTGGCGCTGATGGCGGTGGCGGCGGCGCGGCCGCAGCCGATTCCGGTCTACGCCGAAATGAGCAGCATCAATCCGGTCTTCCTGCTGCCGCACGCGCTGGCGGCGCGCGCCGAGGAGATCGCCGCCGGCTTCGCCGTCTCGCTGACCCTTGGCGTCGGCCAGATGTGCACAAATCCCGGCCTGCTGCTGGCGCTGGACGGGGCGGACCTGGAGCGCTTCAAGCGGGCCGCCGCGCAGGCGTTGGAGGGCGTTGCGGCCGGCACCATGCTCAGCCCCGGCATCGCCGAAAACTTCCTCGGCGGCGTGCACAAGCTGGCCGACCACGCCGACGTGGCCACGCTGGCGCTGGCGCCGCAGCAGGGCGGCAAGGGCGCGCCCGCGCTGTTCGCCACCAGCGGCGCGGCCTTCCTGGCGCGCCGCGAGCTGGCCGACGAGGTGTTCGGGCCGGCCGCGCTGGTGGTCGCCTGCCGCGACCTGGCCGAGTTGCGCCAGGTGGCCGACAGCCTGGAAGGGCAGTTGACCGCCACCTTGCAGCTGGAGCCGGGCGACTACGACGCGGCGCGCCAGTTGCTGCCGGTGTTGGAGCGCAAGGTCGGCCGCATCCTGGCCAACGGCTTCCCCACCGGCGTCGAGGTGGCCAGCGCGATGGTGCACGGCGGCCCGTTCCCGTCCACCTCGGACGGCCGCAGCACCTCGGTCGGCACCACCGCCATCGCCCGTTTCCTGCGTCCGGTGAGCTATCAGAACCTGCCCCAGGCCCTGCTGCCGGCCGTGCTGCGGGATGATAAGCTGGCGGGATCGTGGCGCCGGGTCGACGGCGAGCTGACCCGCCAGTAGGCCGACGCGGGCGCCGGCATGCCGCTAGCTCAAGCAAACCCACAGGCGTGGAGCTGGGGTCAGACCCCGCGGGGTCTGACCCCGGTCCTACGCCTTTGGGTGGTTTGAGCGCCGCCGGCGCCTCAACTAAACACCCATAACAATTCGGAGACCGTATGACCCAATTAGCCACATTCGCCAGCTTGCGCGGCAAGCGCGTATTCATCACCGGCGGCGGCAGCGGCATCGGCGAGGCGCTGGTGGCCTCGTTCGCCGCCCAGGGCGCGCAGGTGGCCTTCGTCGACATCGTCGAGCAGGCCAGCGAGGCCCTGTGCCGCCGCCTGGCCGACGCCGGCCATCCGCCGCCTCGCTTCCGCCGCTGCGACATCACCGACATCCCGGCGCTGCAAGCGACGATGGCCGAGCTGGCCGGCGAGATCGGTGACTTCGACATCCTCGTCAACAACGCCGCCAACGACCAGCGCCACCAGACCGAGGAGGTCACGCTGGCGTACTGGAACGAGCGGGTCGCCATCAACCAGCGGCCGATGTTCTTCACCTGCCAGGCGGTGCTGGAGGGGATGAAGCGGCGCGGCGGCGGCGCCATCGTCAACGTCAGCTCGATCTCCTGGCACACCAAGAGCGCCGGCTATCCGGTGTACGCCACCTCGAAGGCCGCCGTGGTCGGCTTGACGCGCGGCCTGGCGCGCGAGTTCGGCGCCCACGGCATCCGCGTCAACACGGTCACGCCGGGCTGGGTCATGACGCAGCGCCAGATCGACTTGTGGGTCGACGCGGCGGCCGAGGTGGCGATCAAGGAGAACCAGTGCCTGCCGACCAAGCTGATGCCGCAGCATATCGCCTCGATGGTGATGTTCCTCGCCTCGGACGACGGCGCCATGTGCACGGCGCAGGAGTTCATCGTCGATGCCGGCTGGGTGTAGATCGCGCGCAGGTGATATTAAAAACGATATCGAATATGCTAAAAATGTGATTGGATAGATATTTGTCTTTCTCTTACCATTGTTTCACCAAGACGGCCGATACAGGCCGAGAGGCCGGCCGGGCGATCCCGCACGGCGGCCATGGAAAACAATCCCAACGGAGACAGACATGACTATCCACCGCAGAACCGTGCTCGCCGCCGCCGCTTTGGCCGCCCTCGCCACCGTGGGCGCCAGCCTGCCGGCCTTCGCCGCCAAGCCGCTGGTGATCGGTTTTTCCCAGGTCGGCGCCGAGAGCGAATGGCGCACCGCGAACACCGTGTCGATCAAGGAGGCGGCCAAGAAGGACGGCGTCACCTTGAAGTTCGCCGACGCGCAGCAGAAGCAGGAGAACCAGGTCAAGGCGATCCGCTCCTTCATCGCGCAGAAGGTCGACGTGATCGCCTTCTCGCCGGTGGTTGAATCGGGCTGGGACACGGTGCTGCGCGAGGCCAAGGCGGCAAAGATTCCGGTGGTGCTGACCGACCGCGCCGTCAACGTCAGCGACACCTCGTTGTATGTCACCTTCATCGGCTCGGACTTCGTCGAAGAGGGCCGCCGCGCCGGCAAGTGGCTGTTGGAGCGCGCCGCCAAGACGCCGGACGCCACCCTCAACATCGTCGAGCTGCAAGGCACGGTCGGCTCGGCGCCGGCCATCGACCGCAAGAAGGGCTTCGAGGAGGTCATCGGCACTAACTCCAAATTGAGGGTGATCCGCTCGCAGACCGGCGACTTCACCCGCGCCAAGGGCAAGGAAGTGATGGAGGCCTTCCTCAAGGCCGAGGGCAAGAAGATCAACGTGCTGTACGCGCACAACGACGATATGGCGATCGGCGCGATTCAGGCGATCGAGGAGGCCGGCCTCAAACCGGGCACCGACATCGTGGTGATTTCGATCGACGGCGTCAAGGGCGCCTTCGAGGCGATGATCGCCGGGAAGCTCAACGTGACGGTGGAATGCAGCCCGCTGCTCGGCCCGCAGTTGATGCAGATCGCCCGCGACGTGGTGGCCGGCAAGCCGGTGCCGAAGCGGATCACCACGGTCGAGGGGGTGTTCCCGGCCGAGGTGGCGGCGAAGGAATTCCCGAACCGGAAGTACTGAGCTGAAGCGCTGAACTGAACCATGAACACTCCAGCGCACGCCGCTGGCTCCACGCCGACCGCGCCGCAAGCCGCGCCGGTGCTGGAGTTGCGCGGCATCTGTAAGCAGTTCCCGGGCGTGAAGGCGCTCAGCGAGGTCGGCCTGCGTCTATTCCCCGGCGAGGTGCACACGCTGATGGGGCAGAACGGCGCCGGCAAGTCGACGCTGATCAAGGTGCTGACCGGCGTCTATACGCCGGAGCGGGGCCAGATCCTGCTCGATGGCGCGGCCATCCGGCCGTCGTCAACGCTGGACGCCCAGCGCCTGGGCATCAGCACGGTCTACCAGGAGGTCAACCTGTGCCCCAATCTGTCGGTGGCGGAGAACATCTTCATCGGCCGCTATCCGCGCCGCTTCGGCCGCATCGACTGGCACAGCATGCGATTACAGGCCGCCGCGCTGCTGGAGCGCATGGGCATCCGCATCGACGTGGCGGCGCCGTTGGCGCGCTATCCGCTGGCGATCCAGCAGATGGTGGCGATCTCGCGCGCGCTCAATGTGCGGGCCCGGGTGCTGGTGCTCGACGAGCCGACCTCCAGCCTGGACGAGAACGAGGTGGCGTTGTTGTTCGGCGTGCTGCGCCAACTGCGCGCCGACGGCATGGCGATCCTGTTCGTCACCCATTTCCTCGACCAGACCTACGCGATTTCCGACCGCATCACGGTGATGCGCAACGGCGAGCGGGAAGGGGAGTACAACTGCGCCGAGCTGTCGCGGCTGGCGTTGGTCAACAAGATGGTCGGCGCGGCGGACGGCCATGGCGCAGACGCGGCGCGGCCCGGCGCGCAGTCCGGCGCGCAGTTCGACACGGCGCTCGACGCCGGCCTGCCGGCGCGGCTGCGGGCGCCGGCGCCACAGCCGGCCTTTTTGCTGGCGCGCGGCCTTGGTCGCAAGGGCGCGCTGGCGCCGCTCGATCTGGACATCCATTCCGGCGAGCTGCTCGGCCTGTGCGGCCTGCTCGGCTCCGGCCGCACCGAGACGGCGCGGCTGCTGTTCGGCGCCGACAAGGCCGACAGCGGCGCCATCGCCATTGACGGCAAGGTGTGCAGCATCGCCGCGCCGCGCGACGCCATCGCCGCCGGCATCGGCTTCTGCTCGGAGGACCGCAAACACGAGGGCGCGGTGTTGGAGCTGTCGGTGCGCGAGAACATCATCCTGGCCTTGCAGGCGCGCGGCGGGCTGCTGCGCGCCATTCCGATGCGCCATCAGCAGGCACTGGCCGAGGAGTACGTGCGCTCGCTGGGCATCAAGACGGCCGGCATCGAGACGCCGATCGGCACCCTGTCCGGCGGTAACCAGCAGAAGGTGTTGCTGGCGCGCTGGCTGGCCACCGCGCCGCGCATGCTGATACTCGACGAGCCGACCCGTGGCATCGACGTGCGCGCCAAGCAGGAGATCATGGATTATGTGGGCGCGCTGTGCCGCAAGGGCATGTCGATCCTGTTCATTTCGTCGGAGCTGAGCGAGGTGCTGCGGTATAGCGACCGCATGCTGGTGCTGCGCGACCGCAAGGCCAGCGGCGAATTCCGTCGCGGCGAACTGGACGAACATTCGGTGCTGCAGGTGATCGCGGCGGGAGAGCGCTGTGCTTAAGACGATTCCATTCACCCCATCCATCGGCCTGCCCATGTTTGTGCGCCACCCGCTGTTCCGGCCGCTGGCCGCCCTGGCCCTGCTGTTGCTGGTCGACCTGTTGCTGATCCCCGGTTTCTTCCGCCTGGAGCTCAAGGACGGCCACCTGTACGGCAGCGTGATCGACATCGTCAACCGCGCCGCGCCGCTGATGCTGGCGGCGCTGGGCATGACCTTGGTGATCGCCACGCGCGGCATCGATATTTCGGTGGGCGCCGTGGTGGCCATATCCGGCACGGTGGCGGCGATGCTGATCGGCGGCGACATGGTGATGCGCCACGGCGTGGCCGAATACGTCAGCCGCGTGCCGATGGCCTGGGCCTTGGCCGCCGCGCTGGGTGCGGCGCTGCTGTGTGGCGCCTGGAACGGCCTGCTGGTGGCCGGGCTGGGACTGCAACCCATCGTCGCCACCTTGATCCTGATGGTGGCCGGGCGCGGCCTGGCCCAGTTGATGACGGACGGGCAGATCGTCACCGTCTACTACCAGCCGTACTTCTTCATCGGCGGCGGCTACCTGCTTGGCCTGCCGTTCGCCTTGTATATCGTCGGCGCCGTGTTTCTGGCCACCGCGCTGCTGATGCGGCACACCGCGCTGGGTTTGTTCATCCAGGCGGTCGGCATCAATCCGGTGGCGGCGCGTTTGGCCGGCGTGCGCACCGCCACGCTGATCTTCCTGGTCTACGTGTTTTGCAGCGCCTGCGCCGGCATGGCCGGCTTGATGATCAGCGCGAACATCAAGAGCGCCGACGCCAACAACGCCGGCCTGCTGCTGGAACTCGACGCCATCCTCGCCGTGACCCTGGGCGGCACCTCGCTGGGTGGCGGCAAATTCAGCCTGGTCGGCAGCGTCATCGGCGCCTTGATCATCCAGACGCTGACCTACACCATCTACTCGCTCGGCCTGGCGCCGGAGGTGAACATGGTGGTCAAGTCGGCGGTGGTGTTCCTGGTCTGCCTGTCGCAGTCGGCCGAATTCAAGACCATGTGGGCGCGCCTGCGCGGGCCGGCGCTGCACAGCAAACAAGGCGGCACAATATGAACACGATGAACACGATGAACACGATGAACACGACTCCTCTGCACGCGCTGCAAACCAGCTGGCGCGGCTTGCTCGCCTCTCCCTATTTCACTTCGCTGGTGACGGTGGCGCTGCTGGCCGTGCTGCTGGCCTGCGGCGGCGCGGCCTATCCCGGCTTCCTGTCCTTGCAGGTGTTGTTCAATCTGTTGATCGACAACGCCTTCCTGCTGGTGATCGCGGTCGGCATGAGCTTTGTGATTCTGTCCGGCGGCATCGACCTGTCGGTCGGTTCGGTGCTGGCGCTGAGTACCATGCTGGCCGCCTGGCTGCTACAGGTCTGGCATGTGCCGCCGCTGCTGGTGATCGGCGTTGTGCTGTTGCTCGGCGCCGGCTTCGGCGCGGCGATGGGCGCGCTGATCCACTACTTCAAGCTGCAACCGTTCATCGTCACGCTGGCCGGCATGTTCCTGGCGCGCGGCTTGTGCTACCTGATCAGCGTCAGCTCGATCACCATCAGCGATCCGCTGTTCGTGGCGATGTCGCAGACCCAACTGGCGGTGCCGGGCGGCTTTGTCTCGCCGGGCGTGCTGATCGCGTTGCTGACGCTGGCGCTGGCCATCTACATGGCGCACTACACACCGTTCGGCCGGGCGCTGTACGCGGTGGGCGGCAACGAGCAGTCGGCGTTGATGATGGGCCTGGCCGTCGGCCGCAGCAAGGTGCTGGTGTACGCCTTCAGCGGCGGCTGCGCGGCGCTGGGCGGCGTGCTGTTCTCGTTCTATATGCTGTCCGGCTATGGCCTGCACGCGCAGGGCGTCGAACTGGACGCCATCGCGGCGGTGGTGATCGGCGGCACGCTGCTCAGCGGCGGCTATGGTTACGTGGCGGGCGCCTTGTCCGGCGTGCTGGTGCTGGGGACGATACAGACGCTGATCGCCTTCGACGGCACGCTCAGCTCCTGGTGGACCAAGATCGTGATTGGCGGGCTGCTGTTCGTGTTCTGTCTGGTGCAGCGCTTGATGGCGCGCAGTGCCCCGTAAGGTATATCGAAATTGATATTGTATGGCGATTATTAATACCGATTATGATATCATTTCTCCCATGGATACCAACCCGAACTGGTTTTTGCGCGCGCGCCTGAAGACGCGGCAGCTACTGTTGTTGATCGCGCTCGACGAGCAACGCAACATCCACCGCGCGGCCGAGCAGTTGCACATGACGCAGCCGGCCGCGTCCAAGCAGCTCAAGGATCTGGAGGAGATGCTCGACGTGCAGTTGTTCGAGCGTCTGCCGCGCGGCATGGAACCGACCATCTACGGCGAGACGATGATACGGCACGCCCGCATGGCGCTGACCAGCCTGTCGCTGGCGCACGAGGACATCGTCGCCATCAAGGCCGGCCTGGCCGGGCAGGTGGAGATCGGCACCATCATGACGCCGGGCATGGCGCTGCTGCCGCGCGCGCTGTCGCAGGTCAAGCAGGTCGCGCCGCGCCTGCGCATCGGCGTGCAGATGGAGCAGAGCAACGTCCTGATGGAGCAGCTGCAACGCGGTCAGCTCGACTTCATGATCGGCCGCATTCCCGAACGCGAGAGCGCCGCCGGCCTGAGTTACGAGGAGCTGAGCGACGAGCCGGCCTGCGCCGTGGTGCGCAGCGGCCATCCGCTGCTGGCCGCGGCCGATTTGCGGCTGGAGGACTTGGCCGGCCAGCCCTGGGTGCTGCCGCCGCCGGGCAGCATCCTGCGCTCGCGCTTCGAACTGATGTTCCGCCGCGCCGGGCTGGAGGTGCCGGTCAACGTCATCGACACCACCGCCGTGCTGCTGGTGACGGCGCTGCTGCAGCAAACCGACGCGCTGAACGTGATGCCGATCGCGGTGGCGCGCTATTACGCCTCGCTCAATGTGCTGAGCATCCTGCCGATCGAGCTGCCCTGCCGCATGGACGCCTTCGGCATCATCACCGTCGACGGCCATCTGCCGTCGCCCGGCGCCCAACTGCTGCTGCAGACGGTGCGCAAGGTGGCGAAGGAAATCTACTAGCGTTGCGGGATTGATCCGGTAGTGTTTTGAACCTATACTCAGATTTCACCAAGGTCGAAATGGCCGCATCTTTACGCTTGGAACTTTAACCAACTGAGATTATGCGGCCCTTTGAATTGTTGATTGCCAAGCGTCCGGTTTCGTTGCAAACCAAGAGGCGAAAGAATCTCCAGGCATGGAAGAATTTTGTGCGGACGGAGGCGGCGAAGGTATGGAACGCGGACGATCCGCCGGTGGGTTCGCCGTTCCTTCGATGTATCATCGTCTATCTCTGCGACAATTCGCCGGCAGATATCGACAACATCATCAAGCCGATTCAGGATGCCTTGGTTGGTTTGGTTTTCGAAGATGATTTCCTGGTTTCAGATGTGGACAGCCATCGTCGTTTTTTAGCTGATACTATCGATGTGACATCACTGCCGCTGTTGCTTCAAGCCGGCGTGGCGAAAGGGGAAGAGTGCGTATATGTACGAATTTCTGACGCACAGGACCTGAGGAACTACTTATGACGATCCCCACAAATACCTTGCGCGAGCAGAAGTTGGACGCGCTGGCCTCCACATATGCGGATGACGGCTATGACGTTCTGAGACAGCCGAGCGCTGCCGATATGCCGTTTGATTTGGACGGCTATCGCCCAGATTTAATTGCTAAAAAAGACGGTGGTGGATTCATCGTTGAGGTGAGGACTGGCGCGTCGCCAGGGGCTGTCGAGCGTGTCCAGTCAATCGCGCAAGAAATTGCAAGGCATCCTGGATGGCGTTTCTTGTTAGCCACAATGGCCGATGCCGATCCTTCCATCGTCCCGACGACGGCGGAAGAACTGCCTACCTGGCGGCAATTGACGGACAAGCTCAAGCAGGCGAGGGCGCTGGCCGGGAGTGGCGCTGTCGAACCCGCATTGTTGTTTCTGTGGAGCATATTCGAGGCGGCACTGCGCAAGCACGCGATCGCCGAGAGCATTCCGGTGGAGCGGTTTCCGTCGGCCATGTTACTGAACCACATGTATTCGCAGGGCGAGCTTTCCGTTGCCCAATACGACCAGTTTCGCGAATTTATGACCATCCGAAATCGTTTGGCCCACGGTGCGAATACGACCGTTGCCCCCGTCACCGTGACCGCGCTGCTGAATGAAGTAGGCGAGCTCGTCGCCGATTGGATGGCAGTAAAAGCCATTTAAGCAATTCGCCGGGCTGGACGCGCTGAGTGCCGTCAACCGCTGGGTAAGCGCGCGGCCTGGTCGGCGTATTCGTTCCACAGCGTTTCGAACTGCGCCAGCGGCAGCGGGCGGCCGAACAAATAACCCTGGTAGTGCAGGCAGCCGACGTGGGCCAGTTGCTGGCGCTGGTCGTCGCTTTCGACACCCTCGGCGATGACGTCGAGGTTCAGGCTGTGCGCCATCGCGGTGATGGTGCGGACGATGGCCTGGGCGCTGTTGTCGCTGGCCAGGTCGCGCACGAAGGACTGGTCGATCTTCAACTGGTCGAGCGGCAGCTGCTTCAGGTACTGCAGCGAGGAGTAGCCGGTGCCGAAGTCGTCGAGCGAGAAGCGCACGCCGATGGCCTTCAGCTCCGTCATGCTGGCCACCGTGTCGCCGATGTTCTCCAACAAAATCCCTTCGGTCAGTTCGAGCTTGAGCAGCGCCGGGTTGATGGCGTGGCGCTGCACGGCGGCGTAGACCTGGGCGCCGAAGTCGGCCTGGCGGAACTGGCGCGCGCTGACGTTGACGGCCAGCGACAAGCGGCTGGTGCGCTCGTCCTGCGACCACAGTTGCAACTGGGCGCAGGCCTGCTCGATCACCCATTTACCGATCGGCAGGATCATGCCGGTCTCCTCGGCCAGCGGAATGAACTTGGCCGGCGAGATGAAGCTGCCGTCCGGCTGGATCCAGCGCAGCAGCGCTTCGGCGCCGGTGGGGCGCTGTTCGGAGTCGACCTGGATCTGGTAGTACAACTCGAACTGCTGCTGCTCGAAGGCGCCGCGCAACTCGTTCTCCAGCGCGGCGCGGGCGCTGATGGCGTCCTGCATCTGCTGGTCGAAGAAGCGCAGCGCGTTGCGGCCGGCCTTCTTGGCCTGGTACATGGCGATGTCGGCCTGCATCAGCAGCTCGTCGGGCGCCTGTTCGTGGTTGTGGAACAGCGTCGCGCCGATGCTGGGCGTGCTGCGCACGGTGTGCGCGCCGAGTTGGTAGGGCTGGGTCAGCGAGGCGAGGACCTTGTTGCCCAGGGTTTCGGTGTGGGCGGCGGCGCCGATGGCGTGGTCGCTCATGCCCTCGGCCAGCACGACGAACTCGTCGCCGCCCAGCCGCGCCACGGTGTCGCCGTGGCGCAGGCAGTCGTGCAGGCGTTGGGCGACCTGCTGCAGCAACTGGTCGCCGATGTTGTGGCCCAGCGTGTCGTTGAGGGTCTTGAAGTTGTCCAGGTCGAGGAACATCAGCGCGCTGTACTTGCCGGTGGCGGCGGTGCTGGCCAGCACCTGGCGCAGGCGGTCGAGCAGCAGGCGGCGGTTGGGCAGGCGGGTCAGCGGGTCGTAGAAGGCCAGGTTCTTGATCTCGTCGCTGGCCGCCTTGCTCAGCGTGATGTCGGTCAGCGAGGCGACGTAGTTGGTGACGCTGCCGTCGCGGTCCTTGACGGCGGTGATGTTGAGGCGTTCGGGATACACCTCGCCGTTCTTGCGGCGGTTCCAGATCTCGCCTTCCCAGCTGCCCTGGCGGCGGATGGCTTGCCACATGGCGCCGTAGAAGGCGGCGTCGTGGCGGCCGGAGTTGAGCACCTTGGGCGACTGGCCGATGATCTCGTCGCGGCTGTAGCCGGTGATCTGGCAGAAGGCTTGGTTGACCTGCAGGATGCGGCCGCCGGCGTCGGTGACCATCATGCCCTCGGGCGATTCGAAGGCGATGGCGGCGATGCGCAGGTTGGCCTCGCTCTGGCGCCGCTCGGTGATGTCGCGGTGGGCGACGATGGCGCCGCGCCAGTCGTAGTGCAGCGGCGTGGCGCTCATGCTGTACCAGCGCTGCTGCTGCGGCGTGTGGCAGGGGTATTCCATCTCGAACGAGGGCAGCGTGCCGTCGAGCACGGCGCGGATGCCGTGGCAGGCCTCGGCCGCGCCGGTGCCGGCGCCGGCCGTGCCGGCGGCGCAGCCGCTCAGGTAGTTGCTGCCCAGCGCGGCGTGGCCGGGAATCGGCGCCTCGGCTTGGCGGTTGTGGTCGGCGAAGCGGCGCCAGGCGGCGTTGACGGCGACGATGCGGCCGTGCTGGTCGAGCACGGCGATCTGTTCGGGCAGGGCGTCGAGCACGGCGCAGGCGAAGGGCTGGCTGCCGTCGACGGCGATGCCGGCGCCGCCGTCGCATTGCGGCCGTGGCACGGGCGGCGGCTGGTCGAGCAGTTCGCAGTGGGCCGTCTGCATCGTCGCGCAGGTGGCCTGGCAGGACGGTGGCCGGGACGCAGCTGTGGCGTGGCCGGCGTGGCTGCGGTTGTGGCTGTGGACAGCGGGCTCGGGTGGCGACGCGGGCGGGTGCGCGGCGGGCCCTTCCGGGGGAGGGCTGGGCAGGTCTTTCATGGCCGACTTCCTGAATATTCTATAGTTGCCGCCAAGCATAATGATGTGGAACAAGAAAAAACTTGATTTGGATCAAAATGCGGCCAATGGGACGGAAACTACTTAGTTCAATCGCCGCCGGCGCGTCGCGGGCGGCGGGGAACGTGGTCGGACAGGCAAGTTTAGCCGCGCGGCGCGGCGGCGAAGGAGGCGAAGGTGTCGAGCAGCACGCGGGCGCGGAAGGGCTTGAGGATGAGGCGGTGGACCTGGCGGGTTTGCAGTTGCTTGAGCAGCGCGCAAGTGGCGTGCTCGACCATGATGGCGATGGGGATGTCGGGCGCGCTGGCGGACTGGCCGCCGCGCACCTGGTCGAGCAGGCTCAGGTCGAAGCAGCTGATCTCGCCGTCGGGGCAGTCGATGGCGAAGACGGCGCCGTAGAAGGCTTGTTCGCGCAGCAGGCGGCGCGCCACGGCGCCGCTGGCGGCCTCGCGGATGTCGCCCATGCCGAGGGAACGGGCGGTCAGCGCGACGGTTTGGCGCAGCAGCGCCTCCGGCTCGACCAGCAGCATCTGCGCCTGCCCGGGCAGGCGCTCAGTCATGCTTGGCCTCGGCCGGCCGGCCCAGTTCCCGCACCAGCAGGTCGCGCAGCGTGCGCAGGATGGCCAGGTCGACCGGGCCGAACTGGCGCGGCTGGCTGTCCATCAGGCACAGGGTGCCGACGGTGTTGCCGCAGGGGAGGGTCAGCGGCGCGCCGGCGTAGAAGCGCACGTGGGGCGGGCCGCTGACCAGCGGGTTGTCGGCGAAGCGGCCGTCGGCCAGGGCGTCGGGGATCAGCAACACGTCGGGTTCGGCGATGGCGTGGCCGCAGAAGGAGATGTCGCGCGCCATCTCGCACAGCGGCATGCCGACGCGGGCCATGAACCACTGGCGGTGTTCATCGACCAGGCTGATGGTGGCGACCGGAACGTCGAACTCGGCGGCGGCGAACTGCACCACCTTGTCGAAGCGCTGTTGCGGCGGCGTGTCGAGGATCAGCAGGCGGTGCAGGGCGGCCAGGCGCTCGGCGTCGTGGGCGGGGATGGGGGCGGCGAGCATGGCGGGCGGCGGCTGGCGGCGAGAGTGGCGATGCCGACTACTCTAGCAGAAGCCGGCGCCGGCGCGGTGGTTTTGCCGCCGCGCTCAGCGAAACATCTCGGCCGGCGGTTCGAGCCGCAGCGCGAAGCTGGAGGCGTTGAACTCGCCGTCCGGGCGGTGGTGGTAGACGGCGCCGTTCAGGTCGATCAGCGCCACCTCGGTCGCGCCGGCGGCCAGGTAGGCGCCGATTTTTTGGCCGATCGCCTTGTGGCGGTTGCCGGGCGACAGCACCTCGGCCACCAGCGGCGGACAGGTGGGCATCGGCGCGGCGCTCAGCGTCTCGGCCCAACGCTGCTGCGGCAGCCAGGCGGCATCGGGCACGCGCACGCCGGTCCGGGTGCCGATGGCCAGGTTGGGGTAGGCCCGTCCGCCCAGTTGCTCGCGTAGTTGTTCCAAGACCCAGGCGACGACGGACTGGTGCCGGTTGCGGGGCGATGGACTCACGATGAGTTCTCCGTATTCGGATAGTTCATAGAAATCGGGTGTGTTCGGGTCGTCGCCCAACTGCTGCCACAACTGGGACAACGCGGCCGGACTCAAGGGTTCGGTTTTTTTAATGCCGGTATGCATGGCGGGCCTCTCAAAAGGCAGCAAACAGGGGGGCAGTATAGCGCGGCGCGGCGGGCCAACGGCGGCGCGCGCGGATGGCGCCATCTCGCTATGACTTGGATCAATTCTTGCCGCTCCGGCAATTTTTCTGGCAATATTGCCACGCGGGATGGGCGCCGGGCGCCCGTCTGTCGCACCATTGCCAAGCGGGAGTCGCATGCAAGCTAGTCGAATCGGAAGATGGTCCAGGCGCGCCGCGCTGGCGCTGTTGTTGCTGGTGCTGTTGGCGGCGCTGGGTGTCTGGCTGTTCCTGCGCGCCAGCCTGGCCCAGCTCGACGGCACGCGCCGCGTGGACGGTCTCGACGGCGCCGTCAGCATCGCCCGCGACGCGCTGGGCGTGCCGCAGATCAGCGGCGCCAGCCGCAACGACGTGGCCTACGCCACCGGCTTCGTCCACGCCCAGGAGCGCTACTTCCAGATGGACCTGCTGCGCCGGCTGGCGGCCGGCGAGTTGGCCGAGTTGTTCGGCGAACGCGCCGTCGAGGCCGACAAGATCCACCGCCTGCACCGCTTCCGCGCCCGCGCCGAGGCGGCGTTGGCGGCGCTGCCGGCGGAGGACAAGCTGCTGCTGTGGCGCTATGTCGACGGCGTCAACGCCGGCCTGCAGGGTCTGGCCGCGCGGCCTTTCGAGTACGCGCTGACCGGCGCGGCGCCACGTCCGTGGGCGATGGCCGATTCGCTGCTGGTGATCTGGGCCATGTATTTCGATCTGCAGGGCGCGCAGGAGGGGCGCGAGCTGGCGCGCGGCTGGCTGGCGCAGAACAGCGACGCGGCGCAGCGCGATTTTCTGACGCCGCGCGGCAGCCAGTGGGACGTGCCGCTGGACGCCGCCGCGGTGTCGCCCGAGCTCGAGTCGGCCGCCGTGCCGGCACGGGCGCCGGCCTGGTGGGGCAAGCCCTTGCCGGCGCCGGCGCCCGGTGCGGTGGGCGGGGCCAGGCTGGCGCAGGCGGCCGCGCCGACGCTGGCGGCGGTCGATCTGGTCGACGCGGTCGGCAGCAACAACTGGGCGCTGGCCGGCAGCCGCACGCGCGACGGCGGCGCCATCGTCGCCGCCGACATGCACTTGGGCATACAGCTGCCCAACATCTGGTATCGCGCCGCGCTGCGCTTCCCCGACGCCCAGGGCCAGGCGCGCCGCGTGGTCGGCGTGACGCTGCCGGGCACGCCGGTGGTGGTGGTGGGCAGCAACGGCCATGTCGCCTGGGGCTACACCAACAGCTACGCCGACCATCTCGACCTGATCGCGCTGGAGACCGACCCGGCGCGGCCCGGCCAGCTGCGCACGCGTCGCGGCTGGGAGACGCCGCGCACGCTGCGCGAGACCATTTTGGTCAAAGGCGCGGCGGCGCTGACGTTCGAGGTGCGCGAGACCTCGCTCGGACCGCTGCGCGAGGCGCTCGGCCACACCTACGCGATCCAGTGGAGCGCCCACGCACCGCAGGCGGCCAGCCTGAACGCGCGCCGGATGGAGCTGGTCGACACCTTGCAACAGGCGTTGGCGCTGGCGCCGACGCTGGGCATCCCGGCGCAGAACTTCGTCGCCGGCGACGCCCAGGGCAATATCGGCTGGACCATCGCCGGGCCGCTGCCGCGCCGCGCCGGCGACGCCGAGCGGGCCAGCTTCCCGTTGGCGTTGGACGATCCGGCCGGCGTCTGGACCGGCTGGCTGACGCCGGCCGAGTATCCGCGCGTGGTCAATCCGGCCGGCGGCCAGGTGTACACGGCCAACAGCCGGCAACTGGCCGGCGCCGGCGCGGCGTTGCTGGGCGACGGCGGCTACGACCTGGGCGCGCGGACGCGCCAGGTGCGCGACGATTTGGCGGCGCTGGGGCCGAGGGCCGACGCCGCCGGCGTCTACGCGGTCGGCCTGGACGACCGCGCCCTGTTCATCGCCGCCTGGCGCGAGCGCGCCGTCGCCGCGCTGGACGCCGGCGCCGTGGCCGGCCGGCCACAGCGGGCCGAGGCGCTGCGCCTGCTCAACAGCAGCTGGAGCGGCCGCGCCAGCGTCGACTCGGTGGGCTACCGCATCGCCCACGACTACCTGTTCGAGCTGTACGAGATCGTCTTCGAGAGCGCCAACGTCGAGCTGGCCCGGCTCGGCCCCAAGGCGACCATGTGGCAGGCCAGTCGGCGCTGGCCGGCGCTGCTGGCGCGCCTGCTCGACGAGCGGCCGGCCGGCTGGCTGCCGCCGGCCTATACCAGTTGGCAGCAGTTGCAATTGGCCGCGCTGGACCGCGTCATCGTCCGCCTGGGCAGGGACGGCCGGCCGCTGGCCGAGGCCAGCTGGGGCGAGCGCAACCGCGCCAGCAGCGCCCATCCGTTCAGCAGCCTGCTGCCGCCGGCGCTGCGCTGGCTGGCCGTGCCGCCCGACATGCTGGCCGGCGACAGCAACATGCCGCGCGTGGCCGGGCCGGCCTTCGGCCAGTCCGAGCGGCTGACGGTGGCGCCGGGGCGCGAGGAGCAGGGCCTGTTCGCCATGCCGGGCGGGCAGAGCGGCCATCCACTCTCGCCGTACTTCCTGGCCGGCCACGCCGACTGGGTGGCCGGCGGCGCGCTGCCGCTGCTGCCCGGGGCCGCCGTGCACACGCTGAGCCTGACCCGCTAGCCGATCCGGCGCCGCCGTTTGCGGCGGCGAGCGCGATTCGGCGTATGATCGACTTACCGCTGGGCCGGCGCTCCGGGCCAGCTTTTCGAAAGAGGACGGCATGATCAAGGATTTCGCCAGCGCGTCGCAAGAGGCGATGACGTTTTTGCGGGAGCGCTTCGGCTTTCAACTGTGGATGGTGACGCGCGCCGAGGCCGACGATTGGATCGTGCTGCACGCCGAGGACCACGGCTACGGCGTGCGCGCCGGCCAGGTGTTCCGCTGGACCGACTCGTTCTGCTCGCGCATGGTGCGCGGCCTGGGGCCGCGCGTCGCGCCCGACGCCAGCCAGGTGGCGGTGTACCAGGCGGCGCCGATCGGCCAGCTGGTCGAAATCGGCGCCTACATCGGCATTCCGCTGACGCGCGCCGACGGCAGCCTGTTCGGCACCCTGTGCGCGATCGACCCGCAGGTGCAGCCGGAGGCGCTCACCGGGCAGTTGCCCTTGTTCGAGCTGCTGGCGGGCATGCTGTCGGCGCTGCTGGCGACCGAGTTGCAGGCGGCCGAGGCGATCCGCCGCGCCGAGCGGGCCGAGGCCGAAGCCACCCGCGACAGCTTGACCGGCCTGTACAACCGGCGCGGCTGGGATCTGCTGCTGCAGCGCGAAGAGGAGCGCTGCCTGCGCTACGGTCATCCGGCCTGCGTGATCTCGATCGACCTCGACGAACTGAAACTGACCAACGACCGCCACGGCCATGCCGCCGGCGACATGCTGCTGATGCGCACCGGCGAGGCCTTGCAGCAGGTGATCCGCGCCACCGACGTGGCGGCGCGGCTGGGCGGCGACGAGTTCGCCGTGCTGAGCATCGAGTGCGATGACGCCAGCCATCTGGTGACGCGCCTGGGCGACAAGCTTGAGGCGAGCGGCGTCAAGGCGTCGATCGGCGTGGCGGCGCGGCGCACCGACCTGAGCCTGCAGCAAGCCTTCGAGCAGGCCGACGCCGAGATGTACCAGGCCAAGCGCCGCCGCAAGCAGCAGGGCGCCTGACTAAGCACACGGGATAACAAGGCTGGACACTAGTCCGCGCGGCTCAGGCGGCCCGCGCCCCGTTGGCCTGGCTTGCCATGCTGCCGTTCCCGTTCCCGTTCCCGTTCTCGTTCCCGTTCTCGCTCCCGTTCGTGTTCGCGTTGACCGGGGCATCCGCGTTGGCGCCGGCCGGTGTGCGCCCATGGTCGGCGCGCAGCGGCAGGCCGAACAGGGGGCGCAGCAGCGCGACGCGGCGCACCACCTCGACCACGGCGAAGCTGATGGTCAGCGTCAGCAGCACCAGGATCAGGCCCTCCAGCATGGGCGGCAGGCGCACCGGCTTGAGGCCGTGGGCCATGCTGACGATCAGCGTTTGGTGCACGATGTAGACCGGGAACACGGCCTGCGTCAGGTAGCGTCGCGCCGGGCTGTCGAACTGCAGGTGGCGGTGGCCGAAGCCGCAGACGGCGGCGATGGCGCTCCACTGCACCAGCGCGTAGACGCCGCGCAGCACGGGGCGCCAGGCCTGCACTTCCGGCGTGGCGGCCAGCGCCTCGGGGATGGAGTAGTAGATCATCAGCGCGGCCCAGCCGCTCAGGGCCAGGCCGAGGGCCGGCCAGCGGGCCTGTTCGAGGCCGGCCCAGAAGCTGCGCTGCGTCGCCAGCGTGGCGCCGAGCAGGAACAGCGGGAAGTAGACGGCGTGGTTGTACCAGTCGTCGAGCAGGGCGTGGGTGGCCGGGTAGCCGTCGACCAGGGCGAAGCGGGCGGCGGCCAGCACGGCGGCCGGCAGCGCGATGATGCGCCAGCCGCTGAGCAGGCGGGCCAGCGCGGCGCCGGCGCGTTCTTGCCGCGCGGCCGGGGTCAGCTTGGCGAGGGCGGCCAGCAGCAGCGTGTAGGTCCACAGGTAGGCGACGAACCACAGATGGTTCCAGGTCGGCAGGCGCAGGCATTCGCCGTCCTTGCAGAAGCCGTGGTAGCCGTTGATGTAGAGCCGCATGAAGTCGGCGTAGCTGCCCCGGTAGGACAGCTTTTCGATCACCTCGAAATAGGATTGCGGCGGCACGATCACCAGCATGCCGAACAGCAGCGGCAGCAACAGGCGCACGCTGCGCTGGCGCACGAAGGCGCCGACGCGGATTTTTTTCAGCATGAAGGCGGAGGCGACGCCGGAGATCAGGAACAGCAGGGCGAGGCGCCAGGGGCCGGACAGCATCATGAACGGCTCCAGCGTGTCGCTGGCGTGGGGGCTTTTGACGTGCCAGCCCCAGGTCACGTAGTACATGCCGGTGTGGTAGAAGATCAGCACGAAGAAGGCGAAGATGCGTATCCAGTCGAGGAAGTACTGGCGCTGGCCGGGGGCGGGGACTGCGGGCTGGGAATGCATGGGCGGCTCCGTCGAAATGAGGTAGGCGTCCAGCGTAAGGTGGCGCGGCCAGGCTTGCCAGCGCGATGTGGCGAAGCGGGCCGGTGGCGGGGCGGGCCGGCAGCGCGGCCGGTGGTTGTGGCTCGGTCAAGAAAACCCAGCGGCATGAATCTGGGGTCGGACCCAACTGGTCCGACCCCGGCTCTTTGCCATCGGGTGGTTTTTCCGCCGCCGGCGCCTTAATTTTCCGGCAGTGGCGCTTGCAGGCGCGCCATGATGTCGGCGCGGTACTGGCGGCTGCAGGGCACGCGGGCGCCGTCGCGCAGCAGCAGTTCGGCGTCGCCCTTGTCGAGCGGATGGACGCTGGCGATGCGGTCGAGCCGCACGGCGGCGCGGCGGTGGCAGCGGACGAAGCGTTCGCCGAGCCGTTCGACCAGGCCGGCCAGGGTCTGGCGCAGCAGCGGCTGGCCGGCGGCGGTGTGCAGCACGACGTAGTTGTCGGCGCTTTCCAGCCAGTCGATGTCGTCGACCGGCACGACGCGGGTGGCGCCGCGCTCGCTCACCAGCAGTTGGCGCAGCGCCTGGCCGGCCAGCGCCACCTCGGTCGGCGCCGGCGTCAGCGCCAGGCGCTGGCGCAGCCGTTGCAGCGCGCGGCCCAGGCGTTCCTGGTCGTAGGGCTTGAGCAGGTAGTCGACGGCGTTGGCGTCGAAGGCGGGGATGGCGTACTGGTCGTAGGCGGTGACGAAGACCAGCAGCGGCGCCGGTGCCGGCAGCGAGGCGGCCAGTTCAAGGCCGCTGACTTCGGGCATTTGGATGTCGAGCAGCACGGCGTCGGGCGCCAGGCGGGCGATCAATTCGAGCGCCTCGACGGCGTCACGCGCCTCGCCGACCAATTCGACGTCGGGGTGCAGGGCCAGCATGCGGCGCAGCTTGTCGCGCGCCGGGCGCTCGTCGTCGACGATCAGCAGGCGCATGGCAGCCGCAGTTCGGCGCGCACGCCGGCCGGTGCCAGGGCGCTCAGCGTCAGGCTGGCGCGCTCGCCGTGCAGTTCGCCCAGGCGCTCGCGCAGGTTGGCCAGGCCGATGCCGGTGTTGGCGGCGCCGCTGCCGCTGCCGCTGCCGTTGGCGCCGGCCGGTGCCAAGGTGCCGCCGTCGTCGTCCAAGCGCAGCACCAACTGGTCGTGCTCGCGGCTGGCGGCGATGCTGATGCGCACCGGCTGGCGGCGTCGCTCGACGGTGTGCTTGAAGATGTTCTCCAGCAGCGGCTGCATGCTCATCACCGGCACCGGGCAGGCCAGCAGCGTGTCGTCGATGTGCCAGTCGATGCTGACGCGGTCGCTGAAACGTTCGTGCATCAGGCTGGCGTAGGCGCGCAGCAGGCGCAGCTCGTTGGCCAGCGGCGTCTCGTGCTGGCCGCTGAGTTCGAGCGTGGCGCGCAGCACGTCGGCCAGCTGGATCAGCATGGTGTCGGCGCGGTCGACGTCCTGGTGCATCAACGAGGAGATGGTGTTGAGGGCGTTGAACAGGAAGTGCGGCTGCATTTGCTGGGTCAGGCGCAGCAATTGGGTCTGGCGCAGCGCGCTCTTGGCCCGTTCGGCGCGCAACTGCTCTTGCTGCAGCGCGTGGTAGGACAGGATGCCGAACAACACCACCGCGACGGTGCCGAAGAAGACGGTGATCTTGATGTCCTCGTACAGGAAGGTTTCGGCCCAGGCTTCGTGCCTGTAGCGCTCGCCGGCCAGCGCGTAGACCAGGTGGCGCATGCCGAAGGTGAGCGGCACGAAGCTGATCCAGAACACCGGCAACCACAGGAATTGACGGCCGAACCAGCGCAGCGGCGTCGCCAGCAGATGGTCGTAGCGCTTCGTGTAATGGCGCTGGGCCAGGGTCAGCAGCGTGGCGGTGACGCCCGACGATGCCGACCACAGCACCGGTTGCCACAGTTGGTGGTGGCCCCGGCGCAGGTAGTCCTGCACCTCGGTGGTAATCAACAGCATCCAGAACAGCACCCAGACGGCGCCGACGGCGAGTGTGGTGCGCTTGCTCAGCATGGCCGCCTGCCTTGAAAAGAAAGCAAGATGATTGCCGATTCTGAACTGCTTGTCAAAGCCTCCAAGATCACGCTTCAGCGGCCTCACAGGAAGGAGCCGTAGCTGGTGGTGGAAGACAGGCGGACTCAGCATTCGGGGTCAGTGCCGACAATCGGACAAATAGACGGGCTCAGCACTCGGGGTCAGTGCCGACAAATGGACAAATGTCGCTCATCGCCCTTTCGTTTGCTTGAGCTCGTGTCCGAATGTCGGCACTGACCCCGCTTGCTGCTGACCCCGCTTGCTTGGATCAGGCTGCGCCGGCCCGCTCGGCGCGTTGGCGCCACAGGGTCACGGCCACCATCACGCCGGTGGTCATCAGGATGGTCACCACGCTCATCGCCATGCCGCGGCCGACCGAGCCCTGCTCGAACTGGCGCCAGATGTACAGCGAGGTGGTCTTGATGCCGGTCGGCGCCAGCAGCAGCGTGGCGACCAGCTCGCGCGAGGCGACGGCGAACACCATCATCATCGCCGCCAGCAGGCTGGGGAAGACCAGCGGCAGCAGGATGCGCAGCAGCGTGCGGCGCAGGTCGGCGCCGTGGACGCGGGCGGCGGCTTCCATGCTGTCGCCGATCTGGGCGAAGGCGGCGCTGGCGTAGCGCACCGGGTAGGGCAGCAGCAGGCAGCAGTAGGCCAGCAGCAGGATGGCCCAGGTGTTGTACGGTGTGGCGGGCCAGAGCGACTGGTTCCACGCCAAAATCAAACCGACGCCGACGACGATGCCGGGCAGGCAGTTGGGCGCCACCGACAGCAGGTCGAGGACGCGGCGGCCGCGCAGCCGGGTCTTGACCACGCAGTAGGCGACCAGCAGGCCGAGCATGCCGGTGACCAGCGCCGTCGCCAGCCCCAGGCCGGCGCTGGTGCCCAGGGCCTGCAGGGCGCTGTCGTCGCGGCCGAAGATCTCAGTGAAGTTGTCGAGCGAGAGGTTGGCCAGGCGCAGGCCGCCGGACAGGGTGCGCATCAGCGCCGTGACGACGATGGCGAACAGCGGCGCGGCGGTGGCCACCAGCGCGACCAGCGCGAAGGCGGCGGCGACCGGCCATTGCCAGGCGCCGAGGCGGCGCGGCGCGACGTCGTTCGGTTTGCCGGTCTGGGTTTCGAAGACCTGTTTGCCGAGCAGGCGGCGCTGCAGCCAGAACACCAGCATGGCCAGCAGCACCAGCACGACCGACAGGGTGGCGGCGCCGGGCAGGTCGATCGGCCAGTCGGAGAAGCGCCGCTCGATGTCGGTGACCAGCACGAAGAAGCCGGCGTTGGCGGCCAGCGCGGCCGGCGTGCCGTATTCCTCGATGACCATGGCGAACACCAGCAGCAGGCTGGCGGCGATGCCGGGCGTGGCCAGCGGCAGGGTGATGCGCAGGAAGGCGCGCCAGGGCGAGGCGCCGCAGACGCGGCCGACGTCGGCCAGCCGCGAGCCGGTGCTGGCGACGCTGCGCGAGACGGCGAAGTAGACCACCGGGAAGACGTTCAGGGTCATCACGAAGACCACGCCGGCGAAGGAGAACAGGAAGGACGACAGGCGCAGGCCGGTGAGCTGTTCGAGGTAGCCGTTCGGCTGCAGCATGGTGATCCAGCCGAGCGCGGCGATGTAGGGCGGGATCATGAAGGGCACCAGGAACAGCAGGTCCCACAACGGCGCCAGCGGCAGCTTGAACAGGCCGCGCAGCATGCCCAGCGGGATGCCGACGGCGGCGCTGGTGAGCACCACGCAGGCGCCCAGGCGCAGCGTGTTGCCGGTCAGGGCGAGCAGCGCCGGGTCGCCGAACACGCCGGCCAGGTGCGACAGCGGCGCCGCCAGCGAGCCGTTGGCCAACTGCGGGAACACCGCCTGCAGGAAGATGAAGGCCAGCGGCAGCGCCACCAGCAGCAGCAGGGCCGCCGCCGTGGCGCCGAACACCAGCGGCGTGCCCAGCGCGGGCAGGCGGGCTAGAACGGGGCGCACGGTCTACTTGCGGCCGAACAGGGTGGCGAAGCGGTGCAGCGCGGTGGCGCGCGCGGCCAGGCTCTGGCCGGCGTCGAGCTCGGGCAGCAGCTTGATGTCCTTCAGCGTTTGGCGCTTGGCGGCGATGTCCTGGCGCGCCGGGATCAGGTAGGCGTCGGCGACCAGCGCCTGGCCCTTGGGCGAGAGGACGAAGTCGATGAACTTGCGGGCGTCGTCGGCGGCCTTGGAGGATTTCAGGATCATCATCGGGCGCGGCGCGACCACGGTGCCGCTTTTCGGGAAGATCGCCTCGATGCTTTCGCCGGCCGCCTGGTTGCCCAGCGCGACATAGTCGACGGCGCCGAACACCACCGCCTTGGCGCCCTGCAGCACCGGGTTCATCGCCTGGGCGTTGGGGCCGGCGACGACCATGCCGTTGGCCTTGAGGGCGCCGAACAGCTGCCAGGTCTGGTCGGACTGGCGGCCCTGCATGCCGGACAACAGGTCGAGCGAGGCGCCCGATTGCGCCGGGTCGGGCATGGTCAGCTTGTCCTTGTAGACGGGCTGGGTCAGGTCGCTCCAGTCGCGCGGGCGCGGCGTGCCGCTCTTGCTGTTCCAGACGATGGACAGCACCGACAGGCCTTGCGCCACATAGGCCGGCTGCTTGAAGCGGCCGGGCACCTGGGCGGCGTTGGGGCTGCTGTAATTGAGCAGCCAGCCGCGCCGGTCGAGGTCGACCGCGCTGTCCCATGAGGCCGAGATGACGACGTCGGCGCGCGGGTTGGTGGCCTCGGCCTGCAGGCGCGCCATGACCTTGCCGGTGTCGGCCTGGAAGACGTCGACGCTGACGCCGCTGGCGCGCTTGAACTCGGCGGCCAAGGTGTCGATCAGCTTGCCGGGACCGGCGCTGTAGATGGTCAGCGCCGAGGCGGCCGGGGCGGCCAGGGCCAGCGCGGCGGCCAGCGCCAGGGCCAGGCGGGGCAGGGGGAAGGGGGCGGCGAAATTCATGTGTTTCCTTGTCATGTGTTCTGTGGTTGCGGGCGGGGTCAGTGCCGACAATCGGACAAATTGCCTGCCTGACCGGCCGATCTACTTGAGCCCGTGTCCGAATGTCGGCACTGACCCCGGGGGGCTTCCGGCGGGCTCAGGCGGCGTGCGGCAGCCAGCGCAGGCGCTGCCAGTCGAGGCTCAGGTCGATCAACTGGCCTTGCTGCAGGCGGGTGTCGGTGACCAGCGTCAGGCCCTTGGGGGCGTCGCTGGCGCGCACCTCGGTGAAGAAGCGGCCGTTGCGGTAGCGCTGGGCCAGCACCTCGCCGCGCAGGCCGCCATCGGCCCGCTCGGCGCCGGCGTGCAGCGACAGCGCGCTCTGCGGGATCAGCAGGCGCTGCGCGGTTGTTTCGCAGCGCGGCGCCAGGCCGCGGCCGTGCCAGGCGTGGGGGATGTCGTCGCCGTGCAGCAGGGTGCCGAGCTGGAGGAATTCGGCGATGCAGGTGTCGGCCGGTTCGCCCAGCAGCACGGCGGGGGCGGCCAGCTGGCGGATGCGGCCGCCGCGCATGACGGCGACCTGGTCGGCCAGGGCGAAGGCTTCCTCCTGGTCGTGGGTGACGTAGACGGCGGTGGTGCCCATGCTGCGCAGCAGGGCGCCGATCTCGTGGCACAGGCTTTCGCGCAGGTCGCGGTCGAGGTTGGAGAGCGGCTCGTCGAACAGCAGCACCTGCGGCCGCGCGACGATGGCGCGGGCCAGGGCGACGCGCTGCTGCTGGCCGCCGGACAGGCTGGACGGGTTGCGCTGCTCGAAGCCCTGCAGGCCGACCACGGCCAGCGCCTCGGCCACGCGCGGCGCGCATTGCTTGCGCGGCAGGCCGCGCATCTCCAGCGCGAAGGCGACGTTGTTGCCGACGCTCATGTGCGGCCACAGCGCGTAGTCCTGGAACACCATGCCCAGGCCGCGCGCCTCGGGCGGCAGGAAGTGGCCGTCGCCGGCGACGCGGCGGGCGCCGAAGTCGATGCTGCCGTGGCCGGCGGCCAGCGGCAGCAGGCCGGCGAGCAGCTTGAGCAGGGTGGTCTTGCCGCAGCCGGAGGGGCCGAGCAGGGCCAGCACCTGGCCGGCTTCGAGGTGGAAGTCGATGCCGTCCAACACCAGCTGGTCGGCGAAGCGGTGGCGCAGGGCGGACACGGTGATGGCCGTGCCGGCCGCCGGATGGCTGATGTCGGCGGTCATGGCGTCAGAAGGTGTGGCGCACGCCGGCCATGGTGCCGAACTGGTTCTGGCCGGCGGCGATGTCGACGCCGAAGCCGTTGACGCCGAGGTTGGAACCGCTGCGGTTGCTGGCGTAGGAGTTGATCAGGTACAGGTCGGTGCGCTTGGACAGCGAGTACTTGACCATGCTGATGAGCGACAGCGGGTCCTTGTCCGAGTTCTTGACGTCGGTGCGGTAGAGCGAGGCGCTCAGCTGCAGCGGCGCGCTGACCTGGTAGGCCAGGCCGATCCAGCCCATGTCGGTGCGGACCGAGGCGGCGCCGACGTTGTCCTGTTTGCGGCGCAGGTAACCGCCCAGCACTTCGGCCTCGCCGAACTTGTAGCGGGCGCCGAAGGTCAGGTGCTCGTCGGTGTTGTTCTCCAGCGCGGCGGTCTGGCCGTTCTTGCGGTCGTAGACCAGGGCGGCGCGGAAGGCGGCGCCGTTGTATTGGGCGCCGACGCCGACTTCGCGGCCGGCCTTGCTGTGGCCGGCCAGTTCGCCGCCCTTGGTGCTGTCGTAGCCGGTGCTGTAGTAGGCCGCCACATCGACGACGTCGAACTTGCCGCTGTATTTGACGGTGTTGTCGATGCGGTCGGAGAAGGCGGCGTCGTGCACCTTGGACGACCAGGTGGCGTTGTCCATGGTGTTGTACTTGCTCATCCAGTCGAGCATCAGGCTGTTCTGCCGGCCCAGCGTCAGCGCGCCCCAGCTGCCTTGCAGGCCGACGTAGGCCTGGCGGCCGAACAGGCGGCCGCCTTGCAGCGAGGTGCCGTTGTCGACGCCGATGCCCGATTCGAGCGCGAAGACGGCTTTCAGGCCGCCGCCCAGGTCCTCGGTGCCGCGGAAGCCCAGGCGCGAGCCGGACAGGTTGCCCGAGCTGAGGCGGGTCAGGTTGGCCTTCGAGCCGGGGATGCTGGCGGAGTGGTTGATGACCTCGATGCCGCTGTCGATGATGCCGTAGACGGCGACGTTCGACTGGGCGCTGGCGTGGGCGGTGCAGGCCAGCGAGATGGCGGCGGCGATGGTGCTAACAATGACTCTTGACTGCATTAAATTCCCCTAGATGAAAAAAAATCGCCCTGTGCTGGCCAGGGCGATCAAACAAGTTGGTCCGGCGATGGCGGCGCGCCGCCTTGCCGGCGGCGCGCCCGAAACAGCAGGCAGGATAATGGCTAATTGTGTCGGCTTGATGACAGGGCGCCGGTCCGCCGGTCTAGTAGCGGTCCATGATCAGTTGGGTCTTCAGCGAGTCCTGGGCGAGGAACCAGCCGCGCGCGGCGAGGAAGGCCTGCAGTTCGTCGTGCTTGGCGGAGGCCACGCTTTCGCTGGTGGTCTTGAACGAGGCTTCGACGACGTAGTCGATGCCGCTGCCGGCGGCGTTGCGGATCGGCCAGACTTCGATATACAGCTTGAGGCCGCTCCAGCTGCCCACCGAGCGCTTGGCCAGCACCGGGCCGTATTTGCGCGAGGTGTCGAGGGCGTTGCCGCCCCAGCCGTTGGAGAGCCAGTTGTTCATCTTGCCGGGGATGTTTTTCTTCAGCAGGCTGCGGGCGTCGGCGGTCGAGGGCAGGTCCATGCCGCTGTAGCCGGATTTGCTGTCGGTCTTGCTGTTGGTGATGCTCAGCGTCTTGGCCTGGTAGCCCCACTCGATCTGCGCCTCGTAGTTGCTGTCGCCGCTGGTGAAACCGTCGGCGCTGGCCTGGTACAGCGCTTCGGTGATGTTGCCGTTGGCGATGGGGTAGCGCTTCTTGTAGCTCAGTTCGAAGCCGCTGTCGCCTTCGGACTTGCGGACGCGGGCGATCCAGCCGTTGTTGTAGATGGGCTTGGCGTCGCCGTCCATGAACATCACGTTCATCTTGGTCACCGAGCTGGGCATGCCGAAGGTGCTCAGCACGGTGGCGTTCAGCTTGTAGTTGGAGTCGAGCACGACGGTGGGGTTGAGCAGCAGCTTGACCTCGTAGTCGGGCACCATGTTCGAGGCCGCCGGCGCGGCGCCGGCGGCGCCGAACAGGGCGGCGGCGAGGGCCAGGCCGAGCAGGGCGGCGCGGCGGCGGGCGGGCGCGGCGGCGCCGCTGGCGGTGGGGGTGGCGAGTGCGGCGGGGGTCGGGTACATGCGGGTGTCTCCTGTATGGTCGAAGCGGCGACTATAGAGGGCGAATGTGACCGGCCGATTACCGCGCCGGCGCGCCCGGCGGCGCGGCGCGGTGCGGCGCGGTGCGGCGGGGCGTTGGCGTTGGCGTTGGCGTGGCGGTGGCGGCGGCGGCGGATGCCGCTAGCGGTAGCGCGCCTCCACCAGGTCGACTTCGCGCACCAGCTTGCGCGAGGTCTCGTCGGACAGCTGCTCGTGCCGCGCCAGCTGGTAGATGGCGTGGCGCTCGGCCTGCAGCGCGGCCAGGCGCAGCGCCGTCTCGGCGCAGTCGAGCTGGCGCAGCAGGGCGCGCTGGTCGCCGCCGGCGGCCGTCTCGTGCAGGCGGTGCTGGTACAGCGCGATGACGCGGGCGGCCGCCTGCGGGTAGGCGTCGGCGTCCGGGCTGCCCGGCATCAGCTCCACCTGGGCGCGCTCGATGGCGGCGATGGCGGCCGTGGCGGCGGCGCGGCGGGCGGCGTCCTCGGCGCGCTGGGCGGCGGGCTCGTCGGGGAAGCGCATGCCGGCCAGCAGGCGCGGCAGGGCGATGCTGGCCACCGTCAGCGAGATTAGGATCACCGCGCCGGCGAGGAAGACGGTGAGGTCGCGCGCCGGGAAGGGCGTGCCGTCGGGCAGCGCCAGCGGCAAGGTCATCACGCCGGCCAGGGTGATGGCGCCGCGCACGCCGGCCAGGGTGGTGGCCAGCAGCAGGCGCGGGTTGATCTTGTGCGGCACGGCGCCGCGCAGGCTTTGCTTGAAGATGGTCAGGCGCAGCGAGGCCCAGACCCAGAGCAGGCGCAGCAGCATCAGGCCGGCGCTGATGCTCAGCGCGTAGACGGCCAGCCACCAGGGGTTGAGGTGGCCGGTCTGCTCGATCGCCTCGCTGGCGCCACGGAACAGGGTGGGCAGTTGCTCGCCGAGCAGCACGAACATCACGCCGTTGAGGGTGAACTGCACGGTGTCCCAGACCGCCGAGCGCTGGATGCGGGTGGCCGCCAGGGCGTGGCCGCTCAACTCGACGTAGCTCATGGCGACGCCGGCCGCCACCGCCGCCAGGATGCCGGAGGCGCCCAGGTGCTCGGCGGCCAGGTAGGCGCCGAAGGGCAGCAGCAGGTTGACCAGGATGGGCGAGCCGGCCGGCTCGCCGAAGCGGCGGCCCAGCCAGCGCTGCAGCCAGGTGACGAGCAGGGTCAGCGCCAGGCCGGCGCCGATGCCGCCGGCGGCCAGCCAGAGGAAGGCGAGGGCGGCGTCGCCCGGCGAGAAGACGCCGGTCATGGCGGCGGCGACGGCGAAGCGGAAGCACACCAGGCCGCTGGCGTCGTTGAGCAGCGACTCGCCTTCGAGGATGTGCATCAGGCGCTTGGGGATGGGGGCGCGGGCGGCCAGGGCCGAGACGGCCACCGGGTCGGTCGGCGAGACGATGGCGGCCAGCGCGAAGGCCACCGGCAGCGGCATGGCCGGGATCATCCAGTGGATCAGGAAGCCGGCGCCGAGCACGGTGAACACCACCAGGCCGAGCGCCAGTTCGAGGATGATGCCCTTGTCGCGCAGCAGGCCGCTCTTGGGGATGCGCCAGCCGTCGAGGAACAGCAGGGGCGGCAGGAACAGCAGGAAGAACAGCTCCGGATCGAGTTCGACGCCATGGCCGCCACGGGCGGCGATCAGCGCGCCCAGGCCGATCTGCACCAGCGGCAGCGGCGGCGCCACCGGCACCAGGCGCACCAGGTAGGCGCTGGCGACCACGGCCAACAACATGGCCAGCACGACTTCGATAGACTCCATGGGCTTGCTTCTTTCCTTGTTCGAACCGGTGCCGCCGGACGGCGGCGGCGTCATTATAGGGCGGGCGGCGCAGAAAAACGCCTTCCCCTCTGGCAAAAACGGCGCCGCCCTGTCATAATAGTGTCTCTCAGCGGGAGTAGCTCAGTTGGTAGAGCGCAACCTTGCCAAGGTTGAGGTCGAGAGTTCGAGCCTCTTCTCCCGCTCCAAATTCTAAAAAAAGGAAACCACCAGGTTTCCTTTTTTTTCGTCCGCGTTTTCATGTTTGACAGGAAACTGTTGATCGTTCTTGCAATATTTTTATCGCGCCTCGCGGCGGCCGCGGCGGCGGCGCGGGGTCGGTGTTGGGTTTGCGTTGAAGAAGCGTTGTATAAGGCCGCCAAAAGGGGATTGATTCAGGCCAAAACTGGCGTTCCCATAGGCAAAATCGTTATACTGGAAAGGCAATGGGGATTTTTCCCGAACAGGGGTTTTCCCTATGAGCCGCGGGACAAGCGCGGCCGCCATTTGGTCCATGTTATGCCTCAGACGGAGATGAAGAATATGAAATCAGTTCAGCAGGAAGTGGACGAACGCAGCAACCTGACCAATTCCAATAAATTCGAACTGCTGTTGTTCCGCCTCGGCGGCGACGCCAACGGCGAACATTCGGAACTGTTCGGCATCAACGTCTTCAAGATCCGCGAGATCGTCGCCATGCCCGAGGTGACCGCCGTGGCCGGTTCGTCGCCGCACATGCTCGGCGTGGTCAACCTGCGCGGCCAGATCATCACCGTGCTGGACCTGCCGGCGATCGTCGGCGTGACGCCGAAGACCGGCCTGAACATCATGCTGGTGACCGAGTTCGCCCGCACCACCCAGGCCTTCGCGGTCGAGTCGGTCGACGAGATCGTGCGGCTGGACTGGAGCCAGGTGCTGACCGCCGAAGGCACGGCCGGCGGCAAGGTGACCAGCATCGCCCGCCTCGACGGCGACGTCAACAACACCCGCCTGGCCCAGGTGCTCGACGTCGAGACCATCCTGCGCGAGATGGTGCCCAACGAGGGCAAGGACGTCGACCCGGAGACCATCGGCCCGCAACTGCTGCTCAAGCCGGGCGCGGTGATCCTGGCGGCCGACGACTCGGTGGTGGCGCGCAGCCTGATCGAGAAGGGCCTGACGGCGATGGGCGCCCACTTCATCATGACCAAGTCGGGCAAGGAGGCCTGGGACCGGCTGCAGCACATCGCCGACATCGCCAAGAGCGAGGGCGTGCCGGTCGAGAACAAGGTGGCGCTGGTGCTGACCGATCTGGAAATGCCGGAGATGGACGGCTTCACGCTGACCCGCCTGGTCAAGCAGGACGCCCGCTTCAGCAAGATCCCGGTGGTGATCCACTCTTCGCTGTCGGGCAAGACCAACGAGGACCACGTCAAGGGCGTCGGCGCCGACGCCTACGTGGCCAAGTTCGTCGCCGAGGATCTGGCGGCGACCATCCGCCAGGTGCTCAGCAAGTAAGCCGTAAAAACGCACACCGGCCGCCCGCACGGGCCGGCGGGGGACGGCGCCGCGAGCGATCGCGGCGCCGTTTTCACGTGCGCCGCCGGCGCGCCGCCGCCGGCCGCGCAGCGCCGTATAAAAATGGCAAGCCGGCGCGGCGGGCCCGGTCTTGTTTTTGCGTTATGATTCAATGGTCGTAGCGTGAACCAAGTGCCGTTCCAGCCGGGGCGGAACAACTTTTTTGTGGGGGTGACCGTGGCAGCGAAGAAAATCCTGTTGTTGACCGGCGATTTCGCCGAGGACTACGAGACCATGGTGCCGTTCCAGGCGCTGGGCATGGTGGGCCACACGGTGCATGCCGTCTGTCCCGGCAAGCGGGCCGGCGACACCATCAAGACCGCCATCCACGACTTCGAGGGCGACCAGACCTACACCGAGAAGCCGGGCCACTTGTTCGCCTTGAACGCCGCCTTCGACGAGGTCGAGGTCGGCAACTACGACGCCCTGCTCATCGCCGGCGGCCGCGCCCCCGAGTACCTGCGGCTGAACGCCCGCGTGCTCGAACTGATCCAGCAATTCGCCGCCGCCGACAAGCCGATCGCCGCCGTCTGCCACGGCGCCCAGCTGCTGGCCGCCGCCGACGTGATCCGTGGCAAAAAGATCTCCAGCTATCCGGCCTGCGCGCCCGAGGTCAAGCTGGCCGGCGCCGAGTACGCCGACATCCCGGTCGACCAGGCCATCACCGACGGCATCTTCGTCACCGCCCCCGCCTGGCCGGCCCATCCGCAATGGCTGGCCCAGTTCCTGCGCCGGCTGGGCACCGAAATCCGGCCGTGACGGCGCGCCGGCGCGGCGCCGTCAGGCCGCCGCGCCCAGGTTGCGGGCGTGGAAGCGCAGGTGCTGCTCGATGAAGCTGGCGACGAAGTAGTAGCCGTGGTCGTAGCCGGCGTGGCGGCGCAGTTGCAGCGGCTGGCCGGCGCTGCGGCAGGCCGCCTCGAACACCTCGGGGTGGAGCTGCTCGGCGAGGAATTTGTCGCCCAGGCCCTGGTCGATCAGGATGCCGTCGGGGAAGGGCGCGCGCAGGCCGGCCATCAGCACGCTGGCGTCGTAGCCGCCCCAGGCGCTTGGCTCGGCGCCCAGGTAGCCGCTGAAGGCTTTTTGTCCCCACGGGCACAGCGAGGGCGCGGCGATCGGCGCGAAGGCCGACAGCGAATGGAACAGGGTGGGGTTGCGCAGCGCCAGCACCAGGGCGCCGTGGCCGCCCATCGAGTGGCCGCAGATGCCGACCCGCGCCGGGTCCAGCGCCAGTTCGGCCACCAGCAGTTCGCGCAGCTCCAGGATGTAGCTGTACATGCGGTAGTGCTGGCGCCACGGCGCCTCGGTGGCGTCGAGGTAGAAGCCGGCGGCCAGGCCGAAGTCCCAGGCGGCGTCCTCGCCGGCGATGGCGGCGCCGCGCGGGCTGGTGTCGGGCGCGATCAGCATCAGGCCCAGTTCGGCGGCGACGCGCTGGGCGCCGGCCTTGGCGGCGAAGGTCTCCTCGTTGCAGGTCAGGCCGGCCAGGTAGAACAGGCCGGGCCGGGCGCCGGCGCCGGCGCCGGGATTGGCGGCGGCCGGCGGCAGGAAGACGGAGAAGCGCATCGGCAGGCCGGTGGCGCGCGCGGCGTGGCGGTAGAAGCGCTGCACGCCGCCGAAGCAGGCGTGTTCGCTGAGCAGTTCGAGCATGGTGGTCCCTTATTCGATGCCGGCGCGGGAGGTCGCCGGCCTGGCGGAATTGTACTGCGCGGCGGACGCGGCCGTCTGGCGTGCGACACGATTTCGCGCAATGCAATAAACTGTCATCCTTGCTGTTCATTTTGTAGTGACTCCAGCGCTCCCGGGTCAAACCCCGCGAGCCACCCTTGCAGCATCCCCGGCCCGCCTTGCGCCGCCCGGGAACCGCGGTCGGCGCGCCCTGAGTGGCCCCGGCCACCGTCAAACTGTTGCGCGCCGGCTGGCGCGCCTGTCCGTGCCAGCCGCTTGGACGCCGGCGCGAGCGCGCCGCCACCGCCGCCGCCCGCAACGCACTTTGGAGATACCCTATGCCAGAAACCCTGGTCATTCCGGCCGAACTCGCCTGGCCCTTCGCCATCCTGCTGTCCTGGTTGTCGGGCGAACTGATACACCGTTGGAGCGGCGTGCCGCGCATCAGCGTCTACGGCCTGGTCGGATTTTTGTTGGCGCAGGCCTTTCCGGTGGCGCTGGCCACCGACGGTTCGAGCACCGTGACGATGCTGGCCAACCTGGCCTTCGGCCTGATCCTGTTCGAGTTCGGCTACCGCATCAATCTGCACTGGCTGCGCGTCAACCCGTGGATCGCCGTCAGCGGCCTGGTCGAATCGGCCGCCACCTTCGCCCTGGTCTACTCGATCTCGCAGATGACCGGCATGCCGTCGATGACCTCGTTGCTGCTGGCCTCGCTGGCGATGTCGACCTCGCCGGCCGGCGTGCTGCGCGTCATCAACGAGAAAAACAGCGCCGGCCAGGTCACCGAGCGGCTGCTGCACCTGGTCGCCATCAACTGCGTGCTGGCGGTGTTCGTATTCAAGGTGATCGTCGGCTTCTGGGTGTTCCAGACCTCGGGCAGCCTGTCGCAGGCCATTTCGCATAGTCTGATCGAGCTGCTCGCCTCGGCCGCGCTGGGCGCGCTGTTCGGCATGCTGGTGCCGGCCATGCTGCGCCAGCTGGGCAACTTGGCGCAAGACGGCACGGTGGCCTTCGCGCTCGGTGTCGTGCTGTTGGTGGCGCTGAGCCACGCCACCGACCTGTCGCCGGTGCTGGCGACCTTGACTTTCGGCCTGATGGCGCGCCACCGCCGCGTCGCCTTCAGCCGCACCGAGCGCAATTTCGGCGGCCTGGGCGAACTGCTGACGGTGCTGCTGTTCGTGTTCGCCGTGTCGACGCTGGAATGGGACCGCGTGGTCGCCGGCGCCGGCCTCGGCGCCATGCTGCTGCTGGCCCGCTTCGTCGTCAAGACGGCCGGCGTGGCGGCGTTCGCCCACGTCTCCGGCATTTCGTGGCGCAAGGGCGCGCTGACCGGCATCGCGCTGTCGCCGATGTCGGTGTTCGTCGTGTTGATGCTGGAGCAGACCAAATACATGGGCATCGTGCTGGTCGACGAGCTGGCCGCGCTGGCGGCGATGACGCTGTTCATGGAAGTGCTGGGACCGATCATTACGCAGCGCGCGCTGATCTGGGCCAAGGAAACCCCGTCCAACAAGGAGAATTGAGATGCCATTGGAACCCTTCACCACGTCCGTGCCGCTGACCATGGGCGTCGAGCTTGAGCTGCAACTGGTCAGCCTGTCCGATTACGACCTGACCGCGTCCAGCCCCGACCTGCTGCATCTGCTGAGCCGCAAACCCTTCCCCGGCAATGTGACGCCGGAGATCACCGAGAGCATGATCGAGATTAACAGCGACGTGCACACCAACCACGCCGAGCTGGTGGCCCAGTTGCAGCTGACCCGCGATACGCTGGTGCAGGCCGCCGAGACGCTCAACATCGGCATCTGCGGCGGCGGCACCCATCCGTTCCAGAAGTGGTCGGAGCGGCGCATCTTCGCCAAGCCGCGCTTCAAGGAAGTGTCCGAGCTGTATGGCTATCTGGCCAAGCAGTTCACCATCTTCGGCCAGCACGTGCACATCGGTTGCGCCTCGGGCGACGACGCGCTGTTCCTGCTGCATTCGCTGAGCCGCTATGTGCCGCACTTCATCGCGCTGTCGTCGTCGTCGCCCTTCGTGCAGGGTAACGACACGCTGTTCAACTCGGCCCGCTTGAACTCCGTGTTCGCCTTCCCGATGAGCGGGCGGGCGCCTTTCCTGTTGAACTGGAACGCCTTCGAGCACGAGTACTTCTCGAAGATGGAGCACACCGGCGTGATCAAGAGCATGAAGGACTTTTACTGGGACATCCGGCCCAAGCCGGAGTTCGGCACCATCGAGCTGCGCGTCTGCGACACGCCGCTGACGGTCGAACGGGCCGCCGGGCTGGCCTGCTATCTGCAGGCGCTGTGCCGCTATCTGCTCGAACGCAGGGAGGAGGCGCCGGTGGAGGACGACTACCTGGTCTACAACTACAACCGTTTCCAGGCCTGCCGCTTCGGCCTGGACGGCACGCTGGTGCATCCGAAGACGTATGAGAGCCTGTCGCTGCGCGAGGACATCCTGACCACCCTGCGCAAGATGGAGCCGCATGGCGCGGCGCTGGGCGGCGGCGCAGGATTGGCCCATCTGATGCAGGTCGCCCACGAGGGCAGCGACGCGCATTATCTGCGCGAGCAGTTCGCCGACAGCGGCAGCGTCGAAGGCATGGTGGACGCGGCGATCCAGCGCTTCCGCGGGAATTGAGCCGCGCGGGCCGCCAGACCTGTGCGGCGGCGGCACTCCAGCCGTTCGCCGCCGGGTGGCCGTACTAGTTAGCCGCCGGCGTGTCGTCCGATTGCTGCGGCCAGCCGGCCAGTGCCGCTTGCCGCAGATTCGAACGCACCACCATGCGGTGGAAGGGGGCGATCAGGCGGATGTAGCTGCGGCCCAGCAGGTTGTGGCAATGCACCACGGTCGACATCACCACCTGGGACGCGCCGGCTTCATCGCGGCGCAGTATGGAGAGGCGGAAGTCGAGGTGCTTGTCGTCCTCGCCGAGAATGATCTCGTGGGCGCGTCGTTCGTAGATCTTGAAGAAGGCCACGCGCGCGTCGCCGACCGTGCTCAACTGCTTGGTGGTCTTCAGGCCGAATATGCTGACCAGGGCGTCGCGCAGATGCATCAAGCGACCGATCCAGGGCGCCTGCTGCGCGAAGATGAAGCGGGCCAGTTGCTCGGGATCGCTGATGGCGCCGGGCGGCAGGCGCAGCGAGTAGGCATCGGCCAGGAAGGGCTGATGATATATCCCGGTCACGCGCGAGTCGGCGGGCAGGGCGACCGCGACAATCGGCCATTCGGTGTTTGGCATAAGTAGCTCCTCTGTGCAATGCCGAAAGAATACAGCAAAGCGCGCGACCTTGCCGCGAGCCGCATCGGGGCGTTTTTTCGAGCCCAATCTGCGCTAGAATTCCACACCATCATTCCACATCATCGCCCGCAGCCGGGCTAGCGCCGGCCTGCGTTTGCCGTTCATCCCGCCTTTCGATCGGAACGCCATGAAACGTCTACCCCGCTTCATCCTGCTGTCCACCCTGGCCGGCGCCCCCGCGCTGGCGCTGGCCTTCGGCGCCGACGGCCACCAGCAGGTCGGCGCGATCGCCGACGCCCTGCTCAAGAACAGCCGCGCCGAGCAGGAGGTCAAGCGGCTGCTGGGCGATCTGGATTTGCGCACCGTCGCCGTGTGGGCCGACTGCGCGCGCGCCGTCGGCAGCAGCGACAACCAAAACTTCATCTACACCGTGGCGACCTCGCGCGATCCGGCCCACCTCGGCGAGCCGGCCTTCCCCGAGTGCACGGTGTTCGAGAGCGACGCCGGCAAGGAGCGCCTGCGCAACTTCGTCGCGCACAACTGGCGCCAGTGCGGCAAGGCGCACGGTGCGCAGTTCTGCCACAGCCAGTACCACTACACCGACGTGGCCAGCGTCCACTCCAGCTACGCCGAGGGCTATGTCGGCACCAGCGAGTTCGACGTGGTGCACGCGATCCGCGCCGCCACCGCCTATCTGCGCGGCCAGCCGGCGCCGGCGCCCTTCGTCTTCGCCGACCGGCAGGAGGCGCTGATGCTGCTGGCCCACTACGTCGGCGACATCCACCAGCCGCTGCACGCGGTGCAGTTGTACCTGGACGCCGACGGCAAGGTGCTCGACCCGGACGCCAAGGGTTACAAGACGGGCTACGACACGGCCGGCGGCAATCTTCTCCTCAGCGGCAAGGAGCGCCTGCACGGCAAATGGGACAGCGTGCCGGCCAGCCTCAAGCCGGACGGCGCGCAGGCGCAGGCCTTGCAGCAGCAGGCGCGCTGTGTCGCGCCGACGGCCGGCGACGAGGGCAACTGGGCGGCGCGCTGGGCCGGCGAGTCGGTGGCGGCGGCGCCGCAGGTGTTCGCCGGCCTGCGCTTCACCTTGGCCGCCGGCTCGAGCGGTGTCGGCGACGACGCGGCGCGCAACTGGGACTACACCATCGTCGATCCGGATTACGACGCGCGGGCCGACGCCATCAAGGCCGGGCAGCTGGCCAAGGCCGGCGCGCGGCTGGCCTGGTTGCTGCAAGCGATCTGGCCGGAGCAGGCGGCCGATGGCGGCGCGCAGGCCGGCGCCGCATCCGCTGCCGCATCCGCTGCCGCATCCGGCGCATCCGGCGCATCCGGCGCGGTCGTCGCGAGCGCCTCCGGCGCCACTGCGGCGGCCGTGGCGCGGCAGATGGCCGGCTGCGGCAGCGGTTACCTGGCGGCCGCGGCGGCCCCGCACATCGAGCAGTGGTTGCCGGCGGCGCCCAAGGCCGGCAGCGCGGCCGAGGCGGCCGACATCGCCGCCTTCAAGCATGGCCGCGCCACGCTGCGCACGGCGCGCGGCCAGCAGGCCGCCGAGGACGACGTCTTCGTGCCGGCCGAGGTGCTGCCGCGCTTCGGCGAGGCGCTCGGCGTCGAGCTGAACGGCGCCAACGCGCCGGTGTTGATGGTGCTGCTCAAGCGCATGCAGGCCGACGTTTCGCGGCTGGTCGGGCCGGTCAAGCGGATGGTGGCCGAGGGCGGCCGCAAGCGTCCCTTCGTCGCCTTCCCGGCATACAAGTCCTGCCTGTATCCGCTCGACATGGCCGGCCACCGCCACGTCGACATGGTCGACTTCTCGCTCGACAAGACGGGCTCCTATCCGTCCACCCATGCCTGGCTGGGTCTGACGGTGGCCATGCTGCTGAGCGAAGCGGCGCCCGAGCGCGCCGACGCGTTGCTGGCGCGCGGCCTGGCCTTCGGCGACAGCCGCGTGGTCTGCGGCTTCCACTATCCGAGCGACGTCGAGGCCGGCCGCACCGCCGCCGCCGCGCTGTACGCCCGCCTGCGCGGCGACGCCGCCTTCGCCAACGACATCGAGGTGGTCAAGCAGGAGGTGGCGGCGGCGCGCCGGCGCGACTAGAAGCGGGTCTCGCGCGCCACGCGCAGGAAGTTGTCGAGGATGGGCGTGCAGTCGAGCAGTTCGGCGCCGCCGGCGCGGTGGAACTCCGGGTGCCACTGCAGGCCCATGACGAAGGGCGCCTTGCGGTAGCGGATCGCCTCGATCATCTGGTCGGGCAGCGACAGCGCCTCGACCTGCATGTCGCGCCCCAGCGTCTTGACGGCCTGGTGGTGGATCGAGTTGACCAGGCCCTGCGGCTGCTCCCGGCCCTGGCGCTGCTCCTTGAACAGCCGCGCCAGCGAGGAGCCGGGCGGGAAGGTGACGATGTGGCGGTGGCGGTCGTAGTCGTCGTGGACGTGGGCCAGCGCCGCCGGCACGTCGGAGGCGATGTCCTGGAACAGCGAGCCGCCGAAGGCGACGTTGATCAGCTGGCAGCCGCGGCAGATGCCCAGCACCGGTTTGCCGGCCTCGACGAATTCGTGCAGCAGTTCCAGCTCGTACATGTCGCGCGCCCGGTCGCCGCCCCACTCGGGCCTGGTCGGCGTCTCGGCGTAGCTCTGCGGCGAAACGTCGGCGCCGCCTTGCAGCACCAGGCCGTCGAGGTGGCGGGCATAGTCGCGCAGGCGGATATTGCTGGGGTGGAGGAGGCCGTCCTTGTTGACGGTCGGGATCATGAACACCAGCACGTCGCGCGACATCACCCACTGCGCGATCGACTCCTCCAGATATTGCAGGTTCTTGCTGCGCAGTCCCGTGGCGCCCGGCTCGGGGTGGAAAATGCGCGCCGAGACGCCGATGTGCAGCGGACGCTGGATGATGTGGCGCGTGGCGGCGGCGGCCAGGCGGCGGTAGCGCGCCAGCAGCACGCGGCGCCACAGGCTGAATACGGTGTCGCCCGGATCGAGGTAGCGCGGCTTGGCCTGCTCCTGGTCCGATTTGCGGCGCATCTGGGGTGGATCGTTGTTGTCGCCGTTGGCCATGCCCGTGCTCCCGTTGCTGTACGAGTTGATAGTCTGCCACATCGGCCGTCTTGCAGTCGCGCGCCTCGGCCGCCGCCGCCGCGCGCGCGGTATGGTTGCGCCTAGTCGCCGGCCCGTGGCAGGCCCTGGGCCAGTTCGCGCAGCCGGCCCTTGAGCACCTTGCCGCTGGCCGCCGCCGGCAGCGCCGTCATGACGACGATCTGCGCCGGCAGCTTGTAGGGCGCCAGCGCGCCGGCCAGGTGGGCGTGCAGCGCGCGCCGCAGCGCGCCGTGTGGCGCGCCGTCCGCCGCGCTCTCCGCCGCGCCGTCCGCCGCGCCGTTCGCCACGTCGTCCGCCACTGCATGGTGCGGATCGATTTCGACAAAGGCCACCACCTCCTCGTCGCCGTCGGCGGCGTCGCGGCCGACCACCGCCGACTGGGTCACCGCCGGGTGGGCGTTGAGCACCGTCTCGACCTCCAGCGGGTAGACGTTGAAGCCGGAACGGATGATCAGCTCCTTGCTGCGGCCGGCGATGAACAGCGCGCCGTCGGCGTCGCGGCGGGCCAGGTCGCCGGTGTCGAGCCAGCCGCCGGGACGCAGCACCTGCGCCGTCATGGCCGCCTCGCGGTAGTAGCCGAGCATGACGTTGGGGCCGCGCACCCACAGTTCGCCGACCGCGCCGGGCGCCGCGTCGGCGCCATCGGCGTCGACCACGCGGGTCTGCACGCCGGGGATCTCCAGGCCGACCGAGGTGTCGGCGCGCGGCGCCGCCAGGCTGGTCTGGCTGATAGTCGGCGCGCTTTCGGTCATGCCGTAGCCGTTGTGCAGCGGCAGGCCGAACAGCCGTTCGACGTCCGCCTTCAGGCTCGGCGTCAGCGGCGAGCCGCCGGCGTAGATGAAGCGCAGCCGCGACGGCAGCGGCGCGCCGGCCGGGCCGGCGGCGCCGCCCAGCGCCGCCAGCAGGCGGGCATACATCGCCGGCACGCCCTGGACGATGGTCAGGCCGTCGTCGCGCACGGCGGCCAGCAGCGCCTGCGGGCTGAAGCGGGCGGCCAGCTGCAGGCAGGCGCCGGCGTACAGCGTGCCGAGCATGACCGAGGCCAGGCCGTAGACGTGGGAGATCGGCAGCACGCCGTAGGCGCGGTCTTGCGGCCGCAACCCGCGCAGCGTGCTGGAGACGGCGGCGATATACAGCAGGTTGCGGTGGCTTAGCATCACACCCTTGGGCTGGCCGGTGGTGCCGCTGGTGTAGACCAGCGCGGCGGCCTGGCCGGCGCCGCCGGCCTGCACCGGCGCCGCAGCGCAGCCCTCGTCGAGCGGGCCGACCAGGCAGCGTTCGAGGGCGTCGAAGGCGGCGCCGGCGGCGCCGCAAGCGTTGCGGCGATCCGGCGCGGCAGCGGCGGCTTGGCCGCCGTCGCCGTTCGGCCCGAGGCCAGCCGCATGGCCGTCGCCGCCGCCGAGACTGCGCGCCGGCAGCGCGCCGTGGCGCCTGCCGTGGGCGGCCGCCTCGGCCGCCTCGGCCGCCGTGTACAGGACGCGGCGTGCGCCGCTGTGGGCAAGGATCTGGTCGAGTTCGGGCGCCGACAGGCGGCTGTTGACCAGCACGATCCAGGCGTCGATGCTGGCGGCGGCGAAGCACAGCACCACTTGTTCGAGGCAGTTCTCGCCGACCACCAGCAGCCGGTCGCCAGGGCGCAAGCCCAGCGCGCGCAGCCGCGCGGCGGCGGCGTCGACCGCGCCGGCCAGCGCGGCGTAGCTCAGTTGGCGCGCGCCGTCGCGCAGCGCCGGGGCATGCGGCGTGCGCGCCGCCCAGTGCCGCGGAATGGCGCTGATGCGGGCCGGCAGGGCGGCCAGCAGGGCCGCCGTGTCGTCGATGTCGTTGAAGAGGTCCATGCGCCATTGTAACGGCGCGGCGGCGCGATGCCGCCGTCGGCGCGGCCCAGCTCAGGCCTTGGTGTTGATGAGCGAGCCGAGGTTGTCGTCGGCCACCTGGATGACCTTCACCGACAGCGCCGCCTGGGCCTTGTAGACCAGCGAGTTGGTCAGTTCGTTGGCCAGGTCGGTGCCGCTGGGCCGCTCGCCGGCCTGGGCCTGCTGCTGCGCCTGGGTCTGCGCCGCGCCGGACAGGGCGCGGCCCTGCACCGACAACGTCACGCCGCTGCCGGCCGGGCGGTTTTCCTGGAAGCTGGCCTGCTGCGGCGCGAAGCCCTGGGTGCTGGCGTTGGCGACGTTGTGCGCCGACACGTCCAGCGCGCGCTGGTTGGCGGTCAGTCCGGAGACTCCGGCGGAGAGGGCGGTGAATCCCATGGTATTTCCTTTCGGCAATAGTCCACAGTGTACCCCGAAACTTCCGCTTGTGCCGCTCCGCTGCCACTTTTTTTGGCAGCCCGTGGCGCCGTCGCCGCCGTCCCCGGAGAATGTATTCCCTTGTCGCTTTTGCCATGCTACGCTCGCCGCTCGCCATGGCGGCGCCGGGCCGCCCACCAAAACCACGGGAGAGAATCGATTCATGCTTGAAATGCGCAACGTAGTGAAAACCTATGGCAAGGAGGTGCGGGCGGTGGACGACGTCACGCTGAGTTTGACGGCCGGCGTGGTCGGCCTGATCGGCCACAACGGCGCCGGCAAGACCTCGCTGATGCAGATGGTCGCCACGCTGACCCGGCCCAGCAGCGGCCAGATCCTGTTCGACGGCGTCGACATCGTGCGCAAGCCGGAGGCGATCCGCCGCCGCCTCGGCTTCCTGCCGCAGGACTTCGGCGTCTACGCCAACCTGACGGCGCTCGAATTCATGCAGTACTTCGCCGCGCTGAAGGGGGTGCGCGATCCGGCCCGCCTGCGTCAGCTGCTCGAACTGGTCAACCTGCATGAACACGCCGACCGCTACGCCGCCAGCTTCTCCGGCGGCATGCGGCGCCGCCTCGGCATCGCCCAGGCGCTGCTCAACGACCCGGACATCCTGATCGTCGACGAGCCCACCGCCGGCCTCGATCCGGAGGAGCGGCTGCGCTTCCGCCACCTGCTCTCCGAGATCGGTTTCAGGAAGCTGGTGATCGTCTCGACCCACATCGTCTCCGACATCGAAAACATGGCCGGGCGCCTGGCCGTGATGCGCGCCGGCCGGCTGCTCGCCTGCGACACGCCGGACAGCTTCATCGCGCGGGGGCGCGGCCAGGTTTGGGCGGCCACCGTCGACGCCGCCCATTACGAGACGCTGCGCGGCCAGGTGCAGGTGCTGCAGGCGCAGCGCCACGAGCACGGCATCAGCCTGCGCATCGCCCACGCCAGCCCGCCCTGCGCCGGCGCCGTGGCGGTCGAGCCGACGCTGGAGGAGGCCTTGATGGCGCAGCGTTACGCCGTGGCGGAGCTGGCGGCGTGAGCGCGCTGGCCTTGCGCGCCCTGGTGCTGGGCGAGCTGCGCCTGCGTTGCCGCCGTGGCGGCACGCTGGTGGTCCTGCTCGGCCTGATCGCCGTCAGCTGGTGGATGGTGGCCGATCCCGTCGGCGGCAGCACGCTGATCGCCGTCAACGAGGCGCGCGTCGCCTACACCAGCGACTGCCTGGCACTGGGCAGCGCGCTGATGGCCGGCCTGCTGTTCGGCCTGGGCGGCTTCTATCTGGTGCGCGGCCGCATGGCCGAGGACGTCCGCAGCGGCGCCGGCGCGGTGCTGGCCGCCACGCCGGTCGGCAACCTGCTGTTCCTGTTCGGCCGCTGGCTGGGCAGCATGGCCTATCTGGGCCTGCTGCTGTCGATCTTCCTGGCCACCATGCTGGTGCTGCATCTGCTGCGCGGCGAGGGGCCGCTGCAGCCGCTGATCTATTTGCGCACCTACGCCTTGCTGTTGTTGCCGACCCTTTGCATGGTCGCCAGCATGGCGCTGTTGTGCGAGTCCTGGGCGCCGTTGATGGGCAAGCGCGGCGACGTGCTGTACTTCGCCGTCTGGATCGCCCAACTGGGGCCGGTGGGCGCCATGGCCGAGACGATGCTCAAGGCCGGCTTGAGCTGGTCGCCGCTGCTGCTGTTGGATTTTTCCGGCGCCGCCACGGCCGTGCTGCACGTCCAGTCGGCCATGCATTCACCGCATTTCAGCATCGGCGCCGCCGAGTTCAACCCGGCGCTGGCCCCGCTGCTGCTGCCGCCGTTGAGCTGGAGCGCCAGCCAGGTGCTGGGCCGCCTGGGCTGCGCGCTGATCGCCATGCTGCCGCTGCTGGCGGCCTTCGCGCTGTTCCACCGCTTCGCGCCGGACCGCGTCAAGGGCGGCGGCGGACGGCGGCGCTGGTCGCCGCTGGCGCTGGCCAACCGCTGGCTGCGCCCGCTGGCGCGCCTGGCCACGCCGCTGTTCGCGCTGGCCGCGCGCCGCCCCGGCCTGGTCGGCGGCGCCGTCGCCGAGCTGGCCTTGACGCTGGCGCTGAATCCGGCCGCCGTGGCCGTGCTGCTGGCGCTGCTGCTGGCCGGCGCGCTGGCCGCACCGGCGGTGTTGGGCGGCTTGGCGTTCGCCAGCGTCGCCGTTTGGGGCATCCTGGTCAGCGAGCTGGGCGTGCGCGACAGCGCCGCCGACAGCGACAAGATGACGGCGGCGGCGCCGGGCGGCGCGGCCGGCCGTGGCGCCGGCCAGCTGCTGGCCGCCGGCCTGCTCGGCCTGCTGTGCACCGCGCCGCTGGCGCTGCGCTGGTTGTGCAGCGAACCGCTGCGCGCCGCCGCGCTGCTCAGCGGCCTGTTCGCGCTGACCTGCGCCGCCGGCCTGCTCGGCCACATCACGCGGGGCGGCCGCAGCTTCCTCGCGCTGTTCCTGTTCGGCTTGTATGTGTCGAGCCAGGCGCCGCAGGTGCCGGCGCTCGACCTGATCGGCGGCAACGGCGTGGCGAGCGCCGCCACGGCCGCCGGGCAGGCACTGCTGGGTTTGCTGTTGGGCTTGGCGTGGCTGGCGCACGGCCGCTGGCGCCGCGCGCGCGCATGATGCTAGGGGGCGCACATTTGATTCACATCATGCCTTGAAGGTGCTGCTCACGTAGCCTTGGGTCTCGCGCTGCAGACGCAGCAGACGCGAAGTCCGCTCCGGTGCCATCCGTAGTGGCATCCGGTTCGGCAAACCAGGCCACACCGGCGACACGCAAGCGGCCCGCCCACGTCGGCCGTCTTGCTTTCTTAAAACATTTTTATCAATCGAGGCATGTATGTATCCATTCAACAAAGCAGTGACCCCAGCCGCCAAAGACCACATGGAGGCGCAATTGTCTTACTTCAACGACATGTCCAAATCGCTGTTCCGCGTCATCCAGCAGTATAGCGAACTGAACATTCAGCTGGCCCAGACCATGCTGGAGGAGGGCACGGTGGCCGGGCAGCAGGCGATCATCGCCGAGCGTCCGACGGAGGCGATCGCCGCCGCCGCCGCCCATGCCCAGCCGACGGCAGAGAAGTTGCGCGCCTACCAGCAGCACCTGTCGCGCATCGCCGCCGACACCCATGTCGATCTGGCCAAGGTGGCCGAGGAGCACGTCGCCGAGACGGCCCGCACCGCCAAGGCGCTGGCCGACGAGGTGGCGCGCGTGACGCACGAGGAAACCGAGAAGACCGTGCGCAGCCAGCAGGACGCGATCCGCCAGTTCACCGACCCGTTCGAACGCTTCGCCGAAGGCAGTCGTCGTCAACAGCAGGGCCGTGGCAACGAGATGCGCGGCAGCTCGACGATGCAAAGCGCGGGCCAGGACGGCGAGGGACGCGAGGGCCACGCCCAGAGCGGCAGCATGCAGGGCGGCAGCCACACCGCCGCCCAAGGCGCGGCGGCGGCTCAGTCGGGCAAACAGCCCGCCCCGCGCAAGGAAACCTGATCGTTGCGGCAGCGCCCTGAGTTGCGGGAAGCCCGGCTCAGGGCGTGTTGCGCAGCCAGGCGATGATGGTGTTGGCCACCGTCTCGGCCTGCTCCCGTTGCGGGAAATGGCCGGCCGCCTCGACCAGCAGGCGCTGGTAGGGGCCGGAGAACAAATGCTCCTTGTGGGCCGACGTGCTGATGGCGTTGGCGCCGTCCTCGATGCCGTGCAACACCAGCGTGGGGACCGCGATGATGTTGTCCTCGCGCAGCCGGTGCTCCAGCGCCGCGTAGTGCGGGTCGCCCTCGGCGTAGCCCCAGCGGTGGCGGTAGGAGTGCAGGGTGATGGCGTGCCAGTCCGGATTGTCGAAGGAGTGCGCAGTGGTGCGGAATTCCGCCTGGGTGAACTGCCAGGTCGGCGACCAGGTCTTCCACAGCAGGCCGGTCAGTTCGCGCCGCTCCTTCTTCAGCGCCTCGGCGCCGCGCTCCGTCGAAAAATACCATTGATACCAGTAGTTGCGGGCTTGGACCAGACTGAGCGTCTGGCCCGGCTCGTTGGTGCCCCAGCCGACCGCCAGCGCGATGCAGCGGCGCACCCGCTGCGGCGCCAGCAGTGCGGCGTTGTAGGCGGCGCGCGCGCCCCAGTCGTGGCCGATGACGGTGAATGGCGGCAGTTGCAGCGCGTCGGCCAGGTCGAACAGGTCCTGCGCCAGCGCGCTGAGCTGGCCGCTGCGTGGCGTGCCCTGATGCAGGAAGCGGGTCTCGCCGGCGCCGCGCAGGTAGGGCACGATCACCCGGTAGCCCTGGCGCGCCAGCGCCGGCACCACCTCGTCCCAGGTGTGGATGTCATCCGGCCAGCCGTGCAGCAGCACCAGGGGCTCGCCGGCGGCGCTGCCGTATTCTCGGTAAGCAATGCGTAGCCGCTCGGTATTGACGAATTCCATGGCATTCCCGTCTCGATGTGCTCGATATGTGTTCGATTATAACCACGTATCGCGGCGGCAAGCGAGCCCGGCATGCCGGCCGCGCCGGCGCGCCGCCGAGGAACCGCCAGCCCTCGCCACGGGTCAAACCTGTACCACCGCCGTCCCCGGCGCCAGCCATGGCGTCGCCGCGCCGGCGCAGTAGCCTCGTCCATACACTCTGCAAGGAGGTCCGAGATGAACACATCCCACAAACTATTGCTCGCCTGCGCGCTCGCTTGCGTCCAGGCGTGGCGGCCCGCCGTGGCCGCGCCGGCCGCCCGGGACGCCGGGCAGGAGGCGGCGCCCGTGGCGCGCAGCGACAACGGTTTCGCCTACGTCTGCGGCGGCGTTGGTTCGACTGAGGCGGCGCAGATGAAGCGCGCCGCCGGCCACTACAACATGATGCTGACCTTCGCCGAAGCCGGCGGCGCCTACCTGGCCGACGTCAAGGTGACGATCGCCGACCTGCGCGGCAACAATCTGCTCGACACCGTCTGCGACGCCCCCATCATGTTGCTCAACTTCCCGAGGGCGGGCGCCTACCGCGTCAGCGCCGAGGTGGCCGGCCAGACCCGCAGCCGGGTGGTGCAGGTGCGCCGCCACGGCCGCAACGGGGCGCTGGCCTTGTTGTGGCCGCGCGGCGTCGTCGAGCGGGCCGCCCAGGATGATCGACAGGGCTCGCTGGTGCGGCCGGACTGACGCGGCGGCGCGATCTCTGCTAATCTTGGTTTCGTTTTTGCCGCATAGACACAGGATTAGACATGCCCACCAGCACCACCAACGCCGCCGGCGCAAGCCAGGCCGACTCGCTGCACATCGTTTGCCCCCATTGCGACGCCGTCAACCGCGTGCCGGCCGCCCGCCTGGCCCAGCAACCCACCTGCGGCAAGTGCCAGCGCGCGCTGTTCGACGGCCAGCCGGCCGAGTTGTCCGGCGCGCGCTTCCTCAAGCATATCGAGCGCAACGATATTCCCGTGTTGGTCGATTTTTGGGCGCCGTGGTGCGGCCCTTGTCGCAACATGGCGCCGTTTTACGCCCGGGCGGCGGCCCAGCTGGAGCCGCAGTTCCGCGTCGTCAAGGTCGACACCGAAGCGGCGCAGGACTTGGCGGCGCGCTACGCGATCCGCAGCATTCCGACGCTGGCCTTGTTCCGCCACGGCCGCGAAGTGGCGCGCCAGCCCGGCGCCATGGACACGGCCGGCATCCTGGCCTGGGCCAGGGCCAACAACCGGCAGTAGCGCGGCGGCGGGCGGCGGGCGGCGGCGATGGGCAGCGCGGGCGGCGCTGCGTCCGGCGGGCGCCGGCTTGTTCGCAAATGCAACTAAGCTGGTGGCGCGGACATATCCAGGCTTGACTGTTGTCGTATACAAAGCTTAATCTTGACGCACGGCCGCGCCTCGGCTTTGACGACACCGGCTTACGCGTCGTTCCACTCGCTAGGGCCAGACAACGATCAGTCGGAATGCCAACCCATGCATGCGCCCCCTTCAAACCCGGCCCTGGCATCCCACTGCGCGCCACTCGACCGGCGTCGCCGCGCCGCCCTGGCTTGGCTGGCGCTGCTGGCCCCGGCCATGTCGGCGGCGCGCGGCGCCGGGCGCCTCTCGCTCACCCTGACCAGCCACGACTATCCACCCTTCATGGGCCACGGCTTGCCCTACGGCGGCTTGTTGACCCGGCTGGTGGTCGAGTCGTTCAAACTGGTCGACGTCGACCTCACATTCGAGCATGTCTCCAGCAACCGCGCCATCACCGGAGTGATGCGCGGCATCTACGACGGCGGCTACGGCTGGGCCCACAGCGCCGAGCGCGACCGCAAACTGCTGTATTCGAGCAATTCGATCTACATCTTCCGCATGGTCTTCTTCCAGCGCCGTGGCAGCGAGGTGCCGTGGAAAAAATTGGCCGACCTGGGCCGGGCGCAGATCGGCACCACCCTGGGCAACTATTATTCGGACGAGTTCCTGGCTTTGCAGACGGCCAATAAATTGCGGGTGCAGGAGGCCGCCAGCGACCTGGCGAACATGCGCAAGTTGCTACTGGGCAGGATCGATCTGTTTCCGATGGAGGAGGAGGCCGGCAAGATGCTGATCCAGGCCAACCTCAGCCCGGCCGAGCAGGGCCAACTGAGCTTCCAGAGCAATCCCATCGCCACCATTCCGACCTTTTTGGTGCTGCGCCGCACGCTGCCGGGTGCGCGCGAGCTGATCGCGCGCTTCGACCAAGGATACCGGCAACTGTACGACAGCGGCCAACTGGCCAGGTTGCTCGGCGAGACCCGCAAGGCTTTGCTGGGCACCGCGCAGCAGACGCCGGGCAAGGACAAGGGCAGCACCCCGTAGTTCCATCTGCAACATCAGCACCAGGAGAGCCGCATGCGCCAGCCACCGTATCGCGAAGCGACGAGCATGCCGGCCGCGCGCCCGCCGGCGCGGCTGTTTTTGCGGCCGTATCCCAGTCCCTTCTTCGGCCCGTTCTTCAGCCCGTTCGTCGGCAGCTTCCACGGCCCGTTCTTCAACCCGTTCGTCGGCCCGCTTGTCGGTTCGGTCGTCGGCCTGTGTTTGGCGCCGGCCGCACAAGCCCAGCAAGCGGTCGAGGGCGCGGTCGAACAGGTGCTGGTGACGGCGCAAAAGCGCGCCGAGGCCTTGCAGAGCATCCCCGTCAGCGTCACCTCGCTGGACGAGCGCGATCTGCAACGCATGGGCGTGGCCCACCTGTCCGAACTGGCGCGGCAGACGCCGGGCCTGAGCGTGGTCTCGTCCGGCCCGGGACAGAACATCCTCATCGTCCGGGGTGTCTCCTCGGTGGCCGGCACCGCCGGCACGGTCGGCTACTATCTGGACGACACGCCGATCAGCGCCTCCAGCAACGCCTCGCTGCTGTCGCTGCGCGGTCTGATCGACCCCAGCCTGTTCGACATCGCCCGCGTCGAAGTGCTGCGCGGGCCGCAGGGCACCCTGTACGGCTCCAGTTCGATGGGCGGCACCATCAAATACATCAGCACCCAGCCCGACCTGGCGCGGCTGGGCGGCAAGGCCGGCGCGACGCTGTCGCACAGCGCCGGCGGCGGTTGGAACGAGGAGGGCAACGCGGCGCTGAACATCCCCCTGGCCGAGGGTGTGGCGGCGCTGCGCATCGGCCTCTACCTGCGCCAGCAGGCCGGCTACATCGACCGTTACGCCATCGCCAGCGACAACATCCTGGCGGCGGCGCCGGACGCGCCGCGCCAGGCCGGCGTCAACACCGAGCGCACCCGTGGCGCGCGCCTGGCCTTGCGCCTGAACCTGGCCGACGGCCTGGCTGTCAACGCCTCGCTGTACTACCAGCACATGGCGCTGGCCGCGCCGTTCCAGATCGACCTGCCGCCGGGCGGTTCGCAGCGCCTGCTGCAAACCCGCTTGGTGCCCGAGCCGAGTACGCAGAACTCCACGCTGGCCAATCTCACCGTGCGTAAAAATTGGCCGCAGGTCGAACTGGTCTCGTCGACCTCCTACTACGACCGTCGCGTCGCCGTCGACGAGGACTCGTCCAAGGTGCTGTACTACTTCTTCTCGCCGGCGCCGCAGACGGCGGTCTACCCCAGCGGCATGCATGGCGACTACGTCAACCGCGAGTTCACCCAGGAGCTGCGCCTGTTGTCGGACCTGGCCGGCCCGCTGCAACTGATCGGCGGCGCCTACTACCACCACGTCGACGCGCCGCTGGCCTCGTCCATCCCGCTGCCGCAGGGGTACAACGAGCGCTTCGGCAGCAGTTTCGGCAGCTTCTTCAGCGGCGCGCGCCAGGCCACCGTGCGCGAGCGCGCGCTGTTCGCCGAGGGCGCCTACCGGTTGGCGCCGGCGTGGACCTTGCGCCTCGGCCTGCGCGCCTTCCAGGTCGACCAGGGCTTCGCCCAGCAGGGCGACGGCGTCTTCAACGGCGGCCCGTCGGCGGTGACGGGCGACTCGTCCGACCACGGCTACACGCCGAAGCTGAACCTGTCCTGGCAGATCGACCCGCAGCGCATGGCCTACCTGACGGCGGCCAAGGGCTACCGGCCCGGCGGGCCGAACAACCCGGCGCCGGCGGCGCTGTGCGCCAAGGAGATCGCCACGCTGGGACTGAGCGCCAGCGCCTTGCTCAAGTTCGCGCCGGACAGCCTGTGGAGCTACGAGCTGGGACTCAAATCGGAATGGCTGGAACGGCGTTTGACGCTCAACGGCGCGCTCTACTCCATCGACTGGAGCAAGGTGCAGCAGCAGATCGTGCTGCAGTGCGGCTTCAACATCACCGCCAACTTCGGCGCGGCCAGAAGCCGGGGCGGCGAGCTGGAGGCGGCCTTCCAGGCCAGCTCACGGCTCAAGTTGCGCGCCAGCGCAGGCTATGTCAGCGCCACCTTGTCGAACGACGTGCCGGGCACCGCCGCCAAGCGGGGCGACATGCTGCTCGATGTGCCGCGCTGGAGCGGCAGCGCGGCGGCCGAATATGCCTTCGCCGCCGGCGCCGGCCACGCCGCCTATGCGCGGCTGGACGCCACCTACACCGGCGCCGCCAAATTCCTGTACGAGCGCGACAGCCCCTTCCACCGCCGACCAGGCTTCAGCCAGTGGAACTTCAAGCTGGGCTTGCAACCGGCCGGCGCGCGGCCCGCCTGGGTCGCCACCTTCTTTGTCGATAATCTGCTCAACAAGATCGGCCAGACCGGCCTGCCGACCGCCATCTCCGCCGACCTGCCGACGACGCGGCGCGTCGCCATCGTGCGGCCACGCACCGTCGGTATCACGTTGGGGAAATCGTTCTAGCCGCACTCGCGTTCCAGCCAGCCGACCACGCCGGCGAGGCTGCGGAACTCGGCCGCCGAGCGGCAGGCGATGTGCGGATGGCGCGCGCGCAGCATGCGCGACAGCGCCGCGCCCGGCCCCAGTTCCAGCGCCACGGTGACGCCGGCCTCGGCGCAGGTGTCCATGCAGCCGGCCCACAGGATTGTTTCGGCCAACTGGCGCGACAGGTGCTCGACCGCTTGCGCCTTGCCGCTGCCGGCCAGCGCGCTGATGCCGGCCACCACCGGCGCGCGCATGGGGGCGAAGTCGGCGTCGCCCAGCAGCTTGGCGAACGGCGCCACCGCCGCCGCCATGTAGGGCGTGTGCGAGGCGACGGCCACCGGCAGGCGCTTGCAGCGGCCGCCCGCCGCGACGGTCTGTGCTTCGAGGGCGGCCAGCGCGGCGGCCGGTCCGCCGGCGATGCAGCTGTCCGCGCCGGTCTCGATGGCGACGTGGCAGGACTGCCCGGCGCATAAGATGGCGGCCTGGCGCAGCGGCAGGCCGGACAGCGCCGCCAGCGCCTGGTCGGGTTGCGCGTCCAGGCAGGCGTCCATCAACCGGGCGCGCGCCTCGGCCAGGGCCAGCGTCTGCGCCGGCGTGTAGGCGCCGGCCACGCCGTAGGCCGACAGTTCGCCGATGCTGTAGCCGGCCACCAGCGCCGGCGGCGGCACCTTGTCGCGCAACGCCTCCCAGGTGGCCAGCGTGCTGGCGACGATCAACTGCTGGGCGCTGCGGTTGTCGAACATGTGCCGCAGCGGCGGCAGGGCGAGCGAGTCGAGCAGGGCGGCCGCGCGCGGTTCGCCGCGCGCCAGATCGAACATCTGCGCGTGCTGGTCGCCCTGGCCGGGGCAGAGTATCAACAGCCGGCTTCTCATGGCGCCGGCAGGGTGGACATGGCGTGCACCAGGCAGCTGGCCGCCAGCAGGTCGGCGGCGCCGCCCGGCGACAGGCGCTGCCGCACGAACAGGCGGTGGCAGGCCAGCGCCGTTTGGCGCCATTGCGGATGGGCGGTGCCGCCAAGGGCCAGGAAGCGTTCGGCCTCGGCGCGCACCGTGCGTGCGCCGGCGCTGCCGCCGCGATGGTAGACGTTGGTGTCGCTGACGTGGGCCATCAAGGCGAACAGCGTGTCGACGCGGGCCTGCTGCATCGCCGCGCCGCGCGCCAGGCTCGCTTGCAGCGCCGGCAGGCCGATGTCGAACACCGACGGCAAGCCCAGCGCACCTTCCTCGCGCGCGCCGCTGACGGCGTGCAGCGCGGCGGCGCGCAGGCCGTGGCTGGGCGCGCCGGCGCCGCAATGGGCGGCCAATTCGTCGCTCCAACGGATCAGCAGCACGGCGCGCAAGGCGGCCGGCGTCAGCGGCATGCCTTGCGCCGCGCCGCGTCCGGCCGCCGCGCACAGCAGGCCCAGGCTGAAGATGGCGCCGCGATGGGTGTTGACGCCGCCGGTGGCGTGCATCATCCGCGTTTCGGCTTCGATGCCCAGTTGCTTGAGGCGGGCGAAGGGCGCACCCTGTATGCCGGCCAGGCAGATGTGGCGGAAGTAGTGGCGCAGCGCGAACAGGCTGCGCAGGAAGGTGGCCGCGTTCATGTCGTCGTGGCTGCCGTTGTCGACCAGCGAGACCAGGCCCGGCTTGGGGTGCAGGCTCAACTCGGCGTACAGGCTGCGCACGGCGAGGCGGGCGATGGCGGCGGCGAAGGCGCGTTGCCGGCGCAAGGCGGCGCGGCGCTGCGCCGGCGACAGCGAAGGCGCCCGGCCCGGCTCGCCGGCGCGCGCGTGGCGGCCGCGCTGCCCGGATTGAAAATTTGGCTGGAGAGGAGGCTGCCGATCTGGCTGCCGATCTGGCCGATTCATGCCGGCTCCAACGCGGCGCACAGTTCATCGCGCGTGGCCAGGCGCACGCCGTCGGCCAGCTTGGCCAGCACCCTGGCTTGGCCGGCATCGGCGGCGTACCACTCCTTCCACGCCACCGCTTGCGCCGACGGGAAGACGATTTCGCCGTCCAGCGGCAGATAGGCGGCGTGCCGCGCCAGCAGCGCCACGCCGTCGTGCAACTGCGCCGTGCTGGCGGGTTGGAACAGGATGTCGATGTCGGAGCCGGCGCGCAAGTAGGCCAGGCCGGTCAGCACCTGCAGCGCGACCGAGCCGTAGACGCGCAGCTCGATGCCGGCGTCGTGGGCGTCGTCCAGCAAGGCCGCCAGCGCTGCCTGCCAGACGGCGGGCAGCGCCGGCATGTCGAGCAGGGCGGCCAGCGGCAGCGGCGCCCAATGGCGCGCCACCTCGGCGGCGTCCACGCGCAAGGCGATGCGCGGCTTGCGGCCGCCGGCTTCGGGTGGCAGCGCCACGCCGAGGCAGATCTGGTCGGCGCCGGCATCGGCGTCGCGCCGCCGCACAATGCTGGGATGGCCGGCGCGTTGCCATTGTTGTAGCGCGCCGGCGTGCTCCGGCGCGGCGGCCGCGATGGTGGCCTGCCAGCCCCGCGCCGACAGCCAGACCAGGCTATGCCGGGCGTACATGGCCGCCCGCCACGATGGCGTCGATGACCGGTTGGGCGCACAGCCGTCCGCCGCGCGCCAGGCCGAGCGCGCTGCGCCGGTCGCCGGCCGGCCCGCCGCTTTGCGCGCCGCTTTGCTCGGCGGCGCGGCCGTCCTCGACCAGCCGCAGCGCCTCGGCCAGCCGCCGCGCCAGATCGTCGTGCCAGATCTCCTGCAGGCCGCCCATGCGCAGATAGTTCTCCGGCCCCGGCGCGAACACCGGATTGCTCTTGGCCAGTTCGGTCAGCGTCTCCAGCGGCACCTTGGTGATGCGCGCCATCGCCGGCAGTCCCATCACGCGGATGGTGGCGCCGGGCAGGGCGTAGCAGGCGTCGGCCATCAAGCCGCTGGTGATGAAGCCGCCCGACAGCGCTTGGTCGTACACCAGGCCGATCACCGCATGCCCCTGCCGCCGCGCCAGGTCGACGCACTTGCCCAGGTGGGCCATATAGCTGTTGATGCCCAACATCTCGTCGCGGTGGCGCAGGCGCTGGCCCTGCGTGTCGACCAGGATCAGGATGGGCCGGCCGGGCGCCTCGCGCACCGTTTGCAGCACCGCCTTGGCCTGCGCCAGCGCGATCTCCACGCCGATCGGCGCGTGGCCGGTGGTGCCGATCACGGCGATGGTTTGCTCGCCCACCTGCGCCGTGCCGGACAAGAAGTCGTCCTGCGCGCCGATGGCATGCCCGAGCGGGAACAGCGTCGCCGCCAGTGTTTTCCAGTCCATTAATTCGCTCCCAGGCGGTGTGGCGCGGCGGCGCGGACGAAGGCTTCGGCCTCCAGCATCGGCAGCTTGTTCGGTTCGGCCATGCCCAGCGCGGCCCAGATGTCGAGCGGATCGCTCATGTCGCCGAAGCGCTCCAGCCGCTCGCTCAGCAGCCGCTGTTCGGCTTCCATCGCCGCCAATGTCAGTTCGACCGGCGCGGCGGCGCAGCCGGCGATGGCGTCGATGGCGGCCTGGCGGAAGGCCGCCGCGTCGTCGGCCACGATCATCTGGCAGTCGCCCAGCAGGTAGCGGTGCTTGCCGCCGGTGGTGCGCCAGACCAGCGCGCGGTCGCGCGAGTCGAATTCCTCGACGCCGCTGGCCGTCTCGATCACCTCGGGGCCGGACATGGCCAACCGGCCTTCCTCCGACATCACCACCACGTTGGCGCAGCGCGAGACGATGCCCATGCCGCCGAAGGCGCCGTTCGAGCCGCCGATCAGCACCACCACCGGAATGCCGGCGGCGCGCGTGTCGAGCACGGCGCGCATCACCTCGGAGACGGCGATCAGGCCGGCGTTGGCCTCGTGCAGACGCACGCCGCCCGTCTCCAGCAGCAGCACCACGGCGGGTACCTGTTCGCGTACGGCGCGGCGCAGCAGGCCGACCAGTTTGGCGCCATGCACCTCGCCGACCGCGCCGCCCATGAAGCCGCCTTCCTGCGCCGCCGCGTAGACCGTTTGGCCGTCCAGCGTGGCGCTGCCGACGGCGACGCCGTCGTCGAAGGCCACCGGCGCGTTCAGCTGCGCCAGGTGGGGGCTGACGATGCGCTCGGCCGGCGCGACGAATTCGACAAAGCTGCCGGCGTCGAACAGGGCGCGCAGACGTTCGCGCGCGTTGGCTTCCAGATAGCTGCTCATGCGCCGCCTCCCAGCATGGTTTCCACCGCCTGGTCCAGGCGCAGGCTGACCACGGCCGGCGTGGCGCCCATGTCGTTGATCGAAATGCTGACGTCGGCCAGCTGCCAGCGCTGCTGGAAGTCCTGCATCACCGCCTGCCAGATGGCGCCGAAGCCGACGGCGGCGGTTTTGATCTCGATGGCGCAGGCGCCGTCCAAGGCGGCTGCTTCGATCAGCACCTCCAGGTTGCCGGAGCTGACCACGCCGACCAGTTGCGCCCGCTCGGCCAGGCGCCGGCTGCCTTGTTCAAATCGGTAGTTCAGGGTTTCCATCCTTGCTCCTTTGTCTCATTCGGGGCGCAATGGCGGTCGCTTGAGAAGACCCGGCGGCGAAATCTGGGGTCAGACCCTGCGGGTCTGACCCCAGCTCTCCGCCTTTGGGTCCCAGCGTGCTCGATCACCAGTTGCGGAAGCGTTTGGGCGGGTTGTACAAACCGCCCGAGGCGCGCACCAGGTCCTTCATGTTCTTCGCCGCCAGCAGGTCGCGCGTGGCCAGGCGTTTGTCGATGCCCAGGTCTTCGGCGCGGCGGATGATGCCGCGCCGGCGCAGATCCTCCACCATCGCTTGGTCGCGCGCCAGGCCGACCGGCGTGTAGCCGGCCACGCCGCGGATGGCCTGTTCGCGTTCCTCGTCGCTGCGGCACAGCAGCAGGTTGGCGATGCCTTCCTCGGTCAGGATGTGGGTCACGTCGTCGCCGTAGATCATCACCGGCGGGATCGCCATGCCGGCCTGCTCGGCCAGTTCCCAGGCGTCGAGTCGCTCGACGAAGGCCGGTTGCATGTGCTCGCGGAAGGTCTCGACGATCTGCACCACCAGCTTCTGGCCGCGCGGGATGGTGTTGCGGCCGCCGCGCGCCTCGGCGCCGGCCTTCAGCCAGGCCGCGCTGGCGTGGCGCCGGCCGCGCGCGTCGGCGCCCATGTTGGGCGCGCCGCCGAAGCCGGAGATGCGGCCCAGCGTGGCGGTCGACGAATTGCCCTGCAAATCGATCTGCAGGGTCGAGCCGATGAACATGTCGCAGGCGTAGTGGCCGGCCGCCTGGCAGAGCGCGCGGTTGCTGCGCATCGAGCCGTCCGGGCCGACCGCGAACACGTCGGGGCGGGCGCGGATGTAGTCTTCCATGCCCAGCTCGGAGCCGAAGGAGTAGACCGATTCGACGAAGCCCGATTCGATCGCCGGAATCAGCGCCGGATGCGGATTGAGCGCCCAGTGGCGGCCGATCTTGCCTTGCAGGCCGAGCGAGGCGGCGTAGGTCGGCAGCAGCAGCTCGATGGCGGCGGTGTCGAAGCCGATGCCGTGGTTGAGCCGCTCGACGCCGTACTCGGCGTAGATGCCCTTGATCGCCATCATCGCCATCAGCACCTGGATCTCGGAGATCTGCGCCGGGTCGCGGGTGAACAGCGGCTCGATGTAGTAGGGCGTCGGCGACTGCACGACGAAGTCGACCCAGCCGCCGGGGATGTCGATGCGCGGCAGCGTGTCCATGATCTGGTTGACCTGGACGATGACGATGCCGTTCTTGAAGGCGGTGGCCTCGACGATGGCCGGCGTGTCCTCGGTGTTCGGGCCGGTGTACAGGTTGCCGTTGCGGTCGGCCGCCTCGGCGGCGATCAAGGCCACGCGCGGCGGCAGGTCGACGAAGTAGCGGCTGAACAGCTCCAGGTAGGTGTGGATGGCGCCGATATTGAGCTTGCCGGCGGCCAGCAGCTTGGCCACCCGGCCGGCCTGCGGGCCGGAGAAGGAAAAGTCCAGCTTGGACGCCACGCCGCGCTCGAACACGTCGAGGTGTTCGGGCAGGGCCAGCACCGACTGCAGCATGTGCAGGCCGTTGACGCGGGCCGGGTCCAGCCCGGCCAGCGCCTGGCCGAGGAAGTCGGCCTGCTTCTGGTTGTTCCCCTCCAGGCAGACGCGGTCGCCGCATTCGAGCACGGCGTGCAGCAGGTCGGCGATGCGGCCGGCCGGCAGGCTTTTGCCGGCCAGCTGGTTGCCGAGCGCGGCGCGGCCCCGTTCCAGCCGCGCGGCGCGGTTGCGCTGCAGCGTGTTCCACTGGCGCGGCTGGCTCGACACTTGGTTCATCATTTCACTCCCATGATCATATTCGGCAGGCCGGTGGCGATGCCGGGGAAGACGCACAACAGCAGCACGGCGACGAACATCAGCAGCAGGAAGGGGAACACGCCCCAGATCACGTCCTTGAGCGGAATGTCCGGCGCGATGTTCTTGATGACGAAGATGTTCAGCCCCACCGGCGGATGGATCAGTCCCATCTCCATCACCACCGTCATGACGATGCCGAACCAGATCAGGTCGAAGCCGGCGGCTTTCAGCGGCGGCAGGATGATCGGCGCGGTCATCAGGATAATCGATACCGGCGGCAGGAAGAAGCCGAACACGACGACCATCAGCAGGATCACCGCCAGCAGCAGCCATTTTGACAGATGCATGCCGACCACCCAGTTGGCGGCCGACTGGCTGATGTGCAGATAGCTCATCACGTAGGAGTAGAACAGCGACATGCCGATAATCAGCAGCAGCATGGTCGACTCCTTGATGGTCGAGCTGAGGATGGGCGCCAGGTCCTTCGGCCGCCAGACCCGGTAGACCACGGCGATCAGCACCAGCGCCAGCAAGGCGCCCAGGCCGGCCGTCTCGGACGGCGTGGCGAAGCCGCCGTACAGCGCCACCATCACGCCGATCAGCAGGATCAGGAAGGGCAGCACGCGCGGCAGCATCTCGACCTTTTGCGCCAGCGTGAAGTGCTCGTCCTCCAGATAGGCCGACTTGACGCCGCCCTGTTCATAGATCTTCAGCGCCAGACGGTATTCCTTGCGGGCGCGCTGCACGGCGTAGCCGGCGAACAGCAGCACCAGCAGGATGCCGGGGCCGATCCCGGCGAGGAACAGGCGGCCCAGCGATTGCTCGGCGGCGACCGCGTACAGGATCATGGTGATCGACGGCGGCAGCAGGATGCCCAGCGTGCCGCCGGCGGCGATGATGCCGGCGGCGAAGCCGGGCGAGTAGCCGCGCTTGCGCATTTCCGGAATGCCGGCCGAGCCGATCGCCGAGCAGGTGGCCGGCGACGAGCCGGCCATGGCGGCGAACAGCGCGCAGGCGAACACGTTGGCGATGCCCAGGCCGCCCGGCACCTTGTGCAGCCAAGTGTGGATGGCCGAGTACAGGTCCTTGCCGGCGGGCGATTTGCCGATCGCCGCGCCCTTGAGGATGAACAGCGGGATCGACAGCAGTGTGATCGAGGCCATCTCCTCGTAGACGTTCTGGGTGATGGTGTCGAGCGAGGAGGCCGGCATGCAGAAGTACATGAAGCCGGTGGCCACCACGCCGAGCGCGAAGGCGATCGGCATGCCGGAGAACATGACCACCAGGGTGACGGCGCCGTACAGGGCGCCGAGTGTCAGTTCGCTCATGGCGCGTCCCCTTGTTGAGGTTTGTTGCTGAGGTGGGCCAGGGTTTGCAGCAGGATCTGCAGCGTCAAAATGGTCATCCCGGCCGCCATCATCGCGTAGGGGATCCACAGCGGCGGGGCGAAGGTCGAGGAGGTGGTTTGACCGTCGCGCCAAGCCTCGTGGAACAGGCTCCAGGACTTCCACGAGAAGAAGGCGCAGAACAGGCAGGACAGCAGGTCGACGAAGAACAGGCGCACTTGGTTGACCCGGCGCGGCAGCAGCACCGCCAGCGCCTCGATGCCGATATGGCCGCGATGCGACTGCACATAGGCGGTGCAGAAGAAGGTCACGCCGACCAGCATGAAGACCGAGGCCTCGTCCTGCCAGTCGGTGGGCGCCTGGAAGAAGTAGCGCGACACCACCGAGTAGGTCAGCACCAGCGCGGTCAGCACCAGCGCCGCCATCGACAGCTTGAGCAGCGCGTTGTTGAGCCGGTTCAGCAGGCCCGCGACGGCCGCCAGCGCCGGGTTGTCCGGCAGCGCCGGCCCGGGCGGCGGCTTCAGTTCGAAGCCGTGGCTCATAGCGTTTTCTGCGCCAGCAGCAGCAGCTTGGCGCAGTTCTCATTGCGTTCGCCGTAGTCCTTCCAGGCGGTGGTGCGGGCGATGGCCTGCCATTTCTTGACGGTGGCGGGGCTCAAGTCGACCACCTTGGCGCCGGCCTTCTGGTAGACGGCGGCCACCAGCGAGTCGTCGGTCTGCGCCGATTTGCGGGCGAAGGTCTCCAGCTCGCCGCCGACCGCCATGATGGTGGCCTGCTGCTCCTTGCTGAGACGGTCGAACACCGCCTTCGACATCATCAGCGGTTCGAACATGAACCAGTAGGCGGCGCCACGGCCGCTGGTCAGCGCCTTCGACACTTCCTCCAGGCGGAAGGAGATCAGCGAGGTCGACGAGGTCAAGGCCGCGTCCATCGCGCCGGTCTGCATGGCGGCGTAGATCTCGTTGGACGGCAGCGAGACGACGGCGGCGCCGGCCGCCTTCAAGATCAAATCCATTTCGCGCGAGCCGCCGCGGATCTTCAGGCCCCTGGCGTCCTCCGGCTCGACGATCGGCTTGGTGCGCGAGGCGACGCCGCCGGCCTGCCAGATCCAGCTGACCACCACGATGCCCTTGTCCAGCAGGATGCGGCTCAACTCCTTGCCCACCTCGGCGTTCTTCCAGCCGTAGCCCTGCTCGTAGGAGGTGACCAGGCCGGGCATCAGGCCGATGTTCACCTCGGGCACCTCGCCGCCGGCGTAGGACAGCGGCACCAGCGACAGGTCCAGCGCGCCCTTGCGCATCGAGGAGAACTGGGCGTTGGTCTTCATCAGCGAGGAGCCGGGATAGATCTCGAACTTGAGCGTGCCCTTGCTGCGCTTTTCCACCTCGCTGGCGAACATGCGGGTCAGGCGGTCGCGGAAGTCGCCTTCGCTGACGGTGCCGCCGGGGAACTGGTGGGAGATCTTCAGTGTGGTGGCCGATTGGGCCCAGGCCGACTGCAGCCAAAGTGGGGTGGAGAGGCCGGTGGCGAGCGCACCCAGCATTGCCCTGCGTTTGAGTAAAGTCATACGTCCTCCAAGGAGTTGAATTAGAACAACATTATGGATCAAGCAAGCAAATATGCAACATCCTTTTTTATGTATACAAGAATATATCGGCTGAATACATTGTCAAGCCAAATTTAGGTTTTATAATGAAGATTCATATACACGGCAGCCAGGAACCATGAGCAACCATTCCGCCGCCTTGCGCGAAGCCATAGAAGAAATGATCGCCGTCGGCAGCCTGTCGCCCGGCCAGCATTTGGACGAGACCGAACTGGCGCAACAGTTCGGCGTATCGCGCACGCCGATCCGCGAGACCTTGATCCAGCTCGCCTCGATGGGTTTGGTGGTGATCCGGCCCCGGCGCGGCGCCATCGTCGCCGAGCTGGGGCCGCAGCAGCTGGTCGAGATGTTCGAGGTGATGTCGGAGATGGAGGCGACCTGCGGCCGCTTGGCGGCGCGGCGCATGACGGCGGAGGAACAGCAGGCGTTGTTGGCGGCGCACCAGGCCTGCAAGGACGCGCGCGACGCCGAGGAGCCGGACGCCTACTACTACAAGAACGAGGTGTTCCACGAAGCGATCTACGCCGGCAGCCACAACCAGTTCCTGATCGAGCAGACGCGCAATCTGTACCGCCGGCTGCGGCCGTATCGCCGTCTGCAACTACGCGTGCGCAACCGGCTGGCCACTTCCTACGACGAGCACGACGGCGTGGTGCAGGCGATTGTGCGCGGCGACGGCGAGTTGGCGGCCCAGCTGCTGCGCGGCCACGTCATGATCCAGGGCCAGCGCTTCGCCGACCTGATGGCCTCGCTGCCCCAGCTCACACAAAAAACCGCCGCCTGACCCGTCCGTGACCCGTGCGGGGTCAGGACCCGTGCGGGGTCAGCAGCGTGCGGGGTCAGTGCCGACATTCGGACACGGCCTGAGCCGTATCGCCATAATTCAGGCGGTTGGGGGTAGTTGCGACCGTGTCTACGCTTGAGCTCGTGTCCGAATGTCGGCACTGACCCCGGGGGATGCTGACCCCGGGGGACGGGGGATCAGGGAAGGGGCATGAAGGTGAGGGGGGAGCTGCCGTCGGTGGGGGTGGCCTTGGGCAGCAGGTCGCGCAGGGTCAGCTTGTCGAGCACGGCCAGGTAGGCCTGGGTCGCCTCGCCCAGGCTGGACTTGAGCTTGCAGTCCGGTGTCAGCGGGCAGGAGTTGTTGGCGCGGTCGAAGCATTCGGCCATGAAGAAGTCGGTTTCCGTTTCGCGCACCAGCGCGCCGATGTTGATCTGCTCCGGCTCGCGCTTGAGGCGCAGCCCACCGTTGCGGCCCCTGACCGTCTCGACGATGCCCGACAGGCCGAGCTGGTAGACCACTTTCATCAGATGGTTCTTGGAGATCGCGTGCAGGTCGGCGATGTCCTGGATGGTGACCAGCCGGTCGCGGTTGACGCCAAGGTAGAGCAAGGTGCGCAGCGTGTAGTCGGTGAAGGAAGTCAGTCGCATCGTCTCGGTCCGTGGGAGGGCAGCCAGGTTAGTGCCTTGCATGACGCTATTTTACTTGCAGGGTTGTCGCCGTGGCTGGCTTTCATACAAATTAGGCCAGTAGTTATACCATTATCTCGGCGAGGATATCGCGCACGCGCAGCAGGGCGACTTCGATGTCGAGCGTGTCGATGGCGCCGTAGCCGAGGATCAGGCCCTGGCGCGGCGCGCTGTCGGCGTAGAAGTTGGCCAGCGCGTACAGGCCGACGTCGGCGCGGCGCGCCAGGCGTAGCAGCAGGTCCATGTCCAGCGGCGCCTTGCACAGCGCGGCGATGTGGAAGCCGGCGCTGGCCGGCACCAGCTCGAACCAGGGCGCCAGATGGTCGGCGAACAGGGCCAGGATGCGCTCGCGCCGGCTGGCGTAGATGGCGTGGCAGCGGCGGATGTGCTTGTGCAGATAGCCGTCGGCGATGAACTTGGCCAGCGCCTGCTGGGTCATGCTGGCGCTGTGCCAGTCGCTCAGGTGCTTGACGGTGACGGCGGCGTTCAGGATCGCCGGCGGCAGGATGGCGTAGCCGAGCCGCAGCTCCGGCAACAGCACCTTGGAGAAGGTGCCGACGTAGGCGACGATGCCGTGTTGGTCCATGCTCTGCAAGGAGTCGGTGGGCCGGCCCTCGTAGCGGAAGGCGCTGTCGTAGTCGTCCTCGATGACGATTGCGCCGATCTCGCGGGCGCGCGCCAGCAGGGCGTGGCGGCGTGCCACGCTCATCGGCATCCCCAGCGGGAATTGGTGGGCCGGCGTCACATAGATCAGTCGCACGCCCGCCGGGATCCGCTCGACCAGCATGCCCTCGGCGTCGACCGGCACGCCGACCACGCGCGCGCCCTGGCTGGCGAACAGCGTGCGCGCCGGCGGATAGCCGGGCTCCTCGACGGCGACCAGGCTGTCCGCTTCGATCAGCACGCGGCCCAGCAGGTCCAGCGCCTGCTGGGCGCCGTTGGTGACCAGCACTTGGCCGGCTTCGCAGACCACGCCGCGCGAAAAGGCGGCGTGGCGGGCGATCGCCTCGCGCAGCGCCGGCAGGCCCTCGGTCGGCGCGTAGTGGCCGCGCGTGCGGCCGTCCTGGCGCAGCGCGTGCAGCACGCAGCGGCGCCACTCGTCCTGCGGGAAGTGCGACGGCGAGGCGCAGCCGCCGAGGAACTCGTAAGCTGAGCGGCCGTGCGGGAAGGACCTGCGCAGCGGCGTGGCGATGGCTTCCCAGCGCGCCACGACGGCGGCGCTGGCCAGGTCGGCGGCTTGCTGGCGGCGCGGCCTGGCGTCGGCCGGCGCGCTGACGAAGCTGCCGACGCCGACCCGGCCGAACAGCAGCCGGTCCAGGGTCAGGCGGGCGTAGACGTCGGAGACGGTCTTGCGCGACAGGCCCAGCTGGGTGGCCAGCAGGCGTGACGGTGGCAGCTGCTGGCCGTCGGCCAGGCGGCCGCTGCGGATGGCGGCGTCGAGCTGGCGGTACAACTGGCCGGCCAGGTCCTTGTTGCCTTCGATGGCGATGTGTAGTTCCATGTGGTCGGTGGTCTGGTCTTTTTTGTCCGGATTGGCATCCTGCGGCGCCGTCTGGCGCACCTACAATGGCTGCACCAACTGAACTTTAACAGTGAACTTTAACAAAGGAAGCGCCATGGAACCAAGAATCGATTTTTACACCGCCTCGCCGGAAGGCTTCAAAGCGATGCTGGCCTTTGAGGCGGCGGTCAGCAAGCTGGGTCTGGAGACCTCGCTGCTGGAGCTGGTGCGCTTGCGCGCCTCGCAGATCAACGGTTGCGCCTTCTGCGTCGACATGCACGTCAGCGACGCGCGCAAGGCCGGCGAGAGCGAGCGCCGCCTGCAGACCGTGGTGGTGTGGCGCGAGACCACGTTGTTCACGCCGCGCGAACGGGCCGCGCTGGCCTGGACCGAGGCGCTGACCCGCATCGCCGACACCCACGCGCCGGACGCCGACTACCAGGCGCTGACGCAGCACTTCAGTCCGAAGGAGGCGGTCGACCTGACCTTGGCCATCAACTCCATCAACAGCTGGAACCGTTTGGCGATCAGTTTCCGCAAACTGGTCGGCGAATAGGGCCGGCGAGTCGGGGCGGCGGGGTTGGCGTCGCGCGCTGCGGCGCCATGTGCGCTGGCGCACCATGCCGCGCTGCGCGCCTAACATATACTGGCACTTACTGGTACTGGGCGTGAACCACTCAAGGGGGAAGCATGGAAAACAGCGATCAACGCCGGCAGTTCGTCGGCGAATTGTGGCGCCGCTTCGAGGCGCTGCAGGAATGGGCGATCGACAACTGGCCGGACCAGCAGCAGCCGCTGTCGAGTGCAAATTTTGTCGAGGCGCGCAAGGAAATCCTGGCCCTGGGCCACGACGACGGGCTCAAGCAGGCGGCGCCGGGCGCTGCCGAGCCGGCCGACGGCGGCCCGCAATATGTCGACGTGACGCCGGCGCCCTGGCCCTAGCTCCCAGGCCCGAGGCCGCCGGCCTCGGTGCGCCGCTGGGCGCGGCGGGCCTAGGCCGCGTTGGCCGTGTCGGCCGTCGTATCGCCCTGCGCCAGCAACCAGGCCAGCAGACTGAGGACCAGGCCGGCCATGACGCCGCAGGCCAGCTTGAGCGCGCTGTCGAACAACAGCGGCGCCACCAGGCCGGACACCAGCGCGAACAACAGCATCTGGATGAAGGACTGCATCGACGAGGCCAGCCCGCTGTTGTTGGGGAAGTGGTTCAAGGCCAGCAGCGTCATCGGCGGCATCGCCAGCGCCAGCGCGAAGGAGTAGACGAACAGCGGCAGCACGGCCCACGGCACCTCGGCGGCGAAGTAGTAGTTGTAGGCGATGTTGACGGCGGCGGCGACGATCATCAGCGCGTAGCTGGCCCAGATCAGCGCCGCCTGCGAGTAGCGGTGGGCGAACTTGGCGGCCAGCGCCGAGCCGACCACCATGCCGCTGATGAGCGGGATGAACAGCCAGGCGAAGGCCGTCTCCGGCAGGTGCAGGATGTTCATGACGAAGTAGGCGGCCGAGCCGATGTACAGCGCGAAGCCGGCGAAGCTCATGCCGACGGCCACCGAGACCAGCAGGAACTGGCGGTGGCACAGCACCTTCCAGTAGTTGGCGGCGATCACGCCGAGGTGGAAGGGATGGCGTTCGCGCGGCGGCAGGCTCTCCGGCAGGGCGCGCTGCACGGCGACGAACATCAGCACGCCGAAGGCGGCGAGGAACCAGAAGATCGAGCGCCAGCCGAACGACACCTGCAGCCAGCCGCCCAGCACCGGGGCGATGGCCGGCGCCAGGCCGAACACCATCATGATGTGCGACAGGATCTTCTGCGCTTCGCCGCCGGTGAAGCGGTCCTGCACGATGGCGCGGCCGACCACCGAGCCGGCGCCGGCGGCCAGGCCTTGCAGGATGCGGCAGGCCAGCAGCACGCCGTAGGATGGCGCCAGCGCGGCGCCCACGGAGGCGCCGATGTACAGCACCAGCGAGCAGAGGATGACCGGGCGGCGGCCGAAGGAGTCGGACAGGGTGCCGTAGAACAGCATCATGAAGGCGAAGCAGAACAGGAAGGCGCTGAGCGTTTGCTGGATCAGCATCGGGCTGGCGTCGAAGGTCTGGGCGATCGCGGGGAAGGAGGGCAGGTAGGTGTCGATGGCCAGCGGTCCGACCATGGACAGGCCGGCCAGCAGCAGGGTGAGCAGAATATTCATGAAAGACTTATTGTTCGTTAGAACGGTATTTTACGCCAGCTGGCGCCACGGCGTCGGCGCCGGCGCCAGCGCGCTTTCGCCAAGGATGACATAATCATATGTCGATGCCGCATATCGAACGACAAAATGATGCCTTCCCTTTTGTCGTCCGCCTGCGCATCATGCGTTTTTTTACCCGGCCGGCGCGCCGTGACCCCAAGCGAAGCGGAACCACGATGACTATCGATACCTTTGACAACCACGCCGTCAAGCCGACGCACTGGAACCTGGCGCCGGTGATCGCGCAGCTGCGCGTGTCGCGCGAGGCCACCCACAACATCCGCCACCACGGCCGGGTGCGCGAGCTGCCCTCGCGCGAGGCCTTGACCACCATCGTCAACGGCCTGTCGGCGGTGCTGTTCCCGACCCACTACGGGCGGCCCAATTTGACCGACGAGAGCATCGATTACTTCGTCGGCGACACCCTCAACACCACCTTGAACCGGCTCACCGAGCAGGTCCGGCGCGGCCTGCAGTTCTCCGCCGGCGGCGGCGTCTGCGACGAGGAGGCGCTAAGCGAGCAGGCCAACTGCATCACCCGCGAGTTCGCCGCCGGCCTGCCGGAGATCCGCGCGCTGCTGGTGTCGGACGTGCAGGCGGCCTTTTCGGGCGACCCGGCGGCGACCTCGATGGCCGAGATCATGCTGTGCTATCCGGGCACCATCGCCATCCTGTACTACCGCCTGGCGCACCGGCTGCAGCAACTCGGTTCGCCGTTTTTGGCGCGCCTGATCTGCGACATCAGCCACTCGCTGACCGGCATCGACATCCATCCCGGCGCGCGCATCGGCGCCAGCTTCTTCATCGACCACGGCACCGGCGTGGTGATCGGCGAGACCGCCATCATCGGCCAGCGCGTGCGGCTGTATCAGCACGTCACGCTGGGCGCCAAGCGCTTCCCGGCCGACGAGCAGGGCACGTTGATCAAGGGCGTGCCGCGCCACCCCATCGTCGAGGACGACGTGGTGATCTACGCCGGCGCGACGATTTTGGGGCGCATCACCATCGGCGCCGGCTCCACCATCGGCGGCAATGTGTGGCTGACGCAGAGCGTGCCGGCCGGCAGCAACGTGTCGCAGGCGCAGATGCGCAACGACTGACGGCGCTGCGGCCGCCAGGCATCGCTCAACAGACCGCCAGCCCCTGCAAGGACGGAACGATGTCGCGCAGGCTGGCGACCTCGTAGGTGGGAAGCGCCGTCGATTCGTTGGCCGCGCGGTCGGGGTTGAACCAGCAACTGTCGATGCCGTATCGGTTGGCGCCGAGAATGTCGGCGTCCAAGCGGTCGCCGACGATGATCGTTTCGTCCTTGGCGAAAGTGCCGGCCAGGTTGGCGGCATAGTCGAAAAATCGACTGTCCGGCTTGGCATAGCCGCAAGCCTCGGAAGTCGCGACGAAGGAAATGTGCTCAAACAGCCCGGAACTGGCGATGCGGCGGTTCTGGATGGCGTCGACGCCATTGGTGATGATACCCACTTTAGCGATCGCGGCCAGCGTCGCGCAGAGCGTCGTGGCGCCGTCGATCAGGACCACCGTATCCGACAGCGACTCCAGATAGATGCGACTGGCCGCCTCGGGGTCCAGTTCGAGGCCCTTGGCCAGGAAGGTGTTGCGGAAGCGTTCGACCTTGAGGAAATCCTTGGAAACGCTGCCTTCCTCGAACTTTTTCCACAGTTCCAGGTTGATCGCCTGGTACTGGTGGAACAGCCCATCGATGCCGTCGCGAAGGCCCAGTTCCCACATGGTGCGCACGAAAGAGAGTTTTTCGGACGCCTTGAAGTCGAGCAGCGTATCGTCCAAATCAAACAGGAACAGTCTATATTTCATGGGCGCATGTTAGCACGCGCTTGAGGTGCCGGCGCTTGAAAACCACCCAAAGGCGGAGAGCCGGGGTCGGACCCGGCGGGTTCGACCCCGGATTTTGCCTCGGGGGGAGGGGCTTACTTCTTCGCCGGTTTGGCGGCCGCTTCCAGGGCCAACTGGTCGTCGGTCTTGGCGTAGTCGGCGAAGTGCTTGTTGGTCACGTCGAGGAAGGCTTGCGAGCGGTAGGCCGCCGCGAGGTCCTTGGCGAATTGCTTGTCCTTGTCGGCGGTGCGGATCGCCACCAGGTTGACGTAGTTGGCCGAGATCTTCTCGGTCAGCAGCGCTTCCTTCAAGCGGATGCCCGAGGCCAGCGCGTAGTTGCCGTTGATGAAGGAGTAGTCGGTGTCCTGCAGCGAACGGGGCAGCTGGGCCGCCTCCAGCGCCACCAGTTTGACTTTCTTCACATTGGCGACGATGTCCTTCTCCGACACGCGGATCGGATCGAACTTGTCACGCAGCTTGACCCAGCCCAGCTGGTCGAGGATGACCAGCGCGCGCGCCTGGTTGGTCGGGTCGTTCGGCATGGCCACGGTCTGGCCTTCGCGCACCTCGGCCAGCGCCTTGTGCTTGCGGCTGTAGATGGCGATCGGCGCGGTCGGAATCTGCACCAGGGCGGTCAGCGCCAGCTTGTGCTCGGCGGCGAATTTGTTCAGGTAGACGGCGTGCTGGAAGACGTTGGCGTCGAGCGAGCCCTCGGCCAGCGCGAAGTTGGGCTGCACGTAGTCGTTGAACTCGACCAGTTTGATCTTGTAGCCCTGCTTTTCCAGGATGGGCTTGATGCCCAGCTTGATCTGGTCGGCGTAGGGGCCGGAGCTGGTGCCGATGACCAGTTCTTTCGGGTCTTTGGCGGCGGCGGAACCGGCCGCCAGGGCCAGGGTCAGGGACGAGAGCAGCAGGGCGCGGCGGGTGATGGTCATCTGTTTCTTCCTTTGTCGATTAACGTTTGTCGATGCGTTTGGCAATGCGGTTGCCGGTGAATTGGATCACCTGGACGATGAGGATCAGCATGGCCACGGTGGCGATCATGATGTCGGTCTCGAAGCGGTAGTAGCCGTAGCGGATGGCCAGGTCGCCGATGCCGCCGCCGCCGACCACGCCGGCCACGGCCGAGTAGGAGAGGAAGCTGATCGACAGCACGGTGAGCGCCGTCACCAGGCCGGCGCGGGCTTCGACCAGCAGGACGCGGGTGACGATCTGCAACTCGGTGGCGCCCATGGCGTGGGCCGCCTCGATGACGCCGCGCGGCACTTCGCGCAGGCTCTGTTCGACCATGCGGGCGAAGTAGGGGATGGCGGCGAAGGACAGCGGCACGGCGGCGGCCAGCGGGCCGATCGAGGTGCCGGCGATGATCCGGGTGAACGGCACCAGCGCCACCAGCAAGATGATGAAGGGGAAGGAGCGCACCGTGTTGACCAGCCAGCCGAGGATCAGCGCGGCGGGGCGGTTGTGCAGCGATTGGCCGTCGGCGACCAGGAACAGCAGGATGCCGAGCGGGCCGCCGAGCAGCACGGCGGCAGTCAGGCCGATGCCGAGCATGGTCAGGGTCTGGCCCAGCGCCAGCCACATTTCGGGCAGCATCTCGACGACGGGGGCCAGGCGGGCCGGCAGTTCGGTGGTGAAAAATTCAAGCATGTTGGTGCTCCTTGCGGGCGCGGGCGGCGACGATGTCGGCGCGCAGGACGGCCAGTTCGCGGCCCAGCACGGTCTGGCGCGCGGTGGTGTCGTCGTCGAGGTCGAACTGTTCGGCGATGGCGCCGTGTTCGATGACGGCGACGCGGTTGCAGATTTCGCCGAGCACGTCGAGTTCGTGGCTGACGATGACGATGGTGACGTCGAGGCGCTGGTTGATGTCGCGCAGCGTGCCGAGCAGGGCGCGGGTGGTTTCGGCGTCGAGCGCCGAGGTCGGCTCGTCGCACAGCAGCACGGCCGGGCCGCTGGCCAGGGCGCGGGCGATGGCGACGCGCTGCTTCTGGCCGCCGGACAGTTGCGCCGGATAGCTGTCGGTCTTGTCGCTGAGTTCGACCAGGGCCAGGCAGTCGGTGACGCGGCTGGCGATCTGTTCGGTGTTCATGCCGCCGTGGATGCGCAGCGGGAAGGCGACGTTGTCGAACACGCTGGCGTTTTGCAGCAGGTTGAACTGCTGGAAGATCATGCCGATGTTGCGGCGGGCGTCGCGCAGTTCGTTCTTGGGCAGCGCCGTCAGTTCGCGGCCGTCGACGGTGATGCTGCCGCTGTCGGGGCGTTCGAGCAGGTTGATCAGGCGCAGCAGGGTGGACTTGCCGGCGCCGCTCTTGCCGATCAGGCCGAAGATGTCGCCTTCGCGCACCTCCAGCGTGACGTCGCGCACGGCGTGGAACTGGCCGCCCTTGGGCAGGGCGAAGGTCTTGTTGGCGCCGGCGATGCGGATCAGCGTGGGACGTTGGGTAGCGGGTGGTGGTGCGGAGAAACTGGTCAAATTGCGCATAAATCTGGAGTAGGGGTAATGGCCGGCGGGCGTCTAGGCGCGCGGCGGCGGGTTGTTGCGTGTACCTGGCTCGCGGATCGCACGAGGGCTGTAGGGCGGTCTGGGCGACTTGGTGAGTCTGGCCGGATACTTCGATGCCGTGGAGTATGGCATCGACCCTATGTTCAGGTAAACGAAGATATAAAGCTTTCTATATGCTTAAAAAGTATTAAGAAATGCGATGTTGCGAATTTTCTGATACTTGCGTGACGCTATTATCGATTTTTTCGATCATAAAGCGGGAAATATTTCGTTTTACTTCTCAATGGTGCGCGAGCATAATTTGCTGCATTCGATATGATAACAACTAGGCAATGTGTGTTGCGTGCAAAAAGGTGCGCAGCCTGGTCGAATCTTGAATCCCCCGTCCACTCTTGGAGTCCCACATGAAAAAAATTGTTGCCCTGTTGATCGCCGCTGGTTTCTCGATGTCCGCCTTCGCCGCCGCCGATACCTACAATATCGACCCTAGCCACACCTTCTCGCGTTTCGAGTACAGCCACTTCGGCTACTCGACCCAACAGAGCCGCTTCAACAACACCACCGGCAAGATCACGCTGGACCGCGCCGCCAAGACCGGTTCGGTCGATGTGGTGATCGACACCAAGTCGGTCGACACCGGCAACAGCGTGTTCAACAACCACATCCAGGCCGAGGACTTCTTCGACACCACCAAGTTCCCGACGATCAGCTACAAGTCGACCAAGTTCAACTTCGACGGCGACAAGCTGGCCTCGGTTGACGGCAACCTGACCATCAAGGGCGTCACCAAGCCGGTGACCCTGACCGTGACCTCGTTCCAGTGCATGCCGCATCCGATGCTCAAGAAGGATGCCTGCGGCGCCAACGCGGTGGCCAAGATCAAGCGCACCGAGTTTAACGCCGGCAAATACGCTCCCTACGTCGGCGACGACGTCAGCCTGAGCTTCGCCATCGAGTCGGTCAAGGAGTAAGCCGCTCCGGCTGGACGGCACGCCGTCCGGGCCGGTAAGAACACGAAAAAAGGGTCGAGCCTGCGGGGGCGGCCCTTTTTTTATCTGTGCGCGTCACCGCTGCGCCGGCAAAACCCCGGGGCGCAATCTAGGGTCGGACCCGTCGGGTCCGACCCTGGCGTCGCGCCGCCGGGGTTCGCCGGCATGCCCGGTTCCAATCATAATTCAGACCAGTTGCAGCGCGCCAACGAGGGCGCCGGCCGCCATCAGCCACAGCAGATGAATCTTGCTGCGCCAGATCAGCAGGCCGGCGACGCTCGACAGCAACCACAGCGGCCAGTCGGTGGCCGCGACGCGGTGGGCGCTGCCGAGGATGATGCCGGCCGACACCAGCAGGCCGACCACCACCGGCGCCATGCCCTGCTTGAAGGCGCGTACGGCGCGCAGCTCGCGGTTGCGGTGGCCCCAGCGCGCCGCCAGATAGGTCAGCGTGGTGCTCGGCAACATGATGCCCAGCATCGTCGTCAACACGCCGAGCAGGGCCGCCGCCGTGCTGCCGGCGTTCAAGCCCACATTCCAGCCCATCAGGGCGACGAACAGCACGTTCGGTCCCGGCGCCGCCTGGGCGATGGCGATCGAGTCGTTGAACTGCGCCTGGGTCAGCCAGTGCTGCTCGACGACGAGGAAGCGGTGCATCTCCGCCGTGGTGGAGATGGCGCCGCCGACCGACATCAGCGACAGCATCAAATAGTGGCCGAACAGATTGAGCCAGTCGGCCCAGTCCAGCGCCAATTGCAAAGGCGGCAGTGGCGGCGCGCTCATGGCTTGAGCCTGCGCCAGGTCAGCGCGCAGCCCAGGCCGCCCAGGCTGGCCAGCGTGTAGGGCAGGGGCCAGTGCAACACCACCATGAACAGCACCGCCAGCAGGGCCAGCGGCAAGCTCAAGGCCAGCGGCAGCGGATGTTTTTTCAGCGCCGAGGCCAGCTTCACGCCGGTGGCGACGATCAGGCCGGCCGAGACGGCCGCCATGCCGCGCAACGCGCCGGCCACGGCGGGGTTGTCGGAATAGTGTCCGTACAGCACAGCCAGCAACACCACGATGACCAGCGGCACGGCCAGCATGCCGCTCAGCGCCGCCATCGCGCCGGGCAGGCCGAAATAGCGGCCGCCTATCATCAGCGCCAGGTTGGCCACGTTGGGGCCGGGCATGATCTGGGCGACCGCCCATTCCTCGATGAATTCTTCCTGGGTCAGCCAGCGCTTGCGCTCGACCAGTTCGCGCTGCACCACGGCCAGCACGCCGCCAAAGCCCTGCAGGGCCAGCACGGTGAAGGAGAGGAACAGGTCGCTGAGGGAGGCGGGCCGGGGCCGATCGGGGGCTGTCACAGGTGTCATGGCGCAATTATCGCCGTCGCCGGCGCCGCTGTCCATGCGGGTTTCCACATGCAGTCACGGCCGCCCGGCAGAAAAAATCGGAGTCGATACGAAGCTGCCATTGACTTTGCTCACCATTGTTCGATACTCCTTCTGCCACCCCGCTTTGGCATTGGCCTGGACCGATTTCCTCAACTGAAAAGAGACCGATCATGATCAACGCTCCCATCCTGGACGCCCCGCAGGCCAGCGCGCCGCCCTCAATCTATCAACTCCGCAGCAATATGCAGAGTAGCGAGGTGGTCGACCGGGGCATCGCGGTGCAGGCCAGTTTCAGCTCGATTTGCGCGATCGAATACTTGAAATCCCACAATATCGATCCGGAAGTCATCAAACGGGTGCTATTACATCCCGAACTGCGGCGAAAGGGACGCCATTGACGGCGATTCCCTTGCCGCCAACTTTCCTGTCGGATTTCTTTTCCGGCAGGAAATTGGTGTGTCCGTGCTATTCCCCTGCTTAGTCGTCCGGCGGCTTAAGTTATGCACAAATAATATGGATAAGAAATTTCGTGATGTTTTTTCATGCACGAAACATGATGTTTGTAAGTCATTGATTTATAAGGATTATGTTTTTGCCTTTTGGATAGGCAGTTTGTTGTAAGCCGCACCGTTACAGGGTCTCCGGCCTGTCAATAGGGGGTTGTCCACAAAGATATCCACAGCCATTGTGGATATCCGAAAAACCCCTTAACAATCCGTAACTTAGCCCGGTCGAGTCACTTGCGGAACGCAAGATGCCGACGTTTACGCCGCGTGTTGGGCGAAATTACCGGCAGATGACGACTGTATGTCCATACAGTACTTCTTGTCACAAATTGTCGGACTTGCCATTAAACGGGCGTGGCGAGGGCGATGTATTGGCTGGGTTTGCCGTCCGCGTCCAACGTCGGCGTGACGCTCAGTTGCAGCTTCAGTAGCTCGCCGTCACGGCGCCGCATGCCAACCACATCGCTCCAAGGCTCGCCCCGGGCCAGCGCGGCCAGCGCCGCCGCCTGCTGCTCGGCCGGCCAGGGCTGGGGCAGCAGGGCCTCGCCGCCCTGGCCCAGCAGTTCCTCGCGGGAATATTGCAGTGTCGTGCAGAGTTTGTCGTTGAGTTCGGTGATCTTGCCGTGGCGGTTGAAGGCCATCAGCATGGCGTGCTGGTCCAGCGCGGCCAGCAGTTGCCGGCTCCTGGCCAGCGCCGCCGCCAGGGCGTCGCTGCGCTGGCGCGCCGCCAGCAGGTTGGCGTAGCCGCGCAGCGAGGAGATCACCGTGGTGAACAGCTTGCGGGTGGTCAGGTCGGTCTTGCACCAGAAGTCGTTGATGTCGTAGTCGAGGATGATGCTGTGCTCCAGCGCTTGGCCGGGCTGGCCGGTGCGCAGCACGATGCGCACCAACTGGTTGTCCAGTTCCTCGCGGATCTGCCGCGCCACGCGCAGGCCGGCGTCGCTGGTCTCCATGATGACGTCGAGCAGGACCAGCGCCACGTCGCCGCTGTTGCGCAGGACGGTCAGCGCCTCGTCGCCGCTGTAGGCGTGCAGGAAACACAGGCGGCGCCCCATGAAGCAGGCGTTGCTCAATGAAAATTTCGTCACCACATGCACGTCGACGTCGTCGTCGACGATCAGCACCTTCCACGGCGCCGGCGTGGCCGTGTCGGCGGCCGGGGCGGCCGGGTTCGATTCGTCATCGATCATCCAGTCGGTGTTGCTGTCGTCGTCGTTCAGGTTCATGCATCTTCCTGTGGCGAGTGAATAGACCTGTTCCGTAGAGTGACACTATTCCTAGGCGGAAGTTTTGTCAAAGGATTCCCGGGCGGTGGTGTCAGGCTGGTGTTATGCACAAAAAATATTTTTTGTATTGACGGAAGGAATCTTTGACGAGCCCAGTTGTGTGTTTGTAAGTCATTGATTTTATTCATAAAAATTATTGCCTGTGGATTGGGCATTTTGTTGAAACCCGCATCGATACTGGCGTTCCGCGCTGTCAAGTGGCACTTACCCACAAGCTTATCCACAGTTGGTGTGGATATCTCTAAAAAGCGCTTTAAAAACTGTCGCTTAGCCGACTTTAATGAGAAAACGCCTGCGAAGTGCTCCGCGCCGACGGCCGCAAAGCCGCTGGCCAGGCGGCTTTGACGACTTTCGGCGGGCCGCTAGAGGCGTCCTTTCAACAGGTTCAATTGCTCCAGGAAACGTTCGCAAGCCAGCACCGGGGTCCAGGGTTCCCATGGCGTGCCGCCGTATAGTTGTTGCAACGGGTCGACATCGAGCGGCGTCGCGCTGATTTTCAGGGTGCGCCGCACCTCGTGGCGCGACCAGCCGACCACGTGCACCGCTTCGCTGGCGGCGGCCAGCCGGTCGGCGCGCTTGTGCAGGGCGTGTTCGCGGCTGGTCCAGTGCGGCAGGCCGTAGCGCAGGAACACCGCCTGCTCCAGCCGCTGGGTCAGCTCGCGGAAGGCTTCGCCGAGGAAGGGTTTGAGCACGGAGATGCAGTCGAAGCCGAGCAGGCCCTCTTCGGCGTCGTGCAGCAGCTCGCGCAGCTCGCGCACCGGGTCGGGCGGGCGGGCGCCGGCGGCGCGGCGGATCAGCATGACGGCGATCGAATGCTGGGCCACCGACAGCGGCAGCGGCCAGGCCGAGTGGCCGCCCCAGCGGTAGGTGCGGGCCAGGCCCAGCGCCAGGTCGGCGTCCTCCCAGTCGAACGGGGTCGGGTCGAGCAAGTCCAGCCGCTTGGCCGAGGGCATGCGCACCCAGGCCCTGATTTCGTTGCTCATGTTGCGCGACTCATATTGGGGGTGGTTCTTGGGGTTGGTGTGCATATGCTACCGCCGATCGCCGCGGCCACGCTCAGGCGGCGCCGGGCAGTGTGGCGATGCAATTGTTGCAATGGCTGTCGCGCAGGTCGGCGCAGGCTTGTTGCAACGCTTCCTCCAGCTGCGGCAGGGCGGTGAGGACCGACTCCAGCGCGCCGGCGCTGGCCAGTTCCTCGAGCTGGTGGCACAGGCCGTGCAGCCGGGTCGAGCTGAGGTAGGCGGCGCTGCCCTTGAGCGCGTGCAGGGCGGTCGAGGCGGCCGCCGCGTTGCCCTCGGCCAAGGCCTGGCGCGCCAGCGCGAAGCGCCGCGGCGCCTCGTCGAGGAAGGCTTGGGTGATGCGTTGCAGATGTTTGTGCGACAGCCCGGCCAGCGGCTGGATGCGGATGGTATTCGGCTGCGTCGGCTGAGCCGGTTGAGCCGGCTGCACCGCTTGGGCGGCGCGGTCCGGCGCCGGCGGCTCGAACGCGCCGGCCGGCGGCGCCAGGTCGGCCGGCAGCGGCGCGATGCCGAACTGGGCGGCCAGATCGGCATCGCTGGGCGGCGTCTGGCCGGACGCCGGCGCCTTTTCAGCCATGGCCGTGGCCGGACGCAGCCCCCGGCCACGGCTGAGCAGGCGGGCGATGGTTTGCTCGAACTGGTCGTATAGCAGGCGCTCGTCGACCGGCTTGCTGAGGAAGCCGTCCATGCCGGCGGCCAGGTAGCGGGCGCGGTCGAGGTCGCTGGCGTTGGCGGTCAGGGCGATCACCGGCACCGTCGGTTCGAGCACGCGGTGTTGCAGGTCGCCGCCGGCGCGGATCACGCGCACCGCCTGTTCGCCATCCATCAGCGGCATGCGGCCGTCCATCAGCACCAGGTCGTAGCTGGCGCTGGCCAGCGCCTGCAGGGCTTGCAGGCCGTTCTCGACCAGGTGGATGTCGTGGCCCATCTGTTCGACCAGGGTGGCGATGATGATTTGGTTGGTGCGCACGTCCTCGGCGCACAGCACGCTGAGCCGGTAGGCGTGCGGCTGGCGGCGCGGCGCGGCCAGCGGATCGGGCGGCGGCGCCACGCCGGGCGCCAGCGGCAAGGTGACGTGGAAGGTCGAGCCGGCGCCGACCCGGCTGTCGACGCCGATGCCGCCGCCCATCAACTCGGCCAGCTCCTTGCAGATCGCCAGACCGAGGCCGGTGCCGCCGTAGCGCCGGGTGGTCGAGTGGTCGGCCTGCTCGAATTTCTGGAACAGGCGCGACAAGGTGGCCGGCGCGATGCCGGGGCCGGTGTCGCTGACGGCGAAGCGCAACGCCGCCGCGCGGCCGCCGTCGCCGTCGCCGGGCAGGGCCGGCAGCGCCGTCACCTGCAATTGGACCTCGCCGCCGTCGGTGAACTTGATGGCGTTGCCCAGCAGATTGAGCAGGATCTGGCGCAGCCGGGTCGGGTCGCCGCGCACGTAGCGCGGCAGGTCCAGCGCCACGTCGCGGCGCAGCAGCAGGCTTTTGGCGTCGGCCTGGGCCTGCAGGATGGCGACGGCGTCGTCGAGTAGCAGCATCAGGTCGAAGTCGACGCTTTCGATGGATAGCTTGCCGGCGTCGATCTTCGAGTAGTCGAGGATGTCGTTGAGGATGGTCAGCAGCGCCTCGCCGTTCTGCAGGCCGATGCGCAGGTATTCCTCGGTGCGGCCGCGCACGCTGCGGTCGCGCATGGCGAATTTGAGCATGCCGATGACGCCGGCCAGCGGGGTGCGGATGTCGTGGCTCATCGCCGACAGGAAATCGATGCGGTGGCGGCTGACCACCTCGGCGTGCTCCTTGGCGGCGTTCAGCTCGGTGGTGCGCTCGGCGACGCGCTGCTCCAGGGTGTTGCGCAGCAGGCGGATCTGGTCGGCCAGGGCGAAGGCCAGCAGCAGGCCGTCGAGGGTGCCGCCGAGCAGGGTGAACAGCTGGGCGTTCTGCACCACGGCGGGGATCAGGCCGACGTTGGCGGGCAGGATCAGCAGGCCGGGCAACATCAGCGCGGCGAAGCCGAGCACGAAGAAGCGCGCCGGTTGGTAACCCTGGCACCAGACGACGATGCCGCTGATCAGCGCCAAGGTCATCCAGATCATGATGACGATGGTGGCCAGGGTGTGGGCGTAGCTGAGCGCGAAGTAGCAGCTGGGCAGGGCCAGCAGCGGCAGCGCCAGGTTGATGTGGCTGAGCCGGTACAGCCGGGGAGCGTGCTGGCGCAGACGCAGGAAGTGGGTGTAGAACAAGGTGCTGAGCACCGGTAGCAGGAAGAAGGGCAGGTAGTGGACGCGCAGATCGTGCCAGTCGAACAGGTCGGTGCCGAGGTGGAAGGTCAGGCCCCAGCCGGCGGCGTAGCTGAGCACGTACAGCGAGTAGTACAACGAGGACTTGTCGCGGGTGTAGGAGTAGATGAAGAAGTTGAACAGCGCCAAGGCCAGCAGCGCGCCGATGGCGCCGATGGTCAGCACGTTCTCGCGCGCCACCAGGCGCTGGTAGGCCGGCTGCGGCGCCAGCGCGAACACCGGCGTGCGGGCGTAGTAGGGGCTGGAGAAGCGCAGCAGCAATTGGTAGCGCTGGCCGGGCTGCAATTCGATGTCCTTGCCGTAATGCAGCATGTAGTCGTGCGGCGCGCGGTAGCCCGTTTGCCGACGGTTGACGGTGCCGTCGGCGCCGTAGAGGCCGATCTCGACCTGGTCGATCAGCGTGTCGTTGGGATCGACCACCCAGGCGGTGGTGGTGCTGTCGTTGCGCAACTCGACGTGCAGCCAGTAGCTGCCGCCCAGCAGGTCGACTTTGGCGGCGGGGCGCAGGCCGGCCAGCATGGCGGGCAGGCCGGCGGCGCTGGCCGGGGGCGATTGGCCGGCGGCGGCGTGGTAGAGGGTGGCGTGGGGCGCCAGGTCGAGGCTGGTTTGGCCGTCCTGCAAGGTCGCCAGCGATGCGGCGCGGGCGGGCAGGGCGGCGAGCAGACACAGCAGCGACAGCAGACACAGCAACAGCGGCAGCAGCCGCAGCAGTCGCAGCAGTCGCAGCAGTCGGATGAGCAGACCGGGTGTGATGGCCTGGTCGGGCCGGCGCGGCGAGCTGGCGGTCGCAGACGCAAACGCAGACGCAAACGCAGACGCAGACGCTGGCCGCGCTGCGGCGCGGTGGCTTGGCGCAAGACGGGGATGGAGAATTGGCATCTTGCGTGCAATATTCATGGGTGGTCGGGGTTGTCGGCCCGCCACTGCGGCGCCGACACCGGCGTGATAAGAGTAAGCGGCTGAGCAAGCCATTTTAATCGACAACGCCAGGTCGCTGCCGAAACGCAAGCCACAGCCGCGTAAAAGTGGCTGTTTTTGCCATCCTCCGTTCCTCCCGGGTATTATGGCGTTTTTTTCGACCGGGAAACTGTATCGTGCTCATTACTCCAGAACAAGCTCTCGCCTTCCTTGGCGTCGCCGTGGCGATCACCGTTTCGCCGGGACCGGACAATTTGATGGTGTTGGGTGTAGGCATGTCGCGCGGCCGGCGCCAGGGCATGGCCTTCGGCCTCGGCTGCGCGCTCGGTTGCCTCAGCCATACGGTGCTGGCCACCTTGGGCGTGAGCGCGCTGATCGCCGCGTCGCCACTGGCCTTCGGCGGCCTCAAGCTGCTCGGCGGCCTGTATCTGGTGTGGCTGGGCATCGGCGCCTTGCGTAGCCGTGGCGGCACCCGCGTCGGCGGCGACGGCCTGCCCGACGACAGCCTGGGCAAGCTGTTCGCCAAAGGCTTGTTCGCCAATAGCATCAACCCGAAGGTGGTGTTGTTCTTCCTGTCTTTTTTGCCGCAGTTCGTCATCGCCGAGCGTGGCGATGTCAGTTGGCAGACGGCGCAGCTGGGACTGATCTTCACGGCCCAGGGTTGCTTGCTGTTCGGTTTGTTGGGCTATTTTTCCGGCGCAGTGGGCAAGTGGATCAACCGCCATCCGCGTGCCGGACTGTGGCTGGACCGCATTGCCGGCACGATCTTCGTCGGCCTCGGCCTGCGCTTGATGGTGGCGCGCTAGGCTGGCCAGCGGCCAGCGGCCAGCGGCCGGTGCGGTCAAGACCAGGAGCCGGCTCATTTCTAGTCTTGGTAGAAATATTGACTGATTTGTCATCAAGATGTCATGCTGCACTGCCACAATGGCCTTGCTCTTTCAAGTCTCTCCCGATTTGAAACCTTTCGCCCGCAGCGCAAGCTTGCGGGCATTTTTTTGTTTACGGCGCCAGCGCGACCAGGTCGAAGCGCAATTCCAGCTGGTCTTGCACGGCCAGCGCGCCGCCCATCAGCGAGTAGGGCACGATGCCGAAGTCGCTTTGCTTGAAGCGTACCGTGCCGGTGGCGCGCAAGGTGTTTCGCTCGCGTTCGATGCGCACCGGAATCGACAGCGTGCGGCTGACGCCGTGCAAGGTGATGCTGACCGCCAGCGGAGCATCAGCATCAGCATCGGCATCAGCATTGGCAGCGGCGCCGCGCTCGACGTGCACCTTGACCAGCGGATAGCGTTCGGCGTCGAGCACCTTGACCAACATATTGTGGCGGGTGCCGGCGATGGCGTCGGCGCCCGGTTGCGTGTCCAGGGCGGCTTGGATGCGCAGTTCGGCTTCATCGACCGTCAACTGGTCGAGACGGAAGCTGAAATCGGCCAGCCCCGCCGCCGGCGCGACCAGACCGCTGATGGCGCGGCTGGCCACCACGTGGTCGTGGCCGAAGCGGGCGAAGGCGCCGCCGCGCCTGACGGTGACGGCAATCAATGAGCGGCCCGGCGCTATGCTCAACACCTGTTGGCCGAGTTGGCGGGCGTGCTGGTAAGGCGCTTGCGTGGTCGCGTCCATGTCGGCGTGCGCCGCGTTGGAAGGGGGCGTCGGCACTGATGGTTTGGCCGGCGATATGGCTGCGGCCGGCACCGGTATTGGCGGTGGCGCCAGTGGTGTGCAGGCATTCAGTAGGGCGGCCAGCAGCAGCGCGGTTGCCGGTTGCGGCGCGCTGCGGTGCGGTGGGGAAACCGGTGTTGTCATTGCAAATCCCTAGCTTGTGTAAGGTCTCTCGTGCCGCGCGACGAAAAATCGCCAATGGTCATTTGGCCGTCATATTGACCCTATATTATCCGTCTCGCTGTACCAAGCGTGCTCCAGTTGGTCACCGTGTCCAAGCTGGCAAGGGATGTCACAGAGCATGACTCAGCAGGCTAGCCGGTGGCCTTAAACATCGGCACCAATTCCCCTTCAATGCCTGGCCGACGCGCCAGGCATTGTGCCTTTCCCGCGCGCCAGCGGACCCTGCTGATAGTCAAAACGATAACGTAGTCCGGACAAACTCACTAGCCTGATGATTGTAAGGGGGCGAAGGAGTATTTAAGCTGCCTTAATGAAGTCCTAAGCCTGACTTTGGGTATTGCTGGCAAAGTAACACCTGTAGCGCGCGGTTCAAGCCGTGCGACAAGTTGCCGGACTTATTTTCCGGCACGAATTTCATCCAGGCGGCACGATTGCCGCCGGACACCGACCATCCCCACGCCTAAAAAGCGTTTCAGGCCGGCCCATCTCACGATGTGGCCGGCCTTTTTTTTGCCGGACATTTTCCGGGGATGGAGTGTCCTGTCTTGAATCGAATACGGCGATCGGCGATTGTGGAACTCGTCTCGTGCCGATTGAATCCGCAGCCGAATATGGTCAGCAGAAAGTTGTCCAATTGCCGACATTAAGTTCACCATGCATAAAGTCGCCGGCACGACCCTAAACGCACGCCGTTATACACAAGTCCGGACCGTCGTGCGCTTGGCCGAAAAATCCGTTTACATTCAATGAGTTGCGGCCGCCCTTGTAAACTTGGCCGTTTTCGCGTTTACTCTCGTCTTTTTGGATGAACCAATTGGCGACCGCATCGACGCA
>NZ_JAEMNU010000117.1 GCF_016461825.1 Rugamonas violacea | reverse complement strand
GCGTTCGTGTTGATTGACTGTGTTTCTAGATAACTCACATTTTATCAATCACTTACGACATTCTTGCCCTTTTTTATGAAAAATTCAGGCTAGTGGCGCGCCAAACGATGCAGTATTCTGCACAATGGCGCGGACAGAACGGGCGCCGAACAGGCATCCACCGCGGACCTCCGTGGCCGCTGCGCGGATGTATCCATCCCCCGCTAGTTGAAGAGGAAGACCGACGTGAACAACTTCACCAAGATCGCAGCCAGCTGCGCCATGCTGGCCAGCGCCAGCGTATCCGCCCACGGTTACATCAGCCTGCCCGAGTCCCGCAACCTGCTGTGTCAGCAGGGCGGCAACAGCAATTGCGGCGCCATCCAATGGGAGCCGCAAAGCCTGGAGGGACCGTCCGGCTTCCCCGCCGGCGGTCCGGCCGACGGCGTGTTGGCCGGCGCCGGCCTGGCCCAGTTCGGCGAACTCAATGAACAGACCAGCAGCCGCTGGAGCAAGCGCGAACTGAAGGCCGGCGCCAACGTCTTCAACTGGGTGTTCACCGCCAACCACGCCACGCGCAACTGGCGCTACTACCTCACCCGCGCCGACTGGAACCCGAACCAAAAACTCAGCCGCGCCGCCTTCGACCTCACCCCCTTCTGCGTCATCGACGGCGCCATGCAGCAACCGCCCAAACAGGTCAGCCACAACTGCACGGTGCCACCGCGCACCGGCTACCACCTGATCCTCGGCGTGTGGGAGATCGGCGACACCCCCAACAGCTTCTACAACCTGGTCGACGTGCTGTTCAAGGACGGCGGCACCCCGCCGCCACAATGGAGCCAGGCCGGCGTCATCTACCCCTCGCTCGACCTGAACATCGGCGACAGCGTGGCCAGCCGCGTGTTCGACGCCGCCGGCGAGCATCCCGAGCTGCAAACCAAGGTGGTCATCGCCAACGCCGCCGACGGCCAGCGCAACAACTGGTCGTACCTGCTGGCCAGCCGCATCAACGCCGAACAGCCGCTGCTGCGCGCCGGCCAACTCGACCAGGCCGGCGCCATCAACCCCGTCTACGGCCAGAACACCATCTACGCCAAGGCCGGCAGCAACCTGACGCGGGTCGAGGTGCAGGTCAACAAAGAGACTCCGCCGCCGGCCGCCGACTTCAGCGTCAGCGACCTGAAGACCGCCTACGTCATCAAGAACGGCCAGTTGAGCATCGACTTCAGCGTCAGCGCCAACGCCGAAATGGACCTGAGCGCCTATCTGTACGACGGCGCCGGCCTGGCCAAGGGCTACGCCACGGCCACGCTGAACAACAACAGCGCGCCGCTGGCGGTGGCGCTGAACCAGCCCAAGGCGGGCGCGCACCAGATGGTGCTCAAGGCCGTCGTCAAGGGCAGCGGCGCGGTGCTGCAGAAAACCTTCAACATCAGCCTGAGCGAGGACAGCGGACCGGCCGCCTACGACTACGTCTTCCCGGCCAACCTGGGCAGCTACAAGGCCGGCACGCGTGTGCTGCAACCGAAGAACGGCAAGGTGTATGTCTGCAAACCCTTCCCGTACAGCGGCTACTGCCTCCAGTGGAGCGCCAACTCGACCTACTACGAACCCGGCGTGGGTAGCAACTGGCAGGACGCCTGGAACGCTCAATAGGGACGACGGGCAAGCGGAACAGCCCTCTTTTGTGGTGCGCAATACAATGCCGCGTCTGACGGCGCGGTGCGGGCATAACGGGAACGCCAAGCGGCCATCCCCGGCCCGCACCGCCGCCGCGCGGATACTCCATCCACCACAAGTTCTAGAGGAAAACCGACGTGCATCATTTCACCAAAATCGCCGCGGGCTGCACCCTGCTGGCCAGCGCCGGCGTGTCCGCCCACGGCTACATCGAGCAACCCGAATCGCGCAACCTGCTGTGCAAACAAGGCGGCAACGGCAACTGCGGCGCCATCCAGTGGGAACCGCAAAGCGTCGAGGGACCGTCCGGCTTCCCGGCGCGCGGCCCGGCCGACGAGGTGCTGGCCAGCGCCGGCCTGGCCCAGTTCGGCGAACTCAATGAGCAGACCAGCAGCCGCTGGACCAAGCGCGAACTGAAGGCCGGCGCCAACGTCTTCCGCTGGCAGTTCACCGCCAACCACGCCACCCGCAACTGGCGCTACTACATCACCCGCGCCGACTGGAACCCGAACCAAAAACTGGGCCGCGCCGCCTTCGACCTCACACCGTTCTGCGTCGTCGACGGCGGCATGCGCCAACCGCCCAAGCAGGTCAGCCACAACTGCACGGTGCCGCCGCGCAGCGGCTACCAAGTGATCCTCGGCGTGTGGGAGATCGGCGACACACCCAACAGCTTCTACAACCTGGTCGACGTGATGTTCAAGGACGGCGCCACGCCGCCGCCGCAATGGAGCCAGGCCGGCACCATCTACCCCTCGCTCGACCTGAACATCGGCGACAGCGTGGCCAGCCGCGTGTTCGACGCCGCCGGCGAGCGCCCGGAGCTGCAAACCAAGGTGCTCATCGCCAGCGCCGCCGACGGCCAGCGCAACAACTGGTCGCACCTGCTGGCCAGCCGCATCAACGCCGAACAGCCGCTGCTGCGCGCCGGCCAGATCGGCCAGAACGGCGTCGTCAATCCGGTCTACGGCCAGAACACCGTCTACGCCAAGGCCGGCAGCAATCTGACGCGGGTCGAGGTGCAGGTCAACAAGGAGACGCCGCCGTCGGTGAGCGACTTCAGCGTCGCCGACCTGAAAACCGCCTACGTCATCAAGAACGGCCAGTTGAGCATCGACTTCAGCGTCAGCGCCAACGCCGAGATGGAATTGGGCGCCTATCTGTACGACGGCGCCGGCGTGGCCAAGGGCTTCGCCTCGGCGGCGCTGAACAACAACAGCGCGCCGTTCGCGCTGGCGCTGAACCAGCCGAAGGCCGGTCCGCACCAGTTGGTGCTGAAGGCGACGCTGTCGGGCGGCACGCTGCTGCAGAAGACCTTCGTCATCAACCTGAGCGAGCAAGGCAAGCCGGGCGCCTACGACTTCACCTTCCCGGCCGGCCTGACCAGCTACAAGGCGGGCAGCCGCGTGCTGCAACCGAAGGACGGCAAGGTCTACGTCTGCAAGCCCTTCCCCTACAACGGCTACTGCGTGCAGTGGAGCCCGCAGGCGACACACTTCGAACCCGGTGTTGGCAGCAACTGGCGCGACGCCTGGAGCCAGCAGTAAGCGTTGACGTCCGCAGTCATCGTTGAGATATAAGTGAAAACGGGCGCGCCCTTGCCGCGCGCCCGTCAGCGCCGTGGCAGCAGCAGCTGCGCGGCGCTGTGCGACACCGGCTGCGAGAACAGATAGCCCTGGGCGTATTGGCAGCCCTCGCGCTGCAACAGGGCGTACTGGCCCTCGGTCTCGACGCCCTCCGCCACCACCGACAGCTGCAGGCTGTGCGACAGCGCGATGATCGCCGCCACGATGGCGCGGTCCTCGGCGCTCTGCTCCAACTCCTTGACGAAGGCGCGGTCGATCTTGATCTTCTTGACCGGGAAGCGCTTCAGGTAGGCCAGGCTGGAATAGCCGGTGCCGAAGTCGTCGATCGACAGGCGGATGCCCATGCTGTTGATCTGGCCGAGAATGTCCAAGGTCTGCTCGCCGTGCTGCATCAGCGCCGTCTCGGTGATCTCGAACTCAAGCAGCGCCGGATCGATGCCGGTCTCGTCGAGGGTGCGGCGGATCGACTCGATCAAGCCGCGATGCATGAACTGGCGCGGCGACAAATTGACCGCCAGCGGCACCGGCGCCAGCCCCTGCCGCATCCACGCCATGCTCTGCGCGCAGGCGGCGCGGATCACCCATTCGCCGATCGGCACGATCTGGCCGTTCTCCTCGATGATGGGGATGAAGCTGTCGGGCATGACCAACATGCCGTCCGCCCGGCGCCAGCGCAGCAGCACCTCCATCGCATGCAGGCGGCGCGTGCCGATGTCCATGATCGGCTGGAAGTGCAGCTCGAACTCCTGGTTCGCCAGCGCGCCGCGCAGGCTGCTCTCCAGCTCGAAATGCTGGGCCGCCGCCTGGTTCATACTTTGATGGAAGAACTGGTAGTTGTTGCGGCCGCTGGCCTTGGCGTGGTACATGGCGGCGTCGGCGTGGCGCATCAACGTCTCGACGTCGGCGCCGTCGTCCGGATAGACGCAGATGCCGATCGACGGCGTGATGTGCAGCGCGCGGCCCTCCAGCGGGAAGGCGGCGGCCAGCGCGTCGATGATCTTCTCGGCCACCTGGCTCGACTCGTCGACGTTGCGGATGCCCGGCACCAGCACGACGAACTCGTCGCCGCCCAAGCGCGCCACGGTGTCGCTGGCGCGCACCGCGCGGCACAGCCGGCCGGCGACCTCCTTGAGCAACTGGTCGCCGGTCATGTGGCCGAGCGAGTCGTTGATGGTCTTGAAGCGGTCCAGGTCGATGAACATCACCGCCAGCCGGCGCTGCGAACGCTGCGCCGCCAGCATGGCGCGGTCGAGCCGGTCCGACAGCAGCGCGCGGTTGGGCAGGCCGGTCAGGCTGTCGTGGTAGGCCATGTGGTGGACCCGCGCCTCGGCCTGGCGCCGTTCGACGATCTCGCCCTGCAGCAGGGCGTTGGCGCCGGCCAGCTCGGCGGTGCGTTCGAGCACGCGCACCTCCAACTCGTCGCGCGCGCGGCTGACCGCCTCGGCCGCCTCGCGCCGCGCCGTCACGTCGTCGACCAGCCAGACCGAGCGTCCGTGCGGCTGGCTCAGGTCGAACGGCCGGCCCGACAGGCGCGCCCAGAAGCTGCTGCCGTCCTTGCGCACCAGCTGGTGCTCGGACATGTTGACGCGGCCGGCATGGAAGTCGCCGGCCGTCTCGCCACGGGCGCGCTGCCAGGCGTCGCGGTCGGCGTAGAAGGCCTGCACGCTGAGCATGTTCATCTCGCCCGCGGCGTAGCCGAACAGCTCCTCCATCTTGGCGTTGCAGCGCAGGTTGTAGCCGCCCTCGACCACCGAGATGCCCAGCACCGCGCTGTCGAGGATGGCCTGGTTCTCCAGCAGCGCGTTGCGCAGCGACTCCTCGGCCGCCTTCTGCTCGGTGCGGTCCTCGATGATCCAGATGGTGCCCTGGGTCGGATCGGCCGGATTGACCACGTAGCCGATCAGCTGCGCCCACAGACGGCTGCCGTCCTGGCGCTGCATCTCGATCTCGGTCTGGAACGGCCGCCCCAGCGACAGGTGCGGATAGGCCGCCGCGCCCAGCTGCTCGTAGGACTCCTGCGAGATGTACAGCGAGCGTCCCGGCAGGCCCAGGCCCTCGTCGCCCTGGTAGCGGAACATCTCGCCAAAGCCCCGGTTGTAGCGCGTGATGAGGCGGTTCTTGGTGAACAGGATGCTGACCGAGGCGTTGGTCATGATCGCCTCGACCTCCATCTGCGTCTGCCGCGTCTGGCTGACGTCCTCCAGGATCCAGATGGTGCCGCCGTCGCTGTGCGCGTCGTCGACCGCCTTGGCGCGCACGCGGCACCAGATCAGCGTGCCGTCCTTGCGCTTGAACTGGTACTCCGGCTTTTCGAACGGCATGCCGTTGCCGAGCAACGGCGCGGCCTCGCGGCCGAATTCCTCGTACACCTCGGGCGAGGGGAAGACGGTGGCGGCGGGCCGGCCGATCAGCTCGCCGCGCTCGTAGCCGAACATCTCGGCCAGCCGTGGATTACAGCTCAACATCAGCTGCGCCCTGCTGAACAGGATGCCGACCGAGGCGTTGTCGAGGATCGCCTTCTGCTCCAGCAGCAGCTGCTTGGTGGCCTCCTCGGCGCTTTTCTGCGCACTGCGGTCGTCGAAGATCCAGATGGTGTCCTGCTGGCTGCGGCCGGGGTTGATCATGTAGCCGAAGGCGTGCGCCCAGAAGGTCGAGCCGTCCTGCCGCCGCATCTCCATCTCGGCCTGGTAGGGCAAGCCGCGCGCCAGCAGCGGCGCGGCGCGGCGCACCACGGCGCGGAAGGCCTCGGCCGATGGATACAACGTGGCGGTCAGCTGGCCGATGCCCTCCTCGCCGGCGAAGCCGAAGAACTCGCCGAAGCGGCGGTTGTAGCGCAGGATGCGGTCGTCGCGCTGGAAGCCGATGGCCAGCGGCGCGCTGTCCATCACCGCCTGCATCTCCAGCAGCGCGCGGCGCAGCCGCTCCTCGTCGCAGCGGTGCTCGTTGATGTCCTCGATGATCCACACCGTGCCCTCGGCGGTGTTGGACGGGTCGATGGCGCGGCCGTACAGGCGGCCCCAGAACAGGCTGCCGTCCTTGCGCAGCAGCTGCGCCTCCTTGACGAAGGACTGCCCCTGCGACAGCGGCGGCGTGGCCTCGCGGCCCAGCTCGGCGAACGCCTCCTCGGACGGGTAGACCACCATGGTCGGTCCGCCCTCCAGCTCGTGGCGGGCGAAGCCGAACATCTCGGCGAAACGCAGATTGCATTCCTGGATGCGGCCGGCCTTGCTGAACAGGATGCCGACGGCGGCGTTGTCGAGGATGGCCTGCTGTTCGAGCAGCGTCTTGCGCAGCGCGCGCTGGTCGCGCTGCACGCTGCTGATGTCGCTGAAGACGATGGTGGCGCCCTCGGCCTCGTCGCCGGGCAGCGGCTTGGCCCACACCTGCACGGCGACGTACTGGCCGCTGGCGCAGCCCAGGCAGCTGCTCCAGCGCTGCTCGGCCGGACCGGCGCCGTGGGCGCCGAGCACGGTGTCGAGCTGGACCACGCTGTCGCCCCGCACATGGCGGGCGAACAGCTCGGCCAAGGCGTGGCCGCAAGCGTCGAAGCCGATCAGCGAGCGCAGTTCCGTGTTGGCGGCGACGACCAGGCCGCCGGCGTCGCAGGCGCAGGCGGGCAGTCCGATCAACTGCAGGGCGTCGGCTACAAAATCAGGGTTCGTCGAGACTCGATTCATCTACACCAGGGCGCCATAAGGAAAAACGTTGCCCTCGCATCGCGGCATCGTGGTGGGAAGATCATAAACCACATTGCCGCCGTTTGACCATTTTGCCGGCTGACGCGCGGCTCTAAATCGCCTCCAAAAACGACAATGCCCGGCGGGCGGGCATTGTCGTAGATATCACCTTGCTATTTAGCTCAGTGGGCGGCCGCTCCGGCGGCGCCGATGCCGGTCTCGGAGCGCATCTCCTGCGCCTCGTAGCCGGCCCGGTCGATGCGGGCGCGGTCGCTCTTGTCGAGGATGGAGAACAGCCAGATGCCGACGAAGCCCGCCGTCATCGAGAACAGCGCCGGCGAAGCGTAGGGGAACAGCGCGTCGTGATTGCCCAGCACGTCGACCCAGACCGACTTCGACACCACCGTCAGCACCACGGCCGTGGTCAGGCCCATGAAACCGCCGATGGTGGCGCCGCGCGTGGTGCAGTCCTTCCACAGCACGGACATGAACAGCACCGGGAAGTTGGCCGAGGCGGCGATGGCGAAGGCCAGCGAGACCATGAAGGCGATGTTCTGCTTCTCGAAGGAGATGCCCAGCACCACGGCGATGACGCCGAGGGCGATGGTGGTCAGCCGCGAGACGCGCAGTTCGCTGGCGCCGCTGGCTTTGCCCTTCATGAACACGGTGGCGTACAGATCGTGCGAGACGGCCGAGGCGCCCGACAGGGTCAGACCGGCGACCACCGCCAGGATGGTGGCGAAGGCGACCGCCGAGATGAAGCCGAGGAAGACGTTGCCGCCGACCGCCTTGGCCAGATGGATCGCCGCCATGTTGTTACCGCCGAGGAGTTTGCCGGCGGCGTCCTTGAACTCGGGATTGGTGCTGACCAGGACGATGGCGCCGAAGCCGATGATGAAGGTCAGGATGTAGAAGTAGGCGATCCAGGTGGTGGCCCAGAACACCGACTTGCGCGCCTCTTTGGCGCTCGGCACGGTGAAGAAGCGCATCAGGATGTGCGGCAGGCCGGCGGTGCCGAACATCAGCGCCATGCCGAAGGAAATCGCCGAAATCGGGTCCTTGATGAAGGTGCCGGGGCCCATGATGGCGTCCTTTTTGGCGTGGATCTCGACCGATTTGGCGAACAGCGCCTCGGGGCTGAAATTGAATTGCGCCAGCACGACGAAGGCCATGAAGGTGGCGCCGCCGAGCAGCATGACGGCCTTGATGATCTGCACCCAGGTGGTGGCGGTCATGCCGCCGAACAGCACGTAGATCATCATCAGCGAACCGACCAGCACCACGGCGATCCAGTACTCCAGGCCGAACAGCAGCTTGATCAACTGGCCGGCGCCGACCATCTGCGCGATCAGGTAGAAGGCCACCACGACCAGCGTGCCGGAGGCGGAGAAGATGCGGATCGGCTTCTGTTTGAAGCGGTAGGCGGCGACGTCGGCGAAGGTGAAGCGGCCCAGGTTGCGCAGGCGCTCGGCCATCAAAAAGGTGATGATGGGCCAGCCGACCAGGAAGCCGATGGCGTAGATCAAACCGTCATAGCCGTTCAGGAAGACCGAGGCTGAGATGCCGAGGAAGGAGGCGGCGGACATGTAGTCGCCGGCGATGGCCAGTCCGTTCTGGAAGCCGGTGATGCCGCCGCCGGCGGTGTAGAAGTCGGATGCCGATTTGGTTTTTTTGGCGGCCCACTTGGTGACGAACAGCGTGAAGATGACGAAGGCGGCGAACATCGAGATCGCGGTCCAGTTGGTCGGCTGCTGCTCGGCCTGGCCCAGGTCGGCGCCGGCGGCCAGCGCCACACCGGCTACGCCGAACAAGGCCAGCGCGGCAAGGCTGCGTTTGGCGGCGTTCATGCTTTCACCCGTTCCTGGATGGCGTGGGTCAGCTCGTCGTACTCGCTGTTGGCGCGGCGGACGTAGACGCCGGTGACGACCACGGTGAAGACGATGACGAACAGGCCGATCGGCATCCCCCAGGTCATCACGCCGGCACCGGTCTTGGCGCTGAGGAGTTCCTTGTCGAAGGCGATCAGCAGGATGTAGCCGTAGTAGACGACCATCATGCACCAGGTGAGCGCCCAACCGAACTTGGAGCGGGCCTTCACCAGCTTGCGGTAGTTGGGATCGCCCTTAATTTTTTGAACCATATCGTCATGCATTTTTGCGTCTCCTTTTATGTCTATCTTTGCTGCTCTTTTTCGCCAGCCTGAAGCCAGCGTAAAGCGCCAGCCTTACCGTCCCCTTACGTGCATAAAAAAAGCTCCTCGCGTTGGCACGCGAGGAGCTTGAAAAAAAGTGCGCCAACACCGGCGCGGCGATTGGAATCGGAGCGGCGTCAGGGCGGCGTCAGACTTGCAGCGCGCTCTTGATTTGCTGTAGCGAGGCGGGGTCCTCGATGGCGGTCAGGTCGCCGGGATTGCGGCCCTCGCAGATCGCTTGGATCGAGCGGCGCAACAGCTTGCCGGAGCGCGTCTTGGGCAGTTGCGGCACGAAGTAGACCCGGGCCGGCCGCGCCACCGCGCCCAACTGGCGATCGACCACGCCCATGATCTCGCGTTCCAACGCCTGCCGTCCTTCCGCCGTGGCGATCTGCTCGGCGTGTTTGACGATGGCGAAGGCGATCGCCACCTGGCCCTTGAGCTTGTCCTCGACACCGACCACCGCCACCTCCGACACGTTGGCGTGGCTGGAGATCGACTCCTCGATCTCGCGCGTGCCGAGGCGGTGGCCGGCGACGTTGATGACGTCGTCGGTGCGGCCAAGGATGAAGTAGTAACCGTCGGCGTCGCGCACGCCCCAGTCAAAGGTCGAGTAGACCTGCCGGCCGGCGAAGGTGGACCAATAGGTGTCGACGAAGCGCCGGTCGTCGCCGTACACGGTCTGCATGCAGCCCGGCGGCAGCGGGCCGTCGATCACCAGCACGCCCTTCTCGTTGGCGCCACACTCTTCGCCGGTGGACTCGTTGAGCAGCTTGACCTTGTAGCCGTACATCGCCACGCCGGGGCTGCCCAGGCGGGTCGGCCTGTCCTCGACGCCCTTGGCGATCGACAGGATGGGCCAGCCGGTCTCGGTCTGCCAGTAGTTGTCGATGATGGGCACGCCCAACTCGCCGGCGATCCACTGCGAGGTGGTCTCGTCGAGCGGCTCGCCGGCCAGGTACAGCGCGCGCAAGGACGACAGGTCGTACTTGCGCATGAACTCGGGCGGTTGCTTGCGCAGCACGCGGATCGCCGTCGGCGCCGAGAACATCCGCGTCACCTTGTACTTCTCGACGATGCTCCACCAGATGCCGGCGTCCGGGCAGACCGGCAAGCCTTCGTACATGATGCTGGCCATGCCGGCGATCAGCGGGCCGTAGACGATGTAGGAGTGGCCGACCACCCAGCCGATGTCGGAGGTAGCGAAGAAGGTCTCGCCGGCCTTGGCGCAGAAGTTGTACTTCATCGAAGACGCCAGCGCCACCGCGTAACCGCCGACGTCGCGCTGCACGCCCTTCGGCTTGCCGGTGGTGCCGGAGGTGTAGAGGATGTAGGACGCTTCGTTCGATTCGAGCCAGGTGACCGGCACGCGCGCATCGAGGTGGACGGCGCGCAGCGTGGCGTAGTCGACATCGCGGCCGGCCACCAGCGCCATCGGCGCCAGGCCACGGTCGACCAGCAGCACCTTGGCCGGCTTGGCGTTGGACAGTTCGATCGCCGCGTCGAGCAGGTGTTTGTAGGGGATGGCCTTGCCGTTGCGCGAGCCGGCGTCGGCCGAGACGATCAGCGCCGGCTTGGCGTCGTCGATGCGGCTGGCCAGGCTGTTGGCGGCGAAACCGCCGAACACCACCGAGTGGATCGCGCCGATGCGGGCGCAGGCCAGCATGGCGAAGGCCGCCTCGGCGATCATCGGCATGTAGATCAGCACGCGGTCGCCACGGCCGACGCCCAGCGCCAGCATGATGGCGGCGCAGCGTTCCACCTCGCTTTGCAGCTCATTGAAGCTGTAGGTTTTTTCGGTATTGGTTTCGGTCGAGATGGCGATCAGCGCCGCCTTGTCGCCCTGCGTCGCGCACCAGCGGTCGACGGCGTTGTGGCACAGATTGGTCCGGCCGCCGACGAACCATTTGGCGAACGGCGGGCGCGAATAGTCGAGCACCTGCGTGTGTGGGATGTTCCAGTCGATCAGTGTCGCCTCATCGCGCCAGAATTGTTCAGGCGTGTCGATAGAGCGCTGATAGAATTCAGCGAAATTCATGTCTCCTCCTTGGATCGTGCGAATCGATAGCGGTCGCGCTCACGCTCGTGTTCAGAACGTGGCCCGGCCGGTGCGGCTGGCGAGCTTCATGTCGGAAGAGACTTGAAGTTCGCCGCCCTAGTTTTTAGAACGCATTAGAACCCATTAGAACGCGTCGCCGGGCACGCGGACCCAACCTTCCATCAGCACGCGGGCGCTGCGGCTCATGATGGCCTTGGTCACGCTCCACTCGCCGCCGTCGACCTGGCTGGCTTCGGCGCCGACCATCAAGGTGCCCGAAGGGTGGCCGAAGCGCACCGCGTTACGCGGGCCGCCGCCGGCCGCCAGGTTGACCAGCGTGCCGGGAATGGCGGCGGCGGTGCCGATGGCGACTGCCGCCGTGCCCATCATGGCGTGGTGCAGCTTACCCATCGACATGGCGCGCACCAGCAGGTCGACGTCGCCCGCCTTGACCGCCTTGCCGCTCGATGAAACGTAGTCCGCCGGCTTGGCGACGAAGGCCACCTTGGGCGTGTGCTGGCGCTTGGCCGCCTCGTCCAGATTGGCGATCAGGCCCATGCGCAAGGCGCCGTGGGCGCGGATGGTTTCGAACTTGGCCAGCGCCGCCGCGTCGAGGTTGATGGCGTCCTGCAGCTCGGTGCCGCTGTAGCCGATGGCCTCGGCGTTGACGAAGATGGTCGGGATGCCGGCGTTGATCATGGTGACCTTGAGCGTGCCGATGCCGGGCACCTCCAGCTCGTCGACCAGTTGGCCGGTCGGGAACATCGAGCCGCCGGCGCCCTCCTCTTCCGCCGCCGGGTCCAGGAACTCCAGCTTGACTTCGGCCGCCGGGAAGGTCACGCCGTCGAGTTCGAAGTCGCCGGTCTCCTGCACCGCGCCGGCGGTGATCGGCACGTGGGCGATGATGGTCTTGCCGATGTTGGCCTGCCAGATCCGCACCACGGCCACGCCGTGGTGCGGAATCCGCTCGGCGTCGACCAGGCCGGCGCTGATGGCGCAGGAGCCGACGGCGGCCGACAGGTTGCCGCAGTTGCCGCTCCAGTCGACAAAGGCCTTGTCGATGGCGACCTGACCGAACAAATAGTCGACGTCGTGGCCGGCTCGCGCGCTCTTCGCCAGGATCACCGTCTTGCTGGTGCTGGAGGTGGCGCCGCCCATGCCGTCGGTCTGCTTGCCGTAGGGGTCGGGGCTGCCGATCACGCGTAGCAGCAGCGCGTCGCGCGCGGCGCCGGGCACGCGGGCTACCTCAGGCAGATCCTGCAGGCGGAAGAACACGCCCTTGCTGGTGCCGCCGCGCATATAGGTGGCGGCGATTTTGATTTGCGGTGTATGGCTCATCTTAGGCCGCCTTGGTGGATTCGAGGAAGTCCTGGGCGAAGCGCTGCAGCACGCCGCCGGCTTCGTAGATCGAGACTTCTTCGGCGGTGTCGAGGCGGCAGGTCACCGCCACCTCGACGCGCTCGCCGTTGCGGCGATTGATGAGCAGGGTCAGCGTCGAACGCGGGGTGCGCTCGCCGACCACGTCGAAGGTCTCGGTGCCGTCGATGGCCAGCGTGTTGCGGTCGACGCCAGGCTTGAACTCCAGCGGCAGCACGCCCATGCCGACCAGGTTGGTGCGGTGGATGCGCTCGAAGCCCTCGGCGACGATGGCCTCGACGCCGGCCAGACGCACACCCTTGGCGGCCCAGTCGCGCGACGAGCCTTGGCCGTAGTCGGCGCCGGCGATGACGATCAGCGACTGCTTGCGCTCCATGTAGGTCTCGATGGCTTCCCACATGCGCGTCACCGTGCCTTCCGGCTCGATGCGCGCCAGCGAACCGGCCTTGACCTTGCCGTCCACTTTGACCATCTCGTTCTTCAAAGTCGGATTGGCGAAGGTGGCGCGTTGCGCGGTCAGGTGGTCGCCACGGTGGGTGGCGTAGGAGTTGAAGTCCTCCTCCGGCAGGCCCATCTTGGCCAGGTACTCGCCGGCGGCGCTGTCGAGCATGATGGCGTTCGACGGCGACAGGTGGTCGGTGGTGATGTTGTCGCCCAGGACCGCCAGCGGACGCATGCCCTTGAGCGGACGGGCGCCGGCCAGCGCGCCCTCCCAGTACGGCGGACGGCGGATGTAGGTGGTCTGCGGCCGCCAGTCGTACAGCGGGCTGACGGCGATGCCGTCGTCGGCCTGCTTGGCGAACATCGGAATGTAGACCTTGCGGAACTGCTCTGGCTTGACGCTGGCGGCGACGATGGCGTCGATCTCTTCATCGCTCGGCCAGATGTCGTGCAGGCGCACCGGCGCGCCGTCGGCGGCGTGGCCGAGGATGTCCTTCTCGATGTCGAAGCGGATCGTGCCGGCAATGGCGTAGGCCACCACCAGCGGCGGCGAGGCGAGGAAGGCCTGCTTGGCGTAGGGGTGGATGCGGCCGTCGAAGTTGCGGTTGCCGGACAGGACGGCGGTGGCGTACAGGTCGCGCTCGACCACTTCCTGCTGAATCACCGGATCGAGCGCGCCGGACATGCCGTTGCACGAGGTGCAGGCGAAGGCCACCACGCCAAAGCCCAGTTGCTCCAGTTCGGGCAGCAGCTTGGCTTCCTGCAGATACAGCTCGACGGTTTTCGAGCCTGGCGCCAGCGAGCTTTTCACCCATGGCTTGCGGCTCAGGCCGAGGCGGTTGGCGTTGCGGGCGATCAGGCCGGCGGCGATCATGTTGCGCGGGTTGTTGGTGTTGGTGCAGCTGGTGATGGCGGCGATGATGACGGCGCCGTCGGGCATGCGGCCCGGCTCGTTTTCGACCACGCCGCTGATGCCGCGCGCGGCCAGCTCGGAGGTCGGCACGCGGTTGTGCGGATTGGACGGGCCGGCGATGTTGCGCACCACCGAGGACAGGTCGAAACTGATGACGCGCTCGTACTCGGCGTGCTTGAGCGTGTCGGCCCACAGGCCGGTGTGTTTGGCGTACAGCTCGACCAGCTTGACCAGCTCGTCGTCGCGGCCGGTCAGCTTGAGGTACTTGATGGTTTGCTGGTCGATATAGAACATGGCGGCGGTGGAGCCGAACTCCGGCGCCATGTTGGAGATGGTGGCGCGGTCGCCCAGGGTCAGGTGGGCGGCACCGTCGCCGAAGAACTCCAGGTAGGACGAGACGACCTTTTGCTTGCGCAGGAATTCGGTCAGCGCCAGCACGGTGTCGGTGGCGGTGATGCCGGGCTGCGGCTTGCCGGTCAGCTCGACGCCGATGATGTCGGGCAGGCGCATCCACGAGGCGCGGCCGAGCATCACGCTTTCCGCTTCCAGGCCGCCGACGCCGATGGCGATCACGCCGAGCGCGTCGACCATCGGGGTGTGCGAGTCGGTGCCGACCAGGGTGTCGGGGAAGGCGACGCCGTCCTGCACCTGCACCACCGGCGACATGCGTTCCAGATTGATCTGGTGCAGGATGCCGTTACCGGGCGGGATCACGTCGACGTTCTTGAACGCCTTCTTGGTCCAGTTGATGAAGTCGAAACGGTCCTCGTTGCGGCGGTCCTCGATGGCGCGGTTCTTGTTGAAGGCGTCCGGATCGAAGCCGCCGCATTCCACCGCCAGCGAGTGGTCGACCACCAGTTGGGTTGGCACCACCGGGTTGACCAGCGCCGGGTCGCCGCCCTGCAGGGCGATGGCGTCGCGCAGGCCGGCCAGGTCGACCAGCGCGGTCTGGCCGAGGATGTCGTGGCAGACCACGCGGGCCGGGAACCACGGGAAGTCGAGGTCGCGGCGGCGTTCGATGAACTGCGACAGCGAGGCGTTCAGCGTGGCCGGGTCGCAGCGGCGCACCAGGTTCTCGGCCAGTACGCGCGAGGTGTAGGGCAGCTTGTCGTAGGCGCCTGGCTGGATCGCGTCGACGGCGGCGCGCGTGTCGAAGTAGTCTAGCTGGGTGCCGGGCAGGTTCTTGCGGTGCAGGCTGTTCATTATTCACGCTCCTTGATCGGCACGAAGGTCAGGTCGTCCGGGCCGACGTAGTTGGCGCTCGGGCGGATGATCTTGTTGTCGATGCGTTGTTCGATGATGTGGGCGGCCCAGCCGGAGGTGCGCGAGATGACGAACAGCGGCGTGAACATCGCGGTCGGCACACCCATCATGTGGTAGGAGACGGCGGAGAACCAGTCCAGGTTCGGGAACATCTTCTTGATGTCCCACATGACGGTTTCCAGGCGCTCGGCGATGTCGAACATCTTGGTCGAACCGGCTTCCTTCGACAGCTGGCGCGCAACTTCCTTGATGACCACGTTGCGCGGGTCGGAGATGGTGTAGACCGGGTGGCCGAAGCCGATCACGACTTCCTTGTTGGCGACGCGGTTGCGGATGTCGGCTTCGGCCTCGTCGGGGTTCTCGTAGCGTTTCTGGATCTCGAAGGCGAACTCGTTGGCGCCGCCGTGCTTGGGACCGCGCAGCGCGCCGATCGCGCCGGTGATGGCCGAGTGGATGTCCGAGCCGGTGCCGGCGATGACGCGGCTGGTGAAGGTGGAGGCGTTGAATTCATGCTCGGCGTAGAGGATCAGCGAGATGTGCATCGCCTTGACCCAGGAGTCGGACGGCTTGTGGCCGTGCAGCAGATGCAGGAAGTGGCCGCCGACGGAGTCGTCGTCGGTCTCGACTTCGATGCGCTTGCCGTTGTGGCTGAAGTGGTACCAGTACAGCAGCATCGAACCAAAGGAGGCCATCAGGCGGTCGGCGATATCGCGCGCGCCCGGCGCGTTGTGGTCGTCCTTTTCCGGCAGCGTGCAGCCGAGCACCGAGACGCCGGTGCGCATCACGTCCATCGGGTGGGCCGAGGCCGGCAGCGCTTCGAGCGCGGCCTTGACGGCGGCGGGCAGGCCGCGCAGCGATTTCAGTTTGCCCTTGTAGCCTTTGAGTTCGGCGGCGTTGGGCAGCTTGCCGTGCACCAGCAGGTAGGCGATTTCTTCGAACTCGCAGATCGGCGCCAGGTCCAGGATGTCGTAACCGCGGTAGTGCAGGTCGTTGCCGGTCTTGCCGACCGAGCACAGCGCCGTGTTACCGGCGGTGACACCGGACAGGGCGACGGATTTTTTCGGCTTGAAGCCGGCGGCTTGTTCAACACTCATGTTGGTTCTCCAGAATTCGATGGTGATTTTTTTGGGCGGCGTTGCGCGCCTGTTTTTTTTACCCCAGCGGCAGGGACTGGGGTCGGACCCCGATGGGTCCGACCCCGGCTCTTCGCCGTTGGGTGCTGCTGGCGTTGCCGGCGCCTTCGTTGTGCGGCACCGGGATCCGTCTCAAAATTTATTTTTTCTGCGCGGCGAACAGCGCGTCGAGCTTCTGCTCGAAGCTGTGGTAGTTGATGCGTTCATACAGCTCCATGCGGGTCTGCATGCTGTCGACCACGTTCTGCTGGGTGCCGTCGCGGCGGATCGCGCCGTAGACGTTTTCGGCCGCCTTGTTCATGGCGCGGAAGGCCGACAGCGGATACAGCACCAGGCCGACGTCGGCGCCGCGCAGCTCGTCGACGGTGAACAGCGGGGTCGAGCCGAATTCGGTGATGTTGGCCAGCACCGGAACCTTGACCGCCTTGGCGAACTGCGAATACATCGCCAGGTCGGTGATCGCTTCCGGGAAGATCATGTCGGCGCCGGCTTCGACACAGGCGATGGCGCGTTCCAGCGCCGACTCCAGACCCTCGACGGCCAGCGCGTCGGTGCGCGCCATGATGACGAAGTTTTCATCGGTGCGGGCGTCGACGGCGGCCTTGATGCGGTCGACCATCTCCTGCTTGCTGACGATCTCCTTGCCCGGACGGTGGCCGCAGCGCTTGGCGCCGACCTGGTCTTCGATGTGGATGGCGGCGGCGCCGAACTTGATCATCGACTTGACGGTGCGCGCCACGTTGAAGGCGGACGAACCGAAGCCGGTGTCGACGTCGACCAGCAGCGGCAGGTCGCACACGTCGGTGATGCGGCGCACGTCTGTCAGCACGTCGTCGAGGTTGGAGATGCCCAGGTCGGGCAGGCCGAGCGAGCCGGCGGCGACGCCGCCGCCAGACAGGTAGATCGCCTTGAAGCCGGCGCGTTTGGCCAGCAGCGCGTGGTTGGCGTTGATCGCGCCGACCACCTGCAGCGGGGATTCTTCTTGGACGGCTTTGCGGAAGGCGGCGCCTGCGGAGTATTGGCTCATGTTGGACCTTTCTGGGGTGCGAATGATTGCTGCGAAAAATTCGGTGGGTGCTGCGTTGTGCCGGCTTGTGGCCGGGCGTTGCGTTCTTCATTGCAAGGGACGTGCCACCTTCGTCTGTTTTGCTGATAAAAATCAAAACTCTTTCAAAATCAGCCACTTGGCGCTCGACGACGTTTCATATTACTTGAGCACTCAAGCATTTTTCCACTCTGGCACGTTTCATTTTTGTTTCACTGTGAAACACTGCAACGCGAATGAACTACAATTGAAACATGCGCCACGCCACTCCACTCCCCATCGACAGCGTCGACAAGCCGGTCATCTGGACCGTTTCCGTCTCGCGCCTGTTCGACCTGTTCCGCGACATCACGCTCGAATACGACGACCTGGCCACCATCGAGCCGATCAACCTCGGCTTCGACGACGCCGCCCGCCACATCCGCGAGCGCATGGCCACCGAGCGCTGCGACGCCGTCATCGCCGCCGGCTCGAACGGCGCGTATTTGAAGGGACGCCTGTCGGTGCCGGTGATCATCGCCAAGGCCAGCGGCTTCGACATGATGCAGGCGCTGGCGCGGGCGCGCCGCGTCTCCGAGCGGATCGGCGTGATCACCTACCAAGACCCGATGCCGGAGCTGGCCGAATTCGCCGCCACCTTCGGCTTCCCCATCGCCCAGCGCACCTACGCCACCGAGGAGGACGCGCGGGCGCAGATCAACGACCTGAAGGCGGCCGGCATCCAAGCCATCGTCGGCGCCGGTTTGATCACCGACCTGGCCGAGGAGGCCGGCCTGACCGGGGTGTTCGTCTATTCGGCCGCCTCGATCCGCCAGGCCTTCGACGACGCGCTGGAGATGGCCCGCCTGACCCAGCTGGAGTCGGGCCGCAGCCGGCGCGTGGTGGTGGCCGACACGCTGCGCGCCAAGCACGGCCTGAACGACCTGCGCGGCGACTCGGCGGCGATGGAGGCGCTGCGCCAGTCGGTGGTGCTGTATGCGAAGTCGCCGGCGACGGTGCTGATCCAGGGCGAGACGGGCTGCGGCAAGGAGCTGGTGGCGCAGGCCATCCACCGCGAGAGTCCGCGCATCCTCGGGCAGAACCGGCCCTTCGTGGCGGTCAACTGCGGCGCCATCGCCGAGTCGCTGCTGGAGTCGGAATTGTTCGGCCACGAGGAAGGCGCCTTCACCGGCGCCCGGCGCGGCGGCCACGCCGGCCTGTTCGAGGCGGCCAACCGGGGCACCCTGTTCCTCGACGAGATCGGCGAGATGCCGCTGACCTTGCAAACGCGCCTGTTGCGCGTGCTGGAGGAACGTGAGGTGGTGCGGGTCGGCGGCACCCGGCCGATCGCCGTCAACGTGCGCATCATCAGCGCCACCCACTGCGACCTGGAGCAGCGCGTGCGCGAGGGCCGCTTCCGCGCCGACCTGTTCTACCGGCTGGCCGTGCTGCGCCTGGCGCTGCCGCCACTGCGCGCGCGCCAGGAAGACGTGGCGCCGCTGGCCGAGTGGTCGCTGAAAAACGCGCTGGCGGCGCTGGGTGCGCGGCCGCACCCGAACCTGCGCGCCGAGGTGCTGGCCTGCGCGCCGCTGCTGCAGCGCTACGACTGGCCGGGCAATGTGCGCGAGCTGCGCAACCTGACCGAACGCTTGGCCCTGTACCTGGCGGCCGAGCCGCTGCAGGCGCTGACGCCGGCCTTCGTCACCGGCGTGGCGCCGGAGCTGGTGGGCGGCGCGGGCACCTTCCCGTCGTCCACCACGCCGTTCGCGCAGGCCGTTCCGGGCGGCGCGACGCCCGCCCGGCCCTTCGCCTCGCCGACGGCGGCCGCGCCGGAAAGCGCGACGCAGGTGTTGGCCCGCCTCGGCGGCCGGCGCGACGCCGCCGCCGAGCACCTCGGCATCAGCCGCACGACCCTGTGGCGCAAGCTGCGCGCCGAGCACGCAGCCAATTCTGGCAGCTTCGAATAGTCCGTCATCCTAGCTAAAATAGCTCAGCAATAAATAATCGAATTATTTACTCTATCTCCGCAGGAAATAGACTTTATATATAACATTTCGTATGGATTTTTTAATAAATTTCAACTCCTTACTTTAACAACAATAAATAATTTACTTTCTATTACTTGCAATTAAAGTTCGATACTCAACAGCAACAACAAATCCTCTTAATTGAGAAATTATTATCCAGATCGATGTGCAGAAAAATGAAAACCGAATTGAAGTGAAAATTGTTGACTGGAGCCACATTTGATTTTTCGTTGCCAATACTAAAAAATACCCAGCCGCTGATTTAGCAACTCGCTCCAAAAGACATAAAATTAACACCAAGCCAGCATTTAACAGAATTTCCCTTTTAAGTGAATCAATTTTCCCATGCGCGATAATATATTTCTCACGATTAACATCATTGCGCAAGTCAGTTAACTCTTTTGCCATATTATCAACATATGTGAACATCCCAAACGAAATTGCCAACATTACAGAAATTATTACAATGGATGCAGAAAGCATGTCATCAAAAAAGGTAAAAACCGGTCCGCTTAGTAAATACAAAGAAAGATAACAAAACCAATAAGCAATTAAAATAATTACAAGCAATCTAGAGAGTTGTTTAACGTTCACTATATTTATCCACTTCTGCACGCAATTGTGCGACCATCATCGCCACAGTATTTTGATTGCCATGCACCAACTCCCCTGACTCCAACTCTAGCTGGCGGCCTTGACTCACAATCTCTTCCGGCATAGAAACTTCAACTGTGTCAATATTGTCTGAGCTTGAATACGTCTTCTTTCCACCGTGGTTACCTTCAGTGGTAATGGCCCATGAGCCCTCCCCCTCTTCAATATATTCCAAATAATTTGTAACCGGCTCAGTCGGAACTAGCAACTCGCCTGATTCATTATTTAATGTGATATTTATTTGATCCTGTGCAAAAAGAAGCTTGAGCGCTGCGAGTGCCTCTCTTGCCTTCATGTTCGTATCAAGGATATTGGGCGAAATTAATCTCAATTCTAATTTATAGAATTTTTTGTGATCGGAAACAATTCGCCAAAAATGTTCTTTACGGGTCCGTCCTTCGACAAAAATTCTATGGTTAAAATACCCCATTACCGGTTCGCGCAAACCTCCTTGAATTGCGCGCATTGTTTGCTCAGGAGTACCAAATCGATAATCCTTCCTAACAAAAATATATTGTCCTTCCACATCAAAAACCGTGAGTATCGGCAACCAGTCATCCTCTTGCGTTTCAATTATATCGCCTGGTATTTTTTTTCCCATGTGGGCCTGTTTTAATTTTGCCATTTTTCCAACATAGAAACGCTTTGGCGGAAACTGATTAGCCGCTGTCTCACTAGCTTCTGAAAAACCCACAAAACTATAACGAACACCATTAAGCTGAAATTCACGATCCTTTTCAATGCTGACGAGGATAGCAGCCCCCTTAGGAGAGGGAATTGGCTTGACATCAATGGCATATTGCGGCTCTTCAACCAATGAATACCGCAGTACGAGAAATTCTTTTTTTTCTTCTAATAAAGATATCATATTTTGATATTGAGTTAAGGTTTAATGGTTTTCGTGCAATGCAAATTACTACCAAAAGTAGATTTCTTAAGTATACTTGATATTGCAATATGGAAACTCACACTTTGTCACATGAGGAAAATCTTCTCAGGAATAGATCAGATGCCTGGATTTGGCAGTTTATTTTCCTAAACCTCAGCATAAAGCGAATGTAGATTTCAAATTCTCGTTGAACCAAGCACCATCGGGGCAGCAAACACCGCTCATCCTCGAAATCGACCGCTGATCCTGTGGCACTGGCAAGCCGCGCCGGACGCCCTCAGCATACGTCATCCCAACCAAGGAGACACCCATGCAATGCTCACCGATCCGCAATCTGTTCATCGCCGCCAGCCTGCTGCTGGCCCAATCGACGACGCAGGCCGCCGCCCATCCCGCCTTCCAAGTCGAGGTGAGCGGCCAGGGCCGCCCCGTCATCCTGATTCCCGGCCTGGCCTCGGCGGGCCAGGTGTGGGACGGCACCGTGCAGCACTACTGCGCGCAGCAGCAGCGCCAGTGCCACGTGCTGACCTTGGCCGGATTCGCCGGCGTGCCTGCCATCGATACGCCGCTGCTGGCCAGCGTTGAGCAGCAGCTGAGCGACTACATCCGCGAGCAGGGCCTGGTTCAGCCGCTGGTCATCGGCCACAGCCTGGGCGGCTTCCTCGGCCTCAAGCTGGCCAGCGACCATCCCGAGCAGGTCGGCCGCCTGGTCGTCGTCGATGTCTTGCCGGCGCTGGGCGCGCTCCAGGTGCCGAGCATGAGCGCCGAGCAGTTGCGGCAGATGGCAAGTGGCATGCGCGAGAACATGCTGCGGCAGGAACCGGCCGCCTTCCGCGCCAGCCAGATGCAGTCGCTGCGCAGCATGGTCAGCCAGCCCGCCGACGTCGAACGCATCGCCGGCTGGGGCCAGCGCTCCGACCGCAACAGCGTGATCGACGCGATGGCGCAGATGCTGGGCGACGATATGCGCCAGGACATCGCCCGCATCAAGGCGCCGACTTTGGTGCTGGGCACCTGGATCGCCTACCGCGACTACGCGCCGAAGGCGGCGGTGGAGGCGACCTTCCGCCAGCAGTATCAACGGCTGGCCGGTGTGACGATAGAACTGAGCGACAACGCCCGCCACTTCATCATGTACGACGATCCGGCTTGGCTGTATGATCGCGTCGACCACTTCATCAAATGACAACATGACGCCAACGCCACGCCCCTTGCTCGTCCGCCTCAACTGGTACTGGATCTTCCAACTGGCCGGCTGGGGTGCGGTGGCCGTGTTCAATCTGACCCTGTACAGCATGGTGATCGATCGCCACGGCGTGGCGGCGGTGTGCTGGTGGGCCTCGCTCAGCGCGCTGCTGCTCAGCCACCTGTGGCATGGCCAGATCAAGCGGCGCGGCTGGGCCTCGCCCACGCCGCGTTGGCGCCGCCTGCTGGCCGGACCGCTGGTGCTGGGCCTGGCGCAGGCGCTCAGCGTGGCACTGGCGATCAACCTGCTGCAGGATCAGGCCGTCACAGGCCTGGCCTGGCTGCCGATTTCGACGATGTTCTGGGGCGGCATATTCGGCGCCTGGACGGTGTGCTACCTGTCGGCGCTGGCGCTGCGCCGCGCCAACCGCTTCGAGGCCGAGGCGTTGCGGCTGGAGGTGCAGGCCAAGGACACCGAGCTGCGCGCGCTGCAGGCCCAGGTCAATCCGCACTTTTTCTTCAACAGCATGAACAGCGTGCGCGCGCTGATCTTCCAGGACCAGCAGGCCGCCGCGCAAATGATCGACCAGCTGGCCAGCATGATGCGCTACGCGCTGCAATCGGGCCAGGCCGACACGGTGCCGCTGGCCGACGAACTGGAGGCGGTGCAGGCTTATCTGGCGATCGAGAAGATCCGTTTCGACGAGCGCATGCGCGTCTCGCTGGAGGTCGAGGCCGGCCTTGAGCGGGTGCGCATTCCGCCGATGGCCTTGCAGACGCTGGTGGAGAACGCCGTCAAGTATGGCGTCGAGAGCAATCCGGACGGCAGCGAGATCCGCATCCGCGTCGGCCGCCGCGACGGCATGGTCGACATCGAGATCGGCAACGCCGGCGCGATTCTGCCGTTCGCCAATTCGACCAAGGTCGGCCTGGTCAACACGCGCAAGCGGTTGGCGCTGGCCCTGGGCGGCAGCGCCCGGCTCGACCTGAGCGAGGATGCCGGCTGGGTGCGCGCCACGCTGACGTTGCCGGCGGCGGCATGATCCGCGCGCTGCTGATCGACGACGAGCGGCTGGCGCGGGCCGAGCTGCGCCGCCTGCTGGCGGCCCATGCCGAGGTGGAGATCGTCGGCGAGGCGGTCAACGCGGCCGACGCGCTGGCGCAGATCGGCGCGCTGCGCCCGGAGCTGATCTTCCTCGACGTGCAGATGCCCGGCGGCAGCGGCTTCGACCTGCTGGCCGCGCTCGACACGGCGCCCAAGGTGATCTTCACCACCGCCTTCGACCAGTACGCCATCCGCGCCTTCGAGGTCAGCGCGCTCGACTACCTGCCCAAGCCGATCCAGGCGGCGCGCCTGGCCGCCGCCTTGCACCGCGCCGGCGCCGGCCAAGGCCGGCCGCAGTCGCCCGCCGCCGCGCCGGGCTGGGACAAGATCTTCATCAAGGACGGCGAGCGCTGCTGGTTTGTCGGACTGGAACAGATCCGCCTGTTCGAATCGGAGGGTAACTACACGCGGGTCTACTTCGACGGCGAGCGGCCGCTGATGCTGCGCTCGCTCAGCCAGTTGGAGGAAAAACTCGATCCGGCGCGCTTCTTCCGCACCAGCCGCCGCCACATCGTCAACCTCGACTTCGTGCGGCGGGTGCGGCCGGGCGAGGCCGGCGGCCTCGATCTGCTGCTGCCGGACGAGCTGGCGGTGGAGGTGTCGCGCCGCCGCGCCGCCCAGTTCAAGAGCCTGGCCGGCATGTAGCGGCGGCGGCGCTCAGGCCGGCGCCGCTTTGAGGATCGGTAGCAGGCTGGCGCTCAGGCCGGCGCCGCCTCGAGGATGGCTTGCAGGCGGGCGCGCAGCTCGGCGCGCTTGTCGGCCGAGGCGACGTTGGCGAAACAGGCCTCGGCGGCGCGCCGGGCCTCCTCGACACGGCCCAGCGCGGCCAGCGCCTCGGCCTGCACCATGCGCACCAGCCAGTGGTCGGGCGCGTGGTGCAGCGCCGTTTCCAGCGCCTGCAGGGCGGCCTGCGGCTCGCCACAGCGCACCATGTGGTCGGCCAGGAAGTAGCGGGCGATCAGCACGCCCTGGCTGTTCTGCGCCGCGCCCTGGGCCAGCTCGGCGGCCAGGGCCAGCTCCAGCTGGCTGCGCGCCTCGCTCTGGCGGTCCAGCGCGCCGAGCACGCAGGCGTAGGCGCCGTGGTAGTCGGCCAGGCGCCAGTAGCCGGGGTCGGCCAGCGCCAGCGCGTGCTGGTACTTCAGCGCCGCCGCCTCGTATTCTCCCGCCTCGAATAGCTGTAGTCCCTCTTGCTCCAGCCGGTTTGCGCTTGCTTGATCACTCATTTGTACGAATAGAAAAAGTACTTCACGGACTATCGGAACGCCGACAAAACCCAACGGCGCAATCTGGGGTCAGACCCCTCGGGGTCTGACCCCGGCTCTTCGCCTGTGGGCTTGTCGGTGACTTCGACACATTCCAGGCTCCAAAAAAAAACCCGCGGCATTTGCATGTCGCGGGCTTTTGGCCAGCCGCCGCAGCGGCCGGGCGGACAACTTATTCCACTTCCACCGTCTCCGGCGGCAGGGTCGGCGCCGGGTCGGACTCGGGGAATTCCAGCTTGACCTGGTCCTTCTCGTCGAGGTCGACGGTGACCCGGCCGCCGCTCACCAGACGGCCGAACAGCAGCTCGTCGGCCAGCGCCTTGCGGATCATGTCCTGGATCAGGCGCGACATCGGCCGCGCGCCCATCAAGGGATCGAAGCCCTTCTTCGACAGGAACTTGCGCAGCTTCTCGGTGAAGATGGCCTCGACCTTTTTCTCGTGCAGCTGCTCTTCCAGCTGCATCAGGAACTTGTCGACGACGCGCAGGATCACGTCCTCGTTGAGGGCGCGGAAGCTGATCGTCGCGTCCAGCCGGTTGCGGAACTCCGGCGTGAACATGCGCTTGATGTCGGCCATCTCGTCGCCCGCCTCTTTCGAGTTGGTGAAGCCGATCGAGGTCTTCTGCAGACTCTCGGCGCCCGCGTTGGTGGTCATGATGATGATCACGTTGCGGAAGTCGGCCTTGCGGCCGTTGTTGTCGGTCAGCGTGCCGTGGTCCATCACCTGCAGCAGGATATTGAAGATGTCCGGATGGGCCTTCTCGATCTCGTCGAGCAGCAGCACGGCGTGCGGCTTCTTGGTGATCGCCTCGGTCAGCAGGCCACCCTGGTCGAAACCGACATAGCCCGGCGGCGCGCCGATCAGGCGGCTGACGGCGTGGCGCTCCATGTACTCGGACATGTCGAAGCGGATCAGCTCGATGCCCATGATGAAGGCGAGCTGCTTGGCCACCTCGGTCTTGCCGACCCCGGTCGGACCGGAGAACAGGAAGGAGCCGATCGGCTTGTCGGTCTTGCCCAGGCCGGCACGCGCCATCTTGATGGCCGAGGCCAGCGCGTCGATCGCCGGGTCTTGGCCGAACACCACGTTGCGCAGGTCGCGGTCGATGGTCTGCAGCTTGCTGCGGTCGTCCTGGTTGACGGTCTGCGGCGGGATGCGGGCGATCTTGGCGATGATGTCCTCGATCTCGGCCTTGCCGATGGTTTTCTTCTGCTTCGACTTGGGCAGGATGCGCTGCGCCGCGCCGGCCTCGTCGATGACGTCGATCGCCTTGTCGGGCAGGTGGCGGTCGTTGATGAAACGGGCCGCCAGCTCGGCCGCCGTGGACAGCGCCGAGGCGGAGTACTTGACGCCGTGGTGCTCCTCGAAGCGCGACTTGAGGCCGCGCAGGATCTGCACGGTCTGCTCGACGGTCGGCTCGTTGACGTCGACCTTCTGGAAGCGGCGGCTCAGCGCGTGGTCCTTCTCGAACACGCCGCGGAACTCGGTGTAGGTGGTCGCGCCGATGCACTTGAGCTGGCCGTTGGCCAAGGCCGGTTTCAGCAGGTTGGAGGCGTCGAGCGTGCCGCCCGAGGCCGAACCGGCGCCGATGATGGTGTGGATCTCGTCGATGAACAGGATGCCGTTCGGGTTGTCCTTCAACTGCTTGAGGACGGCCTTCAGGCGCTGCTCGAAGTCGCCGCGGTATTTGGTGCCGGCCAGCAGCGCGCCCATGTCGAGCGAGTAGACGACGGCGTTCTGCAGGATCTCCGGCACGTCGTTCTGCGTGATGCGGTAGGCCAGGCCCTCGGCGATGGCGGTCTTGCCGACGCCGGCCTCGCCGACCAGCAGCGGATTGTTCTTGCGGCGGCGGCAGAGGATCTGGATGACGCGGTCGACCTCGTCCTCGCGGCCGATCAGCGGATCGATCTTGCCCTCGGCGGCGGCCTTGTTCAGGTTCTGCGTGAACTGGTCGAGCGGGCTTTCCTTGGTCTGCCCCTCGCCGCCCGGCGCGCCCTCTTCGACGCCCTCGGAGGCCTTGGCGCTGTCGGCCGACTGGTCCTTGCGCACGCCGTGCGAGATGAAGTTGACCACGTCGAGGCGGGTCACGCCCTGCTGGTGCAGGTAGTAGACCGCGTGCGAGTCCTTCTCGCCGAAGATCGCCACCAGCACGTTGGCGCCGGTGACCTCCTTCTTGCCGTTGGAGGCCGACTGGACGTGCATGATGGCGCGCTGGATGACGCGCTGGAAACCGAGCGTCGGCTGGGTGTCGACCTCGCCCGTGCCGGGCACCGTCGGCGTGTTGTCGCCGATGAAGTTGGTCAGGGTCTTGCGCAGATCCTCGATATTGACGGCGCAAGCACGCAGCACCTCGGCCGCCGACGGATTGTCGAGCAGCGCCAGCAGCAAGTGCTCCACCGTGATGAATTCGTGCCGTGCCTGTCGGGCTTCGACAAACGCCATGTGCAAACTTACTTCTAATTCCTGCGCAATCATACTTCCTCCATCACGCACTGCAGGGGATGACCTGCCTTGCGCGCATGCGTTAAAACGAACTCCACTTTGGTACAGGCTATGTCTTTGGAAAAGACGCCGCATACTCCCTTGCCGTAGCGATGCACGCTGAGCATGATTTGCGTCGCCGTTTCGCGGTCCTTGTTGAAATACTCCTGGATGATGGCGACGACGAATTCCATCGGCGTGTAGTCATCGTTGAGCAGCGCCACCTGGTAGAGGGGTGGCGGCTTCAGCGTTTGCCGCTCCAGCAGTGTTTCGGTGTCATGCTTGGTTGCCATACGCTTATATTCTAATGCTTTCGTGGTTGATGCAATGCGCATTTCACAGCGCGATTCAATTGTTTTCCATCTTACGCGCTTTCTGGACTGTGCGCAGATGGCATCCCTATCGATAAATTCAAGAGTTGCATTTAAGCTAATTGTCGAAAAAATAGCAAAATGCTTACAAAAGCGCTTGACTTTAAAAATTGTTCCGCCAACAATGCGTTATCGGCCTAGCGATTTTGTGCTAGCGCTGATGAGAAGTGAGGCGTGAGGAGGGGGCAAGAAGCTTCTTGCTTTTATGGCTCGTGTGATTCGTTTTTATTTGAAGGTTCTTTTTATGGCAACAGGTACAGTTAAGTGGTTCAATGATTCCAAAGGTTTTGGCTTCATCACTCCAGATGACGGCGGCGAAGACTTGTTCGCGCACTTCTCCGCAATCAACATGAACGGTTTCAAGACCCTCAAAGAAGGTCAAAAAGTTCAGTTCGAAGTCACGCAAGGCCCTAAAGGCAAGCAAGCTTCCAACATCCAAGCTGCATAAGTCGTTCAGCACCGGAAGTGAAAACCCCGCCCCGCGGGGTTTTTTTTCGTCCCGCCGGCGGGCGCGGCTGTTGTGTAGGATGAACGCCGGGGCCGGGCACAGCGCCTCGCCGCCAGCCCGTCCGCGCATCCCGGCACCGGCCGGGCCGTCGCCGGGATGCGGTTTTTTTCGGCGCGGCGGGCTCGCACCGTGGTATTTTTTAGACACCCGGCGGGCGCCGGCGCCGCGCCGGAAAATGTTGGCCCGGCAAAGAAAAAACCCCGCCCTCGGACGAGGACGGGGTTCTGCGTTGAGCCGGGCTCGACGTTGATTACATGTGTTCGATCATCACGTCGCCGAAACCGGAGCACGACACTTGGGTCGCGCCTTCCATCAGGCGGGCGAAGTCGTAGGTGACGCGCTTGGAGCCGATGGATTTCTGCATCGAGGAGATCAGCAGGTCGGCCGCTTCCAGCCAGCCCATGTGGCGCAGCATCATTTCGGCCGACAGGATCAGCGAACCCGGGTTCACATAGTCCTTGCCGGCGTACTTAGGCGCGGTGCCGTGGGTCGCTTCGAACATGGCGACCGAGTCCGACAGGTTGGCGCCCGGCGCGATGCCGATGCCGCCCACTTGCGCCGCCAGCGCGTCGGAGATGTAATCGCCGTTCAGGTTCAGGGTGGCGATGACGCTGTACTCGGCCGGACGCAGCAGGATCTGTTGCAGGAAGGCGTCGGCGATCGAATCCTTGACGATGATGTCCTTGCCCGTCTTCGGATTCTTGAACTTGCACCATGGGCCGCCGTCGATCAGCTCGGCACCGAATTCTTTTTGCGCCAGATCGTAGGCCCAGTCGCGGAAGCCACCTTCGGTGTACTTCATGATGTTGCCTTTGTGAACGATGGTCACCGATGGCTTGTCGTTGTCGATGGCGTACTGGATCGCCTTGCGCACCAGGCGCTGGGTGCCTTCGATCGACACCGGCTTGATGCCCAGGCCCGAGGTTTCCGGGAAGCGGATCTTGGTGACGCCCATTTCCTTGATCAGGAAGTCCATCAGTTTCTTGGCGCCTTCGGAGCCTTGCTGGTATTCGATGCCGGCGTAGATGTCTTCCGAGTTCTCACGGAAGATGACCATGTCGGTCTTCTCCGGCTCTTTCACCGGCGAAGGCACGCCGGTGAAGTAACGCACCGGGCGCAGGCAGACGTACAGGTCGAGCTGCTGGCGCAGGGCGACGTTGAGCGAACGGATGCCGCCGCCGACCGGCGTGGTCAACGGGCCCTTGATCGAGACCACGTAGTCCTTCAGCACTTGCAGGGTCTCTTCCGGCAGCCAGACGTCCGGGCCGTACACGGTGGTCGACTTTTCGCCGGCGAAAATTTCCATCCAGCTGATCTTGCGCTTGCCGCCGTAGGCCTTGGCCACGGCCGCGTCGACCACTTTGATCATCACCGGGCTGATGTCGACACCGGTGCCGTCGCCCTCGATGTAGGGAACGATAGGGTTATCTGGTACATTCAGGGAAAAATCGGCATTGACGGTGATTTTTTTGCCGTCAGCAGGTACTTTGATATGTTGATACATCGTGTTCTCCGAAGTGGGACGCTCAGCAAGCAGCAAGGGTCTGCGCCGCCGGGCTGGATCTGCAATCTGAATTGGTTGCCAATTTGGTACGGTCGTCTTTACTCTTCTATAAGACATAAGACAGGCGTTTCACATTATGCACGAGTATTTTACTAGGCGCTACGGTTTTACGACACTGGCACGACACTGGCCCATAAGCCTACACCACATTTGACCTCATACAAGCATGTCTCTGATTCTATTTAACAAGCCCTTCCAGGTGCTCTGCCAATTCTCCGCCCAGGACGGGCGCGCCACCTTGGCCGACTATGTCAGCATCCCCAAGGTCTACCCGGCCGGCCGGCTCGACGCCGACAGCGAGGGCCTGCTGCTGCTGACCGACGACGGCAAGCTGCAGCACAACATCGCCCACCCCGACCACAAGCAGGCCAAGACCTACCTGGTGCAGGTCGACGGCGTGGCCGACGCGGCCAGCCTGGCGCGGCTGCAGGCGCCGCTCGACCTGGGCGACTTCATCACCAAGCCGTGCCGGGCGGTGCGGATCGCCGAGCCGGCCTGGCTGTGGCCGCGCAACCCGCCGATCCGCAGCCGCGCCGGGCAGCCCACCAGCTGGCTGGCCATCACCCTGCAGGAGGGCAAGAACCGCCAGGTGCGGCGCATGACGGCGGCGGTCGGCCTGCCCACGCTGCGGCTGGTGCGCAGCGCCATCGGCGCCATCTCGCTGGCCAGCCACCCGCTGCTGCCGGGCGAATGGACCACGGTGACGGCGGCCGAGCTGGGCAAGTAGCCGCCACTGTTATATTATTTGCATGTACTCGACGCCGATATTGCGTATATTGAAGGTGGGACCGCCCTTGCCGTCCATCAGCAAATGCTGCATAGAGGGATCATATGCTTCCTGCCGACACCATCGTCGCGGCGCCCCTGCCCGGCGCCGAGAACCCCTACTACGTGCAGGCGGTGGCGGCCTTGGCGCGGCGCCAGGCGATGGTGGCCGAGTGCGACATCTATTCAAGCAACGGCATGATGCTGGCGGCCAGGGGCAGCGTCATCAGCGAGCCGCAATTCGAGCGGCTGGCCCAGCACAAGCTGCAGCAACCGCTCGACAGCCTGGTGCGCACCAGCCACAGCCTGGACGCCGGCGACCTGGCGCTGGCGGCCGCCAAGATCCTTGAGCACGACAATGTCCAAGCCCGCCTGGCGGCGCGCAGCGGCGACCCGCTGGCGGTCAAGCAGGGCCTGGCCGCGCTCAAGCTGCCGGCGCCGCTGTGCCTGCGCCTGACCGTGATGCGCGAGCTGCGCCCCGCCATGTTCGAGCATTCGCTGCGCAGCGCGATGATCGCCTTCGCCCTGGCGCAACGGCTGCGCCTGCCGGCCGCCGAGCGCTACGCGCTGCTGATCGCCGCGCTGTGCCACGACATCGGCGAAATGCACACCGACCCGGAACTGCTCGACCGGCGCCACGACATCACGCCGGAGGAACGCCGCTTCATCCACGTCCACCCGCTCAGCGGCCACCTGCTGCTGCGCGAGATGGCCGGCTTCCCGGCGCGCTCGGCGCAGGCGGTGCTGCAGCACCACGAGCGGCTCGACGGCAGCGGCTACCCGCACGGCCTGCGCGGCGACAAGATCGCCCCGCTGGCCAGGCTGGTGGCGGTGGCCGACGTGGCCGAATCGGTGATCCAGCGCTTCGACCTGCCGCGCCTCGACATGCTGACCCGGCTGCACCAGGCGCGCTTCGACCACGCCGCCGTCGACGCCCTGCGCGACCTGATCCATGCCACGCCGCAGGACGCCAGCGGCGCGCCGCACGGGCCGGCGGCGGCCCAGCTGGGCCGGCTGGACGCCCTGCTGCACGCCTGGCGCGACTGGCGCGGCCGCTTCGAGCGGCAGCTGGCGCCCGACGGCGCCGAGCACTCGGCGCTGGCCTTCCTGTTCGAGCGCATGCAGTCGATCCGCCTGCTGATGCTGCAGGCCGGCGTCGACCCCGAGCACGTCGCCGGCATGCTCGACGTGGCGCGCGACGATCCCGGCATCCTGCTCGAACTGCGCAGCATGCTCGACGAGATGGACTGGCTGTTGCACGACCTGGGCCACGAGATCGACCGCCGGGCGGCCGAACTGAAAAATTTGCCGGCGCAGTGCCTCTCCCCTTTGCTGCAACATTTGCAGCCGCGCGGCGCTATGGAAACCCCAAACGGGAGGGCGGAAATATGATGCGTCGCAGCAAAAATACTTTCATATTTTTTGCAAAAACGTGTCAACTGACAATTTCCAGGCCGCGTTAATGAGCCAGATTCACCTGAATCGCTGTTTTCTTAAACTGCCAAAGGAATTCAAAATGTCCAAAATCATCGCCGCCCTGGTTGCATCCCTGTTCGCCGCTTCCGCTTTCGCCGCTGCCCCGTCGGCATCCGCTTCCGCCTCGGCCATGGCATCGGCTCCTGCGGCTTCGGCCATGGCATCGGCCGACGCATCGGCGCCTAAAGCAAAGAAATCCAAAAAAGCCAAGAAAGCCGCCTCGGCATCGGCGGAAGCTTCGGCTCCAGCCAAGTAAGCGTTTTCCCGGCATGGCAAGAAGGCAGGCGCGTCCTGCCTTTTTTTACGTCCGCAACAATGCCGCCGCGCCGCCGCGCCGCGCGCACGCTTGACGCTGAGCGGCCGGCATGGCTTAATCGGCGCTTTCCGCCCTCCCCCACCCGAGCACCATGAAAACACTCTTCGCCGCCCTCGGCGCCGCCGCGCTGCTGGCCAGCGCCGGCCCCGCCGCCGCCCAGGCCCGCTTCGCCACCGTCGAGCTGAGCGCCGGCATGCATTTGATCAAGGCCGAACTGGCCGCCAACGAGGCGCAACGCGAACAGGGCCTGATGTTCCGCGACAAGATGGCGCCCAACGCCGGCATGCTGTTCGTCTTCGACGCGCCGGCCAGCCAATGCATGTGGATGAAGAACACCCTGCTGCCGCTGTCGGTGGCCTTCATCGACGCCGCCGGCAAGATCGTCAACATCGAGGACATGCAGGCGCAGACCCTGGACAACCATTGCTCGACCAAGGCGGTGGCGGTGCGCTACGCGCTGGAAATGAACCTGGGCTGGTTCAAGCAGAAGCACATCAAGCCCGGCATGCTGATCGGCAACCTGCCGCCGGCGCGCTGAGGCGCACGCCGACGCGAAAAAACCCGCGCTGACCGAAGTCAGGCGGGTTCTTGCTTTGTTACGGTTGCGGCCGAGACCGCAAGCAGCGTAAATTAAGCGGCCAGTGCTTTCAAAGCAGCTGCCAGACGGCTCTTATGGCGAGCTGCCTTGTTTTTGTGGATGATCTTCTTGTCAGCAATGCTGTCGATTTTCGACACGGATGCTTGGAAGATTGCGGTTGCTGCCGCTTTGTCGCCGCCTTGGATCGCTTTACGAACAGCTTTGATAGCCGTGCGCAGGGTCGAACGCTGGGACGAGTTGTGTGCGTTTTGCTTGACTGCTTGACGAGCGCGTTTGCGCGCTTGTGCGGTATTTGCCATGGAATTTCCTAAAACAGGGTCAAAGTGCGTTTGCAAACATTATTGTTTGTCAAACAGGTGCGTTCAGTGCGTCTGCCGAACCATGTGTGCCAAACCAGTGCCTGCCAAACATTAGTGTCTGCGTAACAGAATTCTGTACAGCCTTCGATTATAGCGATGTTTTTAGCACTGAGCAATTCAAAAATCAGAAAAGTGCTGCGCCGGCCGCGCCGGGTGAGTAAATTACGACAACTTTTCCCGCCCGGCGGCCGCTACCGGCGTCAGCCGCCCGCTATAATCTCGCCCCATGAACTTGCTCAAAACCCTAGCCGCCATCTCCAGCATGACCATGTTGTCCCGCGTCACCGGTCTGCTGCGCGAAACCCTGTTCGCCCGCGCCTTCGGCGCCGGCGCCTACACCGACGCCTTCATCGTCGCCTTCCGCATCCCCAACCTGCTGCGCCGCCTGTTCGCCGAGGGCGCCTTCTCGCAAGCCTTCGTGCCCATCCTGTCGGAATACAAGAGCCAGCACGGCCAGGAGGCCAGCAAGACGCTGGCCGACCACGTCGCCACCACCTTGGTCTGGGCCACGCTGCTGGTCAGCGCGCTGGGCATCGTCGGCGCGCCGCTGTTCGTCTACCTGATCGCCACCGGCCTGAACCAGCAGCCGGAGGCCTTCGACGCGGCGGTCTGGATGACCCGGCTGATGTTCCCTTATATTAGTTTCATGTCCTTCGTGGCGCTGTCGGGCGGCATCCTCAACACCTGGCGCCAATTCAAGATCCCGGCCTTCACGCCGGTGCTGCTGAACCTGAGCTTCATCGCCGCCTCGCTGCTGCTGCAGTCGCATCTGCAACGGCCGATCTACGCCATGGCCATCGCCGTGTTCGTCGGCGGCCTGCTGCAGGTCGGCCTGCAGATCCCGGCGCTGATCAAAATCGGCATGCTGCCACGGCTGTCGTTCAATCCCGCCGTCGGCCTGCGCGACCCCGGCGTGCGCCGCGTGCTGAAAAAGATGGGGCCGGCCGTGTTCGCCGTCTCGGCCGCCCAGATCAGCCTGATGATCAACACCAGCATCGCCTCGCGCCTGACCGAGGGCAGCATCTCCTGGCTGTCCTACGCCGACCGCCTGATGGAATTCCCCACCGCCCTGCTGGGCGTGGCGCTGGGCACCATCCTGCTGCCCAGCCTGTCGAAGGCCAACGCCGACGGCGACGCGGAGGAATACTCCTCGCTGCTCGACTGGGGCCTGCGCCTGACCTTCCTGCTGGCGTTGCCGGCGGCCGTGGGCATGGCCACGCTGGCCGTGCCGCTGATCGCCACCCTGTTCCACTATGGTAAATTCAGCGCCGAGGCGGCCACCATGTCGGCCCAGCCGCTGGTGGCCTACAGCATCGGCCTGATCGGCATCATCCTGGTCAAGACCTTGGCGCCGGCCTTCTACGCCCAGCAGGACATCCGCACGCCGGTGAAAATCGCGCTGGGCGTGCTGCTGGCGACGCAGTTGATGAACCTGTTGTTCGTGCCCTACATCGCGGTGGCCGGCCTGGCGCTGTCGATCGGCCTGGGCGCCTGCCTGAACGCCACCTTCCTGTATACCGGCCTGCGCAAGCGCGGCATCTACCTGCCGCGACCGGGCTGGGCGGCCTTCACCGCCAAGCTGCTGCTGGCCTGCGCCGCGATGGGCCTGAGCGCCTGGTACGGCGCGGCCCAGCTCGACTGGCTGGGCATGCAGCAGCACGCCCTGCTGCGCGCCGGCGCCCTGTTCCTGCTGATCTGCCTGTGCGGCCTGGTGTATTTCGGCGCCCTGCTGCTGATGGGCTTCCGCTTCCGCGACTTCCGCCGCATCGCCCGCTAGCGCGGCAGCGCCGGCTCGACGCCGATCCAGGGCGGGGCCGGCGCAATGTCGGGACGAAAAAAAACCCGCTTGCGCGGGTTTTTTTTCAAGCAGAAAAACTTAAGCTGCTTTGTTTTTGCGACGAGCAACTACGCCCAACAGAGCCAGACCGCCCAGCAGCATGCCGAAGGTTTCTGGTTCTGGTACGGCGGTCACGGTGTAGGTGCCGCTGTAACCGGCGCCAGCTGCGGCGGTGCCGAACAGGTTCAGGGCGAATGGACCATGGCCGCTGTACTCAACGCCGTAGAACTTCAGGCCGCCGAAGCTGACTGCCGAACCGAAGGCGCCGTTCAGGTTGGAAGTTGCGTCGTCGAACGACAGTTTTTGACCCGACACGGTCAGACCGATTTGGTAGGTACCGGCACCCAGGCCCAGCAGGGAGATGACGTCAACGCCGTTCGACAGGATGCCATCGCCTTCAACTGCGTCGAAGCTGTGGGTTTTGCCGTCAGCGATGACGTTGATGCCTTGATCGCCAGCCGATGCGGAGAACGAAGCTGCAGCCAGCAAGCCAGCGAAGATGAATTTCAATTTCATGTGATGTCCTTTAAAGGGAAAAAGTCATGGTTGCGCTTGCGCCAACCACCTTGGTTTAACAGGTTTCAGGTAAGACTTAAAAAAAGCTTAGGGTGCTGCTGAGCGAATAATAGCATATCTACATGTTTTGTCTTATAAATATTCCATTTGAAATTACTATTTTGCAACTATTTTCAGATGGCAGGAAATGTTTTGCTGCAATGCAATAAAACACGCTGGAAACAGCCGAGATTACCTTGTTAGAAATGTTTTTAATTCCTGATTGACACTATTTTCGCGCCGTTTCCCCTATGACAGGGATGAGCAAGCGATTTAGTTTGATGTAATTCATATCCGGGAGGAATTAGATAGCGATCTGCGCCGAATTGTCGGCGCGACACCACACCTCCCCCTTCGCCGCTGCCGGCCAGCGCGGCCCGCGCGACCCGCCCGCTACGCCGGGCCGGGCCGGGCCGGGCCGGGCCGGGCCGGGCCGAACCGGGCTAAGCCGGGCTGGCCTGGGCTACAAGGATTTGCGCGGGTCGATCGGCGCGCTCGGCGCTTCCTCGGTGGCGGGCGGCGGCTGTTGCGGCTCGGGCTCGGGCGGCGCGGGGGCGGGTGGCGGCTCGACCTCGACCTCGACTTCGACCTCGGCGACCGGCGCCGTCACCGGCGGTGCCACCGGCACGCCGGCCGTGTCGGTGGCCGGCGCCACCGGGCCGCCACGCGGCGTCAACGCCGGCGCGGCGGTGCTGGCGGCCTTGCCGTTCATCGTAAACTTCCAGTCGGCCACCATGCTCTTGCCCTCGAAGGCCTGGAAACGCGTCGGGAAATTGCTCAGCTTGATGGCCTTGGCGTCGGACAGGCTGTAGATGCCGATCACGCCGACCTTGTCGGCCAGATACACCACGCCCCACTCGGCCGAACCGGTCAGCGGGTCGACGAACAATTTGCGCAGGTGGCGCCGCACGCCGGGAAAGCGCGGGTCCTTGAGCAATTCCTTGAGCGAGGGCGGCTGCGGCGGCTGGCCGGCCGGGGTGGCGTTGGCATAGCTTTGCAGCGCGTCGCTGAACTCGGCGCCGATGTTGAGCAACTCCTGCTCGGCGCGGGCGCGTTGCAGCAGCGCGCCCATCTTCAGCGTGCTGGCCGCCACCAGGCCGATCATCGCCACCAGGATGATCAGGCTCAGGTAGGTGAAGCCGCCCTGGCGCCGGCTACCAGTCGGCGTACGGTCGGCCGCTGCGGTCATTGCCCGGCGCTCCACTCTTGACGTTGTAGACGCCGCCCTTGATGCCGTCCTCGGGCGGCACGATGATCCAACTGCTGCTGCTGTCGGTGATCGGGTCGAGCGGCGGCGCGCGCAGGTATTTCTTCTCGACCAGTTGCTCCAGCGTGTCGGGATAGCGGCCGGTGTCGCCGTAGTACTGGTCGATGACGGCGCGCAGATTGCGCAGGTTGTCGGCCAGCACCACCTCCTTCGACTTGTCGATGCTGGGGAAGTAGCGCGGCACGGCCAGGGTCAGCATCAGCGCGATGATGCCCAGCACCACCAGCAGCTCGATCAGGGTAAAGCCGCGACGGGCGGATAGTTTCATGGTCACCATTTGCGGTAGGGCACGCCGTTCAGGCCGAGCCGGTCGGAAGTCGAATACACATCGTACACATCCTCGCCCTCCTTGGGCTGCTCGGCCTCGCTGGCGTAGCTGCGCCGGCCCCAGGTCTGGGCATCGCTCAGCTCGCTATCGGCGTTGAACGGGTCGCGCGGCACGCGGCGCAGGAAGAAGATCTTGGCGCGCTTGGGGCTGCGCAGGTCGGGCACGCCGTCGGCCAGCAATTCCAGCGTCTTCGGGTAACCGGTCGAGCCGAGCACCTTGGCGACGCGGCCCTCGTCGAAGGCCAGCTTGTAGGCGTCGATGCCCTGGCGGATTTGGTGCAGCGCGTGGCGCAGCTCCTGTTCCTGGCGGCGCTGGCCGACCACCTGGGCCACCGGCACCACCAAAGTGCCGAGCAGGCCGAGGATGGCCAAGGTGACCAGCAACTCGATCAGCGTGAAGCCGCCGAGGCGGCGCGGCGCCACGGCAAGCATCATGGCGCCGGCGTGGCCGGGACGATGTCGGGCGCCGGCAAGGCCTGCGGCTGGGCCGCGCCCGGGGCCGGCGCGGCGCCCTGCTGCTCCGCCGCGCCGCTTGCGGCGGCGCCCGGCGCGGCTGCGGCCGAGATCGGAAGAGCGTCG
>NZ_JAEMNU010000116.1 GCF_016461825.1 Rugamonas violacea | reverse complement strand
GCAGGCTGTCGAAGGTGCGCAACTGCTCCTTGGTCCAGGGGATGGGGAACCATGGCGTTGGCTTCCAGCCGCGCGGCGGGCGGTTGATCGGGTGGTCGACATGGTGGGCGAGGTTGGATAACGTGCCCTGATTCACGACGTCGTGGCGCTTGGCGAACGCGGCACTCGCTTCCAACCATTCGCTGACGGATGGAGTACGGCGCACAGGGCCCATAGACATGTGGTGTGACGGATCGGCGCCGATTTCGGCTGCGCTCCGGCTGGGAGTTTTACGGCCCGGTTGCGGTAGCTCGCCCTCCAATGTTCCGTACATCCAGCGCAGTTTTTCATGCAGGAAGTCGTCATCCGGATCGTCCCAAACGAATTTCCGCAGTGGCTCGACGCGCTCGCGCCGCGCCAGTACAAACACGGCAGAGGCGTCGGGCATCTCCGTGACGTAGTAGCCATCCCTCAGTTTACGCGGCGTATCCTGGGGAAGTGCCATGTCGCGTGTCCCCAAGCTGTCTTCCGCAGTAAGCAAAACATACGGTACATCGGGATGGGTGTCGAAGAAGGAAAAAATTTCTTCGATCAAACGATCCGGCCGCTCGGCCAACATCCACGGGGCGACGACGAACAAGTGGAAACCCAGGTTGGCGCCACCGACCACACCGGTGATGGGATCATCAGGAGAGGGATTGCTCCATTTTGGATCTGGGCTGGTTGCAAAAAATGACGGCACGCCCCAGTACATAGGAGTAAAAGCGAAACTGTTTCGCAAGGCATCGTCGACTCGCTTTCCGCCCAATCCGTCCTTGTCGTTCGCACTCCACGGGTACTTATTCGGATCATCCTCGCGGATCGTCACATAGGGACTTCCCTGTTGCAATGCATCCCACAATTTCCCCTGCCGGTACTTGTCCAACGTGACACCCATCGCGATCACCTCCAGGACGTATTCCCGCCGTGCCTTCTCCACCTCGTCTGCGCTGGGCCCGGCCGGCACATTTTGTATGATCGCGGCCTTCTGTGGTTCCGCGTGCTGCACGGCGTTCTTCCAGCGAGTTCCGGCGGTCAACATCACCGCCGCCACGGGTATGAACACAAACCAAAGCAGATGGATTTTCATCGGTTGCTCCTCGACAAAGCGGCTTTCGGGGTGGACGGCATAAATGACATACATCACGAAGACAGTCCACAGGGGGATCAGGATCGTCATGGCGAGCATGGAGCCCAGGATGTAGGCATCATGCGCGGCCGTTGTGCCGCCGTCTTTTCATTGCTCGTCATTTTTTCACCTTCGGCGGCGTACTCCGCTCCATGCGCCGACCATCGAGGCTTTCGCAAACCACGTCAACCGGCAACTGGGCTGGCAACACAGGTAGACAGGCAGGAAGCTCGCCGGTGCTGTAGTAGACGCAATTTCCTTCAATTAATTTCTTACGCCACTCGGGTTCAGCATCTAGGAAGACTTTGAATTGCGTCACGAAATTCGTCCAAAGCAAGATAGAAGGACGAACTCTGTCTTTCCGCGTCGGCTTCTTCAGCCGCCAATCCGCCACCGCGCACAGGTAGGCATAAAATTTCGGATCGCTCACTGCGGTTCCCTGGCCGATGGCGAGGTCATACGCGGTGACGTGTTCGTGGTTGCTGCTACTGCCGAAAATCGAACCGTGGAAGGATTTCTCAACCTCCTCGTGCTGCCAGCGTAGCCGCGCCTCATCGGGCGTCTCGGTGCGCTTGACC
>NZ_JAEMNU010000115.1 GCF_016461825.1 Rugamonas violacea | reverse complement strand
GCTAACCAGTACTAATTGCCCGTAAGGCTTGTCCCTATAACCTTAGCAGGTTGTGAGAATAAGAATTATGTGTCGCCTGAGTTGTTGAGACATCGTTCATTACCCCGATCTTTACTTTGAATAAACGGTATAAATCGTTTATAATGCTTCTTCCGGATTCAAGTGCCGCTGTCCAATTGGAAGCGAACACTGTACAAGTCAATGCCTGATGACCATAGCAAGTTGGTACCACCCCTTCCCATCCCGAACAGGACCGTGAAACAACTCTGCGCCGATGATAGTGCTGCAACCAGTGTGAAAGTAGGTTATCGTCAGGCTAGTTATATAGTAGTAGTGAAAAAACCCCATCAGCCCGAACGCGCTCAAGACCGCGTTCGGTGCAGATGGGGTTTTTTTTCGTCCAGCGATTTTGTTGCGTGATGGATGCAACATCGATACACACGGTTTTTGATGCCAGGAAACTTAAGGTGTACCATATCCCTTTAGTATTCATCCGCCCCCACATGAAAAACAAGCAAGCCCAAGCCAGTCGTAGCAGCAATGGACGCAGCCAGGAGCTGCATCATCTTGTCCGCCGTGTGCTTCGGTGTGCTGGACTGGCCGCCATGTTGGCCGCCGCGCCGGTATGGGCCGATGAGCTTGCCGATGTGAGTAAGCTGTTAAAGGCGGGTAAGCTGCCCGAGGCGCTGGGCAAGACCAACGACTTCCTCGTCAAGCATCCAGCCGATCCGCAAATGCGCTTTATGAAGGGCGTTTTGCTGACGGAGCAAAACAAGTCCGATGAGGCGATCGCCATCTTCAGCAAATTGACCGAGGATTATCGCGATTTGCCGGAGCCCTACAATAATCTGGCCGTGCTGTATGCCGCCAGCGGGCAATACGAAAAGGCTAGGATCGCGCTGGAAAAAGCTATCCGCACCAATCCAAGTTATATGACCGCCTACGAGAACCTGGGCGATGTCTACGGCAAGATGGCCAGCCAGGCTTACGATAAGGCGCTGGCCCTGGGCACCTCGGTGCCGCCGACCAAGTCCAAGCTGACCATGCTGCACAATTTTTCCAGCAGCACGGGTTCGAAGACGCCGGAGTATCTGGCCCAGGCCACGCCTGTCCCGGCACCGGCCCGGGCTGCCGCCAGAGAGTCGGTGCAACTGATTTCAGCGTTGCCGCCCGACGCCGGCAAGTCGGCGTCGCCACAGCGGATTCCGGCCATGTCTGTTTCGCCGCCAGCGGTGCTGGCCAACAAGGCCGCGTCGCCGGTCGCAGTCCCGCCGCCGAAGGCCGATGTCGCCAAGCCGCCTCAGCCTGCCGTGTTGGCGAAGCTTGAATCGGCCAAGGCGCCACCGCTTCCAGTGTTGGCCAAGGTCGACCCTGTCAAACCGCCGGCCGCGCCAAGCGCCGCCAAGGCTGAGCCGACAAAGCCACTACCTGCGCCTGTGCCGGCCAAGGCTCCGCCGCAGGCAATTGCTCCGGTGCCGGCCCTGCCGCCGCCGGGCATGGTGTTCGCCAAAGTGGATGTGCCCAAGCCGACGCCGGTTGTGGCGAAGGACGAAGCTGCCAAGCCAGTGAGCGCGCCCGCGCCGAAGGCGCTGGAAGACGGCGAGCGCGAGGCGGCGCTGACTTTGCTGCACGGCTGGGCCAAGGCTTGGACGGCGCAGAATGTCGACGGCTATCTGGCTTATTACAGCAGTGATTTCACGCCGCCGAAAGGATTGTCGCGCAAGGCCTGGGCGGACGAACGGCGCGCCCGCATCGCCGGCAAGGGGCGTATCCGGGTCGAGGTCAGCGCCGCCCAGGTGGCGCTCAACGGCGACAGCGCCAAGGTGAGCTTCCGCCAGTCGTATCAATCCGACCGCTTGTCGGCGAACACCCGCAAGACACTCGTGCTGATCAAAAATAGTGGAAAATGGCAGATCAAGCAGGAGTCCTCGGGTAGCTGATGTCACACTTACGATTTTTCCAGCGTTGCCGTACGGCCGCGCTATTCTGCTTGGTTGTGGGCGCCGGCCTGGTCGGCGGCCCCAGCGACGCCGCGCGCAAGCATGCGCCCGCGCCGCTCGCCCGCAAGGCCAATCCGGAAGAGCTGCTCAGCGAGATCTACCGCGAGCTGGCCCAGAACAATTTGCGCCAGGCGCAGCGCCAGGCCGACAGTCTGGTCGAAGCCTATCCGAATTTCCGCCTCGGCCATCTGGTGCGCGGCGATTTGCTGCTGATGCACACACGCCCGGTCAGCACCTTCGGCGCCGCCGCGCCGGCGGACGCCGAGGGGCGGCTGAACGATCTACGCCGCGAGGTGGCGGTGCGCTTGCAGGCGACGCCGGGCCGGCCGTCGGACGCGCTGCTGCCGCGCGCGCTGCTGCAGATGCGCAAGGACCAGCGCCACGCGCTGATTGTCGACGCCAAGCATTCCCGCCTCTACCTGTACGAGAACAAGAACGATCAGATCCGTTTGCTGTCCGACTTCTATGTCAGCCAAGGCAAACTGGGCGTGAACAAGCTCAAGGCAGGCGATCTGCGCACGCCGGTCGGCGTCTATTACATCGTCGGCCGCTTGGCCGGCTTCAAGCTGCCCGACATGTACGGCAAGGGCGCGTTGCCGCTCGATTATCCGAACGACTGGGACAAGCTGAACGGGCGCAGCGGCTCCGGCATCTGGGTGCACGGCACGCCGCCGGAGACCTTCAGCCGGGCGCCGCTGTCGACCGACGGCTGTGTGGTGCTCAGCAACGACGATCTGAACACGCTGACCCGCACGGTGGAGATCGGCACCACGCCGGTGCTGATCGGCGAGCAGGTGGAGTTTGTCAGCCGCGAGGTGATGGAGCGCGACCGCAAGGTCGCCAGCGAGCTGGTGGAGAACTGGCGGCGCGACATGGAGCGGCGCGACGACGCCAGCGTGCTGACCCACTATTCGCGCCACTTCAAGGCGGCCGGCGAGGAGAGCGCCACGACCTGGCTGGCCAAGCAGCAATTCCTGCCGGGCGCGCGGCTGGTCCGCGTCATGGTGAGCGAGCCGAGCTATTTCCGCCAGCCGAGCCGCGAGGAGATCATCGTCAGCAGCTTCACGCAGCAAACCGTGGTCGGCAAGTTCCGCCACGCGGTGCGCAAGCGGCAGTACTGGGCCAAGGAGGGGCGCGACTGGAAGATCGTCGCCGAGTCCAACGTCTGAGGCCGCAATCGCGGCGGACAATAAAAAAGCGCTTCAAAAAACGAAGCGCTTTTTTGTTGCCGCGAGCGGTGCTCAGAAGTGGTAGGCGGCCTTGAGCTCGACGAAATTGACGCCGCTGTTGGGCTTCTTGTAGCCGCCGTTGGAGAAGTGTTGGATCTTCGCGCCGACTTCCCATTTGTTGTCGAACACATAGCCGACGCCGATGTGGTCGCCGAACTGGAAGCGAGTCGACAGGCGGTTGTCGTCGTTGTTGTACAGGTCGGACAGGCGGTGCACGCCGATGCCGCCCTCGTAGTAGATGCCCTTCTTGTTGTCGTTCTCGAAGCGGAACACCGGCGTGAAGCCGAGGTCGCTCAGGTGCATGTGGGCGCCGGGAACGTTGTTGGCCTGGTTGCCGCGCCAATAGGCGAAGCTGGCCTCCCAGTAGCCGCTCAGGTGGGTGCCGTTGGATTGGAACCAGCGCGCGTCCCAGTCCTTTTGTGCGGCCACACGCAGCAGCTTGATTTTCGAGCCGGTGCCGGCGTCGAGTGAGACGGAATCGACCAGTTGATTGTCGGCCGCGAAGGCCGAGTGCATCGCCAGCAACGCGGCGGTGGCCGCGATCAGTTTCTTAGCAAACATAGTATCCTAACAATGTGAACGCTGTATCTCTTCGTGTATACGGCTGCGGCAATTGTACCGGGGTTCGTGAAAACTTTCCGGCGGGCCAATTTTGGGTATTCCGGACGAACGTGACCAGTGATTCCGGCATCGTGACCAGTCATTCCATTTGAACGTGACCGCCCATTCCGGGCGAACGTGACCGA
>NZ_JAEMNU010000114.1 GCF_016461825.1 Rugamonas violacea | reverse complement strand
GCAGATGTTTAAGTTTGGCCATTCGTAAATAGGCGATGGCGATGAAGTTGGTCACGGTACGGAAGCCGCGCGCGGCGCGTTTTGTTTGCTGAAGCATTCCGTTCATGGCCTCGACATAAGCGTTGCTGCGACCGTCGAGCATGCCGCGCACCACCCCGGGCAGGCGCTGCGTAAGAGTGTCGGCCAGGCGTTTGAACGGTTCAAGCCTGCAACGGCTGGCCCAGGATATCCAGCCCATCAGGTCTTGCTTGGCCTTGCTGGCGCAGTTGGCAACCACAGCGCCGCGATAGACTTCGCGCAGCGCCTGCTTTAAGCGCCAGGCACGTGCACTTTTCAGGTTGGAGCGCTGCAACCAGTGCATGGAATTGGTCTGATGGTAAGTCCAGCTAACAGGATTTTTACGCATGCCCCACATCATCGCTTTGACCGCCTTGCGGTCCTCGCCCAACGCAGCGCGCACGGCTTTCGGCTGGCTACGCATTTCCTCCCGCCGCACCTCGTCCATGGCAGCATTAGCCAATGCGATCACATGAAAACGGTCATAGCTGATTTGGGCGCCGGGCAGCGTTTCGGTCACGCCCTTGGCATAGGCCGCGCTCATGTCCATGCAGACATGCTTGATCTCGTCAGCAACCCCGCCATGCATCGCCAGTTCCTGTTTGAAGGCCGCCACCGTTTCATGATCGCGCCCTGGCGTAACGAACAGCAGCCGTCGGGCCTCCAGATCATGCACGACGGTGACGTACTGGTGCCCCTTCTTGAGGCTGGTCTCGTCAATGCCGATCACACGCACACCCGTCATCTCGTCGCGGCCACGCGCAATGTTCACATAATGTTCGATGCGCCGCCAAAGCCGCTTCGACGCCACTCGCAACTGCGCGGCAGCCTGGGCCACAGGCAAGCTCTGGCACAAGGACAAGGCAAGCGCTTCGAACAGCAACGTGAAACCGCTGCCCGGCCGTGCCCACGGCACTTCCGCCTGCGTGGTCTTGCCGCATGCACTGCAATCAACGCGCGGCACCTCGGCGTGCAACCACGCCTCAAACTGGAAAAAATCCAGATGCCGCCAGCTACGTTTGATGCGGTCATGAACGCCTTGACCGTTTACGCCGCAGGCAGGACAAGACAACTGTTTGGCATCACACGACACCTCGAAATCGATCCGGCGCTTCGCCGTATCGAGCTCAACTTTGGAAACAATCCATGGCGCTTGCAGACCCAGCGCGGTGGTGAACAAGGTTTCG
>NZ_JAEMNU010000113.1:160335-244983 GCF_016461825.1 Rugamonas violacea | reverse complement strand
CCAGCGCAAGGCCGGGCAGCGCAGCAATGTCGAATACGACGCGTTGGGCCGCATGACGGCGCGCAACGAGCCGGACCTGGACAGCTACTGGATTTACGACAGCGCGCCGACGGGCGTGGGCCAACTGGCCGAGGCCAACACGGTGGTGGCCGGGCAGTACGACTACCGCCGCCAGCACACCTACGACAGCCTGGGCCGGCCGAGCGGGACGACGACGCGGCTGCGCGACGGCGTCTATGCGAGCCGGACCGAGTACGACGCCTGGGGCCGTCCATCGCGCCAGGTCCACCAGCGCGGCGACGACGCGGCCAAGGCCTACGATCTGCGCTACGGCGCTTACGGCCAGCTGAGCCGTGTCGAACGCGCCGGCCTGGTGCTATGGGAGTTGAACGCGCAGGACGCGGCGGGGCGCGAGACGGAGGCGTCCTGGGGCAACGGCCTGGTGCGCAAGCACGACTACTCGCCGTACACTGGCCTGCTCGACGGCGGCGCCCTGCAAACGGCGGCCGGCGGCGCGCTGTTGCAGGAGGGCTACCAGTACGACGCGCTGGGCAACGTCACCGACCGCACCCACCACTGGAGCGAGATCGGCTATGCGGAGCACTTCGTCTATGACGAGCTGAACCGGCTCAAGTCGAGCGAGATGCTGACGCCGGTGCGGGCCAAGCAAGTGTTCGACTATGATGCCGCCGGCAACCTGACGGGCAAGCCGGGCGTGGGTGACGGCGTGCTGCGCTATCCGGCGCAGGGCAAGGGGTCGAAGCGGCCGCACGCGGTCGACTCGATCGGCGGCCTCGGCCGCTTCGAGTACGACGACAACGGCAACCTGACCGGCGGCGCCGGCCGCACGGCCAGCTGGACCAGCTTCGACATGCCCGTGCGCCTGAGCAAGGGCGACAAGTACGCCGACTTCGTCTACGGTCCCGAGCACCAGCGCACGCGGCAGGAGCGGCAGGGCGGCGGCGGCGTCGTGTATGCCGGCGCGCAGGAGGTCGAGAATGTCGGCGGCGTCGCCACCGTGAAGACCTACTGGCCGCTGGGACTGGGCGTGGAGATCGACCGCCCAGGACAGGAAACGGCGTTGCACTGGATCTACCGCGACCACCTGGGCAGTCCGATCGCCGTGCTGGGGGCGGGCGGCGAGCGGCTCGATGCGCTGGACTACGACGCCTGGGGCAAGCGGCGCGAGGTCGGCGACGACGCCCCGCCGGACGAACTCGTCGGCAAGGTCGACAACCGCGGCTACACCGGCCACGAAATGCTCGACCAGCTCGACCTCGTGCACATGAATGGGCGGGTGTATGATCCGGCGTTGGCGCGGTTCCTGTCGGCCGATCCTCACCTTACCGATCCAGGCAACGGCCAAAGTTTTAATCGGTACAGCTACGTTCTGAACAACCCGACAAATCTGGTCGATCCGACGGGGTATGATTCTGCTATCGTGGAAGTGTCCGGCTGTGGTCCTACATGTGAAGCGAGACGCATTCGGACAGTGTTGGATGCTTTGGCGCAGCAAGCCCGGCAGGCCGGCCGCTATCTGGTCAAAAATCCAGGCGCGGTGGCAGCCCGGGTTGGAACCCAGATATTGACCCGTACTGCGGCTGGCGTAGCGGTGCTTATGCCGGGAAATGCCGGTACGATGGATCATGCGGGTGAGATTGCGGATTGGCAGCAACAGAGTAAGAATGGAAAGCCGCTGTTCTCACCCGAGCAAATTGAGGCTTTGCGTAAGGACGCCGAGGAAGCGCAGTCGGAGAATGGTACAAACAGTGCACCGCCAGTCCCTGGCGACTTGGTAGGTGATCAAAGTGACCCGCGTGCAGGTCCGGGGAACAGCGGAAAGCGCCACACGAGTGGGCCACTTACTCCAGGAAATGGCGGGACTGGTGACGCCGAAAAGGATTTTGATAAATTGACTGGTGGTACCGGGAAACCATTCCCAGGTAGTGATGGTCGAAGCAAAATTCCTGGCGCACAAGTTGGCGACAATGGTGTCTGGATTCGTCCGGGCACCAAGAACCCAGGCGATGGTCCTCGCATTGAGATACCGGGTAATGGCAACAAGCTGCCTGAAACACTTCACTATTAATTCGGGGGTATCGTGAAAAACGTGTTGTGTTTTGACGTGGCTTCTGCGCCGGCACTGGCTGCCGGTTTACGCAGCGGCTTGAGCGCTTACGCTACTAATGTCCCCAAGGTTGGACCGCCCTCGACGTTGTGGTTGCGGTTGTGCGATGGTCGGACCCTCAGGGTGGGCGTAGATATGCATGATCTCAGCGGCTGGGAAGAGATTGGTACCCTCACGTTTGAAGTGGTCAGCTCGGACGATGTGCCGGAAATGGTGAGCTTGCCCGCGTCTTGGTCGGAGGTACGGGAGGTTCAAAAGCTTGTCTACAATTCAGATGAGTGTGAGGCGGAATGTGGGTTTGCCTTGTTCACGAGCAGCGGCGATCACCTTGCGGTGGTGCCTGGCGCTGATGTTTACACGCTGGCCATTCAAGCACCATTCCACGCGCTACCATTCACACCGGAGAATGACTTGACAGCGTACATTCGCAAGGATTTTTAGGAACCGCATGGTGTACTGGGCCATTGATGCGGCCTGGGCGGGATCGACAGCACGGGTGACGCGTATCCTGTTCGTACCCTGTCGTTTCCCATCGGCCATCGGTCGTATCCCATTTGTATCCCGTTCGTATCCTGCCGAAAAAGCCACCCGGTGGCGTTGCAGCCGCTGGTGACGGCCATCCTGGGCCGGTGCGGGGAGTCCCCGCGCCCCCGCCAATCTCTCACACATCACGCAACCTCCGGTTTCGGCGCAAAGCCGCGCTGCGGCTAGCCTTGCGCCTTACGACAACGATCCACCGCTGTGGTGGTTGTACAGCTTCACTCCCGGCTCGGTATCCGTTAGACTTCCTAATTCTTACGAGAACTTTGTTACTGAATTCCCTATTGATGAGAACGCTAGGATCGAGCTCACTGCATAGATAGTACAAACGGCGCAAGCGCGATTATCAAGCGAACTTCGCCATACTGGCCAGTTCCCGGTATGTGCTGCGCACTGTCGCGGCGGCATGCGTCCATTGCACCTGTTCCAGTTCGCACAGGGCATGGCTGCGCAGCGTGTCGGCATAGGCTTGGTCCGATACGATGCGGATCATGGCCTCGGCCATCGCGCAGGTATCCCAGTAATCGACCTTGATCACATGTTGCAACACTTCCACCACCCCTGATTGACGGGACAGGATGGCCGGCACGCCGGCGGCGACCGCCTCCAGTGCGGTCAAGCCGAACGGCTCCGACACCGACGGCATCACATACACATCGCTGTGTTCCAGCACATGCTGCACCTCGTCCTGCTGCAAGAAGCCGGGAAAGCGCATGCGCTCGGTCAGGCCGTAGCGGCCGGCCAGTTCCTTCATCTGCGGCAGCAGATCGCCGTCGCCCGCCATAATGAATCGCAGGTCGGGGCGCTGCCGCAGCGCCAGCCACGCGGCTTCGATGAAATAGCTTGGACCTTTTTGGCGCGTGATGCGGCCCAGGAAGGTGACCGTCGGTTGGTAGTTGCGGGCCGGACGCGGCGACGGCGCGGCGCGCTGCTCGGTGCCATTGTGGATGGTGACGATCTTGGCCGGATCGGCCTGGTAGTGTTCAATCAAAACGTCGCGGGTGTAGTTGCTGACCGCGATCACGCGGTCGGCATGTTCCACTGCCTGCCGTTCAATGGCTTCGATCTCAGGATTGCCCTGTTTGCCGGCACGGTCGAACTCGGTTGAGTGGACATGCAAAATCAGGGGCCGGCCCGAGCATTGCTTTGCCTGAATGCCCGCCAGCGCGGTCAGCCAGTCGTGCGCATGAATGATGTCGAAATCGCCGTAATCGGCGAGGAATTTTCCGGCCCGGTTGGCATAGCTGATGACATCCGGCATCAGGCCGCTGTCGTAAGCGCCTGGGGCGCGCGGGCGGGCCATGACGGCGTCTGGCAGGGATATCAGTTGTACAAATGCCGGATGCGCGCCGCGAAATTGCTGCGGCAGCACAAATGAGATATCGGTCCCGCCAAGCTGGCTCAAACCCTTGAGCAGCCCATGGCACGCGGTTCCCAATCCGCCGGAAATAAATGGCGGAAATTCCCATCCGAACATCAGTATCTTCATTGCGCTCCTTGTCGTCGGCAGGCTCGTGGGTGAGGTGGATGCAGCGTGATTTGTCAGGCGGTCGGCAGGCTCGCCGTGGCAGCCATTTATTGCGTTGCACAATCAATTTTTTGCAAAAATCTTAAAAAAGAGTAAAGAAATCATACCAAAATAAATTACTAATAAGGTAACATTATTCTGTTGATAGGGTCTGTGCCGAAAAATGTATCGCAGTGGACTCAGGCTGGCCGAGGTTTAAAGGCACCTCTAAACCCCCGTCGTTCCCGCGTAGGCGGGAACCTATACGTCGCATCTCGTCTAGCGCAGCATGGGTTCCCGCCAGCGCGGCGGTCCGCCGATGCGGAACGACGAATTGAGGATGCGCCCTTAAGCGGACGCCACCTTGCCTTACTTCCGCGGCCGTCGCCGCTTCCTGCCAGCCTTAAAATTGTCGGGAACGGCCGCGCGCCAATTAATGTAGTTGCACTACATCGCAGACTAAAATGGCCGATTCCAAACATCTCAATAACGCAGTTGATCCGACTTCCTCCGACGATATCGAAGTGCTGCGGCGGGAATTGCTGTTGCGCCGCCTGGGAAAAAGCGCTCGGACCGTGCCAACTGCCGAGGCGCTGCCGCCGATATCTGCCGTCCCGCGAGACGCGCCACTGCCGCTGTCTTGGGCCCAACAGCGTCTATGGCTGTTAAGCCGGATCGACAGCACTGCCGGCGCCGCCTATCACATGGCAGCGGGCTTGCGCCTCAGCGGCGTGCTGGACGTGGCGGCGTTGCAGGCGACATTGGACCGGCTGGTGGCGCGCCATGAAAGCCTGCGCACCACCTTTGCCGAGGGCGCGGACGGCATGCCGCTGCAGCGCATCGCGGCGCCGGCCAGCTTTGCGCTGGAGCGCGGCGAGCTGTCGCAGCTGGGCGGGGCGGAGCAGGCCGCTGCGGTGCAGCGCGCCGCGGTGGATGAGTACTGCCGGCCGTTCGACCTGGCGAGCGGGCCGCTGGTGCGCGGCCGCCTGCTACGGTTGGGCGAGCGCGAACATGTGCTGCTGGTGACGCAGCACCATATCGTCTCGGACGGCTGGTCGATGGGGATCCTGGTGCGCGAGGTGAGCGCGTTGTACGCCGCCTTCAGCCAGGGCCGGCCCGACCCGCTGGCGCCGCTGGCGATCCAGTATGCCGACTATGCGCACTGGCAGCGCGCCACGGTGCGCGGTGAACGCCTGCGGGAACAACTGGAGCACTGGCGCAGCCACCTGGAGGGCGCGCCGGCACTGCTGACGCTGCCGACGGACCGGCCGCGTCCGGCCCAGCAAAGCTATGCCGGCGGCAAGGTGCGCTGCGCGCTGGCGCCAGAGTTGGCGCAGCAGGTGCGCGCGTTGGCGCAGCGCCATGGCTGCACCCCGTTCGTGGTCATGCTGGCCGGCTGGTCGGCGCTGCTGGCGCGCCTGTCCGGGCAGGACGACGTGGTGGTGGGGGCGGCGGTGGCCAACCGCCAGCGGCCCGAAAGCGAAGCGCTGATCGGATTTTTCGTCAATGCGCTGCCGCTGCGGGTACGCTTCGATGGCGACGTGACGGTGGCGCAGCTGCTGGCGCAACTGCGCCAGACGACGCTGGCGGCATACCGGCGCCAGGACGTGCCGTTCGAGCAGGTGGTGGAGGCGCTCAAGCCGCCGCGCCACATGGGCCACAGCCCGATCTTCCAGAGCATGATCACGCACAACGACACGCCGCGCCAGGGCGAGTTGACGCTGGCGGGCTTGCGCCTGGCGCCGCTGGAGGCGCCGCAGGTGATGGCCAAGTTCGACCTGTCGCTGTCGTTCTCGGACGGCGGCCGGGACATCGCCTGCGAAATCGAATACGCCGGCGACCTGTTCGAGGAGGCCACGGTGCTGCGCTTCGGCGGCTATTTCAAGCGGCTGCTGGCGGCGATGGCGGACGGCGAGGCCCAACCGGTGCGCGCCCTGGCGCTGCTGGACGATGCCGAACGCCGCGCGCAGCTCGACGATTGCAACCGCACGGCGCACGATTTCGGGCCGACCGGCCTGGCGCACCAGGTCTTCGAAGCCCGGGCGGCGGCCACGCCCGACGCGCCGGCGCTGGCCTACGAGGGGGAGCGGATCAGCTATGCCCAGCTCAATGCGCGCGCCAACGTGTTGGCGCACCGGCTGCTGGCGCTCGGTGTGCTGCCGGACGACCGCATCGCGATCTGCCTGCAGCGCAGCCCGGACATGGTGGTGGCGCTATGGGGCATCTTGAAGGCCGGCTGCGCCTATGTGCCGCTGGATGCGGCGCAGCCGCCGCAGCGGCTGGCGCAGCTGCTGGCCGATTGCGCCCCGGTGGCGGTGGTGACGCTGCAGGCGCAGGAAGACCTGCTGCCGGCGTCGAGCCTGCTGCGCGTCATCGTGCTCGACGGCGCGGAGTACCGGGACGCGCCGGCCACGGCGCAGCAGCACAATCCCAGCGTGGCCGGCCTGACGCGGCGCCACCTGGCGTACCTGATGTACACCTCCGGTTCGAGCGGCGTGCCCAAGGGCGTGATGATCGAACACGCGGCGCTGAACAATTACCTGCACTGGGCGCTGCAAGCCTACGCGGCGGCGGCGGGGCGGCCGCTCGACGCGCTGGTGCTGTCGCCGCTGGCGTTCGACGCCACCATCACCGGCCTGTATCTGCCGCTGCTGAGCGGCGGCTGCGCCACCTTGCTGCGCGACGGCGCCGAACTGGACCAGCTGGAAGCGGGCTTGCGGCGGGACGGTCGTTGGGATCTGGTGAAAATCACCCCGGCGCATCTGGCGCTGCTGGCCCAGCGCCTGCGGCCGGACACGCTGCGCGCGCAGGTGGGTTTGTTTGTGGTGGGCGGCGAGACGCTGGCGTCGGCGACGGTGGCGCTGTGGCGCCGGCTTAGCCCGGCCACGCGCATCGTCAATGAATACGGGCCGACCGAGACGGTGGTGGGCTGCATCGTACATGAAGCGCGGGAAGCGGACGAGGCGCAGCCGGAGGTGCCGATCGGCCTGCCGATCGCGAATACCCGGATTTACCTGCTCGATGCGCAGCGGCAGCCGGTGCCGCCGGGTGTGGAAGGGGAAATCTATATCGGCGGCGCCGGCGTGGCGCGCGGCTACCACCGGCGCGAGGAATTGAATGCGCAGCGCTTCCTGACCGACCCGTTTCACGCCGGCGGGCGCATGTACCGCAGCGGCGACCTGGCGCGTCGGCGCGCCGATGGGGTGATCGACTACCGTGGCCGCAACGACTTCCAGGTCAAGCTGCGCGGCTACCGCATCGAGCCGGGCGAGGTGGAGGCCCGCCTGCTGGCATGCCAGGGCGTGTGCGAGGCGGTGGTGGTGGTGCGTGAAGACCGGCCGGGCGACCGGCGCCTGGTGGCGTATCTGGTGGCGCGGGAGGGCGGCGCGCCGGACGCCGGCGCGCTGCGCCGGCTGCTGGCGGCGCAGTTGCCGGAGTATATGGTGCCGGCCGCGTTCGTGGCGCTGGCGGCCTTGCCGCTGACGCCGAACGGCAAGTTGGACCGGCGCGCGCTGCCGGCGCCGGAAGACGATGCGCTCGCCAGCCGCGCCTACGCCGAACCGGTGGGGGCGACCGAGACGGCGCTGGCGCAGCTGTGGCAGGAGCTGCTCGGCGCGCAGCGGGTCGGCCGCCACGACAATTTCTTCGAACTGGGCGGCCACTCGCTGCTGCTGGTGCAACTCGTCACGCGCATCCGCCAGGCCTTGGGCGTGGAACTGCAGCTGAGCGAGCTGTTTGCGCATCCTACGCTGGCCCAGATGGCTGCGGTGGTGGTGGCCGGCGGTGTTGACAGCGGGCCGGCCATCGTCGCCGTGCCGCGTATAGCGCCATTGCCGCTGTCGATGGCGCAGCAGCGCCTCTGGTTTCTGGACCGCCTCGATTCGGCGGCCAGCGCCGCCTACCATATCGCGGTCGGCTTGCGCCTCAGCGGCGTGCTGGACGTGGCGGCGTTGCAGGCGACATTGGACCGGCTGGTGGCGCGCCATGAAAGCCTACGCACCACCTTTGCCGAGGGCGCGGACGGCATGCCGCGGCAATGCATCGCGGCGCCGGCCAGCTTTGCGCTGGAGCGCGGCGAGCTGTCGCAGCTGGGCGGGGCGGAGCAGGCCGCTGCGGTGCAGCGCGCCGCGGTGGATGAGTACTGCCGGCCGTTCGACCTGGCGGCCGGGCCGCTGGTGCGCGGCCGCCTGCTACGGTTGGGCGAGCGCGAACATGTGCTGCTGGTGACGCAGCACCATATCGTTTCGGACGGCTGGTCGATGGGGATCCTGGTGCGCGAGGTGAGCGCGTTGTACGCCGCCTTCAGCCAGGGCCGGCCCGACCCGCTGGCGCCGCTGGCGATCCAGTATGCCGACTATGCGCACTGGCAGCGCGCCACGGTGCAAGGTGAGCGTTTGCGGGAACAACTGGAGCACTGGCGCAGCCACCTGGAGGGGGCGCCGGCGCTGCTGACGCTGCCGACGGACCGGCCGCGTCCGGCCCAGCAAAGCTATGCCGGCGGCAAGGTGCGCTGCGCGCTGGCGCCAGAGTTGGCGCAGCAGGTGCGCGCGTTGGCGCAGCGCCATGGCTGCACCCCGTTTGTGGTCATGCTGGCCGGCTGGTCGGCGCTGCTGGCGCGCCTGTCCGGGCAGGACGACGTGGTGGTGGGGGCGGCGGTGGCCAACCGCCAGCGGCCCGAAAGCGAAGCGCTGATCGGATTTTTCGTCAATGCGCTGCCGCTGCGGGTGCGCTTCGATGGCGACGTGACGGTGGCGCAGCTGCTGGCGCAACTGCGCCAGACGACGCTGGCGGCGTACCGGCGCCAGGATGTGCCGTTCGAGCAGGTGGTGGAGGCGCTCAAGCCGCCGCGCCACATGGGCCACAGCCCGATCTTCCAGAGCATGATCACGCACAACGACACGCCGCGCCAGGGCGAGTTGACGCTGGCGGGCTTGCGCCTGGCGCCGCTGGAGGCGCCGCAGGTGATGGCCAAGTTCGACCTGTCGCTGTCGTTCTCGGACGGCGGCCGGGATATCGCCTGCGAAATCGAATACGCCGGCGACCTGTTCGAGGAGGCCACGGTGCTGCGCTTCGGCGGCTATTTCAAGCGGCTGCTGGCGGCGATGGCGGGCGACGAGGCCCGGCCGGTGGGCGCCCTGGCGCTGCTGGACGATGCCGAACGCCGCGCCCAGCTCGACGATTGCAACCGCACGGCGCGCGATTTCGGGCCGACCGGCCTGGCGCACCAGGTCTTCGAAGCCCGGGCGGCGGCCACGCCCGACGCGCCGGCGCTGGCCTACGAGGGCGAGCGGATCAGCTATGCCCAGCTCAATGCGCGCGCCAACGTGTTGGCGCACCGGCTGCTGGCGCTGGGCGTGCGGCCGGACGACCGCATCGCGATCTGTCTGGAGCGCAGCCCGGACATGGTGGTGGCGCTATGGGGCATCTTGAAGGCCGGCTGCGCCTATGTGCCGCTGGATGCGGCGCAGCCGCCGCAGCGGCTGGCGCAACTGCTGGCCGATTGCGCCCCGGTGGCGGTGGTGACGCTGCTGGCGCAGGAAGACCTGTTGCCGGCGTCGAGCCTGCTGCGCGTCATCGTGCTCGACGGCGCGGAATACCGGGGCGCGCCGGCCGCTGCGCAGCAGCACAATCCCAGCGTGGCCGGCCTGACGCGGCGCCACCTGGCGTACCTGATGTACACCTCCGGTTCGAGCGGCGTGCCCAAGGGCGTGATGATCGAACACGCGGCGCTAAACAATTACCTGCACTGGGCGCTGCAAGCCTACGCGGCGGCGGCGGGGCCGCTGGACACGCTGGTGCTGTCGCCGCTGGCGTTCGACGCCACCATCACCGGCCTGTATCTGCCGTTGCTGAGCGGCGGCTGCGCCACCTTGTTGCGCGACGGTGCCGAACTGGACCAGCTGGAAGCGGGCCTGCGGCGGGACGGCCGTTGGGATCTGGTGAAAATCACCCCGGCGCACCTGGCGCTGCTGGGCCAGCGCCTGCGGCCGGACACGCTGCGCGCGCAGGTGGGTTTGTTTGTGGTGGGCGGCGAGACGCTGGCGGCGGCGACGGTGGCGCTGTGGCGCCGGCTTAGCCCGGCCACGCGCATCGTCAATGAATACGGGCCGACCGAGACGGTGGTGGGCTGTATCGTGCACGAGGCGCGGCAGGTGGACGAGGCGCAGCCGGAGGTGCCGATCGGCCTGCCGATCGCGAATACCCGGATTTACCTGCTCGATGCGCAGCGGCAGCCGGTGCCGCCCGGCGTGGAAGGGGAAATCTATATCGGCGGCGCCGGCGTGGCGCGCGGCTACCACCGGCGCGAGGAATTGAATGCGCAGCGCTTCCTGGCCGACCCGTTCCACGCCGGCGGGCGCATGTACCGCAGCGGCGACATGGCGCGCCGGCGCGCCGACGGGGTGATCGACTACCGCGGCCGCAACGACTTCCAGGTCAAGCTGCGCGGCTACCGCATCGAGCCGGGCGAGGTGGAGGCCCGCCTGCTGGCATGCCAGGGCGTGCGCGAGGCGGTGGTGGTGGTGCGCGAAGACCGGCCGGGCGACCGGCGCCTGGTGGCGTATCTGGTGGCGCGGGAGGGCGGCGCGCCGGACGCCGGCGCGCTGCGCCGGCTGCTGGCGGCGCAGTTGCCGGAGTATATGGTGCCGGCCGCGTTCGTGGCGCTGGCGGCCTTGCCGCTGACGCCGAACGGCAAGTTGGACCGGCGCGCGCTGCCGGCGCCGGAAGACGATGCGCTCGCCAGCCGCGCCTACGCCGAACCGGTGGGGGCGACCGAGACGGCGCTGGCGCAGCTGTGGCAGGAACTGCTCGGCGCGCAGCGGGTCGGCCGCCACGACAATTTCTTCGAACTGGGCGGCCACTCGCTGCTGGTGGTCAGCCTGATTTCGCAATTACGCGCGCAGGGACTGGGGGCGGATGTCCGCACCGTCTTCGAACATCCGGTACTGTGCGACCTGGCCAGCGCCGCGTCGGCGCTGCCGCTGCCGGCAGCGGCGCCGGCGGCGCCAAGCGGCGTGATTCCGCCGGGCGCTACTGTGATTACGCCCGCCATGACGGCGTTGGCGGGGTTGGAGCAGGATGCGCTGGAGCGCATTTGTGCTGCGGTACCGGGTGGTGCCGCCAACATTCAGGATATTTATCCGCTCGGACCGCTACAGGAGGGCATCCTGTTCCACCATCTGTTGCAGCAGCAGGGGGACGCCTATCTGCAGCGGCTGGTGCTGGACTTCGACAGCCGCGCGCATCTGGACCGCTTCATGGCCGCGATGGACGATGCGCTGGCGCGCCACGACATCCTGCGCACCGCCATTCACTGGGAGGGCCTGGCGCGGCCGGTGCAGGTGGTGTTGCGGGAGGCGCCGCTGGGCGTCGAAGAATTGCCGGCGGCGGATGGGGCGGCGCTGGAACAGCTCATGGCGCATTGCGATCCGCAGCGGCAGCGACTGGACTTGCGCCAGGCGCCGTTGCTGCGCGCCCATGTCATGGCCGATGCGGCGTCCGGCCGCTGGCTGCTGGCGCTGCTTTATCACCATATCGTCTGCGACCACGTCACGCTAGACCTCTTGATCGGCGAAATCGGCGCCATCTTGAGCGGACGCGCGGCGCAGTTGCCGGCGCTTCAACCTTACCGCGCCTTCATCGCCCGCACCGAAGCGGCCGGGCATGAGGAACATGCCGCATACTTCCGCCGCCAGTTGGCCGATGTGGCGGAGCCGACCGCGCCATTCGGCGTGCTCGATGTGCGCGGCGATGGCTGGCAAGTGCAGGAGGCGCGCTTGCGCCTGCCCACCAAGGCGGCTTTACAGGTGCGTGAGGCGGCGCGCCGTTACGGCGTGACGCCGGCGGTGCTGTTCCACGTGGCTTATGCGCAGGTGCTGGGCCAGTGCAGCGGCCGCGACGACGTGGTGTTCGGCACGGTGCTGTCGGGCCGCCTGCACGGCGGCGCGGAGATGCAGGATACGCTGGGCATGTTTATTAATACGCTGCCGCTGCGCCTGCGGCTGGCCGGCAGCGATGCCGCAAAAGCCGTGCGCGCTTGCCATGCCGCGCTGGGTGAACTGCTGCTGCACGAGCAGGCCTCGCTCGGACTGGCGCAGCGCTGCAGCGGCATCGCCGCGCCGATGCCGCTATTTACCGCGCTGCTCAATTACCGGCATACGCGCCTGCATGGCGCCGCCCGGGAGCAGGGCATGTGGGCTGGCGTGCGCGTGCTGGCGGTGGAGGAGCGCACCAATTATCCAGTCACGCTGTCGGTCGACGAACTGGAACAGGACTTCGCGCTGAACGCGCAATGTGTCGGTAGCGCCAATGCGCAGCGTCTGGCCGGCTATGCGGCGACGGCGGTGGCGGCGCTGGCCGAGGCGCTGCTCGAACAGCCGTCGCAACCAGTGCTGGCGCTGCCGGTGCTGCCTGCCGCCGAACGCGCCATGCTGCTCGATGACTACAATGCCACCGCGTTCCCGTATCCGGATCAGCAGCCGATTCATGCCCGCTTCGAAGCTTGCGCAGCGGCGCGGCCACAGGCGTGCGCGCTGGTGCATGGCGACCGGCAGCTGAGCTACGGTGAGCTGAACCGCCGCGCCAACCAGGTGGCGCACCGCCTGCTGGCGGCTGGCGTGCAGCCCGGCGACCGTGTCGCCGTCTGCGCCGCCCGCGGCGTTGCGGTGCTGGCGGCGCTGCTGGGGGTGCTCAAGTCGGGTGCCGCCTATGTGCCGCTCGATCCCGCTTATCCGGCCGAGCGTCTGGCCTTCATGTTGGCCGACAGTGGGCCGGTGGTGCTGGTCGCCGACGGCACGTTGCCGGCGGCGCTGCAGGAAGCCGATTTGCCGTTGCTGCGCCTCGGTGCGGACGGCGCGCCGTGCGACGGCGCGGCGGCGCCGGAGCATAATCCGGCGCCGCGCCAGGGCATGCATCCGCACAGCCTGGCCTATGTGATCTATACCTCCGGCTCGACCGGCGTTCCCAAGGGCGTGATGGTCGGGCATGGCGGTGTGCTGAACCTGGCCAACTGGCAGCGCCACTATTACCGCCTGGATGGCGACAGCCGCGTCGCCCAGCTGTTTTCATATAGTTTCGACGGTGCCGTTGGCGAGACCATGATGGCGCTGCTGAACGGCGCCGCCCTGGTGCTGCTGGAGCCGGCCGACTTGGCGCCGGAGCGCCTGGTCGCTTGCATTAACCGGCATGGTATCCACGTGATGGTGCTGGTGCCGTCGCTGCTACGCCAGTTGGACCCGGCGGCGCTGGAGCAGCCGTCGCGCTTTACCGTGGTTTCGGTGGGCGAAGCCTGTCCGCCGGACCTGGCGCAGGCCTGGTCGGCGCACTGCCGCTTCATCAATGGCTACGGTCCGACCGAATACACGGTGTATTCGCACGTGTGGGAGGCCAATGCGGCAGGGCTGGCGCGGCACGCCTGCGTGCCCATCGGCGTTCCCATGCATAACACCCGCACCTATCTGCTTGATGAGCGCTTGAATCCGGTGCCACCCGGGGTGGCGGGCGAACTGTATATCAGCGGTGCCGGCATCGCGCGCGGCTATCTGAACCGTGCTGCGCTGACCGCCGAGCGGTTTGTCGCCAACCCCTTCGCGCCAGACGATGCATCGGCGGAGTATCGCCGCATGTACCGTACCGGCGATCTGGCGCGCTACCTGGAAGGTGGCGATATCGAATATTTGGGCCGCGCCGACTTCCAGGTCAAGATCCGTGGCTTCAGGGTGGAACTGGGCGAGATCGAAGCGCGTCTGGCAGCCTGCGACGGCGTGCGCGAAGCGGCCGTGCTGGCCCGCGAGGACCGGCCGGGCGACCAGCGGCTGGTGGCGTATGTGGTGGCGGCGCCTGCCGCGCAGCTGAGCGCGGCGCTGTTGCGCAAGGCCTTGGCAGGGCAATTGCCCGAGTATATGCTGCCGGCCGCCTTCGTGCTGTTGGAGACCTTGCCGCTCACCTCGAACGGCAAGCTGGACCGCCATGCCTTGCCGGCCCCCGACCAGGACGCCTATGGCAGGCAGGCCTACCGCGCGCCGGACGGCGCATCGGAAGTGGCGCTGGCCGGCATTTGGCAAAGCCTACTGAATGTGGCGCAGGTCGGCCTGGATGACCACTTCTTCGAGCTGGGTGGCCATTCGCTGCTGGCGATCCAGCTGGCCGCGCGCGTCCACCAGGCGTTGGGCCTGGTGTTGCCGCTGGCGGCGGTGTTTGAGCATCCAACCTTGGCGGCGCTGGCCGGCGCGTTGGCCGACTGCGCACCGGCCGGCTGGAGCCGCATCGAGCCGATGCCACGCGGTGTGGCGCCGCAGCTGTCCTGGGCGCAGCAGCGCCTGTGGTTCCTCGACCAGTTCGACCGCGCCGCCAGCGCGGCCTATCACATTCCGCTGGGACTGCGCCTGCGCGGCGCGCTGGACCGCGTTGCGCTGCGCGCCGCGCTCGACCGCATCGTGGCGCGCCACGACAGCCTGCGCACGCGCTTCGCCGAACAGGATGGCGCGCCGGTGCAGCTGATCGCCTCGCAGGCCGGTTTTGCGTTGGAGGAAAGCGATCTGCGCGGGTCGCCGGCGGCGCAGCGCGAGCAGGCACTGCGTCAGGCCGGCCTGGCCGTGTTCGGCGCGCCATTCGACCTTGCCGCCGGCCCGCTGGTGCGCGGCCAATTGTTGCGCACCGCCGACGACGAACACATGCTGCTGGTTTGCCAGCACCACATCATTTCCGACGGCTGGTCGGTGGCGGTGCTGGTACGTGAATTCGGTGCGCTGTACCAAGCGTACGCCGACGGTGGCGCCGATCCCTTGCCGCCGCTGGCGATCCAGTACGCCGATTACGCGCACTGGCAGCGCAACTGGCTGCAAGGCGAGCGCCGGCAAAGCCAGGCCGACTACTGGCGCCGCCAGTTGGCCGGCGCGCCGGCGCTGCTGGCCGTGCCGACCGACCGTCCGCGTCCCGCGCTGCAGGATCATGGCGGCGCGCGGCTGGCGTTCGAATTGCCGGCGCCGCTGGCGGCGTCGCTGCGTGCGCTGGCGCAGCGCCACGGCGCCACCCTGTTCATGGTGTTGCTGGGCGGCTGGGCCGCGCTGCTGGCGCGCCTGTCCGGCCAAGACGAGGTGGTGATCGGCACGCCGGTGGCCAATCGCCAGCGCGCCGACGTGGAAGGATTGATCGGCTTCTTTGTCAACACGCTGGCGCTGCGCGTGCCATGCGGCGGGGATCTTGAAGTCGCCGGGCTGCTGGCGCGAGTGAGGCAGGTCACGCTGGCGGCATACCAGCACCAGGATTTGCCGTTCGATCAAGTGGTGGAAGCGCTGCGTCCGATACGCAGCATGGCGCATGGTCCGCTGTTCCAGACCATGCTGACGATGAATAACACACCGCAGGCGCAGGCGCTGCGGTTGGCCGGACTGGAGCTGGAGCCGCTCGAGGCGCCCGCCGTGAGCGTCAATGAAGACTTGGCCTTGTCGCTGACCGACAGCGGCGCGGGCATTGGCGCCGAACTGGTTTACGCGACCGCACTGTTCGACCACGCGACCGCGCAGCGCCATGCCGCCGCCTATGTTGCGGTGCTGGAGGGCATGTGCGCCGATGAGCACCAAGCCATCGCCGCCTTGCCCTTGCTGGCCGAGGCGCAGCGCGCGGCGGTGCTGGCGCTGGCGGCCGGCCCATCGCGCGCCTGGCAGCACGGCGGCGGCGTGCATGGGCTGTTCGAGGCCCAGGCCGTGCGCACGCCGGACGCAGTGGCGCTGCAATGTGGCGATACCCGCCTCACCTACGCGCAACTGAACCGGCGCGCCAACCGTTTGGCCCACCATCTGGCGAGCTTCGCCTTGCGTGCGGATGACCGCGTTGCCGTATGCCTTGACCGTGCTCCCGAGTTGTTGATCGCCCTGCTAGCCGTGTTGAAGGCGGGTGCCGCCTACGTGCCGCTGGACCCTGCCTATTCGGTGCGGCTGGCCGATATGCTGGCCGACAGCCGTCCGGCGCTGATGTTGACGCAAACGGCGCTGGCCGGCCTGGCCGACGCGGCGGAGGTGCCGCGCTTGCTGCTCGACGGCCCCGCCAACCCGCTGCTGCGCGACGATCTGCCCGAGCACAACCCGGCGCGCGGCGTCCAGCCGTCCGACCTGGCGTATCTGATTTACACCTCCGGCTCGACCGGCCGTCCCAAAGGCGTCATGGTGGAACATGGCGCGGTCTGCAACCTGCTGCTGGCGATGCAAGAGCAATTGCAGCTGGCGCCCTCGGACCGCCTGCTGGCCGTCACCACGGCCGGTTTCGACATCGCGGCGCTGGAATGGTTTCTCCCGCTCGCCTGCGGCGCGCAAGTGGTGCTGCTCGGGCGTGAAGCGGCGCAGGACCCTGACCTGCTCCTGGCGGCGCTGGAGCGGCATGCGGTGACGGCGTTGCAGGCCACGCCGGCGACCTGGCAGATGCTGCTGCGCGCCGGTTGGCGGGGCAGCGCCGGGCTGAAGGCGGTGTGCGGCGGCGAAGCGCTGCCGGCCGCGTTGGCGCAAGCCGTGCTGGCGCGCTGCGGCGCGTTGTGGAACGCCTATGGTCCGACGGAGGCGACCATCTGGGCCACGCTCAAGCGCTGCCTGCCGACAGGCGACGGCGCCGCGCCCAGCGCGACCGTGGCGCTGGGGCGCCCGCTGAGCAACCTGCAAGCGTATGTGCTCGACAGCCGGCTGCAGCCGGTGCCGCCGGGCTGCATCGGCGAAATCCTGCTGGGCGGCGCCGGCCTGGCGCGCGGCTACTTCGAACGGCCGGAACTGGATGCCGAGCGTTTCGTGTGGGCCGACCCGGATGGCCAAGGCATGCGCCGGCTCTACCGCAGCGGCGACCTGGGTTATTGGCGCGCCGATGGCGACCTGGCCTACGCCGGCCGCAACGACCACCAGATCAAGCTGCGCGGCTTCCGCATCGAACCGGGGGAAATCGAGCAGCGCTTGCTGGGCTGCGACGGCGTACGCCAGGCGCTGGTGGTGGCCGAGAGCGGCGAGCAGGCGCGTCTGCTGGCGTATGTGGTGATGGCCGATGGCGCGGCGACGCCGCCACCGACATTGCGCGCGGCGCTGGCCGCGCTGCTGCCCGACTACATGATACCGGCCGCCTTCATGGCGTTGGCGGCGTTGCCGCTGACCGCCAACGGCAAGATCGACCGCAAGGCGCTGCCGCCGCCGGAAGCGGCGGCCACGGCGGCGCTGCCATACGCGGCGCCGCAGGGCGAACTGGAACAGCTGCTGGCCCAGCTGTGGCGTGAAGTGCTGGATGTGCCACGGGTCGGCCGCCTCGACGACTTCTTTGAATTGGGCGGGCACTCGATGCTGGCGACCGCGCTGCTGGCCGCCGTGCGGCAGCGCTGCGGCGTCAAAGTGGCGCTGCGGGCGTTCTTCGAGGATGCCACGGTGGCCGCGCTGGCGCGCGCGTTGGCGGCGGCGCGCGTGGCGGACGACCAACTGGACGAATACGACGAATGCTGAGCCCCGGGCCAGCTGACAAGGAAAACCCATGATAGAAATCGACAGTATCCATCCCCTGGTCAACGGGCTGACCTATGCGCATGATGGCCTGTACTGCCAGCAGCTGGCCCGGGCGCACGCTTGCAATGCCTTCGGCCCGCTGCATTTCGACATTTTGATGGCGATGTATTACGCCGGCTTGCACTACCCGCTGGCGCGGCCGGATTTGCGGCCCTCGGCGATCGCCTACCTGGATATTTTCGAAGAACAGGTGCTGGAGCGCTGGCTGGGCTTGCGCCTGAGCGCGCAGCCGGCGCAGGAAGACTTGCTGGCGCAAATGGCATCCCATGTGCGGCAAGGCCATCCCGTGCTGGTGCCGGCCATGAAGAACTTCTTTGTGTCGCACGCCATCAATGGCTTGCATGGCTTGGACCTGTTGGTGGTGAAAGGCTGCCACGAAGCCAGCGGCAACCTGGTGCTGTTCGGGAATACCCAGTTGCTGCCGTTCGTAAAAAAAGTCAATTGCTTCGTCGGGAAAAATATCCGCCTGCGCCGCGACGGCGCACAGGAAGCGACGCCGATCCCCGCCTTGCTGTTCGATCCGGCCCATGCGCAGAGCGAAGCGCTGACCGATTTACTGGGCGATGTGCACTGCAATTATTACGAACACGCGCTGAGCGTCCAGTATTACCACCGTTTGCATGGTCCCGGCGGCGGCGGGCGACCGTCGGGCGATTTGCAAGTCATGTCGCGCATACCGGGAAGGCAAGCGGCGGCGCTGCCGGAAGTGGCGGCGGCGTTGCGCGCGCACCTGTTGCAGGCATTGGAGGCCATCGATGCGCTGATGGACGCCAAGCTGAGTGCCGTGCTGCATATCCATGCCAGCCTGACCGCCCAGCTAGGCGCCGACGAGGCGGCCGGCCTGGTGCTGGCCTACCTGAACAGCCAGTCCATCTTGTATGTCTGCGCGGCGGCGCTGGCGGCGCAGGTGCATGGGCATGAGGTGCCGCAACGTGCGCTGCAACTGCAGGCGCGCGCCTTGGCCGATGACTGGAAAGCGCTGGTGAATATCAAACTGCGCAGCGGCCCGGCGGCCGGCCAGGCCTTGCTGGCACCGATCCGCGCCGCCGAACTGGCCCTGTTGCGGGAGTTGCTGGCCCAGTTCGAATAAGTGCGGCGCCGGGCACCGCGCCGTCAGATGGCTTCCAGCAGCAGCACTTGGTCCATGCGCAGCGCGGCGCAGCCGGCGCGCACGGTCACGCGTTCGCCGGTATAGGCGTCGCGCAGCACCTGGCCGTCGGCAAAGATGGCGGCCACGTCGAGCGTGACGTCGCCGGGCTGGCCGATGGCCACCACCACCTGGTCGCCCGACTTGGCATGGTGGCGGTGGAATGCATAAGGTGTGCTGGACAGGCGGCGGTGCCGGCCAACCGCCAGCGCCACATGGCGGGCGCGGAAGGCGCCCAGCAATTGCCAATGGCGCAGCACCTGGCTATCCAGCGTATCCCAGTTCATGTCCGAGCGCGTCGCCTGCACCGGATCGCTGGGGCTGGCCATGCCGGCTGGGCGGGCGCTCTCGTCGCCGTAATAAATCTGCACGCCGCCCGGCGCCAGCAATAGCACGGTGCCGCCATCAATCAGTCGATCGCGCGAGAACAACTCGGTATCGTGGGAGGACAGGTAGGACAGCACATTGTGGCGCGCCGACGCCAACTGCTCGGCATAGGCCGCGTACAGCCGTTCGAGGCGGAACAGCGCCAGGCTGTCGCCGGCCAGCGTGTCGCTTTGCTCCAGCAGCGCCCGCGCCTCATGCTGGAAGTCGAAATTGATCAGGTTGTCGAAACCGTGTTCATAGTAGGCGCTTCGCTCGATGCCGTGTCCATACACTTCGCCGGTCATCCAAAACGGCACCGGCGCGACGCCGTGATCGGTTTGCCAGGCGGACAGCGCCTGCGTCGCCGCTTGTTTCAGCGCTTGCCAGGCCGGCAGTTCGACATGCTTGGCCGAGTCGCAGCGGAAGCCGTCCACGCCATAGCGGCGCACCCAATCGGCCAGCCAGCCGACCAGATAACCGCGCACCGTCTGGCCCGGCTGTTCGACGGCGCGCGTGCCGGCCTTGTGTTTGAGGAAGCGCGGCAGCGGTAGCGGCCGGGTTTCGGTGGTGCGGAATTTGGGCAGGTCGTACAGCAGCCGGGTCAAATCATCGTCGCCGCCCGGATCGTAGCCGGGTAGCTTGGCGCAGACCCAGTCGGGACTCCACCAGTCGGCCAGCGCGGGGCTGGCGGTGTCGAGGTAGTCGTCAAATTCGGCCGGCCCGGCCTGTTCCCAGCCGGCGCGCACCGCGCCTGGCAGGAATTGCTGGAAGGTGTTGAGGTCGGGGTAGCCGGCATGGCTCAATACCACGTCCAGAATCACCTTGATGCCGCGCGCGTGGGCTGCGTCTACCATGGCCTGGAACTCCTGCTCGGTGCCGAAGCTGGCGTCGGGCACCGTAAAATCGAGCGGCCAGTAGCCGTGATAGGCCTCGTGGCGGAATTCATCGTTGGTGCCCGGCACCCAGCCGTGGATCTGTTCATACGGTGCGCTGATCCACAGCGCGTTGACACCCAGGCGGCAAAACCAGCCTTCCTCCAGGCGCGCTCGCACGCCGGCGAAATCACCGCCGTGGAAAGTGCCGAAGGCGGCAGGGTCGCCCAGGCGGCCGTAACTGGGCGGCCGGCCCGGACGGCTGTTGTGGAAGCGGTCCGTGATGAGGCAGTAGACGATGGGATTGTCGGCGAAATCGTTGGCAGGCATGGTGTTCAGTCCCATTGCAGCAAGGTGTGCGGCGCGCTGGCGCTCGTGTTGAGGGCGGCCGCCAGGCGCGCCACGGTGGGCGCTTCGAATAGTGTGTGCAGGGTGGCAGTGCGGCCGCGCTGGCGGATCTTACCCAGCATTTGCATGGCCAGCAGTGAGTGTCCGCCCAAGGCGAAAAAATCGTCGTCGACGCCGATCCGGTCGCGGCCCAAGGTTTGCGCCCACAAGCCGGCCAGCCATGCTTCGTCGTCGTTGCGCGGCGCCGCGTAGGGCACGCCGTCGGCGGATGGCGCGGGCAGCGCCAAGCGGTCGATTTTTCCATTCGCTAGCAACGGCAGGCGTTGCAGGATGATGAAGTGGGCCGGCAGCATATGGCCCGGCAGGCGCTCAGCCAACTGCGCGCGCAGCCGCGCGGCGCCACCGCCGTTGCCGTCGCCACCGCCACCGCCACCGCCGTCATCGCCGCCATCACCGTCGCCGGCCATGGCGGCATAGGCGGTCAGCTGGACGCCGTGGCGCGCATCGGCATGGGCAAGCACCAGCGCCTGGCGCACGCCCGGCAGGGCGGACAGGGCGCTCTCGATCTCGCCCAGTTCGATGCGCACGCCGTTGACCTTGACCTGGCTGTCCTGGCGGCCGCAGAACTCGATGCTGCCGTCGGCGTGCTGGCGCGCCAGATCGCCGGTGCGGTACAGGCGTGCGCCGGCGCCGGCGAACGGCAAGTGGAAGGGGGCGGCGATGAAGCGCTCGGCGGTCAGTCCGGGGCGGTTCAGGTAGCCGCGCGCCAGATGTGCGCCGGCCACGTACAGCTCGCCTTGGGCGCCGGGTGGCACTGGGCGCAATTGCTCGTCGAGCAGGTACAGCGCCGTGTTGGCGACGGGGCGGCCCAGTGGCACGCTGGCCGCGCCCGGCTGGCAGGGATGGAAACTGACGTCGCCGGCCACTTCGGACGAACCGTACAAATTCAGCAGGGTGACGCCGGGCAGGCGCCGCAGCGCCTGCTGCGCCAGCGGCGGCGGCAGCGCCTCGCCGCTGCTGACGATTAGCTTCAGGCTGTGGCTCAGCGGCGCCGGAGCGCTGTCGAGCATTGCGCGCAGCAGCGACGGCACCAGCACCAGCCGTTCGATGCGTTCTGTTTGCAGCGCCTCCCACAGCGCGTCGGTGTCTTGGGTCTGGTGCGCCGCCAGGATGGACAGCGTGCCGCCGGCCAGCAAGGGTGTCAGCACTTCGGTGAGCGAATCGATAAAGCCGATCGAGGTTTTTTGCGCGCAGCGCTCGCCGACCTGGCATGGAAAGCGCCCGTGCATCCAGTCCAGCCGGTTTGCCAGCGCCTTCATCGTGCCGGCCACGCCCTTGGGCCGGCCGGTCGAGCCCGAGGTGTAGACCAGGTAGGCCAGCCGGTCCGGCGCCGTGAGCGCGGCGGTTTTCTGCGGCTCGGGAGTGAGCGCGAGCGCCGGCAGGGGCCAGGCTTGTTCCAGATCGCGCCAGCCGGCGCTGGTGGCGCCCTGCCGCGCCAGGACGCCACTCTCACTCAGCACCAGGACTGGGGCGGCATCGTCCAGCATCAGGCGCAGGCGCTGCGGCGGGTAGGACGGGTCGAGCGGGAAATACACGCCGCCCACCGCGAGGATGGCAAGCAGGGCGATCGGCAGCCACGGTCCGCGTTCGAGGCACACGCCGACGATCGATTCGGCCGCCACGCCGGCTTGGCGCAGCCGCTGCGCCAGCAGGCTGGCACGCTGTTCCAGTTCGGCGTAACTGATGCTCGTTCCGGCCCAGCGAAGCGCGGCGGCGTGCGGCGTGCGGCGCGCTTGCCGGGCGAACGCGGCATGGACATCGGCCACCGGCATGACGGCCGCCGTCGCGTTCCAGGCGGCCAGCTGGCACTGCTGTTGCGCATCCAGCAGCCAGTGTTCGTGCACATTGCGGCCAGGCGTTTGGCACAGCGCGGCCAGCAGTACTTGCAGCTGCGTGGCTAGGCGCGCCACGGTGTCGGCGCTGAAGCGGGCGCTGTCATATTCGAAGCAGGCGTACAGGCAGCTGGCGCCGGGCACCATGCGCAGCGCCAGTTGGGCGCCGGAGGCGGTGTCGGGCGAGGTGGCGGGCGAGGGCGGTGCGGCGTCCGCGCCAGCGACATCGGGTAGCAAACCTGGCAGGTCCAGCAGCATGGCGGCGACCCCATTGGCCGCCCCATTGGCCGCCCCATTGGCCGCGCCATCGGCCGCGACGGCGCCCAATGGCCGCCGCAGCAGCGCGTGGCAGTCGTCGCTGCGCTCCAGCGTGGCGCTGCGCCAGGCCAGCGCCACCGGCGCGCGCGCGCCATGGGGCCAGTCGGCGTCTGCCGCGCCATACACCGGCATGGCCAGCACGATGGTGCGGGCGCTGTCGTAATGGGACAGCAACAGCCGGCAGGCCGCCAGCAGCGGCAGTGCGTCGCCAGCGCCGAGTCCGCGCAAGGCGGCGCTCAGATCGGCGCCGATGGTGAAGCCATGATGGGCCGGCGCGGCCGGCGCGCCGGGCGGATGGTCGAACGGCAGGGTGGGGTGGACTGGCGTCGCGGCGTCTGCGGCCGGCGTCGCGGGCGGCGCGCGGTGCGCCGCCGCGGGGCAGGCCAGGATGTCTTCGATCTGCGCGCCGGCCTGTTCTAGCCGGCGGCGCAGGGCCATATCGGCGATGACAGCAAAATTGGCGCCATCTGTGCGGGGCCGCCAGCCGGCTCGTCGTGCGCATTGCAGCAAGTGAGGAAGGTTCATCGGGATCCTGTGGCAGGGTTCAGTCCAGCGCGGCAATCAGCGCGCCGATCGCTTCTTCTTCGATCGCTTCGATGCGTCCGACATTTTTTTCCAGCGCGGCGCGCTTGACCTGCGCGCCGCTCCAGCAGGCTTCCAGCAAGTGATTGCGCAGCTGATGGAAATGGCCGACCAGCTGCAGCAGAAGCGCTGCCGTGCCAGCGGCGGGCTGGCGTTCTCGCCCGTCGCAGAGGAACTCATGCAGCGCCAGCAGGCGGCGCTTGTGTTCGTGAAACACGCACCACGGGCGGATATCGATGGCCGCGCCATTCTTGCGCTCCACCATGGCCACCGCCTCGGCATAGGTGGCGCGACCGAAGACGCTACCGGGCGGGTCGTAACTGAGGAAGCTGTTGCGCGCGGCCAGGAAGTCTTGCAGGCAGGTCCTTACCAGCGCCGGATTGAACGGCTGGGTGTTCAGGTAGTCGCCGGTCGGCGCCAGGCTCAGGATCGACAGCCCCATGCGCTGGTTCCACGCCTGGCGCATTTCGTCGTAGCCGATGGCATATTCGGTGTAGGCCATGGCGCGGTTAAAACCCAGCGCATGGAACACCCGGGACTCCGCCGAATAGCCGAACAGCAGATTCGGATGGGGATAGTACTGGCTCTGGTAAGCGTTTTTTTCGCGCAGAAAAAATTCATCGAGGGTGGCCTCGATATAGGCGCCGTTGTCCAATATGGCGCAAGCCTGTTCGACGATGCCGCCGCCCAAGCGCTGCAGCAGGGGCGCCCCCAGGTAGGCATTGGAGACGAAGGGATAGCGTGGATACATGCCGTCCGGGCTGTGGAAATCGACCAGCTGTTCCGGCCCGACGCCGGGCGCGTTATTGTGGCGCGTATGCAACTGATAAAAATAATTGACCAGGTGGTCGCGGCAGCGCGGGTCGGTTTCCGCGACCGCCAGGTAATTCGCATGGTGCAGATACGAGATGACGCAGGGTTGCGCTACTGGCAGTCTCATTGGCCGGCCTTGTCGTTATGGTGGAACCGTGCGGCAGATTGGCACCGGCGCCGGGACCGGAAAATCGCGAGTGTACCTTGACTATTTATTTTGTCAATATTGCAAAAAAAAGCGATGGGGCGCCGTGTCATGCCTGGCGGAATCTGTTAGGCTAACCGGATTGAAAATTTCGCAACCTTGTGTATATTGGAACGCCCGATGAAGATTGCCTTGCGGTTTTTCACCCTCAGCGCGACCGCAGCCGCGGCCACGTCGGCGCAAGCGCAGGACATGGTCGGCCAACTGGCCCACGGCGGCGTGGGGATCATCGTCATCGGCGTGATGTCGTTGCTGACGCTGGCGGTGGCGATAGAGCGGCTGCTGCATTTGCGCAACAATCGCATCGCACCGGACGCCCTGCTGGAGGAGGCGCTGGCGCTGTGGCGGGCCGGGCAGTTCGAGGAATTGCAGGCGCGGGTGGCCGATGCCGACAGCACGCTGGCGCGCATGATCGTCTACCTGTTGGCGCGCCGTGGCGCGGCGCCGGCTGCGGCGGGCGAGGGCGCGGCCGCATTGGCATCACTGGAATTGCGCGCCCACCAGCACAAGGCTTACCTGCTGGGAGCGGTGGCCACCATCGCCCCCATTGTTGGCTTGCTGGGAACGGTGATCGGGATGATCGAGTCGTTCCACGTGATCGCATTCTCCGGCGCCATGGGCGATCCCGCGTTGCTGGCGGGCGGCATTTCCAAGGCGCTGATAAACACGGCGGCCGGGCTGGCGCTGGCGCTGCCGGCCCTATGTCTGCACCATTACTTCAAGAACCGCGTCGCCGCACTGGGACTGGCGCTGGAACAGGCCATCCAGCGCCTGCAGGCGGCGGCCGAGGCGTTTGAGCGCGGCGGCGCGCAAGGCATGGTGTTGCAGGCGGTGCCGCATGCGCATTGACCTGGGGGACGAAGAGCAGCCGGAAATCAGCCTGGTGGCGCTGATTGATTGCATTTTTTTCCTGCTGATGTTTTTCATGGTGGCCACCTCGTTCAAGCAACAGGAGATGCACCGCAAACAGAAGGAGCTGCCGATCGTCCTGCCTGCGGCCGACTTTTCGCTAGACGCCGGCGAGCAGTCCAGCGCGCCGCTGGTGTTGACGGTGGCGCGCGACGGTAAAGTCTATGTGGCGGCAACGCTGGTTTCGGCGCAGGCGCTGCATGAGCTGCTGCGGGCGGAAGCGGCGGCCCGCCCGACGCGCCGGGTGCGCATCGATGGCGACCGCCGCGCGTCCTACCAGCATGTGGTCCGGGTGGTGGAATTGTGTCAGTTCGAAGGCTTGGTCAACATCGCCTTGCGCACGCTCGATTCGCCATGAGCGATCTGGCCGGCGGCGCGGGCTGGCGCCGTTACCTGCCCTATTCACTGGCCGCCCATGCGCTGCTGGCGGCGGGCTTGTATTGGCATGGGCCGCTGCAGGACGGCCACAGCCGGCAAGCGGCCGAGCGGCAGCGTCTGCAAGCGACCGAGCAGCGCGCCGGCCAGCTGACGCTGCGGCGCCAGGTCGAATCGATGGCGGCGGTGTTGCGCAGCCTCGATGCCAACGCCGCCGTACCGCCCCCGGCGGCGCAGCCGCAAGATGCGCTGGCGCAGGCCCAGGCGCTGTTGCGGGCGATCGAACAGGCGGACCAGGCGGACCGCGCCCGGGAATTGGCGGGCCTGCTGGCGATCCCGCTGGCGCAAGCCTTAAGGCAGGTGCGGGAAACCGACCGCGCCGCGCCGGTGTCTGCGCCTCCGGCCGGCGTCGCCCAGACGGTGGCGCAGCTCGAACGACGCGCGCGGCAGTTGGCGGCGCGCCGCCAGCTGCAACTGGCGCAGCGCCGCGACGGTGTGCCGCTGCCCGGCGTGCCGGGGCGCGGCGCGGTTGGCGCCGGCGGCGCAGCCTTGTCCGAGGCGGCGCCCGCGCCGGCGCCGGGCGGGACCGCCGACGTGAGCGGCGCCAAATTCCGCGACGCGCGCCACTACGGCGTGTTGGCGCCCAGCTTCGATGTCGGCAGCGCCCGGCTGGGTTATGGCCGCAAGGCCGGCGCCGGGGCTGCCTATGCCGACCGCGTTTACCTCGACGCCTGGTATCTGATCGGCCCCTTCGCCGGTGCCGGTGCGGCCAGCATGGCGCGCGACTATCCGCCCGAGAGAGTGGTCGACCTGGACGGCGTCTACCGTGGCCAGGCCGGCCGCCTGCTGCAATGGCAATACGTCAGCGGACCCGCCTATCCGCGAGTGCCGCCGGACAGTTCGGAAAACGCCGTGTATTACGCCTACACCGAGGTGTACATGGAGCGCGAACGGGACTTGTGGTTAATGATAGGCGCGGACGATGATTCGATGCTGTGGCTGAACGACCGGCTGGTCTGGCAGAGCGGAAACGAGGACAAGCGCTGGTACCGCACGCCTTACCTGAACCTGAAGGACGATATCGCCGGGATGAACTTGAGTGAGGGCCGGCGCCGTGTGCATTTGCGGCAGGGCCGCAATACCGTGCTGTTAAAACTGTACAACAGCGTGGGCTTGACCTTTTATTCCGTGCTGCTGGCGGCGGACCGGCCCCCCGGCTGAGCTGGCGCGCGCGGTGTGGCGGCCATGCCGCAGCGCGATTTAGATTCTTGATACTGAAAATGGAGGCGATTTGAGCAGCCAAGTGGTGGAAGCGCCGTCGTCGTCGGCGTCTATGCGGGCGCGGCCGGCGGAGCGCGGTGTCGCGGCTGAAGCAAGTGTCTATCCGTTCCGGCCGGCCCTTGCGTTGATGGCCGTCGTCGCCATCGCGCTGATCCTGGCGCTGACCAATTGGCGCGCGGCGCCGGCCGGCGTGGACGCGCCGCCGGGCGTGTTTTCGGCCCAACGCGCCATGCGCACGTTGGCCGGCATAGCCCGCGTGCCGCACCCGTCCGGCAGCGGCGCCCATGCCGAGGTGCGCGCGCAACTGGTGCGCGAGTTGGCGGCGCAGGGCTGGTCGCCCCAGGTGCAAAGCAGTTTCAGTATCGGCACCGATCATTACACGGCCGGGATGGTGCACAACATCGTGGCGCGTCTGCCCGGCAGCAGGCCCGGCAAGGCGCTGCTGCTGGTGGCGCACTACGACACGGTGCCCGTGTCGCCCGGCGCGGCCGACGATGGCGCCGCCGTCGCCGCCATCATCGAAGGCTTGCGCGCACTGCGCGCCGGCGCCAGCGTGCGCAATGACATCATCGTGCTGTTCAGCGACGGCGAGGAAGTCAATTCCCTGGGCGCCGAAGCATTCGTGCAAGCCCACCCGTGGGCGCGCGACGTCGGCCTGGCGCTGAACTTCGAATACCGCGGCAATGGCGGTCCCATGCTGCTGTTCGAAACCAGCCCCGGCAATGCACAGCTGATCGGCGGCTTGCGCACGCTACAACGGGTCCATGCCAATTCCCTGATGTATGAGGTTTACCGCTTCCTCGGCAATCCCACCGACATGGGCGCCTTCCGCCGGGCCGGCATGGCCGGCCTGAATTTCGCGGCGATCGAAGGCGCCCACCGTTACCACAGCGAACAGGATACGCCGTCCGCGCTGGACCAGGCGGCCTTGCAGCAGCACGGCGACAGTCTGCTGGCGCTGGCGCGGCATTTCGGCGATGCCGACCTGAGCGCGCTGGCCGGCGGCGACAGCGTCTACTTCGATCTGGCCGGGCGCTGGCTGATGGCCTATCCGGCGGCGTGGGCCACGGCCATCACGGTACTGGTGCTGTGCGCGCTGGCCGGGGTGCTGGTGCTCGCCGTGCGCAAGGGCGAGGCGCGGCCGTGGCGCACGCTGCTGGCGGCGTTGGCCTGGCTGCCGCTGCTGGCCTTGTTGGCCGGCCTGGTGCATTTGGCCTGGTTGGCCGGCGGCCAGCTGCAAGCGGAGCGCGAACTGGCGCGATTTCTGAAGGACTCGTACTGGTATCTGGGCAGCGCCTGCCTGCTGGCGTGCGGCGGCGCCATGCTGATGCTGCGCTGGTTGGGACGTTGGCTGCGGGTGTTGGAACTGACACTGGGCGCCGCGTTGGTTTGGGGCGCGTTGCTGCTGGCGGCCACCGTGGCGGCGCCCGGCGCCACCTTTGTGCTGGCCTGGCCGCTGGCCGCGTTGCTGCTGTCGGTCGCGTGGTTGCTGTGCGGCGCGGTGCGGCCGGCGGCGCGCCCGGCGCTGCAATTTTTCGGACTGCTGCCGGCGCTTCTGCTGATGACGCCATTGATCGCCACGCTTCACGCGGCACTGCCGCCGGCCATGCTGGCGGTCTGCGTGCTGCCCATCGTGCTGACCATGGGCCTGTGCAGCGCGGCGTTGGCGGCTTGGCCACGCTGGTGCGGCGCGGCGCTGCTGGCGGCCGGCGTTCTGCTGTTGGGTGTGGCGGGCAGGGCCGGCGGCTTCGACGCCGCCAATCCGCGACCAGTGCACCTCGATTATGTGCAGCAGGACGGCGAGCCTGGTCCGGTCTGGACCTCGGAAGACGCGGAAATGCATCCTTGGGCCGCCGCCATCCTCGGTGCCGGCGCGCGCCAGCATGTGCTGCCCGACCTGTACCCCGGCTACGATGTGAAACAGTGGGCCGGCAAGGGCGAAGATTTGCGGCTGCCGCAGCCAGTCATCGAAATCGACAGCGTGAGCGCCGCCGGCGAGGGCCGGCGCATCGTGCTTCGAGTCCATTCGCAGCGCAATGCGCCGCACCTGGCGGTGGAGCTGGAGGGCGACGGGGTGCTGCAGGCCAGTGTCAATGGGCGCGTGTACAGCAGCGATGCGCGCGACAACTGGCGTCTGGACGCCTACGGCATGGGCGCGCAGCCGCTGCGGGTGGAACTGCTGACGCGGCGCGCGCATCCGGTCAGCGTCCATGTCACCGATACCACCTACGGCTTGCCGCCCGGCGTGGCCGCCACGCGGCCCGTTGGCGTCATGAGCCGCCCCGGCGGCTGGAGCGACCGCATGATGGCGGTGCGGGTGCGCAGCATCGATTGATGCTTACCGCCCTAGCCGGGCGGGCAGGCAGGTACTTTTTTCCGCCGCCCGCGATAGGCGTGGCGCCTCAGGTTTTTTCGCGTCGCTGGCTAGCAGCCAGAAATACAGGAGCAGATATGTCGCAAATTGAACATCAAACCGAGGTCGAAGCATTGTACGAAGTGCTGATCAATGACGAAGAGCAGTACTCGTTGTGGCCGGCGGAAAAGGCGGTGCCGGCAGGCTGGCGCCTGGCCGGCAAGCGCGGCCCGAAAGAGGCGTGCATGGCGTATGTGGACGAAGTCTGGACCGACATGCGGCCACTGTCGCTGCGCCAAGCCATGGGCGCTTGAACCCGGCGGCCGGATGGTTGGCCGGAGCGGATCCCGGTCAGCTCCGGTGGCCGGGACGCGCTTGCATCACAATTGCAGCTCCAGCGTCAGCCGCAATATGGCGCTGAATGGGTAGACGGCGGTATTGCGCAAGCTGCCGCCGGAGTCCGTGTAGCGTGTCACTTCGGTGGCCGGCTCGGCCAGCAGGTTGACCGCCGTCACCCGCAACTGGGCGCGCGGCGCCAGCTTCCACAGGGCATACATGTCCAGCTCGCGCTTGACGGAGGAATAGCTGCTGGTGCTGGCGGAAAGGCGCTGCGGGCCGCCGCTGCGGTAAGTGAAGTTGGCGCCGCCGCTGACGCTTGCATTGAAGCGGTAATCGAGACCGGCATTGGCGGTCAGCGGGGTCTGGCTGGCCAGGCGGTTGTCCGGCCCCGGCACATTGCTGACGCTGGACCAGTTGCGCGTCAGATTGAAGCGCATATCGACCTTGTCCACCGTCGGCAGCAGGCTGCGCAGCGGGAATTTGGCGTCGAATTCGATTCCCCGCGACTGCGCACGACCATCGTTGACGGGCAGGGCAAGCCAGCGTCCCTGCACCTGCTTGGTGTCGTCGTGGATGTAATTGCTGATCCGGCGCGCGTACACGGCAACACTCATCTGGGCGCCGTCGCTGCCGTAGCGTTCCAGCGCGGCGTCGATGCCCCATGCCAGCTCCGGTTGCAGCGCCGGATTGCCGGTGCGGTCGGGCGCCACTTGGCTATTGTTGAGCGAGCGCGTCACACGCGGCATCAGGCGTTCCAGGTCTTCGCCACGGTATGTTCGGCTCAGCGCCAGGCGGAGCTGATCCTGCTTGCTGTCGGGCAGTTTCCACAAGCTCTGGATGATCGGACTCAGCACATTGGTGGCGTTGCCGATGGCGCCGAAGTCGCTGCCGGCGCTGCGGCTGCGCCGCGATTCCCAGCGCAGGCCCAGGTAAGTCGACCAGCGCGGCGTGATGCTCCATTCGTCTTGCGCGTAGACGGCCAGCCGGCGCAGCGTGGCGTCGTAACGGCGCTGCTCCGGCGTCGGCGCGGCGCCCGGGTCCAGCGTTTCCAGGCTATCGCGCGCCACCTCGCTGGACTGCTGCGCCACGTCCCAGCCGGCGCTGAACTGGTGCCCGCTCTCATAGGTCTCGCTGTATTTGCCGGTCGACGTGGCGCCGCGCCCGTCGTTGGCATTGCGCACGTCGCGGTCCAGCCTCGGCTGCCGCGCCTGGCCATAGCCGGCATCGTGCTCGCGGCTGCGTTGGCGGCCGGCGTCCAGGCCGAACTTGGCTTCCAGCTTTTGGCCTTGCTCCAACGTGCGGTTCCAGGTCAAGTCGGTGCGCAGCTGGCTGCGCTGATCTTCCGGCCGGCTGCGGTCGAAGGGATAGGCGGGCAGGGCCTCGGCCGGGGTGGCGCTCCACGTGCCCTCGGACTGGCTATGCGAACGCTGCGAGCGGACGAACGATTGCCAGCTCAGCGTGTCGCCGTTGCGCAGCGTCCAGTTGATGCGCGGCGTCAGCGACAGTGAGCGGAAGCTGCCATTGTTTTGGCGCGCGACCTTGCGCTGCAACACCTGGCGGCCGGCGCCATCCCAGCCATCCTCAAGCTGTTCGTAAGCCTGTTCGAAGCGGCCATTGCGCACTTCCGCACCGACGGTGTACGACATGCGCTCGGCCTTGTCGGACATTTGCAGCGTCGCGCCGGGCGAAAAGAATACGTTGGAATGCTCGGCGCGGAGTTTCAGCTCGCGTTGCGCACTCTGCACTTTGCGCTTGAGGATGATGTTGATGCTGCCGGCGATCGCTTGCGCACTCAAGTCGGCCGTGGCGGCGCGCTGGATTTCAATTTTTTCCACCAGTTCGGGCGCCAGCGAGTCGAGCGTGAAGTTGCCCGGCGCCGGCGTGCCGTTCAGCAGGATCTGGGTATAGCCGGCGCCCAGGCCGCGCATGCGGATTTCACCGCCACGGCCGGCCGCGCCACCGCTGATCGAGATGCCCGGCTGGCGCTTCAGCACGTCGGCCAGGGTGCCGTCGCCGTATTTGCGGATTTCCTCTTGGGTGACCACGATGCGGGTCGAGGTGTCCTCGCGCCGCGCGTCGTACTGCGTGGCGGAACCGCGCACTTCGATCTGGATCGGCGTCTCGCTCTCGGCGGCATGGACATGCAAGGCGGACTGTAGGCAGAGAGCCAGCCCGGTCAGGGTGAAGCTTGAAAACGGCGGGTAGCGGTAGCGGGGCATGTGGGTAATAAGGCGAAAGTAAGTCGGAGCATATCAGCAAATCTTGTGATATTTGCAAATAATCCTATTGAAAATGTTCTTTTTTACAACAAAGAAATTTTTTCAATTTGTATATTTACTTTCCTTATATAGCAACGTTAAACTTTCGGCAATGCAAGATATATCACATTAGTCACATTCAATTTGCAAGCGGTAAGAGGCATCGGTGGCATCCAGGGGGGAGCGGCGCAGGCATTTGTTGAGTGCCTTGCAAGCTGCCGACAGCGGATCAATTTTTGATGATTGCGGAAGGTGGACGATGAAGGGCATGGCGTATCTGTTCGGCGGCGTCTGGCCTCGGCTGGCGCTGGCCGTCGCCACGGCGATCCTGGGCGGCTTGTGCAGCGCCGGCCTGATCACCGTGATCGGCGAAGGCATCAGCGGCATCAGCAGCGGCGCCGAGCTGGCCTGGATGTTCATCGGCCTGTGCGTGGCGACACTGATATTTCGCTCCGGCGCCACCGTGATGCTGATCCGCATCACGCAGACGGCCAGCCTGCGCCTGCGCATGGAACTGAGCGCCAAGCTGCTGGCCACGCCGCTGGCGCGCCAGCAGCAGATCGGCCGGGCGGAATTGCAGACCATCCTGACCGGCGACATCATGACGGTGACCCAGGCGCTGCACACGCTGCCGCTGATGATCAGCGACATCGTGCTGGTCTGCGCCTGTCTGGCCTACCTGGCCTGGCTGTCGAGCGAGCTGTTTACCATGCTGGTGGTGGCGCTGCTGGCAGGGCTGGTTTGCTATCTGCTGGCGCAGCGCATTCCCGTGCGCCATGCCGATGCGCTGCGCCAGCAGCTCGACGTGGTCAACCGCAATGTCTTTAACATGATTGCGGGGAGCAAGGAGCTGCAGCTCAACGCGCGCCGGCGCGCTTTTTTCCTCGGCGAGTTGGCGCGGCCCGCCGCCCAGCGCTTCCGCCAGCTGTTCGTGGCGGCGATGACGGGCTTCACGCTGGTCACCAATTTCGGCACGCTGCTGTTTTTCCTCATCGTCGGCGGCCTGCTGCTGATGCGCCCCATGCTGGCGGCGCCGGACGAGGCCATGCTGGGCCAGTATGCGCTGATCCTGCTGTATTTGTTGGGGCCGATCGGCTCGATGATGGCGGCGGTGCCGTCCATGCGCCAGGGCGCCATCGCGCTGCGCAAGATCGAACAGCTGGACGGGCGCTTGGCGCCGCCGGCCGCCGCCGCCGCCGCCGCCGGCGCCCAGCCTTTCGGCGATGGCGGGCCGTGTCACCTGGCGCTGCGCGGCCTGTACCATGAATACCAGGAAAGCGACGGCCGCAGCTTCAGCATCGGCCCGCTGAACTTCGAGGTGCGCGAAGGCGAGACCGTCTTTATCGTGGGCGGCAACGGCAGTGGCAAGACCACGCTGGCCATGCTGCTGTTGGGATTCTATGAACCGGGCGCGGGCGCGATCGAACTCAACGGACGGCGCGTCGATGGCGCCAACCGCGAAGCCTACCACCAGCATTTTTCCGCCGTGTTCGCCGACTTCCACCTGTTCGAGCATGTGCTGGACGGCGGCGCCGGCGATTGGTCGGAACGGGCCAATGCCTATCTCGGCAAGTTGGGCCTGGCGCACAAGGTAAGGGTCGAGCAAGGCCGTTTCAGCACCATCGACTTGTCCGCCGGCCAGCGCAAGCGGCTGGCCTTGGTGGCGGCCTACCTGGAAGACCGCCCGATCTATCTGTTCGATGAGTGGGCGGCCGACCAGGACCCCGAATTCAAGCGCGTGTTCTATACCGAGTTGCTGCCGGAACTGAAGCGGCGCGGCAAGATCGTGCTGGCCATCACCCATGACGATGCATATTTCCACTGCGCCGATCGGATCGTCAAATTGGACGAAGGCCGGTTGCATGAACTGACTGTCCATTGAAGGAGCTTGCCATGCGCCATATCCATTCTGTCTTGAGCGCCGCGCTGTTGTGCGGCGTGCTCGGGGTCGCCGGCGCCAGCCCGGAGGCGCCGGTGAGCACGGTCGATTTTTCCATGGTGCGCGTGCCGCACCAGACCGATATGGGCAGCCGGGTCGAAGTGCTGGAATTCTTTTCCTACCCTTGCCCGCATTGCAATATCTTCGATCCGATGCTGAACGCCTGGGCGGCGCCGCGTGCGAACGAGGTGGCGATCAAACGTGTGCATGTGGCGTTCGGTAAAAAAGGCGACGTCCATCAGCGGCTGTATTACACGCTGGAGGCGCTGGGCAAGGGCGAGGCCTTGCGCGGCGCGGTGTTCAAGGCGATTCACGCCGACGGCAACAAGCTGCGCAAGGAGCAGCAGGTGTTCGATTTCGCGGCGGCCCAAGGTCTCGACCGGCAGAAATTCATCGCCGCCTACCGCTCGGCCGACGTCGATGCGCGCGTCGCCGCCGCCGTGGCGATGGAGGAGCGCTACCGCATCGGCCAGATCCCCACCGTGTTCGTTGGCGGAAAATATATGACGGCGCCGTTCTACTTCCACAAGACGCCGAGCCTGTACGAGCGCGTCAGCAATTTTGTGCGCGGCACCGAGAAGCGCGATGCTTTCGAGCAGAAAAGCACGATCCAGGTGATCAACGCGCTGGTGGACAAAGAATTGCAGGAAGGCCGGGCTGAGCGCAGCGCGCGCGCCAATTGATGGAGTGGACAGCATGACCGTGTTGAATACCGCGCCTTGGATGGTGCGCCGCGCCACCCAGCCGGGCCGCATGCGCCTGTATTGCTTTGCCTATGCCGGCGGCAGCGCGGCGGTGTATGCGGGCTGGCAAAACCTGCTTGGTCCCGACATCGAAGTATGCGCCATCCAATTACCCGGCCGTGGCGGGCGCATCGCCGAGGCGCCACGGCGCGCGCTGCAGCCGCTGGTCGATGAGTTGGCGCTGGCCGTCGCCAACCAGCCGGCGCGGCCGTTCGCGCTGTTCGGCCATAGCCTGGGCGCCTTGATGGCGTTCGAGGTGGCGCAAGCGCTGCGCCTGCGCCGCTTGCCGCTGCCGTCGCACCTGTTCGTCTCGGGTTGTCGTGCGCCGTCGCTCGGCCGCGAAGCCAAGGGGCTGCACTTGTTGCCCAACCGTGAATTCATCGAGGCGCTGCGCGGCTATAACGGCACGCCGGCAGAAGTGCTCGGCAACGCCGAGCTGATGGCGCTGGTGATGCCGATGCTGCGCGCCGATTTCGCGCTGGTGGACGACTTCCGCTACCAGCGTCGGCCGGCGCTGCCGGTCGCGCTGACGGTGTTGGCTGGCCGTGACGACCAAGCGGCTACGCTCGACGGCATCGAAAACTGGGCGCTGGAAGCGGACGATTTCCGCGGCGTGCAGTGGTTCGACGGCGGCCACTTCTTCCTGCACAACGCCGGCGCCGCCATCGCCATCGCCGACAGCATCGCTCGGGCGCTGGCCGTCCAGCGGGCGGCGTAACGGCAATATCGGCAATATCGCTAACTCTGGCAGCGCCGGACCTTACTCATTCAACATCATCGGGGATATATGGATCAGCGCGGCGCATTCGAGTGTTCGACCTTGTTGCAGTTGCTCGCCTTCCGGGCGTCCGATGCGTCGCCCAGCGCGGCGGCGCCGGCGTTCACTTTCCTCAGCGATGGCCGGTCAGGCGGCGAAACGCTGACCTTCCGGGCGCTCGATGCGCGCGCCCGCATGGTGGCGGCGCAATTGCAGCGGCATGGCAAGGCGGGCGACCGGGTCTTGTTGGCGCTGCCGCCCGGCATGGATTACATCGTCGGCTTCTGGGGCTGCGTGTATGCGGGCATGGTGGCCGTGCCGGCGATGCCGCCGTCGAGCGCGCGCACCTTGCCGCGCCTGCGACTGATCGCGCGGGACGCCGGCGCCGCCATCGTGCTCAGTTCCGGTGCCACGCTGGCGCGCCTTCAGCAGTTCGATGCGGCCGTCCAGGCCAGCATGGGCGACGCCGTCTGGCTGCCGCTGGATAGCTTGCCTTGCCCCGCGCCGGCCTGGCGGCCGCCGACGCTGAGCGGCGCCGACTTGGCGTTCCTGCAATACACCTCCGGCTCGGTCGACGCGCCCAAGGGGGTCATGGTCAGCCACGCCAACGTGCTGGCGAACGCGGAATTGATCCGCGCCCGCCTGGAAGTGCGCGAGGCCGACGTGGTGGTGTCCTGGTTGCCACCGCACCATGACATGGGCCTGATCGGCACCATCCTTGCCAGCGTCTATTGCGGCTGCCATAGCGTCCAGCTGGCCCCCGCCACGTTTCTGCGCCGGCCGCATTTGTGGCTGCAGGCGATCAGCGATTACCGCGCCCGGATTACCGCCGCGCCCAATTTCGCCTACGACCTATGCGCCGCCAAAGTCAGCGACGCGCAATTGCAAGGGGTGCGGCTCGATACGCTTGAGCATGCGTTGAACGGCGCCGAACCGGTGCGCGCCGCCACGCTGGCGGCCTTCAACGGGCGCTTTGCCGGTTGCGGCCTGCGGCCGGGAGCGGTGCGGCCGGTCTACGGGCTGGCCGAAGCGACCTTGCTGGTGACGGCCAACACCGCCGGCGCGCACGGTCTGGCGCAGAGCGCGCAATTCAGCCGGACGGCGCTGGCCCAAGGGCGCGCCGCCGAAGCGGCCGACGAGGCCGATGGCGTCGAGCTGGTCTCGGTCGGCATTGCCGGCGACGGCCATCATCAGGTGCGGCTGGTGGACCCGCAAACGCAGTGTCCGGCCGCAGCGGACTGTATCGGCGAAATCTGGGTGCGCGGACCGTCGGTGGCGTCCGGCTACTGGGGCCGGCCGGAACAGAGCGCGCGCACCTTCGGCGCGCGCCTGCAAGCCGGCGGCGGCAGCTATCTGCGCACCGGCGACCTTGGCGTGTGGCGAAACGGCGAACTGTACATTGCCGGCCGCAGCAAGGACATGATGATTTTCAACGGCCGCAACGTCTATCCGCAGGATATCGAAGCATCGGTCGAGTCGTTGCACGCCGGCTTCCGCCGCAATGGCTGCGCCGCCTTCGCCGTCGAGCAGGACGCGGCGGCGCAGCTGGTCCTGGTGCAGGAAATCGAATCGCGCAGCCGGCCCGAGTTCGAACTGGCGCTGGGCCTGGTGCGCGCCGAACTGGCCGAACAGTACGAACTGACCGACCTGGCCGGCGTGCTGTTCGTGCCGGCCGGCGCCTTGCCGCGTACCTCGAGCGGCAAAATTCAGCGCGGCCGCTGCCGCGAGATTTACCTGGACGGCCAATTCGACGCCCTGTGGTCGTGGCGTGGCGATGGCGCCGCCGACGAGCATGCCGCGCCGCGCGGCCCCACCGAGGCGCGCCTGGCGGCGCTCTGGGCCAGGCTGCTGGATTTGCCGCAGGTATCGGCCGACGCGGACTTCTTCGCGCTGGGGGGCCATTCGCTGCTGGCGGGCCAGGTGCTGGGCCAGGTCGCCGAGCAGTTTGGCGTGACCCTCAGTATGCGCGAGCTGTTCGGCGCCACCACGGTGCGTGCGCTGGCGGCGCTGATCGACCGGCAGGGCGCGCCCGCCGCGAACGCCGCGTCGGTGGCGCCGGTGGCGCCGCCCGGCATGCCCGCAACCGGCGCCGACGGCGCGGCCATGCCGCTGACGCTGGCGCAGCAACGCCTGTGGTTCGTCGAGCAGTTGACGCCGGCCGCCGCTGGCGCGCATTTGTTGACGCTGGGGCTGCGCCTGGGCGGCCTGCTGGATGTGCCGGCGCTGCAGGCGGCGCTCGATGCCGTGCTGGCGCGCCACCAGGCGCTGCGGCTGCGCATGGCGGCCGCCGATGGCGTGCCATACCAGCTGGTCGATAGCGCGGCATGCCGATTTCCACTACGCGTCGATGATCTGGGCACAGCGCCTGAGCGGGCGCTGGAGCAGGTTCTGGCGGCCGATCTGGCGCAGCCGCTCGACCTGACGCAAGCGCCGCTGGCGCGGGCGCGCCTGTTGCGCGAGGAGCCGCAGCGCCATTTGCTGCTGCTGACGCTGCACCATATCGTGGCGGATGCTTGGTCCGTGGGAGTGTTGCTGAACGATCTGGCGGCGGCCTATGGCGCGCTGTGCCGGGGGGAAGCGGCGGCGCTGGCGCCGCTGACGCTGCAATATGCCGATGTCGTGGGCTGGCAGCGGCAGGCCCTGACAGCGGCGCAGCTGGAGCAAGGTTTGACATACTGGCAACGCAGCCTGTCCGGCGCGCCGGAATTGCTTGCGTTGCCCAGCGACCGTCCGCGTGCCGCCGTCGCCACGTTTGCCGGCGGCCGCCTGGCGCTGGCGCTGCCGGCCGAACTGACGGCGGCCTTGCGCGCGCTGGCGCGGCGCCGTGGCGCCACGCTGTATATGACATTGCTGGCCGGCTGGTCCATCGTGCTGGCCCGCTGGAGCGGCCAGGACGACATCGTCATCGGCACGCCGCTGGCCAACCGCGACCGGGCGGAATGGCGCGGCCTGGTGGGGCTGTTTGCCAATACCGTCGCCTTGCGACTGAGGCCGCAGGCCGATGCCAGTGCGGCCGCCGTGCTGGAGCAGGCGCGTAGTGCCTTGCTGGACGCGTTCGATCACCAACATGTGCCATTCGAACGGGTGGTCGAGGCGCTGCGGCCGGCACGCAGCATGTCCTACGCGCCGCTGTTCCAGGTGATGTTCTCGCTGACCGCCATGGCCGCGCCCACGCTGGCCGGCCTGGACGTGGAGGAGTTGCCCTTGCCCGGCGCCGGCAGCCAGTTCGACCTGTTCTTGACCCTCAACGAGACTGGCGGGGAAGTCGCCGGCAGCCTGGCCTATGCGGCGGATCTGTTCGACGGCGCCACGATGGAACGGCTGACGCGGCATTACCTGTCGGTGTTGGCCGGGATGGCCGCCGACGAAAGCCAAAGCGTGGCGGCCTTGCCGCTGTTGTCGGCGGCGGAGCGCGCACTGCTGATCGACGGCTGGAACGACACCGCCCACCCCTATGAAGAAGCTAGGCTGATCCACCAGTTGTTCGAACGCCAGGCGCAGGCGCAGCCGGACGCGCCTGCGCTGGAGGGAACGCAGCAAGTGAGCTATGGCGAACTGAATCGGCGGGCCAACCGGATCGCCCATGCGCTGCTGGCGGCCGGGGTGCGGCCCGGCACGCGGGTGGCCATTTGCGCCGGGCGCGGGGCCGGCATGATCGCCGGCCTGCTGGGGATTTTAAAGGCCGGCGCCGCCTATGTGCCGCTCGATCCGGCTTATCCGGCCGACCGGCTGGCTTACATGTTGAGCGACAGCGCGCCGGTGGCGCTGCTGTGCGAGGCGGCGCTGGCAGCCATCGCGCCGCTGCCGTTGCCCTGCGTGCTGCTGGATGGCGCGGAAGCCGGCGCCACGCTGGCGGGCATGGCGGACACCAATCCGTGCTTGCCGGCGGTGCCCGGCCAGGCGGCCTATATGATTTTCACCTCCGGCTCGACCGGTAAGCCCAAGGGCGTGCTGGTGGCGCATGGCGGCGTGCTCAATCTGCTGTCGGCGATGGGCCGGGCGCTGGCGCTCGACAGGCGCGAGCGGGTGCTGTCGCTGACCACGATCGGTTTTGACATCGCCGCGCTGGAGCTGTACCTGCCGTTGACGACGGGCGGCAGCGTGGTGCTGATCGGGCGCGACACGGCGGCCGACGGGGCGGCGCTGGCGCAAGCCTTGGCCGCGCATAGGCCGACCCTGGTGCAAGCCACGCCCAGCGTCTGGCGCATGCTGCTCGACGCCGGCTGGCATGGTGCGCCCGGACTGAAAGCGATCAGCGGCGGCGAAGCGCTGCCGGCCGCGCTGGCGCGGCAGCTGCACCCGCTGGTGGGGGCGCTGTGGAATGCGTATGGCCCAACCGAGACCACGATCTGGTCGATGTTGGCGCGCTATACGGCGGAGCTGGGCGAACATGGCGGCGTGGTGCCGCTCGGGCGGCCGCTGGACAACACCCAGGTGTACCTGCTGGACGCGGGCGGGCAACTGGTGCCGCCGGGCGCGGTGGGGGAAATCTGCATCGGCGGCGCCGGGGTGGCGCACGGTTACTGGGGGCGCGCGCAGCTGAACGCGGAACGCTTCGTCGCCGACGCCTACGGCCGCCGCGCGGGGGGGCGCCTGTACCGCACGGGCGACCTGGGCCGCTGGCGCGCCGATGGCGTGCTCGATTACCTGGGCCGCAATGACTTCCAGGTCAAATTGCGCGGCCACCGCATCGAATTGGGCGAAATCGAGCAGACCTTGCAGCAGCACGCGGCGGTGGCGCAAGCGGCGGTGCTGGCTTGGCCGGACGCCGCGGGCGAGCCGCGCCTGGTCGCCTACCTGACGCCGGCCGCGACGGCGGCGGCGCCAGCACCGGCGCCCTCGTTCAGCCTGTTTTATTTCGGCGCCGAACCGGCCGACGACGGCGATCAATACCGCTTGTACCTGGAGGCCGCCCGTTATGCGGACGAGCAGGGCTTCGAGGCGATCTGGACGCCCGAGCGCCATTTCCATGAGGTGGGCCAGTTATATCCGAATCCATCGCTGCTGAGCGCCGCACTGGCGACGATGACGCGCCGCGTGCATCTGCGCGCGGGCAGTGTCGTGCTGCCGCTGCACAATCCGTTGCGCGTGGCCGAGGAGTGGGCCGTGGTCGACAATCTGTCACGCGGCCGGGCCGGCATCGCCGTGGCCTCGGGCTGGCACCCGCGCGATTTCGCGCTGATGCCGCAGAACTATCAGCAACGCAAACAAGTCATGGCCGACGGTATCGGCATGCTGCGCGCGCTCTGGTCCGGCGCCCAGCTGACGGTGGCCGGCGGCGATGGCCAGCCGGTGGCGCTGCGCGTCTACCCGCGGCCGGTGCAGGCGCAATTGCCGCTGTGGGTGACTGCGGCCGGCAATCCCGATACCTTCGCGCAGGCCGGCCGCGAAGGTGCAAACGTGTTGACCCATTTGCTGGGCCAATCGATCGAACAACTGGCGGCGCAGATCGCCGTGTACCGCGAGGCGCGTCGCGCCCATGGCCACGATGCGGCCCAAGGTCGGGTGACCTTGATGATCCATACCTATGTGGGCGAGGACCTTGGCGCCACCCTTGAGCGGGCCCGCGCGCCTTTCCTGCGCTACCTGCGCGCCCATCTGGGCTTGCTGGAAGCGCTGGTGCGCAGCCTGGGCCTGACGCCGGAAGACAGTTCGCCCGACACCCTGGAAAGCATCGTCGGCCACGCCTTCGAGCGTTACAGCAAAACCGCCGCGCTGATCGGCACACCGCAGAGCTGCCTGGCCGTGGTGCGGCAGTTGCATGCGGTCGGTGTCGATGAAGTGGCGTGCCTGATCGACTGGATGGATGCGGACGCGGCGTTGCAAGGCTTGCCGTGGCTGAAGCGATTGCAGGAATCGGGCGGCACGGTGTCGGCGACGGCGACGCCGCGTCAGTTGCGCAGTCATTTGCAGCAGACGCTGCCGGACTACATGCTGCCGGCCGCCTATGTGTGGCTGGATCGCTTCCCGCTCACGCCGAATGGCAAGCTGGCGCGCGCGGCGCTGCCGGCGCCGCAGCCGGACTGGCAGTCGCCGGCGGCCGACCATGTCGAGCCGGAAGGCGCCGCCGAGCAGGGCTTGGCGCGCATCTGGCGCGAATTGCTGCAAGTGGCGAGCGTCGGACGGCATGACGATTTCTTCGAGTTGGGCGGCCATTCGCTGCTGGCGGCGCAGATGGTGGCGCGGGTGCGCAGCGAGCTGGGCGCCGAGCTGGCGCTGCGCATGGTGTTCGCCACGCCGACGCTGGCGGCGCTGGCGGCGCCGCTGGCGACACAGGCGGCGCAGCCGGACCAGCCGATCGCCATCGTGGCGCGCGATGGCGTGCTGCCGCTGTCGTGGGCGCAGCAGCGCATGTGGTTCCTCGACCGCTATGACGCGCAGGCCGGCGCCGCCTATAACATGGCTGCCGGCTTGCTGCTGGAAGGGCCGCTGTCGCGCGCGGCGCTGCTGGCCGCGCTGGAACGGGTGGTGGCGCGGCATGAAGGCTTGCGCACCACCTTTGTCGATACAGGGACCGGGCCGGCGCAGCAGATCATGCCGCCCGGCGCGCCGTTTGCGCTGCTGGAAGCGGATTTGAGCGCACTGGCCGGGCATGAACAAGACAGCGCGGTGGAGCGCCAGGCGCTCGACGAAATCGGCGCGCGCTTCGACCTGGCGGCCGGACCGCTGGTGCGCGGCCGCCTGCTGCGCCTGGGCGCGGCGCGTCACGTGCTGCTGATTACCCGTCACCACATCGTCTCCGACGGTTGGTCGACCGGGGTGCTGGTACGCGAACTAAGCGCCTTGTATGGCGCTTTCAGCCAGGGCCTGCCCGATCCATTGCCGCCGCTGGCCGTGCAGTATGCCGATTTCGCCAACTGGCAGCGCGGCTGGCTGGACGCCGAGCGGATACGCCTTTACGCCGCGTTCTGGAAGGATTACCTGGCCGGCTCGCCAGAGCTACTGAGCTTGCCGGCCGACCGGCCGCGTCCAGCCTTGCAAAGCTATGCCGGCGCCAAGGTTCAAATCACGCTGGCGCCGGCGCTGCTGGCGCGTTTGCGCGCGCTGTCGCAGCGCCATGGCGTGACGTTGTTCATGACGCTGCTGGCCGGCTGGGGCGCCTTGCTGGGCCGTCTGGCCGGCCAGGACACGGTGGTGGTGGGCACGCCGGTGGCGAACCGGCCGCGGCGCGAACTGGAGCCGCTGATTGGTTACTTCGCCAATACGCTGGCATTGCCGGTGGAGTTGGGCGGCGATCCGACTGTGGCGCTGTTGCTGGCGCAGAGCAAGCAGCGCTGCGCGGCGGCCTTTGCGCACCAGGAGTTGCCCTTCCAGCAGGTGGTGGAAGCGCTGCAACCAGTCCGCAACCAGAGCCACCATCCGCTGTTTCAAACCATGCTGACGCTGGAGAACGCCTGGGACGCCGGCGAACTGGCGCTGCGCGGGCTGGCGCTGCGGCCGATCGACCTGCCGCAGATGAACAGCCATTTCGACCTGGCGTTGACGCTCACTGAAATCGATGGCGCCATGCACGGCCGGCTCGACTACGCCACGGCGCTGTTCGACGCCGCCAGCGTCGAGCGCTTCGGCGCCTATCTGCTGGCGCTGCTGGACGGCATGGCCGACGGCGACCAGTTGCGCATCGGCGCGCTACCGCTGTTGAGCGCGGCCCAGCAACGCCAGGTGCTGGTGGAGTTCAATGGCGGCGCGCAGCCGGCCGCCGACACGGCGCTGATCCATCTGCGCTTTGAGCGCCAGGCGGCGCGCCAGCCGGATGCGCCGGCCGTCAGCGACGGCACCGTCACGCTCAGCTACGGCGAGTTGAACCGCCGTGCCAACGGTCTGGCCCAACGTTTGCTGGCGCTGGGCGTGCGGCCAGACCAGCGCGTCGCGCTGCTGGCGCCGCGCGGCGTCGGCCTGCTGTGCGGCCTGCTGGGCATATTGAAAGCCGGTTGCGCCTATGTGCCGCTGGATCCCGCTTCGCCGCCCGAACGGCTGGCGCATATGCTGGTCGACAGCGCCGCGGTGGCGCTGCTGGCGCCGGCCGCGCTGCACGCCGCGCTGCCGCCGTTGCCGCTGCCGTTGCCACTGGTGGACCTGGACGATGCGCTGCTGGCCAGCGACGACAATCCCGATCCGGCGGCGCTTGGCTTGCGCAGCACTCACCTGGCCTATGTGATTTACACGTCCGGCTCGACCGGCCTGTCGAAGGGGGTCATGGTGCAGCATCAGTCGGCCGTCAATTTCGCCGATGTGCTGGCGGCGACCATCCACGCGCCCTTGCCGCCCCGTTCGCGGATCGGTTTGAATGCGGCGTTCACCTTCGATATGTCGCTCAAAGGCATATTGCAGCTGCTGGCCGGGCATTGTGTGGTCGTGATTCCGCAGCAGATCCGCGCCGATGGCGCGGCCTTGCTGGAATTCTTGCGGCGCCAGCGCATCGTTTCGTTCGACAGCACGCCGTCGCAGCTGAACGTGTTGCTGGCGGCGGGCCTGGCCGAGGACGCCGTGCCGGAGCTGGCCAGCGTGTTGCTGGGTGGTGAAGCGATCGGCGCGGCGCTGTGGCGCACCCTGGCCGGCGCGCCGGGCCTTGTGTATTGGAATATGTATGGACCGACCGAATGCACGGTCGATGCCACCATCTGCCGCATAGAAGGGCAGGCGCCGCATATCGGTGCGCCGATCGCCAATCTGCAGGCTTATGTGCTGGATGCCCGCATGCGGCCCGTGCCGCCGGGCGTGGCGGGTGAACTGTACATCGGCGGGGCCGGTGTGGCGCGCGGCTACTTGGGCCGTCCGGCGTTGACTGCGGAGCGCTTCGTGGCCGACCCGTTCGGCGCGCCTGGCGCGCGGCTGTACCGCACCGGCGACATGGCGCGCTGGCGCATGGCCGGGCAATTGGAATACCTGGGGCGCAACGACTTCCAGGTCAAGGTGCGCGGCTTCCGTGTCGAACTCGGTGAAATCGAAGCGCACCTGAGCGCTTGCGAGGGCGTGCGCGAAGCGGTGGTGCTGGCGCGCAGCGAGGACGGCGAGATGTGCCTTGCCGCCTATGTGGTGGCGATGCCGGGTAGCGCGCCGACGCCATTGGCGCTGCGCACCGCACTGGCGGCCAGCCTGCCCGAATACATGCTGCCGGTCGCCTATCAGCTACTGGCGGCGCTGCCGCTGACGCGCAACGGCAAGCTGGACCGTGCCGCCTTGCCCGCGCCCGACCAGTCGGCATACGCGGTGCGCGCCTATGAGGCGCCGCAAGGGGCGGCCGAAGCGGCGGTGGCGACCATCCTGTGCGATCTGCTGGGAATCGAGCGGGTCGGCCGCCACGACAGCTTCTTTGAGCTGGGCGGCCACTCCATGCTGGCGGTGCGCTTGCAAATGCGCTTGCGCGAGGCGCTGCGGGCGGAGGTCGAATTGCGCGATCTGTTCGCCAATCCCAGCGTGGCGGAACTGGCGCGGCTGGCTGAGCGCGCGGCGCCGGCGCGGCCGTCGGCGATCCCTGCCATTCCGCGCGAAGGCAGGCTGGCGCTGTCGTTCGCGCAGCAGCGGCTCTGGTTGCTGGATCAAATGGACGCCGATGCCGGCGCCGCCTACCACATGCCGGCCGCCCTGCGCCTGTCTGGCCCGCTGCGGCGCGACGCCTTGCAAGCGGCGCTGGATGCGCTGCTGGCGCGCCATGAGAGCTTGCGCACGCGCTTTGTCCGCGACGGATACGAGCCGGTGCTGCGCATCGATCCACCCGGCAGTTTGATGCTGGCCGAAACCGACCTGTCGGCGCTGCCGGCCGGCGCCCGCAGCGCTGCCGTGCAACAGGCGGCGCAGGCGGAATTTGCGCGCCGTTTCGACCTGTCGGCCGGGCCGCTGGTGCGCGCCGGTTTGTTGCTCCTGGCGGAAGACGAGCATGTGCTGCTGGTGACCCAGCACCATATCGTCTCCGATGGCTGGTCGATCGGCGTGTTGGTCAGTGAACTCGGTGCGCTGTATGAGGCGCACTGCCTCGGCCTGCCGCAACCGCTGGCGCCGCTGGAGATCCAGTACGCGGACTACGCCCATTGGCAGCGCCAGTGGCTGCAGGGCGAACGTCTGCAGCAACAGCTGGGCTATTGGAGCAGCCATTTGCAGGGCGCACCGGCGCTGCTGGCGCTGCCGACCGACCGGCCGCGTCCGCCGCAGCAAGACTATCGCGGCGCGCGACTTGGCCTGGCCTTGCCGGCCGCGCTGACGGCGCAATTGAAGTCGCTGGCGCAGCGCCACCGCGCCAGTCTGTTCATCGTGCTGCTGGCCGGCTGGTCGGCGCTGATGGCTCGCCTGAGCGGGCAGCCTGACGTGGTCACCGGGGTGGCCTTCGCCAATCGCCAGCAGCGCGAAACCGAGCGGCTGATCGGCTTCTTTGTCAATACGCTGCCGGTGCGGGTGCCGGCCGGCGGCGGCGACGTGGCCGCGCTGGTGGACCAGGTGCGCGAGGCGATGTTGGCGGCGGACCGCCATCAGCAGGCGCCGTTCGAACAGATCGTCGAAGCGGTCCGGCCGCCGCGCAGCAGCAGTTACAGCCCGCTGTTCCAGACCCTGCTCACGATGAACCACGCGGCCGGACAGGATGCGCTGCGGCTGGCCGGGCTGGAGCTGGCGCCGCTCGACTCCGGCCATGTCATGGCCAAGGTCGATTTGTCGTTGTCGCTGCGTGAATGCGACGGCGGCGTCGCCGGCGAACTGGTGTTTGCCAGTGCCCTGTTCGAGCCTGCCAGCGCCGAGCGTATCGCCCAATGCTACGCCACCTTGCTGGCGGCGATGGCGCAGGACGAGCGCCGCGCGCTGTGCCAGCTGCCGCTGCTCGATGCTGCCCAGCGCCGCCATGTGTTGGAGCATTTCAACCCTGCGGCCAGCACTTATCCGCATGACGTGCCGCTGCACGCGCTGTTCGAACGGCATGCGGCGGCGCGGCCGGGCGCGCCCGCCGTGCGCAGTGGGGAGCAGGTGCTCACCTATGGAGAACTGAATGAACGCGCCAACCGCCTGGCGCATATGTTGGCCGGCTTGGGCGCTGCGGCCGAACGGCGCGTCGCTGTTTGCGCGCGGCGCGGCGTGGCCTTGCTGGTCGGGGTGCTGGCGGTCCTGAAATCCGGCGCGGCCTATGTGCCGCTCGATCCGGACGCCCCGGCCGAACGCTTGCGCGCCATGCTCGACGATGGCGCGTTTGCGGCGATGCTGCTTGAGGACGAGGTGCCGCTGCCGTGCGCCAGCGTCATGCCGGTGCTCCTGCTCGATGCGCAGGCGTCGGTGGCATTCGGCCAGGCGACCCACAATCCGCTCTTGCCGGCATGGGACGGGCGCGCGCTGGCCTACCTGATCTACACGTCGGGTTCGACGGGTACGCCAAAAGGCGTGATGCTTGAACACCGCAGCGTGGTGCGTCTGGTGTCCGGCAATCCCTATATCGCCATCGGCCCGGACGACTGCGTGGCCTGGTGCGCCAATCCGGCCTTCGACGCCGCAGCGTGGGAAATCTGGATTGCGCTGGCCAATGGCGCCTGCCTGGCACCGGTGGGGCAAACGCAGTTGTTCGACGCGGAGGCGTTGGGCGCGCTGCTGCGTGCCGAGCAAGTGACGGTACTGCACCTGACGGCGGGCCTGTTCCGCCAGCATGCGGCAGGTATGGCCGAGGTATTCCCGTCGTTGCGCTGCCTGCTGTTCGGCGGCGACCAGTCCGACGTGGCGACCGTCGCCGGCGTGCTGGAACGCGGCGCGCCGGCCAGCCTGGTGCATTGCTATGGGCCGACTGAAACCACCACCTTTGCCGCCACCTGGCAAGCCGCCAAGCTGGTGCCCGGACAGCAGGTACTGCCGATCGGGAAACCGATCGCCAATACCGCCATCTATGTTCTGGACCAGCAGCTGGAACCGATGCCGGTCGGCGTGGCTGGCGAGATTCATATCGGCGGCCCGGGCGTGGCACGCGGCTATGCCGACCAGCCCGGCCTGACGGCGCAAGCCTTCATTGCCGATCCGTTCAGCGCCGAGCCACAAGGACGCATGTACCGTACTGGCGACCTGGGGCGCTGGCGTGCCGACGGCACGCTGGAATACCTCGGCCGCAATGACTTCCAGATAAAGATCCGCGGCTTCCGCGTCGAACTGGGCGAAATCGAAGCGTGCCTGGCGCGTTGCGCCGGGGTGCGCCAGGCGCTGGTGGTGGCGCGGCCGGACGGCGCGGGCGGTCAACGGCTGGTGGCCTACTTACAAGGTGGGGAAGGCGGGGAGGGCGCTGATCCGGCGGCACTGCGCGCCGCATTGGCCGGGCAACTGCCCGATTACATGCTGCCGTCGGCCTTCGTCATGCTGGAGCAATGGCCACTGACGCCGAACGGCAAGGTGGACCGGGCGGCGCTGCCGGAACCGGACCAGCAGGCGGTGGCCAGCCGGGAGTACGTGGCGCCGCTGGGACCGACCGAACAGGCGCTGGCATTGCTCTGGCAGGAGCTGCTGGGCCTGGAGCGGGTCGGCCGCGACGACCATTTCTTCGAGCTGGGCGGCCATTCGCTGCTGGTGGTGCGGATGATGGAGCGCTTGCGCGAGCAGGGCTGGCAGGCCGAGGTGCGCACGGTGTTTGCGCAGCCGACGTTGCGCGCGTTGGCGCAAGCGCTGGCTACGGCGCGCCAGGATGGCGTGGAAGCAGACGGAATCGGGCAGGGCGGCGCGCTGATCCCGCCCGGCTGCAGCGTCATCACGCCGGACATGGTGCCGCTGGCCGATGTGGACGTCGCCGGCCTGGCGCGCATCGCCGCGCTGGTGCCGGGCGGCGCGGCCAATATCGCCGACATTTATCCGCTTGGACCGCTACAGGAAGGAATCCTGTTCCATCACTTGCTGCAAACGACAGGCGACGCCTATTTGCAGCGCCTGGTGCTGGGCTTTGAAGGCCGTGCCGCGCTCGACGGCTTTGTCGAGGCGTTGCAGGGGGTATTGCAGCGGCATGAAGTGCTGCGCACCTGCGTGCAGTGGGAAGGACTGGCGCGCCCGGTGCAGGTAGTGCAGCGCAGCGTGGCGCTGGAACTGCAACTGCTGACGGTCGATGCCAACGCCAACGCCAACGCCAACGCCAACGCCAACGCCGATGCGCTGGCGCAGCTGCTTGAACACAGCGACCCGGCGCGCATCCGCATCGATGTGCGGCAGGCGCCGCTGCTGGCGCTGCAATGCATGGCGGAACCCGGCACGGGTCGCTGGCTGCTGGCGCTGCTGTACCACCATATGGTCTGCGACCATGTCACGCTGGAGCTGCTGATGGGGGAAATCGGCGAGCTGCTGGCCGGACGCGAACTGGCGCCGGCATTGGCGCGGCACAGCTACCGCGCCTTCATCGCCCGCACGCTGGCGGCACCGCAAGAGCAGCACGAAGCCTACTTCCGCGCCATGCTGGGCGATGTGGCCGAGCCGACAGCGCCGTTCGGCGTGCTGGATGTGCGCGGCGGCGGCCAGCAGGTGCGCGAGGCGCGGCTGAGGCTCGACGATGAGGTGCAGGCGGCATTGCGCCTGCAAGCGCGCCGGCTTGGCATGGCGCCGGCGGTGTTGTTCCACGTCGCGTTTGGCCAAGTGCTGGCGCAGTGTGCCGGCCGCGATGACGTGGTGTTCGGCACGGTGCTGTCGGGTCGCCTGCAGGGCGGTAGCGCCAGCGCCGCATTGGGCATGTACATCAATACGCTGCCATTGCGGCTGCGGCTGGGCGGCGCCGGAGTATTGCAAGCGGTGCGCACTTGCCAGCAAGCGCTGGCCGGCTTGCTGGCCCACGAACAGGCGTCGTTGGGACTGGCGCAGCGTTGCAGCGCCATGCCGGCGGGGATGCCGCTGTTTACCGCGCTGCTCAACTACCGCCACAGCAGCCCGGGCGGCAAGGAAGGCGCGCTGCTGTGGGATGGCGCGCAGGTGCTGCACGCGCAGGAGCGCAGCAATTATCCGCTGACCGTCTCGGTCGATGACCTTGGCGATGGCTTTACCTTGACGGCGCTGTGCGTGCCGGGCATCGACCCGGATCAGGTGACGCGCTACCTGGCGGCGGCGCTGGCGGCGCTGTGCGACGCGCTGGCGCAGGCGCCGGAGACGCTGGTGTGCGCCTTGCCGCTGTTGTCGGCGACGGAGCGCGCGCTGCTGACCGAGGGCTGGAACGACACCGCCCACCCATATGAAGAAGCGGCGCTGATCCACCAGTTGTTCGAACGTCAGGCGCAGGCGAAGCCGGACGCGCCCGCGTTGGAGGGCACGCAGCAAGTGAGCTATGGCGAATTGAATCGGCAGGCCAACCGGATCGCCCATGCGTTGCTGGCGGCCGGGGTGCGGCCCGGTGCGCGGGTGGCCATTTGCGCCGGACGCGGGGCCGGCATGATCGCCGGCCTGCTGGGGATTTTAAAGGCGGGTGGGGCCTATGTGCCGCTCGATCCGGCCTATCCGGCCGACCGTTTGGCTTACATGTTGAGCGACAGCGCGCCGGTGGCGCTGCTGTGCGATGTGGCGCAGCGGGTCCAGCTGGAGGCGCTGGCGCCGGTGCGGGCTGGCTTGCCGCTGCTGGCGCTGGAGCCAGACGACAGCGCCGCAGCGTACGCCAATCCCGACCCCGCCGCGCTGGGCCTGCATGCCGGCCACCTGGCATACATCATTTATACCTCGGGCTCGACCGGGCTGCCCAAGGGCGTGATGGTGCAGCACCGCCCCGTCATCAATTTGATCGAATGGGTCAACCGCACGTTCGCGGTGGGGCCGCAGGACCGCGTGCTGTTTACCACTTCGTTCTGCTTCGATTTGTCGGTGTACGACATCTTCGGCTTGTTGGCGGCGGGCGGGGTGGTGCGCATCGCCAGCCGCGAGGAAATCGCCGATCCGCGCCGCCTGGTGGCGGTGCTGCGGGACGAAGCGGTAACGTTCTGGGATTCCGCCCCCGCCGTGTGCCAGCAGTTGCTGCCTTACCTGGGTGAGCGTGCGGCCGAGGACGCGGGCGAGGGCGAAGGAGCGGGCGGCGGTGCGTTGCGGCTGGCGTTCTTCAGTGGCGACTGGATTCCGCTGGAGTTACCCGATGCGCTGCGCCGCGCCTTCCCGCGTTGCGAGGTAGTTGGTTTGGGCGGCGCCACGGAGGCGACGGTGTGGTCGAACTATTACCGGGTCGGCGCGGTCGATCCGGCCTGGCGCAGTATCCCGTACGGCAAGCCGATCCAGAATGCGCGCTATTACGTGCTCAACGAGGCGCTACAACCATGTCCTGTGGGTGTGGCGGGTGACCTGTACATTGGCGGCGCCTGCCTGAGCGCGGGCTATTACGGCCGCGATGAACTCAACGCCGAGCGCTACCTGCCCGATCCGTTCACGGACGGGCTGGCGGACCGGATGTACCGCACCGGCGACCGGGCCCGCTATTGGACCGACGGCAATCTGGAATTCCTGGGGCGGTTGGACGGCCAGGTCAAAATTCGCGGCTTCCGTGTCGAACTGGGCGAGATCGAGGCGCGCCTGGCGCGCTGCGCCGGGGTGGGTGAGGCGCTGGTGATGGCGCGGCCGGACGGCGCGGGCGGTCAACGGCTGGTGGCCTACCTACAAGGTGGGGAAGGTGGGGAAGGCGCTGATCCGGCGGCACTGCGCGCCGCGCTGGCCGGGCAACTGCCCGATTACATGCTGCCGTCGGCCTTCGTCATGCTGGCGCAATGGCCGCTGACGCCGAACGGCAAGGTGGACCGGGCGGCGCTGCCGGAACCGGACCAGCATGCGGTGGCGAGCCGGGAGTATGTGGCGCCGCAGGGACCGGCCGAACAGGCGCTGGCATTGCTGTGGCAGGAGTTGCTGGGACTGGAGCGGGTCGGCCGCGACGACCATTTCTTCGAGTTGGGCGGCCATTCGCTGCTGGCCATGCAGCTCGTCGCGCGTGTGCGCCAAACGCTGGAAGTGGAACTGTCGCTGGCGCAGCTGTTCGCCCATGCCACCTTGGCCGAACTCGGTGAGCAGGTGGCTGCTGCGGTGCGCGCTCCGCTGCCGCCACCGCTGCTTCCCAGGGCGGCGGAGTGTGCCGCGCCGCTGTCGTGGCCGCAGCGGCGTCTGTGGTTCCTGGACCGCTACAACCACGCCGCGATGGCGGCCTACCATATTCCGGCGGCGCTGCGCTTGCGCGGCGCTCTCGATACGGCGGCACTGCGCGCCGCGCTCGACGCGCTGGTGGCGCGCCATGACAGCTTGCGCACCACCTTCACGCCGGGCGCCGATGGAACGGCGCTGCCATGCGTGGCGCCACCCGGCTGTGGTTTCGCGCTGATCGAAAAGGATTTGTCTTCCTTGCCCGGCAACGAGCGCGAATTCGTGCTGGCGCAGCATTGCGCCGACGAGGCGGCGCAGTTGTTCGACTTGACCGAAGGTCCGCTGCTGCGCGGTCAATTGCTGCGGATGGCAGCAGACGAATATGTGCTCTTGCTGACTCAGCATCACATCGTCTCTGACGGTTGGTCGGTCGCCGTCATGCTGCGCGATGTGCTGGCGCTGTATGCGGCGCAGCGCAGCGGCGGCGCCCATGAATTACCCGCGCTGACGGTGCAATATGGCGATTACGCGGCGTGGCAGCAAGATTGGCTGAGCGGCGCCGCACTGGAAGCGCAGCGCGTCTACTGGCGCCGGCAGTTGGCCGCTGCGCCAGCGCTGTTGCAATTGCCGCTAGACTTGCCGCGTCCGGCGCTGCAACGCTACGCGGGTGGCGCGATTCGGTTTGAACTGGCGGCAGCGCTGGTGCAGCGCCTGCGTGAACTGGGTCTGGCGCACGGCGCCACGCCGTTCATGACGTTATTGGCCGGCTGGTGGGCGCTGCTGGCGCGCCTGAGCGGCCAGGACGACATCGTCATCGGCACGGCCGTCGCCAATCGCCGCATGGCGGCGCTGGAACCGCTGATCGGCTTCTTTGTCAACACGCTGGCGTTGCGGCTACGGCTGAAAGGCGAACCGACGGTGGCGGATTTGCTGGCGCAAGCGCGCGACGTGACTCTGGCGGCATTTTCCCACCAAGACCTGCCATTCGAACAAGTGGTCGAGGTGGTCAATCCACCGCGCAGCGGCAGCCACAGTCCGTTGTTCCAATCCATGCTGAGCATGGATAACTCGCCGGATGCCGACGCGCTTGTGGTGCCGGGCCTGGCGGTGAGCCGTCTGCCGTTGGCGCAATCGAGCGCGCGCTTCGACCTGTCGCTCGCGGTGCGCGACGAAGGCGGCGTGTTCCACTGCACGCTGGAATATGCGAGCGACTTGTTTCTGCCTGAAACCGTGCAGCGCTATGCGCAACAATTCCAGCGGCTGTTGGAAGCGATGGTGCAAGACGCCACGCAGCCGGTCAGCCGCCTGGCGTGGCTGGCACCGCTGCAGCGCCGCGCGCTGCTGGAGGCCTGGAATCCCGCGCCACAGCCTTGCGACACGTCGCGCCTGGCGCACCAGCTATTCGAGCAGCAGGCGGCGGCCCGCCCCGGCTCGGCGGCGCTGCAATTTGGCGAATTGAATATTGATTACGGGGAGTTGAACCGGCGTGCCAACCGGCTGGCGCATCGCTTGATCGCGATGGGTGTCGGGCCGGAGTCGCGCGTGGCGGTTTGCCTGGAGCGCGGCGTCGCCCTGGTGGTGGCGCTGCTGTCGATCTTGAAGGCCGGCGGTGCCTATGTCCCGATCGATCCTGCTTACCCGGCCGAACGACAGGACCACCTGCTGGCCGACAGCGCGCCGCGCGTGCTGCTCGCGCAGCGCCCCGGCGCGGTCATGCCCGCCGGCGCCGAACTGCTGTTGCTTGACGCCGAAGGCGGCGCGGCGGGGCTCGATCCGGCCGCCGTGAACGATCCGCTGGTGGCGGGGCTGGACGCGGCCAGCCTGGCCTATGTCATCTACACCTCGGGTTCGACCGGGCAGCCGAAAGGCGTCATGAATGAACACGGCGCCTTGCTGAACCGCCTGCTGTGGGCGCGCGATTACCACGGCCTTGGGGCGGATGACAAGGTGCTGCAGAAGACCCCGTTCGGATTTGACGTCTCGGTATGGGAATTCTTCCTGCCGCTGCTGGCGGGCGGCACGCTGGTACTGGCGCGGCCCGGCGGTCACAAGGATCCCCATTACCTGGCGGCGCTGGTGGCGTCGGCCGGGGTGAGCACCATCCACTTCGTCCCTTCGATGCTGCTGCAATTCCTTGAACATGCGCGCCTGCCGGAGCAGCATCGCTTGCGCCGCATCGTATGCAGCGGCGAGGCGCTGCCGCATGCGACCATGCGACGCTGTCTGGACATGTATCCGCAAGTCGAGCTGCACAATCTGTACGGCCCAACCGAGGCGGCGATCGACGTAACGGCATGGCGTTGCCAGGCCGACCAATACGCCGCGCCGCTGGTGCCGATCGGCCGGCCGATCGCCAATGCGCGCATTTACGTATTGGACCGTCATGGCGAACCGCTGCCGGCCGGTGTGCCCGGCGAATTGTGCATCGGCGGCCAGCCGGTGGCGCGCGGCTATTGGAATCGTCCGCAGTTGACGTCCGAACGCTTCGTGCGCGACCCGCATGTGGCGGCGCCGGGCGCGCGCATGTACCGCACGGGCGACCTGGCCCGCTGGCTGCCCGACGGCACACTGGAGTACCTGGGGCGCAACGATTTCCAGGTCAAGATCCGCGGCTTCCGCATCGAACCGGGCGAGATCGAGGCGGCGCTGGCGAACTTGCCCGGCGTGGGCGAGTCGCTGGTGGTGGCGCGCACGGCGGCACACGGCGAAACCCAGCTGGTGGCTTACCTGCTGGCCGCCGAGGCGCTGCCGGAGCCGGCCGAGTTGCGCCAAATGCTGTCGGCCACGCTGCCGGAACACATGCTGCCGGCGGCGTTCGTGAGCTTGGCCGAGTGGCCGCTGTCGGCAAACGGCAAGCTGGACCGGTCGGCGCTGCCGCCGCCGGGCCAGCGCGCGCCGCTCACTGCCGATGCCGAGCCGCAGGGCGCCACCGAGCAGGAATTGGCCGCGCTGTGGTGCGAACTACTGGGGTTGGCGTCGGTTGGGCGGCGTCAATCGTTCTTCGAGCTGGGCGGCAGCTCGCTGCTGCTGCTGAAGGCGCACAGCCGGCTGGCCGAGCGGCATGGCCAGCGGGTCACGGTGCCGGACCTGTTCACCCATAACAGCATCGCGACGTTGGCGGCATTTCTTGACGGAGTGAGCGATGCCGCCGCCGTGCAGTTGCAGGCCTCCGCCGCCCGCGGCACGGCGCGGCGCCAGCGCGCGGTGGGCGCGCGCCGCGGCGGCGCCCGCGAAACGCAATGACATTCGCTATCAAGGACAAGAGCATGACACAAGACGTGCAAGACGAATATGCGATCGCCATCATCGGCATGGCCGGCCGATTCCCCGGCGCTGACGATGTGGCCCAGTTCTGGAAAAACCTCGACGCCGGGGTGGCGAGCATCCGCCATTTCGACGCCGACGAATTGCGCGAGGCTGGTGTGGCGGCCGAGCTGCTGGCCAACCGGGATTATGTCCGTGCCGCCGGAATGCTGGACGGCGTTGAGCATTTTGACGCGGCCTTTTTCGGCATGACACCGCGCGAAGCCGAGTTGACCGATCCGCAGCAACGCCTGTTCCTGGAAACGGCGTGGGCGGCCATTGAGCACGCCGGCTACGCGCCGGGCGCGCTGCCTGGCGTCACCGGCATCTTTGCCGGCATGTCGCAAAACGCCTACTTCCTGCAAAACGTCAGCGGCCATCCGGCCCTATTGCGCGCCGCCGGCCCGCTCGCGGTCGGCATCGCCAGCGACAAGGATTACCTGTGCAGCCGTGTCGCCTTTCAGCTGAACCTGACGGGGCCGGCGGTGGTGGTGCAGACCGGCTGTTCGACTTCGTTGGTGGCGGTGCACCTGGCCGGCCAAAGCATCCTGAATGGCGAATGCGACATGGCGCTGGCGGGCGGCGTGTCGATCGGCACGCTGGCCAAGAAAGGTTATCTGTACACGCCGAACGGCATTGCATCGCGCGACGGCCATTGCCGCCCGTTTGACGCCGGCGCCGCTGGCACGGTGAGTGGCGATGGCCTGGGCATTGTGGTGTTGAAGCGCCTGGCGCGTGCGCTGGAAGACGGCGACACCGTGCACGCGGTGATCCGCGGCTCGGCCATCAACAACGACGGCGCTGACAAGGCGGGCTACACCGCGCCCAGCGTAACAGGCCAGGCCGCCGTCATCGCCGAGGCGCTGGCGGTGGCTGGTGTGGATGCGGCGTCGGTCAGTTATATCGAGGCGCACGGCACCGCTACCGCGATGGGCGATCCGATCGAAGTCGCGGCGCTGAACCAGGTGTTCGGCCATACCGGCGGCGCCTGCGTACTGGGTTCGGTGAAGAGCAATATCGGCCATCTGGACGCCGCCGCCGGCGTCGCAGGCTTGATCAAAACGGTGCAGGCGCTACGCCATCGCCGCCTGCCGGCCACTCTGCATTTCAAGCAAGCCAATCCGCTGATCGATTTCGCCAGTGGCCCGTTCCGCGTCTCGGCGCAGGGCGCCGAGTGGCCGGCCGGCGCCACGCCGCGCCGCGCCGGGGTCAGTTCGTTTGGCATCGGCGGCAGCAACGCTCATGTGGTGCTGGAGGAGGCGCCGCACCTGCCTGCAACGCCGAGCACAGGCCCGCAACTGCTGCTGCTGTCGGCGCGTACCCGGCAGGCGCTGGAGGAAGCGCAGCGCCGCCTGGCGCACTGCTTGCGCGACGGCGAGGGCGCCCGGGCAAGCCTGGCCGACCTGGCTTACACCAGCCAGCTGGGCCGGCGCGCATTTCCGTGGCGGCGCGCGTTGGCCTGCGCCGACGTCGCTGCCGCCGTTGCCGCGCTGGAGCAGCCGGCGCCGGCCCCTGTCATGGCGCGGCAACAGCCTGCGGTGGCGTTTCTGTTCCCCGGCCAGGGCGCGCAATACGCCGGGATGGGAGCGGAACTGTATCGCGCCGGCGGCCGTTTCCGCGACGAGGTGGACAACTGCGCCCGGCTACTGCAAGCGGCGCTGGGGCTCGATCTGCGCACCTTGCTGTATCCGGCCTGCGGCGGCGAGCAACAGGCCGCGCGCATGTTGGAGCAGACCCGCTACACGCAGCCGGCGCTGTTCGTCACCGGCTATGCGCTGGCCTGTCAGTTCGAGGACTGGGGCGTGCGGCCGGCCGCCATGCTGGGGCACAGCGTCGGCGAATACGTCGCCGCCTGTCTGGCCGGCGTGTTGGGACTTGAGGATGCGCTATGGCTGGTGGCGCGGCGCGGTGCGCTGATCGATACCCTGCCGGGCGGCGCGATGCTGGCCGTGCAAGCCGATGAAGCAAGCTTGCGCCCGCTGCTGCAAGGCCAATTGTGGCTGGCGGCGGTCAACGGGCCGGCCGCCTGCAGCGTCGCCGGCAGCCACGAGGCGGTCGCGCAACTGGCCGAAACCTTGCACGCTCGGGCCATCCCGTGCCAGCCATTGCGCACTTCGCACGCTTTCCACAGCGGGCTGCTCGACCCGGTCCTGGCCGAATTCGAGCGCTGCGTGGCGGGCGTGACTTTGCGCGAACCGCAACTGCCCTATCTGTCCAATCTCACCGGCGACTGGATCACGCCGGCGCAAGCCACCGATCCGGCCTACTGGAGCGCGCACCTGCGCGGCGAAGTGCGCTTTGACCTGGCGCTCGAACGCCTGTTGGAGAGCGCGACCGATACGCTGCTGGAACTAGGGCCGGGCGTGCTATGTGCCCTGGTGCGCCAGCGGCCGGCCGCAACGGATGGACGGCCTTCGGCCACGGCGCTGGCGGCGCTGCCGCGTGACGGCGGCGGCTGTGCGCACGCCACGGCGCTGGCCGCGCTGGGGGGGCTGTGGCAACGCGGCGTGGCGGTCGACTGGAGCGCGCAGCACGCGGGTCAGGCGCGGCGCCGCGTTCCGCTGCCAAGCTACCCGTTCGAACGCACACCGCACTGGTTGCCCACGGTTGCCGCGAGCGCCCAGCCGGCGCCGCCAACACGCAGCGTCAACCCGGCCGACTGGCTGTATGCGCCGGTCTGGAAACGCGGTGCCGCGCTGGCCAATCTGGCCGCGCCGCGGCGGCGTCAGGAGCCGATGCGGCAACTGGTGCTGTGCGATGCGGCCGGCCTGGCGCTGCCGTATGTCGCCACACTGCGCGCCGCCGGCCACCAGGTGGTGCTGGCCAGCTTTGCTGCTGCCTATGCGCGCAAGGCGCAAGGCTATGAGTTCGATCCGCTGGATCCGGCGCACTATGCGCGCCTGCTGGCCGACCTGCAAGCCGATGGCGCGCTGCCGCGGCGTATTTGCCATTGCTGGGAACTGCCGGCCACGCCACAGCCGGACGACCTTGGATATCACAGCCTGGTATACCTGGCGCAGGCGCTTGAACGCGCCGCGCCGGGCGCGCCGGTGCTGCTCGATGTGGCCACCAGCGGCCTGTACGGCGTGCTGGGACAGGAAAATCTACTGCCACGCCGCGCCACGCTGTTGGGCGCCTTGCGCGCCATCACGGTCGAATATCCGAATATCGTGTGCCGCCATATCGACGTGGAGCGGCAAGACGGCATGGCCTTGGCCCAGCTTGAGCAAGCATGGGATGCCGCCGCGCCCGGCGCCAGCGTGGCGTGGCGCGGCCGCTATTTGTGGCACTGCGCGCTGGAGCGCCATGCTGTGGAGGAGCAGGAGCAGGAGCAGGAGCAGGAGCAGGAGCGCCTGCCGCTGCCGCTGCGCGACGGTGGCCGCTACCTGATCACGGGTGGCGCGGGCGGGATAGGCGCCGAGTTCGCCCGCTACCTGGCGGGCGCGGTGCGCGGCCCGCACTTATTGCTGCTCGGCCGTAGCGGGCTGCCGGAGCGGTGCGACTGGGAGCACGGCCTGCAGGAAGGCGGCGCGGTGGCAGAGCGGATCGCGCTGTGCCGCGAACTGGAAGCGGCCGGCGCCACCGTGCAATACGTGGCGGCCGATGTGGCCGATGCGGCGGCCTTGCAGGCGCTGGCCGACAGTCTCGATGGGCCGGTGCACGGCGTGTTCCATGCCGCCGGCGTGCCCGGCGGCGCGCTGCTGGGCGAGCAGCAGGCCTGGCGCGCCCGCCAGGTGATGGCAGCCAAGGTGGCAGGAACCCTGGCGCTGGCGCAGGTGTTCGATCCGCTGCGACTGGACTTCATGTTGCTGTGCTCCAGTTTGAACAGCCTCTATCCGGCCCCCGGCCAGGCTGACTACAGCGCCGCCAACGCCTTCCTGGACGCCTATGCGCAGCATTGTCAGCAGAGCGGCTGCGGCCGCGTGCTGGCGGTGAACTGGGCCGCCTGGCAGCAAGTCGGCATGGCTGCCGCTGCGCTGGCCGGCCTGCCCGAAGCGCGCCGCGCACGGCTGGCCGGGATGCTGGCGCAAGGCATTGCGCCGCAGGACGGCGCCGTGCTGTTCGCCCGCCTGCTGGCGGCGGGCGGCGGCCAGTTGGCGGTTTCGCCCATGCCGCCGTCTGGCCGGCAGCCGGCCCGGGCCGCGTCGGCCGGCCAAATTGCTGACGTCACCGGCGCAGCTGTTACGGCCGTCCATGCCGTGGCGGCGCCGCAGGCCGGCGAGGAAGCCATCGCCGCCATCTGGCAAGACTTGTTCGGCGCCGTGCCGGCGGGGCCGCAGGTGGATTTCTTCGAATTGGGCGGCCAGTCGCTATTGGCGGTGCAATTGCTGGCGCGCGTGCGCCAGAGCACCGGTGTTGAAGTGTCGATGCGCGAATTTTTCGCCGAGCCGACCATTGCCGCGTTGGCGCGCCGGGTGCGGGCGCGTGAGGTTGGCGAAGGTGAAGATGACGGCGTCGGCGCCATCGCCCGCCAGCCGCGCGGCGGGCGCCTGCCATTGTCGTGGGGCCAGCAGCGGCTGTGGTTCCTGGATCAGCTCGACCGCGAAGCCGGCAAGGCCTATCACATGCTGACCGGACTGCGGCTCGGCGGCGCCTTGAACGGGGACGCGTTGCAGGCGGCGCTGGATGGTGTGGTGGCGCGCCATGAAGCGCTGCGCACCACCATCGGAGAGGACACCGAGGGACCGCTGCAACGCATTGCACCGGCCAATTGCGGCTTCGTGCTGGCGCAATGCGATTTGAGTTCACTCGGCGGACATGAACAGGAATGTGCGCTGGAACGGGTCCGCGTCGAAGAGTATGGCCGGCCGTTCGACTTGGCGCAGGGGCCGCTGATTCGCGGCACCTTGTTGCGTATGGCCGAGCGCGAGCATGTGCTGCTGCTGGTGCAGCACCATATCGTGTCGGACGGTTGGTCGCTGGGCGTGCTGGTGCAGGAAGTGGCCGCGCTGTACCGCGCGCAAGTGACGGGCCAGGCCAGCCGCTTGGCGCCGCTGGCGATCCAGTATGCCGATTTCGCGTTGTGGCAGCGCGGCTGGTTGAGCGGCGACCGCCTGCACCCCCAGCTCGAATTCTGGCGACATCAATTGTGTGGTGCGCAAACCTTGCTGGCATTGCCGCTGGACCGCCCGCGCCAGGCGCAGCAGCAGTATGCCGGCGCGGTGCATAAATTTGCCTTGCCGCAGGCGCTGAGCGGCGCCCTGCGCGAACTCTCCCGCGCAATGGGCACCACCCTGTTCATGACGCTGACGGCCGCATGGGCGGCATTGCTGGCGCGCCTGGGTGGCCAGGACGACATCGTGATCGGCACGCCGGTGGCCAACCGTGCCCGTCCCGAACTGGAACCACTGATCGGATTTTTTGCCAACATGCTGGCGCTGCGTGTGCGGGTGGACGATACCGCCACCGTGGCGCAATTGCTGGCGCAGGTGCGCGCCACCGCGCTGGCCGCCTACGACCATCAGGATTTGCCGTTCGAGCAAGTGGTGGAAGCGGTAAAGCCGCCGCGCAGCACTGCTTACAGCCCCATATTCCAGACCGTGCTGGCCATCACCGACGTGGCGCAAGCGGCCTTGGATTTGCCTGAGCTGCGCGCCGCGCCGCTGGCAGGCAGCCAGCTGACCTCGAAATTCGACTTGTCGCTTCTGCTGAGCGAGGCGGGCGGCCAGATGATGGCAGAGCTGGAGTACGCCAGCGCCTTGTTCGACGCCGCCACTGTGGCGCGCCTGGCCGGACACCTGTGCGCGCTGTTGGAAGGCATGGTGGCCGACCCGCAGCAGCCGCTGTACCGACTGCCGCTGTTCGACCGGGCCGGCCGGGCGGCATGGACGGCGCAAGCGGCCACGCCGCTGTCGGCCCATCCAGTCCAGCTGCTACACCGCCGGTTCGAAGCGCATGCCGCCGCACACCCTGACGCGACGGCCCTGGTGTTCGAAGGCGTCCATGTCAGCTACGCCGCCCTGAACCGCCGGGCCAACCGGTTGGCGCACCGGCTGATCGGGCTTGGCGTGCGGCCCGATGCGCGAGTGGCGCTTTGCGCGGAGCGCGGCCCGGCGCTGCTGGCCGGCTTGCTGGCGATCCTGAAGGCGGGCGGCGCCTATGTGCCGCTGGACCCCGCCTATCCGGCGCAGCGTCTGGCCTATATGCTGGCCGACAGCATGCCGCTGGCGCTGCTGGCGGACAGCACGGCCGCCGTCGCCATGGGCGCGCATGGCTTGCCCGTGCTTGCGCTGGACGGCGCCGACGCTGACGCCGCCGATGGCGCGCGCGGCCACAATCCGGCGGTGGCGGACCTGGCGCCCCATCACCTGGCGTATGTCATGTATACCTCCGGCTCCACCGGCCAGCCGAAAGGAGTGATGGTGGAACATGCGCAGGTGGCGCGCCTGTTGTCGAGCTGCCAGCGCCATTTCGGTTTTGGCCGCGACGACATATGGACCCTGTTCCATTCATATGCATTCGATTTTTCGGTTTGGGAAATCTGGGGCGCGCTGGCGCACGGCGGGCGCTTGGTGGTGGTGCCGGCCGCGTGCGCCCGGTCGCCACACGATTTTTACCGATTACTGTGCGAGCAAGAGGTCACGGTGCTGAACCAGACCCCCAGCGCTTTCCACCAACTGGTGGCGGCGCAGGACGGCCGCGAGCATGCGCTGCGCGTGGTCGTGTTTGGTGGCGAGGCGCTGGAGATGCACACGCTGGCGCCCTGGATCGCGCGCAACAGTCTGCAGTCCACCCGTCTGGTGAATATGTACGGCATCACGGAAACCACCGTGCATGTGACCTACCATGAGGTGAGCGCGGCCGATGTGCTGGAGCGGCGCGCCAGTATCGTCGGCAAGCCGCTGGACGATCTGCAAGTCTGGATCCTTGACCAGCACCGGCAGATCCAGCCGCCGGGCGTGTTCGGCGAAATGTACATCGCTGGCGCGGGTCTGGCGCGCGGCTACCTGGGCCGTCCCGAATTGACGGCGCAGCGTTTCGTTGGCGATGTGCTAGCCGAAGCGCCCGGTGTGCGCCTGTACCGCAGCGGCGACCTGGCGCGCCGGCTGGCCGACGGCCGCATCGAATACGGCGGCCGCAACGACTTCCAGGTCAAGGTGCGCGGCTTCCGCATCGAATTGGGCGAGGTCGAGGCGGCGCTGGCCGCGCTGCCTGGCGTGCGCCAGGCGGTGGTTCTGGCGCAGGGCGAAGCGGAAGCCCGGCTGGTGGCGTATCTGATCGCGGCGGACGCGGCGCAGTGTGCGCCGCTGGCGTTGCGCGCGCAATTGTCCGCCGTGCTGCCCGAGCATCTGGTGCCGGCTGCCTTCGTGCTGCTGGATTCATATCCGTTGACGGCAAACGGCAAACTGGACCGCGCCGCACTGCCTGATCCGGACGCGCAGGCGGTCGGCCGCCAAGCTTACCGGGCGCCCCGGGCAGGCGCGGAGCAGGTGCTGGCCGCGATCTGGGCGGCGGTGCTGGATCTGCCACAGGTGGGCGTGGACGACAATTTCTTCGACCTGGGCGGCGACTCGATCCGCGGTATCGCGGTGGTGGCCAAGGCGCGCGCAGCGGGACTGCATTGCGCCGTGATCGACTTGTTCCGCCAGCCCACCGTGGCGGCGCTGGCACGTCATGTGGAACAAGTGGCCACGCCGGCGATCGCCGCCACCGCTTCCGTCGATGCGGACGGCGCGCCGCAGCAGTGCGCGGAAGGCGTGGAGAGCGCGTTCGGCATGACTCAGCTGCAGCTCGGGATGGTGTTCCACAACCAGTATGCGCAGCGGCAGGGGGTGTATCACGACGTCTTCAGCTACCAGTTGCGTTTGCCCGTCTGGAATGAAGCGGCGTTCGATGCGGCCTTGCAGGCCATGGCGCGCCGGCATCCGGTGCTGCGCACGGCCTTCGACTTCGGGCAGCATGGGCAGCCGATGCAACTGGTGTACCGCGCCGCGCCGCTGCCGCTGCGCGTCGATGATATGCGGGCATGGACGCCGCAGCGGCAGGACGAGATGGTGGTGGCGTTTGTCGAACGCGAGCGCGCCTCGGGCTTCGAGCTGACGCAAGCGCCGTTGCTGCGTGTGTTCGTGCATGTGCGCGGCGCTACGCTAATCCAGTACACCATGAGCTTCCACCACGCCATCCTCGATGGCTGGAGCGTGGCCATGTTCCAGAGCGAACTGTTCGCCCAGTATGCGCGTTTGCTGGCGGGGCAGCCGCCAATACTGGCGCCATTGGCGCTCAGTGAGCAAGCCGCCACAGTGCAGGAACGGGCGGCGCTGGCGTCGCTTGAGCAGCGCGCATTCTGGCGCCGCTACCTGGATGGTTGGGAATTGTCGGCGCTGCCCCAACACGGCGGCGCTGAAGCCTGGACGCCGGCGCGGGCCGAGCGTTCACTGACGCTGCCGCCTGCCGTGCAAGGCGCGCTGGAACAGCTGGCCCTGCGTCTGTCGCTGCCGTTGCGCTCAGTCTTGTTGTGCGCGCATATGTGGGTGGTCAGCGCACTGTGCGGCCGCGTCGACGTGCTATCCGGGCTGGTTTGCAATGTCCGCCCGGAGCAGGCCGACGGCGACAAGGTGCTGGGCCTGTTTCTCAATACGCTGCCGTTCCGTATCGATCGGTGGCAAGAGAGCTGGCGCGCGCAGGTGCAGGCGACGTTCGCGGCCGAATTGGAGGTGCTGGCACAGCGCCGCTATCCATATTTCCAGATCGTGCTGGAAAACGGTCGTAATCAGCTGTTCGAAATCGTCTTCAATTTCGTCAATTTCCATGCTTACGAGGCCCTTGGCGGGGACAGCGGCATCGCGCTGGTCGATGCCGTTTCCCATGAGGCTACAGGCTTCCCTCTGGCCGTGACGTTTTCCCATACGCTGGGTGAGTTACGCGTCAGTTTCGATGCCGATACCCAGCGTATTGGGCGCGAGCAGCTGGCGCTCATCCGCGGACTGTATGAGGCGGTGCTGGGCGCCATCGCCGCCGATCCCGAAGCGGCGCCGCGCGCATTGCCACCGGTGCCGCCCGCGCAGCTGCGGCAAATCGTACATGGCTGGAACGACACCGCGCGCGCGTATGAAGACGATGCGCTGATCCACCAGTTGTTCGAACGCCAGGCGCAAGCGCGGCCGGATGCGCTCGCGCTGGCGGGGGCGCAGCAAGTGAGCTACGGCGAGCTGAATCGGCAGGCCAACCGGATCGCCCATGCGCTGCTGGCGGTAGGGGTGCGGCCCGGTGCGCGGGTGGCCATTTGCGCCGGACGCGGGGTCGGCATGATCGCCGGCCTGCTGGGGATTTTAAAGGCGGGTGGGGCCTATGTGCCGCTCGATCCGGCCTATCCGGCCGACCGTTTGGCTTACATGTTGAGCGACAGCGCGCCGGTGGCGCTGCTGTGCGATGTGGCGCAGCGGGTCCAGCTGGAGGCGCTGGCGCCGGTGCGGGCTGGCTTGCCTCTACTGGCGCTGGAGCCAGGCGACAGCGCCGAAACGTACGCCAATCCCGACCCTGCCGCGCTGGGCCTGCATGCCGGACACCTGGCATACATCATCTATACCTCCGGCTCGACCGGGCTGCCCAAGGGCGTGATGGTGCAGCACCGCCCCGTCATCAATTTGATCGAATGGGTCAACCGCACGTTCGCGGTGGGGCCGCAGGACCGCGTGCTGTTTACCACTTCGTTCTGCTTCGATTTGTCGGTGTACGACATCTTCGGCTTGTTGGCGGCGGGCGGGGTGGTGCGCATCGCTAGCCGCGAGGAAATCGCCGATCCGCGCCGCCTGGTGGCGGTGCTGCGGGACGAAGCGGTAACGTTCTGGGATTCCGCCCCCGCCGTTTGCCAGCAGTTGCTGCCGTACCTGGGTGAGACTGCGGGCGAGGACGCGGGCGAGGGCGGCGGCGCGTTGCGGTTGGCGTTCTTCAGTGGCGACTGGATTCCGCTGGAGTTACCCGATGCGCTGCGCCGCGCCTTCCCGCGCTGCGAAGTGATCGGTTTGGGCGGCGCCACGGAGGCGACGGTGTGGTCGAACTATTACCGGGTCGGCGCGGTCGATCCGGCCTGGCGCAGTATCCCGTACGGCAAACCGATCCAGAATGCGCGCTATTACGTGCTCAACGAGGCGCTACAACCATGCCCGGTGGGTGTGGCGGGTGACCTGTACATCGGCGGCGCCTGCCTGAGCGCGGGCTATTACGGCCGCGATGAACTCAACGCCGAGCGCTACCTGCCCGATCCGTTCACGGACGGGCTGGCGGACCGGATCTACCGCACCGGCGACCGGGCCCGCTATTGGGCCGACGGCAATCTGGAATTCCTGGGCCGGCTGGACGGGCAGGTCAAGATTCGCGGCTTCCGCGTCGAATTGGGCGAGATCGAGGCGCGCCTGGCGCGCTGCGCCGGGGTGGGCGAGGCGCTGGTGATGGCGCGGCCGGACGGCGCGGGCGGTCAACGGCTGGTGGCCTACCTACAAGGTGGGGAAGGCGGGGAAGGCGCTGATCCGGCCGCGCTGCGCGCCGTGCTGGCCGGGCAACTGCCCGATTACATGCTGCCGTCGGCCTTTGTCATGCTGGCGCAATGGCCGCTGACGCCGAACGGCAAGGTGGACCGGGCGGCGCTGCCGGAACCGGACCAGCAGGCGGTGGCCAGCCGGGAGTACGTGGCGCCGCAGGGGGCGGCCGAACAGGCGCTGGCATTGCTGTGGCAGGAGCTGCTGGGACTGGAGCGGGTCGGCCGCGACGACCATTTCTTCGAGCTGGGCGGCCATTCGCTGCTGGCCATGCAGCTGGCGCTGCGCATCAAGCAGACTTGCCTGGTGGAGCTGCCGCTGGCGGTGCTGTTCGAACAGGCGACGCTGACGACGATGGCCGACCACATCGAAAAGCAGCAGTTTGCCACCTTGTTGGGCGACGACGCAAACGATCTGGACCAGTTCTCCGACGAAGAGATGCTGGCAATGTTGGAAGAAGGAGACAAGCAAAGTGAATGACAAGGAACGCTCCCGGGAGGAGCTCAAACAGGCGCTGTTACGCAAGCGCTTGCAGGAAAAACTGGCGACGGCGCACGGCCAGGAGGCGCCGGCGATACCGGTTGCGCCGCGCGGCGCGCCGCTGCCCTTGTCATGGGCGCAGCAGCGCTTGTGGTTCCTGGACCAGTACGACCATGCGGCCAGTGCCGCCTATCATATCGCCGTGGCGTTGAAGCTGTCCGGAACGCTGAACGTCGCTGCATTGCAAGCCAGCCTGGATGCGGTGGTGGCGCGCCACGAAATTCTGCGCACCACCTTCGTGTTCGACGGCGAGGCGCCAGTGCAAAAGGTGGCGCCGCCCGGCGCCGGTTGCCCGCTTCGACACTGTGAGCTGCGTCATTTGCATGGCCGCGAATTGGACAGCGCGGTCGAGCGACAGCGCGTCGACGACTGTGCCCTGCCGTTCGACCTGGCGGCCGGTCCGCTGATGCGCGGCCTGTTGCTGCGTACGGCTGATGAGGAACATGTGCTGCTGCTGACCCAGCACCATATCATTTCCGATGCCTGGTCGATAGGCGTGCTGCTACGGGAGGTGACGCAGTTGTACCGCGCCTTCAGCACTGGACCGGCCGACCCGCTGCCGCAACTGGCCGTCCAGTACGCCGATTATGCAGCCTGGCAGCGTGGCTGGCTGAGCGGCGAGCGTCTGAGCCAGCAGCAGGAATACTGGCGTAGACAGCTGGCGGATGCGCCGCTGGTGATGGCTTTCCCTGCCGACCGGCCGCGTCCGGCGGCACCCGCTCATGCGGGCCTCAAAGTGGCGCTGGCCTTGCCGCCCAACTTGCTGGTCGAACTGCGTGCGCTGGCGCAGCGGCGCCAGTGCACCCTGTTCATGCTATTGGTGAGTGCCTGGGGCTTGTTGCTGGCGCGCTATTGCGGCCAAGGCGACGTGGTGCTGGGTGTGGCGGTGGCAAACCGCCAGCGCAGCGAACTGGAGCCATTGATCGGATTCTTTGTCAATTCCTTGCCGCTGCGCTTGCGGATCGCCGAGGCGCACGACATTGATGCGCTGCTACAGCAGGCCAAGCAGGCGCTGTTGTCGGCATACCAGCACCAGGATTTACCATTCGAACAGATTGTCGAGGCGCTCAACCCGCCCCGTAGTATCAGCCACAGCCCGATCTTCCAGACCATGTTTACGATGAACAACACGCCGCGTTCGGCGGCGTTGGAATTGCCCGGATTGTGTGTGGAGGCATTGCCGGTGGATCAGGGCGTCAGCAAATTTGATTTGACGCTGTCACTGAACGAAACGCCGGACGCCGTGACGGGCGACTTGGAATATGCCTGCGACCTGTTCGATGCGGCGACTGCGCAGCGGCTGGCGGCATCGTTCATGACATTGCTGGGCGCGATGGCGCAGGATGGCACGGCGGCGCCGGCGGCCTTGCCGCTGTTGTCGGTGCCCGAGCGCGCACTGCTGATCGACGGCTGGAACGATACCGCGTGCCCCTATGACGAAGATGCGCTGATCCACCAGTTGTTCGAACGTCAGGCGCAGGCGCGGCCGGACGCGCTCGCGCTGGCGGGGGCGCAGCAAGTGAGCTATGGCGAATTGAATCGGCAGGCCAACCGGATCGCCCATGCGTTGCTGGCGGCCGGGGTGCGGCCCGGAGAGCGGGTGGCTATTTGCGCCGGACGCGGGGCCGGCATGGTCGCCGGCCTGCTGGGGATTTTAAAGGCGGGTGGGGCCTATGTGCCGCTCGATCCGGCCTATCCGGCCGACCGTTTGGCTTACATGTTGAGCGACAGCGCGCCGGTGGCGCTGCTGTGCGATGTGGCGCAGCGGGTCCAGCTGGAGGCGCTGGCGCCGGTGCGGGCTGGCTTGCCGCTGCTGGCGCTGGAGCCAGGCGACAGCGCCGCAGCGTACGCCAATCCCGACCCCGCCGCGCTGGACCTGCATGCCGGACACCTGGCATACATCATTTATACCTCCGGCTCGACCGGGCTGCCCAAGGGCGTGATGGTGCAGCACCGCCCCGTCATCAATTTGATCGAATGGGTCAACCGCACGTTCGCGGTGGGGCCGCAGGACCGCGTGCTGTTTACCACTTCGTTCTGCTTCGATTTGTCGGTGTATGACATCTTCGGCTTGTTGGCGGCGGGCGGGGTGGTGCGCATCGCCAGCCGCGAGGAAATCGCCGATCCGCGCCGCCTGGTGGCGGTGCTGCGGGACGAAGCGGTAACGTTCTGGGATTCCGCCCCCGCCGTTTGCCAGCAGTTGCTGCCTTACCTGGCTGAGAGTGCGGCCGAGGACGCGGGCGAGGGCGAAGGAGCGGGCAGCGGTGCGTTGCGGCTGGCGTTCTTCAGTGGCGACTGGATTCCGCTGGAGTTACCCGATGCGCTGCGCCGCGCCTTCCCGCGCTGCGAAGTGATCGGTTTGGGCGGCGCCACGGAGGCGACGGTGTGGTCGAACTATTACCGGGTCGGCGCGGTCGATCCGGCCTGGCGCAGTATCCCGTACGGCAAACCGATCCAGAATGCGCGCTATTACGTGCTCAACGAGGCGCTACAACCATGCCCGGTGGGTGTGGCGGGTGACCTGTACATCGGCGGCGCCTGCCTGAGCGCGGGCTATTACGGCCGCGATGAACTCAACGCCGAGCGCTACCTGCCCTATCCGTTCACGGACGGGCAGGCGGGACGGATGTACCGCACCGGCGACCGGGCCCGCTATTGGGCCGACGGCAATCTGGAGTTCCTGGGCCGGCTGGACGGCCAGGTCAAGATTCGCGGCTTCCGCGTCGAATTGGGCGAGATCGAGGCGCGCCTGGCGCGCTGCGCCGGGGTGGGGGAGGCGCTGGTGATGGCGCGGCCGGACGGCGCGGGCGGTCAACGGCTGGTGGCCTATTTACAAGGTGCGGAAGGCGGGGAAGGCGCTGATCCGGCCGCACTGCGCGCCGCGCTGGCCGGGCAACTGCCCGATTACATGCTGCCGTCGGCCTTTGTCATGCTGGCGCAATGGCCGCTGACGCCGAACGGCAAGGTGGACCGGGCGGCGCTGCCGGAACCGGACCAGCAGGCGGTGGCGAGCCGGGAGTACGTGGCGCCGCTGGGACCGGCCGAACAGGCGCTGGCATTGCTGTGGCAGGAGCTGCTGGGCCTGGAGCGGGTCGGCCGCGACGACCATTTCTTTGAGCTGGGCGGCCATTCGCTGCTGGTGGTGCGGATGATGGAGCGCTTGCGCGAGCAGGGCTGGCAGGCCGAGGTGCGCACGGTGTTTGCGCAGCCGACGTTGCGCGCGTTGGCGCAAGCGCTGGCTACGGCGCGCCAGGATGGCGTGGAAGCAGACGGAATCGGGCAGGGCGGCGCGCTGATCCCGCCGGGCTGCAGCGTCATCACACCGGACATGGTGCCGCTGGCCGATGTGGACGCCGCCGGCCTGTCGCGCATCGCCGCGCGGGTGCCGGGCGGTGCGGCCAATATCGCCGACATTTATCCGCTTGGACCGCTACAGGAGGGAATCCTGTTCCATCACTTGCTGCAAACGACAGGCGACGCCTATTTGCAGCGCCTGGTGCTGGGCTTTGAAGGCCGTGCCGCGCTCGACGGCTTTGTCGAGGCGTTGCAGGGGGTATTGCAGCGGCATGAAGTGCTGCGCACCTCGGTGCAGTGGGAAGGACTGGAGCGCCCGGTGCAGGTAGTGCAGCGCAGTGTGGCGCTGGAACTGCTGGTGGTCGATGCCGACGCCAACGCGGATGCCGATGCCGATGTCAACGCCAACGCCAGCGCCAACGCCAACGCCAACGCCAACGCCAACGCCAACGCCAACGCCAACGCCAACGCCAGCGCCGATGCGCTGGCGCAGCTGCTTGAACACAGCGACCCGGCGCGCATCCGCATCGATGTGCGGCAGGCGCCGCTGCTGGCGCTGCAATGCATGGCGGAACCCGGCACGGGCCGCTGGCTGCTGGCGCTGCTATACCACCATATGGTCTGCGACCATGTCACGCTGGAGCTGCTGATGGGGGAAATCGGCGAGCTGCTGGCCGGACGCGAACTGGCGCCGCCATTGGCGCGGCACAGCTACCGCGCCTTCATCGCCCGCACGCTGGCGGCGCCGCAAGAGCGGCACGAAGCCTACTTCCGCGCCATGCTGGGCGATGTGGCCGAGCCGACAGCGCCGTTCGGCGTGCTGGATGTGCGCGGCGGCGGCCAGCAGGTGCGCGAAGCGCGGCTGAGGCTCGACGATGAAGCACAGGCGGCGTTGCGCCTGCAAGCGCGCCGGCTTGGCATGGCGCCGGCGGTGTTGTTCCACGTCGCGTTTGGCCAAGTGCTGGCGCAGTGTGCCGGCCGCGATGACGTGGTGTTCGGCACGGTGCTGTCGGGCCGCCTGCAGGGCGGTAGCGCTAGCGCCGCACTGGGCATGTACATCAATACGCTGCCATTGCGGCTGCGGCTGGGCGGCGCCGGGGTGTTACAGGCGGTGCGGGCATGCCAGCAAGCGCTGGCCGGCTTGCTGGCCCACGAACAGGCGTCGTTGGGACTGGCGCAGCGTTGCAGCGCCATGCCGGCGGGGATGCCGCTGTTTACCGCGCTGCTCAACTACCGCCACAGCAGCCCGGGCGGCAAGGAAGGCGCGCTGCTGTGGGATGGCGCGCAGGTGCTGCACGCGCAGGAGCGCAGCAATTATCCGCTGACCGTCTCGGTCGACGACCTTGGCAATGGATTTACCTTGACCGCGCTGTGCGTGCCGGGCATCGACCCGGATCAGGTGGCGCGCTATCTGGCGGCGGCGCTGGCGGCGCTGTGCGACGCGTTGGCGCAGGCGCCGGAGACGCTGGTGTGCGCCTTGCCGCTGTTGTCGGCGACGGAGTGCGCGCTGCTGACCGAGGGCTGGAACGACACCGCCCACCCATACGAAGAAGCGGCGCTGATCCACCAGTTGTTCGAACGTCAGGCGCAGGCGAAGCCGGACGCGCCCGCGTTGGAGGGCACGCAGCAAGTGAGCTATGGCGAATTGAATCGGCAGGCCAACCGGATCGCCCATGCGTTGCTGGCGGCCGGGGTGCGGCCCGGTGCGCGGGTGGCCATTTGCGCCGGACGCGGGGCCGGCATGATCGCCGGCCTGCTGGGGATTTTAAAGGCGGGTGGGGCCTATGTGCCGCTCGATCCAGCCTATCCTGCCGACCGTCTGGCGTACATGTTGAGCGACAGCGCGCCGGTGGCGCTGCTGTGCGAGGAGGCGCTGGCAGCCATCGCGCCACTGCCATTGACGCGCGTGCTTCTGGATGGCGCAGAAGGTGGCGCCACGCTGGCGGGCATGGCGGACACCAATCCGTGCTTGCCGCCGGTGCCCGGGCAAGCGGCCTATATGATTTACACCTCCGGCTCGACCGGCAAACCGAAGGGCGTGCTGGTGGCGCATGGCGGCGTGCTCAATCTGCTGTCGGCGATGGGGCGCGCGCTGGAGCTCGGCCGGGGCGAGCGGGTGCTGTCGCTGACCACGATCGGTTTCGACATCGCCGCGCTGGAGCTGTATCTGCCGCTGACGACGGGCGGCAGCGTGGTGCTGATCGGGCGTGACACGGCGGCCGACGGGGCGGCGTTGGCGCAAGCCTTGGCCGCGCATGGGCCGACCCTGGTGCAGGCCACGCCCAGCGTCTGGCGCATGCTGCTCGACGCCGGCTGGCATGGCGCGCCCGGACTGAAAGCGATCAGCGGCGGCGAAGCGCTGCCAGCCGCGCTGGCGCGCCAGCTGCACACGCTGGTGGGGGCGCTGTGGAATGCGTATGGTCCAACCGAGACCACCATCTGGTCGATGTTGGCGCGCTATACGGCGCAATTGGGCGAGCATGGCGGCGTGGTGCCGCTCGGGCGGCCGCTGGACAACACCCAGGTGTACCTGCTGGACGCGGGCGGGCAACTGGTGCCGCCGGGCGCGGTGGGGGAAATCTGCATCGGCGGCGCCGGGGTGGCGCACGGTTACTGGGGGCGCGCGCAGCTGAACGCGGAACGCTTCATCGCCGACGCCCACGGCCGCCGCGCGGGCGGCCGCCTGTACCGCACGGGCGACCTGGGCCGCTGGCGCGCCGATGGCGTGCTCGATTACCTGGGCCGCAACGACTTCCAGGTCAAATTGCGCGGCCACCGCATCGAACTGGGTGAAATCGAGCAGACCTTGCAGCAGCACGCGGCGGTGGCGCAAGCGGCCGTGCTGGCCTGGCCGGACGCCACGGGCCAGCCATGCCTGGTCGCCTACTTGACGCCGCACGCAGGCGCAACCTTGGACGCGGCGGCTTTGCGCGCCTGGTTGGCAGCGTCGATACCGGAATACATGCTGCCTCGTGCGTTTGTCGCGCTGGAGCGCTTCCCGCTGACCGAAAATGGCAAGCTGCATCGATTGGCGCTGCCTCCGCCGGATCACGCCAGCTTTGCCGCGCGCCCCTATCAGGCGCCGCAGGGAGAGACGGAAACCATGCTCGCGGTCCTGTGGCAGCAGCTGCTGGGCGTGCCGCGCGTCGGCCGCGACGACGACTTTTTCGAATTGGGCGGGCATTCCTTGCTGGTGTTGCAGCTGGCTGCGCGCTCGCGCATCGACTATGGCATCGACTTGCCGGTGCCGGACGTGCTGCAGCATCCGACCCTGAAGCGGTTGGCGGCCCGGCTGGTCGAGCTGCGTCTGGCACAGTTCGCGGCGGAAGACGTGGCGCTGCATGGTGAGGATCTGACAGGACTGACGGCGCAACAGCTGAAGCAATTGCTGGAGCAGGAAGACTGATCCGGCGTCAGCTCCCGACACAACGACAACACTTACGAGACGTAGCAACCATGCAGAATAGCGAACTGAATGACGGCGATGCTTTAACGCCCGAACCGCTGCGGCGACGCCGGAACCAGGCGGCCGCGCCGGCCGGTCCCGCCGCGACCGCACAGCCGATCGCGCACTTGAATCAGCCGCAGCTGACGCAGCAGCGTTTCGGCGCCAAGCCTTGCGCCGACGGCACGCTGGAACACGGCTGGCTGCGCATCGCCAGCGCCCGCCAGGAGATCGACTCCTTCGTGGCCGAACGGGAGACCGCGCAGCAGCCGGTGAGCGCCAGCGTAGTCAAAACAGTCCTTGCGGCGGCGGCGCAGGACACGGAAGTGCTCCTGGCGCAACTCGCCGGACTCGACGCGGACTTGATGGCGGCCTCGCGCCGCTTCCTGGCAAGCCACGCGCCGGGCAGCTTGGGCCGGGACGGCTTCTGCCGCTATGCGCTCGAAGGTGCGCGCGATTGCTATGCGTCGCGCGGTATCAATGCCGATGTGATGGCCTGCGTGCTGGGACTGCAAGACTTGCGAGGCTTGGCCGGCGTCGACCTGGGCTTTGGCAATGGCGAAGTGCTGCAGGCGCTACGGCAGGCGGGCGCCCGCATGACAGGGCTGGAATTGAGCCCCTGGTTCGTGCAGCACGCGCGCCAGCGTGGCTTGACGGCGCGCATGGCGCAAGTCGATATCGACCGGGCCAACATGGAGCGCGAATTCGGCTTGTCGGCGCAGTCCCAGGATTTTGTCATTTCCACCATGGTGCTGGACCGGGTGGCGTCACCGCGCAATTACTTGAAAAACATGCTGGCTTTGCTCAAGGTCGGTGGACGCTTCGCGTTGCAAACGATTTTGCCGGTGTCGCCGGTCGATGACGGCGATACCGCTCAGCCCATCATTTACACGGCGGTCGCCAACCGCATTGTGCCGGGTCAGGATGAGCAGCAAGACAAGGTCGCGCTGGTGCGGGGCTTGCGCGAACTTGGCGCCGGCGCCATCGATGTGCGCACATTGCCCTATGCGATTGCCAGCCGCGACGGCCTACAGCACTACACGGTCTGGAGTTTTTCCGGCGCCAAGCGGGCGGCCGATGCGTCCGATAGCGCGCCGTGCCAGCGCATCTACCACACCAACGAGATTGGCGGCGGCAACCGTTTCATTCAAACAAACGAAAGCTAGTGTCCTACGCTCACGCCGTCTGGCGCCCGGCGGCGGCATGCTCGACATACTCGCCGACCCAGTACAGCAGCGCCAGGCCCGGGAAGGCCATGCCGGTCAACAGCGCGGCATGCCAGCCGTACTGTGCGAAGACCCAGCCGCCCAAGGCCGAACCCAGGGCGCCGCCGGCAAAGAACAAGGCAAAGTAGATGCCGTTGAGGCGGCTGCGCACTTCGGCGCCAAGGCTGAAGATGGCCCGCTGGCCGAGCACCAGATTGGCCGCCACGCCCATATCCAGAACAATCGATGCGGCCACCAGCAGCGCCAAGGCGACCGGGCGCGTGCCGGCCGCGAACATGGGCAGGGCGAAAGCGACGACACCGAGCAGCAGCGCGGCGGCGGTCGCCGGCAGCGTGTGGCCGGAGTCGGCCAGCCGGCCGGCAAGCGGCGAGGCCACGGCGCCGGCCATGCCGACCAGGGCGAAGATGGCGATGCCGGTTTGCGACAGGTGGAACGCCGGACTGGCCAGCACCATCGGCGTCACGGTCCAGAACAGGCTGAACGAGCCAAACAAACCGGCGTGGTAGGCGGCGCGGCGGCGCAGCACCGGGGTCGTCGTGAACAAGGCCCACAGCGATGCCATCAGCGCTGGATAGGACATCGGCGCCGACGGGATGCGCTGCGGCAGTTTGGCGCGCAGGACGACGGCCAGCATGACGATCAGCACGGCGGCGCCGGCGAACACGACGTGCCAGTTGGTCTGGTCGGCCACCAGCGAGGCGAGGGGACGGGCCAGCATGATGCCGAGCAGCAGGCCGCTGACCACCTTGCCGACGGTTTGGCCGCGCGTCGCTTCGCGCGACAGGTGGGCGGCAAACGGCACGAGGATTTGCGCGGCGACCGAGCCGAGGCCGATCGCCAGCGCGGCGGCCAGAAAGACCCATGCGCTGCTGCTCAGGGCGGCGGTCAGCAAGGCGAACGCGGTGAAGATCAGTGCGCCGACAATCAGGCGGCGGTTTTCCAGCAGGTCGCCCAGCGGGACGATGAACAGCAGGCCGAGGGTGTAGCCGATCTGGGTCAGCGTGACGATCAGGCCGGCGGCTTGTGCCGACAGGCCCGTGGCGGCGCTGATGGGGCCGACCAGGGTTTGCGCGTAGTACAGGTTGGCGACGATCAGGCCCGATGCGGCGGCAAGCAGCAAGACCATGCCCGGCGAGATGTCGGATTCCAGCGTGGTGGTGTGGTTCATGTGTTTTTCCTCAGTGGTGGGGAGATGTTGGACTGAGGTGATTGTAGGTAAAACTGAGCAATAGATAATTAGGGCACAATGCGCCTATACAATTCAGATTTCATGAACAATCGAAGGGCGGCACGTGGACAAGATCAAAGCCATGCAAACGTTTGTGCGCATCGTCGAGGCAAACAGCTTCTCGAAGGCGGCGGAAACGCTGGACCTGCCGCGCGCCTCGCTCACCGCGACCTTAAAAAGTCTGGAAGCCTTCCTCGGCACGCAACTGTTGCTTCGCACCACGCGCAGATTGTCCTTGACCCCGGACGGCGCCGAGTACTTCAAGAGCTGCATCGAGATATTGAGTGCGATCGATGCATCGGAGCTGTCGTTTCGCGGCCCCGGTTCCAAGATACCCAAGGGCAAACTGAGGATAGACTTGCCCGGCACGGTGGGGCGCACGCTGGTGCTGCCCCACTTGGCGCAGTTCCACGCGCTCTACCCGCAAGTCGAATTGACCATCAGCCTGAGCGACCGGCTGGTCGACATCACCCAGGAGGGCATCGATTGCGCCTTGCGGGTGGGGCAATTGCAGGACTCGGCCTTGATCGGCCGACAGGTCGGCAGCATGCGTTTCATCACCTGCGCCGCACCGGCGTATTTGGAAAAATACGGCCGGCCCGCCAGTATCGATGAGCTCGGATCGCACCGAGGCATCGTTCACTTTTCGGGCCGCACCGGCCGCGCCTTCGACTGGGATTTCATCGTCGACAATGAGGTGGTGAAGGTTGACGTGACGGGGCCGATCGCGGTCAACGATGCCGACGCCAACGTTTGCTGCGCCCTGCAGGGCCTGGGCTTGGCGCAGGTCGCCGCCTATCAGGTCAGGCGGCATCTGGACAGCGGCGCCTTGGTCGAAGTGCTGGGCGCTTGGCCGCCCACGCCCATGCCGATCTCACTGCTTTATCCGCAGGGGCGCATGGCCTCGCCCAAGGTGAATGTGTTTGCGGGCTGGGTCGGTTCCCTGTTCGCAGGCAATGTTGACGTGTGTAATTAGACCCGGCGCGCCGGGGCGCAGGCCGCCCACCTTTGCCTGAGCGGATGCCCGCCGCAGCCAAGGCCGAGGCCGAGGTAATTCTGCTCGGTAATGAAGATATTAAATAGGAAAACATAGCCAATTGGAAATATTTATTGTAGGATATTAATTCCCTGGCCATGAGGCCATTTCTATGAGGAAACGCGATGAAATTGAAACTCACTATTGCAGCTCTGCTGGCTGCGGCCTGCGCCGCTAGCGCTTTCGCCGGCCCGGCACCGTACATTTGGTATACCAGCAAGGTGACCGGAGAGCGCGCTTGTTCCAATTTCCAGATTGGCAGCGGTTGGACGGCGCAACCGACTTGGGGTAAATACAAAGATGCCAATTGCAGCGTCCCATACTAAGCGTGAATAGCGCTTTTTGGTAAGCACATCGCCTGGCATGATCCCCTCATGCCAGGCGTTTTTTTTACCGAGACTTCTGCTTTCTTCCTTCCTGAACGCCGCGCGATCCCTCACTTGAGCTGTCTGCTCAGCCATTGTGCCGGCCCTATCAACGTCGGTAGCGACCTTGAATTCCCCAAAAAAATAGTTGATGCCCGAAGCGGCAAAGTGCGTCAGTTGCTCGCCTTGTGACCATGAACGGTCGGGCGCCGGCCGGCGTGTGCGTCCGTCGCCGGACGGTTGTGGTTGCGGCGCGACAGAGGACCGCCGTTTGGCGATTTTTTGTTGTCCTGGCGAGCCAATGCGCCGGCAAAGGAATACAAAAACTGGACATGATGCTAATGTGAACTGTTTGTCAACTTCGTGATTTTTTTAGCGCTGGCAACTTGGCTGTCGCGATGTGATGGCGCGTGCGGCCAAAGTTCCTGTATGTCGTAGCGTGGGATGAAAATCACTAAAAATGCCATCTTGAAAACCCAATGACCGGAGACACTACATGCACACCCGCTTGCAGCATTCTTTGCGTACCTTATTGCCAGCTCTTGCCCTACTTACCCTTGGGGCACAGGCTGCGGCCAGCACCCTGAATCAAAACGTTTCGTGGACCATCGACCGGCCCGGCACCACCAGCAAGTACCGCGTGGTGGCCTACGGCGATTCGATCTATGCCGGCTACAACGGCTCGACCGTCAACGCGGCCAAATACTCGGCGCCGACGGTGGATGCGGAATACCTCTCGGCGCACTGGAACGCCGCCATCGAGAGCGTGCGCCGCACCAAATCCGGCGCCATCGCCTCCGATGTGTACAACAACAAGATCGTCGCCGAGCGCTCGTACATGCAAGCCAGTAACACCCGCGTGGTCACTTTCGAAATGTGCGGCAACGACGGCCTGCAGGCCCGCACCAGCTTCAAGGGCCAAACCGGCACCTGCGACGACAGCGTGCTGACGACGGCGGAGGCCAACTGCAAGACCTATGTGACGGCCGCGATGGACTACATCAACGCCAACGCCTATGCTGGAGTGAAGGCCAAGATCATCTCCAATCTCCACTACCCGGGTTATACGGCGGACAATACGCAGAGTTCCTGCAAGGACCCATCGAGCGGCGCCACCGTGAAAATGCAGGACAAGTTCCTGCTCTCCATGGCCAGAATCAACCACATGATGTGCGACGTCGCGCGTCAAAAGGGTTTCATGTGTGCGGATAACTTTGCCCAGTACATGGGCGCCGACTACGATAGCAACGGCGACGGCAAGATCGACTCCGACGCGTTGCGCTATGTCGCCGGCGAAAGCCAGTCCAGCTATGTCACCCGGATCAACTCGACCCTGCGCTCGACCATCCGCGACGCCAATACCCACTTCGTCTCGGCCAGCAGCAGCTACGACTATATCCAATCGGACGACACCCACCCGACTTACAACGGCAGCACCGTCAGCGCCGGCCTGTTGGGCGGCAGCACCGGCAACGGGGTGGCGCGCTACAGTTCGTTCTCGAACGGCAAGAGCCCGATCTGGAACCAGTACGGCCACGAGCGCATGGGCTGGGCGGTATCGGTCTTCAACGTAGCGGCGCCTTGACGCCGGGGCATCGACTATCCCTTGGACAAGCCACCCCGTCCCGAGCAGCCACCGAGCCGTAGCGATACGCCCGGTGGCGCTCACGCCTGGCGTTCACGGCCGGGCTATCTGGCCATCGCGCTGCTGCTTGCCGTCGGCGGCGTCGGCTTGCTGTGGTTTCTGGCGATGCCGTCCGACTCTGGCGCGGCGGCGGCCAGCGCCGCAGCGCCAGCCGCCGCGAGCACAACGGCGGCCGTCGCGCCGGTGCCGGCGCCGGCCGTGCCAGCGGCCATGGTAAGGCCGCCGCCAGCCGCGCCGGAGGGCGACGCCGACCCGACGCGCGACCTGAAAAGCTACGTGTCCCGTGGCGAGACGCCGAGCATGGGCGAAGTCATCGAGCGCCTGCACGAACGCGGCGTGCACACCGGCCTCGGTGCCTTTTCGCCACCCGGCACCCGTCCGCCCCTGGTCGGACTGGCGGTGCCCGAGGACTTTGCGCTGCCGCAAGGCTACGTCCGCCACCACCAGGCGACCGACGACGGCCAACGCATCGAAGCCATCCTGATGTTTGCCCCCGACTTCCAACTGTACGACGCCGCCAAGCAGCCGATCGCCATGCCGGCCGACCGCGTCGTGCCGCCGGAGCTGGCCCCGCCCGGACTGCCGATCCGCCGCATCGTCCTCCCCACACCGACGGAACCGGCCAAACCGGGCCGCTGAACACCATGAAGCTATTGAGCTCTTCCAAAGTGGGCATCCTCGCCGGCATCCTGGCCAGCGCGGTCATGTCGGCCCTGTATGCCCGTGGCGGCCTCGGCTGGCTGCTCGGCTTCGTGCTGCTGGTGCCGTGGTTGCGCGTACTGGACGCCCGCCGCACGTTGGCCGGTACGCTGGGCTGCGCCTATGCGATGTCGCTGGCTTTCACGGCGGCCGTCTTCGCCTGGCTCGGCACCGCGCTGGGCCGTTACACCCAGGTCGGCGAGGCCAGCGGCCTGGCGCTGCTGTTGCTGGCGGCGCCGCTGTTCCAGCCGCAATTTATCGCCTTCGCGCTGGCGCGCCATGTGGCCGGACGCCGGCATGGCCCGCTGCTGCGCGCGCTGGCGGGGGCGGCGGCCTGGGTGGCGGCGGAATGGCTGCTGCCCCGGCTGCTCGGCGACACGCTCGGCTATGGCCTGTATCCCTCGCGGCTGCTGCGCCAGGCCGCCGATGTGGGCGGCGGCGCCGGCCTGACGCTGCTGCTGTTGCTGGCCAACGAGGCGGTCGCGGCGGCGCACGCGCGCCGCGCCGACGGCTGGCGCGCGCTCGCCCAACCACTCGCGCTGGCGGCGCTGGCGCCGCTGTTGTTGGCGGGCTACGGCTTGGCGGTGCTGTCCGCCGAGCCGGCACCGAGCGGCAAGCCGCTGCGCATGGGATTAATACAAACCAACATCGTCGACTACGAAGGCCAGCGCCGGCAGAAGGGCGGCTACGCGGTGGTGCGCGAGGTGCTCGACACCCATTTCGCGATGAGCTACGACGCCGTGGTGCGGCAGCACGCCGACGCGGTGCTGTGGTCGGAGACGGCCTATCCCACCACCTTCGGCCAGCCCAAGAGCGACGCCGGGGCCGAGTTCGATCGCGAGATCCTCGCCAACGTGACTGCCGCCGGCGTGCCCTTCGTGTTCGGCACCTACGACCGCGACGGCGCCGGCGAATACAACGCGGCCGCCTTCGTGCTGCCCGGCACCGGCCTGTTGGGTTTCTATCGCAAGACGCGGCTGTTCCCGTTCACCGAATACGTGCCGGCCTGGCTGGACGGGGCGGCATTGCGGCGTCAACTGCCGTGGACCGGCAATTGGCGCGCCGGCAACGGCGCGCGGGTCTTCCCCCTGCGCCTTGCCGATGGCCGCGAGATCCCGGTGCTGCCCTTGATTTGCCTCGACGATGTCGATGCCGGCCTGGCCATCGACGGCGCCCGTCTGGGCGCGCAGGCGATCCTGACCATGTCGAACGATTCCTGGTTCAGCGCCGACCGGCAGGGCGCGCGACTGCACCAGGCGGTGGCGGCGTTCCGCAGCATCGAAACGCGGCTGCCGCAATTTCGCGTCACCAGCAACGGCTACAGCGCGGTGATCGACGCCAGCGGCAGCATTCTCGCAGGCACGCGCATGGGCGAACCGGCGCTGCTGATCGCCGACGTGGCGCTGCGCCGGCCGGCAGCCACGCTGATGGTGCGCTGGGGCGACTGGGTCGGCGCCGCCGCCGGCGCATTCCTGCTGTTGCTGGCGGCGGCGCCGCTCCTCGCCCTGGGGCGCGGCCAAGCCGACCACCTTGCGCCGGGGGCGCAGCTGGCCATGGTCTTCCCGCTCAGGGTCGCGGTGTTGCCGCCCGCCGCCCGCCTTGCCGCCGGCCTGTTGCGGGCCATTGCGCGCCTCAGTCTGCTCGCCATGTGCGTGGCGCTGCTGCTCAACGATTCCTTGCGGACCAACACGCTGGCGCAGATCCGCATGTTTGCCGGGCTTTTCCTGGCCCCCGAGGCCGCTTCCTGGTGCGTGCTGCTGGCCTTTGCCGCGCAAGCCACGATCAACAATGGCAGCCTGGTGCTGAGCCGTGGCGCGCAGCGCATCGAACTGGGCTTGAACGAGATTCTCGCCGTCGAATTGTGGCGTCTGCCGATCCCCGGCCCCGGCGCGGCCTTGCGCCTGGCCTCGGGCCAGCGCTGGCGCTACGGGCTGGCGCTGGCCAACCCCATCGCCTTCGCCGAGGCAATCGCCGGCGCCGGCGGCCCGCCGCTTGCGCAGCGTAGCGGCGCGATGATGTGCGTATATGCGCAAGCGCGCTTGGCGCTGCGCCGCTGGAAGCTCGACCATCCGCTCAGCAAGTTCGTCCTGCTGCCGCTGGCGCTGGCCATTCCGGCCTTCCACCTGCATCAGCACATCGCCTACGGCAGCGCGTTCGGCGAGTACCTCAGCTACGGCCTGAAGGCTTATCTCAGCGCCTTCGCGCTGTGGTGGGCGGCCTGGGCCATCGGCGTGGTGCTCAGCGCCACGCTGCTGCGGGCGGTGATCGAAGTCGCGACGCTGCTGGTGGCGCTGTTGCGCCCCAGGCGGACGCTCGACACCCGGCGCTGGCTGGAGCGCGGCGGCCGCGCGGCGTTGTATCTCGGCTTGCCGACGTGGTTGCTGCTGAACCTCTTCCGTGCCTAAAAGCACCTCTAAAAACCCGTCGTTCCGCCGATGCNNNNCCCCCCCACGATTCAGCTTACTCGATGCGCCTCTAAATCGCTGCCGGTAGACAAGCCGGGAAGTCCTGTCACATTGGCTGGACGGTCGGCGTCTTGGCTGAGCTGCGACCACGGTTATAGTCGAAAGTACTGAGGACGTATATACTTGGTGTACACATTTTAAGAGGGCTACATCATGTCCAAGGAAGCCGTTTTCACGATGAAGCTGGAGCCGGAGTTACGCGCTGATTTCATGGCCGAAGCGGAGGCCGCTCATCGGCCAGCGTCACAGATCCTGCGTGAGTTGATGCGCGAATTCGTCAAGCGTCAGCGCGAAGCGCGGGAATATGACGAATTTCTGGGCCGCAAGGTCGAGGCTGGCCGTGTCTCGATGCAAGCCGGCGTCGGACAATCCAATGAAGAAGTTGAAGCCACGTTCGCCGCCCGTCGTGCGGCCGTGGCGGGCCAGTAGTGAGAGTCATTTGGACACCTGAAGCGCTACAGGACCGTACTGATATTTGGGACTACATTGCGGCCGACAGCCCGCGTGCGGCCGCCCGCATGGATGAACTTTTCAGCGATGCTGCGGCCAAGCTGGCCGACCACCCTAAATTAGGCAGGCCGGGAAAAATTTTAGGAACCCGCGAGCTGGTTTTACATGAGAGCTATCGCCTAGTGTACGAAATCCGCGCCGACACCGTGTGGATGTTGACCCTGGTCCACACTGCGCGCCAGTGGCCAGCGGTTCCTGAATGAGCGAGGGCTAAGTAAGGTCCGCCCGCCGTCGTATTTTGCTGAGTTACTCTTATGTCATATAGAAGACTTGCCCGGATCGGTGGTATGATTCGCGCTGTCGCATTGACCTCTGAAGGTGTCGTTTGTTGCTTGTTGCAAAAACGACAGGATCAGGAGGGCGGGGTGGCGTAGACAAACACCCCGGCAGAAATGCGTGCCGAACCTTCAACCACCTACCTGTGAGAGTAGCCATGCTCCAAGAATATCGCCAACACGTCGCCGAACGCGCAGCCCTCGGCATCCCCGCGCTGCCTTTGTCCGCCCAACAAACCGAACAGCTGGTCGCCCTGCTGAAGAACCCGCCGGAAGGCGAGGGCGCTTTCCTGGTCGAACTGCTGACCTTCCGCGTTTCCGCCGGCGTCGACGATGCCGCCAAGGTCAAGGCCGAGTTCCTGGACCTGGTCGCCAAGGGCAAGATCGCCTGCGCGCTGGTCTCGCGCGCCAGCGCCACCCACTTGCTGGGCACCATGCTGGGCGGCTTCAACGTCAAGCCGATGATCGATTTGCTGGCCGATGCCGAAGTCGGCGCCGTCGCCGCCGAAGGCTTGAAGAAGACGCTGCTGGTGTTCGACTTCTTCCACGACGTCAAGGAACTGGCCGACCAGGGCAATGCCAACGCCAAGGGCGTGTTGCAATCGTGGGCCGACGCCGAGTGGTTCACCTCGCGTCCGGAAGTGCCGCAAAGCCAGACCCTGACCGTCTTCAAGGTCACCGGCGAAACCAACACCGACGATTTGTCGCCGGCGCCAGACGCCACCACCCGTCCGGACATTCCCCTGCACGCCTTGGCGATGCTGAAAAACCCGCGCCCAGGCATCGAAGCCGACGAGCCGGGCAAGGTCGGTCCGATCAAGCAATTGGACGCGCTGAAGGCCAAGGGCCACCTGATCGCCTACGTCGGCGACGTGGTCGGCACCGGTTCCTCGCGCAAGTCGGCCACCAACTCCGTGTTGTGGTTCACCGGCGAAGACATTCCCTTCATCCCGAACAAGCGTTTCGGCGGCTTCTGCCTGGGCACCAAGATCGCTCCGATCTTCTACAACACGATGGAAGACGCCGGCGCGCTGCCGATCGAACTCGACGTGACCCAGATGAACATGGGCGACGTGATCGAGCTGCGTCCGTATGAAGGCAAGGCGCTCAAGGATGGCGTGGTGATCTCCGAATTCACCGTCAAGTCCGAGGTGATCTTCGACGAAGTGCGCGCCGGCGGCCGCATTCCGCTGATCATCGGCCGTGGCCTGACCAGCAAGGCGCGCGAAGCGCTGGGTCTGCCGGCCTCGACCCTGTTCCGCCTGCCGACCAACGTCGCCGCCTCGACCAAGGGCTTCACCCTGGCGCAGAAAATGGTCGGCCGCGCCTGCGGTCTGCCCGAAGGCCAGGGCGTTCGTCCGGGCACCTACTGCGAACCGAAGATGACCACCGTCGGCTCGCAGGACACCACCGGCCCGATGACCCGCGACGAGCTGAAGGATCTGGCTTGCCTGGGCTTCTCGGCCGACATGGTGATGCAGTCGTTCTGCCACACCGCCGCCTACCCGAAAAAGGTCGACGTGGTCACCCACCAGACCCTGCCGCGCTTCATCTCGACCCGTGGCGGCGTGTCGCTGCGTCCGGGCGACGGCGTGATCCACTCCTGGCTGAACCGTCTGCTGTTGCCTGACACCGTGGGCACCGGCGGCGATTCGCACACCCGCTTCCCGATCGGCATCTCGTTCCCGGCCGGTTCCGGCCTGGTCGCCTTCGCCGCCGCCACCGGCGTCATGCCGCTGGACATGCCGGAATCGATCCTGGTGCGCTTCAAGGGCACCATGCAGCCCGGCGTCACGCTGCGCGACCTGGTCAACGCGATTCCGCTGTACGCCATCCGCCAGGGTCTGCTGACGGTCGAGAAACAGGGCAAGAAGAACGTCTTCTCCGGCCGCATCCTGGAAATCGAAGGCTTGCCGGACCTGAAGGTCGAACAAGCTTTCGAGCTGTCCGACGCCTCGGCCGAGCGTTCCGCCGCCGGTTGCACCGTGCATCTGGACAAGGCGCCGATCATCGAGTACATGACCTCGAACATCACCCTGATGAAGTGGATGATCGCCAACGGCTACGAAGACAAACGCACGCTGGCCCGCCGCATCGCCGCGATGGAAGCCTGGTTGGCCGATCCTCAGCTGCTGGCGCCGGACGCCGACGCCGAATACGCCACCGTCATCGAAATCGACCTGGCCGACATCCACGAGCCTATCGTCGCTTGCCCGAACGATCCGGACGACGTCAAGATGCTGTCCGAAGTTGCCGGCGCCAAGATCGACGAAGTCTTCGTCGGTTCGTGCATGACCAACATCGGCCACTTCCGCGCCGCCTCGACCCTGCTCGAAGGCAAAACCGACATTCCGGTGCGCCTGTGGATCGCGCCGCCGACCAAGATGGACCAGCAACAGCTGATGTCGGAAGGCCACTACGGCACGCTGGGTCGCACCGGCGCGCGTATGGAGTTGCCGGGCTGCTCGCTGTGCATGGGCAACCAGGCGCAGGTGCGCAAGGGTTCGACCGCGATGTCGACCTCGACCCGCAACTTCCCCAACCGTCTGGGTCTGGACACCCAGGTCTACCTCGGCTCGGCCGAGCTGGCCTCGGTCTGCGCGATGCTGGGCAGAATTCCGACCAAGGAAGAGTACATGGCCAACATCGGCGTGCTCGACAAGAACGCCGTCGACATCTACCGTTACATGAATTTCGACAAGATCAAGGAATTCAGCGACGTCGCCGACCAGGTCACGATCTGATGGAGGGCGGCGGCACGCGAGTGCCGCCCGGCCGCCCCTGAATCCCCGCCGCGTGCACCACGCGGCGGGGATTTTTTTTGGTGGGCGGTGTTTCGTGGGCGCCCGGAGCGCCAGCAAACCCCACCGGCGAAAATCTGGGGTCGGACCCGGCGGGTCCGACCCCGGCTCTTTGCCTTTGGG
>NZ_JAEMNU010000113.1:0-160287 GCF_016461825.1 Rugamonas violacea | reverse complement strand
TTGGGGTGCCTAAGCCAGCTCGGCCTTCATGCTGCCCTGCTGCAGCGCGCGGGAAACCGGGCAATACAAATCCAGCTCCTGTTCTGCATAACCGCGTTGCATCAGGCCGTACCAGCCCCGTCCGGCGCGCGGCATGATGCCGGCGTAGGCAAAGCCGGCCCGGTGCAGTTCCTGCATGGCGGCCGGGGCGCGCCGGTCCAGCGCCAACTTGACATAGATCAGGCGCCCCGTCGGCATGCGGGCCACTTCGGACAGGTGATCCGGGCTCGGCTGATTCAAGGTCACTTCTATCCTTTGCCCGTGGCTGCCGACCACGATGACCAGCCCTTGCGCGGCGGGAATGGCGGCTTGGGTGCCGAAGTGGCGCTCCATCGGCGCGACCCAGTCACGGCAGGCCGGCGGCCATGGCAAGGCTGGCATGGGGCTCGGCTGCAGGGGCAGGCAGCCCAGCACCACGCTCTCGCGCCCGCTATCGCCGAAGGGCGAGGCGACGTAATCGAGCAGCAGGCCGATGGTGTGGAAACCCAGCGTCTGCGCCAGGCGCTGGCTTTGCCGGTGCGACGACACCTGCTTGATGGTCACCCGCCGCAAGCCCTGCTTGCGGGCCAGCTCGCACAGGTGGCGGCCCAGAATGGTGGCGATGCCCATGCCGCGCGCGCTCGGGTGGACCACGTTGAGCGCCAGCTCGGCGCAGTCGGGGGTGTCCGGATGGCGCCACAGCACGGCATGGCCGACGATCGCGCCGTCGACGCAGGCGACCGAGGATTGCCAGAGTTGCTGCTCGTTGTTGTGGTGGATCATCGACGGCAGGTAGACGTCCGGATACACATAGCGGTCGCCGTACACGGCGCGGAACAGGGCGCTGACACTTTCGGCGTCGTCCGGCGCGAAGTCGCGGATGGAGACGATGGCTTGCTTGGCCGGGCTCATGTCACGCTCTCCGCGGCGGCGGCATAGTCGCGCTGGTCGACGATGCGCATCAGCTTGCCCGAGCGTGGATGGAAGCGCGCGCGGCTGAGCGGGCAGTGCTCGACCCGCAAGCGCAACTGGCCCTGCTCGATGCCGGCCTGGATCGGCGGCGAGCTGGTCAACAGGGCGGCGCGCAGCCGCTCCGCCACCGCCGTCTCGATGTACTGGTCCGCCACCAGCCGCAAGGCGAGCTGGTCCAGGCCGTCGGCGCGGCTGATGACCAACTGCCACAGGATGTTGCCGACCTGTTCCTGCACCACGGCGTCGATATCCTCCGGGAACAGCGACAGCGTGCCGACCCGCACCCGGCGGCCCTGGCTGGCGCGGCCGCGCAGGGCGAATTTGCGCTGCGCGGCGCCGGCCGGCTCGCACCAGGCGGCCAGGTCGCCGGTCGGATAGCGGATCAAGGGCATCAGGCGGCGCTTCAGGTTGGTCACCACCAGCAGGCCGTTCTGGCCGGTGCCGTGTATCGCCAGTCCGCTGGCCTCGTCGACGATTTCGACGATCGTCTCGCCGTCGAAGACGCGGTGTTCGCCCAAGGCGCAATCGGGCGTGCTGGCGCCGACCAGGCCGGAGTCGACACCGGCGCAGCCGATCGAGGCGAAGACCGCGTTGGGGAAGGTGTGTTTCAGCAGGGTTATCTGATCGGCGAACAGGCTTTCTCCGCCGTACAGCACGGTGCTGACGCCGGACAAGACCTGCTGGCTGGCCGCCAGATGGCTGGCGAAGCGCATCAGCTGGGCCGGCACGCAGGCCAGCACGTTGATCTGGTGCACCTTGACGGCCTCTGCCAGGGCGGCCAGTTCCATCGCCCCGGTGAACGGATATTCGCAGACCGGCACCGGCGATTCGGCCAGCGCGCTGTGAATGAACAGGAAGCTGGTGTACAGGTCGCCGGCGAAAAACAGGTTGGCGACGCGGTCGCCGCTGCGCAGGCGGGTGCCCAGGGCGGCGCCGAAGGCGCGCACGAAGTCGTTCCATTCGGCCCGGGTGTAGACGGAGAGTTTGCCGTCGCCGCTGGAGCCGCCGGTCTTGAACACGTTGCCGTCGGTGATGGGGCCGGTCAGCACCGGCCAGGACGCCAGCGGCATGGAATGCCGCCAATAGTCGGCCGGGTCGATCAAGGGCAAATCTTGCAACTGCCAGCCGCTGGCCGGCAGCGAGCGGTACAGCTCGGCATAAAAAGGCGCGTGCCGGCGTGCGTGGCACACCAGCGTTTGTATCTCAGAGTTCATGCTGTCTCTCCTTCAGGTGCGCTTGCGGCGTCGGCGGCGCGGCGCCGGTCCAGCACCAGCGGCGTTTTGCCGCTGCGTGGATGGCGCATGAACTGGCTGGCCTGGCTGGCAACGACGTTCAGCTCCAACAAGCCGCACTCGATGACCTGCTCCAGCATGGGGTGCAGCAACATGCGGCTGCGGGCATGCTCCACATCGCCCTCCACCTGCGCCTGGATACGGTCGCAGCCGTTGGCCGCGTAATCGATCAGGAACTGCACCGGGGCGCCGATCTGCTCGGCCATCCGGGTTGGATTCAGGTAGACCGTGCCGACCCGCATGAGCTGGCCGTGCCGTCCGCACAGTTGGAAACGCGGCGCGGCCTGGCCGCAGGGGCAGTCGCCGGGCAGCCAACGGCCCAGGTCGCCCAGCTCGTAGCGCGCCACCGTTTGCCCCTCGCGGGCGCGCGAGGTGAACAGCAGGCGGCCGACGCCGTCCGGCGCGACGGGGCGGTCATGTTCGGGGTCGACGATTTCCAGCCACTGGGTGTCGGCCATCAGGTGGAAGACGCCATCCGCGCCGGCCGCGCAGGCATGGCCCAGCGGACCGGCGTCGACCGAGCCGTAGATGGCCGAGCGTATCAGCGGTATGCCGAAGCTGGCCAAAAAGTCCCGCTGGGCATCGTTCAAATGCTCGCCGCCCAACAATATTTTTTTGACCCCGCCGTATTCGCGCAGCATGGCTTCGTGCTGCACGAACAGCCGGTGGATGGTGCCGGGCATGCCGACCAGGGTGTTGATTTTCTGCTGGACGATGAGGCGCGCGATGTCGCCGCAATCCTCGGTGGCCGGGCCGCCCATGGGGAAATGGGCGGCCGACAGTTTGTCGAGTATGGTGAAGAAGCTCAGCAGGCCGCCGTACAGCTCGCCGCCGTACAAGAGGTTGATGACCCGGTCGTGCTGCGGATCGAGTCCGGCGGCGAACAAGCCGTCGGCCGCCGCCCGCATCTGCCGGTGGTAGTCGCGGTAGCTGAAGCCCGCCAGCTTGGGCTCGCCGCTGCTGCCGCCGCTGCGGAAGAACAGCTGGGCCTGGGCGTTGACGCCGTTGCGCTGGAAGTCGATCTTGCCCATGATGGGCTGATTGGCCAACTCGGCCGGCGCCGGCGGCGGCAGATCCAGCGTCGCCAGGCCGGCCAGGGTGTGGGCCGGCAAGGTGACGGAGGCCCGCTTGGCCAGGCGCGCCAGCGCGTACACGCCGTCGTGCGGCTCGCCGTGGTAGCCGTCGTGCATGGCGGCGGGCGGGACCACCCGGCTGACGCCGGCGGCCAGCAGCAGTTGGCTCAATTCGCCGAGCTCGTGTGCGGCCGCGACCAGGCCGCAGGTTTGCAGTTGCGTGCGCCATGGTTGCAGTACGGCGACCAGTTGCGCGCGCGGCACTGGCCGCAATTGCACCGTGCGGAACAGCGGCGAGGCGGCCAGCGCCGGGCTGTGCGCCCAGACGACGCGCCAGCCCTGGTCTTGCCAGACCTGGCCGGCGACGTCGCCGAAACTCTGGTCGAGGCGGGCGAACGCCACCTGGGTGGTGATCTCGGCGGCTTCCTGTTCGTTGGGCACCAGCGCCGGCCAGTGCGGCGCGCGGCGCGCCAGCGCCTGGGCCAGTTGCTCGCCGATGTGGCGCAACACTTCGGGCTGGTCGCTGTCGACCAGCACGCATTGCGGGCTGGAGCAGGCTTGCTGGTCGAGGCGGCAGACTTCGTCGGCCAGGGCCTCCAGTTGCGCTGCGTCGGCGGCCCCGGCCACCAGGTAGGCAAAACTGATGCGGTGGCCCCAGTCGATCCAGCGGCAACCGGCCGGCGCCTGCAGGCGGATGGCCGCCAGCGCGGTGGCGCCGCCCCAGGCCGAAATGGCGTCGGCGGGCTGGAACAGGGCGCTCAGGTCGCGGCTCGGCAGGGGCAGCACGGCAAGATAGTCGGCCAGCGTGCCGCTCGGGTCGTGGCGCAGGAAAGCCGCCAGCAGCGGCGCGGTGCGGCCGTCGTCGCTGCCGCTGGGGCGCAACCAGTTGACGTTGCCCACCAGCAGGCTTTCCAGCAGCGCGAAGAAGGGCAGCAGGGCGGCGTTGGCGGGGGTGATGTGCACCACCAGGCCCAGCGGCCGCCAGCTTTCGAACTGCGGCCGGTCGTAGGCGATGCGGCGCAGCGAGAACGGCGTTTCGCCGAGTTCGCGCGTGAGCTTGGCGCTGAGCGCGTCGCGGCGGCAAAAGGCGCCCAGCGCGGCGCGGCTGGCGGCGTCGATGGCGAGCCAGTCGGCCTCGTCCGAAGCGTCGTTTAGCCAGGCGGCAAACCGCTCGGCGCAGGCGAGGACCGTCTCGACGTCGAAGCGGGCGGCCAGCGTGGCCGGCAGCCGCGCTTGCAGCGCCGCCAGTAGTTGGGTGGACTCGGCCTGGGCCGAGGGAATCAGTGTGCCATGGGCGAGATACATATCAGGACTCCTTGATCAATTCGGATGCCGCCAGCGCACAGCTGCGGCTTTTGGTGTTGCCTGCGCGTCCGTGCAGCTCGAACCAGTCGGTTTCGATGCCGCAGCCGCAGCTGTGGCCGGGGTGCAGGGTGGCCATGTCGCTCACCACGATGCTGTGGGCCGGCGCGGAGGTGATGAAGGGCGAGACGAAATGCAAAAAGCCGCGTTCGCCATAGGCTTGCGTGGCCAGCGTCGCCGGGTGGCGCACGAAGGCGCGGGCGTAGGACGGAATGTGGAAGCGGTGGCGCGGGCATTCGATGTAGGGCACCGGATGCTCGACGGCGCCGTAGCCGTCGCGGCAGCGTTGGTCCGGAATGCCCAGTTGCTCGCCCAGGCGTTGGTACAAGGTCGCCTTGGGAATCGATTGGTCGGCGTGGGTTTTCCAGCCGCCGCCGAGAAACACCAGCGAGTCGGGGTGCAGTTGCAACGGCGGCAGGCCCATCTCGCGCATCCGTTCCAGGGTGAACCAGAGGAAGGCCGGGAAGCCGAAGATGCGCACCGGCAGTCCTTCCTCGGCGAATTCCTGCAAGGTGCGGATCACGCCGAAGGGGTCGAACTCGTTGCCGTGGCCGTTGTGCCGCAGGGCATACGAGACCCGATTGACCGGCGCGTATTTGCACAGGAACTGGTCGGTGTAGGTGGTGCCGACGGTGATGGCGCCGGCCGGCTCGTAGCTGAGCAGCAGGTAGTTGCAGGGCGTGTCGGGGGTATTCCAGCCGTAGTGATTGAAAATGCGATCGACCATGGCCTGGGCGGCGCCGATGCTGCGGGCATCGTAGCGCATGCGGCTTTTCTGTCCGGTGGTGCCGGAGGAGGTCAATTCCAGGGCGTCTTCGCCTGAGCTGCTGAGCAACAGGCGGCGCTTGAAATAATTGGCGAACAGCGGCGGCAGCGCCGACCAGTCGCGCAATTGCGCCAAGTCATGTTGAGCCACGCCGTTGGCGGCCAGCCACTCGGCGTAGCCGGGCGTGTGGGCGCAATGGTAGGTGCTCAGCTCGCGCATGGCGGCGTCGAACAGTTGGTCGCACTCGGGATCGGCGCGGTAGGGCGAGGCGATGGCGCAGAACGCATCGACGTGGGGAAGTGCAGTCACGGTAATCTCCTAGGGAGGATGGGACGGAATCAGGTGATAAGGAAATCTCAGGCGACGACGGCTTGTTGCCTGAGCAGCCGCCACAAGGGCCACAGCGCGGCGCCGACCGGGATGCTGGCGGCGACGGCAAAGGTCGCCAGGTTGCCGCCGGCGCCCAGCGCGGCCAAGGTGGCGCTGCCCAGGCCGATGGTGGCGATGGAAATCATGCCCAGCATCGCCGCGACGGTGCCTTTGCCGCTCGGGCTGGCGAACAAGGTCAGGCGATACAACGAGGCGTTGCAGATGCCCATGCCGAAGGCATACAGCACCATGCCCGGTATCAAGGCCAGCAGGGTGCCGGTGCTCAAGGTGCCTGCCGACGCCAGCAGCAGACCGCCGACAATCGGCAGCAGGGCGAGGCGGATCAAGGTGGCCAGATCGAAGCGGCTGGCGGCGTAGTTGAGGGCCAGATTGCCGGCGATGAGGCCGCCGAAAATCGGCAGTTGCCACAAGCCGTAGCTCATCGCATCCATCTGCAGATTGTGCATCAGGAGCAGGGGCGATAAACCGATCCAGCTGATCAGGGGAATGCTGAGCAGGCCCAGCGCCAGGCTGCCCTGCATGAACTTGGCATTGCGCAGCAGCTCGCCATAGCTGGCCATAATGCTGGCCAGATGCAAAGGTGTCGGCGCCAGCCGCTCGCCGTCGACGCGCGCGACGCCGATGGTTTCAGGCGCGAAACGCCATAGGCCGAAGCAGGTCAGGATGGCCAGGCCACCGACGCAGACGAACAGGGTGCGCCACGACATCACTTCGAGCAACATGCTGCCCAGCAAGGGGCCCAGCAGCGGCGACAAGAGCGCGATATTCGCCAGGATCGCCATCAGGCGCAGCGCGTCCGTCTCACGGAAACTTTCCTGCAGGAGTGGATAGCTGACCACCACCACGAAGCCCAGGCCGATGCCCTGGATGAAACGCAGGCCCTGGAAAAAATGAATGTCGCCGATCCACGGCGCCAGCAGGCAGGCCGCCGCGAAGCCGGCCGCGCCGATCAGCAGCATGGGGCGGCGGCCGTAGCGGTCGGACAGCGGGCCAATCAACCATTGGAAGGCGACGCCGCCGAGCAGATAGGCGTTCAAGGCCAGTGGCACATGGCTGGACGGGGCGTGCAGATCGCGCACCACATGCAGCATGGCGGGCATCACCACATCGCTGGCGACATAGGTGAGTAGTTCAAAGGCGGCGAGCAGCAGGCAAAACAGCAAAGCCTGACGCGGCGCCATGGGGACGAGCGAGCGGGAGAAGAGGGACGTGCTGAGAGACATTTCTTACCTTGTATGTAGAAATAGAATTCAATTTTGAACAATTGGGCCAACTGCGATTCTTGTGGAATACGCCGGCTGGCGCCTGGCATCCGACCCTGATGGATGGCCGATTACCGGGTATTGGGAGGTATTTCCCGCGCATCTCCTTGTATTTATTAAACTATCAACATTGCATGAATAGTAAACAGTGTAACCGCGACAGGGTAGGCATTGTCAAATCCAAATATCACTTACGGCATCTTTTAATGCCTATTGGATAAAATTTCTTGTTTCGGACAATGATTCTCATTTACAATTTGTATAATTGAGATTGATTCTCATTCAAATGGAAAAACAGAAAAAATGCGTATCAAAGTGATGGTGTTGGCCTTGGTTGGGGTAATGGCAAGTTGGCAGGCGAGTGCGGATGAGGCGGCAAAGGACGCGGCCGCGGCGGCCGATCCGGCCGGCGCGGTCGAGCGGGTGGTGATCGGCGGCGACAAGCTGAAGCGCACGGAAAATGACAGCAGCGCCAGCGTCGGTTCGCGCAACCGCCGCCAGATTGCCGAATCGGGCATCACCACCTTGGACGACGTGGCCGCGCAGATGGCCAACGTCGGCACGGCGGAGGGCTTGTCGATACGCGGCATTCACTCCACCGGCCCGACCGGCGGCGGCGGCCGCACCATCACCATGGTGGTCGATGGCGTGGCGCAGGACGGTTTTGGCCAGTCGATCAACAACCTGAGCGTGTGGGACGCCGACCGGGTGGAAGTGCTGCGCGGTCCGCAATCGACCAATCAGGGCCGCAACTCGCTGGCCGGCGCGGTGGTGCTGAAGACCCGCGATCCTTCGGATCTGCCGGACTTCAGCTATCGCCTGAGTGCCGGCAACCAGAATGCGCGCCGCCTGGCGGTGGCGGGCGGTGGCGCCATCGTCGACCAGGTGCTGGCCGGCCGCGTCACCTTCGAGCAGCGCCGCCGCGACGGCGACGTCTACAATCCGAGCCGCGACGACAAGCGCTTCAACCACGACGATGGCCACACCTTGCGCGCCAAACTGCGCGTGACGCCGTTTGGCGAGCGTTACCAGGCGCTGCTCACCCTGGTCGACGACAGGCAGCGTCTGGGCAGCGACTCGGTGGAGGCGGTGGCCCGGCCGATCTCGGCGCGGCAGAATCTCTCCAACGAAGCGCGCACTTCGGACAACCACACCCGCTCCGTCGCGCTGGAACAGACCTTTAACGCCGGCGGCGCCGACCTCACTTTGCTGACCACGTATTCGCACAACCTGTATTCCCGCGTGCAGGATTACGATGCCACGGAACTGAAGCAGGGCTACCGCACCGGCGAAAATATCGATCGCCAGTTTTCGCAGGAGGCGCGGGCCAACTTCGAGTCCACGCTGCTGGGCCATCAACTGAAGGGTGTGGCGGGCGTCTACTACCTGAACGCGAATTACAGCGCGGACGATATGTTCACCGTGCCGCTGTCGTATGTGCTGGGCCTGACCGGCCAGTGCCCGGTGCAGGCCTTGTGCGATGCGGCCTACGGCGCCGAATTCATCAAGCGCGGCAATCTGGAAGGGCGTAAAACCCAGACCCGCGCGGCCTTCGCCGAACTCGATTATGCGATCGACAAGCTGACCCTGACCGCCGGCTTGCGCTATGACGCCGAGCGCCAGACGCGGGTGCTGACCGGCGCCACCAACGGCACCTCGCCGCTGGCCACGATGATGGTCGGCCAGTTGATCGCCGGCGGAATTTTCAGTGCCGACGGCAGGCAGAATCTTGAGACGGACACGTCCGTCTGGCTGCCCAAGCTGGGCCTGCGTTACGCGCTGGTGCCGGGCTGGGTCGCCGGCCTGACCGCGCAGCGCGGCTACCGCACCGGCGGCGTCGATTACAGCTATCAGCGCGGCTCGAACGCCTTCGGCCCGGAGTTCACCAAGAACTACGAGGCCTCGCTGAAGGGCGTGCTGGATAACGGCATGATGCTGGCGCTGAACGCCTATCGGGTGAACTGGACCGACCAGCAGGTCAACGTCGGCCGTGGCTCGCTGGACACCTATTTCGTCAACGCCGGCAGCTCGCGCCTGCAGGGACTGGAAGCCGAGGTGCGCGGCAAGGTGATGCCGCAACTGGAGCTGTTCGGCGCGCTGGGCTTGTCGAAATCGCGCTTCATCGACTTCGTTACGCCGGACGGCGACTTCGGCGGCAAGCAGTTCGCCCGCTCGCCACGCCAAACGGTGTCGGCTGGCTTCAGCTGGACGCCGGGTCGGTGGCTGCTGAACGGCAACGTGGTGCATACGAGCAGCACCTTCACCGACCCCGTGAACCAAGACCGCAACGACGGCCACACCGTCCTGGGCGGCAAGGCTTCCTACACCCTGGCCAATGGCGTGTCGCTGTTCGCCTTCGGCAGCAACTTGAGCAACCGTCGCTACATCACCGCCAACCATCTGACCTCTGTTACCGATCGCTACGCCGTCACGCTGGGTAACGCGCGCCAGTTCGGCTTCGGCGTGCAGGGCAAGATCTGAAGGGGAGGGAAATGATGAGTTGGATCTGCATCTGTTTGGCCGGCTTGGCGGCGCTCAGCCTGTACCTGGCGTCGCCGCATCAAACCTTGTGGCGCGCCGCGCCGGCGCGGGCAGGGCTGTTGCGTTGGCTGACGCCGCCCTTATTGGCCGGCGCCGTGGCCTCGGCCGCGCAGGCCTACGGCGCCTGGTGCGGCGTCTGTATCGCCTTGTCCGGCTTCATGCTGTTGTTGGTCGCGCTGCCGTATCTGGATGCGGCCTGGCGCGGCCGGCGGCCGCCAAAAAAGGGGGCACGCCATGTTGGGTAAATCGACGGCGGCGGCCTTTCTCGGACTTCCCCTATCGACCTTGGTGGTGGGCTTTATCGCCTTGTTGAGCAGCGATCAGCACAGCACCACGCTGCCTTTGTTGTTGCTGTTTTTTTTGGTGTGGGTTGGCGCCATGATCATGGCCTTCCTGTTCAAGACGGGCTTGCGGGCCTGGTTGTGGATGGGCGGCCTGACACTGGCCGGCTTCGCCGCGCTGCATTTTCTCAAGGCCAGCGGCCTGATTAAGGTGGCCGGATGAAATCGTCGACCCTACGTACTTTTATTTCGGTCCACACCTGGGTGGGATTGGTGGCCGGCTTCTGTCTGTTCATCGCCTTTTATGCCGGCGCGGTGACGATCTTCCATGAGGAGTTGCTGACGTGGGAAACCGCATCGTCAAGAGCCAAGCCGGTCGAGTCGACGGCACGTGTGCAAGAACTGATCGATGCGGTACTCAAGGCCCATCCGCAGGCGAAGCAGTCGGTCTTCCTGCACCTGCCGTCGCGACACGCGCCGAATCTGTCGCTGGATTGGGACGAGGAGCTCAAGGACGGCGGTGAGATCGAGCACCATTTCCGTCTGAACGAGGCGGGGCAGCTGGAGGACGTCAAGCCGTATTCACAGATGGTGGACTTTATCTACCGCCTGCATTATTCGGCCGGCTTTCCGCTCAGCTGGGGCATCTATGTGCTGGGCGTGATCTGCCTGCTGTATGGGCTGGCGCTGGCCAGCGGTGTGATTATTTATGCGCCCTTGTTTCTCAAGGACTTGTTCGCGCTGCGGATAGGCAAGAACATCAAGCGCATGTGGCAGGACGCGCATAACGCCGTCGGCATCCTGTCGTTGCCTTTCCATCTGATGTATGCGTGGAGCAGCGCGATTTTGACGCTCGGTGTGATTTTGATGGCGCCGTTCCAGTACCTGGTCTTCGACGGCAAGCTGCTCAATTTCGTGGGACCGGATATTTCGGCGGCGGCGCCACCCACCGCCTCGGGGGTGGCGGCGACGACCTTGCCGGCGTCCGCATTGCTGGCGGCGATACAGCGCGCCGCGCCCGGTATGCAAGTGGAGACGATGGCCTATCACCAGTTGGGCGACGCCAACGCGCAGGTGCAGGCCTACGGCAAAATCCATCAGCACACGGTGAGCAGTACGGCGGCGGTGGTGCTGAGCGCTAGCAGCGGCGGGGTGGTGCGCGTGGTGACGCCGGCGCAGTACAGCCCGGGCACGCGCTTCCTGCGCAGCCTGCAAGCTCTACACTTTGGCAACTTCGGCCATGCTGCGGTGAAGTGGACCTACTTCATCCTCGGCATGTCGGGCGCCTTCCTGTTCTACAGCGGTAATCTGTTGTGGGTGGAAGCGCGTCGCAAGCGTCAGCAACTGGTGCAGCCGCGCAGCGGACGGCTGATGGCGCAAGCCACCTTGGGTGTTTGCCTGGGTTGTGTGGCGGGCGTCTCCGCCGTGTTCGTGCTGAGCAAGTTGGCGCCGGGCGAGCTGCCCTTGTGGGAGCAGCGCGGCTACTACGCGGTCTTCTTCGCCTGCGTGGCGTGGGCCTTTGCGCGGCCGCCGGCCCGCGCGGCGCATGAACTGCTGATGCTCTGTGCCGCGTTGACGGCGGCGATCCCGCTGGCGCAATGGTATCGCAGCGGCAGCAATCCCCTGCAGTCGCTGATGCGGGGCGACGGCGTGATTGTCGGCGTGGCGCTGGTGGCGATCGTCTTCGCCGCCCTGTACTGGAAGATGGCCCGCGCCGTGCTCCATCGCGGCCGCCACGGCGATCCGCATAGCGTCTGGTCGCTGCGCGCGATCAGCGCCGTCGAAGCAGGGCAGCGACGAGAGGCGGCCTGATTTGGGCGGCCACGGCTGCCTGAATGCGATGCGCGGACCGCACTATGCGCGCGCGGCGACATAAACCCAAGCGGTTCGTCCGGAGGACAGTGGAGCGGAGACGCGCTTGTAGTCGGATACTTCATATTTGTCTGCGTGCGCGAGTTCATCATTCGTCACCTCGAAGACGGTACCGGCAACGTGTTTTTTCGCTATTCCCGTTTGCCTAACGATGGGATGGTGGCTCTTCCCGCTGGTCTTGACAACCTCCGGGTTTTCAATTTTCACCATAGATAGTTGAAAACCTGGCAATTGGTCGGCGCTACCTTGAAGCTCCCGCCCAAAGGTGGCCAGCTGCACATCACGCTGCTGGAGCGTTCCATACGAAAAGAGCAGTTGCGTCTTAGCGCGGGAACAGCCAGCCGGATTGTGCACGCGGTGCATGGAAGCAGGATTGTTGACGAGCTTGGCAAGTGATCGACTCGGCCGCGCGACAAGCTCACCGCCGCAGTTCGGGCAGATGGCCGCGAAAGTCGTTGCGCAAGCTTCGCAGAATGTGCATTCGAACGAACAGATGCGAGCACCGGATTGTTCTGCGAGAAGGTCTTTGTCACAGCATTCGCAGCTAGGTTTCATTTGCAGCATGGCGCTCTCCTGTATTGGCCCCCATGATAGGGCGCTATCGGCTTGGGAACAACGCAAGATCGACGGAATTGAGCGGTGGTTTGCGACAGAATTGAAGGTTTTTTGGGGAGTTTTCTTTGATTTTTAAACTGGGTATTTGCGATCGCCAAATTGCCACTCTTTTGAAAATCAATACACTGCCTGAGTGCCTCGACAATCGCGGAATGTTACCGCTTGACCCGTGGTCGACAATAGAGTGACTATGTTAAGGTTTGACCGCTTTGGGGCTATGCAGGATAGACGGCTGGTCGTGTGCGACCGCATCCCCATTTTTTGAAAGCCTTACCTTGAATTTTGAACTCGATACTTACGATCGCAAGATTGTCGCGCTCCTGCAAACCAATGCGCGCCTCAGTTTTTCGGAAATTGGCCGTAGAATTCACCTTACCTCGCCCGCCGTTGCCGAGCGCGTGCGACGCATGGAAGAGGCGCAGGTGATCACAGGGTTCACGGCGTGTATCAATTTACGCGCCCTCGGATACATTTTCGAGGCGTTGATCAACATTACTGTTGAATCACATGAGGCTCTCGATACGTGGGCGAATGCACACCCGGAGGTACTGGCGCTGCATGCGACCACCGGCAGCCACTGTGCTTTACTGCGTGTTGCGGTGACGGCGCCCGAACATTTGCAATCGCTCATCAGTTCATTGGCGCCGATCGGAAAAACCACGACATCGATCGTGCTTTCCACGCAGTTCGAGGACAGACCGCGCGTGCCAGGCGATCAACTTCCGACGGCCTTGCGCTTGCCATAGAAGCACGAGGCCCCGCTCGACCCGGCGTTCGCCGACCATCATCGCTAGCGATTCCACATCAAGCGCGCCGCCCTCGGTGGGCGGCGACACTTGGTTGTGTGGTTGTGTGGTTGTGTGGTTGCTTGGTTGCCTAGCTGTTGGCGCTGCGGCGCTGCGCGCGTGCCAGCAGCAAGGCGGCCAGCCCCAGCAGGGCGCCGGTCCACAGCGGCAGCGAGAGCAACTGCCTGCCCCAACTGCCAACTTGCGACAATGCCGACGTGGGCGCGAAGACCGGCACCTGATCGAAATCGCGGAAGCCGTAGCCGCCCAGGCAAGTGTTCGGGCATGGCGCACGCTCATCGCCGAGCGCGGACAGCTGTATCACGCGCTGGAAGTAATCGCGCAGACGCCGCTGGTGCCGCTGCACCTCATCGAGAAAACGCTGGTGGCGCGCGCCGTCGTTGCCGGCGAGGCCGGCCAGGACCTGATACGTCAAGGTCACTGGACTCAGCACGAGCACGTCCTCGAACATGCGCTGCTGGTCCTGTTTGGCCCGCTCGAATTGCTGTTCGACGCCGCCCATCACACGTTCGAGCTCCTGCGCCCGCAATAACCGCGAGACGCTCGACGATACCTTGTCGAGCGAGGCGGCCGGTTTCCAGTCCGGATGGCTGTCGTAGAAGCGCGCCAGGCTATCGAGCTTGTTGGCCGCGACCTGATCCCCGGCGTCGCGCATGGCCTGCACATACAGTTCGCGCTGCGGCACGGGCGCGCCCAGTTGGATCATCACGGTCAGCGCGCCGGGAAGCAGCACCGCCAGCACCAGCCAGGCGGCAAAGCCGGCGAAGGCTGCCGTCATGCGGTTGCCGCACACGGCGCAGATGGCGATGGCCACCGCCGCCCAAAACATCGAGTAGAGCAGCACCACGCCACTCCAGCTGGCCAGCGCCGCCATGCCGGCCAGGTCGAACGCGACGGCGCCAAACAGCAGCGCCGCGCCGACACAGGTCGCCGTCAACAGCGCCGTGGCGATCAGCGCGCGCGCGGCGATCTGCGCCACCAGCATGCGGCCCAGCCGTATGCCCTGCAACTGCAGCGAACGCAGGCGCATGCTCTCGCGGTCCTGGGTCAGCACGGAGGTGCTCAGGGCCAGCAGTATCAAGGGCCACAGGTAGACGACGAAGAACATCAGGTCGAAGCGGCCCACCGCCAACAGCGCCGGATGTTCGATCTCGGCTGCCGTGCGCACCGAGGCCATCGACTCGGCGCGTACCCGCACGTAGGGCGGCAGCAGGTCGGCCTGGCCGATGGCCAGCGCGGCGCCCGGTACGGCGGGCTTGCCGGCAAAGCCGACGTGCTCGCGGAAGGTGTAGCCGCGCACGTCGATCGCCGTGCGATACCACTGCAGATCGGCGAATTCCGCCGCCGCCGGATCGGCAAAGTAGCGCCGCGCCAGGGTGTTGGCATCGCTCTTGGCACGCGCCTCCTGGGCCGTTGCGGCCCTCACCGCCTGGCGGCTGTGGCGGTCGAAACGGGCGCCCTCAAACAGTCCGAAGGCGGCGAGCAGCAGGCTGACCAACAGCAGGGCGATGGTGCCGCGCTCGCGCAACTGGCTGCGCAGGTCGTAGGCGATCAGGGTGAAAATCTGTTTCATCGTAAATTCCCATTACGTAGATGGCGCAAGCCGGCGGCGCACAGCAGCAGGCTGGCAATGAAGAGCGTCAGCAAAGGCAGGATCTGGCGTGCCAGCAGGCTGCCCATGTCCAGTGCGTTGAACAGGAAGCGGAACGGCGGCACCCGGTCCCACAGCGACTGGTCGCCGTCATGGCGCACGCCGTCCTTCTCGCGGTGCGCGGTAATGGCCGTGTTCATCACTTGTTGTATCGTTCGACGCTGCTGTTCGGCGCCGTTGATGAACTGGACATGGTGTTCCGTGTCGCTGCCGGCCAGCGCGCTGGACAGGCCGGCCACCGCCACCGCCGGCGACAGCCAGCCGGCCAGGGCCGCCGTGGCGCTCTGCCGGCGCATGGCATCGAACAGCGCGCCGTAGTGCTCGTCGAAGACATGGTCGCCATGGCTTTCGCTGCGTTGCAGGCTGACGCCGGCCCAATTCACCGGCAAGTCCTTGGCGTCCTTCACGCCGTACTGACGCAGCAGTTGTTCCTTGTCGCGGTTCTCCTGCGCGGGATCATCCGCCATGCCCAGCGCGTCATCCAGACCGGCGCGGAATTGCTGCATGGTCGGCAGCGGCGCCGCCAGTTGCGCCAGTTCGACTGCGGCGCGCGGCAACACCAGGGTGGTGAACGCCCACAGCCCGATCAGCAGCGCCAGGCTTGAACGCAAATTCGGCACCCAGGCGGAGACGGCGGCGATCAAGGCGGCCCAGGTGGCCAGATACACCAGATAGCCCATGGTGAACAGGGCGGCGCGCAGCGTGCCGTCGCTGAACGGACTGCGGCTGTCCAAGGTCCACTCAAGCACGCCCACCGCGACACATGCCGGCAGGACCAGCGTCATGGCCAGGCAGAGCAGCACCGCGCCGCGTGCCAGCGCCAGGGCGCTGAGCGGCGCGGCGTTGATGCGCAAGGCCGCCAGGGTGCCGCGCTCGCGTTCGGCGGCGAACATGCCAAAGCCGAGGAAGATCATGGCCATGGGCGCCAGCACCTGCAGCACAAAGGCCGGATTGAGGCGGAACTGGCGATTCACTCCGGGCTCGTCGTTGGCCGGCCGGTACACCAATTCGTTCTGCTTGTGCGCCTCCAGCCAGACGCTGGCGCCGACGTAATGCTCGATGCCGGGGTCCAGCGCGGCCAGCGCCGACAGGGGCTTGAACACATACACGCCGTAGTGGGCGGCGGCATGCGGATACTTTTTGCCCTGCTGCGACCAGCGTTGTTGTTCCGCCTGTTGGGCGCTGCCGCGGGCATCCAAGGTGGCGCTCAGCTGCAGGGCGGAGAGTAGCGCGGCGCAGCAGGCCAGGGCCAGGCCGACGCCGACCACCAGCCAGACGCGCCAGTCGCGCCGGCGCTCGCGCCAGTCGGCCTGCCAGGTGCCGGCGAAGGCCAGCAGCCAGCGCGCCGTGCCGCCGCGTCGCTCAGACGCGGCGGGCGAGGATGTCAAGGTAGTTGCGTTCAAGTTCGCCTGCATTCAATTCTCCTAGTTTCCATTCACCCGCCAGTCGACCGCCGACCAGCATGCCGCAACGATCCGCCAATTCCTGCGCGCGGAACAAATCGTGTGTCGCCATCAGTACGGCGGCGCCGTCGTCGGCCAGGGCGCGTACCAGCTCGCCGAAGGCGACGCTGGCTTCCGGATCGAGACCGGAGGTCGGCTCGTCCAGCACCAGCACCTTGGCGCCCTTGGCCAGGGCCATCACGATGCCGACTTTCTGCCGCATGCCTTTCGAGTAGCCGTGGGCCATGCGGTGCCAGGCATGCTCGGGCAGTCCGGCGCGTGCCAGCAGGCTTTCGATTTCGCTGCGGCGCGGCCGGATGCCGAGCAGGCGCATGAAGAACTCGACGTTCTCGACTCCGGTCAGGCGTTCATACAGGGCGACGTTTTCGGCGATATAGGCGGCGTGTTCGACCGCCGCCTGCGCCGGTGGCAGCGAGGAGCCGGCCAGCCGGATGCTGCCTTCGTCGGCCGCGACAAAGCCCAGGAGGCAGCCGATGGTGGTGGATTTTCCGGCCCCGTTGGGCCCGAGCAGGGCGTAGATTTCGCCGCCGCGCACGTGCAGATCGAGGCTGTCGACCACGCTTCTGCCGTCATAGCGTTTGCTGAGTTTTTCAATGTGTATCATGCAGGCTCCTAAAAAGCGTAGCGCACTTCGGCAAACAGGGTGCGGCCCGGATATGGGTGCATCTGGAAGGCGCGGTTGTTGTTCAAATTGTCGACGCCGAGCGCCACCTCGGTATTCCTGGCGGGTTTGAGCAGCAAACGCACATCGAGCTGGCTGACGCGCGAGACGGCGCCGTAGACTTCGGTGTTGTGGTCGCTGTTGGTGATCTCGTTGAACTGCGCACCCGAGTAGCGGTAGGTGGCGGAGGCGCTCCAGCTGTCGGCCGGCGCATAGGTCAAGGTGCTGGATGAGCGCACCCGTGGCACGCGCGTCCAGTCTTTGCCCACCGAGGGCAGGTAGTTCTGGTTCTCCAGAATGGTCGACTTGCTAAACGCGATGTTGGCCTCCGCGCTCAGGCCATGGACGCCCAGGCGGTCGAGCCGGCCGACCAGTTCCAGGCCGCGCGTGCGCACGCGGCCGACGTTCTGTACATTGCTCACGTTGGGAAAGACGTTCAGATTCAACTGACTCCAGATGGTGTTGCGCACGTCGTCCTGGAACAGCGAGGCGCGCAGGCTGCCCAGTTCATAGCGCCGCTCGGCCATCAGCTCCAGGGCGGTCGAGCGTTCCGGCTTGAGATCGGGGTCGTTGATGACGATGCTGCTGCCGGCCGCCGTGCCTTGGAACAGTTCCGAGACGGTGGCGAAGCGCGTGCCGCGTCCGGCCGACAGGCGCAGCGTGGTGTCGCCATCGACTTCCCAGTTGAGCGACAACTTGGGCGACCAGGCCCGTTCGCTGCGGCGCGGATAGTTGCGTGGACTGGCGGGTAGGGCGCGCTGGACGCCGTCGCTGGCTTGCCAGGACTCCGCCCGCAGGCCGAAGGTGGCGTGCCACTGCGGCGCAAAACGCCAGGCGTCTTGCGCGTACAGCGCAAAGGTTCGCGTTTCGCCGCCGACGAACTGGCTCTCCGCGCCATTCGCGTTGCGCCAGTCCGCCGTGCCGCGGGTGGTCTGTTTCAGCTTGTTGTTGTCGGCGTGGACACCCAGGACCAGGGCATGCGCGCCGCCGGTCCAATCGCCGGCGCCGGGCGTGTAGGTGGCTTGCGCGTCGATGGAATTGAAGCCGCTGCCGTCGCGTAACACGGCGCTGCCGGGGCCACCGTTGGCGGCCAGCGGATCGGCGCTGCCGGCGTTGCGTTGCACATCGCCGAGGATGCGGTAGGCGCTGGCCGAGACGCTGCCGTTCCAGCCGCTGCGGTGGCGGCTCTTGACCGTCAAGCCGGCTTGCGCGTGCTGTTCCTCGCGGGTGTAGGGGGCGAACGCCGCCGCCGGCAGCACGAAGACATTGGCGCCGTCGCTGACGCGGCCGGACCAGACGGCCTTGCCGGCGGCGTCGCGCAGGAAGGTCTGGTTGCGCGTGACGGTATCGTTCCGCCACCAGGCGACAAAGCCTTCCGCGCCCAAGGTCGGACTGAAATCGTAGCCGAAGCTCGCCTTTGCCGTGTGTTGCCGCGTGTGGTCGATGGAACCGCCATTCGCGCCCAGGATGGCGCGGCGGATGCCGAACGGCCCGGTATCGTAGACCACGCCGCTGACCGGCGTGGCGACGCCGCCGCCCGGCGCCGCGAACCCGCCGGCGGCGTCGGCCGTGGCGATGGCGTAGTTCATCGGTTGGCTGGTGGCGTCCTGATGGTTGAGCATCAATTTGTACCAGAGGCCGGAAGCGAGCTTGTCGCCGATCAGCGCCGAACCCTGATAGTTGCGGTAGTGGCCCTTCAAGCCGTACTGGTCGTAGGACTGGTCTTGCGTCGCCACGCGCAGCGCGCCGGAGAAAGCGGTGGGGCGACTGGTGGTGATGGCGATGGTGGTGCCGATGGAATTGCCGGCATACAGGGCCGAGAACGGTCCGTACAGCACGTCGACCCGGGCGATCTCCTCCGGGGCGATCATGTTCCAGCGCGGCGCATCGAAGCGGCCGAGGAAGTTCGACAGCAGGTAGCCGTCCATGCTGACCAGCGCCCGCGGCGCCTGCGTGGTGGAGAAGCTGCGGCCGCCAACCAGGGCGTTGCGGTCGCCGCTGTAGCGCTTGCGGATGGTCATGCTGGGCATGTTGCGCAAGGCATCTTCCGGATTGAAGATGTTCTGTTGCTGGCGCAGTTCTTCCTGGGTTTTGCTGGCGCTGGTGGTCGGCAGGTTGGGATCGAGCGGGCTGCGGCTGGTGTTGATGGTGACGGTTTGCAGGGTGGCGTCGGCGGCGGGCTCGTCCGCGTAGGCGTGGCCGCCCGTGGCGAGGGCGAGGGAAATTGCTGCGGCCATAGGCCGGATGCTTGTTTTCATGTGCTGAACTGTGGTGGTGGGGGAGTTCGCGGGCATATGCCCGGGAACGGCGGTGCATGCGCCGGCGCACACGGTTTTTAATGCAATCGAGTTGCATCATAATTTCATCTCGCCTTTAATGCAATACGCTTGCATTAAAAAATATTCCGCCCGTTCGCAATGCCTGATGCCTGATGCCCGGTGCCGAGCACCCGGGGCGCCAATTGTGGGAAATATGTCTGTCGTGACAAAGTGAGTATTTATTGGGCGCAAGCACGTCTATAGTGTTGTTTGTGCAAGTCTAGTTTCGGGGGGGCGCCGCACCCGACGGTGCCGCTCGCCGTCACGGGGATGCCCGTTTGGCAATCGACTGTCAAGTTAGGCTATCCCATGAAAATTGAGACCGCGCTCAAGGTGTCGGCCGGGCTGGTGGTGGTGGTGATGTCGCTGGTGGCGACCATTCCCTACCTGCTGGAGGTCAGGGTGCAAAGCGCGATGGCGGACTTGACCGTAGTGGGGCAACGCGAGCGCGACTTCCTGGCGCTGCGCAACTTGCTGCGCGATGCGGAAACCGGCCAGCTCGGCTACGTCGTCGCCGGCAAGGAGGAGTACTTGCGGCCTTACTATGCGGCGCTGGATTTGCTGCCCGTCGCCATCGGCGAGTTGCGCGGCAAAACGCTCAACGATGCCGAGCGCGCCTCGTTCAAACAACTCGAACGGGCCATCGAGGTGAGGCTGGCCTCGCTGGAGCAAACGGTGCGGACGCGGCGGGAACGCGGCTTCGACGCCGCCCAGGCGCTGGTGTCGACCTATGCCGGCGGCAGCGACAAGGCGCAGATTGAAACGTTGCGCACCTTGACGGCGCAGCAGGTGGCCAGCAACGCCGAGCGGCGCAAAGAGTTGCGGCAGTTGGCCATCAATAGCGCCCGGTTTGCCGCCCATCTTGGCTTGGCGGCCACCCTGGCGAATATTGCGGCGCTGGCCGCGACCTTGCTGGCGGCCAACTCGGCCTTGCGCCGGCGCCACCAGGCCGAGCGCTCCGCGCGCAATGCCGCCGAGGCGCTGGAGTTGAGCGTGCAACTGACCTCCGTGCGCAACGAACAACTGGCCGGCGGGACCGAATTGATGCATGCGCTCGACCTGGCCGAATCGGTGGATGAATCCTCGATCATCATTTCGCGTTATTTCGGCCGCCTGCTGCCCAAGCTGAGCGGTTCCCTTTATCTATACCGGAATTCGCGCGACATCCTCGAGCGCAAAGCCCAGTGGGGCGCGGAAAAGGACGATTGCGGCACCTTGGAACTGCTCGATTGCTGGGGTTTGCGCAAGGGCGGCCAGCATTTCGCGGAGGGCGAGCATGCCCTGCAATGCCGCCATTGCGACCAATCGCACGTGGCGTCGCCGCGCCTCTGCCTGCCGCTGGTGGCGCAGGGCGATGTGATTGGCTGCATCACCGTGGTCGGCCAGGAATTGAGCGGCGAGGTGGGCGCGCAGCGCAAGCAATGGATAGTCCAACTGGCGGAGCAGGTGGCCCTGGCCTTGAGCAACGTCCAGCTGCGCCTGAAGCTGCGGCAGCAGTCGGTCATCGATCCCTTGACCGAGTTGTACAACCGCCGCTACATGGACGAGGTGCTCAAACGCGAGCAACTGCGGGCGAATCGGCGCCAGAGCCCGCTGTCCGTCATTTTGCTCGACCTCGATCACTTCAAGCGCGTCAACGACACGTATGGCCATGACACCGGCGATTTGCTGTTGCGCAAGGTCGGCGAGGTGCTGCGCAATAGCATACGCGCGGTCGATGTCGCCTGCCGATTCGGCGGCGAGGAGCTGGTGGTGATTTTGCCGGACTGCGATCTGGCCGCCGCCGTGCAGCGGGCCGAGGCGATCCGCGCGGCGGTGGCCGGCATCGATATCAGGGCCAAGGGCCAGCTCGTCACCGTCACGGCGTCGATCGGCGTGGCCACGTCCAGCGGCCAGAGCGACGAAGCCGATGCGCTGATGCGCTGCGCCGACGCGGCCTTGTACACCGCCAAGCAGAGCGGACGCAACCGCGTCGTATCGGCCTTGTCGACGGAGGCGCCAAACGGCGTCACTGCTGCGGCGGAGCGGCTGGAGTCGCCGCAGCCAAGGCAGGCGGAACAGGCCGAATCCTGACGCGGCGGCGGCGGCGGCGGGCGGCAGGCCCGGCAGGCTCAGTCTTTTTTCTTGATCAGACCGGCCAGGGCGGCGAAGGGATTGTGGGTGGCCGGCTGCATGCTCTCGGCCAGCAGACCGTGGCCACGGTCGGCCTCCAGATAGCGCGAGTGCTCGTTGTCGTGGCAGTACAGGCACAACAGCTCCCAGTTGCTGCCGTCGGGCGGGTTGTTGTCGTGGTTGTGGTCGCGGTGGTGCACGGTCAGCTGTTGCACGTTGGCGCGGGTGAACTCGCGGGTGCAGCGGCCGCAAACCCAGGGATACATCTTCAGCGAGCGCTCGCGATAGCCCAGCTCGCGCGTGTCGGCGGCGCGGCGGGCGTCGGCGACGATCTTGTCGAGCCGTGCGGCATCCGGTTTTTTTCCTTGAATCATGGCCATTCACTTTCCTTAAACATTGAAACAGGCGCGGCCTCGCGCGCCGGCGGTATGGCCGCCATTATAGTCCCCGGCGGATGCGCCGAGTCGGACCCGGCCGGATCAAAACAAGCCCGCGCCCGGCGGGCTGGCCCCCTGGCGCCCGCTTGCGGTCATGAACCCGTCACACAGGCTTGCTACATTCGCGTCTTCTCAATCACGCTGGATGAATGACATGACACGCAAAGCCCCCCTCATAGCCGGCCTGGGCGCCGCTATCGCGCTGCTGCTGGCCGGCTGCAACGGCACATCGACAAGCGACACGCCGGCGCCGGCCCCGGCCCCGGCGCCGAAGAATGTGATCTTCTTCCTCGGCGACGGCATGGGCTTGACCACGTTGACGGCGGCGCGCATCTACGCCGTCGGCGAGGACGGCGAGCTGACCATCGACACGCTGCCCGAAACCGCCTTCGTCAAAACCTTCTCCAACGACGCGCAGGTCACCGACAGCGCGCCGTCGATGTCGGCCTACATGACCGGCGTGAAGATGAACAACGAGGTGATCGCCATGTCGGCCGACACGCTGGCGGTCGACCCGCTGCCCGACGCCAACGGCAACCTGTTGGCCAACAATTGCGGCAGCAAGAACGGCACGCCGGCCACCTCGCTGGTCGAACTGGCCAAGGCGCAGGGCCTGGCGACCGGCGTCGTCACCACCACCCGCGTGACGCACGCCACGCCGGCGGCCAGCTACGCGCACATCTGCCACCGCGACCTGGAGAACGACATCGCGGCGGCGGCGGTGCCGGGCGGCGCCGGCTACAACAGCGCGCTGGGCGGCGGCCTGGACGTGCTGCTGGGCGGCGGCAAGCAGTTCTTCCTGCCGTTGAAGGACGGCGGCAAGCGCGCCGACGGGCGCGACCTGGTGGCCGAAATGAAGGCGAAGAGCTACGCCTACGCCAGCAACAGCACGGAATTCAACGCCATCGACGGCGCCAAGACCAGCAAGCTGCTCGGCCTGTTCACCTCCAGCCACATGAGCTACGACCTGGACCGCGATCCGGCCAAGGAGCCTAGCCTGGCCGAGATGACCACCAAGGCCATGGACGTGCTGGGGCAGAACGCCAAGGGTTATTTCCTGATGGTGGAGGGCGGCCGCATCGACCACGCGCTGCACGAGACCACCGCCAAGAAGGCGCTGCAGGACACGCTGGCCTTCGACAACGCCATCAAGGCGGCGATCGCCAAGGCGAAGCTGACCGACCCGACCTTGAAAAACACCCTGATCGTGGTCACCGCCGATCATGACCACACGCTGGTGCTGAACGGCTACGCCAAACGCACCGGCAAGACCGCCGCCGGCAATCCGGGCGTGCTCGGCGTGGTCAAGGACTACGTCAGCGGCGCCGTGACCAAGGATCTGGACGGCGCGCCGTACTCGATCATCGGCTTCGGCAACGGCGAAAACCGCGTGCAGGGCAGCCGCGCCGCCATGGCCAGCCTGGACGACAGCGTCAGTGGCGCCAACACCTACCACCAGGAGGGCGCGGTGCGGATGAACGCCGGCAGCGAAACCCACGGCGGCACCGACGTGTTCCTGGGCGCCATCGGCAAGGGTTCGGACACTTTCCTCGGCACCATCGACAACACCAAGGTGTTCGGTCTGGTCAAGAACGCCGCCGGTCTTTGATTTATTTACAGGAATTCATCATGCAACGTACACTGATAGCCGCCTTGCTGGCGCTGAGCTTCGCCCCCGCCGCCCACGCCGCCGGCGAGGCCAAGAACATCATCTTCTTCCTCGGCGACGGCATGGGTCCGTCCACCGTGACCGCCTCGCGCATCTACAAGTATGGCGAGGACGGCAGCCTGACCATGGACACGCTGGAGCGCACCGCGCGCATCAAGACCTACTCGAACGACGCCCAGACCACCGACAGCGCTCCGTCGATGGCGGCCTACATGACCGGCGTGAAGATGAACAACGAGGTCATCTCGATGTCGGCCGAGACGGTGGCCACCAACCCGGGCAAGGACGCCAACGGCAACCTGGGCGTGAACAATTGCGCCAGCGGCAACGGCAGCACGGTCGCCACCATCCTGGAGCTGGCCAAGGCCAAGGGCAAGGCGGTCGGTTCCATCACCACCACCGAGCTGACCCACGCCACGCCGGCGGCGACCTTCTCGCACATCTGCAACCGCAATGCGCAGTACGCCATCGCCGCCCAGCTGGCGCCCGGCGGCGCCGGCTACAACGCCGCGCTGGGCGACGGCGTCGACGTGCTGATGGGCGGCGGACGCAACCATTTCACCCCGTTCGACGCGGCCAGCAACAAGGCCGGCCGCGCCGACGGCCGCAACCTGCTGACCGAGCTCGCCGCCAAGGGCTACAGCGTGGCCGCCAACAAGAGCGAGATGGCGGCCGCGCCGCTGAACAAGAAATTCATCGGCCTGTACAGCAGCAAGAGCCATCTGGAATACGAACTCGACCGCAGCGCCACGCCGCCGGTCGGCGAGGGCGCCAACCAGCCGAGCCTGGCCGAGATGACCACCAAGGCGATGGACCTGCTGTCGCAAGGCGACAAGGGTTATTTCCTGATGGTGGAGGGCGGCCGCATCGACCACGCGCTGCACGGCACCAACGCCAAGCGCGCCCTGGTCGACACCATCGCCTTCGACGACGCCATCAAGGCCGCGCTGGCCAAGGCCAAGCTGAACGATCCGACGCTGGCCAACACCCTGATCGTGGTCACCGCCGACCACGACCATACGCTGGCCTTCAACGGCTACGGCAAGCGCGGCAATCCTATCCTCGACATCAACCGCGACTACAAAACCGGCAAAGCCAGCAAGGACGCCGACGGCAACAGCTACACGACGCTGGTGTTCGGCAACGGTCCGAACCGTCCCGACCGGCGCGCCAGTCTCGACAGCGCCACCGTGCTGGCCGATAACTATCTGCAGGAAACCGGCGTGCGCCTGGCCAGCGAAACCCATGGCGGCGGCGACGTCAAGCTGCTCGCCACCGGCGCCGGCGCCAAGGTGTTCAAGGGCACGCTGGACAACACCAAGGTATTTGGCTTGCTGAAGACGGCCTTCGGTTTCTGATTTTTTTCAGGGACCAGGCAAAGGGGGTCAGGCGGGCGAGATGCGTCCGCCTGGCCCCCTGAACACATTGTGGACAGCAACCTTCACCAGCAATTTTAACGAGCAACCTTAAAGAGCAATTTATGAAAAACGTCGCGCTTATTCGTGCCGCGCTCGCCGCACTTGCCGCACTCCTCGTGCTCAACAACGCGCAGGCGCTGGCCAGCTCGCCCGACCCGGACCTGGATTTGCAGATTCATTACTACAGCAAGGCGCTGACGCCGGACGGCGTGACGCGCGAATCGCGCTACGAGGAAACCATGCTGCGTCGCGCCGGCCACGTCTGGGTGGCGCGGGTATTGCCGCCGAATGCACAGCCGGCCAAGGGGCACGGCCACAAGGAGTTCAACCACGCCATGCTGCCGCGCCATGTGGCGCTGGAAAACAGCAAGCTGCGCCTGACATATGTCGACGCGCATGAAAAACAGGTCATCGCGATTCCGCCGTCGGAGTACGACAACGTGAGTTTCGACGGTTCGTGGGAGAACGCCTACCACTTGATCGATCCACGGTTGGTGCTGGCCATGCCGCTGTCGCGCCAAGCCTCGGCCGTGCCGGGCGCGCGCTGGCGCGAGCGGGTCAAGAACGGCCAGTTTCATCGGGTGCTGTGGGATGAACAAAAACAGATCGCGCTGGTGATTGAAAGCGGCGACCAGGCGGCGACGTTTTACCGCCGCGTCGAAGTCAAAGCGCAGGGTGGCCTGACCCGCGCGCTGCCGTGGCGTAATCTGGCGTCCTACGGGCAGAAGGAGTACGCCGACTTTTTGGACTAGCGCAAACCCGCGGCCAGTTGGTCGACCTTCTCGGCCAACGGCAACGGGATATGGGCGGTGAGTACCAGGTCGCGACACCTCTGCGCAAGCGGCTGCCCGGCCCGGCTTAGACGTAGCCTTCCGGATTGGCGCTCTGCCAACGCCAGGAGTCGGCGCACATGTCGGCCAGGGTGCGGCTGGCGCGCCAGCCCAGCAGCTCGCGGGCCAGCGACGGGTCGGCGTAGCATTGGGCGATGTCGCCCGGCCGGCGCGGGCAGATCTGGTAGGGCACCGGGCGGCCGCTGGCGGCGGCGAAGGCCGCCACCACCTCCAGCACGCTGTGGCCACGGCCGGTGCCGAGGTTGACGGTGAAGCTGCGCTGGTCGCGCAACAGGGTGTCGAGCGCGGCGACGTGGCCCTCGGCCAGGTCGGCGACGTGGATGTAGTCGCGCAGGCCGGTGCCGTCGGGGGTAGGGTAGTCGTCGCCCCAGATGTTCAGGTGCTGCCGGCGGCCGATGGCCACCTGCGCCACATAGGGCATCAGGTTGTTCGGCACGCCCTGCGGGTTCTCGCCGATCAGGCCGCTGGCATGGGCGCCCACCGGGTTGAAGTAGCGCAGCACGCCGGCGCGCCAGGCCGGGTTGGCGCCCAGCATCGAGGCGATCATTTCCTCGCAGACCACCTTGGTGCAGCCGTAGGGGCTGGAATGGCGCAGCGGGAAGGCCTCGGTGATCGGCACCGAGTCCGGGTCGCCGTAGACGGTGGCGCTGCTGGAGAACACCAGCCGGCGGCAGCCGGCCTGCTCCATCGCCTGCATCAGGCGCAGCATGCCGGTGATGTTGTTGTCGAAGTATTTCAAGGGTTGCTCGACGCTCTCGCCGACCGCCTTGAAGGCGGCGAAATGCACCACCGCAGCCACCTGGTACTGTTCGAGCAGGCCGCGCACCAGTGCGACGTCGGCGACGTCGCCACGGGCGTGCAGCACCGGCTGCCCGCTAATCTGTTGCAGCCGCGCCAGCACGGCCGGGTGGCTGTTCGAATAGTCGTCCAGGATGACGGGGCGATAGCCCGCCTGAACCAGTGCAAGATAGGTGTGGCTGCCGATATAACCGGCGCCGCCGGTCAGTAGTATATGGGTCATCGAGGTCATCTTGATCGTCGCTGCTTGGGGTGGAGGAAAGAACCTCGCCGGTCGGGCGGGTCCGCTGGGGGTGTTGCAGTCAACCGCGCCGGCGTCAGCTTGCGCGGGGACGCGGCTAGCAGCTTGAAGCCTACCATGAACTTGTGCATTGTTGCAGATTATGCATTGTTGTCGAACCCGACAGGGGAGGATCGACATGCGCGGCGGCGGCGGTTCTTGTATATTCTGCCTAAAAAATGTGCGATAATTTCCGTGTGGACACAAATGTTGTGTGCTTGCTGCTGTTTGCGCAACATTGATATTTGTGTCCGGGTATCGGCGTGCGGCCGCCAGCTTGGGGTCGGCGTCGATTGCAAAAAATCGCCAGCTGGCACGGACAATCGGGGACGACGATGAAGCACAGCACATTCGCCAGGACGACAATATTTTCCAGGCTTGGCCGCTCGGCTTGCGGCGGCCCGTTCGGCGCGGCCTTGACACTGTGCGCCGCCGCCGTGTTGAGCGCCTGTGGCGGCGTCGACAACGCGCCGGCGAACCAGCCGCAGGCCGCGCTGCTGGCCAGCGGCACCACCATCGTAGAACTCGACACCGGCACACTGCCGGCGCAGGAGGCGCAACAGTTGGCGCTGCCCCTGTTCCACGCCGCCGCCGTGTTGTTGGACGCGCCGCAGGACGCCGCCGACGCCGCCCCGGGCGACGCCGTGCACGCCCAGACCATGCCGGCCGAGTTCCGCCGCCTGTCGTCGCGCGGCCTGACCGTGCAGGCCTTGCGCGGACGCCATGCCGAGGCCATGCGCAACCCGCTGTCGGAGGCCGTGCGCGGCCCGGTGTCGGAGGCGGCCGCCGCGCCGATGGCGACCAGCAGCGTCGTCTCGACCTACAACCCGGCGCAGATCCGCGCCGCCTATGGCCTGCCGGCCCTGCCGGCCGTCGGCAGCGCGCTGACGCCGGCCCAGGCGGCCCAGCTCGGCGCCGGCCAGACCATCTACATCGTCGACGCCAAGCACGACCCCAACGTCGCCGCCGAACTGGCCGCGTTCAACCAGAAATTCGGCCTGCCGACCTGCGCCAACAAGGCCATCGCCGCCAACGCCGGCCTGCCGCTGGCGGCCGCCTCGGCCAACGCCTGCGAACTGTCGGTGGTCTACAGCAGCGCCGCCGGCGGCATGACCGGCACGGCGCCGGCCTACGACTCCGGCTGGGCCACCGAGATCACGCTCGACGTGCAATGGGCCCACGCCACGGCGCCGCTGGCGCGCATCGTGCTGATCGAGGCGGCCGACGCCAGCTACACGAATTTGCTCGGCGCGGTCAAACTGGCCAACGCGATGGGGCCGGGCATCGTCTCGATGAGTTTCGGCGGCCCGGAAAGCAGCGGCGCGATGGCGGCCGACAGCACCTTTTCGGCCGCCAACATGACGTATCTGGCGGCGACCGGCGACTCCGGCGCCGGCGTGTCCTGGCCGGCGGTGTCGCCGCGCGTGCTGGCGGTCGGCGGCACCACGCTCAGTTATAGCGGTTCGGGCGCGCGCGCCGAGGTGGCCTGGTCCGGCACCGGCGGCGGCGTCAGCCAGTTCACGGCGACGCCGAGCTATCAAACCAACCTGGTGCCCGGCCTGGGCACGCCCTTGCGCCGCACCGTGGCCGACGTCGCCTTCAACGCCGACCCGGCCTCCGGCCAGTACGTCGCCGTGCTGACGCCCGGCAGCGCGGCCGTCAATTGGATCAGCGCCGGCGGCACCAGCCTGTCGACGCCGCAATGGGCCGGCCTGATCGCCGTCGCCAACGCCGGCCGCGCCTTGAACGGCAAGGCGGCGCTGGGCGCGCCGCACGCCGTGCTGTACGGCCAGATCGCCAGCGTGCCGGGCAACTATGCCGGCGCCTTCGCCGACATCGTCAAAGGCAGCGACGGCAGTTGCGCCGCCTGCACCGCCAAGGCCGGCTACGACCAGTTGACCGGCCTGGGCACGCCCAACGCGGGCAGTTTGTTGTCCACCCTGTCCGGGCTGAGCGTGGCCACGGCGCCGCTGGTGGCCTCGGCCAGCATCGGCGGCAAGGTCGGCACGCCGCTGTCGTTCACCGTCTCCAGCACTGCGGCCAACCCGCTCAGCTACGCGTTGAGCGGCGCGCCTGCGGGCATGGGCATCAGCAGCGCCGGCGCCGTCGCCTGGGCACTGCCGGTGGCCGGCAGTTACGCCGTCACGGTGAGCGCGACCGACAGCAAGACCGGTTTGAAAGGGCAGGGCGTGTACACCGTGGTCATCGCGCCGTTGACGGCGCCGGTGCTGAGCGCGTCGACGATCAGCGGCAAGGTCGGTGTCGCGCTGTCGTTTTCCGTCGCGGTCAGCAAGGCCAACCCGGTGAGCTATGCCTTGAGCGGCGCGCCGGCCGGCATGGTGATCAGCGCGGCGGGCGAGGTCAGCTGGAGCAAGCCCTTGGCCGGCACCTACGCCGTCACCGTGGTGGCGAAGGACAGCAAGACCGGTTTGAGCGGCCAGGCCGTGTACACGGTGAAGATCACGGCCGGCGGCCCGGTCATCACGGCGGCGCCGATGAGCGGGGTGGCGGGGCGCGGCATGAGCGGTTTGATCGCCATTTCGGACCCGGGGGTCAGCTCGATTTCCGTGTCGATCTCCAACGCGCCGATGGGCATGATGTTCCAGTCGAACGGCCTGAACATCACGGCTTATTGGAATTCTCCCGTGGCCGGCAGTTATCAGTTGAAAGTGCTGGTGACCGATTCGGCCGGTGGCAGCGCGCAGTTGCTGGTGCCGGTCACGGTGTCGGCGCGCTGAGGGGATTTGGCGCAAGCCCGAGTTTCTTGTTCCGTATCGGCGGAGCGCAGGGCGGGCGGGAACGCATGCGCGGCATGGATTCCCGCCTGCGCGGGAATGACGGTGGGCGTGCCGCGCCAAACACCAGGCCCTTGCCCGCCAGGCAGACACCAGGCCCTTGGCGGCCAGGCAGATACTTGGCCCTCGCCCGCCCGGGCGGAGCTCGGCACTTCAATCACGCCGCTGTCGTCGTACAGCGCGCTGCGGCGCATATCGCCCGCTACCATCCTGACACCGCAACGCCCCTGCAACAGGGCGCGCAGCCGTTCGGAGGCGGCCGGATAGCGCTCCCGGCCCTCGTCGCCGAAACGGCGGAAGGTGCCGCTCAATACCACAATGCTGTTGCGCGCGGTGAATTGTTGTTCTAAAGGACACTAGTACTGTCGGACCGAGGGGGAAACGGTGTAGACTGCGGGTCCGTATCCTGCGCGCCGGTGGCGCGGCGGCGGTAGCGAATACACCACAACAATCTAAAACATAGCAGGAGACAGTAACTTGAGCCTTTTCCGAACGAAGAATCTGGACGCCATGTTGGCGCAGGGCCGCGCCAGCGGCGGCTTGAAAAAAGTGTTGGGACCGTTGGACCTGGTCCTGATGGGGGTCGGCGCCATCGTCGGCACCGGCATTTTCGTGCTGACCGGCACCGGCGCGCTGACCGCCGGACCGGCGTTGACCTTGTCCTTCGTCATCGCCGCGCTGGCCTGCGCCTTCGCCGCCTTGTGCTACGCCGAGTTCGCCTCGACCGTGCCGGTGGCCGGCTCCATCTACACCTACACCTACGCCACCATGGGTGAGCTGGTGGCTTGGATGATAGGCTGGGACTTGCTGCTCGAATACGGCCTGGCGACCTCGGCCGTGTCGGTCGGCTGGTCCGGCTACTTCCAGTCGCTGATCGCCGGCTTCGGCATCCACCTGCCGGTGGCCTTGACCGCCGCGCCCGGTTCCGTGCCCGGCGTCGACACCCTGTTCAACCTGCCGGCGCTGCTGATCATGCTGTTCCTGACGGCCATGCTGTCCTGGGGCGTGCGCGAGTCGGCCCGCATGAACGGCATCATGGTGGCGATCAAGATCGCCGTGGTGATCCTGTTCATCGTGGTCGGCGCCGGCCACGTCGAGCCGGCCAACTGGAAACCGTTCATGCCCTTCGGCATGAACGGCGTGATGAGCGCGGCCGCGCTGGTGTTCTTCGCCTTCATCGGCTTCGACGCCGTGACGTCGGCGGCGGAGGAGGTCAAGCGGCCCGAGCGCGACCTGCCGATCGGCATCATCGGTTCGCTGGCCGTCTGCACCATTTTGTACGTGCTGGTGTCGGCGATCATGACCGGCATCGTGCCGTTCCAGAAGTTTGCCGGCATCGACCATCCGGTCTCGCTGGCCCTGCAGTACGCCAACGAGGGCTGGTTCGCCGGCTTCGTCGACCTCGGCGCCATCCTCGGCATGACCACGGTGATCCTGGTGATGGCTTACGGCCAGACGCGGGTGATCTTCGCCATGTCGCGCGACGGCCTGCTGCCGGCCAAGCTGTCGACCGTGCACCCCAAGTTCGGCACGCCGTTCTTCGCCACCTGGGTGGTCGGCATCGTCTTCGGCCTGATCGCCGCCGTGGTGCCGCTCGGCGTGCTGGCCGAGCTGATCAACATCGGCACGTTGGCCGCCTTCTGCCTGGTGTCGGTCGCCGTGGTGGTGCTGCGCAAGCGCCGCCCGGACCTGCACCGCGCCTTCCGCTGCCCCGGCGTGCCGGTGGTGCCGGCGCTGGCCGTGGTGTTCTGCCTGGCGTTGATGACCTTCCTCAGCCGCACCACCTGGATCGCCTTCGGCGTCTGGTTGTTGATCGGCCTGGCCATCTACTTCGGCTACTCGCGGCGCAATTCCAAGCTGCACCCCCAGCCATAAGGGCGTAGCGGGCGCATACCCGCCGCGCGCGCCGGCCACACAAAACAGCCCCTGGTTTTTCAGGGGCTGTTTTGTTTTTACGGCCTCGCCGCCGGCTAGCGCGGCAGCGCCAACTGTCCCGGCCGGGTCCGCGCCCGCTGCGGCGCGGCCAGCGGCGGCGGTTGGTGCGCCCGGTCGAGCTTGAAGACGCCGACCACCTCGGCCAGTCCGGCGGCCTGCTCCTGCAAGGCCGAGGCGGCGGCCGCCGCCTGTTCGACCAGGGCGGCGTTCTGCTGGGTGACGGTGTCCATTTCGGCCACCGCCTGGTTGATCTGGTCGATGCCGACCTCCTGCTCGTGGCTGGCGGAGGTGATCTCGCCCATGATGTCGGTGACCCGGCGGATGCTGGCGACGATCTCGCCCATGGTGGCGCCGGCCTGGCCGACCAGGCGGCTGCCGACGTCGACCTTTTCCACCGAGTCGCCGATCAACGCCTTGATCTCCTTGGCGGCGGCGGCCGAGCGCTGCGCCAGGTTGCGCACCTCGGAGGCCACCACGGCGAAGCCGCGGCCCTGCTCGCCGGCGCGCGCCGCTTCCACCGCCGCGTTGAGCGCCAGGATGTTGGTCTGGAAGGCGATGCCGTCGATCACGCTGATGATGTCGACGATCTTTTTCGACGAGGCGTTGATCGAATCCATGGTGTCGACCACCTGGGCCACCACGCTGCCGCCCTTGCCGGCCACGTCGGAGGCCGAGACGGCCAGCTGGTTGGCCTGGCGGGCGTTGTCGGCGTTCTGTTTGACGGTCGAGGTCAACTCCTCCATCGACGAGGCGGTCTCCTCGAGCGAGCTGGCCTGGCGCTCGGTGCGCTGCGACAGGTCCATATTGCCGGTGGCGATCTGGCTCGACGCGGTGGCGATGGTGTCGGTGCCGGCGCGCACCTGGCCGACGATGTCCTGCAGCCGCGTGTTCATGTCCTGCAACGCTTGCAACAGCTGGCCGGTCTCGTCGCTGGTGGTGACCACGATGCTGCCGGTCAAGTCGCCGGCGGCGACGGTCTGCGCCATGCGCACGGCCTGCTGCATCGGCGCGGTGATCGAGCGCGTCGCCAGCCAGGCGATCAGCACGCCCATGGCGATGGCGCAGGCCGACAGCAGCAACATCATCATGCGGGCGCTGGCGTAGGCGCTGGCGGCGTCGGCGCCGGCCTCGGTGTTGAGCTTGGCTTCCAGTTCGTTCAGCTCGTTGAGCAGGGCCAGCCATTGTTGTTGCAACGGGCGCAGCTCCTTCATCAGCACGACGGTCGCCTCGTCGGCCTTGTTGGCCAGGCCCAGCGCCGCCGCCTTGGCCATCACCGGCAGCACCGCCGCCTCGGCCGCCTTGATCTTGGGCATCATGGCGCGCTCGCGCTCGCTGGTGCCGGACAGCTCGGTGAACATCTTGTTCAGCTTGGCTTCGGCGGCGGCGTATTTCTGCTCGTTGCGGCGGATGCGCTCGGCCTCCGGCTGCATGTCCTTCATCTCGCTCAGCAGGGCCAGGTTGCGGATGGCGATGGCGCGGTCGGTCACCGTGGCCAGCATGGCGACGGCCAGCGCACCCTCGGGATTGTTGACGTTGGCGATCTCGTCGAGCCGCGCCTGCACCTGGGCCATGCGGGTGATGCCCAGCACGGTGACGGCCAGCAGCAGTAGCAGCACGACGCCGAAGCCGAGGCCGAGGCGGGTGCCGATGTTCCAGTTCGATACTTTCACAGTGCTCTCCTTGCGGTGATGTGCTGCTATATCATGGCGGTGCAAGGGGCGGGTTCGCGGCCCCGGCGGGGTAGGCTGGCGGGTGACCAGGGACTGCGGGCGCCGAATCGGGACGCGGAAAAAACCGGGCGGGGCGCAGTGTTGCCGATGGAAAAAAACTTTTGTGTGTTGCTGATTCTGTCCCGCTGTGAGCGAGTTGTCAATGTGAAGCTGCTGCGCTGAGACCAACTTGCGACACCCTTGGCATGGCCGGAAACACAAGCATTCCGCGCTGTCAAGGACGCGCCGCCAAGCCGGGCCGTGCCATGGGCGCCCAGCAAATTTCACATAAACAAGCGCGATTATCTTCGTGGGCATGGCTTGCATGCTTGTATATACTTTTTTCGTGGTGATGAGCTACCCGAAGCCTCGTTTGCCGCGCACTCCGCCCCTGTCAGCAATGCCGTTGCCGGGGCTGTCCCAGGCCGCATACAATGCCGGCGCGACACATGCGCAATAAAAATACGACAATAATATTTGAGGGAATACAGATGGGTAAGCATTTGATTGGCCATGGCGCCTTGGCCGTGTTGTCGCTCGGCGTGATCGCCACGTCGCAGGCACAGGCACAGGCACAGGCACAGGCACAGGCACAGGCACAGGCACAGACGCAAGCACAGGCGCAGGCGCAGGCGCCGCAGCAGCAGGCGTCCGCGCCGGCGCAGCAGGGCGCCGAAGCGGCCCGCGCCGCGGCGCGCCTGAGCGGCGGCGGCAGTTCGGAGAAGATCGAGCGCATCGAAGTGACCGCCACGCGCGCCGTCAACGCGGTCGACGTGCAGAACGTGCCGGCCGCCGTCACCGTGTTGAAGCCGGAGAGCCTGGCCAAGTTCGGCCTGGGCAACCTGAAGGACATCGCCAGCCTGGTGCCGGCCATGAGCGTGCAGGAGCAGGCGCCGGGCGTCAACAACATCACCATGCGCGGCCTGGTGGTGCGCGGCATCGTGCCGTCGGAAATCCAGGATTCGTCGCTGGTGGCGGTGTATGTCGACGACATGCCGGTGACGCTGAAGTCGGGCAATCCCGATTTGAAGGTCTTGGACCTGGAGCGCGTCGAGGTGTTGCAAGGGCCGCAGGGCACGCTGTTCGGCGCCGGCGCGATGGCCGGCGCGGTGCGCCAGATCACGCAGAAGCCGGACACCAACGACCTGTTCGGCTCGGTCGAGGCGGTCGGTTCGCGCACCTCCGGCTTCGGCGGCAACAACCACAATCTGCGCGGCATGGTCAACATCCCGCTGAAGAACGACGTGCTGGGCCTGCGCCTGACCGGCTACACCGGCAACGATTCCGGCTATATCAAGAACGCGCTGACGGGCGACACCACCAACGCCGTCTCGACCAACCAGGGTCGCGCCGCGCTGCGCCTGCGCGCCTCGGCCGAGCTGCTGATCGACGCCAGCGTGACCGCCTCCAACGTCAAGGGCGGCGTCAACGACGCATACGCCGGGCTGGCGCCGTTCACCACCATCGCCCTGTTGCCGCAGAAGAGCAACGACAATCTGCAACTGTACAACCTGGCGCTGAGCTACGACCTGGGCCGCGCCCAGCTGGTGTCGTCGACCTCCTACCTGCACCGCGACACCCTGTACCTGACCTCGGCGCAGTATCCGGCCACCGCCTTCATCTTCGGCGGCAAGGCGCCGCTGATGCAGGCCGCCTACACCATCGGCAACGCGGTGACCGACTTCGCCCAGGAGTTCCGTCTGAATTCGAAGGATGCCGGGCCGCTCAAGTGGACCGCCGGCGCCTTCTTCGAAAGCGGCAAGCGCAAGACGCGCCAGGACGAGCCGACCACCGGCTTCGACGCGCGCTTCGCCGCCACGCACAATTTCCCGGGCTACAACTCGCAGACCAACGACCTGGCCTTCGGCCCGGACGATTTTTTCTCCGGCCTGCAAAACTCCAAGTCGCGCCAGGCGGCGCTGTTCGCCGAGGCCACCTACACGCTGTGGGACAAGCTCGACCTGACCGCCGGACTGCGCCTGTTCCGTGGCACGCAGGACTTCGACCTGCGCTTCACCGGCCTGTTCGGCAACCTGGTCGGCGCCAGCCCGGCGGTGCCGGTCGGCGTGCCGGAGGAAAGCCGCAGCAGCGCCACGGCGCGGGGCGCCAACCCGCGCTTCGCCGCCGCCTACCATGTCGACGCCGACCACCTGCTGTACGCCGCCGTCGGCAAGGGCTTCCGCTACGGCGGCAACAACCAGCCGGTGCCGTTCAACTTCTGCGGCGTCAACGCGCCGTCGACCTTCGCCCCGGACAGCCTGTGGAACTACGAGGTCGGCTCGAAGAACACCTTGCTCGACCACCGCATGACTTTCAACGTCAACGCCTACCTGATCGAGTGGAGCGACGTGCAGGTGTTCAACAAGCTGCCGTGCACCTACTACTTCACGCAGAACGCCGGCAAGGTGCGCAGCCAGGGCATCGAACTGGAAACGGCGTTCAAGCTGACGCGGCGCGCTTCGGTCGGCCTGAACGCTTCCTACAACAACGCCTACGCCAAGAACACCGTGCTGACCGGCATCGCCGCACAGAACATTCCGGCCGGCAGCCGCACGCCGTACGCGCCGCATTTCGCCGCCAGCGCGACGCTCAGCTATGCGGTTCCGGTGTTCGATACGGACGAAATTGGCGTCTCCGCCAGCTATGCCTACCGTGGCAACGCCTACACCAACTTCGCCAAGGAGCAGGGCGCTTATTCGGAGATACCGTCGTCCAACACCGTCAACGCGACGGTGACCTACAAGACGCGCGGCTATGAACTGGGCCTGTTCGGCAGCAACCTGACCAACGGCAACAAGGTCAACGACGTGACCACCAACGGCATCGCCATCCAACCGGGCGACACCCTGTTCATGGCCCGTCCGCGCACCGTCGGCCTGCGGCTGAAGGCGCGGTTTTAACTCAGTAGCTTGGCGCAGGCCGAAATATGCGGCGGCCGCGTTGATGCGGCCGCTTCTTTCTGGAGAGTGATATGGAAATTTTTGGCCAAACCCAAGTACAACAGCCGGGGTCGGACCCCTCGGGGTCCGACCNGCCCCCCCACCCCAGGGTTACGTCTCGGGGTCTTGCCGGTGTGCCGGCGGCGCGCGAGGCGGCAAGCGCCGTCCGGCCGCGCCTGGCCACCTTCGGCCTGTTGGTGGCGCTGCAATTCGGCCTGCCCCTCACGGCCCTGGCGGCGCCGGCGCCGGCCTCGGCCGGCATCACCATCGGCTCGAAGATCGACACCGAGGGTTCGCTGTTGTGCCCGCTGGTGCGGCTGGCGCTGGAGGCCAAGGGCATCAAGGTCAACGAGCGTTGCGGCACCGGCGCCACCCAAGTGGTGCGCAAGGCCTTGCTGGAGGGCGAGATCGACCTGTATCCCGAATACACCGGCAACGCTCCCTACCTGATCAAGAACGTCAAGTTTCCGGCCGGCACCTTCAAGGACGCCGCCAAGGCCTACGCCGCCGGCGCCAAGGCCGACCTGGAACAACATCAAATCGTTTGGCTGAAGCCGGCGCCGGCCAACGTCAGCTACGCGCTGGCGGTGCCGAAAAAGCTGGCGGCGGCCGAAGGACTGGTCTCGCTGGCCGACCTGGCCCGCCACGTCAACGCCGGCAAGCCCGTCAAGCTGGTGGCCAGCCAGGAGTTCGTCGACCGCGACGACGGCCTGAAAGCCTTCGAGGCGGCCTATGCTTTCAAGCTGAAACCGACGCAGCTGATCATTCTGCCGGGCGGCAATACCGCCCAGACGGAAACGGCGGCGGCGCAGGGCACCAGCGGCGCCAACGTGGCGATGGCCTACGGCACCGACGGCCAACTGGCCGCGCTGGGCCTGCTGGCGCTGAGCGATCCGCGCGCGGCGGTCGAGGTCTACCAGCCGGTGTTGACGGTGCGGAGTGATGCCCTGAAAAAATACCCGGCCATCGGCACCATCGTCGCGCCGATTTTTGCTACGCTCGATACAGCCACATTGTCGCGTCTGAACGCCAGGATCGTGGTGGGCGGCCAGTCCGGCGCCAAGGTGGCCGAGCAGTATCTGCGGGAGAAGGGTTTTCTGAAATGAGCACGGCGCCGGGTTTGCCGCTTGTTTTGCCATTGCTGCGCAAGGTCGGCGTGAAGGCGACAGGATGGCCGGCGCGTCCCAACATCGTCGCGCTGCTGGCCGCCTTGCTCGGCTTGCTTTCTCTGCAATGGCCCTTCGTCGTGCTGCGGCAGAACCGGGTAGTGGCGGATGGCGACGCCTTCGGCCTGTTCGCGCTGACGGGCGGCTGGAGCGGCTGGGGCGGCTGGGGCTGGCTGGTGGCGGCCGCTTGGCTGGCGTTGGCCGGCGGCGCGCTGCTGGCGCCCGGCCGCAGGCGCGCGCTGCCCCTGGCAGTGGCGCTCAGCGTCGCGGCGGCGGCCGGTTTTGCCGCGCTGAGTTTTGGCGCGGCCGGCCTGACCGCCGACAATGAATTCGCCCGCGTCGGCATCGCCGCCGGCGCCTGGAGCGGCGTCGCCGCGCTGTATGTGGCCGGCTTCGCCCTCTACGCCGAGGCGCCGCAATTGTTGCCGCTGCCCGTGCTGGCGTTGGCCGCTCTGGCTTGCTTGGCGCCATTTCAACATCTTGGCATCGTGCTCGAATACCGCGAGGTCGCCGCCGTTTTTCAGCAGGAATTGGTCCGCCACCTGTTGCTGGTGCTGGCCGCGCTGCCGTTTGCCCTGCTGGCCGGCGCCGCCATCGGCCAGTTGGCGGCGCGCCGGCCGGCCTATGAAAACCTGTTGCTGGGCGTCACCGGCTTCCTGCAAACCATACCGTCGATCGCCTTGTTCGGCCTGTTGCTGCCCTTGTTGTCCGCCTATGGCCGCTGCTTGACGCTCGGCGGCGTGCTGGCTTTCGGCGCCGGGCTGCTGCTGTTCGCCGTCGCCGGCCGCTGGCTGTTGCGGCGCCGGACCTCGCCCGTGCTGGCGCTGGTGCATGGCGTGGCGCTGGCGCTCGGTCTGCTGTTGTTGCTGCCGGTGTTGGGCGTGTCGCTGTATCAGTTGCTCGACCAATTGCTGGCCAACGGCGCCGCCGCCTGGGCCGATGCGCAATGGTCGTCGCCGCTGGCCACGCTGGGCGTGCGCGGACTTGGCAGCGCGCCGGCCATCGTCGCGCTGGTGCTGTATGGCATCTGGCCGGTGGTGCTGCAGACGCATACCGGCCTGAAGAGCGTGCCGGCCGCCATTCTTGAGGCCGCCAAGGGCATGGGCATGAGCGCGCGGCAGATTTTCTGGCGCGTCGAGCTGCCCTTGGCCGCGCCGTTTTTCATCCAGGGTCTGCGCGCCGCCTTGTTGTTGCTGATCGGACTGACGACGGTGGCGGTGCTGGTCAACGCCGGCGGCCTCGGCTACTTCCTGCTGCGCGGCACCGAGCAGTCGGTGGCCGATCTGGTGTTGCTGGGATCGTTGCCGGTGGTCGCCCTCAGCGTCGGCGCCGACGCCTTGACCCGCCTGTTGGCCTGGGTCTGGCTGCCGCAAGGAGTGCGGGCATGATCGAATTGAAACACATCGACAAGCGCTACGACGGCGTGGTCGCGCTGAACCGTGCCGACCTGAACATCGAGCAGGGCAAGCTGGTGGTGCTGATCGGGCCTTCGGGTTGCGGCAAGTCCACCTTGCTGCGGGTGGTGAACCGCATGGTCGAACCGAGCGCCGGGCAGATTTTGATCGGCGGCAAGGACGCGCTGGACCTCGATCCGGTACTGCTGCGCCGCTCGATCGGCTATGTGATCCAGAGCGGCGGCCTGTTTCCGCATTTGACGGTGCGCGAGAACGTCGCCGTGGTGCCGCAGTTGCTGGGCTGGGACAAGGCCAGGCGTTTGCGCCGCGCCGACGAGGTGCTGGCGCTGGTGCAACTGGAGCCGCAGCGTTACGGCGCGCGTTATCCGAAGGAGTTGTCCGGCGGACAGCAGCAGCGCGTCGGCATCGCCCGCGCCCTGGCGGCCGACCCGGCCGTGCTGCTGATGGACGAGCCGTTCAGCGCGCTCGATCCGATCAGCCGCGAGCAGTTGCAGGACGAGTTGCTGCGCATCCAGCGCGACGTGCGCAAGACCATCGTTTTCGTCACCCACGACATCGACGAGGCGATCCGTCTCGGCGACAAGATCTGCCTGATGCGCGACGGCGCGGTGGTGCAGTACGCCGAGCCGGACGTCTTGCTGCGCCAGCCGGCCGACGCCTTCGCCGCACTGTTCATCGGCCAGGAGCCGGAACTCAAGCGGCTGGCGCGGCACAGCGTGGCCGACTTCATGCGCCGCGCCGGCACCGGCGCCGGCGGCCGTGTCGGCGGCGCGTTGGCGGCCGGAGCGGCCGGCGCCGAGCGGGTGGCGCTGCACACCAGCGCGCGCGCCGCGCTGAGCAAGTTGCTGGGCGGTCAGGCGGAACTGGTGGTGGTCGACGGCGCCGGCGAGGCGGTTGGCCATCTGGTGTTGGCAGACTTTGCCTTGACGCCATGAGTAAGCCGCGCAAATCGCGCTTCGCGCCGGGCTTCGCGCCGGGCCTGCTGGCTTGGCCGGCGCTGTGGCTGCTGTTCAGCCGCGAGTCGTGGTGGCGCGCGGCGCTGGAACCCCTGGCCGCGCCGGGCCAGGCGGTGCTGTTTGAACGGATCAGCTTGCTTGAGGCGGCCTGCAGCCATCTGCTGATCGTCGCCACGGCGATGGCCGGCGTGCTGTTGCTCGGCGTGCCGCTGGCCGTCTGGGCCACGCGCAGCCGGGGCCGGGTCTTGCTGCCGCTGCTGTCCAACACGGTGACGCTGGGGCAGACCTTGCCGCCGGTCGCCGTGCTGTTTCTGGCCACGCCGATCTTCGGCTTCGGCTCCGAGGCCATCGCCTTCGCGCTGTTCACCTACGGTTTGATGGCGACGGTGCAAGGCACCCTGACCGGCCTGGACCAGGTGGACGGCGAGCTCAAGCGGGCCGCCGAGGGTCTGGGCATGGGGCCGCTGCGGCGCTTGTTCGCCGTCGAGATTCCATTGGCGCTGCCGGCCATCTTGGCGGGCGTGCGCGGCAGTTTGCTGTTGCTGGTCGCCACGGCATCGCTGGCGCCGATGGTGGGCGGCGTCAGCCTGGGCACGCCGATCATTTCCGGCTTGGCCGTCAACAACGCGGCGCAGGTGATGGAGGGCGCTGTCGCGGTGGCGCTGTTGGCCATCGTTAGCGATTATTCGATGCGGCTGCTGGAGCGTCGCTTGACGCCTTGGCGCTAGGCGCGCGGCAAGCAGTTGGTGGGCGGGCGGGACGGCATATGGGAGTCTCGACATCCGTCATTTTGCATCGGCGGATCGCCGCGCGGGCGGGAAGCCATGCCCCGCATGCCGATTGGTTCGGCATAGGTTCCCGCCTGCGCGGGAACGACAAGTTGGCGGTTTCTGAAGTGTTTATATGGCAAGGGTGCGGGCGGGAAGAGGGTGCGGGCACGGGTGTTGGACGCGAGTGTTCGACACGGGAACAGGACACGAGGGCGAGCATGGTTGAGCTGGATGATGTGGTGTTGGATTGGCGCCAGGTGGTCTGCGTGGCGCATGGCGCGACGTTGTCGCTGGGGCCGCTGGCGCGCCAACGCCTGCTGGCGGCGCGCCGGGTGGTCGAGCGGGTGGTGGCCGACCGGGTGCGCGCCTACGGCATCAACACCGGGCTGGGCGCGCTGAGCGAGCAGTTGCTGGCACCGGAGTCGCTGCCCGAGTTGTCGCTGAACACGCTCAAGAGCCATGCCTGCGGCGTCGGCGCGCCGATGGCGGACGAGCTGGTGCGGGCGATCATCTGCGCCCAGGTCGCCAATTATGCGCACGGCAAGTCGGGCATCAGTCCGGCGCTGGTCGACGGCCTGGTGGACCTGCTCAACCACGGCATCGTGCCGCTGGTGCCGGCGCGCGGCTCGGTCGGCTACCTGACGCACATGGCGCACATCGGCCTGCCGCTGGTCGGCCTGTGGCGGGTACGCGTGCAGGGCGAGACGCTGGCGGCGCCGGTGGCCCTGGCGCGGGCCGGCCTGCCGACGCTGACCTTGGGCGCCAAGGACGGCCTGAGCCTGGTCAACGGCACGCCGTGCATGACCGGCGTCTTGTGCGTGGCGCTGAGCCGGGCGGCGCGTTTGCAGAAGTGGGCCGACATCGTCGGCGCGATGAGCTTCGAGGCGTTGCAAGGCCAGACGGTGGCCTTCGACGCCGAGGTGTTGGCGCTCAAACCGCACGCCGGCGCGCAGCGGGTGGGGCGCAATCTGCGCGCGTTGTTGGCCGGCAGTGCCTTGCTGCGCGGCGCGCAGGGACTGCGCACGCAGGACGCGCTGAGCCTGCGGGCGATTCCGCACATCCATGGCGCCAGCCGCGACCAGATCGCCCATGTGGCGGCGCAGGTCAACATCGAGCTGGCCTCGGCCACCGACAATCCGATCGTGCTGGGCACGCCGGAGGATTACCGGGTGGTGTCGCAGGCCAATCCGCATGGCCAGTCGATGGCCTTCGCCGCCGATCTGCTGACCATCGCGCTGGCCGAGCTGGGCGGTGTGGCCGAGCGGCGCATCGACCGGCTGGTGAATCCGTTGGTCAGCGGGCTGCCGCCGTTTTTGGTCGAGGGTAGCGGCCTCAACTCCGGCCTGATGATCGTGCAATACGTCGCCGCCTCGCTGGTGGCCGAGAACAAGGTGCTGTCGCAGCCGATGGTGGTGGACAACTACGTCACCTCGGCGCTGCAAGAGGACCATCTGAGCCTGGCCACGCCGGCCGCGTTGAAGACCTTGCAGGTGATCGAGAACGTCGAACGGGTGCTGGCGCTGGAACTGCTGGCGGCCGGCCAGGCCTTGGAGTTCTATCCGGTCGAGTCGCTGGCGCCGGCGACGCGGGCGGCGCTGGGCGTGCTGCGCGAGCAGGTCGCGGTGTACGTCGGCGACCGTATTCTGGCACCGGACATCGAGTCGGCCACGCAATTGATTCAAGGCGAGGAGGGCATCGCCCGCGTCGAAGCGCTGCTCGGCTTCGCGCTGTAACACCGTTTTGAACATTTTCACCATCAGCCAGGAAAGGCCGGTATGCAAGCAGCATTGTTGAAGAGGCAGGCATCGGAATACATCGACGAGGAGCAAAGGCTGCAAGTCGCCCAGGAACGGCAACGTCCGCTGTGGATCGGCGAGTGGCCGACCTGGGCCTTGATGGCGCTGATCTACGGCGGCTGGTTTGCCACACTGGCTTACTGGCAACAGATCGGTCCGCTCAGCGCGACCCTGTTGATGATCTGGTGGTGCGCCTGGTATATGTCGCTGCAACACGAGCTGATCCACGGCCACCCGACGCGCTGGCCGTGGCTGAACCGCCTGTTCGGCCTGGCGCCGTTGGCGATCTGGTATCCCTACCGCCTGTACCGCGACAGCCATCTGCGCCACCACAACGATTTCCATCTGACCATGCCGGCGCTCGACACGGAAAGTTACTATGTGTCGCCGGCGCGCTGGGCGGATATGGGCAAGCCGCTGCGCACGCTGCACTGGTTCAACAAAACCTTCTGCGGCCGCATGCTGGTCGGCCCGGCGATCACCATCGTCGGCGCCTGGGGCGAGGCGCTGCGCCAGCCTTGGCAGGGCGACTGGAAACATGTGCCGATGTGGTTGGGCCACTTCGCCATGCTGGGCATCATGTTGTGGTGGCTCAACGAGTCTTTCGGCATGTCGCCGCTGTACTATGTGCTGGCGATTTCCTATCCGGCGCAATCGCTGACCATGATCCGTTCCTATTATGAGCACCGGCCGGCCGAGGAGCACAAGCAGCGCATCGTGCTGAACGAGGCGGAGCCCTTGTTCCGGTTGCTGTTCTTGAACAACAACTTGCATCTGGTGCACCACGACCTGCCGTCGCTGCCCTGGTACTTGATGCCGCGCATTTACAAGGCGCGGCGCGACGCCTACCTGGCCCGCAGCGGCGGCTTCCATGTGCGCGGTTATGGCGAGCTGGTGCGGCGCTTCGGTTTCCGCCCGGTCGATGCGCCGGTCCACCCCCACATGCCGGGCTAGTGCGATGAGCTGGAAAATTTCCCTGCCGATGTACAACCTTTCCACCGAGCTCAGCGATGGTTACGAGGCCTTGCTGGAAGCGTTGCTCGACCTGCTGCGCGCCGCCGGCTGGCGCGGCGAGGTCGAGCTGTTGCGCGAGCCGTCCCTGCCAGCCCTGTGGCAACGGCCGGACCTGCTGTTCAGCCAGACTTGCGGCTATCCCTATGTGAGCCTGTTGCGCGAGCGGGTGCAATTGCTCGCCACGCCATGCTACGCCTTCGCCGGTTGCGCCGGCAGCGACTATTCCAGCGTGATCGTGGTGCGCAAGGGCGGCGGCATCGGCACGCTGGCCGAGGCGCGCGGGCAGGTCGCCGTTGCCAACGACGTCGGCTCGAACAGCGGCATGAACGTGCTGCGCCACGCGGTGGCGCCGCTGGCCGAGCAGGGCAGGTTCTTCCGCCAGGTGCGCTGGAGCGGCAGCCACGTCGCCAGCCTGGCGCTGCTGCGCGAGGGCGCGGCCGACATCGCCGCCATCGATTGCGTGAGCTTCGGCTACTTGCAGCAGACCCAGCCGGACAGCCTGGCGGGCTTGGCCGTGTTGCAGTATTCGGCCGCCGCGCCGGGCCTGCCGATGATCGCCGGCGCCGCCGTGCCGGAGGAGTTGGTGCGGTTGCTGCGCGAGGCCTTGCTGAGGCCGCAGCGCAGGATGGCGGAAATCCTCAGCTCGCTGTCGATCACCGGCTTCGAGCAGCTCGGCGCGGTGGATTATGCGCGGATCGAAGCGCTGGCGGCGGAGGCCAGGGCCAGGGGCTATGCGGAATTGGCTTGAGCTGAGCGAAGGAGGTACGTTGGCAGTCAAGAGTCGTGGATCTGCCGGTTGCCTATCGTGCCGGTGTACTATTGACTGGATGCTGGAAATCAATTGGCGCCCGACCCGAGGCCATCCAATTCATGAAATTGCCAATACGTTAATTCGCCGGGGTGTTGCATACAATGCATTTAATAACGACATTAGTTTAGCGCCAATCGAACACGCGAGGACGACAAATGAAGTCACTGCCTACGAAGCCGCCTATCTCAACCGTCGCGGCACGACTGGGGCAGCCGTCGCGGGCCGTGCAGCCGGCTGTTCAGCGAACCGCCGCTCTCGTTCCGCCAGTTTTCCGGCCACGTCCCGGTCCATCGGTGCCGGCCACAGCTTGGGCCACGGGGCAAACGCTCAATCCCGCCGCACAACGAAAAGCTGCGCTTGCACCGCGTGTTGTCGCGGCAGCGGTCAATGCATTGCCGGCTTCATCGATCCGGGCCCCATTGCAGCCGAAGGTGCCGGCGGTTTTTCGGCTTGCCCAGCGCGCGCCAATTCAGGCCAAGTTGTCCGCCGTCCCTACACCCCGCGGCATGCCCACAACACCGCCGGTCTACCGCGCGAACGCAATGGCCCGCAAGCTCTCCATGCAAGGTTTCAAGGCTGCGCCCGCCGCATCGCCGACCCTGCAAGCGAAGCTGGCCACCGCAGTCGCGCCGCGCGCCCTGGGACCAGGCATGAGGCAGCTAATCCAGCGCGCATCAGAGGAGGTGAAGACACCGGCACAGGCCACTTGGTTCCACTGCACAAAATGCATGCAAAGCTTCACCTCCATCGGCTGGCCTGAAACGGCGTGTCGTTGCGGCAGCTATGCATTTGCCGCAGACGCAGCGCCCGAGGCGCCCGCTGCCAGCGGCACGCTACCCTGGGTTGCGGTTGTAAAAGCGGCGGAAAGACAGGCCATCCTCGCACAGTTGGCCATGAGCGCGAGCGCAAAACCAATAACCCGAGGGAAGGATGTACGCTTCAAATACGAGGAACTTTCGGTCCCCATGAAGAAACTCGTCGACCAAAGCAAGATAGTCATTAGCTACAAAAATACCATTAATGGAGCCGAGAATCTCTATGCCATCGAGTGGATCGCCGAGGCCGGATTCGCTAGCGCCAAGGCGATCAGCGGCTGTTACGCGGCCATCGACGCGATGCTGCAGGCGGTCACCGAGCTTGGGGCGGGTGATTGGAAGTTTCTAAACATGATAGGCGTCGGGAATACCTTGCTGGCATGGATGGGTGGGAAGAAGCAATGCATCACCTCGCTGGCCGAGGATCTCTTGAGGAATTTGGGTTTTTTAAAATAGGAGGAGACATGCCTGCCGATCAGGCCGGCGCCGCCCTTGGAGCGTCCAAGAATTATTTTGACCTATCTCAATTATTAAATGCGAATCGTTATCATTCGTGATACTATAAATGAATCAAATGGTAATGTTTCAATTATTAATAGCTTGTTGAGATAGGGGTTGTGTGTTGAACAGAACAAATTTGGCGCCGACCGCCATTGCCTTGGCTTGCGGCTTCGGCGCAGCCTCGGGCGCTTGGGCGGAACAGGTTGACGGGCAGGGCAATGCTGCCGCGAATGGCGGTGGCCAGACGGCCGTCGAGGCGGCGCAGGCGCGCGTGGTGGTGGTCGGCGGCCGCAAACCGCTGTACGAAGTGCGCGACGTGAACCTGGGGGCGCTCGGCTCCAAGGATGCGCTCGACGTGCCGCTGTCGATCCAGTCGTATTCGTCGGCGCTGATCGAGAACCAGGGCGCGCGCACCCTCAACGACGTGCTGAAAAACGACGCCTCGGTGCAGAACGCTTCGCTGGGCGGCGCCTTCGACCATATCAGCATCCGTGGCTTCGCGGTCGACTGGGCCAACACCATGCGCCGCGACGGCCTGAGCCTGGCGCCTTACCAGGATGTGCCGCTGGAGAACGTCGAACATATCGACGTGCTGAAGGGGCCGTCCGGCTTCCTCTACGGTTACAACTCGCCCGGCGGCACGGTCAACTATGTGCTCAAGCGGCCGACCGCGAAGTCTTTCGTCAGCCTGGGCGGCGAGCTGCGCAACCATCAGGGCCGTTATGCCCACCTCGACGCCGGCGGCAAATTCGGCGACGACAGCGCGGTCGGTTATCGGGTCAATCTGGCGCGCGAGAAGGTGGGCGATTTCCACCACAGCGACGACCTGTCGCGTAGCTTCGCCAGCGCCGCCTTCGATTGGAAGCCGAGCCAGCAGGCCTTGCTGCGGCTGGACGTCGACTACCAACAGAAGGAGGTCGCGGCGCAACCCTTGATCGGACCGCAGGCCAACGGCCAGCTGCCGCCCTTGGTCGACGGCCGGGTCCTGCTGGGCCAACCCTGGTTGCAGTACGAGACGCGCACCAGCAATATCGGCGGCCGTTTCGACTATGCCTTGAACGACAACTGGTCGTTGACGGCGCAGCTGAACCGCTCGCAGAACACGCGGCTGGCGGCCTTCCCGGACGTGTATTCGGTGCGTGCCAACGGCGATGTGCTCAGCGGCGACTTGTATATCTCGCCGGACCAGCAGTTCAAGGCGACGTCGGGCCAGGTCTTCGTTTCGGGCGGTTTCGCCAGCGGGCCGCTGCGCCACGAGCTGGTCGCCGGCTTGTCCGCGCGCGACTATTCGGCGCGCGACGGCGGCTTCATCGTCTTGCCCGACACGGTCGGGAACATCTTCCATCCGGTCTATAGCGCGCGGCCGGTGCTGCCGCCGGCGCCGCCGAAGAACCTGACCGAGAACCGCCAGACTTCGCTGTTCGTCAGCGATTTGCTGACCTTGAACTCGTCGTGGCAGGCCATCGTCGGCCTGCGCTTCATCCGCTATACCAACGAGTTCACCAAGCCGGGCCAGGCCGGCACGGTCTACCAGCAGAACTCCAGCGTGCCCAGCGCCGGCTTGATGTACAAGCCGGACCGGCGCGTGACGGCCTACGCCAGCTACTCGCAGGGACTGGAGCAGGGCGGCGTGGCGCCGTTCAACGCCGCCAACGCGGGAGTGGCGATGGAGCCGATCAAGAGCCGCCAGGTGGAACTGGGCGTCAAGGCCGAAGTGCTGGACGGCTTGCTGCTCGGCGCCGCCTTGTTCGAGGTGGAGAAGGGACTGGAGTACCTCAACAGCCACAAGGTGTATGTGCAGGACGGCCGGCAGCGGCACCGTGGTGTGGAGTTCAGCGCCAACGGCCAGCTGAGCAAGCACCTGTCGCTGGTGGCCGGCCTGGCCCTGCTCGACAGCGCGCAAGTGGCCACCGGCGACCCGCTCACCAGCGGCAAGCGGGCGCCCAACGTGCCACGGCGTCAGGCCAGCGTGTTTGCCGACTACCGCGTCGCCGTGCTGGACGGCCTGTTCCTCAACGGCGGCGCCTATTTCGTCGCCGCGCGGCCGCTCGACAGCGTCAACTCGGTCGATCTGCCCGGTTACGCCCGCGTCGATCTCGGCCTGCGCTACCAGGCCTGGATAGGCGGCCGCCGCGCCACCTTGCGGCTGAACGTGGAGAACCTGGCCGACCGGCGTTACTGGAACGCGGCGACCTTCGCCAGCGTCTATCCCGGCAAACCGCGCAGCATCGCCGCCTCGGCGCAGTTCGAATTGTAGCCAACAGTTTCACCTACATAGCCAGCCCCGGTGCCAGCGATCTTGTTCACTTGTTTAATTCAGGAGATGATAGATGGCACAGGCAAGTCCCCTGGGCGGCAGCGATGTATCCGCCCTCTACACCCACCGCTTGACGGCGCCCGAGCTGGCCGAGCTCAAGACCCTGGTCGATGAGCTGACGCAGAGCTTCGGCAGCGTCGAGACGGCGGAATTCGCCGACGCCTGCAGCCTGGCGGCGCAGCAGCTGCCGCGCCGCCTGCGCGAGTTGGCGCACCGTTTCAAGTACCTGCACCTGGCCTGCGGCGCCGTGCTGCTGCGCGGCGTGCCGGTCGACGACGAGCGCATCGGCCCCTCGCCGAGCCACTGGGACGCGCCGTGGCGCAATCCGCCGACCTTGCGCGAGGAGGTCACGCAGTGCCTGCTGGCGGCGGCGCTGGGCGATATTTTCGGTTGGCGCACGCAGGAGAACGGCCGCTTCCTGCGCCACATCGTGCCGATTCCGAAGGAGCGCAACGAGCAGCTCGGCGGCAGCAGCAGCACCACGCTGGTGTGGCACAACGAGGAGGCCTTCCACGAGTTCCGCAGCGACTTCCTGGCCATCCTGTGCTACCGCAACGAGGAACAGGCCGAGACCATCCTGTCCTACATCGGCAACCTGCACATCCCGGACGACAAGTGGCGCATCCTGTCGGCGCCGCGCTTCCTCATCCTGCCGGACAAGTCGCACCTGCCGGACCAGAACGTCAGCGCCCATTGGCGCCTGGACGACCACGCCTTCGAACATATTCAGCGCATGCACTCCGATCCACGGCCGGTGCCGGCCTTGTCGGGCGCGCGCGACAAGCCCTTCATCCAGGTCGACGAGGCCTTCATGCGCGCCGCCGACGGCGACGAGGAGGCGGCGCAGGCCTTCGACTGGCTGCTGCGCGAGTTCGACGCCAAAAAGCTCGGCGTGGTCATGGAGCCGGGCGACATGCTGTGGATCGATAACAAGCGCGCCGTCCACGGCCGCTCGATTTATCAACCCAACTACGGCCCGCGCCACCGCTGGCTGCGCCGCGTCAACGTCACGTTGAGCCTGCGCGCCTCCTTGCCCTACCGCGAGAGCGCGCTGGGCCGCCACATCGTCTAGGCGGCGCCCGGCTACACACACGATTACACCATCACATTGAACGGAGATTGTCCATGCATTCCATAGTCACCCATGACGGCGGCGGCTTGCGCGTGTTGAGCAAGCAGGACCTGGCGGCTGTCGATTACTCGCTGGCCGAGGTGCTGCGCAGCGTCGAAGGCGCCTACAAGGCCTTCGCCGCCGGCCTGTCGGCCAACCCGCGCAAGCTGACCACCAAGCCGGCCGACGAGCGCTCGGTGGCCTACGCCATGCTCGGCCGCGACGGCGAGCGCGACACCGTCGCCATCAAGACCTCGTACAAGTTCGACGCCGACCACGACAAGGCGACGCAGAAGTACTACACCTCGCTGCTGCTGTACGACGACAGCACCGGCCTGCCCATCGCGCTGATGGATTGCAGCCTGGTGGGCGCGCTGCGCACGCCGGCCGCCTCGGCGCTGATCGCCCGCGTCTGCGCGCCGGCCGAGGCGCGCACCGCGCTGGTGGTCGGCTGCGGCACCCAGGGCCAGACCGCCTTGCCCTTCCTGGTCGAGGCGATGCCGCAGCTGACGCGGCTGATCGTCCACGGCCACCACGCCGAGGGCGTCGCCGCCGTGTTGGCGAATATGCGCCGCTTCCATCCAGGCCGGCAGGTCGAGGTGTCGACCGATCTGGCGGCAGCGGCGCGGGTCGCCGACATCGTCATCGGCGCGGCGGGGCCGCATTCGCCGGCCCTGGTGCGCGCCGACTGGCTCAAGCCGGACGCGCTGACCATCCTGGTCGGCTACGGCCTGCACGCCGAGCTGCTGCACCGGGCCGACTACCGCATCGCCACCAGCGCCGAGCAGATGCGGGTGACCGGCGTCGACATGGCCGACGAGCGCGGCGAGCTGCCCGAGGTGGACGCCGAGCTGCCGGATATTTTGGCCGGCAAGCAGCCGGGCCGCAGCGCCGACGGGCGTGGCCGCGTGTTCGCCTACAACAGCGGCATGGTCATCACCGACATCGCGCTGGGCCGCCTGTTCGCCGAGCGCGCCCGCGCCCAGGGTCTGGGTCATGTGGTTCAACTCTGGTGAGGCGGCGATGGGACGCATAGAAAACATGGCCGCACATGACGCGCTGCGCGAGCTGCCCCGTTTGCCGGCGCTGGCGCACCCGCTGGTGGCGCAGTTGATCGGTGCGCGCGGCGGCCTGATCGCCGAGTTGGTGCACGGCCTCGGCTCGACCTTGCACGTGGTGCTGCCGGAGGTGTTCGACGCCACGGTGCGGCGCTTCCAGCAGACGCTGGACGAGGCCGGCGTCGATGGTTTTATCCTGTTCGCCAAAAAAGCCAACAAGGCGCGCTGCTTCGTCGAGCGCTGCGCTGAACTGGGTATTGGGGTCGACGCCGCCAGCGTGCAGGAGGTCGAGCAGGCGCTCGGCTCGGGTGTGGCCGGTCGCCACATCGGCATCACCGGTCCGGCCAAGCATCCCGAGTTGCTGCGCCTGGCGCTGCGGCAGGGCTGCCTGGTGGCGATCGATAGTCTCGACGAGCTGCGCCGCTTCGCTGGGTTGGCGACCGAAACCGGCTGCCATGGCCGGCTGCTGCTGCGGCGCCGGCCGCAGGAGCAGCCCAACAGCCGCTTCGGCATGACGGCGGAGGAGGGCGAGCAGGCGCTGGAGCTGTGCCTGGCGCAGCGCGCGCACGTGACGCTGGAGGGTTACGCCTTCCACCTGTCCGGCTATTCGCCGCAGGCGCGCGCGGCCGGCGCCGAGCAGATGATAGACGCGTGCATCGAGGCCAGGCGGCGCGGGCTGGAAGACTGCCGCAGCGTGAATATCGGCGGCGGCTTCGCCGTGCCGTATGTGGCGCAGGCCGACTGGCAAGCCTTTCTGGAGCGGCAGCGGCCGGCGCACTACCACGCCGGCAAGGCCTTCGCCGAGTTCTATCCCTACCACTCGGCCAGCCATGGCGCGGCGATGCTGGCGCAGATCCTCGCCAGCGTGCCGGCGAAGGATGGCGATGGCGGCGACGGCAACGATGACGGGGCAGGGGCAGGGGCGTGCAGCACGCTGGCGCAGCGTTTGCGCCGGCACGGCATTCGCCTGCTGCTGGAGCCGGGCCGGGCGCTGCTCGACCAGGCCGGCTTCAGCGCCTTCCAGGTGCAAGGCGTGAAGGATCGCTTCGGCGATGGCTACGGCATCCTGACCGTCGGCGGCACCAGCTTCAGCCTGTCCGAACAATGGTTCAACAGTGAATTCCTGCCAGACCCGCAATTGCTGGGCGTCGCGCCGGCCGGTGACGCTGCTGCTGCTGCTGCTGCTGCTGCTGCTGCCGCCGCCGCTGCCGCCGCTGCCGGCGCTGTTGCCGATGCCGATGCCGATGCAGGCTATGCCGCCTGTGTCGGTGGCGCCAGCTGCCTCGATTCGGACATGCTCACCTGGCGCAAGGTGCGCTTGCCGCGCCGACCCGAGGTCGGCGACGTGCTGCTGTACTTGAACACGGCCGGCTACCAGATGGACTCGAACGAGTCGCCCTTCCACGACCTGCCGCTGCCGCCCAAGGTGGTGGTGACGCTCGCGCAGGGGGCGCCGCGCTGGCGTCTGGACAGTCATCGCGGCGCCATCGGCGGCGCGTAATCACACTCGCAATCTCACTCTTTGAAGGAATTCGATATGGACCGTCATCCCCTGCAGCACGCCGCGCCGGTTGCCACCAGCGTCTCCGCCCTGATCGGCAACACGCCGTTGCTGGAACTGCTGCGCACGCGCTTCGGCAGCCGCATCCTGCTCAAGCTGGAACAATGGAACCCGACCGGCAGCGCCAAGATCCGCATGGCGCGGCAGATGCTCGACGAGGCCGAGGAACAGGGCCTGCTGAAACCCGGCGGCTGGGTCATCGAATCGACCTCGGGCAACACCGGCATGGGCCTGGCGCTGCTGGCGGCCGAACGCGGCTACCGCTTCACCGCCGTGGTCGACCACCACGCCGCCAAGGACAAGATCCGCGCCATGCAGGCCTTCGGCGCCGAGCTCATTTACGTCAACGAGGACGGCGGCGACGATCTGGCCACCGCCGACCGCGAGGCGCTGGCGGAGAAGATCGCCGCCGAGCAGGGCGCCTACTGGACCGAGCAGCACAACAATCCGGCCAACGGCAACGCCTACCGCTACGTGGCCGACGAGCTGACGGACGCGCTGGGCGACGACATCACCCACCTGATCGGCGCGGTCGGCACCGGCGGTTCGCTGTTCGGCACGGCGCGCGTGCTCAAGCCCAAGCTGCCGCAGATGCGCGTGGTCGGCGTCGAGCCGGTCGGTTCGATCGCCTTCGGCGGCCCGGGCGGCCCCTACTACCAGTCGGGCACCGGCACGCCGGAGGGCGCCGAGATCGGCGCGCTGGTCGACTATGCGCTGCTCGACGAGGGTTTGAAGGTGTCCGACAAACAGGCCTTCAACACGGCGCGCTACCTGGCGCGCAAGTACTCGCTGCTGGTGGGCGGCTCGGGCGGCGGCGTGGTCTACCAGGCGCTGAAACGGATCGAGACGGCGCCACCGGGCAGCACCTTCGTCGTGCTGATCTGCGACGGCGGCGAGAAGTATCTCGACACGGTCTTCAACGACGAATGGATGGCCGAGCGCGACCTGATCGACTTGAGCGTCGGGCCGGAGCTGGACCAGCTGATCGCGCAGATGGTCGCGCATCCATGACAGTGGCGCAATGGCGGCTGGATGGCGGCCACATCGCCGCGCTGGCCGGGCCGCTGATCCTGACCCAGTTCGCCCAAGTGGCCTTGTCCACCGTGGGCATTCTGATGATGGGCTTGCTCGGTCCGCTGGACATCGCCGCCGGCGGGCTGGCGCTGGCCGTGTTCAATCTGCTGCGCACCATGGGTGTCGGGCTGGTGACGCCGACCGGCAATCTGGTCGCGGCGGCCAGCGCGCGCGCCGGCGCCGGCGGCCTTGCCGCCGCCGGCAGCGAGGCCGAGGCGGAGATCCGCGCCATGGTGCGCGCCAGCTTCGCCATCGCCACCCTGGCCGGCCTGCTGTTCTGCGGCCTGATGCTGGGCGCCGGCCCGCTGCTGCTGTGGCTGGGGCAGGACGCGGTGGTCGTGGCCAAGGCCACCGCCTATCTGGCCGCCGCCGCGCCGGGCATCCTGCCGCTGCTGTGGTTCCAAGTGGTGCGCAACTTCACGGTCGGCCTGCGCCGGCCCGGCCCGCTGCTGGCCATTACCATCGGCTCGGTGGCGCTCAGCGCGGGGCTGAACCTGGTGCTGATGTACGGCGCCTTCGGCCTGCCGGCGCTGGGTTTGGCCGGCATTGCCTGGTCGTCCACGCTGGTGCAGGGCTGTTCGCTGGCGGTGTTCCTGCTGGTGGTGCGGCGCGATCCGCTGCTGGCGCGCTGCCTGTCGCTGCGCTGGTGGCGTAGCGACAGGGGCGCCTTGCTGCGCTGCTGGAAGATGGGCTGGCCGGTGGCCGCCACCTACGGTTCGGAGGCCGGATTCTTCGCCGTGGTGTTGCTGTTGGTTGGCGCCGTCAGCGCCGACGCGCTGGCCGCGCACACGGTGGTGAACCAGCTGGTGTACATCGTCTTCATGATCTCGGTCGGCCTGTCGCACGCCGCTTCGATCAGCATCAGCAAGGTATGGGCGCAGGGCGACGTGCACAGCGCGCGCCGCTACGGCCACACCGGGCTGGCGATGGGGCTGGCCTGCATGGCGCTGATCGGCGTGGTGTATTGCGCCGTGCCGACAACCATCCTCGGCCTGTTCCTCGGGCAGGGCGTCGGTGTCAGCGCCGAGGCCATGGCGCTGGCGGCGCAACTGCTGACCATCGCGGCCGTGCTGCAGTTCTTCGACTGCGCGCAGAACATCGGCATCGGTATTTTGCGCGGCGCCGGCGAGACCGGCAGTTCGCTGTGGATGACCTTGATCGGCTACTGGGGTGTGGGTTTGCCCACCGCCTGGCTGTTGGGACGGCATTTCGGCTGGGGCGCCGGCGGCGTGTGGATCGGATTGACGCTGGGGTTGGTGGCGACCGCCGGCCAGCTGCTGCTGCGCTTCGAGCGCCTGATGCGCCAACGCCTGGCGCGGGACGGCGAGGGCAAGATGGTGCTGGCGCCATGAGCACGGGTATGAGTAGGGGTATGAGTAGGGGTATGAGCGCGGATATGAGCGCGGGCACGAGCGCGGGTATCGGCGCGGGCGGCAAGGCGGATGGCGGCAGCAGCTGGGTCGCGCCAGCCTTCGCCGGCGTGACGCTGGTCGTACTGCTGGCGGCGGCCGTCGGCGGCCTGCTGCTGGGCGCCATCGATATCGGCGTCGGGCAGGTCTGGGCCGTTCTGCTGCAACATGCCGGCGCTGCGGTCGGCGCCGTTGCCAGCGACTTTGCCGGCGACACGGCCGGCGAGGTGGTGTGGTCGCTGCGCGCGCCGCGCGTGGTGGTGGGGGCGCTGGCCGGCGCCTGCATGGCGGTGTCGGGCGCGCTGATGCAGGGCATGACGCGCAACCCGCTGGCCGATCCGACGCTGACCGGCGTGGCCGCCGGCGCGGCTTGCGCCATCGTCGCGGCGCAAACCTGCTGGCCGGCGCTGGCGCCGCAATGGCATGCGCCGCTGGGCATCGCCGGCGGTGTGGTGGCGGCCGGATTGGCTTTCGCGCTGGCCTGGCGCGAGCGCCTGGCGCCGACCCAGCTGGCCCTGGCGGGATTGGCGGTGACGGCCTTCGCCACCGCCGGCATCACCACCTTGCTGGTGTTGTCGGGACCGGACGCGGCGTCGCTGTTCTTCTGGCTCAGCGGCGGCCTGGCCGGACGGGGCTGGGAGCACGTCGAGCTGTTGTGGCCATGGGCGGCGGCCGGCATGGCCTTGGCCTGGCTGTGCGCGCCGGCGCTCGACGTGATGGCCTTGGGCGACGAGGCGGCCCATGGACTCGGCCTGCATTTGACGCGCTGGCGCCTGGCCTGCGGCGCGGCGGCGGTGGCGCTGGCCGCCGCCGCCGTGGCCGTGGCCGGGCCGTTCGGCTTTGTCGGCCTGTGCACGCCGCATATCGCCCGCCTGTGCCTGGGCAATGGCCACCGCAGCCTGCTGCTGGGCGCGGCGGGCTGCGGCGCCGCCCTGGTGTGCGTCGCCGATCTGCTGGCGCGCAGCGTGGCCGCGCCGCGCGAGCTGCCGGCCGGCTTTGTCACCGCGCTGATCGCCGCGCCGCTGTTGATCGGCGTGCTGCGCAAGGGGAGGGCGGCATGAGCGCGACGCTGACGGCAATGCCGGGAGTGCCGGCCAATACGCCGACGGCGGCGCGCGCTGGGCGGGCGCTATGGCTGTCGCTGGCGGCCGGCGTGGCGGTGCTGGTGCTGGCGCTCTGCGCGACCTTTTGGGGCGCGGCCGATCTGTCGGCCGGCGCGGTCTGGCAGGCCTTGTCCGGCGCGCTGAATAACGGCAGCGGCAGCGGCGACGGCAATGGCAGCGGCGCCACCATCGTGTGGCAGTTGCGGTTGCCGCGCGTGGTGCTGGCCATCGTGGTCGGCATGCATTTCGCGGTCAGCGGCATGCTGCTGCAGTCGGCCCTGCGCAATCCCCTGGCCGACCCGGGCGTGCTCGGCATCTCCTCCGGCGCGACCTTGGCGGTGATGCTGTTCTTGTTGTTCAACGTCTTCCTCGGTGCCGCCGACAGCAGCCGGCTCGACGCCTATCCGGTGGCCTGGCTGCCGGCGGTGGCGCAATGCGGCGGCATCGCCACGGCGCTGTTGGTGTATGGCTTGTCCTGGCGCGGCGGCGCGGCGCCGGCCCGGCTGGTGCTGTTTGGTGTGGCGGTCGGCGCCACCTTGCAGGCGCTGGCGATGGGTATTCTGGCCGGCTGGGGTTCGGCGCGGGTCGAGTTTGTGTTGAGCTGGCTGGCCGGCAGCCTGTACGGCAAGGACTGGCAGCACCTGTATCCGCTGCTGCCATGGAGTGTGCTGGGCGCGCTGGCCCTGCCGTTGGTGCTGCGGCCGATGGGCGTGCTGGCCTTGGGCGACGACGGTGCCCGCAGCCTGGGTCTGGCGGCCGAGGCTTGGCGCTTCGCCCTGGTGGCGCTGGCGGCCTCGCTGGCCGCGTCGGCGGTGGCGGTGACCGGGCCGGTCGGCTTCCTCGGCCTGCTGGTGCCGCACATGGCCAAGAAACTGGTCGGCGGCCCGCCGGGGCGGCAACTGCCGCTGGTGCTGCTGTTGGGCGCCGGCGTGGCGCTGGCCGCCGATCTGCTTGGCCGTCTGCTGATCGTGCCCGACGAAGTGCCGGTCGGCGCCGTCACCGCCTTGTTGGGCGCCCCTTTCTTCCTGTACCTGATGGCGCAACGCCGGAATAGTTGACATGACACTCTCTTGCAAGCAGCTGACGCTGGGCTACGGCGCGCGCGCCGTCATCAGCGACCTGTCCCTGGCGCTGGAACCGGGCCGCATCACCACCTTGATCGGCCCCAACGGCTGCGGCAAAAGCACGCTGCTGCGCGGTCTGGCCGGCTTGCTGAAGCCGCAGCGCGGCGAGGCGCTGCTGGACGGTCGAGCGCTGGCCGGCTGGCCGCGCAAGCGCCTGGCGCGCCGTCTGGCCTTCCTGTCACAGGGCGGCCTGCCGCCCGAGGGCCTGACGGTGCGCGAAATGGTGCGCCACGGCCGCTTCCCGCACCTGGCGCTGTTCCAGGGCGAGGGCGCGGCCGACCGCGCCGCCGTCGACTGGGCCTTGAAGGCCACCGATATGGCGGGGTTGGCCGGCCGCTTGTTGACCGAGCTATCCGGCGGCGAGCGGCAGCGCGCCTGGATCGCCATGGCGCTGGCGCAGCAGGCCGACATTTTGCTGCTCGACGAGCCGACCAGTTATCTCGACCTGCGCCACCAGTTGGAGGTGTTGCAGCTGCTGCAGGAGCTGAACGTCAGCCACGGCCTGACCTTGCTGATGTCGCTGCACGACCTGAACCAGGCGATGCGCTTTTCCCATCACACGGTGGTGCTGGACGGCGGCAGAGTCGCCGCCAGCGGCGCGCCGGCCGAGATCATCGACGCCGGCCTGCTGCGCCGCGTGTTCCAGGTGGAGGCCACGCTGATCGCGCGCGGCGACCACCAACCACCCATCTGCCACCCGGAGGCCGCCGTGCGCGCCCCGGCGGCGGCCCGACAAGCAGGATAGACAGGACAAGCAGGATAGACAGGACAAACAGGAGATGAGAATGAAGACGATGTATCGCAAGGCGCTGCGGCGCGGACGGGCCTGGGCATTGGCCGCCGCCGGCCTGCTGACCCTGGCCGGCGTCCAAGCCGCGCCGCACAAATTGACCGACGACCGTGGCAAGCCGGTGCTGCTGCGCGACGACGCCAAACGGGTGGCGGCGATTTCCTACTTCGCCGCCGACACGGCGCTGGCGCTGGGCCTGCGGCCGGTGGCCTCGACCTTCCTGGTCAAGGGCCGCGAGCCGGAGTATCTGCTCGGCTGCACGGCCAGCGCGGCCAAGCTGGGCCAGCGCGCGGCGCCGAACCTGGAGCTGCTGGCGCAATCGCGGCCGGACCTGGTGGTGGCGATCCGCCGCTACACCGAGGCCAACGCGGCCAAGCTGGAGCAGGTGGCGCCCTACATGGCGCTGAACCTGGAGAACTACGCCGACAGCGACCGTTCGATCCGCCTGCTGGGCGAGGCGCTGGGCAAGCCGGCCGCGGCGCAGCGGCTCAACGACGACTTCCGCGGCGCCTCGCGCGAGCTGGCGGCGCGCGCCGCCGGGCGGCAACGGCCGTCCTATCTGTTTCTGTGGGGGAGCGGCGACGCGCCCTGGGCCTTCTACAACGAGCACATGACATCGGCCATCGTCAACGGCGTCGGCGCGGTCAACGCGGCCGGCGCCAACCCGACCCCCGCCGTGGCCGACAACACCGCCTTCGAGATGAGCGTGGAGGCGATGCTGGCGGCCGACCCGGACCTGATCTTCGTCTACGACTACGGGCCGAACCGGCGCTTCGAGCGCAATCCGCTGTGGGCGCGGCTGAAGGCGGTGAAGAACCGCCGCGTGGTCTACGTCAAGGACCACTGGATCGAGTCGCACGGTCCGGTGGCGCGCCAGGTGGTGCTGCGCGAGGCGGCGCACGCGCTGCATCCGGCCGTGTTCGCGCCGGCCGACGTGCGCGCCATCGCCACGACGATGATTCCCCGCTGCCCCTGACCTTGAAGGAGACCCCATGCTTAACTGGAATTGCCAAGCCCTCGACGGCGCCGCGCCGCCGCGCCGCGACGAGGCCCACTGGGCCATGCTGCGCGCCGCGCTGCCTTACCGCGTGGCGATCCGCCCGCTCGGATTCTTCCGCCCCTCCGAGGCGGTCGACCACGAGGCGGTGCGCCTGCTGGCCAGCATGATCGCGGCGGCCGGCGCCTGGACCCGGCCGCTGCCGGTGCACGGCGAGACCGGCATCATCATGGACGGCAACCACCGCGCCGCCGCCGCCGCGCTGCTGGGGCTGCGCCAGCTGCCCTGCGTGCTGCTCAGCTACCAGGACCCGCGCGTGACGGTGACGGACTGGCGCAGCGGCGCGCCGTTCAGCGTCGAGGCGATCTACCGCGCCATCCTGGCCGAGCGCGGCTTGCTCGCCTATAAGACGACGCGCCACGACTTCGCCCCGGTGCTGCCGGAAACCGATATCGAGCTCGACATGTTGCGTTAGCGCGCCGGTCTGCGCTGGCGCAAAGCCGGTGGATTCCGGGTGCGTAGGATGGTGCGGTCAGTTTTCTGACAGCGGACTTTTTCCAGCACATCGTGTGTATCGTGTGTATCGTGTGTATCGTGTGTATCTTACGGGAGAACAAAATGAAATCCGATTTCATCGTTTTGCGCAGGGAAGCGTCGCCGACGCGCGACCAGTTGTGGGGCGCGCCGCTGGCCGGCGCGGCCGGCATCGCGGCGGCGGGGCCGGCCGGGCGGAATCTGACGGCCGAGGTGAGCAACGTCGAGCGCAAGCAGGTGCGCCAGATCGCGGCCCAGGCCGATACCGTGGCGGTGGCGCCGGTGATGCCGATGCGCTTGATCGCGCCGGTGTCGTCCGAGGCCGTGGTCGGCGCCAACGCCCAAGCCGCCTGGGGCCGGCTGGCGGTCGGTGCCGACACCTCGCCGTTCGACGGCGACGGCATTGTCGTGGCGGTGCTCGACACCGGCATCGACGCCGCCCATCCGGCCTTCATCGGCGTCGAGCTGGTGCAGATGGACTTCACCGGCGAGGGCAACGGCGACGGCCATGGCCACGGCACCCACTGCGCCGGCATCGCCTTCGGCCGCCCGGTCGACGGCGTGCCGATCGGCGTGGCGCCCGGCGTCAAGAAGGCGCTGATCGGCAAGGTGCTCGACAGCCAGGGCAGCGGGTCGAGCGACAACATCGTCAAGGCCATCTTGTGGGCGGTCGACCAGGGCGCCAACGTCATCTCCATGTCGCTGGGGATGGACTTCCCCGGCTACGTCGCGGCGATGGTCGCCGACGGCATGCCGGCCGACCTGGCCACCGCGCGCGCGCTGGAGGGCTACCGCGCCAACACCCGCCTGTTCGACAGCCTGTCGGCGCTGATCAGTGCCCACGAGCTGAGCGCGCAGGCGAGCATCGTGGTGGCCGCCGCCGGCAACGAGAGCAAGCGCGCCGTCGACCCCGAATACGAGGTGACGGTGAGCCCGCCGGCGGTGTCGCTGGGCTTCCTGTCGGTCGGCGCGCTGGGGCAGCAAGGCAGCCAGTTCGCTGTCGCCAACTTCTCCAACACCGGGGCCAACGTCAGCGCGCCGGGCGTCAACATCGTTTCGGCGGCGGCCGGCGGCGGCCTGCGGGCGATGAGCGGCACCAGCATGGCCACCCCCTGCGTGGCCGGCGTGGCGGCGTTGTGGGCGCAGAAGTTGACCGCGGCGGGCCGGCTCAACAGCTTCCAGCTGATGTCCAAGCTGGCCGGGATGGCGAGCGCGGCCGACATGGTCGCCGGCTCGGACCCGTTCGACTTCGGCGCCGGTTTGGTGCGCTGCCCGCAGGATTAGGCGGGCGCGACTGGTCGGATTTATCTTGCCAGTCAACGATTTCGTGAATACAATCATAAACTTGCAACATTGTTTCAGGTCCTGCTCGGGCTGTCGTCCGAGCGGTGAAATGGGAAGCCGGTCAGTTTTTCGATGAAAGACGATCCCGGCACTGCCCCCGCAACGGTATTTGAATAAAAAACCCGCATCACGCCACTGTGTTAAACCATGGGAAGGCGCGGGTTTTGATCGCCGCAAGGTGATCGCTTCAAGAGTCCGGAGACCAGCCTGAAACTGAACATAAACGTTTGTATCGCGGAGGGCGATCCAGGTGGTTTGCAGTGTTGCGCACCCATCATTGCTTGGTCCTCCCGATATGAATCCCTGTTCCAGTCCTGCTCGCCGCGCGCGCTTTTTCGTCGTGTCGCCCAGGCTGGTATTTGTGCTTTCTGGAAGGACATCATGTCAATTCACGCCTCCGCCGTCGTCGATCAAGCCACCGCCCCAGCCACGTCCGTCGCCAAAGACAAAGTCATGCCGGCCCTGTTCGCCAGCGCGCTGGCCGTCGCCCTGTTGTACGGCGCCGCCTTCTCGCCGATGGAGGCGCTGCACAATGCCGCCCACGACGGGCGCCATTCGGCGGGATTCCCGTGCCATTGAAGCAAAGTGAGCGCATGACGAAGAACAGTCCTTTCAACCGCATCGTGCGCACTGCGGTGGCGGCCGGGCTGTTGTCCGGCCTGGTGCTGACCGGGCTGCAAAGCCTGCAGGTGGCGCCGATCATTCTGCAGGCCGAGACTTACGAGGACGCGCAGGAGCGGGCCGAGGCGGTTGCCGATGTCGTTGCTACGCCGGCGCCGGCGCAGACGCAGGCCGCGGACGCGCGGGAAGTCAAGGCGGAGCTCGCCCACGAGCACCCCGTCGCGGCGGCGCACGAGCATGTCGCCTCCGCTGTGCACGAACACGGCGCCAAGGTCGGCCACACGCACGGCGTGGCCGGCGCACATACGCATGATGCCGCCGTCGAGCAGGACCACGATCACCAGCAAAGCGCTTCCGCTTCCTCTTCCTCGTCCGCTTTCGAGCCGGCTTCCACTTCTGCCGCCACCGCCGCGACGCCGGCGCCGCACGCGCATGGCGCCGAAGCCGGCGGTGAGCACGAGCATGGCCACGAGCACGGCGGCTGGAAGCCGGAGAACGGCGCCCAACGCACCTTCTTCAGCGCCGTGGCGAATATCAGCATGGCGGTGGCCTTCGGCCTGCTGCTCAGCGCGGCGATGACGCTGCGCGGCGTCAGCCACGGTTGGCGCGGCGCCTTGTTGTGGGGCGCGGCCGGTTACGCCGTGTTCTTCCTGGCGCCGTCGCTGGGTCTGCCGCCGGAGGTGCCGGGCACCGCCGCCGCGCCGCTCGGCGAACGCCAGGTGTGGTGGTTGTTGACCGTGGCCGCCACGGCGGGCGGCTTGGCGCTGCTGGCGCTGGCGCCGCGTTGGCCGCTCAAGCTGGCCGGTGTGGCGATCCTGTTGGCGCCGCATCTGGTCGGCGCGCCGCAGCCGCTGGTGCATGCCAGCGCCGCGCCGGCCGAACTGGCGCAGTCCTTCATCTACGCCACCGCTTTCGCCAACGCCGTGTTCTGGCTGGCGCTGGGCGCGTTGTCCGGTTTCTTCTTCAAAAAGTTCAACTGAGCGCATGAGAACTCACACACGCCACGTCTTCATGTGCGTGGGGCCGCGCTGCACCGAAAACGGTGAGCGCGCGCAGGCCATGTTCGAACTGATGGGCGAAAAGATCGACGCCTTGCCGGAGCTGCGCGTCAAGCGCACGCGCACCCACTGCATGGTCGCCTGCCGCGCGCAGGGGCCGGTGCTGGTGGTCTACCCGGAAGGCGTGTGGTACAACCGCGTCGACGAGGCGGCGGTCGAACGCATCGTCACTGAACACTTGCTCGGCAACGAGGAAGTCAGCGATTTAATTTTCCATCGCCTCGGCGAAGGCGACACCTGTCCAGCGGAAGAATAAGATGTCCGAAACACCAGTAGGCCAGGCGCAGATTGTTCTGCTTACCCACGCCTCGAACGACCTCACCGTATTGCACCACGCGCTGGCCCAGCTGCCGGCGCAGTTCCCCTCCCTGAATGGCATCAACCTGCAGCCGCTGGCCAGCGACAGCGAGATGACGGCGCTGCTGGCCGGCGAATTGTCGGCCGCCCGCGTCATCATCCTGCGCGTGCTGGGGCGGCTCGGCAGCGTGCCGGGCGTGGCCGAGCTGGTGGGCCAAGCGCGCCGCCACGGCGTACACCTGATCGCCATCAGCGGCACCGGCGAGGCCGATCCCGAGCTGGCCGCCGTGTCGACGGTGGCGCCGGATGTGCTGCGCCACTGCCTGGAGTACTTCCAGGCGGGCGGCAGCGCCAATCTGGCCCAGCTGCTGCGCTACCTGGCCGACCATTTGCTGTTGACGGGCTTCGGCTTCGAGCCGGCCCACAAGCTGCCCGAGCACGGCATCTACCATCCCGACCTGGCGCCCGGCGCAAGCAGCGAGGACTGGCTGGCCATGCGCGCGGCGGACAAGCCCAGCGTGGGCATCGTCTTCTACCGCGCCCATTGGATGAGCGGGAACACCCGCTTCATCGACGCCATGCTCGACGCGCTGGAAAAGCGCGGCATGAACGTGCTGCCGGTGTTCACCTCGTCGCTGCGCGCCGGGGCGGACGAGGCGGGCGCGTTGCCGAGCGCCTTGCGCTACTTCCGTGGCGAGCAGGGCACGCATGTCGATGTGCTCATCAACACCACCTCCTTCGCGATGGGCGAGATCACCGCCGGCGGCTCGACCCCGGCCGGCTGGTCGGTCGGCGTGCTGGAGACGCTCAACGTGCCGGTGCTGCAGGCGATCACCAGCGGCATGACGCTGGCGCAGTGGCAGCAGTCGGCGCGCGGTATGAATCCGCTGGACGCGGCGATGAACGTGGTGCTGCCGGAGTTCGACGGCCGCATCATCACCGTGCCGATCTCGTTCAAGGCGCGCGCGGCGGGCATGCCGAGCGAAGTCATTGAGTATGAGCCGGTGTTCGAGCGGGTGGCGCGGGTGGCCGGCATCGCCGCGCGCTTCGCCCAGCTGCGCCGGATACCGAACGCGAACAAGCGGGTCGCCTTCATGTTCACCAATTCGAGCAGCAAGGCTTCGCAGATCGGCAACGCGGTCGGGCTGGACGCGCCGGCCTCGCTGATGCGGATTCTGGAGGCGATGCGGCTGGCCGGCTACGATGTCGGCACGCTGCCCAAGGACGGCACGGCGCTGATCCACGATCTGGTGGCGCGCTGCTCCTACGACAATATCTATTTGAGTGCCGAACAACTGGTCAACGCGGCGGGGCGGGTGCCGACGGCGCAGTACGCCGAATGGTTCGCCGATCTGCCTGAGGAGATGCGTCAGCGCATGGTCGCGCAGTGGGGCGAGGCGCCGGGCGAGGCCTACTTCCACGACGGTCATCTGGCGCTGGCCGGCATTGAGCTGGGGAATACCTTCGTCGCGCTGCAACCGCCGCGCGGCTACGGCATGGACCCGGACGCGATCTACCACCAGCCGGATCTGCCGCCGACCCACCACTACTATGCGCTGTACCGCTGGTTGCGCGAGGAGTGGCGCGCCGACGCTATCGTCCACGTCGGCAAGCACGGCACCATGGAATGGTTGCCGGGGAAGGGCGTCGGCCTGTCGGAGAACTGCTTCCCGGACGCGCTGCTGGGCGATCTGCCGCTGTTCTACCCGTTCATCATCAACGATCCGGGCGAGGGCTCGCAGGCCAAGCGCCGCGCCCACGCGGTGGTGGTCGACCATTTGACGCCGCCGATGACCACCGCCGATACCTACGGCGCGCTGGCGCAGCTGACGCAGCTGGTGGACGAGTATTATCAGGTCGAGGTGCTCGACCCGTCCAAGCTGCCCTTGTTGCAGCAGCAGATCTGGGAGCTGGTCAAGCAGACCAACCTGAATTCGGATTTGCAGGCGCGCTTGCTGCATCACGACCATGACCACGAGGGCGGGCACGATCATGGGCATGGGCATGGGCATGGACATGGACATGGACATGGACACGACCATGGTCACGACCACGGACATGACCATGGCCACGATGGTCATCACGGTCATGACCACGATCACGATCACGATCATGAACACGACGGCGAGTTGCCGGCGGCCCTGGCCGCGATGGGCGGCTCCGATGTCGCCCACTTGATCGAGGATCTGGACGGCTACTTGTGCGAACTGGGCTCGGCCCAGATCCGCGACGGCCTGCACATCCTCGGACGCGGACCGGACCACGAACAACTGCCGGACATGCTGGTCTCGCTGACCCGCCTGCCGAATCAGGACGTGCCAGGCTTGCAGGCCGAAGTCGCCCGCTTGTTCGGGCTGGACTTGAACATGCTGCTCGACCAAAAAGGCCGCCGCGTCAACGTGGTGCCGTCGTTGGCGCGCATCGCCGGCCGCGCCGTGGTGACGCGCGCCGACGCGCTCGAATCAATCGACAGCCTGTGTCTGAAGCTGTTTGTCGAACTGCGCGAGTTCGACTACGCCGCTACTCGCATCGACGCCGTGCTGGACCAGGTGTTCGGCCAGCTCGACGCCGACGACGCGGCAGCCAAGCCCTTGCTGCAACCGGCCATGCGCGCCGGCGGCGGGACTTTGTTGGCGCAAATGGGCAAGCAGCGCGCCATGCTGCCGGCCCGTCCCGCAGCAGCGGCCACGGCTGCCGCTTCGTCTGCGGTCGCACAGGCGGCGGTTGTGCCGGCGCCGACGGCGAGGGTAACCGTAACCGTAACCGCAACGGCACCCGCAACCGCAACGGCGCCCGAAACTGTCGTCAACAAGGCAGCGCCGCAGGGCGACCGCGCCAGCCGATTCAAGGCGCTGCGCAGTGTGCTCGGTTTCGCCTGCCGCGAACTGGTGCCGAACCTGGCCCTGGCCACCGACGAAATCGACAATCTGCTCAACGGCCTGTCCGGCCAGTACGTGCCGGCCGGTCCGAACGGTTCGCCCAGCCGTGGCATGGCGCACATCCTGCCGACCGGGCGCAATTTCTACTCGGTCGATCCGCGCAGCGTGCCGTCGCAGTCGGCCTGGCGCGTCGGTCTGCAACTGGCGCACGAGGTGCTGACGCGCCATGAGCGCGAGACGGGCGCCTATCCGGAGAGCGTGGCCATCAGCATTTGGGGCACCAGCGCGATGCGCACCCACGGCGACGACGTGGCGCAGATCCTGGCGCTGCTGGGCGTGCGGCCGGTCTGGCGCGCCGAGAACCGCCAGGTCAGCGGCGTCGAAGTGATTCCGCTGGACGAGCTGAAACGCCCGCGTATCGACGTGACGACGCGCATCAGCGGCTTCTTCCGCGACGCCTTCCCGCAGTTGATCGACCTGATCGACGAAGCGGTCAACACGGTGATCCAGCTAGACGAGCCGTTGACGCACAACTTCGTGCGCAAGCACTATCTGGCCGAGCTGGGCGACTGGATCGGCCAGGGCCTGCCGCAGGAAGAGGCGGAACAGCGCGCCGCCTACCGCGTGTTCGGCGCCAAGCCGGGCAGCTACGGCGCCGGCATCCTGCCGCTGATCCAGCACAAGAACTGGGAGACCGACGCCGACTTCGCCGAAGCCTATGTCAACTGGGGCGGCTACGCCTACGCGCGCGGCGCGCAGGGCGTCGACCAGCGCGACGCCTTCAAGCTGCGCCTGTCCGGCGTGGAGGTGGCGCTGCACAACCAGGACAACCGCGAACACGACATCTTCGACAGCGACGATTATCTGCAATTCCACGGCGGGATGATCGCCACCATCCGCGCGCTGAGCGGTCAACAGCCACGGCATTATTTCGGCGACAGCCACGACCCGGCGCGGGCACAGGTGCGCGACTTGAAGGAGGAGACGCTGCGCGTGTTCCGTTCGCGCGTGGTCAACCCGAAATGGCTGAACAGCATACAGCGCCACGGCTACAAGGGCGGCCTGGAGTTGACCGCCACGGTCGACTACCTGTTCGGCTACGACGCCACGGCGCAGGTGATGGACGACTGGATGTACGAGGACGTGGCGCAAGCCTACGGTTTCGATCCGCAGATGCAGCAGTTCCTGCAAGAGGCCAACCCGTGGGCGCAAAACGCCATCGCCGAGCGACTGTTGGAGGCGGCCGGCCGTGGCATGTGGAAGGCGCCGCGCGCGGAAACGCTGGAGCGGCTGCGCGAGCTGTACTTGAATAGTGAAACCCTGTTGGAGGCGCGCGGCGAAACGCCGCGCAATGGATAAGATGAGAAGCACGAATTTCCCGTTCGCGGCCGTGGTCGGCCAGCCCAAGCTGCAAACGGCGCTGCTGTTGTGCGCCGTGGACCCCAGCATGGGCGGCGTGCTGATACGCGGCGACAAAGGCACGGCCAAGAGCACCGCCGCGCGCGCGCTGGCGGATATCCTGCCGCGTATCGACCGGGTGGCCGGCTGCGCCTTCAACTGCAGCAGCGCGGCGCCGAGCGAGCATTGCGAGGTGTGCCGCGCCGATGGCGCTGCGGCGGACCTGTCCGCCGTGCCCTTCGTCACGTTGCCGCTGGGCGCGACCGAGGACCGCGTGCTGGGCAGTCTCGACGTGGCCAGCGCGCTGCAAGGCGGCGGCCGGGTGTTCCAGGCCGGCTTGCTGGCGTCGGCGCATCGCGGCATTCTGTACATCGACGAGGTGAACCTGCTGGCCGACCATCTGGTCGACGTGCTGCTCGACGTGGCGGCGATGGGCGTCAATTCGGTGCAGCGCGAGGGCCTGTCGATACGCCATCCGGCCCGCTTCACCTTGATCGGCACGATGAATCTGGAGGAGGGCGACCTGCGTCCGCAACTGCTGGACCGCTTCGCCCTGATGGTCGAGGTGGCGGCGCCGCGCGACAAGGCGGTGCGCTCCGAGGTGGTGCGCCGGCGCATCGCCTACGAGGCCGATCCGCTGGCCTACGTGGCGGCGTGGCAGTCGCAGCAGGATGCGCTCAATGTTCAACTGGCGACGGCGCAGCAGTTGCTGCCGCAGGTGGAGCTGGACGACACCATGCTCGATCTGATCAGCCATTTGTGCTGCGAGTTCGAGGTGGCCAGCCTGCGCGCCGACATTGTCATGCACAAGGCCGCGCGCGCCTTGGCGGCGCTGGACGGCCGCTTGAAGGTGACGCCGGGCGATCTGCGCAGCGCCGCCGAGCTGGTGCTGCCGCACCGCCGCCGCCGCAAGCCGTTCGAACAGCCCGGTCTGGACCAGGACAAGCTCGATGACTTGATGCGCCAGGCGCAGAAGGAGGAGCAGGAGCAGCAGGAGCAAAAAGCGCAGCAGGAACAACAAGAACAACAGGAACAAGGGCAGGGCGACGAGGCCGACTCCGATGAGGACGCGGCCGAGCAGCCGTCCGCCAACGACGCGCAGGAGCAGCCGGAACAAATGTTCGCCAGCGGCTCCAGCGGTGCTGCGCCGCATCTGACGGTGGCGGCCAGCTCCCGTATCGGCCGTAACACCATGGGCCGGCGCAGCGACGCCCTCAACGCCGTGCGCGGCCGCGTGGTGCGCGCCGTGCCGGACGAGAACCCGACTAGCCTGGCGGTCGGCGCGACCCTGCGCAGCGCGGTGCTGCGCGACCCCGGCAATTTCAACGTGACCAAGGCCGACCTGCATCAGCAGATCCGCGTTGGCAAGAGCGCCAACCTGATCCTGTTCGTGGTCGATGCCTCCGGTTCGATGGCGGCGCAACGGCGTATGGAGGCCGTCAAGGGCACCGTGCTGGCGCTGCTGACCGACGCTTACCAACGCCGCGACGAGGTGGCGGTGATCGCCTTCCGTGGCCAGTCGGCCCAGCTGCTGCTGGCGCCGACCCGCAGCGTGGAACGCGCCGAGCAGGGCTTGAGCCAGCTGCCGACCGGCGGCCGCACGCCGCTGCCGCACGCCATGCAGCTGGCGCTGGAGACGCTGGAGCGCGGCACGCACACGGCGCCGCCGCTGCTGGTGCTGCTCACCGACGGCAAGGCCAACGTGGCGCTGGCCGAGGGCGGCGATCCGTGGCGCGAAACGCTGGCGCTGGCCGAGTCGCTGGCCGAACGCGGCGTGCCGGCGCTGGTGCTCGACACCGAGACCGGCTACCTCAAGCTGGGCCGCGCGGCGCAACTGGCGCAGGCTTTGGGCGCCGAGTGCCTGACGCTGGAGCAGCTGTCGGCCGACAATCTGGTGCTGACCATTCGTGCGCGTCTGGGCGCGGTGTAAGGTGGCGGCTATGAATCCAGGAAAAGTGTATTTGATCGGCGCCGGCCCCGGCGACCCGGAACTGATGACCTTGAAGGCCGTGCGCCTGCTCGGCGAGGCGCAGGTGGTGCTGCTCGACGCGTTGGTCAACCGCGAGGTGCTGCGCTTCGTCGCGCCCGGCGCGGAGGTGATTGAGGTCGGCAAGCGCGGCGGCCGCCATTCGGCCACGCAGGACGAGATCCAGCAGCAGTTGCTGGAGCACGCCTTGCGCGGCAAGACGGTGGCGCGCTTGAAGGGCGGCGATCCGTTCATGTTCGGCCGTGGCGGCGAGGAGATGCAGTGCCTGCAAGCGGCCGGCATCGAGGTCGAGGTGGTCAGCGGTATCACCAGCGGCATGGCCGTGCCGGCGGCGCTGGGCATTCCGGTGACGCACCGCGACCACGCCCGCAGCGTCACCTTCCTGACCGGCCACGGCTGCAACGATACGCCGCCCAACTGGGCCGGCCTGGTGGCGGCCGGCGGCACGCTGGTGATCTACATGGGCGTGGCCAACCTGCCCGGCATTACGGAACAATTACTGGCGGCGGGCATGCCGCCGACGCGGCCGGCGGCCGTTATCCAGAACGGCACGCTGGCGGAGCAGCGCTGCGTGGCGGCGCCGCTGGCCGAGCTGGTCGAGCGGGTGCGCCTGTCCGGTATCGGCAGCCCGGCCATCGTCATCATCGGTGATGTGGTCGGCGTGGCATCGCAGCTGGCGGCGCAACTGCGGCCGCAGCAAGAACAATTTGAGGAGCAGTTTGTATGATTATTTGTATCGGTGCCGGTCCCGGCGATGTGGCTTATTTGACCCAACGCGGCGCGCAATTGATCCGCGACGCCGACGTGGTGGCCGGCTTTGAAGCGGTGTTGAACGTGGTGCGCAGCCTGATTCCGGCCGAGGCCCAGGTCATCACCATGGGCTACCGCGACCAGGTCGCCAAGCTCGACGAAGTCGCCGTCGAACACCACGCCGGCAAGAAGTGCGTGGTGGTCTTCATGGGCGACATCCACTTCAGCGGCTTCCAGTATCTGGAGCGGGTGGAACGCGCCTGTGGCCATCCGGTCGAGTCGCTGCCGGGGATTTCGTCGGCGCAGATCCTGGCCTCGCGCACCAAGGTGTGCTTCGACGAGACCACCTTCATCACCTTCCACCGGCGCGGCGACCTGACGCCGTTCAAGCGCCATCTGGTGCACGTGCTGGAGGACCAGCGCAACGCCATCGTGATTCCCTGCCCGTGGGACGAGGCGCGTTCCTTCATGCCCTGGCATATCGCCGCCTATCTGATCGAGCAGGGCATTCCGCCGGAGCACCCGGTCGAAGTGTGGGAGAACCTGACGCGCGGTGACGCCGAGTGGCACGGCAGTCTGGCCGAATGCGCCGAGCACCGCTGCTCGGACATGAGCATCATGCTGATCCGCACCCTGGCGCCGATGGCAAGCCAGATCGAGGCGGCGCCGGGCCAAGCTGAAACGGCGCCGGCAAAATGAACGGCGTTCCAATGAATACTGAAGACGCTGCGGCGATCAAGTCCGGCATCGTCGTCGCCGGCCACGGCAGCCGCGACCCGGACGCCGTGCGCGAATTCGAGGCGCTGGTCGAACTGGTGCGGGCGCGGGCGCCGCAGGATGTGGTGACGCACGGTTATCTGGAGTTCTCCAGCCCGACCATCGCCGAGGCGGTGGCGGCCAATCTGGCGGCCGGCACGCGCCAGGTGGCCGTGACGCCGGGCGTGCTGCTGGCGGCGCGTCATGCCAAGAACGACATGCCGGCCGAGGTGCAGGCGATGGCGCGCGACTATCCTGAGATCGATTTCCACTTCGGCGCGCCGCTGAACCTGCATCCCAAGCTGCTGCAACTGGCGCAGGAACGCATCGTCGAGGCGGAGGCGACTTCGGCCGCCACGGTGCGCCGCGCCGACACCTGCTTGGTGCTGGTCGGCCGTGGCACCACCGACCCGGACGCCAACGGCGAAGTGTCCAAGCTGGCGCGCATGCTGGAGGAGGGCATGGGCTTCGGCGGAGTCTACGTCTGCTATTCCGGCACGGCGACGCCGCTGGTGGCCGACGGCCTGCGCGCCGCCGCCCGCATGGGCTTCGCCCGTCTGGTGGTGCTGCCGTTCTTCCTGTTCGACGGCGTGCTGGTCAAGCGCATCTACGCGGCGGCCGACGAGCTGGCCGAGCGCGAGCCGGCTGTCGAGGTGCTCAAGGCCAGCTACTTCGGCGTGCATCCGCTGGTGGCCGACGTGATGATCGAGCGCGCCCGCGAGGCCGTCGCCGGCCGCGCGGCGATGAACTGCTCGCTGTGCAAATACCGTGTGCAGATCGTCGGCTTCGAACAGCAGGTCGGCGAGCCGCAACGCGCCCACCACATGGCGGTGCGCGGCTTGCTGGCGCAGGAGGGCGCCGCCACGGCGCCCGCCGCGCCTGAGCGTTTCGCGGCCTACGTGCCGCATCCGATTGAGGCGGAGAGCTTCGAGATCATCGCCGCCGGCCGCGACTGGGCGCCGTTCCCGGTCGAGCAGTTGACGGTGTTGCAGCGGCTGGTGCACACCAGCGGCGACTTCAACGCCGTCGACGATATGTACTTCTCGCCGGGCGCGGTGGAGATCGGCATCCGCGCGCTGTTGCGCTGCAAGCGCGTGCTGACCGACGTGACGATGGTGCAGACCGGCCTGAAACGCGCGCTGCTGGAGCAGCTGGGCGTGGACACCTGGTGCGGCGTGCACGACCGCGAGACGCATTTGATGTCCGAAACGCTGGGCATCACCCGCTCGGCGGCCGGCATCCGCCGTGGCTTTGAAAAGTACGGCAACGACGTGGTGGTGGCGATCGGCGACGCGCCGACCGCCATCGCCGAGGCGGTGCGCTTGATCCGCGACCACGGCTGGCGCCCGCAACTGGTGATCGGCCTGCCGGTCGGCTTTGTCGGCACGCGGGAAACCAAGGAACTGCTGCGGCGCTGCCTGCAAGTGCCGCGCATCACCAACAGCGGCACGCGCGGCGGTTCGCCGTGGGCCGCCAGCGTGGTCAACGGCATGATGATCGACGCCGTCAACCAGCTCGCCGGGTATGCGCCTGGCTGAACGCAGCGAATTCGACCTGAGCGTGCTGGCCCTGAACGGCCTGCGGCGCGGGCGCACCACGGGTAGTTGCGCGACGGCGGCGGTGAAGGCGGCGCTGCACCTGCTGCTGTTGGCCGAGCGGCACGAGCGGGTCGCCGTCACGCTGCCGGACGGCGCACACTATTTGATGGTGCCGATCCAGCTGGTCGAGACGATGGACGGCGGCGCCCGTGCCGAGGTGCTGAAGGACGGCGGCGACGATCCGGACAATACGCACGGCTCGACGATCTTCGCCGAGGTGCGGCGCAACGGTTTGAACGAGGTGCGCTTCTTCGCCGGGCGCGGCGTCGGCACGGCGACCCTGCCGGGCCTGCGCGTGGCGGTCGGCGAGCCGGCGATCAACCCGGTGCCGCGGCAGATGATGCGGCAGGCGGTGGCCGAGGTGCTCGACGAGGCGCCGGCCGAGGCCGAGAACAGCGGCTTCGATCTGACCATCGGTTGCGAGGAGGGTGAAGTCATCGCCCGCAAGACCTTCAACCCGCGGCTGGGCATCCTGGGAGGGATCTCCATCCTCGGCACGTCGGGCATCGTCGAGCCGATGTCGCTGTCGACCTGGATCGCCTCGATCGAAGTGTATGTGCGGGTGGCGCTGGCCGACAATGCGCCCAGCGTGGCCTACCTGCCGGGGAAGATCGGGCGGGAGTATGCCAAGGACGTGCTGGGCATGCCGGAGCGGCGCACCGTGCAGATCGCGAACTTCCTCGGCGACGCGCTCGACTTCACCGAGACGGCGCTGCGGCAGGACGGCCGCGAGCTGGATGTGCTGTGGTTGGCCGGCCATCCGGGTAAGCTGGCCAAGGTGTTGGACGGTGTGTGGGACACGCATTCAAGCAAGAGCAATATGGCGATGGCGGGCGTGGCCCGCGTCGCGGCGGAGTGTGGATATGCGCCCCATTTGGTGCAGGCGATAGAACAGGCAAATACAGTGGAAGCAGCGATGGAAAGAATGAAGAATGAAGCAGGGGCGCGCGATCTGTGGGTGGAGATCGAGCGGCGCGTCGGCGTGCTGGCGCGGGCCCGCGTGCCGTCGGTGCGGCGCTTGGAAGTGCGCCTGTTCGACCTGGCCGGCAACTGCCTGGGAGCGGACGCTTGAGCGCCGTGCCGCAGGCCGCATCGGCCGCCGCCGCGCCGGGCATGTTCTGGGGTGTCGGCGTCGGCCCCGGCCCGGCCGGCTATGTGCCGCTGGCGGCGCTGGAGGCGCTACGCGAGGCCGATCTGATCTACGCGCCACGGGCGCGCGGCATCGAGACCTCGGTCGCCTTGCAGTGTCTGGCCGGCGTCGAGATCGACGCGGCCAAGCTGCGCGATGTCGAGTTCAATATGGACCCGGACCGCTCCGTCCTCAGCGAGCACTATGCCCAACTGGGCGACCAGATCGCCGCCGAGCTGCGCGCCGGCCGCAACGTCGCCTACCTGACCATCGGCGATTCGCTGACCTATTCGACCTACGGCTATGTGCTGGCGGCCTTGCAGGCGCGCCTGCCGGACCTGCGCCAGCGCACCTTCCCCGGCATCACCAGCTACGCCGCCGCCGCGTCGGCCTTGTCCTGGCCGCTGGGCGAGGGCAAGGAGCGCGTGCTGATTTTGCCGTGTCCGGAGACTGCCGAGGAGCTGCGCCGCGACATCGAGACCCACGACATCGTGGTGTTGATGAAGATCGGCCAGCGCCTGCCGTGGGTGCTGGAACTGCTGCGCGAGATGGGCATTGCCCAACACTGCGCCTTCGCCCGCCGCATCGGCCTGCCGGGCGAGATGCTGGCCTCCGGCCTGGACGATTTGGTGGCGCAGGACGCCATGGGATATTTGGCCACCATGCTGGTGCGCCGCGCTTCACGAGAGGAACGATAAGCATATGAAGGTCTACTTTATTGGTGCCGGCCCCGGCGCCGCCGATCTGATCACCTTGCGCGGCGCGCGCCTGCTGGGCCGCGTCGACATGGTGCTGTACGCCGGTTCGCTGGTGCCGACCGACATGCTGCAGCACTGCCGCGCCGACGCCGAGTTGATCGACACCGCCCAGCTCGACCTGGAGCAGCAGCAGGCCTGTTACCTGCGCGCCCAGGCCAGCAACAGCGATGTGGTGCGGCTGCACTCGGGCGACCCGGCCATCTACGGCGCGACGGCGGAGCAGATGCGCCGGCTCGACGCGCTGGGCATCGACTACGAGATCGTGCCGGGCGTGTCCTCGTTCACGGCGGCCGCCGCCGCGATCAAGTCCGAGCTGACCAAGCCGGAGGTGTCGCAGTCGGTGATTCTGACCCGCGTATCCGGGCGCGCCTCGGCGGTGCCGGAGCTGGAGTCGATCGCCCGCTTGGCCGAGCACCGCGCCACGATGTGCATCTTCCTGTCCGGCCCGCACCTGAAGAAGATCGTCGCCGATTTGTCGCTGCACTATCCGCAGGAGACGCCGGTGTCGCTGGTCTACCGCGCCAGCTGGCCGGAGCAGAAGATCTATCAGGGCACGCTGGGCACGGTGCTGCAGGATACCAAGCGCGGCGCCTGGAATCTGACCACGATGATGCTGGTCGGCGCGGCGCTGGGCAAGGAGGCGGCGGCCGAATCGAGCTTGTATTCGAAGGACTTCACCCACCTGTTCCGCGTGGTGAAGAAGAACAAGGCGGCGGCGTGAGCGAGCCGGGGCCGGAGTCGAAGCCGGGGCCAGCGTCGGCGACGGCAGCGTCGCTCGGCGTCTGGCTGGTCCGGCCCGAGGGCGAGGACCTGGCCGCCTGCCTGCACGAGCGTTTGGGCGCGCAGGTGTACCGGCCGTGGTTGCAGGCGGACGTCGCACAAAAAGCGCAGTTCGCCGCCGCCTACCGCCGGCACACGCAATGGGTGATGGTGGCGGCCAGCGGCATCGCCGTGCGCTTCCTCGACGGCCTGCCGCAGGATAAGCACAGCGATCCGGCCGTGGTGGTGCTGGACGAGGCGGGCCGCTTTGCCGTCTCGCTGCTGGCCGGGCACGAGGGCGGCGCCAACGCGCTGGCCTACCGCGTCGCGGCGCTTGTGGGCGCGGTGCCGGTGGTGACCACGGCGACCGAGGCGCTCAAGCCGCTGGTGGTCGGCATCGGCTGCCGCAAGGGCGTGCCGGCCGAGCGCATCGAGGCGGCCGTGCGGCTGGCCCTGGGCGATTATTCGATCGCCGATGTGCGCGAGGTGGCGACGGTGGACCTGAAGGCCAACGAGCCGGGGCTGCTCGACTTCTGCCGGCAGCACGGCCTGCCGCTGCGCGTGTTCGCGCGTGAGACGCTGGCGGCGCGGCCCTGGGTCAGCCAGCCGTCGGCCTGGGTCAAACTGAATGTGGGACTGGACGGCGTCTGCGAGCCCTGTGCGCTGGTGGCCAGTCCGCGCGGCCGTTTGCTGGTTCCAAAAACAAGCCTGGACGGCGTCGCCGTCGCAGTGGTTCAAGATCAATGGATGGAAATATGAGTGGTGTACTGAATTTGGTGTCGGTCGGACCGGGATTTGAGGACTTGATCGCGCCGCGCGCCGTCGCGGCGCTGGAGAGCAGCGACGTGATCGTCGCCTACGAGCTGTATCTGCGCTGGATCGGCCCGCATATCGAGGGCAAGGAGATTCACTCGCCGCCGCTGACGCAGGAGCGCGAGCGCGCCTTGCTGGCGATCGAGAAGGCGCGCGGCGGCGCCAAGGTGTCGTTGATTTCGAGTGGCGACATCGGCATCTACGCGATGGCCGCACTGGCTTTCGAGGAGATGGGCGAGGACGATACCTATGAGGTCAACGTGATCCCGGGGATCACCTCGGCCAACGCCTGCGCCTCGCTGCTTGGCTCGCCGCTGTCGCATGATTTCGCCACGCTCAGCCTGTCCGACTTGCTGTGCCCGTGGGAGTGGATCGAGCACCGCGCCCGCCACATCGCCCAGGCCGACCTGGCCTGCGTGATGTACAACGTGCAGAGCGCCGGCCGCCAGCAGGGCGTCTATCGCGTGCTGCAACTGATGCTCGAAGCGAAGGCGCCGCACACGCTGTGCGGCGTGGTGAAGAACGCTTATCGGCCGGGGCAGCAGGTCAGCATCCATCGCCTGGACGAGCTGCCGTCGCTGCAGTTCGACATGCTGACCACCATCGTGGTCGGCAACCGCTTCACCAAGCGCAAGCGCGGCAGCATCTACACGCCGCGCGGCTATAACGACTGGGCGCTGCCGGAAGGCGCGCCGGTGGTGCCGACGGCACCGCGCGACGCCATGCCGGACGACGCGGCCTGGGTCTTCTCCGGCACCAGCGACGGCAACGCGCTGGCGGCGGAATTGGCCGCCGAGTTGGGCGCCACCGTCGGCCGCAAGGTGGTGGTGTCGGCGGCGACGGAGCACGGCGGCGCGCTGGCCTTGAAGGACTGCCCGGGCGTGACCGTCTGGGCCGGCCGGCAGGGCGTGGAGGCGCGCCGGCAGGCCTTGACCGGCAGCGGCGCGCGGGTGCTGGTGGATGCCACGCATCCTTTTGCCAGCAGCATGTCCGAGCAGTTGATGGGCTTGTCGCGCGAGCTGGGTATTCCGTATGTGCGCTATGAGCGCGCCAGCGAATTCGCCGCCGCCGACGGCGCCCTGTGCGCCACGCCGCAGTTGGCCGCCGAGCGCGCCATCGCCAGCGGCCAGCGCATCTTCCTGGCCACCGGATCGAAGGATCTGGCCACCTTCCTTCAAGCGCCGGGCGCCGCCGACAAGCAGTGGTTCGTGCGCTTGACCGCCGAGCCGGAATTCATCCAACGCGCCGTCGCGCTGGGCGTGCCGCGCGAGCGCATCTGCGCCATGCAGGGGCCGTTCTCGGCCGAGTTCAACACCGCGCTGTGGCGCGACTGGGGCATCGACTGCGTGGTGACCAAGGATTCCGGCGGCGCCGGCGGCTATCGCGCCAAGGCCGACGCCGCGCGCGCGCTGGGCATTCCGCTGGTGGTGGTGGCGCGGCCGCAGTTGTCGTATCCGACGCTGGCGGGCAGCACCGCCGAGGTGCTGGCGCAGTTGAAGGCGGTGGGTGTCGCATGAGGAAGTTGATTCCAGTGACCATCGTCACCGGCTTCCTCGGTTCGGGCAAGACCACCTTGTTGCGCGGCCTGATCGAGCGGCGCCAGACGCGCCGCCTGGCGATCCTGATCAACGAGTTCGGCGAGATCTCCATCGACAGCGCGCTGGTGCGCGACGGCGTCGGCGCTGACCAGGCCGACGAGCAGGTGCGCATCCACGACTTCGCCTACGGCCTGATCGCGTATGGCGAGGACCAGCAATTCGTGCCGACCATGCAGGCCATCGCGGCGCGGCGCGCCAACGTCGACCATGTGCTGATCGAGACATCTGGCCTGGCGCTGCCGACGGCGGTGATGGAGCAGTTGCAAGGCGCGGCGCTGGCCGACGATTTCATCCTCGACGCGACCATCGCCGTGGTCGACACGCCGCTGCTGCTGTCCGACCAGTTCGAGCACGCCGCCGGCATCAATCCGGTGGCCGAGATGTTCGAACGCCAGTTGGAGTCGGCCGACGTGGTGGTGCTGAACAAGGTCGACGAGCTCGATGACGAGCAGCTGCTGCTGGCCGAGACGCGGGTGCGCTTGCGCGCGCCGAACGTGCGCTTTCTGGAGCTGGCGCGGCAGGCGCAACTGGATATTCGTCTGGCGCTGGGCCTGCGCCTGCACCAGCCGACCCGCACCGAACACGAACACGCTTACACCTTGCTGCCGGCGATGCCGGGGCCGCAGACCGGCGTGCTGGCCAGCCAGAGCCGCTTGAACGGCCACGCCCATTCGGGCCTGGGGGCGCACAGCCACGGCCTGTCCACGCACAAGCATTTCCACGAGCAGGACCCGGGCTGGCAGTCGTTCGTGCTGCGCAGCGATGCGCCGCAGAGCAGCGCGATCCTGGCGGCGGCGCTGCGCGAGGCGGCCATGGCCGAGCCCATCCTGCGCAGCAAGGGTTTTGTGCGGACCGGCGACGGTGAGGCCGCCTTGCTGGTGCAGGGCGTGCGCGCCCGCATCGACATCAAGGCCGACGCCTCGCGGCCGGCCGGCAAGCGTTCCGAGCTGGTGTTCATCGGTTACCACGTCAGCCGCAGCAAGGTGGCGGCGCTGTTGTCGGAGCTGACCGGCAGCAACTGGCGCTAGATTTTCCCTATTCATTTTTCTTTAAGGAGTACCTTTATGTATGCAAAAACGTATCGTTGGTTGGGCTTGGCGGCGCTGGCCGTGGCCGGTGTCGCGCAGGCCCATCCGGGTCATGCCGAGGGCGCCATGGCCGGCCTGACGCACCCCTTCATGGGCTGGGACCACTTGCTGGCGATGTTCGCCGTCGGCGTCTGGGCGGCGCAACTGGGCGGCCGGTCGCAGTGGTTGTTGCCGCTGAGCTTCGTTGCATTCCTGACCGTGGGGGCCGGCATGGCCACCGCCGGCCTGGCGATGCCGATGGTCGAGGGCGGCATCGCCGCGTCGGTGCTGTTGCTGGGTGTGCTGATCGCCATGGCGGTGGCCGTGCCGAGCGCGCTGGGCGCCGCCATGGTCGGCGTGTTCGCCTTGTTCCATGGCTATGCCCACGGCATGGAAATGCCGTCGATGAGTTCGCCTTGGCAATATGCCGCCGGCTTCGTCGCTTCCAGCCTGGTGTTGCATGGTCTGGGCGTTGGCTTCGGCGCCGCGTTGCGCCGCAGCGATTTGTGGCTGCGCGCCGCTGGCGCGGTGGTGCTGATGGCGGGCGGTTGGATGACCGCCGGCGTGGTTTAAGCCAGGGATTTCTGCTGCATCGTTTGATTGTTTCTACTCCGGCCCGTTGGCGGTAAGCCACGCCAGCGGGCCGCGCACTTTTGATTTTTCTCAAAGCCCCTTCCCGATTCGCCTATTAAGTTGATAGCTAGTGTGCGGTTCCGCGTTCGCGCCGGACGGCACGGTTGAGTTGTGCTTCAATTCAATTCAAGGGCTGGCTTATGAAGCGGGATAGACGGGGATGGCCGAAGCCGTGGCGCCTAGCGTTGCTGGCCGTGCTGTTGGCGCTGGCGCCGATGGGGCTGGGCGGGGCGTACGCGGAGCAATATGTGGACGCGACGGGGCTGCGGCAACCGGCGCCGGCGGCGCCGCAGCCTGTGGTGGCGCCGTCACCGCAGCCGCCATCGCAGCCGGCATCGCAGCCGCCATCGCGCACCGAGCCGCCGGCGCCATCATCATCACCATCGTCATCGCCATCCAGACAGCAGAGCGACTACCCGCGCCAACGCGGCTCCAGTTCTGTCGCCAACGCCGCGATTCTCGTCGGCATCGGCGCCGTCCTCGCGAACATCTTTTCCTCGCCGTCCGAGCAGGCCTCGGCGCCCGCCGCCAACGACGACTACCTCGAACGCAACGGGCCGCGCTTCGCCGTGACGCAAAAGGTCGGCACCTTTGTCGTCGAAGGATACATTCGCGGCGGCTGGCCCTTCGTGGTCGATTTTCTGCCGCAACCGGATACCTGCACCGAGTTAAACGTTTACATGGGGGAGAAGCAGGTGTTTTCACGCCTGCTCGACGCCGACGGCCGCAGCGGCCGGCGCCTGCTGAAGCTCGTGCTGCCCGACAATATAGCGTCGGTGACGCGGCCGGCGCTGTACGTGCTGCGTTCGGCCCGCCCGGCCTGCGCCCAGCGCGGCGCCAAGCCGGATGGCGGCGCCGTGTCGGTCGAGGTCTATGGCATCGGTTGCGGGCCGCGCGCGGTCGGCTCGGTCGCGGTGGATCGGCTGGTGTTCGGCCCGCCGCAGCCGAAATTGCCGCGCGAACTGGTGCAGGTCGGCTACCGCATGCAATGGCCGTTCAACCACATCGCCGTCGAGGTGCTGCGCTTCCGCCGCAGCGGCACGGACGATATTGAGGTCGAACGGGTCGCCACCCTGGACCCGGAACTCAGCGGCGGCTTGCCGGCCGGCGAAGTGGCCGGCCGGACCTGGGACGGGCGCAACGGCGCGGCGGCGCTGTCGCTGGGCTTGCATCGGCTGCAAGTGCGGGCCTGGCTGGCCGGCGACGACCGCAGCTGGGTCGGCGCGATTTCCCCCGGCACCGTGCGGATCGCCGAACATGTCCAATAAGCGCAGACGTCCGCCGCAGGCGAGTCCGCCATCGGCGCCACGAGCGAGTCCGCCAGTGGCTTCACAGGCGAATCCGCCGGCGGCGCCATGGGTGAATCCGCCGGCGGCTCCACAGGCGAGTCCGCCAGCGGCGCCACAGGCGAGCCCATCGGCGACGCTGCGGACGGCCGCGCCGGCCTCACTGAAGGAGAAGGCGGCCGCCGTGTCGGTATTTCTGGCGGCGACGGCGGGCATCTATTACATCGTGCAGTTGCCGGTGGCCGACGTGGTCGATCCGGCCGACGCGGCGCTGCGCTTGAAGGCGGAGGGCGGCGACACCTTGTTGTTGCGGCCGCCGATAGCCGCCGCCGGCGCCACCGTGCCCCTGTTGACGGTGCTGGGGGAGGGCAACGAGGGCGTCGACGTGCATGTCGAGGACGGCGCGCTGGACGCGGCGACGGCGGCCGAGCTGCGCGAGGTGTGGTCGTTGGCCCTGCCGGCCACGCGCGGGCCGATCAATTGGACCACGACGGCCAGGGGCAACGGCCGCAGCCGCATCGACATTGGCCTGCGGGCGGCGCCACATGCAATGGCGACGGCGGCGACGGCGGCGACGACGGCGGCGCCGGGCAGGCCGGAGGTCGAGTTCGCGCAGGCCGGCAGCGGCAGCGCCGCCGCGCTGCGCGTGCGGGTGCGCAACGCCGTCGCCGTGCTGAGGTTGACTGTGCTGCTGGGCGATGAGGCGGCGGCCGGTGGCCAGCACAGCGCGCCGGCCGAGCGGAACGTGTTGCGCATTGGCAGCGCCGGCGCGCTGAAGCTGCCGGGCGCCTTGCCGATCGGGCTTGAGGTGAGCGAGGGCCGCGCCATCGTGCTGGTGTTTCCGGTCGGCGCGCCGGCCGGCCGCTTCTATCTGGGCGAGGGCGCCGAGGGGCCGGGCGTCGGCGAGGACGCCGGTGTCGCCGTGCGCGACGTCGGCCTACGCCGGCGCGATGGCAGCTACAAGTGGTACGCCTGCTCGGCCGGCAAGGGACGGTTGTTCCCGTGGCCGCGCGCGCCCGGTCCGGATGATTGCGCGGCCAACCCGACGCTGCGCGCCCACCACCTGGCCTTGGCGCCGGAGCAGGTGGCGCTGCGCGTCGACGGCGCCGGCTTCGTGGTCAGCGACGGCGTCGCGCGCGGCGGCGACTGGTTGGCCCGGCTGGAGCGATACAAATTGCCGGCGGCGCTGCTGGGCTTGTGCTATTCGGCGCTGGCGAACTGGGTGTGGCAGGTGTGTTGGGTGCGCCGCAGGGCCGCTGCTTGAGCGGCCGGCGCGGGCGCAACCGCCGTTCGGGTTGAACTTATCCTTGGAGAACGTCATGCAACTACATTTGTTGTCAGCGCGCTGGACGGCGCAGCGCACCGATTGGCTGGCGGCGGCCGTGGCCGGTTTCGGCGGCGGTGGCGTGCTGATGCTGCTGGAGCTGTTCTGGACCTCGGTGGTGCAGGACGGTAATCCTTGGCCGGCGACGCGCATGGTGGCGGCCATCGCGATGGGCGGCGAGCTGCTGCGCGAGAGCGGCTTCAGCTTGGTCGTGGTGGCCACCGCGCTGGCGCTGCACTACGCGCTGGGCACGCTCTACGGCCTGCTGCTGGTGGCCATCGTGGTCGCCTGCGGGCTTGAGCCGCGCGCCGTCATGGCCTCGCTGGCGGGCGTGGCGTTCGGCCTGCTCTTGTATATCGTAAATTTCTACGGGGTGGCGCAGGCCTTTCCCTGGTTCACGGCGCTGCGCGGCGCCGGGACGGCGGCGGCCCACGCGGTCTTCGGCGTGGCGGTGGTGGTGTTCTATCTGGTGCTGGAACGGCCGGCGTGGCGGCGTTGAGCCAGCCGTCGCGGACCCCGCCATGCCCTTGGTCATCGCCCTGATACTTGTCACGGTTGGCGCCGTGGCCTTCCACCTGCTCAGTCCCTGGTGGTTGACGCCGATCGCCTCGAACTGGCGGCAGATGGACGAGGCGCTGCGGCTGACGCTGCTGCTCAGCGGCGCGGCGTTTGTCGCCATCAACCTGTTCCTGGCCTACGCGATCTGGCGCTTTCGCCACCGCGACGGCGTGCGCGCCGCCGCCGAGCACGGCAACAAGCGGCTCGAGTGGGGCTTGCTCGGCCTGACCTCGGTCGGCATCGCCGCCTTGCTGGCGCCGGGCTTGTCCGTGTATGCCGAGCTGATTCATGCGCCGGCCGACGCGCTGCTGTTCGAGGTGGTCGGGCAGCAGTGGCGCTGGACCTACCGCTTCCCGGGCGCCGACGGCAAGCTGGGCCGCACGGACGCGCGCTTCGTCGGCGCCGATAATCTGTTCGGCATCGACCCCGGCGATCCGAACGGCAGCGACGATTTGCTGGTGGCCGGCGGCCAGGTGCATTTGCCGCTGGGCTTGCCGGTCAAGTTCGTGCTGCGCGCCCAGGACGCCGTGCACGACTTCTTCGTGCCGCCGTTCCGCACGCGCATGAATATGGTGCCGGGCATGGTCACCACCTTCTGGCTGACGCCGCAGCGCAGCGGCCGCTTCGAGGTGCTGTGCGCCCAGTTGTGCGGTGTCGGCCATGCCGGCATGCGCGGCGAGGTGGTGGTCGAGGAGCCGGCCGCCTTCCGCGCCTGGCTGGCGGCCCTGCCCACCTTCGCCGGCGCGCGCCGGCCGATCGACGTGGCGACCGGGACGGCGGCGGCGGCTGGAGCGGAAGCGGCGCCGGGACCGACCCCGACCCCGACCCCGACCCCGACCCCGACCCCGACCCCGGCGGTGGCGGTGGCGGTGGCGACAACTGGCGGCGGCGCCGCAGCGGGCGGCACGGCCGCCGCCCAGGGCCGCCTGCTGGCGCAGGCGCGCGGCTGCGTCGCCTGCCACAGCGTCGACGGCGGCACCGGTGTTGGGCCCAGCTGGAAGGGCCTGTACCGCCGCCGCGAGGCGATCGAAGGCGGCCAGAGCGTGTTGGCCGACGAGGCGTATCTGCGCGAATCGATCCAGGCGCCGAAGGCGAAGATCGTGCGCGGCTTCGCGCCGATCATGCCGGAGCAGGTCTTCGGTGAGGCCGACCTGGCGGCCCTGGTGGCGTATATCGAATCGCTCGGCGGCGGCGCGGCGGCGCCGACGGCGGGCAAGGGAGACGGCGATGACGTACGGCGGTGATACGGGCAGCAATCCGGACCAGGACCCGGGCCACGGCCCGCAGAGCTGGTGGTTGCGCTATGTGTGGAGCCAGGACCACAAGGTGATCGCCGTGCAGTACACCGTCACGGCGCTGGCGGTCGGCGTGCTGGCTATCGTGCTGTCCGACCTGATGCGCTTGCAGCTGGGTTTTCCGGGGCGTTTCGCCTTCATCGACGCGGCGCGCTACTACCAGTTCATGACGATGCACGGCATGATCATGGTGATCTACCTGCTGACGGCCTTGTTCCTCGGCGGCTTCGGCAACTACCTGATCCCGCTGATGGTGGGCGCGCGCGACATGGTGTTTCCCTTCCTGAACATGCTGAGCTACTGGTTTTATTTGCTGGCGGTGCTGATCCTGCTGTCCAGCTTTTTCGTGCCGGGCGGTCCGACCGGCGCCGGCTGGACGCTGTATCCGCCGCAGGCGATCCTGCCCGGCACGCCGGGCGTCGAATCGGGCATCGTGGTGATGCTGGTGTCCTTGCTGGTGTTCATCGCCGCCGCCACCATGGGCGGCCTGAACTATGTGACGACGGTGCTGCAGGCGCGCGCGCCCGGCATGACGCTGCTGCGCATGCCGCTGACGGTGTGGGGCATCTTCGTGGCCAGCATCCTCGCCCTGTTCGCCTTCCCGGCGCTGTTCGTCAGCGCCGTGATGATGTTGTTCGACAAGCTGCTGGGCAGCAGCTTCTTCATGCCGGCCGTGGTCTCGCTGGGCCGGCAACTGCCGCACCGGGGCGGCAGTCCGCTGCTGTTCCAGCACCTGTTCTGGTTCTTCGGCCACCCCGAGGTGTACATCGTCGCGCTGCCGGCCTTCGGCATCGTCTCCGACCTGATCAGCGTGCACGCGCGCAAGTGCATCTTTGGCTACCGCATGATGGTCTGGGCCATCGTCGCCATCGGCGTGCTCAGTTTCGTCGTCTGGGCCCACCACATGTATGTCAGCGGCATGCACCCGTACTTCGGCTTCCTGTTCGCCACCACCACGCTGGTGATCGCCGTGCCGACCGCGCTGAAGGTGTACAACTGGACGCTGACGCTATGGCGTGGCGACATACACCTGACCGTGCCGATGCTGTTCGCCGTCGGCTTCATCAGCACCTTCGTGGTGGGCGGGCTGACCGGCCTATTCCTGGGCAACGTCAGCGTCGACATCCCCCTGTCCAACACCTATTTCGTCGTCGCCCACTTCCACATGGTGATGGGGGTGTCGCCGGTGTTGGCGGTGTTCGGCGGCCTGTACCACTGGTTCCCCAAGGTCAGCGGGCGGCTGTACCACGAGGCGCTGGGGCGGCTGCACTTCTGGATCACCTTCGTCGGCGCCTACGTGATCTTCTTCCCGATGCACTATCTGGGCTTCCTCGGCATGCCGCGCCGCTACTACGCCTACGAGGGTTATGCCTTCATCCCGCCGTCGGCGCAGGCGCTCAATGCCTTCATCACCGTCGCCGCGCTGCTGGTCGGCGCGGCCCAGCTGCTGTTCCTGTACAACCTGGCCGTCAGCATCTGGCGCGGCGCGCCGGCCGGCGGCAATCCCTGGCGCGCCGCCAGCCTGGAATGGCAGACACCGGACACGCCACCCATCCACGGCAACTGGGGCGTGCGCCTGCCGCTGGTGTGTCGTGGCGCCTACGACTACGGCCGCGCCGACGGCGACAGCGACTACCGGGCACAAAACGTCGGCCCGGACGAGGAGGCCGAGGAGGCCGAGGCGGCGCGCGTGCGGCCGCCGACGGGCGCCGTGCCGGCCACGGCCGAACCACGGCCGGAAGGTGCGCCATGAGAACCGTGCCGTCAGGGCCGGGCGCGAGGGCTAGCGGGCCGACGGCGCAGGCCGCGCCGGCGCCAGCGGCATCACCGATACCAGCGACATCACCGATACCGCAGGCCTTGCCAGCACCAGTGACGCCAGCCGCCATGGCCGGCTTGTGCCTATTCATGGGCGTGATTAGCGTTTTGTTCCTGCTGTTCGGCGCCGCCTATCTGATGCGCATGAGCCTGCCGGATTGGCGGCCCTTGCCTTTTGTTCCCTGGCAGTTGTGGCTCAGCAGCGCCTTGTTGGCGGCGAGCAGCGCCGGCTGGGAGGTGGCGCGCCGTCGCGCGGCCCGCCCGGGTGGGCGCGTGGTGACTGGGCCGCTGGCCACCGCCTGTTTGGCCGCGCTGGCCTTCCTGGCGGCGCAGCTGTGGGCTTGGCAGCGCATGAGCGCGTTCAATCTTCCGCTGGCGGGCAATCCGGCCAACAGTTTCTTTTACCTGCTCACCGGCCTGCACGGTTTGCACGTGGTCGGTGGACTGCTGGTTGGCGCCGGCGTCGGCGTCGCGTGGCTGCGCGCCGTGCACGCTGGCAATGGCAATGGCAATGGCAATGGCAATGGCAATGCCGATGCCGATGCCGATGACGATGGTGATGGTGATGGTGATGGCGACGTGGGACGGCGCGGCGCGGCGAACCCGGGTCTGCGGCTGGGTTTGTGCGCGCGCTACTGGCATTTTCTGCTGCTCTGGTGGTTGTTGCTGTTCGGTCTGCTGTTCCGGCTCACGCCGGAACTGGCGCGGGCCATCTGTGGCACCGGCTAGGCGGTGTCGGCGGCGCACGTGGCGGAAGGGAAAGCGAGGTGAGACGATGTCCCAACAAATGGTGGTAGACGCCGGCCCGGACGGCGGCGCGGTTGGCGGGCCGGCGCCGCTCCGCTGGCGCGGCATGGTGCGTGACTGGTCGGCCGAGCGCACGGTGTTCCGCGTTCCCTGGGGCAAGGCGATGATGTGGATCTTTTTGCTGAGCGACACCTTCATCTTCGGCAGCTTCCTGACCGGTTACATGACGGTGCGCATCGCCACGACCGCAGCTTGGCCCAATCCCAGCGAGGTGTTCGCGCTGAGCGTGGGCGGCACCCGGCTGCCGCTGATCCTGATCGCCTTGATGACCTTCGTGCTCATCAGCAGCAGCGGCACGATGGCGATGGCCGTCAACTTCGGCTACCGGCGCGAACGGCGGCGCTGCGCGCAACTGATGCTGCTGACGGCAGCCTGCGGCGCCCTGTTCGTCGGCATGCAAGCCTTCGAGTGGAGCAAGCTGATCGGCGAGGGCGTGCGGCCCTGGAGCAATCCCATGGGGGCGGCCCAGTTCGGCGCCTGCTTCTTCATGATCACCGGCTTCCACGGCCTGCACGTGACGGCTGGCGTGGTCTATCTGAGCACCGTCGCCGGCAAGGTGCTGCGCGGCCGCTACGAGCAAGGTGGCTACCACGCCGTCGAGATCGCCGGTCTGTACTGGCACTTCGTCGACCTGGTGTGGGTCTTCATCTTCGCCTTGTTTTATCTTTGGTAGGGAGGCGCCATGGACGCCGCGCACGGGCAACAACATCCGCCGGGCCTGTATTTGAAGGTGTGGGGCCTGCTATTCATCCTCTCGACCCTGTCCTACCTGGTCGATTTTTATCACCTGAGCGGCTATCTGCGCTGGTCGCTGATCGTCGCGCTGATGCTGCTCAAGGCCGGCCTGATCGTCGCCGTCTTCATGCACGTGCGCTGGGAGCGGGCGGCGCTCGTCGGCGCCATCCTGTTGCCACCCTTGTGTCTGCTGGTGCTACTCGGGTTGATGCTGACCGAGGCCCGTCACACGCTGGCCACGCGGTTGCTGTATTTTGGCTAGCGGCCGGCGGCTGCCGGCCGGGCCGCCGCGCTACAGCGCCAGGCGGCGGAACGGCGTGTCGATCCAGCTGGCGGATTGGCGCATGCGGCACAGGCTCCAGGTCAGCAGCAGGGTGCAGGCCAGCAGGGTGCCCATGCGGATCTCCGGCGGCAGATACGACAGCCGGGCCAGCACCAGCAGCTCGGCCAGCGCGTGCAGAAAGAAGCGGTGCATGACGAAGGAGCCCAGCGCGTACTTGCCGATCAGCTCGATCGGGTCGGCCAGCCAGCGCAGGCGCGACAATTTCAGGATGTGCGCCAGGAAATACATCCAGGCGAACTTGCCGGCCGCGCCGAAGGTGGCCACGAACAGCGCCGAGGCGAACGAGGTCGGCAGATACGAGGTCAGGTAGATGCCGAGCTGTAAGCCCATCAGCAGCAGGATCACCCTTTGCCAATGCCATGCGCTGTGGTTGCGCAGCATGCCCAGGGCGATGCCGATGCAGCCGTTGAGCACGAAGGGCAGCACGGGAAAGCCGCCGAAGCCTTCGAGCAGGAAGAAGCGGGCGCCCCAGCTGCCGGCCAGCGAGGACTGGGCGACCCAGATGCTGAGCACGGCGATCAGGGCGCGGGCGCCGATCATGTAGAAAAGCAACTGCCAACACGAAAAGCGGAAACGGCGCTGCAGCTCGGGCGCGCACATCAGCAGCAGGGCGGTGGGCAGCAGCACGCCGGAGATGGTCCATGGTGTCTGCAGCGTGAGAAAGCCCAGCCACCACGGCGCCGTGTGGACGGCGTCCAGATTGCCGGCGACGGCCTCGCGCAGGATGGCGAAGATGGCGTTGGAAATCAGCATGACGGCGAAGATCTGCTTGGCGCGGCGGTACAGTGTGCTGTCCCAGGCCGCGCTGGGGCTGCGCCGCGAGGTGATGAAGCCGACGCTGTAGCCCGACAGCACGACGAAGGTCACCGTGGCCCAGCCGGTCGGCAACCACAGGTCGGACAGCAGCCAGCTGTCGCCGGCAAGGCGGGACACCGAGCAGGCGTGGGTGTTGGCCATCAGGACGAACAGCATGCCCCGGCAAAGGTCGATATTGGTCGATTTGTCCATTATGCAATCGTGTCGGCGCCTGTCGTCGCGGTCGAGTTGGCTTGGCGTGCGCGCGGTAGTGTTGAGCTCGCTGCAGCGTTTCATTCTAGCAGCTGCTGTCATTATCATAACTTTAATATTGCGGCGGATGCGTATTATTTAAACAACGGATTGCCGTCAGGAATGAGCATATTTACAACACCCCGAAATTCACTCGCTTCCTATACGGAAGTTTATCTTGTGACAATTGGTGTATTTTAGGGCCGCGCCAAGGCGTTATATTTAATACATCCTGCCGTTTTGTAGGACCTGTCCCACAGCAAGGTTCAGCCAAAGGGTGATACGTTGAAGGCGATAGCAGATCTTTTCATGTTGTCCTGCGCGACCCCGCTTGGGGCCGCCGCGCGGCCGCACTTGGTAACAGTCTTTGCCTTGCGGCATGAGACGGGCGGCGCGCCAGCGGCCGGTTCCGAGGTCGACTGGCGTCGTCGCCGGCGCCGTCCGATGCCGCGCCGTTGATGCCGGCCATGCTTTCCGCCTGACGCCGCGCCCGGCAAACAGTCCTTTTTTCCAGCCGTCCCCGGCCCGCCGATGCCGCTTTCGCGCCCACCGCGAGCGCGCCGGCCCACGTCTGCCCCGCGTCTGCCCGCCGCTCGCTCGGCGTCCCAGCGGGCGGCCTAAGGGATGCGCGGCCGGCGCCGCCGAAGCATGATGGACGGCAAGAAATATGCCGCCGAGTGTGTCTGAAGCATTGTTTTAAAGATATTTACGTTGCCATATAACTTAAAAATTTTATAACTTTGAGTGCGCTATCGTGGTATAACCACAATTGTTATTATGATAATTTAAATTTACTTCTTGGAAACACGATGAAAAACACTCAAAGCGTCGCAATCGTCGGGTTGGGCTATGTGGGCCTGCCTTTGGCCGTCGAATTTGGCAAGAAGCGGCCGACGGTCGGATTTGATTTATCGCCGGCCAAGATCGCGCACTACCGCAATTTCGTCGATCCCACCGGTGAGGTGTCGGGCGAGGACCTGCGCGCCGCCAGCCAACTGACGGTGGGCACCGACCCGGCCGCGCTGGCCCAGGCCGACTACATCATCGTCGCCGTGCCGACCCCGGTCGACAGCGCCCACACACCCGATTTCCACCCGCTGATCTCGGCCAGCGAGGCGGTCGGCAAGTACATGAAGCCTGGCGCCATCATCATCTACGAGTCGACCGTCTATCCGGGCGTGACCGAGGACGTCTGCGTGCCGATCCTGGAGCGCTGCTCCGGCCTGACCTGGCGCAAGGACTTCCACGTCGGCTTCTCGCCCGAGCGCATCAACCCGGGCGACAAGACGCACACCCTGACCACCATCCTGAAGGTGGTGTCGGGCGACGACGAAGCCACCTTGGATGCGATCGCCGCGTTGTACGAGTCGGTGGTCACGGCCGGCGTCTACCGCGCCAAGAGCATCAAGGTGGCCGAGGCGGCCAAGGTCATCGAGAACACCCAGCGCGACTTGAACATCGCGCTGATGAACGAGCTGGCGCTGATCTTCGACCGGGTCGGCATCGACACCCTCGACGTGCTGCAGACCGCCGGCACCAAGTGGAACTTCCTGCCTTTCCGGCCCGGCCTGGTGGGCGGCCACTGCATCGGCGTCGACCCCTACTACCTGACCTACAAGGCCGACATGCTGGGCTACCACCCGCAGGTGATCCTGGCCGGGCGCCGCATCAACGACGGCATGGCCAAGTTCGTCGCCGAGAAGACCATCAAGTCGATGATCGCGGCCGGCTTCAACGTCAAGGGCGCGCGCGTCAACGTGATCGGCCTGACCTTCAAGGAGGACTGCCCGGACCTGCGCAACTCCAAGGTGGCCGACGTGGTCAGCGAGCTGCGCTCCTACGGCGTGCAGGTGCACGTGCACGATCCGGTGGCCGACCCGGTGGCGGCGGCCAAGGAATACGACATCGACCTGGAGAGCTGGGCCAGCCTGCCGCGCGCCGACGCCATCGTCGCGGCGGTGTCGCACCGCGAGCTGCTGGCGCTGAGCACGGAGGACTTCCTCTCCAAGCTGAACAAGGGCGGCTGCTTCATCGACGTCAAGTCGCAGTTCGACTTGGCGCCGCTGCGCGCGGCCGGCTGCTCGGTCTGGCGCCTGTGAGCCGGCCACCACTTCACCACGATTTCAAGGAACAGCGTCGATGAGCGTATTCGAATCCATCCAGCAGCAACTGCGCGGCCGCCGCCACCACTGGCTGGTGACCGGCGCGGCCGGCTTCATCGGTTCCAACCTGCTCGAGCAGCTGCTGCTGTTGAACCAGCGCGTGACCGGGCTGGATAACTTCGCCACCGGCTTCGCCCACAACCTCGAGTTGGTGCGCGAGCGGGTCGGTGCCGAGGCCTGGGGCAATTTCAGCTTCATCGAGGGCGACATCCGCCAGGCGGCCCACTGCGCCCAGGCCTGCCAGGGTGTCGACTACGTGCTGCACGAGGCGGCGCTCGGCTCGGTGTCGCGCTCGATCGAGGACCCGATCGCCACCCACGAGACCAACGTCACCGGCTTCCTGCACATGCTGGTGGCGGCGCGCGACGCCAAGGTCAAGCGCTTCGTCTACGCCGCCTCCAGCTCGACCTACGGCGACCATCCGGCGCTGCCCAAGGTCGAGGAGCAGATCGGCCGGCCGCTGTCGCCCTACGCCGTGACCAAGTACACCGACGAGTTGTACGCCGAGGTGTTCGCCCGCTGCTACGGCCTGGAGTCGATCGGCCTGCGCTACTTCAACGTGTTCGGTCCGCGCCAGGACCCGAACGGCGCCTACGCGGCGGTGATCCCGCAATGGGTCGCCGCCTTGATCCGCGACGCCACCGTCTACATCAACGGCGACGGCGAGAGCAGCCGCGATTTCTGCTACATCGACAACGTGGTGCAGGCCAACCTGCTGGCCGCGCTGAGCACCTCGGCCGAGGCGGTCAACCAGGTCTACAACGTCGCCCTCAACGAGCGCACCACGCTCAACGAGCTGCATCTGATGATGTGCCGGCTGCTGCGCGAGCGCTTCCCGCACCTGCGCGAGCACCGGCCGCAGTACCGCGACTTCCGCGCCGGCGACGTGCGCCATTCGCAGGCCGACATCTCGAAGGCGCAGGCGCTGCTCGGCTTCCAGCCGACGCACCGCCTGTCGGACGGCCTGCGCGAGGCGATGGATTGGTATGTGCGGCGGCTGGCGCCGGCGCAATCAAGGTGACACCGGGTACGCCACGGCGTCGTACAAGCACTGTTTGACTGCCGCCCAAGATGCGGGGAGAAGAAGATGTACCGAATATTCAACCACTACGTCTCAAAGGCGGTTTCCAGCCTGCTGGTGCTGGAGCTGTTGATCCTGGTCGGCTCGTTCTACGCCGGCGCCGGGCTGCGCTTCTTCCACGACAGCCCGCTGATCCTGCCCAAGCTGGAGCACGCCTTCCTGTCGGCCTGCGTGTTCGCCGTCGCCATGGTGTTCAGCATGGGCACCCTGGGCATGTACCACCTGGACTTCCGCGCCGGCCTGCTCAAACCGCTGCTGTTGCAACTGATGCCGGCCTTCGTCATGGGCTTTTGCATCCTCACGCTGGTGCTCGACACCGTGCCCGGCCTGTACATCGACCGTGGCACCTTGATGATGGTGCTGCTGGTGGCCGGCAGCGGCATCGCGCTGGTGCGCGTGGTGTTCCTCAAAACCTCCGACTCGGCCTTCCTCAAGTCGCGCATCCTGATCCTCGGCAGCGGCCAGCTGGCCAACGAGATCGGCGAGCTGGCGCTGCGCCAGAGCTATCGCAAGTACCACATCATCGGCTTCATCCCGGTGCCGGCCGAGCCGTCCTGCGTGGCGCCGCAGCAGCTGCTGCAGCTCGACGCGGCCACCTCGCTGCTGTCGCTGGCGCGCCAGCACAACGCCGACGAGATCGTCGTCTCGGTGAAGAACCGGCGCGGCGGCCCGTTCCCCACCGACGAACTGCTCAACTGCAAAATGTCCGGCATCCGCATCATCGACGCCGACTCCTTCTTCGAGCGCGAGACCTGCCAGATCCGCGTCGAGTCGATGCAGCCGAGCTGGCTGGTGTACGGCGGCGGCTTCGACCAGACCACCTTGCGCACCTTCATGAAGCGCAGCTTCGACGTGGCGGTCAGCCTGTGCCTGCTGTTGTTGACCCTGCCGGTGATGCTGCTGACGGCGCTGTGCATTTACGCCGAGGACCGCCAGCCGGTGTTCTACCGGCAGGAACGCATCGGCAAGGACTGCAAGGCCTTCCACGTCTGGAAGTTCCGTAGCATGGGTTTCAACGCCGAGCGCGATGGCAAGCCGCAGTGGGCCACCAAGAACGACCCGCGGGTGACCCGGGTCGGCCACTTCATCCGCCGCGCGCGGATCGACGAGCTGCCGCAGATCTGGAACGTGTTCAAGGGCGAGATGAGCTTCGTCGGGCCGCGTCCCGAGCGCCAGCACTTCGTCCGCCTGCTGGCCGAGGGCGTGCCCTACTATAACGTGCGGCATTGTCTGAAGCCGGGCATCACCGGCTGGGCCCAGGTCCACTACGGCTACGGCGACTCGGTCGAGGACGCGGTGCAGAAGCTGCGCTACGACCTGTACTACGTGAAGAACAACAGCCTGCTGCTCGACATCCTGATCCTGATCGACACGGTCAAGGTGGTCCTGCTGGGCGCCGGGCGCTAAGCATGGCGGCCGAGGTCGCGCTGTTCAGCCACGCCATCGCCGGCGCCGCCTTCCTGTTGCTGGCGCTGTTGCTGGCGCTGCTGTGGCGCGGCCATCCGCACAGCCGGCTGCTGCTGGCGGTGGCAGCGTTGATGCTGGCGTGGAGCGCGGCGCTGGGCTGGCAGGCGCGCGGCGGCGGCCTGCCGGCGGTCCTGCTCGAAGCGCTCGAACTGGCGCGCAACGCCGCCTGGAGCCTGCTGCTGCTGGCGCTGGCCGGCCAGCTGGCGCGGCGCCCGGGCCAAGCCTGGTATCGCGGCGCCGCCGCGACGCTGGCGCTGGGCTACGCGGCGGCGGCGGCGCTGACGCTGCTGCCCTTGTGCTGGGGCGTGGCGCTGCACTTCCTGCCGGCGGTGATGCTGCGCTTGGGCATGGCCATGCTGGGCATGCTGCTGGTCGAGCAGCTGTACCGCAGCACGCCGGCGCAGCGGCGCTGGGCCATCAAGTACGCCTGCCTGGGCATAGGCGCGATGTTCGTCTACGACTTCTACCTGTACAGCGACGCCCTGTTGTTCCGCGCCCTCAACCCGGAGCTGTGGAGCGCGCGCGGCGTGGTCTACGCGCTCAGCGCGCCCTTGCTGGCGGTGGCGGTGGCGCGCAGCACCGAATCGGCGCCGCAGCTGGCCCTGTCGCGGCTGGCGCTGCTGCGCTCGGCCACCTTGCTCGGCTCGGCCTGCTACCTGCTGACCATGGGCGTGGCGGCCTATTACCTGCGCTACGTCGGCGGCAGCTGGGGCGCGATGATGCAGCTGGCCTTCCTGTTCGGCGCCGTGCTGCTGTTGGCCGGCATCCTGTTCTCGGGACGCTTCCGCGCCGGCCTGAAGGTGCAGATCAACAAACACTTCTACCGCTACCACTACGACTACCGTGAAGAGTGGCTGGCGCTGACGCGCGCGTTGTCCGAGCCGGGGCCGGATCTGGGCAGCCGCAGCATCGAGGCGGTCGCGGCGCTGGTCGGCAGTCCGGCCGGGGCGCTGTGGTTGCGCCGAGATGCGGCCTGCTGCGAGCCGGCGGCGCACTGGCACATGCCGCTGCCGGCCGACAGCGAGCCGGCCGATTCGCCGTTCTGCCGCCTGCTGGGCGAAAAACAGTGGTTGCTCGAAGTGGCCGGGCACGCCGCCGGCGCCGAGGGCGAGGTGGCGCTGCCGGCCTGGTTGCTGGCCACGCCGCGCGCCTGGCTGGTGCTGCCGCTGATCCTGCACGGCCAGTTGTTCGGTTTCGTGCTGCTGCAGCAGCCGTCGCAGCCGGTCAAGCTGGACTGGGAAACCATCGACCTGCTGAAGATCGCCGGCAGCCAGGTGGCCAGCTACCTGGCGCAGCGCGAGGCGGCCACCGCGCTGACCATGGCGCGCCAGTTCGACTCCTTCAACCGCCTGTCGACCTTCGTCGTGCACGACCTGAAGAATCTGGTGTCGCAGCTGTCGCTGCTGATGCAGAACGCCGAACGCCATCGCGACAATCCGGACTTCCAGCAGGACATGAACGAGACGGTCGACTTCGCGGTGCAGAAGATGAAGCGGCTGCTGCAAAAGCTCAGCCGGGGCAACGCCGCCGAGCGCGCCGTGCCGCTGCCGATCGCCCAGGTGCTGCGCCAGGCGGTGGCCTTGAAGGCCGCCTTCGAGCCGCGCCCGACCTTGCTGCTCGACGACGCCGGCGCGCAGGTGCTGGCCGACCCGGAGCGGCTGGCGCGGGTGCTCGGCCACCTGATCCAGAACGCCATCGAGGCGACGCCGCGCAACGGCGCCGTCACCGTGCGCCTGGCCTGCGTCGACGGCGCGGCGCAGGTCGAGGTCAGCGACACCGGCAGCGGCATGAGCGCGGACTTCATCCGCGAGCGCCTGTTCAAGCCCTTCGACTCGACCAAGTCGGCCGGCATGGGCATCGGCGCCTTCGAGAGCAAGGAATACATCGCGCAGCTGGGCGGCCGCATGGAGGTCGCCAGCGTGCCCGGCCAGGGCAGCACCTTCGTGCTGCGCCTGCCGCTGTACCGCAGCCAGCGGCCCGCCGTCGAGCAGGCCGCCTAAACAGATAGGGAATATGGTGAAAACGAACAAACAGACCTTGCTGGTGGTCGAGGACGATCCCGGCCTGCAAAAGCAGCTGCGCTGGAGCTTCGACGCCTACCAGGTGGTGGTGGCGGGCGACCGCGACAGCGCCATCGCCCAGTTGCGCCGCTACGAACCGGCGGTGGTGTTGATGGACCTGGGCCTGCCGCCCGATCCCGAGGGCGCCACCGAGGGCCTGGCGACGCTGGGCGAGATCCTGGCGCTGGCGCCGGCCACCAAGGTCATCGTCCTGACCGGCAACCAGGACCCGGCCCACGCGCTCAAGGCGGTGGCGCAGGGCGCCTACGACTTCCACCAGAAACCGGCCGACGCGCAGATGCTCGAACTGGTGTTGCAGCGCGCCTTTTACCTGCACGAGCTGCAGGCGGAGAACCTGCGGCTGAGCCAGAGCCAGGCGGCCGAACAGCCGCTGGCCGGCGTCATCAGCCGCGACCCCGGCATGCTCAAATTATGCCGCAGCATCGAGAAGGTGGCGCCCAGCTCGGCCTCGGTGATGCTGCTCGGCGAGAGCGGCACCGGCAAGGAGGTGCTGGCGCGCGCGTTGCACCAGATGAGCGCGCGCCAGCAGGGCCGCTTCGTCGCCATCAACTGCGCGGCGATCCCGGAGAACCTGTTGGAGAGCGAGTTGTTCGGCTACGAGCGCGGCGCCTTCACCGGCGCCGTCAAGCAGACCAAGGGCAAGGTCGAGCTGGCGCACGGCGGCACCTTCTTCCTCGACGAGGTGGGCGACCTGCCGATGGCGCTGCAGGCCAAGCTGCTGCGCTTCCTGCAGGAGCGGGTGATCGAGCGGGTCGGCGGGCGCGAGGAAATCGCCGTCGATGTGCGGGTGGTGTGCGCCACCCACCAGAATTTGCAGCAGCTGAGCGCCGCCGGGCGCTTCCGCGAGGACTTGTACTACCGTCTGTCGGAGATCGTCATCGCCATTCCGCCGCTGCGCGAGCGGATCGGCGACGCCGTGCTGCTGGCGCAGCACTTCAAGACGCTGTTCTGCGCCCGCGAGCAGCGCGCCGGCCTGGCCTTCAGCGACGAGGCGCTCAGCGCCATCGCCGCCCACCGCTGGCCGGGCAATGTGCGCGAGATGGAGAACTGCATCCGCCGCGCCGTCATCATGGCCGACGGCGCGCAGATCGCCGCCGACGACCTGGGCCTGGCCGGCGTGCTGCCGCCGGGCGAGCCGCTCAACCTGCGCCAGGTGCGCGACCAGGCCGAATATGGCGCCGTGCTGAACGCGCTGAACCGCTCGGAGAGCAATATCGTCAAGGCCTCCGAGCTGCTCGGCGTCACCCGCCCGACGCTATACGATCTGATGGCGCGGCTGTCGATCCGGAGCGGCGCCGACTGAGGCGCGGCGCGGCGTGGGCCGGACGCAGCGTGGCGGCCAGGATGATCAGGCCGAGCAGCAGCGTCAGGCGCGGCACGTCGACGATGCTGTCGAACAGGCCGACCGCCATCACGCCGGCCAGCGCCGCCAGATAAACGCCGGCCGCCGCTTCGCCGGCCAGTCCCCGCTTGAGCAGATCGACGGCCACGGCCAGCAGCAGCAGGGCCATCGCGGCCAGGCCGCACCAGCCCATTTCGAACAGCAGATTGACGACGAAGTTCTTGATGTGCCAGGGGAAGTGGTTGTGGTCGCTGCTGAAGAACCAGCGGTCGTTGCCCTGTGCGAAAGCGCCGTTGGCCAGCGCCTGCTCGCCGCTGTCGGCCGCCGTCAGACTCAAGTTGGCGACGTCGAGCACGGCGTTGCCGCCGTCGATGGAGATCTCCAGCTGGCTTGGCGCGCGCAGCGGCCAGCGCTGCTCGGGCGGATCGAAGTTCAGGCCGACCTGGTAGTGCTGCCACTTGCCGTCGACCGGGCGCAGACGCAGCGGCGCCGCCGCGCAGTTGGTCGGATACAGCAACCAGCGCTGGCATACCGCCACCGTCATGCCGGTGGCGTTGTCGCGCCGGCGCACGTCGAGCGACAGCTGGTAGGGTTGGCCGTGGCGTAGCGCGACGTGCTGCAGCATGCGCAGTTCCTCGCCGTGGCCGCCCTGGTACTGCGACACCGACAACTGCAGGAAGGCGCGGCCGGCCTCCTCGCCGAAGCGGAAGGTGGGCGGCTGTTCGCCGTGCTTGTTGTTCCACAGGTAGGTGGCCGGATAGCGGCCCAGGCCCATGCCCAGCGCCTGGGTGGCCGGGTCCTGGTCCATCATTTGCAGCGCCTCGTCCCAGTGGGCCAGGCGCACCGCCAGGTCGCCCGGGGCGGTGGAGAAGCGGCTGCCCAGATAGTAGCTGCCGACCAGCGGGATGGCGATGGCCATGGCCATGGCGCAGCACAGGCCGGCGGCGATGCTGCGCCGGTTCAGCGTCCACAGCGCGGCGCCACGCCGCCAGCGCAGCGCCACCAGCGCAACCGCCAACGCGATGGCGGCGAGGATGGCGGGCCGCGCCGCCGCGCCGCCCCAGTGCTCGGCCACCAGCGCGGTGCTCAGTCCCAGGCCGGGAAAGGCCAGCGTGGCCAGCGACAGGTCGCCGGCGCCGCCGCCGTGGCCGCGCTGCGACAGCGGCAGGGCCAGCGCGAAGACCGCGGCCGACAGCGCGTAGGCCAAGTAGGCGCCCTTGTCGGTGCCGGGCGGTGCGCCCTCGCGCAGGTAAAAATAACAGGCCAGATCGAGCAGCAGCAGTGTCAGCGCGCCGGCCGCCAGCCAGGCGCGCGGCCAGCGTCCGCGGCCGCTGGCGGCCAGCAGCGCGGCGGCCGCCAGCAAGCCGAGGGCGGCGCCCAGGCCACGGTAGCCGCTGGAACCGAACACCTCGCGCAGCAGCAGCGCGGCCAGCGCCACCAGGGCCAGCGTCCAGCCGGTCTTGTGGGCGTCGAGCTCGCCGTGACGGCGCCAGCGTTGCAGGGCCAGCAGGCCGATGATGGCGGCCGAGCAGCCGTAGGCCAGGTAGACGTCGCGCGAGAAGGTGGCCAGGCCGGCGTAGACGCCAAGTCCCAACAGCAGCAGGGCGGCGACCAGGCGCCGCCGGGCGTGGTGGTCGAGCAGCCAGCAGGCGACAAAGGGGAAGGCCATGGCCAGGTAGGCGTCGAGCGCGGCGCCGCCGGTGTGCATGGCGGAGAACGGCGCGGTGGGGCGGTAGTCGCTGGAGAAGTTGAGCAGGCCGGGGAAGACGGCGCGCTCCCAGGCCACCGCCAGGCTGGCGCCGGCCAGACCGAGCAGCATGCCGGGCACGAAGTAGCGCGCCAGGTTGGCGGCGCTGGCGTGGCGCCGCAGCAGCGGATACAGCAGCAGCAGCCAGGCGAAGCCCTTGGCCACGCGCAGGCTGTTGTAGGGGCTCAGGTAGTTGGCGAAGGAGTTGGCGTCCAGCGCAGGCAGCGGCTGCACGCCGATCCAGGCGGCGATGGCGACGCTGGCGCCGACCAGCAGCACGCCCAGGCGCACCGCGCCGGGCAGTTGTAGCAACGGCGCCGTCGGCGCCAGCGGGCGGGCGGCGCCGACGGACGGCGCATGCATGGACGGCGCGGACATGGACGGTGCGTGCAGGGGCGGCGTGCGGGCCGGCGCGCTGCGCCAGTAGCCGACCACCACGGTGGTCAGCAGCAGCAGGTCGAGCTCCTCAAGGAAGTACCAGCCGGTGTAGGGTGCCAGGTCGAACACCGGCAGCAGCGCCGGCACCACCAGCAGCCAGAGTTGTGGCCGCCAGCACAGCAGCGCGGCGTAGGCTGCCAGGCCGGTGGCCAGCGCCGGCACATATGCCGGATACACCGAGAGTGACCACAGCAGCGCCGCCAGCAGCGGCAGCGCCAGCAGGCGGCGCGCGGCGAGGCCCGTCATTTCGGCGGTTCAGGCCATTGTCCGGCGGCGACCAACTTTTGCCGTAGGCCGGGCAGCGGGAAGCCGAGGGCGTAGGCGCGCTGGGCGTGCAGCAGGGCGTTCGGATAGTCCTTGCGCTGCAGGTAGACCAGGCCGATGTTGTACTGGATGGCGGCGTTCTCGGGCGACAGCTCGACGGCCTGGCTCAGCATGGCGAAGGCCTTGTCGCTCTGCCCCTGCGTGCGGTAGAAGCTGGCGTAGGCGGCGCGCACCGCGCCGTCGTCGGGGGCGAAGCGGATGGCGCGGTCGAAGTAGCACTCGGTCGGATACTTCGCGCCCGGCAGCTGGGTCACCTTCTGCCGCGCGGTGATGCTGCTGATCGATTCGAGCGCGCGGGTGTGGTTGGGGAAGACGTGCAGCGTGTAGCTGATGTCGGCGCCCAGGGTGCCGGTGTTGCCGTGCACGCCCTGGGCGACGTCGTCGGTGAAGTGGGCCTGTTCGACCATCGCCAGGTTGGTGGCGAATTCGGCGCGGCGGTAGTCGAAGGGGCCGAAGGAGGCGGTCAGCTCGCCGCAGAATTTGCCGGCGGCCAGCAGCGGCGCGGCCGGCAGCAGCAGGCCGGCGGCCAGCAGCAGGCGCGCGGCCAGCCTGGCGTGTGCCGACACCGGCACAGACAGGGATGCGGACAGGCCTGGCGACGGACGGGCCGTCATGGCGCGCCACCTTCGCTGCCGGCTTGTGGCAGGGCGCGGCCGGCGGTGTCGGCGCGCAGTGCGACGCGGTCGAGCAGTTCGCCCAGCTGGGCGCTGCGCGCCGCGCGCGAACTGGCGGCGACGGCGGCGGCGGAGGCGAGCGGAGCCTGGCCGGCCTCGGCCAGGGTGAGGAAGCGGAGTAGCTGCTGCATGATGTCTTCGCTGGAGTCGAGTTGGGCGATGGTGTCGATGCCGGCCTTGCGCAGCGCGGCGGCGGTGTCGCCGGCGGCGTCGGTCAGTGCCAGGATGGGCCGGCCGGCGCGGAAGTATTCGTACAGCTTGGCCGGGATCTGGTGGTTGCAGTTGGCCGCCTGCAGCACCAGCAGGCCGCCGGCGCTCAACATTTCGCCGAGGGCGGCGCGGTAGGCGATGTGCGGGGCCAGGCTGACCAGCTGCTCGATGCCGTATTCCCGCAGCAGCGGGCGCAGATAGTCGTCGTGGCCGGTGGCGCGCAGCACCACCTGCAGCCGCTGCGGCGAGACATGGCCGGCGCGCTGCAGCTCGGCCAGCGCGGCGAACAGCGGCCGGGGATCGCGCTCGGACGGGTAGATCACGCCGCTGTGCACCAAGGTCAGCGGCCCGGTGGCCGGCGTCGCCGCTGTGGTGGCTGTGGTGGCGGTGTCGGCGTAGTCGGCGGCGTTGGCCGCCGCGCGTGGTGGCGCGGTGCCGCCGGCCTGGGCGAAGTTGGCCTCGTCGTAGCCGTTCTCGATCAGGGCGTAGCGTTCGGCCGGAATGTCGGGGAAGCGCGCGCGGTAGGTCTGGATGGCGCCCGGCGTGGTGCAGACGGCGACGCTGCAGCGGGCGATGGTTTGCCGCTCGATCCAGCGGTAGACGCGCCGCGTCAGCGGATGCGAGGGGTAGTCGTGGTCGGTCATCGGGTCGCGCAGGTCGGCCACCCAGGGCAGGCCGGTCAGGCGGTGCAGCGCCAGGCCGATCAGGTGGGCGGTGGCGATCGGATAGGTCGACCAGATCAGCGCCGGGCGGTGGCGGCGGATCAGGCCGAGGCCGGCCGGCACGGCGCCGAGCAGCCAGGCGCTCCAGCGGTCGGGCAGGGCCAGCAGCAGCGGATAGCGGCCGGCGATGGACAGGTGGCGCGAGGTGTCGAGGGCGAAGCTGCGCCGCACCACCATGTCGGCCGGGATTTCGGCCAACTGGTCGGCGCCGCTGTTGGCGTAGGCGCGCGGGTGGGCCGACAGCAGCAACGGCTGCCAGCCGTGTTGCGGCAGGTGCTGGCTGAAGGTCAGCGTGCGCTGGATGCCGCTGCTGCCGCGCATGGGCGGATAGTGGAAGGCGATCATCAGCACGCTCCTCACCATGAGCGTACCCAGTCGGCGGTCAGCCGCGCCACCTCATCGCGCCAGGCGGCGCGCGAGAAGGTGTGGTCGGCATCGGCCAGCAGATGGCGGCTGATGCGCGGTGCCGCCAGCAGGCGCCGCCAGTGTTTCGATGAATCGACCATGTCGAGGAATTCCTTTGCCGTCAAATCGTTACCGCTGAAGATGAACATCACCTTGCCGGGGAAGTAGCGCAGCCCGGCCAGCATGCGCTCCGGCAGGGCGGCGGCGCCGGCCGGCGCGCTGATGTCGGACTTGGCCGAAGGGCCGGCCGGCGCTGCGGCGCTGCGCGTGTCGCCGGCAGCGCCGCTTGCGTTGCCGCCGCCGCCGCTGGTGCCGTTGCTGCCATCGGTGCCGCCTGCGCCGTTACCGCTGGCGCCATCCCTGCCGGCGCCGGCGCGCAGGCGCACGCCGCCGATCAGGGCCTCGTTGCCGGGCAACGGCGCGCCACCGGCGCCGGCGGTGGCCGGCGTGCCGGCGCGGCTGGCTTGTAGCAGTTGGCGCAGCGAGGCGGCGGCGGCGCGCAGGTCGAAGCGGCCGCCCAGCAGCTTGCGCCAGAACTCGCCCTGGCGCAGCCGCGCCAAATAGTAGTGGCGCAGGGTCGTGCGGGCGTAGCTTTCGCTGGTGCGCACCCAGGGGTTGAGTAGCACCAGGCCGGCCACGCGCGGGTCGCCGGAGGCGTAGAACAGGGCGGCGCTGGCGGCGTCGCACAGACCCCAGATGACGATGTCGCACAACGTCGGCACCTGGCGGGTGAATTCGTCGATGGCGGCGCGCAGGTCGGTGGTGACCGCCTCGAAGTCGCGCGCCGTGCCCTCGCTGTCGCCCATGCCGCGGTAGTCGAAACGCAGCACCGGAATGCCTTGCGCGGCCAGCGCGCGCGCCAGCAGGGTGAATTGGCGGTGGCTGCCGGCGCGGTACTGCGGCCCGCCCACCACCACCAGCACGCCGCGCGTGGCGGCCTGGCGCGGCCGGCTGAGGATACCGATCAGGGCGGCGTCGTCGCAGGAAAATTGCAGGGCGTGTTCGTCGAAGAGCATGGTGCGTCCTAGGCCAGTATGGCGCAGCTGGTATCGAGCAGGGCGGGGTTTTCGCTGATTTCCTGCGTCGCCCAGAACTGCGCGCCGACCAGCGGGTGGCAGTGCAGGTCGACGCCCTTGTCGCGCCAGGCCTGGGTGATGCGGGCCGAGGCCGGCGTCAGCTGGCCGTCGCCGCGCGGCGCCACTTCGAGCCAATGCACCGGGCAGCCGGTCACGGTCAGCGCGGCGGCGTCGAGCGCGTCGATGCTGGCGGCCAGCGCCGGCGCCAGCGCGTAGCCGGCGATCTCCAGTGTGGCGCCGTCGGCCAATTGGCGGCGCAGCGCGGCGGTGCTGTTGTCCTCGGCGGCGCCCTCGGCCAGCAGCTGGCCGGCCATCCGCAGGCGCAGGAATTGGGTCAGCAGCGTGGCGCCGTTGGCCGGGGTTTGCCACAGCAGCAGGCGTTGCGCCACGCCGGGCGCGGCGCGCGCATAGTCGAGCGCCAGCAGGGCGCCCAGGCGCAGGCCCCACAGGGTCAGCGGCTGGTCCAGGCGCTGGCGCAGCCAGGTGGCGCCGTTGGCCACGTCGGCCAGCCAGATCTCCCAGCGGGCGTCGGCGGCGTCGCCGGCGCTGTCGCCGCAGCCGTACAGGTCGAGCTGCAGCACGCCGTAGCCCAGCTGGGCCAGCGCGCGCGATTGCAAGGCGGCCATGCGGCGCGCCTTGTTCATCTCTTCGCCCCAGGGATGCAGGTAGAGCACGGCGCCACGGCAGCGGCCGGCGGGGGCGTGGTACAGGCAGAAGCGTTCGCCCGCCTCGGCCGGCAGGAAGAAGGGCAGGGCGCCGGGTGCGGCGGCGGACTGCGTCATGCCAGCTTGGCCTCGACGAAGCGGGCCAGGCTGCCGACGGTGGCGAAGGTGGCCGCGCCGATCTCGTCGTCGTGCACGGTGATGCCGAACTGCTCTTCGAGCGCGGTGATCAGCTGCACCACCGCCATCGAGTCGAGTTCGGGGACGCTGCCCAGCAGTGGCGAATCGGCGTCGAAGTCGGCGCTGCGTTCGCCCAGACTGAGGACGGCGCCGAGGATGTGTTTGACTTCACCAAGATACATGTCTACTCCAAAGGACTGCTAACGGGACTCGGCGGCGCCGCGCGCGGCGCCAGGCGGGCGCGCAGTTGGCCGAGCAGGGTGGGCGAGCGGCGCGAGAAGCGGTGCAGGCGCACCAGTCCCGGCCAGCGATAGTGGTTCAGGTGGTAGAGCGTGCGGATCTCTTCGGTCCAGCGGGTGTGCCATTCGAGCACCTTGCCGTAGAATTCGACGCGGCCGAAGCGGGCCTGCTCGAAGAACAGGCGGCAGCACTCTTCGCGCATCAGCAGGCTGGGCGACAGGCCCGAGGCGACGCTCTCGTCGTAGCTGGTCTTGAGCACGACGATCATGCCGTTGCCCTCGACGCACAGGTCCATCGCCACCAGCTGCTCATTGAACCAGTAGCGGTAGACGCTGGCGCTATCGCGGCGGCAGAAGGCCTCCAGCATGCCGCGGTAGAAGCGGCCCTGGTCGTTGTCGCCATGCAGGGCGGTGCCCAGGCCGGCCTTCCAGCCGGCGCTTTCCAGCCGGCCGAAGTCGCGCACCGCCTCGGCCATCTCCTCGGGCGCGCGGCTGATCTGCAGGCGCGCGACGATGCCTTCCTTGTGCAGCTTGGCGCGCTGCTTCTTCATGTTGGCGCGCAGGTTCTTGCCGCGCGCGGCCCAGTAGTCGTCGAAGCTGCCGTGCACCGTGATGTGGGCGGTGTCGATGTAGTCGATGCTGTTCTGGGTCGCGCTGTCGCTCGGGCGCGGGCCGTGCCAGGGATCGCACTGGGTCAGGCCGAAGATCAGCGGCGTGCCGGGCAGCTTGCGCATCAGGCTGTCGAGCAGCGGCGCGGCGTCGACCCCGGGGCGCTGCAGCCAGATGCCGAGCGGCGCCTGCGACGGCTGGAAGGTCTCCCAGACGCCGCGCCGGCGCGGCACGACGATGCCCATCAACAGCGTGACGCCGTCGCGCACATAGCACACCAGCAGTTCCTGGCCGTTGGCGAATTCGGCCAGCAGCGGGGTGACGAAGTCGGGGTCGAGCAGCGGCGAGGCGGCGCTGGCGGCGTTCAGTTCGCGCCATTGCTGTTTGTAGCCCTCGAAAGCGCCGGCGGGCAGGACGATCCAGCTCATGTTGGTTTCCTTGGTTGACGTAACACCGATGTGATCTGCTCGATCATCCAGCCCAGTTCCGTCTCGCGCAGCTCCTGGTGGCAGGGGAATTGCAGCACGCGGCGCGACAGGTCGACGCTGACCGGGCAGACCGTGGCGTCGACGCCGGGCCACAGGTATTCGCCGAAGCGGATCACCGGCACGGCGGCGCGCTTGAGGGCGTCGAACACCGGTTCGGGCGCGTCGACCAGCAGCGGGAAGACCCACGGGCAAACGCCGTCGGGCAGCGTATCGAACAGCGGGCGGCAGCCGGGCAGGCCGGCGACGGCGTCGGCGATGCGTTGGTAATGGCGTCGGCGCAGGGCGGCCATGCGCTCGCGCGAGACCAGTTTGAGCAGCAGGCGCGCGCAGTAGGACGAGCGCTTGGTCAGCCAGGCCGGGTCGAAGCCGAAACCGCCGTCCGAGGAGTCCGGCGCCAGCGCGGCGGTGGCGCCGGCGTGGCGCGCCTTGATGCGGTTCCACAGCAGGTTCTTGGCGCGTAGCGGCAGGCTGCACAAGGCTTTCAGCACGGGCAGGCGGCGGTAGGCGAAGGCGTCTTCCAGGGTGCTGAGCAGGACCTTGGCCTCGAAGCCGGCGCCGGCCGAGCTGAGTGTCACGCCGCCCAGGTCGTGGCGCGCCGAGACCAGGCAGCCGCCTTCGTACATGGGGAAGAACTTCATGCTGCTGGCGATGGCGTAGTCGCCGAAGCTGCCCAACGGGCGGCCCTGGTGCTCGCCGAGGAAGGAGTGGGCGCAGTCCTCCAGCATGCGCAGGCCGCGCGCGTCGCAGAAGGCGCGGATGCTGTGCAGCTGCTGGGGAAAGCCGAAGTAGTTGGTGACCATCAGCAGTCGGCAGTCGGCGTCCAGCTTGGCGGCGACGTCGTCCAGATCGACCGAGGCGTCCGGCCGGATGCGGTAGAACACCGGTTCGGCGCCGCACCAGATCACCGGCTCGACCATCGAGGCGCAGTGGTAGGCCGGCAGCAGCACGCGGGCGCCGGGACCGATGCCCATTTCGCGCAGCGCCAGGGCGATGGCGATGCGGCCGCTGGTGACCAGGCGCAGTTGGCCGGCGTCGAGGATACAGGGCACGCGGCGCGCGCCGCCCCGGCGCAGCGAGGCCAGCGACAGCACCGGCGTGACCGGCAGCGCCGGACGCGGATAGTCGGCGTCGGCGTGGGGTTGCTGTTGTTGCTGTTGTTGCTGGGCGGCGGCCCGGGGCGGACGCGGCGGCGCGGCTGTGTCCAGCGACAGGGGCGCGTCGACATCATAGCTGTTCATGAAACCCCATCTGTCTGGTGCTGCTTGGATCGGAATCAAAGGGCGCACGGTCGCACCGTGCGCCAGATCATGATGTTGCGCAGCCATGAGTATAGCGCCAGGTAAGGACTTTGCGTAGTAAAATTGAAACTGTCGTTTTTGCAACTAAGTTTCTTTACAGCTCATCCCGGGCCGCGTACCATACGTGACTATCGTTGTAATTTTGATATTTGCCGCGCCGGCCGCCGCGCCGCCGCGCCGTCGCAGCTCTGGACTTGATAGGGTGTCGAATGAGTCAACTGGTGCACGATCTATTGTTTGAGGCGGCGCGTCGGGCGCCCGGCGCGGAGGCGCTGGTGTATGGCGCCCGCCGGCTCGATTACGCCGGCCTGGCCGGCGCCGTGCGCGGCGCCGCCAGCGCGCTGTTGCGCCACGGTCTGGCGCGGCAGGAGCGCCTGGCGGTGTACCTGGAAAAAAATCTGGAAAACGTCACCGCCATGTTCGGCGCGGCGGCGGCCGGCGGCACCTTCGTGCCGGTCAACCCGCTGCTCAAACCGGAGCAGGTGGCGTATATTCTGGCCGATTGCAATGTCGGCGTCCTGGTCACCTCGGTCGAGCGCCTGCGCCTGCTCAAGCCGGCGTTGGCCGGCTGCCCGGAGCTGCGCCTGGTGCTGCTCACCGGTTTGGCGGCCGGCGCCGCAGTGCCCGAGTTGGCCGAGCTGCCCGCTCTGCGCTTGCTCGGCTGGGACGAGCTGATGGCCGCCGGCGCCTTGCTCGATGCCGCCGGCGCGGCCGACGCCGTGGCGCCGCACCGCTGCGTCGACGCCGACATGGCCGCCATCATGTACACCTCGGGCAGCACCGGCAAGCCGAAGGGCGTGGTGCTGTCGCACCGTAACCTGGTGGCCGGCGCCCACAGCGTCGCCGAGTATTTGGACAACTCGCCGGCCGACCGCATCCTGGCGGTGCTGCCCTTGAGCTTCGACTACGGCCTGAGCCAACTGACCACCGGTTTCCGCGCCGGCGCCAGCGTGGTGCTGCTCAACCACCTGTTGCCGCAGGACGTGCTGCACGCCGTGCGCGACGAGCGCATCACCGGCCTGGCCGGCGTGCCGCCGCTGTGGCGTCAACTGGCCGGCTTGAACTGGCCGGCCGATTGCACGCTGCGCTATCTGACCAACTCCGGCGGCGCCATGCCGCGCGTGACGCTGGACGCGCTGCGCCGCGCGCTGCCGGCGGCGCGGCCCTTCCTGATGTATGGCCTGACCGAGGCCTTCCGCTCGACCTATCTGCCGCCCGAGGAGCTGGAGCGGCGTCCCGATTCGATGGGCCGGGCCATCCCCAACGCCGAGGTCATGGTGCTGCGGCCGGACGGCAGCGAGTGCGAAGCCGACGAGCCGGGCGAGCTGGTGCACCGTGGCGCGTTGGTCGGCATGGGCTACTGGAACGATCCGGTCAACACGGCGCTGCGCTACCGCGTGCTGTCGCCGCGCCTGTCCGGCCTGACCCTGCCGGAGGTCGCCGTTTGGTCGGGCGACACGGTGCGCAAGGACGCCGAGGGCTTCCTCTACTTCATCGGCCGCAACGACGAGATGATCAAGACCTCGGGTTACCGGGTCAGCCCGGCGGAGATCGAGGAGGTGGTGTACGCCCGCCAGCAGGTGGCCGAGGCGGCCGCCTTCGGCGTGCCGCATCCGGCGTTGGGCCAGGCCATCGTGGTGGTGGCCAGCGCCCGCGACGGCGTTGCGTTGACCGCCGAGGCGCTGTTGGCGGCCTGTCGGCCCGAGCTGCCCGGCTACATGCTGCCGGCGAAGATCGTCATCTGGCCGGAGAGCCTGCCGCGCAACCCGAACGGCAAGATCGACCGCAAGCTGCTTAGTCTGCAGTTCGTCGCCGCCTTCGCCGAGCCGACGCCATGAGCGCGCCGCTACCCGACGCTATCCCGGCAGCGGCAGCGGCAGCGGGCGCGCCTACTGCTCCTATAGCGCCTGCCGCGCCCGTGCGTCCGCCACCGCAGCACGCCCCGCTGAACCAGTTCGCGGTGCGCGACGACAGCCTGCAACTGGGCGGCATGACGCTGCAACGTCTGGCCGAGCGGGTCGGCCAGACGCCGTTCTACGCGTATGACCGCGCGCAATTGAGCGAGCGCGTGGCGCAGTTGCGCCGCGCGCTGCCGGCCGAGGTGCATCTGCACTACGCCATGAAGGCCAATCCGATGCCGGCCGTGGTGCAGCACATGGCGCGCCTGGTCGACGGCCTCGACGTCGCCTCTGGCGGCGAGTTGCGGGTCGCCCTCGACACGCCGATGGCGGCCGACGACATCAGCTTCGCCGGCCCCGGCAAGCGCGATCAGGAACTCGCTTGCGCCATCGCCGCCGGCTGCGTGTTGAACATGGAGTCCGAACAGGAGATGCGGCGCATCGCCGCCATCGGCAGCCGCCTGGGCATACGTCCGCTGGTGGCGGTGCGGGTCAACCCCGACTTCGAGCTGCAGCGCGCCGGCATGAGCATGGGCGGCGGCGCCAAGCAGTTCGGCGTCGACGCCGAGCGCGTGCCGGCGATGTTGGCCGAGGCGGCCCAACTGGCGCTGGATGTGCGCGGCCTGCACATCTACAGCGGCTCGCAGAACCTCAGCGCCGCCGCGCTGGCCGAGGCGCAGGACCAGACATTGGCGCTGGCGGTGCGCCTGGCGCGGCACTGGCCCGGCCAGCTGCGCACGCTGAACCTGGGCGGCGGCTTCGGCGTGCCTTACTTCCCCGGCGAGCAGCGGCTCGACCTCGACGCCGTCGGCCGCCATCTGCACGGCATCGTCGCGGCGGCGCGCCAGCAACTGCCGGGCACCCGCATCGACATCGAGCTGGGACGCTATCTGGTGGCCGAGGCGGGCGTCTACGTCTGCCGGGTGATCGAGCGCAAGGAGTCGCGCGGCAAGGTCTTCCTGGTGACCGACGGCGGCCTGCATCACCACTTGGCCGCCTCGGGCAATTTCGGCCAGGTGATCCGCAAAAATTATCCTGTGGTGGTGGGCAACCGCGTCGCCGGCGGGCCGCGCGAGCGCGTCTCCGTGGTCGGTCCGCTGTGTACGCCGCTCGACCTGCTGGCCGAGCAGATGGAGCTGGCCGTGGCCGGCCCCGGCGACCTGGTCGCCGTGCTGCAGTCGGGCGCCTATGGCTGGACTGCCAGTCCGCAGGCCTTCCTGGGCCACCCGGCGGCGCTGGAAGTACTGGTCTGAACCCCCCTGCCGGCCGCTGGCCGGCGGCATCGATTGAAGGAGTGCCCATGTCGCACCTTATTATGTTGGGCCTGATGTTGAGCGCCATGTCGAACACCCGCTTGGCGCCAAAAATGCACCCGGCGGGAGTGCGACGATGAGCGGTATCTGCGGCTGGATCGGCCACGGCGGCCAGGAGGACGGCCAGCGCGGCCTGCTCAACGCCATGGCCGTGCCGATGCAGCGCTTCGACGACGCCGCGCTGCACAGCCACGTCGGCAAACTCAGCGCCGTCGCCGTGGCGGCCACGCCGGGCGCCGCGCTGCTGCTGCGGGTCGGCCCCTTGCAACTGGCGATCTGGGGCCGGCCGCGCCTGCGCGACACGGCGCTGGCGCAGCAAGCCCAGGGCGAGGGCCTGGGCCGCGTGCTGGCCGGACTGTGGCGCCAGGGCCCCGAGCTGTTGTGCCGGCAGCTGGCCGGCTCTTTCGCGCTGTGCCTGATCGACGAGACGGCCGGCGAGGCGCTGCTGGCCCTGGACCGCATGGGCACCTTGCCCTTGAGCTGGCAGCTGAGCGGCGAGACGCTGGTGTTCGCCTCCACCGCCGACGCGCTGCGCCGCCATCCGGCCGCGCCGTCGCGCATCGACCCGCAGAGCATCTACAACTATGTCTATTTCCACATGGTGCCCGGCCCGGACAGCATCTACCGCGAGCAGCGGCGTTTGGCCGCCGGCCACTACCTGCACTTCCGCCAAGGCCGGGTCGAGCAGCAGTGCTACTGGCGCATCGCCTTCGAGGAGCAGGGCGGCAGCTCGTTCGGCGAGCTGCGCGAGCAGTTCCGCCAAGTCTTGCGCAGCAGCGTCAAGGAGGCCGCCGACGGCGCCCGCAGCGGCGCCTTCCTCAGCGGCGGCACCGACAGCTCGACCATCGCCGGCGTCCTCAGCGAGGTCGGTGGCGCACCGGCGCGCACCTATTCGATCGGTTTCGACGCGCCCGAGTACGACGAGTCGGCCTACGCCCGCATCGCCGCCGAGCACTTCCACACCGAGCACCACGCCTACTATGTGACGCCGGAGGACGTGGTCAGCGCCATCCCGCAGATCGGCGCCGTGTTCGACCAACCGTTCGGCAACGCCTCGGCGGTGCCGGCCTACTACTGCGCCAAGCTGGCGCGGGCCGACGGCATCGAACGCCTGCTGGGCGGCGACGGCGGCGACGAGCTATTCGGCGGCAACGAGCGCTACGCCAAGCAGAGCGTGTTCGCCCGCTACGAGCGACTACCGCGCCTGCTGCGGCGCGCGCTGGAGCCGGCCGTCAACCACTTCCCCGGGCGCGACCGCCTGTACCTGACGCGCAAGGCGCACAGCTACATCGCGCAGGCCTCGGTGGCCATGCCGGCGCGGCTGGAGACCTACAACCTGCTGGGCCGCTACGGTCCGACGCAGGTGTTTACCGACGACTTCCTGGCCCAGACCGACGCCGGCGCGCCGCTGGCCAGCCTGAGCGCCACCTACGGCCGCAGCGAGGCGCGCAGCCTGATCAACCGCATGATGGCGCTGGACCTGAAGATCACGCTGACCGACAACGACCTGCCGAAGGTGGTCAAGGCCTGCGAACTGGCCGGCGTGCAGGTCGCCTTTCCCTTCCTCGACGACGCCATGGTGGCCTTCTCGGCGCGGCTGACGCCGGCGCAGAAGCTCAAGGGCACGCAGCTGCGCTACTTCTTCAAGGAGGCGCTGCGCGGCTTCCTGCCGGAGGCCATCCTGCGCAAGGAGAAGCACGGTTTCGGCCTGCCGTTCGGCGTCTGGTTGCAGGACCACGCCGGCCTGCGCGAGTTGGCCACGGCCAGCCTGCACTCGCTGGCCGGGCGCGGCGTGGTGCGGCCGGCCTTCATCGAACAGCTGCTCAGCCAGCACCTGCGCGAGCACGCCGGCTACCACGGCACCATGGTTTGGGTGCTGATGATGCTGGAGCAGTGGTATCAACAGCACGAGGACCGCCATGTCTGAACACCTGGCCGAACGCCTGGCGGTGGTGATCCCGTATTACCAGACCCGCCCCGGCATCCTGCTCAAGGCGGTGGGCTCGATCCTGGCGCAGCGCGGCGCCGGCGCCGACCACATCATCATCATCGACGACGCCTCGCCGGTGCCGGCGCGCGAGGAGCTGGCGGCGCTGCTGGCCGAACACGGCGCGCGCATCCGCATCGTCGAGCAGGCCAACGCCGGCCCGGCGGCGGCGCGCAATTGTGGCCTGGCCGAAGTGCCCAAGGGCGTCGAGTACGTCGCCTTCCTCGATTCCGACGACGAGTGGACCGAGCAGCACCTGCAGCGCGCCCGCACGGCGCTGGGGCAGGGCCACGATTTTTATTTCGCCGACCATTTCCAGCTCAACCAGAGCGTCAGCGCCTTCCAGCGCGCCGGCCGCATCGCGCCGGCGCAGCATCCGCAGCTGGGCGGCGGCGAGCAGCTGCACGCCTATGCCGGCGACATGTTCGACCAGATCCTGATGGGGAACATCATCGGCACCTCGACCGTGGTGTATCGCTACGCGCGCTTCCCGACGCTGCGTTTCCGCGAGCAGTTCGTGTATGCCGGCGAGGACTACCTGTTCTGGCTGGAGTTGTGCACGCTGACCCGGCGCATCGCCTTTTCGGCCGAGTGCGAGTGCCGTTACGGCGCCGGCGTCAACATCTTCTCCGGCTCCGGCTGGGGCACCGAGAAGTCGCTGCTGCGGCTGCACCACGAGATCAAATACCAGAAGGCCCTGCCGCGCCTGTTCAAGCTCAGCGAGCAGCACCGCGCCGCCAACCGGCGCACGGTCAGTGGCCTGCGGCGCAGCTTCGTCGCCGACCTGCTGCACCGGCTGCGCCACCGCAAGGCGATCGCGCCGGCCCTGCTGGGCCAGCAGTGGCGGGTCGATCCGCAGACCTTCTTCTACTCGATCCCGCTGGCGCTGGGCATCGTGCTGAAACGATGACGGCGCGGAGCATGGCGGCCGCGCCCGGCCGGCACAACAACTTCAACCTGATCCGGCTGGCGCTGGCGCTGCTGGTGATCGTCTCGCATGCGCCGGAGATGCTCGACGGCGACCGTAGCCGCGAGCTGCTCAGCCGCCTGTTCCACACGCTGTCCTTCGGCGAGCTGGCGGTCGACGGCTTCTTCATCCTCAGCGGCTACCTGATCCTGCAAAGTTGGCTGGGCCGGCCGCAGCCGCTGGCCTTCCTGCAAAAGCGCCTGCTGCGCATCGTGCCCGGCTATCTGTTGGCGGCGCTGCTGTCGGCCTTCGTGGTCGGCGCGCTGGGCGCCGGCGGCGGCTACTACGGCCAGTTCTGGTGGGGCGGCCTGGCGCGCAGCCTGCTGCTGCTCGACACCCCGGTCACGCCGGCCACCTTCGTCGGCAGCCACTACCCCAGCGTCAACGGCGCCATGTGGACCATCCACTACGAGTTCCTCTGCTACCTGACGGTGCTGGCGCTGGGCCTGGCCGGACTGCTGCGCTGGCGTCACGCCCCGCTCGCCGTGTTGGTGCTGTGCCTGTCGCTGTGGGGCGCCCTGGCGCTGGGCGCCTGGCCGGCGCTGGCCGGCGCCGCCCGCGAGGAGACGCTGCTGATGCTGCGCTTCTACAGCTGCTTCTTCACCGGCGCCAGCTACTTCAGCTACCGCGCCGTCATCGTCTACAGCGCTCGCGGCGCCTTGCTGGCGCTGGCCGTGCTGCTGGCCGGTTTGACCCAGCCGGCCAGCGCCGAGGCCGGCCTGCTGCTCGGCGGCGCCTATCTGCTGTTCTATTGCGCCTTTGCCGCCGGCGGCCCGCTGCTGCGGCGCACGCAGGACATGCCGGACGCCTCCTATGGCGTCTACCTGTACGGTTGGCCGGTCGGCAAGCTGCTGGCCTGGTATCTGCCGACGATTTCCCCGCTGGCGCTGGCCCTGGCCACCATCGCGCTGGCCTATCTGTGCGGTCGCCTGAGCTGGCACTGGGTTGAACAACCGGCGCTGCGTTTCAAATCGCAGGCCTGGAACTGGCGCGCTTCTGCATCTGCATCTGCAACGGCATCGGTAGCGGCATCGGTAGCGGCATCGGCGCCGGCGCTGGCCGCCGCGCAAAGGAAGAACGATGCGAACGCTGATTGTTGACCCGGTCGCGCCGGCGCCCTACAACCTCGATACCTTGCGCGGCGGCGCCCTGGGCGGCACCGAGGCGACGGTGATCCGCATCGCCGAGGGCCTGGACGCGCGCGTGCTGCAGCACAACCGGGCGCAGGACCAGGGCCGCTACCTGGCCGGCGCCGGCGCCGGCGCCGACGGCGCGGTGCCCGAGGCCAGCCACGTGGTGGTGCTGCGCGAGCCGGCCGCCGCGCTGGCGCAACGCCAGCGCTATCCGCAGGCGCCCATCTGGCTATGGCTGCACGACCTGTCCGGACCCGGCAGCGGCCGGGGCGACAAGCTGCTGGCCCACGCCGCGCGGCTGGCGGCGGCCGGCGTGACGCTGGTCTGCGTGTCCGATTTCCACGCCGGCCAGGTACGCCAACTGCTGGCCGCGCTGGCCGAGGCCGAGCGGCCGCGCGTGGTGCGCATCTACAATCCGGTCGACGTCGACGGTGTGGGCGCGGCCGGGCAGGGCGGCGCGGCCGCCGACTACGACCCGAACAAGCTGGCCTTCTTTTCCTCGCCGCACAAGGGGCTGGACTACACGCTGCACCTGTTCCGCCATCTGCACAAGCGCAATCCGGCGCTGCGCCTGTACCTGGCCAACCCCGGCTACCGCAGCGCCGCGCTGGACGCCCAGCCCGGCGTGGTCAACCTCGGCGCGATCCCGCACCACGTGCTGATGCAGCACCTGCGCAGCGCGCTGTGCGCCTTCTATCCGAACTATGTGTATCCGGAGACCTTCGGCCTGGTGCTGGCCGAGAGCAACGCGGTCGGCACGCCGGTGTTGACCCACGGCGTGGGCGCCGCCGCCGAGGTGCTCAGCGGTCCAGGCCAGTTGATCGCCGTGCCGCGCGTGCGCGCGCTGGCCGACAGCGTGTTCTGGCGCTGGCCGGCCTTGCGTCCGGTCGGCGAGCGCGGCCTGAACCTGCTCGGCGCCGCCGACGGCTACGCCGCCACCTTGCGCCGCTGGCAGCACGGCGAGCGGCCGCGCGTCAGCGGCCAGCCGCGGTTTGCCCTGGCGCGCGTGCTGGCCGACTGGCGCGCCGAGTTGGCGGGGGCGGCGCCATGATGGCCCGGGCGCCACTGCTGATCAGCATCCTCAACTGGAACGGCCTGGCCGACACGCTGGCCTGCCTGGCGACGCTGGAGGCGCAGCGCATCGACGACGCCGACGACCTGCCGTGGCAGGTGCTGGTGATCGACAACGGCTCGCGCGAAGATCCGCGCGCCGAGCTGGCGGCGCGCTTCCCCGCCGTCGAGGTGCTGCGGTTGCAGCGCAACGCCGGCTTCGCCGCCGGGCAGAACCACGGCCTGCGGCTGGCGCTGGCGCGCGGCCACGAGGCGGTGCTGATGCTCAACAACGACTGCGAGATCGACGGCGCGGCGATCGCCGCCATGCTGTGCCAGATGCGCACCGAGCCGCAACTGGCCGCGCTGTCGCCGCTGATCTACTGCCTCGACGCGCGCGAGAAGCCGCAGATGGTGGCGGCCTGGCTGGACTGGGACCGGCACTGCTCGGTGCGGCCCTCGCTGCCGACGGCGCCGCGTCCGCCCGGTCTGCCGGTGATGGTGCCGGGCACCGCGCTGATGCTGCGCTGCGAGGCGCTGGCCGGCATCGGCCTGCTCGACGAACGCTACTTCGCCTACTACGAGGACAACGAGTTGAGCGCCCGCATCGCCGCCCACGGCATGGCCGCCGCCTACTGCCAGGAGGCGCGCGCCTGGCACGCCAGCCGGCCGGTGCGCCAGTACAGCGAACTGGCCTTGTACCTGAGCGCGCGCAACGCCTGGCTGTTTTGGCGCGAGCACACGCCGCCGGCGCGCCGGCGCGGCCTGTTGCGCCACCTGCTGGCGCAGTCGCTGGGCGAGCTCGCCACGCTGCGCGCGGCCGGCGAGGAGGCCAAGTGCCGCGCCGTGGTGGCCGGCTTCTGGGACGCGCAATGGCGCCGCTTCGGCCCGCCGCCGGCGCGCCTGCGCAGTCCCTGGTGGTTGCGCCAGTTGATGTGCCGCGCGCCGTTTTTGCTCAGCCAGCTGCTGCTCGATCCCCGCGCGGTCCTGCGCGCGCGGCTGGCGCGCTGGCGGCGCGCGGCTTGAGCGGGCCGGCCCGGCGGGCGCGTTAGCCCGGCCCGGCGGGCGCGCTAGCCCGGCGCGCCCGGCGCCGCCACCACCGCGTACTGGATGAAGCGGGTGTCGGCCAGGTAGTCGGGGAACAGGCGGAAGGCCAGGCGGCGCCACAGTTGCGGCGTCCACCAGCTCTCGTTGATGCCGGCCAGTTGCTCGATGGTGTAGCCGTTCTGTTCGAACAGTCGGGGGATGCTCTTGCGCGTGAAGAAGCGTAGATGGGTCAGGTCGCGCACGCCGTTGGCCTCGTAGCGGAAGTCCTTGTCGAGCAGCATGTGTTCGAGGTTGTCGATATGCCGCAGGTTGGGGATCGAGGCGACCACCTTGCCGCCCGGCTTGAGCTTGGCCACGGCGACGCGCAGCGCCGCGCCCGGATCGCTCATGTGTTCGAGCACGTCGTTGAAGAAGATCGCGTCGAAGTGGCCGTCCGGCACCAGCTCGGCCGAGAAGGCGCCGACCAGCACACGGTCCAGGTGGGCCTCGGCGGCGGCGGCGGCCTCGGCGTTGAGCTCGATGCCCCACACCTCCGGCACGCCGAGGCGTTTGAGCGAGCGGCCGAAGGCGCCGGTGTGGCAGCCGACGTCGAGCACGCGGCCGGCGCCGGCCGGCAGGTAGGGATGCATTTCGTTGCGCGGATAGTCGCCGTAGAGCGGGGCGGTGACGGACTCGATCATGGGGTTCCGGTCGGGGTTGGGGAGTGGAAAAACGATGTATTTATTGTAATGTGAAAAATTGCCGGACGCCTAGATATTTTTCTTCACCGTGGTGCGCCAGCCCCGGCCCAGCCTCATTCTGCGCACACCTGAGCTCGTATCGTGCGGTGTTGTTTTGTCGTCTTACGCTAGTATTCCGCTCGCGCGGCCGCTGTGCTGGCGCACGGCGGCTCAATTCTTGAACCACCGCACGCCACGAGGAACAGTTGGATGGAAAATCGCCTCAACTCGCTACTTGCGCTCGACTGGAACGCGGAGCAATACGGCTCGGCCATCATCCAGGACATCAAATGGCTGCCCGGCGGCGAGCCGGTGGCGTCCGCCGCCGCGTCCTTCGGCATCCACCTGGCCGACCTCGACGCGGCGCGCCACTCGTCCAGCCAGTTGATCAACCGGCGCTACCAATGGCGCGGCTACGGCGAGCAGCACCGGCTTGAATCCCATCCGCAGCGCGTCACGCTGGCCGCCTCCGGCGAGGGCCGGCTGTTCGGCACCGTCAGCCTGACCATCGATTCGGCTGCCGGCATCCAGGCCGACGCCGTGTTCAAGGAGGAGATCGACGCCTGCCGGCGCGACGGCGCCCGGGTCTGCGAGGTGACCAAGCTGGCCATCGACCCGGTGCCGCACTCCAAGCTGGCGCTGGCCTCGCTGTTCCACATCCTGTTCCTCTACGCCCGCAAGGTCCACCATTGCAGCGACGCCTTCGTCGAGGTTAACCCGCGCCACCGCCGCTACTACCAGGACATGCTCGGCTTCGAGCAGGTCGCCGACAGCCGCTACAACCCGCGCGTCGACGCCACCGCCTATCTGCTGCGGGTCAGCCTGGAACACATGGAACGGCAGATCGCCGCGCTGGGCGGACGCGGCCACGAAGGCGGCGAGCGTTCGCTGTATCCCTACTTTTTCGGCCCGGCCGAAGAGGCCGGCATCACCGCACGGTTGCTGGCGTTGCGCTGAGGCGACGCGGCCGCGGGAGGGTGGTGAAAAATTCAAAATTGCTAATATTCTGAGTAAAACGAGTGTATATTATGACAACGTGCAACTTGCTATGCGCTCGCACGCCGCCACCCCCGGAGGAGCAGATGAAGCATAAAAACGATGCAGCCGATACTGTTGAACAGCGCGCGGCGCAGGGCGAGCCGGCGCCGCGCCGCCCGGACCAGGCCGCGCCGGAAGAGACCGATGAGAACGATGAGACCGGCGAGGCCGGCGTGGTCGACCTGCTCACCGACAACCGCGCCTTCGGCTTGCGGATGGCCGACACCGCCGAGGGCCGCAACAAGGCCAGCCTGCTGATCAACCGCATGTACGCCTGGCGCGGCTATTCCGGCAGCCACGTGCTGAGCGACGACCCGAACCGCATCACCCTGACCGCCAGCGACAAGGGCGAGGCGGTCGGCACGCTGACCCTGGGCATCGACGCGGCGCCGATCGGCCTGCTGGCCGACGAGATCTTCCGCGACGAGATCGCGCCCTATCGCGGGCCCGGCAAGAAGTTGTGCGAAATCACCAAGTTCGCCTTCGACCCCCGGGTCCGCTCGAAGGAGCCGATGGCCGCGCTGTTCCACCTGTCGACGCTGATGGCGCGCGACATCCACGGCTGCACCGACCTGTTCATCGAGGTCAACCCGCGCCACCGCGCCTTCTACGAGAACAAGCTCGGCTTCACCTGCCTGGGCGAGCCGAAGAGCAACCCACGGGTCAACGCGCCGGCCTACCTGTTGTGGCTCAGCTACGCCTATGTGACCGAGCAGATCAACCGTTTCGGCGGCAATCCGCCCGAGGCGGCCGGCAACCGCTCCTTCTACCCGCTGTTCTACTCGCCGCGCGAGGAGCAGGGCCTGATCTCCCGTCTGCGCGAAAACCGCTGACATGGCGGCCGCCTTCGACTACCAGCAGGCCTTCTCGCGCAACATCGGCTGGCTCACACCGGACGAGCAGACCAGGCTGCGCGGCAAGCGCGTCGCCATCGGCGGCATGGGCGGAGTCGGCAGCGTGCACGCGGTGACCTTGGCCCGGCTCGGCGTCGGCGCCTTCCACATCGCCGATTTCGACACCTTCGACCTGCCCAACTTCAACCGCCAGGTGGGCGCCACCATGTCCAGCCTGGGCCAGCCCAAGGTCGAGGTGGTGGCGCGGATGATCCGCGACATCAACCCCGAGGCCGACATCCAGGTCTTCCCGCAGGGCGTCAACGACGCCAACCTGGAGCAGTTCCTGGCCGGCGTCGACTACTATTTGGACAGCTACGACTTCTTCGCCTTCGACGTGCGGCAGAAAACCTTCGCCCGTTGCGCCGAACTGGCCATCCCGGCCAGCACGGCGGCGCCCTTGGGCATCGGCACGGCGCTGCTCAACTTCCTGCCCGGCCAGACCACCTTCGAGCAGTACTTCCAATGGGGCCAGCTGCCGGAGGATGACAAGGCGATCCGCTTCCTGGTCGGCCTGGCGCCGGCCGGCCTGCACCGGCCCTATCTGGTGGTGCCGGCGGCGGTCAACCTGGCCGAGCGGCGCGGTCCGTCGACCATCATGGCCTGCCAGCTGTGCGCCGGCCTGGCGGCGGCCGAGGCGATGAAGATTTTGCTGGGACGCGGCAAGGTGAGGGCGGCGCCGCACGGCATGCAGTTCGACGCCTATCGCGGCAAGCTGGTGCACACCTGGCGTCCCGGCGGCAGCAGCAATCCGCTGCAGCGCCTGGCCATCGTCATCGGCAAGCGCATGTACCTCAAGGCGCTGGGCAAGTCCTGAGCCGGGTCCGGGTTGGGTTTGAGCCGGGTGCGGGGAGGGCCTGATCCGGGCCGGCGCCGCGCCGGATCGGACGCCCGCACAGCGCCCGCACAGCGCCGGCTCAGACGCCGGCGCCGCGCCGCCCCGCCGCTACAGCTTCGCCAGCATCGACTTGACGTCGGCATTGTCTGCGAAGGCCTTGTCGAGGCCGATCAGCCGCGTGATCTCCTGCTTGGCGGCGAGCTTGTCGCCGGAACGGAACAGGCCCACCGCCAGATGGTAGCGCAGGTCGGCCGACTCGCTGGCCAAGGTGGTGGCCTTGCGCAGCAGCGGCAGGCCGCGCGCGGCGTCGCCCTGTTCCAGCAGAATCCAGCCCAGCGTGTCGAGCACGGCCGGGTTGTCGGCGGCCAGGCGGTAGGCCTGCTCGGCGTAGGGCAGGCCGCGCGGGTCCTTTTGCCGGGCGTAGGCCCAGGCCAGGTTGTTGAGCGCGTCGATATTGTTCGGTTCGATCTTCAGCACCGCCAGGAAGGCCTGGATGGCGGCCGCCTGCTGCGGCGTGCGGTCCAGCGTGGCGGCGTACATGCGCACGCTGACGCTCTTCGGCCGCTCGGCCAACCACTGCGCCAGCAACTGGTCGGCCTTGCCGCGCTGGCCGGCCTGGTCCATCGCCTGGTGCAGCTTGATGATGGCGATCGGCGCCTCCTTGCCGCGCGCGTAGGCCTGCTCGAAGGCGGCCACGGCCGGCTGCGGCTTGGCCTGGCCGAGCAGCACGTCGCCCTCCAGCAGATAGCCGACCGGCAGCTTGGGCCAGGTGGTTTGCAGATGGCGGGCGGTCTGCATGGCGGCCTCCGGTTTGCCCCGGCGCACCTCCAGCGCCGCCAGCGCCATGTGCGCCTCGATGAAGTCGGGCTTCAGCGCCAGCGTGGTCTTCAAGGCGCCGGCCGCCGCCGGCAGATTGTTCATGCTCATGTACAGCTGGGCGATGCGGAATTGCGTCGCGTACGAGGCCGGCAGCAGCTTGGCCAGTTGGCTGAAGGCCTCCAGCGCGCCGGCCTGGTCGCCGTTGGCCGCCAGCGTCTGCGCCAGCAGGTCGATCACCTCGGGATTGCCCGGATTGCTGGTCTGTAGATTCTTGGCGATGGTCAGCGCCTTCTGCGGCTTGCCCCTGGCGTTGTAGTACTGCGCCAGGCGGATCGCCGGGTCCGCCTCGGCCGGATCGACGTTGTAGGCGCGCTCCAGCCAGTTGGCGGTGTCGGCGTCGTCGTTGCGCGCCACCGCCAGGCTGGCCAGCGCGGTCATCGCCTGCGTCTTCTTCGGCTCCTGCGCCAGCAAGGCCTGCAGCCGCTTGACGGCGTCGGCGGGGCGCCGCTCCAGCATGTCCAGCTTGGCCAGGCTGGCCGTGGCGGGGAAGAAGTAGGCCTGCTTGCCGAGCGCCCGCTCGAAGCTGGCGCGGGCGCCATGCAGGTCTTTTTGCGCCAGCAGGATTTCGCCCTTCAGGTTTTGCAGCACCGGGTTGTCCGGCTCGTTCTTCTCCAGCGCCTCGGCCACCGCCATCGCCTTGGCGAACTCGCCCAGGCGCAGCTGGGTCATCGCCAGCAGGATGCCGGCCTGGGAGGATTTTTTGTCGAGCTCGTTGGCGATTTCCAGCTCGCGCACGGCGCGGCCGTTGTCGCCCTGGGCCAACCGGCTCAGGCCGAGCGCGGTGTGGATGGGCGCCTGCTGCGGCGCCAGCGTGCTGGCCTTGACCAGGTAGTCGCTGGCCTTGGCGTACTGCTTGACCTTCATCGCGGCCTCGCCGGCCAGGGCGTACAGCTGGGCGTCCTGGCTGCCTTCCTTGAGCAGCGGCGCCAGCAGGGCGGTCGCCTCGGCGCCACGGTCGAGCTTGAGCAAGGTCGAGGCCAGCAGCTTGCGGGCGTACAGGCTCTTCGGCTCGATCTCCAGGTACTTGCGCAGGTATTGCTCGGCCTGGGTCATCGAGCCCAGGTTGAACTGCACGGCGCCGGCCATCAGGATGGTCGGCGCGTGCTCGGTGGCGGTGCTGAGGATCTGTTGCAGCGTCTCCATCGCCTCCTTGTTGCGGCCCTGGGCGTAGTCGAGCCGGGCCTGGGCGTAGTACATCTGCAGGCCGTGCGGCGTGCTCTTGCGCGCGGCGGCGATCTCGGCGCCGGCCTCCTTGTAGTCGCCCTTGCCGATCAGCAGGTGGGCCTTCATCAGGCGGGCGGCGGCGTTGTTCGGGCTGAGCTGGATGATCTGGTCGTAGGCGGCCAGGGCCGGCGCCGTCTGCTCCTGGGCGCGCAGCATCTCGCCCTTGAAGAACCAGGCGTCCAGGTTGCCGGGGTTGGCGGCGATGGCGCGCTCGACGTGGCGCGCGGCGGCGTCCAGGTCCTGCTCGCCCAGCGCGTGGCGGGCCAGGCCGATCAGCGCGTCGGCGTCGTCGGCGTGCGAGCTTAGCGCCGCCTCGAACGCCGCCTTGGCCTGGGCCGGCTGGCGCAGACCGAGATAGGCCTTGCCGCGCAGGTTCAGCAGCGCCGGCACGGTCTGCTCCGCGGCGCCGGCGCTCTCGTCGAGCACCTTCTGGAACTGGCCCTGGCTCAGCAGGGCCTCGCCCAGCGCCTGTTTGGCGGCCAGCGGATCGGCCTTCAGCGCCAGCGCCCGGCGCGCCTCCTTCTCGGCCGAGGCGGCGTCGCCGATGTCGTTGTACAACTTGCCCAGCAGCAGGCGCGCCTCGGCGTTGTCCGGGCTCTGCGCCACGGCGTTCTTCAATTGGATCAGCGCCGCCTTGGTGTCGCCCTTTTGCAGATACTGCTTGGCCTCGCCGAGCAGCACGGCGGCCGATTGCGGCCGCTCGCAGGCGGCGACGGAGATGGCCAGCGCCAGCACGGCGCCGGTGAGCCTGGCAATTCGAAGCGTGTTACGCGGCATATGTTTCCCTATCTGGTAGAGCGGGCGGACGGGGCCGCGGCATGGCGCGGCGATTCCCGTTGACGAAGCAGTGTAGCAAACAAGCATAGCAAAATGCTATGACTTTTCCGCAAATCCACCGTCGTCGCGCCGCCTGTTGCGCCGCCGCCCGCCTCAGGCCGCGCTGGCGTCGTGGAACACCGCCTCCAACGGCAAACGGCGCGAGCGCAACGGCGCGTCGGCCGGATAGCCGACGCGCAATATCATGTGCAACATGCTGCCCTCGGCCAGCCCCAGCAGGGCGGCCACCTCCTGTTCGACCGCCGTCATCGCGCCGTCGAAACCGGCCGCCAGCGTGCCGTTGCGGCGCCGGTTGAGCTGGTCGGTGACGACGTAATAGGGTTGCGCGGCGATGCCTTGCAGATTCAGCGCGGTCCAGACGCGCGTCATGCGCCGGCCGGCGTCGATGATGCTGTTGCGGTCGGCGCCGCCGGTGACGCACAGCAGGCCGGGCGCGGCGGCGATCAGCTTGACCTCCGACAAGGCCAGCAGCTTGTAGGCGCCGAAGCGGTTCAGCACGGCCAGGCGCGGCCAGTGCGAGATGAAGCGCAGCATTTGCCGGCCGCCGGGCGGCAGGCCCAGGCTGTCGACATCGAGGCCGTCGCCGCGCGCCACCTGCTGCGGCGTGTGGCGCAGGCTGTCGAACAGCCAGTCGTGCAGCGCCCGGTTGCAAAAGCGCGCCTCCGAGCACAGCCGCACCAGCCGCACCAGGCGCTTGCGCTGGCCGCGCTCGACCAGCAGCTTGAGCGCGCGGTCGTCGCCCAGGCCGAGCTGGGAGATCAGGTCGGCCGGCAGCGGCGTGGCGCGGAAGCCGAGCCGGTTGGTGTGGCGCAGCAGCGGGCCGTCCGGCGCGCTGAAGCGCGGCGGCAGGCGGGGCAGGCCCAGCGCGGCGTAGGGCTGGCCGCCGCCGTTGCCCATGCGCCAGTCGGCCGCCAGGCCATTGGCGGCCAGCGCCATGTCGAGGTTTTCCAGCACCGCGCCGACCGCCATCAGCGTGGCGTGGCTGTCGGCGTTGAAGACGCCGCCGGCGCCGTGCCGGTCGGCATAGTTGAGCGACAGCTCGCGGCCGTCCCAGCGCAGGGTCCACGGCTGGCTGTTGTCGGCCGACGGCGCCAGGGCGCCGATGCGCGCCAGTTGGGGGATGAAACTTGCATTCATAGGGCGTGCTTCAGAAGGCGTGCTGCGGAGGATAAAAAAACAGCCCGCGCAAAGCGACGGGCTGTCGGTGGCGGGCGAACCCGGTGCGAGCCTTAGGCGCCGCGACGGCGGCCGGCGGCGACCATGCCCAGCAGACCCAGGCCGACCAGGGCCAGCGAACCGGGCTCAGGGATCTTGTTGAAGTCGATGTTGCCGACCGCCTGGTTGATGGCCAGCAGGCCGCCGTTGGTGGCCGGACCCTGGGTGGTGTTGTTGAAGGCGTCGAAGGCGATGCCGTAGAACGGTTTCGGCGAGGCGAAGAAGTTGCTGCCGATGTCGTTCAAGCAACCGGCCGCCGCGATCGTCGTGCCGGCCAGATTGGCCGTGCCGGCGCCGCTGCAGGTGGCGAAGGACTGGATCGAGTTGAGGAAGGCGCCACCCAGGGCGTTGATGCCCGATACGCCTTGGACCAGGCTGCCGACGGCGAGCATGATGTCGTCGCCGCCGACATCGGCGACGGTCGCTTCGGTGCCCAGGCCGGCGGCGCTCGATGGGGTGTAGGTGTTCTGGTTGTGCGGATCGGCCCAGAACTGGAAGTCCAGCTGGGTCACCTTGTTGGCGCTGCCGGGGACGTTGATGGTGCCCGACACCAGCACGTCCTTGAGCTGGAAGGTGATGAACAGGCCGTAGTTGATATCCAGGCCGGTGGCGAGCGGGCTCAGGCCGGCGCTGTTCAGGGCGAAGCTGCTCAGGTCGATCCAGCCGCTGCCGAAGTGGCTGTTGCCGGAGGTGTGCAGCAGTTCCGACGAGGTGCCGCTGATCTGGTTGGCCTGGAACGGCGTGTTCGGACCGAAGATGGGGCCGCCCAGACCCAGCGCCGCCGGGTTGATGGTGAATATCGGCGCGGTCGGCGCCGCCAGTGCTTGTGACGTGCTGCCCAGCAGGATCATCGCGCCGGCAAGGGCGGTGAGCGCATATTTTCGGACCAGTGGCATGTGCATTAGAAATCTCCTCGAACGGGGTATGGTGTTGAATCGCAATTTTTGAACCGCTGAAGCCGGAACACTTGTCTATAAGCAGGAATTGGGCCAGGGCACGCTTATTGATGAAAATCAATGACTTGCATGCTGTACCTGGCCACCGGCCGCCGCCGGTGTAAAGAATTCCGACACTGTTTGTCGGCGGCATCGCCGGCCGACTTGGCCGCCCCGCCGCTTCAGGCCGGGTCGGCGCCCGGTTCGGCCTTGGGCGACAGCAAGGCCTTGTGCAGCAGGTGGCGGGTCAGCAGCAGCGGCGGCATGCGCAGCCAGTTGCCGCGGATGTAGAGCAGGAAGCGGGCGGCGCCGCTGCAAGCGTCGTCGCAACTGGCGTGGCGCGGCAGCAGGGCGCGGCTGAACAGGGCGTCCATCAGGGCCAGCCGCCAGGCGGCCGGCGCGGCGGCGGCGCCGGCGTCGCTCAGATAGGCCGGCACCGGCGTGTGCAGCAGCCGGGCGCTGTAGCGCAGCGCGTAGAACAGCGGCCGTTGCAGTTGCAGGCGGGCGGCCCGTTCGGCCAGGCGCTGGTAGAAGCCGGCCTCGGCGCCGTATTGCAGCAGCAGGCGGTGGATGTCGACCAGGTCGCGCAGGCCGTGGCTCAATTCGCTGTCGTAGAACAGGTGGGTGGCGCTGTGCAGCACCAGGTCGAGCGGCGCCAGCGTCTGCAGGCCGGCGTGGCCGGGCAGCGGCCGCGCCGCCGCGCGCAGCAGCGCCGGATCGGGCCGGGCGGCGGCGGTGGGCGGCAGGATGGCGTGGTGCACGTCGATGAAGGTCTGGCGCCGCGCGTGCTGCATCGGCGGCAGCTCGTGCATCCACTCGCGGTAGTAGCGCTGGTCGTAGGCGTCCTGGTGCTGGGCCACCCAGCCGTGCAGCATCAGCGCCGCCTCGACCTCGTCCAGGCTGTCCTTCGGCACCAGGATGTCGATGTCGGAGAACAGCCGGCCGCGCGCGGTGGGCAGCGCGGCCATGGCGTAGGCGGCGCCCTTCAACAGGATCAGCGGCAGCTGCAGGCCGGCCAGCGCGCGGGCGATCTCGCGCACCTCCCACTGCACCGCCTGGGCGTGGCGCTCGGCCAGCGCCTGCGCCCAGCCCAGGTGGGCGCGCGGCCGCTCCGGCACCTGGGCCAGCAGCTGGCGCTCGGCCAACATGGCCGCCAGGCTGGCCAGCAGATGGGCGGCGCCGGCCTGGCGCAGCAGCAGGTCCCAGTCGCCGGCGCAGAGGCCGACGCACAGTTCCGGCTGGCGCATGGCGCGCAGGACCAGCGGCGGCCGCCTCATGCGGCGCGCTCGGCCGGCCGTGCGGCCAGTTGCTCGGCCAGTTGTTGCTCGGCCAGCCGCTCGAACAGGGCCAGCGCGTCGTCGAGCTGGCCGTACTCCAAGGTGTAGCCGGCGCTGCCGTCGACCACCCGGCCGAGGGCGTCGAAACCGCGGCGGCCCAGCAGGCTGTAGTTGAAGCTGTTGCCGGCCACGCGCATGAAGGCTTGCGCCCGGCTCAGCGCGTCGAGGCGCAGGGCGGCGCCGGCGCGGTACTGGGGGAACAGCAGCCAGGCCGGGCGCGCCGTCTCGGCGGCGCGCGCCACGCTGTCGCTTGGCGCTTTCAGATGGGCCACCGTGCCCTTGACGGTGTCGCGCACCGCCGGGCTCAACACGGCGTCGCCGAGGTAGTCGCGGATCACGTCGATCGAGCCGTTCTTCAGGCTGACCGGACGCGGCAGCGGCACCACCCGGCCATCGCCCAGGCGGATCAGGGTCAGCTCGTCGGACAGCAGGCGCCAGCCGCCGCGGCCGACCAGGGCGGCGCACAGCGTGCTCTTGCCCGAGCCGGGCGGCGCCGGCAGGATCGCCGCGCAGCCGTGCTTTTCCACCACGGCGGCGTGGACGATGAGGAATTCGTTGGCGCGGCTGGAGACGCACCAGTTCAGGCCCCATTCGAACATCGGGAAGGCCTGCGCCAGCGGTAGCGGCTGGAACAGCGAGTTGCCGTCGTAGAGCAGGCGCACCTGCGGCTTGAACCAGCGGCGCGCGCCGGCCGGCCGTTCCAGGCTGAGGCGGAAGTCGGCGAAGTCGTCGGCCGCCAGTAGTGGATAGTCGGCGTACAGCAGGCCGATGCCGTGCGCCACGCTGGCGATGCCGCTGCGCAGGCAGACGCTGAAACCGGCGGTGCGCAGGTGCAGGCCGTCGCCGGCTAGGCGCTCGGCCAGCTCGGTCGGACTGAGCGCGGCCACGGTCAGCATGGCGTGGTGTCGATCAGCGCCAGGCGGCGCAGGTCGTCGAGCATCTGCGCCAGCTCGGTGGCCAGCTCGGCGTGGCCGGCGGCCGGCGCTGCTGCCGTTGTCGGCGCGGCGCTGTCGCGCAGGAGCGCGAGCAGGGCGGCCTCGTCGGCCTCGCCCTGTTGCAGCCGCTGTAGCACCAGCATGGCGTCGGCGCCGAGCAGGTGGGTGTCGCCCGACAGGTTGTTGTAGACCACGAACTCGTCGTCCCAGTGGCGGCTGGCCGCCAACTGGCCGACGCTCATGCGCCACACGGCGCGGCTGCGGCCGGCGGCGCCGGCCTCAAGACATGGTTCCCGACAGGTAGAAGGCGATGTCATAGGCGTACCATTTTTTCCCGGCGATCGGCGCGTAATAGCCCTTGGTCTGGTATTCCTGCCAGATGGTTTGTAGCATCAGCAAGTTCTGGAAGCTGCTCAGCTTGGCCTGCACGTTGAGGTAGGCGGCCGCCAGATACTGGCCGATCTTGTGGTTGTCGAAGGATTGGCCGGCCAGCATCTGCTGCAGGGTCGCGTCCTTGTAGCTGCGGTTGGCGGAGGTGCAACTGAAGATGGTGCTGAATTTGGTGGTCTTGGCGATGCGGTTGGGCCAGTTGTCGTTGCCTTTCCAGTACACCGGCGAGCGGCCCGAGCAGACCGTGTTGCGCAGGTGCTGGCTCTGCAGCGCGCCGGACAGGAAGCCCGACGGCGAGCGGCAGATGTCGCAGGCCATGCCGGGCTGGCTGGCCACGGTGAGCAGCACGCCGGAGGCGGCCACGCCGGCGGTGGCCAGACGTCGACGCGCCCGGCCGGCCGGGCTCAGCGCGGGGGCGCCGGTCGCGGGGGGCGTTTCCTGCTTGTCGTGCGATTCTTGCATAGCCATTCCATTCCTGAAAAATTGACGGTGCGCGAGCGGCCGCTGCCGTCTCTTCGTGCTGTGTTGCAAAGCAATATGTGCGCCATGAAAGTTACTGCGCCGCACCGCCTTTGCGAATCAAGGGCTTAGCGTTGGAAGCGTCGGGGCGGCGGCATGCGCCAGGGAAGCCGGTCGGAAAAGTGTAAAGTTTTCCGACACTTCCGCAAGGCAATAAATCCTAGAAGAAGCTCTCCGGGATCACCAGCACGTCGCCCGGGCGCATCGGCAGGTTGGCCGAGATGTCGCCTTCGCGGATCAGGTCGCTCAGGCGCACCGCCAACTTGTGTGGTTTGCCGTCGATGGTGCGGATGATGCTGGCGCGGTTGCCGGCGGCGAACTCGGTGACGCCGCCGACGGCGATCAGCACGTCCATCAGCGACATGTCGCGCCGGTAGGGCAGCGCCTGCGGCCGCGCCGCCTGGCCGATGACGCGGATCTGCTCCGAGTAGATGCCGACGAAGCCGGTGACGATCACCGTCACCATCGGTTCCTGCAGGTACTTGGCCAGCTTCTTCTCGATGTCGCGCGCCAACTGGGTCGAGGTTTTTCCGCTGGCTTCGAGGTCTTCGACCAGCGGCGTGGTGATCATGCCGTCGGGCCGCACCGGCACCGTCATCGACACCTCGGGATTGTGCCAGACCATGATGTTGATGTTGTCGCCGGGACCGATGCGGTACTCGCTGGCGGGGACGGCGGCGGCGGCCGGCGCTTCGAGCGGCGCCTGGCGCAGGCTCGAGCAAGCACCCAGGGCGAGCAGCAGCAGCGGCGCGGCGCGGCGCGTCCAGCTCGATTTCATTGACGCAAACCTCATGGCATTTCCTCTCTGGTGGCGGCAAAACATGCATGGGAAGCACGCAGTGTTTTCATTTTTGCATGTTTATTTTATACCACAACCGGCCGCCGAAGGTCGTTGTTGAAAGAGAATTTTTTTTCGGGCCGGTGCGCCTCCGCAGGTCGGCCCGCGCCGCCTGTGGCGGGGCGGCCTTGGCCGCGCACGCCCGTGGCGAAGGCTAATTAGATGCTAGTTTTGAAATAAATTTATAACAACAAATATTGCCCGGTTCGGGTATGATAGGCGTCTTGAAATGCTATTTAAACAACGTTCACGAGCGCCGCTCGGGATGCCCCAACCCCACTTTGGCGAGTTGAATCGATGGCTGAATTGATAGCGATGTTGTTGGCCTTTTTGAAGGCGATCGCCAAGTACCGTTGGTATGCGGTGGCGATCAGTTGGATCGTCGGCATCGCCGGCGGCATCTACGTCTACCGCCTGCCGGCCGACTACCAGGCCTCGGCCCGGGTCTACGTCGACACGCAAAGCATCCTCAAGCCGCTGATGGCCGGCATGACCACCTTGCCCAACGTCGAGCAGCAGGTGATGTTCATGCGCCGCACCCTGATCAGCCGGCCCAACGTCGAGCGCGTCATGCGCATGGTCGACCTCGACGTCCAGGCCAAGAGTTCCAACGAGCACGAGCGCCTGGCCGACGAGCTGATGGCGCAGATCAAGGTCGGCGGCACCGAGCGCGACGACATCTACACGATCTCCTACAACAACCCCAAGCCCAAGCTGGGCAAGGACGTGGTGCAGTCGCTGCTGACCATCTTCGTCGAGGGCAGCTTCGGCGGCAAGAAGCAGGACTCGGAGAAGGCCGTGCAGTTCATCGACGAGCAGATCAAAAACTACGAGGACAAGCTGGCCACCGGCGAGAACGCGCTGAAGGACTTCAAGATCCGCAACATGGGCCTGCTGCCGCGCCAGGGCAGCGACTATTCGAGCAAGCTGGCCGAGCTGACCGACCATCTGAGCCAGGCCAAGCTGGAGTACACCGAGGCCGAGATGTCGCGCAACGCCATCAAGCGGCAGATCGCCGGCGAGGACCCGGCGCCGGTCGGCGGCGTCGCCACCGAGCCGGCGCTGATCAATCCCGAGCTGGACTCGCGCATTTCGGCCATCAACAAGAACCTCGACGGCCTGCGTTTGCAATACACCGAGAACCATCCGGACATCGTCTCGGCCAAGCGTTTGATCGAGCAGCTCGAGGCGAAGAAGCGCGAGGAGGCCAAGCGCACCCGCGTCACCGACCCCGGCGCCAGCTACAGCCCGATGCTGCAGCAGATGAACGTCGCGCTGTCGGTGGAGGAGGCGCGCATGGCCGGCCTGAAGGCGCGCGTGGCCGAATACGCCACCCGCTTGGGGCGCCTGCAGTCGCAGAGCACGGCGGCGCCCGAGGTCGAGGCCCAGCTGGCCCAGCTCAACCGCGACTACCAGGTGAACAAGGAAAACTACGAGAAGCTGGTCAACCGGCGCGAGGCGGCCAAGCTGTCGGGCGACCTGAGCTCGGCGACCGACATGATGAGCTTCCGCGTCATCGATCCGCCCAGCGTGCCGCTGACGCCGGCCGGCCCGAACCGGCCGCGCTTGTACGCCATGGTGCTGGCGGCGGCGCTGGTGGCCGGCGTCGGCGGCGCGCTGCTGATGAGCCAGATCCGGCCGACCTTCCTCAGCCAGCACAGCCTGCGCGAGGTCAGCGGCCTGCCGGTGCTGGGCAGCGTCAACATGAACTGGACCCAGGCCGAGACGGTCAAGCGGCGCCGCCGCCTGTACGCCTTCGGGCTGGCGGTGCTCTCGCTGGTGAGCACCTATTGCGGAGTGATCGGCCTGGCCATCCTCCGCCCTTCCTTGTAGCCGAACCAACGCAGCAGTGTGAGGACAGCATGAGCATTATCGAAAAAGCGGCGGGGCGGATCGAGCACGGTCGACAGGAGCGCGGGCCGGCGCTGGCGCGCGCGGCCGAGAGTACGGCCGGCGCCGGCCCGCTGCGCGACGAGGGACACGGCGCGGCCACGGCCACGGCCATGCCGCCTGCGCCTGCGCCAACGCCAACGCCAACGCCAACGCCAAGCATGCCAAGCGCGCCAACGCGGCGCACCCGCGAGGTCGAACTGGATCTGGCGCGCATGCAGGAGCGCGGCCTGATCACCGTGGCCGGCGGCCGCACCCTGCTGGTCGAGGACTTCCGCGTCATCAAGCGCCCCATATTGAAAAAGGCCTTCCCCGGCGGCACCGCCGTCCTGCCCAGCAATCTGGTGATGATCACCAGCGCGCTGGCGGGCGAGGGCAAGACCTACTGCTCGATCAACCTGGCGATGAGCATCGCCATGGAGCTCGACCACACCGTGCTGCTGATCGACGCCGATGTCGCCCGGCCCTCGGTGCTGAAGGCGCTCGGCCTGCCGCCGCAGCCGGGCCTGATGGACCTGCTGCTCGACGACAGCCTTGACCTGGCCGACGTGATGTTGCGCACCAACGTCAACACCCTCAGCATCCTGCCGGCCGGCACCGCCAACCTGCGCGCCACCGAGCTGCTGGCCAGCCAGAGCATGAAGGCGCTGGTGCTGGAGATCGCCCAGCGCTACCCGGACCGCATCATCATCTTCGACTCGCCGCCGCTGCTGTTGACCAGCGAGGCGCGCGTGCTGGCCGGCCACATGGGCCAGATCGTGGTGGTGGTCGAGTCGCAGCAGACCACCCAGCACGCCGTGCTGGAGGGCCTGCGCCGTCTCGAGGGCTGCGACAACGTCAGCCTGATCTACAACAAGAGCCGCGACTTCGCGGGCACCGAAACCTATGACTACCACTATGGGTAGAGCGACGGTTGGCGCCGTGGCGGCCGCCCCGGCCGCTGCGGTCGGCATCGCGCGGCGCCGGCCCGTGCCGCCGTGCCCGCGCCCGCGCTTGCTGGCGGCCGTGCTGGCGCTGCTGTTCGCGCCGGCCTGCCGGGCGGACTTGGTCTTCAGTCCCAGCGTCGAGCTGCGCGCCAGCGCCACCGACAACGCCAACATGGCGCCGCCCGAGCGTGCCCACGGCCGCGTGGTGGAGGAGGCGGCGCCCGGCTTCAGCCTCAGCGAGCAGACCGCCCGGCTGAACCTGAAAATGGCCTACCAGCTGCACTTCTACACCGGCGGCGGCGACGACGCCAACAGCCAGCGCCACCAGAGCCAACTGCAGGCCAGCGCCAACGCGCGCCTGATCGAGGACTGGTTGTTCCTCGACAGCGCCGCTTCCATCAGTCAGCAGAGCACCTCGGCCTTCGGCCCGCAGCTCAGCGACCAGGGCTACAGCACGGTCAACCGCAACGAGGTGCGCACCATCAGCATCAGCCCCTATTTGCGGCGCCGCCTGGGCGTCGGCGCCGACCTGGAACTGCGTTACACGCGCGACCAGGTGGACTCCAACAACGCCGCCTTCGGCCGCAGCCAGTCGGACAATCTGTTCGCCAGCCTGGCCAGCGGCCCGGCCTTGCGCAGCCTGGGCTGGGGACTGCAGCTGAGCAAACAGCGCCAGCATGACAGCGTGGCGCCCGATTCGAGCAGCAGCGGCGCCAACGGCTCGCTCAACTACGGCGTCGCGCCCAGCCTCAACCTGAGCCTGGGCCTGGGTTACGACAAGCTGGACTACGGCCTGGGCGGCGTCAGCCAGGGCCGCTCCTGGAGCACCGGCCTGCGTTGGACGCCGACCCAGCGCAGCAGCCTGCAACTCAGTCACGGCGGCCGCTACTACGGCGCCAGCAACAGCCTGGCGCTGCAGCACCGCAGCCGCAACACCGTCTGGAGCGTCCACTACGACGACTCGGTCACCACCAGCCGCTCGCAGTTCCTGCTGCCGGCCGCCGTCAGCACGGCCGACATGCTGAACCGGCTGATGTCGGCGACGATCAGCGATCCGCTGCTGCGCGCGCAGGCGGTCGAGGCCTACATCCGCGCCAACAGCCTGCCGCGCTCGCTGGCCACCAGCGTCAACTACTTCAGCAACCGCTACAGCCTGCAGAAGCAGTTGCAGGCCTCGGTCGGCCTGAACACGGCGCGCACCATCACCATGTTCAGCGTGTACGACACGCGGCGCAGCGCCCTGTCGGCGCGGCAGAGCGACAGCGCGCTGCTCGGCAGCAGCAACGAAACCATCAACGACGACACCCGCCAGCGCGGCGCCAGCGTGGCGCTGAACTGGCACCCGTCGTCGCGCTTCGGCGCCACCCTGAGCGCCGACATCGGCAACACCCGTTCGCTCTCGACCGGCCTGGGCAGCCGCCAGCGCAGCCTGCGCCTGCAGCTCAGCCGCCAGTTCCAGCCGCGCCTGAGCGGCAACGTCGAGCTGCGCCGCGTCCATGGCGACGGCCTGTCGGGCAGCGGCGCCTACACCGAGAACGCCGTGGCGCTCTCACTCTCACTGAAGTTATAAGCGGAGCGCACCAGCGATGTACGAGACATACTACGGACTCAGCGGACGGCCCTTCAGCCTGCGGCCCGATCCCCACTTCTTCTTCGGCAGCAAAGGCCACACGCGCGCCATGGCCTACCTCGAGTACGGCCTGGCGCAGGGCGAGGGCTTCATCGTCGTCACCGGCGAGATCGGCGCCGGCAAGACCACGCTGGTGCGCACGCTGTTCCAGCAGATCGAGTCGGACGGCTTCGTCGTCGCCCACATCGTCAACACCCAGCTCAATTGCGACGACACCTTGCGCATGGTGGCCAGCTGCTTCGGCCTGCCCTGCGAGGACGGCGCCAGCAAGCCGGTGATCCTGGCCCGGCTGGAGACCTTCCTGCGCGGCTGCGGCGCCCAGGGCCGGCGCGCGCTGCTGGTCATCGACGAGGCGCAGAACCTGACGCCACGGGTGGTCGAGGAGCTGCGCATGCTGTCGAACTTCCAGACCGACAGCGAGTCGCTGCTGCAGACCTTCCTGCTCGGCCAACCGGAGTTCCGCGTCACCCTGCACCGGCAGGACATGCAGCAGCTGCGCCAGCGCGTCATCGCCAGCTACCACCTGGGGCCGATGGACCCGGCCGACACCCGGTCCTACGTCGAACACCGCCTGCACACGGTCGGCTGGCACGATGACAAGCTGTCCTTCACCGCCGACGCCCAGGCCGCCATCTACGCCTACAGCGGCGGCATCCCGCGCAAGACCAACCACCTGTGCGACCGCCTGCTGCTGATGGGTTTCCTCGAAGAGATCCGCCACTTCACGGCGGCCGAGGTGCAGATCGTGGTGCAGGACATCGAGCAGGAGTTCGGCCAGCCGGCCCAGCCCGAGGGCCTCGCCGCCGTCGCCCTCGACGAGGGCGAGACGGCGATCTTCTCCAACCAGTACCCGGCGCTGCTCGACGAGCGCATCCTGCGGCTGGAGAAGACGCTCGGCTCGGTGCTCAGCGTATTGAAAAAGATCGTCCGCGGCCAGGCCGTGGCCAATCTATCCGTCGACAATCTGGAGTGACACCATGACCGCAATCCAGCACCCGCCGCTGCGCATCCTCTGCGTGGTCGGCGCCCGCCCCAACTTCATGAAGATCGCCCCGATCCTGACGGCGCTGAAGGCGCACGCGCCGGCCGTCGAGGCGCGCCTGCTGCACACCGGCCAGCACTACGACGTGGCGATGAACAGCCAGTACTTCGAGGCGCTCGGCATCCCGGCGCCGGACGACAACCTGGAGGTCGGCTCCGGCAGCCACGCCGCGCAGACCGCCGAGGTGATGCTGCGCGTCGAGAAGGTGCTCGACCAGTACGCGCCGGACGCGCTGCTGGTGGTCGGCGACGTCAATTCGACGCTGGCCTGCGCGCTGGTGGCGGCCAAGAAGGGCATCGCCGTGGTCCACGTCGAGGCCGGCCTGCGCAGCGGCGACCGCGCCATGCCCGAGGAGATCAACCGGGTGCTGACCGACCAGCTGTCCGACCTGTTGTTCACCACCGAGGAGAGCGCCGCCGACAACCTGCGCCGCGAGGGCGTCGCCGCCGAACGCATCCACTTCGTCGGCAACGTGATGATCGACACGCTGCTGCACAACCTGCCGCGCGCGGTGTCGGCCGCCACCCTGGCCGAGCAGCACGGCCGGCCCGGTTTCGGCGCGGGCGAGGGCGGCTACGGCGTGCTGACGCTGCACCGGCCCAGCAACGTCGACCAGGCCGAGACGCTGGCCGCGCTGCTCGACACGGCGCTGCGGATCGGCGCCAGCACGCCGCTGATGTTCCCCGTGCATCCGCGCACCCGCGCCGCCATCGAGCGTTTCGGCCTGGGCGGCCGGCTCGACGCCGCCGCCATCCTGCCGCTGCCGCCGATGGGCTACCTGGAGATGCTCGGCCTGATGAAGGACGCCCGCCTGGTGCTGACCGACTCCGGCGGCATCCAGGAGGAGACCACGGCGCTCGGCGTGCCCTGCATCACGCTGCGCGAGAACACCGAGCGGCCGATCACCGTCGAGCAGGGCACCAACACCATCGCCGGCACCGACCCGGCGCGCATCCTGGCGCTGCACGCGGCGCTGTTGGCCGACGGCGGCAAGCGCGGCCGCCAGCCGCGCTACTGGGACGGCCAGGCCGCCGTGCGCATCGCCGCCATCCTGCTCGACTGGCTGGAGCGGCGCCGTGGAGGCGGTCATGGCGGCTGAGGCTGGCGCGTCCGGCGCCGGCCGGGCCGACGCGGCGCCCGCCGGCCGGCCGCCCGCGCCCATCCGCAACGCGATGACCATCGACGTCGAGGACTACTTCCAGGTGTCGGCCTTCGCCCCCTTCATCACGCCGGACAGCTGGCCGCAGCGCGAATGCCGGGTCGAGGCCAACATCGAACGCATCCTGGCCATCCTGGCCGAGGGCGGCGCCAGCGCCACCTTCTTCACCCTGGGCTGGATCGCCGAGCGCTACCCGGCCATGGTCGGGCGCATCGTCGACGCCGGCCACGAGCTGGCCAGCCACGGCTACGCCCACCTGCGCGCCAGCGACCAGGACCGCGCCGCCTTCGGCGAGGATATCCGCCGCAGCAAGGCGATCCTGGAGGACCTGGCCGGCCGGCCCGTGCTCGGCTACCGCGCCCCCAGCTTTTCGATCGGCGCCGCCAACCTGTGGGCGCTCGACGAGCTGCAGCAGGCCGGCTACCGCTACAGTTCGAGCATCTACCCGATCAGCCACGACCACTACGGCATGCCGCAGGCGCCCCGTTTCGCCTTCCGGCCGAACGGCCCGGACGGCCTGCTGGAGGTGCCGATCAGCACGGTGAGGTTGCTTAATCGCAACCTTCCGGTCGGCGGCGGCGGCTACTTCCGCCTGCTGCCCTACGCGTTGTCGCGCCGGCTGATGCGCCGCGTCAACCAACACGACGGCCAAGCGGCGATCTTCTACTTCCATCCCTGGGAGCTTGACACCGGTCAACCGCGCCAACACCTCGCCGGCGTCAAGACGCGCTTCCGCCACTACGTCAACATTGCACGCATGGAGGGGCGGATCCGTGCGCTGACGCGCGATTTCGCCTGGGACCGGATGGACCGCATTTTCTTGGAGAAGGCATGAACATGATGATGGATGCGCCGTCGGCGCGCTTGGATGCCGCGCCGGCGGGCGGCGCCGAGCGTCTACACCTGCAGTTGATGCAGCCGGGCGACCGGCTGCGCTGGGACGCCTTCGTGCAGCGCTGCCCCGAGGCGAGCTTTTTCCACCGCGCCGGTTGGCAGCAGGTGATCGAGCAGGAATTCGGCCACCGCACCTGGTTCTATTATGTCGAGCAGGACGGCCATATCCAGGGCGTGCTGCCGCTGGCGCAGATCAAGAGCCGGCTGTTCGGCCACTCGCTGGCGGCGCTGCCGTTCTGCGTCTACGGCGGCGTGGCGGCGTTGTCCGAGCCGGCCCGCGCCATGCTCGACCAGGCCGCGCAACGGTTGGCCAAGGAACTGGGCGCCGGCCACCTGGAGTATCGCCATTTGAACGCCGTGCCGTGCGCCGGCGCCGACTGGCACGGCAGCGACTTGTATGTCACCTTCCGCAAGGCCATCGTCGCCGACGACGAGACGAATATGAACGCGATCCCGCGCAAGCAGCGCGCCATGGTGCGCAAGGGTATCAAGTGCGGCCTGCGGGGCGTGGTCGAACAGGACGTCGAGCGCTTCTTCACCGCCTATTCGAACAGCGTGCACCGGCTCGGCACGCCGGTGTTCTCCAAGCGCTATTTCGCCCTGCTCAAGCAGGTCTTCGGCGACGACTGCGAGGTGCGCAGCATCGTGCGCGGCGACGACCTGGTCGGCGGCGTGCTCAGTTTCTTCTTCCGCGACGAGGTGCTGCCTTACTACGGCGGCGGCATGCCGCTGGCGCGCGAGGTGGCCGGCAACGACTTCATGTACTGGAACTTGATGCAGGCCGCCGCCGCGCGCGGCTGCCGCCTGTTCGACTTCGGCCGCAGCAAGCGCGGCACCGGCGCCTACGACTTCAAGCACAACTGGGGCTTCGAGGCCACGCCGCTGCCCTACGCCTACCAGTTGCACGCCTCGCGCGCGCTGCCGGACGTCAATCCGCTGAATCCGAAGTACCAGTTGATGATCAAGCTCTGGCGCCGCCTGCCGCTGGGGTTGGCGAACTTTATCGGTCCTTATATAGTCAAGGACCTGGGATGACGCAGATGGACGAGTTGCTGTTGCTGGTGCACCGCATGCCATATCCCCCCAACAAGGGCGACAAGATCCGCTCCTACCACCTGCTGCGCCAATTGACGCAGCACTACCGCGTCCACCTGGGCACCTTCATCGACGACGCCGACGACTGGCGGCACGTGCCGCAGGTGCGGGCGCTGTGCGCCTCGGCCAATTTCCTGCCCCTGTCGCCGTTGCGCGGCCGGCTGCGCGGCCTGCGCGCGCTGCTGGCCAACCGCGCGCTGTCGCTCGACTTCTATAGCGATCGCCGGATGCGCGCCTGGGTCGCCGCCACCATGGCCGAGCGCAATATCGGCCGCGTCGTGGTGTTCTCTGCGCCGATGGCGCAGTACGTGCCGCAGGCGGCCGGCTTGCGCAGTGTGATCGACTTCTGTGACGTCGACTCGGACAAGTGGCGCCAGTACGCCGAGAAGAAACGCTGGCCGGCCAGCCAGTTGTACCGCTACGAGGCCAGCCGCCTGCTGCGCTACGAGCGCGCCGTGGCGGCCCGCAGCGACGCCGCCTTGTTCGTCTCGCGCGAGGAGGCCGCGCTGTTCGCCCAGCTGGCGCCGGAGAGCGCCGGCCACATCGGCCACTTCAACAACGGCGTCGACACGGTCTATTTCGCGCCCCAGCTCGACAGCGTCAACCCGTATCCGCCCGGCCAGCGCGCCGTGGTGTTCACCGGCGCGATGGACTACTGGCCCAACGTCGACGCGGTCGAGTGGTTCGCCCGCGAGATCCTGCCGCTGGTGCGGCGCGAACAGCCGGCGGTGCGCTTCCACATCGTCGGCGCGCGGCCGACCCCGGCCGTGCTGGCGCTGGCCAAGTTGGACGGCGTCAGCGTCAGCGGCACCGTGCCCGACGTGCGGCCGTATCTACAGCACGCCGAGCTGGCGGTGGCGCCGCTGCGGGTGGCGCGCGGCATCCAGAACAAGGTGCTGGAGGCGATGGCGATGGCGCGCACCGTGGTGCTGACGCCGCAGGCGCTGGAGGGCATCGTCGCCACGCCGGGCAGCGAGTTGCTGCTGGCCGCCGAGCCGGCCGCCTTCGCCAGCGCCGTCTGCCAGGCGCTGGCCCATCCGCAAGCCGGCATGGGCCGCGCCGCGCGCGCCCGCGTCGAGGCGGACTACGGCTGGGGCGCCAAGCTGGCGCCCCTGCTGGCGTTGCTGGCGGCGGCACCGGCGGCCGGGCGGGACGGCGTGGCTATGCACACGTTGGCGGGGGCGGCGGGGGCGGGGGCGGCATGATGGACGTCCGGCAAAAACCTGCCTTAGTTAACAGGAAGTTGTTGTTTTCAAAACAAAAACTTCTGACCGGCAACGCCAGTGGTGTTGTTATTATTGTATTTTCTTCGTATGATGAAAACAGCGTGGCGGCGCCGGTCGCCGCGCGCGATTTTCTCGGCGCCACACTGAGTTCGCCCGCTACCACCCTCGCCCTCAGCAAGGAGCTACGATGACGCAGTCCGATGTGCCAGCCGTGCCGCTGGTGGTTCACCTGATCTACCGTTTCGACTGCGGCGGCATGGAGACGCTGCTGGTCGAGCGCATCAACCGCATGCCGGCGGCCAGCTACCGCCACGCGGTGATCTGCCTGAGCGACTACAGTCCCGCCTTCGCGCAAAAAATCACCCGGCCCGGGGTCGGCCTGCACGCGCTGCACAAGCGGCCCGGCCTGTCGCCGGCCACCCATCTGCATTTGTGGCGCCTGTTGCGCCGGCTGCGCCCCGCCGTCTTCCACAGTTACAACCTGTCGGCCATCGAGTACGCCCCGGTGGCGTTGCTGGCCGGCGTGCCGGTGCGCGTCAACGGCGCCCACGGCCGCGAGCTGGGCGACCTGGACGGCAGCAACCGCAAGCACAACTTCCTGCGCCGGCTGATGCGCCCGTTCTACCACTGCTGCTATGCCAATTCGGCCGCCATGCTGGCCTGGAGCCGCGAGGTGATCGGCGTGCGGCCGGCCCGCAGCCGCCTGCTGGCCAACGGCATCGACACCGAGCGCTTCCAGCCCGCCGCCGGCGCCGTCGGCGCCACCGGTGAAATCACACGCCGCTTCGCGGCCGACTGCATCGTCATCGGCACGGTCGGCCGCATCCAGGACATCAAGGACCACTGCGGCCTGCTGGCCGCCTTCATGCTGCTGCGCCAGCGCGCGCCGGCGTTGGCACCCCGGCTGCGCCTGGCCATCGTCGGCGACGGCCCGCTGCTGGCGACGCTGCGCGGCCGCGTCGACGCCGCCGGCCTGGCCGACGTGGTCTGGCTGCCCGGCGCCCGCGGCGACGTGCCGGCGCTGCTGCGCGGCTTCGACCTGTTCGCCATCTCCTCGCTGGCCGAGGGCACGCCCGGCGCCGCGCTGGAGGCGATGGCCTGCGGCCTGGCCGTGGTCGGCACGCGGGTCGGCGGCATTCCCGAGGTGGTGGAGGAGGGCGTCACCGGCACGTTGGTGCCGGCCGGCGATCCGCTGGCCATGGCGGCGGCGCTGCAACGCTACGCGCTGGCGCCGGACTTGGCGGCCGGCCACGGCGCCGCCGGCCGCGAGCGGGTGCTGCGCCACTACAGCATGGGCGCGATGGTGTCCGCTTACCAGCAACTCTACGATCAACTGCGTCACGTCGAGGCCGACGTCGTCGCGGACGCGGCCGGGAAGAAAAAAGGAATCGAATCATGTGCGGAATAGTAGGCATGTTGGACACCCGTGGCGGCCGCAGCATCGACCCGGCGCTGCTGCGCCGCATGAACGAGACGCAGCACCATCGCGGCCCCGACCAGGGCAACGTGTATGTCGAACCGGGCCTGGGTTTCGGCCACCGCCGCCTGTCGGTGATCGACTTGAGCAGCGGCCTGCAACCGATGGGCAACGAGGACGGCAGCGTGATGGTCTGCTACAACGGCGAGATCTACAACTACCGCGAGTTGATGGCCGAGCTGCAGGGCCTGGGCCACGTGTTCCGCACGCGCTGCGACACCGAGGTCATCGTCCACGCCTGGGAACAGTGGGGCGCGGCCTGCGTCGAGCGCTTCCGTGGCATGTTCGCCTTCGGCCTGTGGGACCGCAATCAGCGCCAGTTGTTCCTGGCGCGCGACCGGCTCGGCGTCAAGCCGCTGTTCTACGCCATGCTACCCGACGGCATGCTGGCCTTCAGCTCCGAGCTGAAGGCGCTGCGCAGCCTGCCCGGCCTGCCGCGCGCCATCGACCCCTGCGCCGTCGAGGAGTACTTCGCCTTCGGCTACGTGCCCGAGCCGCGCACCATCTACCAGGGCGCGCTCAAGCTGGCGCCCGGCCACACCCTGCTGCAGCAGGTCGGCGCGCCGCCGGCCCAGCCGCAGCGCTACTGGGACGTGCCGTTCAAGCTACACCACGGCATGACCCAGCGCGACGCCCAGGGCGAGTTGATCGAGCGGCTGCGCGAGGCGGTGCGCATCCGCTTGGTGGCCGAGGTGCCGTTGGGCGCCTTCCTGTCCGGTGGCGTCGACTCCAGCGCCATCGTGGCGATGATGGCCGGGCTCAGCGACCAGCCGGTCAACACCTGCTCGATCGCCTTCAACGACAAGGCCTTCGACGAGTCGGCCCACGCCGCCCAAGTGGCCCAGTTGTATCGCACCGCCCACCACGCCGACACCGTCGACACCGACGACTACAGCCTGCTCGACACCTTGGCCGACCTGTACGACGAGCCCTTCGCCGACAGCTCGGCCATCCCCACCTACCGGGTCTGCCAACTGGCCCGGCGCCGCGTCACGGTGGCGCTGTCGGGCGACGGCGGCGACGAGAACTTCGCCGGCTACCGGCGCTACCGCTACGCCATGGCCGAACACGCGGTGCGCGGCCGCATCCCGCTGGCGCTGCGCCGCTCGGTGTTCGGCACGCTGGGCAAATACTATCCGAAGGCCGACTGGGCGCCGCGCGTGTTCCGCGCCAAGACCACCTTCGAGGCGCTGTCGCGCGGCTTGGTGGAGGCCTACTTCCACGGCGTCTCGCTGATGAGCGACCAGATGCGCGCCCAGTTGTTCAGCAAACCCTTCCAGCAGAAGCTGCAGGGCTACCGCGCCGTCGAGGTGATGCAGGCCCACGCGCGCCGCTCGCCGACCCAGGACCCGCTGTCGCTGCTGCAGTATCTCGATCTGAAGACCTATCTGCCGGGCGACATCCTGACCAAGGTCGACCGCGCCAGCATGGCCCACGCGCTGGAAGTGCGCGTGCCGCTGCTCGACCACCAACTGGTCGAGTGGGTTTCCGGCCTGCCGCCGGAGATGAAGCTGAACGGCGGCGAGGGCAAGTACGTGTTCAAGAAGAGCCTGGAGGCGCATCTGCCGCAGGAAATCCTGTACCGGAAAAAGATGGGTTTTTCCGTGCCGCTGGCCGCCTGGTTCCGTGGCCCGCTGCGTGAGCGCATGCGCAGCGCGCTGCTCGGCCCCGTGCTGGCCGACGCCGGCATCTTCAACCGCGCCTACCTGAGCGAGATGGTCGAACACCACGAGTCCGGCCGGCGCGACTACAGCGCGCCGATCTGGAGCCTGCTGATGTTCGAGGCCTTCCTGCGCAAGGAGGCGGCGGCATGAACGACGTCACCGCCGCCGCCGGCACCGCGACGACAGTGCGCGCGCCGCTGCGCATCCTGCATGTGCTCGACCATTCGATCCCGCTGCACAGCGGCTACACCTTCCGCAGCCGCTCCATCCTGCTGGGCCAGCGCGCGCGGGGCTGGGACACATACCACGTCACCGGCGCCAAGCAGGGCGCCTCGACCCACGACTACGAACTGGTCGAGGGTCTCGGCTTCCACCGCACCGCGCCGGCGCGCGGTTGGCTGGCGCGCCTGCCGGTGCTGCGCCAGTTGGCCGTCATCACGGGACTGTACGGCAGCCTGCTGCGCGTCGCCCGCGAGGTCAAGCCGGACATCCTGCACGCCCATTCGCCCGCCCTGAACGCGGTGGCGGCCCTGCTGGTCGGCCGCCGCCTCGGCATCCCGGTGGTGTACGAGGTGCGCGGCTTCTGGGAGGACGCCGCCGTCGACCACGGCACCAGCAGCGAGTGGGGTGTGCGCTACCGCCTGACCCGCGCCATGGAAACCTGGGCGCTGAAGCGGGCGCAGGCCGCCACCACCATTTGCGAAGGCTTGCGCGCCGAGATCGTCAGCCGTGGCATCGCCAGCGCCAAGGTGTCGGTCATCCCCAACGCGGTCGACCTGGGCGACTTCGCCGTCGCCGGCACGGCCGACCAGGCGCTGGCCGCCAGCCTCGGCCTGGACGGCAAGACGGTGCTCGGCTTCATCGGCTCCTTCTATTCCTACGAGGGACTGGCGCTGCTGCTGCAGGCGCTGCCTGTGCTGCTGCGCGCCCGCCCCGAGATCCGCGTGCTGCTGGTCGGCGGCGGCCCGCAGGAGCAGGCGCTGAAGGCGCAGGCGCAGGCGCTGGACCTGGCCGGGCAGGTGGTGTTCACCGGCCGCGTGCCGCACGAGCAGGTCAAACGCTACTACGACCTGATCGACGTGCTGATCTACCCGCGCCTGAAGATGCGCCTGACCGACCTGGTGACGCCGCTCAAACCCTTGGAGGCGATGGCCCAGGGCCGCTTGCTGGTGGCCTCCGACGTCGGCGGCCACCGCGAGTTGATTGAACACGGCCGCACCGGCCTGTTGTTCAGCGCCGGCGATCCCGCCGCGCTGGCGCAGCAGGTGCTGGAATTGCTGGACAATCCGGCCCAGTGGCCCGAGCTGCGCCGGCGCGGCCGTGGCTTCGTCGAGGCCGAGCGCAACTGGGACGCCAGCGTGGCGCGCTACCAGGCGGTGTACGCGCCGCTGTCCGCTGCGGCGGTGGCGCCGTGAACGGCTTGCGCGTCGGCCTGGTGGGGCCGCTGCCACCGCCGTCGGGCGGCATGGCCAATCAAACCTTGCAACTGGCCGCGCTGCTGCAGGCGGCCGGTTCGGAAGTCGAAACGGTCCAGGTCAACGCCCCTTATGTGCCGGCCTGGAGCGCGCGTCTGAAGGGCGTGCGCGCCGTGTTCCGCCTGCTGCCGTATGTGTGGCGGCTGTGGCGTGTGGCCGGCCGGGTCGACCTGGTCCATGTGATGGCCAACTCCGGCTGGTCCTGGCACCTGTACGCGGCGCCGGCCATCTGCATCGCCCGCCTGCGTGGCACGGCGGTGGTGGTCAACTACCGCGGCGGCGAGGCCGAACCCTTCCTGCGCGCCTCGGCCGCCGTGGTGGCGCTGACCTTGCGCCGCGCCCAGGCGCTGATCGTGCCGTCGGGTTATCTGGCGGCGGTGTTCGGCGCGCGCGGTTACCAGGCGCTGGTGGTGCCGAACATCATCGACCTGACGCGCTTCCGCAGCGCGCCCGTGCCCTCGCAGGCGCCGGCCAATCGCCTGCACCTGCTGGTGGCGCGCAATCTGGAAGCGATCTACGACAACGCCGGCGCGCTGCGCGCCTTCGCCCTGGTGTTGGCGGTCCACCCGGAGGCGCGCCTGACGATTGCCGGCAGCGGCCCGCTGCGGACGGAACTGGAGGCGCTGGCGGCCGAGTTGGGCGTGGCCCACGCGGTGCGTTTCAGCGGCCGCGTCGAGCACGCCCAGATGGCGGCGCTGTACCGCCAGGCCGGCATCCTGCTCAATCCCAGCCTGGTCGACAACATGCCCAACTGCCTGTTGGAGGCGCTGGCCAGCGGCGTGCCCATCGTCAGCACCAATGTCGGCGGCGTGAGCTTCATGGTCGAGGCGGGGCGCACCGCGCTGCTGGTGCCGCCGGCCGATCCGCGCGCGCTGGCCGACGCCGTGCTGCGCCTGGCGGCCGAGCCGGCGCTGGCCGAACGCCTGATCCAGAATGGCCTCGACCAGGTGCAGCAGTATTGCTGGCCCAGCGTGAAGCCGCTGCTGTCCCAGGTTTATCGCGACGCCCTGGCGGCGCCGGTCGGCACCCTGGCGGCCAAATCATGAGCGCGCCGTCGCACCTGGCGGCGCCGGCCCGCCGCACCATCTACACGCGCTTGGTGTCCGGCTTGCTGTTCCCCTTGCACGAGCGGCTCAAGCGGCATAGCAGCGTGCGCGTGCGCCGGCAACTGGAACAGACCCAGTATTTGAAGCCGGAGCAGCTGCGCCAGCTTCAGCTCGAACGCTTGCGCCGGTTGCTGTTGCGCGCCGGCCGCCAAGTGCCTTACTACCGCGAGCTGTTCGCCACGCTGGGCTTCGACCCGCAGCGCGACCTGCGCAGCCTGGCCGACCTGGCCCGCCTGCCGCTAAGCGACAAGAGCGTGATGCGCAGCCAGTCGGCCCGCTTGCGCGCCGACGACGCCGGCCCGCTGGCCCGCTTCAACACCGGCGGCTCCAGCGGCGAACCGCTGGTTTTCTACATCGGCAAGGAGCGCGTCAGCCACGACGTCGGCGCCAAATGGCGCGCCACCCGCTGGTGGGCGGTCGACATCGGCGACCCCGAGATTGTCGTCTGGGGTTCGCCGATCGAACTCGGCGCGCAGGACCGCGTGCGCGCGGCGCGCGACGCCATGCTGCGCACCGAGCTGCTGCCGGCGTTCGACATGTCCGAGGCGCGGCTGGACGGCTTCATCGCCAGCATCCGCCGGCGCCGGCCGCGCATGGTGTTCGGCTATCCCTCGGCGCTGTCGCACATCGCCCGCCACGCCGTCGCCCGTGGCGTGCGGCTGGACGACCTGGGCATCCGCGTCGCCTTCGTCACCTCCGAGCTGCTGTACGCCGAGCAGCGCGAGCAGATCAGCGCCGCCTTCGGCTGCCCGGTGGCCAACGGCTACGGCGGCCGCGACGCCGGTTTCATCGCCCACCAGTGTCCCGAGGGCGGCATGCACCTGACCGCCGAGGACATCATCGTCGAGATCATCGCGCCGGACGGCCAGCCGCTGCCGGACGGCCAGTCCGGCGAGATCGTCGTCACCCACCTGGCCAGCGGCGACTATCCCTTCATCCGCTACCGCACCGGCGACGTCGGCACCTTGTCCGACCAGCCCTGCGCCTGCGGCCGCGGCCTGCCGCTGCTCAACGACATCCAGGGCCGCAGCACCGACTTCGTCGTCGCCGCCGACGGCACCGTGATGCACGGCCTGGCCCTGGTCTATGTGCTGCGCGACCGGCCCGAGGTGAAGGCCTTCAAGATCGTGCAGGAGAGCCTGCAACTGACCCGTGTCCAACTGGTGCTCGACGGCGCGCTCACGCCGGCGTTGCGCGCGCTGCTGGAGCAGGGCCTGCGCCGCCGTCTCGGCGCCGCCGTGCGCATCGAGCTGGAGCAGGTCGAGCGCATCCTGCCGGAGAAGTCGGGCAAATTCCGCTATGTCTCCAGTAAGGTCGACGCGGCCCAGCCGGGCAGGGCGGTGCCATGAGGGATCTGCTGGTGACGTTGCTGGTGTTCGGCAGCCTGCCCTATGTGTTCAAGAAGCCCTGGTTCGGCATGGTGCTGTGGGTGTGGATCAGCGTGATGAATCCGCATTCGCAGGGCTGGGGCTTCGCCCGCTCCTTCCCGTTCGCCGCCGTCATCGCCGCCGCCACGCTGGCCAGCATCGTGCTGAGCAAGGAGCGCTTCCGCGTGCCGGTCACGCCGGTGTCGACGGTGTTCATGCTGTTCATTTTCTGGATGTGTGTCACTTCGCTGTTCGCCATCCACCTCGACCAGGTCGGCACGCAGTGGATCAAGGTGATGAAGATCATGGGCATGACCCTGGCCGTGTTCATGCTGGTCAAGGAGCGGCGCCACATCGAATGGATGATCTGGACCATCGTCGTCTCGATCGGCTACTACGGCGTCAAGGGCGGCCTGTTCACGCTGCGCAGCGGTGGCAACTACCGCGTATGGGGACCGGCCGGCACCTTCATCGACGACAACAACGCCTTCGCGCTGGCGCTGATCATGGTGATCCCGCTGATGTACTACCTGCTGTCGCTGTTGAAGAACAAGTACGGCCGCTACGCCATGATGGCCTCCATGCTGTTGTGTACCCTGGCTTCGCTGGGTTCCTATTCGCGCGGCGCGGCCGTCGCGATGGCGGCGATGATCCTGTTCTTCTGGGCCAAGAGTAACAACCGCGCCATCATCGGCATACTGCTGGTGTGCGTGATGCCGATCCTGGTGCTGAGCATGCCAAGCCAGTGGCACGAGCGCATCGACACCATCAAGACCTACGAGGAGGACGGCTCGGCCATGGGCCGCATCAACGCCTGGCGCATGGCCACCAACCTGGCGCTGGACCGGCCGCTGGTCGGCGGCGGCTTCGAGATCTACGACCCCGGCGTCTTCCTGATGTATGCGCCGGTGCCGGAGGACGTGCACGCCGCCCACAGCATCTACTTCCAGATCCTCGGCGAGCATGGCTTCGTCGGCCTGCTGCTGTATCTGACGCTCGGCGCGCTGAGCTGGCGCGAGGGCACCCGCGTCGTGACCTTGGCGCGCACCTTGCCGCGGCTGGCCTGGGCCAGCGATGTCGCCCGCATGCTGCAGGTCAGCCTGCTCGGCTTCGCCGTCGGCGGCGCCTTCCTCAGCCTGGCCTACTTCGACGTGCCGTACTACCTGATGGTGGCGCTGGCCGCCACCCGCGCCATCGCCGAGCGCGAGAGCCGCGCCGCCATCGCCGCTGAAACCGCCACCCTGTTCGGCGAGGACAACGCCGCCGACCTCGCACCACCATCCGCAGCCGCCCCCATGCATACACCACCATCGCCATCCTCTTCACCTCTGCCTGCAGCGAGCGGCAACGGCAACGGCAACGGCAACGGCAACGGCAACGGCAACGGCAACGGCAACGGCAACGGCAACGGCGGCCCGGCCTTCGCGCCGCCGCGAAAGACCCTGTCATGAGCGGCCTGCGACTGGGCCGCATGGCCGGCGCGCTTCTCGGCCGCGCGCTGCTGTCGCCGTTGGCGCGTGGCGGCCGCCAGGGCTTGTCCATCCTGATTTACCACCGCGTGCTGGCGCAGCGCGACGCGCTGTTCCCCGAGCAGATGGAGCAGTTGGAGTTCGACCGCCAACTGGCGCTGCTCAAGTCCTGCTTCAAGGTGCTGCCGCTGCTCGACGCCGTGCGTCATCTGCGTGCCGGCACGCTGCCGGCGCGCGCCGCCTGCATCACCTTCGACGACGGCTATGCCGACAACGCCGAGGTGGCGCTGCCGCTGCTGCAGAAGCACCAGTTGCCGGCCACCTTCTTCGTCGCCAGCGGCTTCATCGACGGCGGCCGCATGTGGAACGACAGCATCATCGAACTGGTGCGCAACGCGCGCGGCGCCAGCATCGACGCCAGGCCGCTGGGTCTGGCCGACTATCCGATCGGCACGCCGCAGCAGCGCCGCGACAGCATCGCCGCGCTGATCGGCAAGCTCAAATACCTGCCGATGGCGCAGCGCCAGGAGCAGGTCGACTGGTTGATCGCACTGTGCGGCGTGACGCTGCGCGACGACCTGATGATGAGCTCCGCCCAGCTGCGCCAGCTGCACGCCGCCGGCATGGAGATCGGCGCCCACACGGTCAACCATCCGATCCTGGCGCGGCTGTCGGCGGCGCAGGCGCGCGCCGAGATCGAGCAGGGCAAGCTGGCGCTGGAGGCGATGACGGGCGCGCCGGTGCGCCTGCTGGCCTACCCGAACGGCAAACCGGGCGAGGACTACACCGCCGAGCATGTGGCGATCGCCCGCGAGCTCGGCTTCGAAGGCGCCGTCAGCACCGCCTGGGGCGCCAGCCAGGGCGCGCCTGACCTGTTCCAACTGCCGCGCTTCACGCCATGGGACCGGCGCGCCGCGCCTTTCCTGCTGCGCCTGGCGCGCAACCTGACCGCGCCGGCCGAACAGCTGGCGCTGCCGCGCCGGCCGCAGGGGGAGCGCGCATGAGTCTCAAGACGGACGTGCTGCGCGGCCTGAAGTGGACCGCCGGCGCGAAGTTCAGCGGCCAGCTGGTCACCTGGGGCATCACCATCGTCGTCATGCGCCTGCTGGCGCCGGCCGACTACGGCCTGCTGGCCATGGCCTCGGTGCTGATCGTCTTCATGAACATGGTGGCCGAGGTCGGCCTGGGGCCGGCGCTGGTGCAGGCGCAGGAGGTCAACACGCGCGAGCTGCGCCAGGCCTTCGGCATCTTCCTGCTGGTGAACTGGGCGCTGTGCCTGCTGCTCAACCTGCTGGCGCCGGCGATGGCCGTGTTCTACGACGAACCCCGGCTGGTGCTGGTGCTGCGCGTGCTGTCGGTGCAGTTCCTTTTCACGCCGCTGGCGGTGGTGCCGGAGGTGCTGCTGCAGCGCCAGCTCGAATACAAGAAGCGCTCGCTGATCGACCTGAGCACCGCCATCTTCACCAGCGTGGCCACGCTGCTGCTGGCGCTGGGCCACTATGGCGTTTGGGCTCTGGTGCTGGGCAACGTCGGCGCGACGGTGTGGCGCACCGTGCTGGTCAACAGCATCGCGCCGTTCCGCCACTGGCCCAGCTTCGCCGTCGGCGGCATGCGCAAACTGCTGTCCTTCGGCGGCAAGGTGACGGTGTCGCGCTTCCTGTGGATGTTCTTCACCCAGATCGACGTGGTCATCGTCGGCCGCGTGCTGGGCAGCGAGATGCTGGGCATGTACTCGGTGGCGATGCACCTGGCCTCGATGCCGGTGCAGCGCGTCTCCTCCATCCTCAATCAGGTGGCGTTTCCCGCCTTCGCCCGCCACCAGCACGACCGCAGCCTGATCGCCGCGCAGTTGTTGAAGGTGCTGCGCATGCTCGGTTTCGTCGCCTTCCCGGTCCTGTGGGGCATCGCCAGCGTGGCGCCGGAGCTGGTCGCCGTGCTGCTCGGGCCGGGCTGGAGCGGCGCCGTGATGCCATTGCAGGTGCTGGCCCTGGTCATGCCGCTGCGCGCCATCGTCGGTTTTCTGCCCAGCGTGACGGACGCCGTCGGCCACCCCGAGGTGGCCATGCAGAACGTGTTGGTCGGTTGCGCCATCATGCCGCTGGCTTTTTTGCTGGGCACGCAGTGGGGCCTGGTCGGCGTGGCCTACGCCTGGCTGCTGGCTTATCCGGTGGTCCTGCTGATCAACACGCGGCGCATGGTGGCGGTGGTCGGCCTGACGCTGGCCCAGGTCAGCCGGCATGTCGCGCCGTCGTTGTTATGCGGCGCCGCCATGTTCGGCGCCGTGTGGGCGGTGCAACTGGCGCTGCGCGCCTATCCGGACCGCCGCGTCGTGCTGGCGGTCGAGGTGCTGGTCGGCGCCGCCAGCTATCTGCTCAGCGCGCTGGCGCTGAACCGCGCCGCCTTGCAGGAAATCGGCGCCGCGCTGTTCGGCAAGGGCGGCGTGCCGCAAGCGGTCCACGCCGAGTAGGCCACAACCATTTAATCAGGGACCAAGGAAAAGCCACATGTCATTTTTCGCCGGAGCGTTTAGTCTCGACCGTAACAAGCCCTTGTCGCCGCAATTGTGCGCCGATTTGCGCGACAATCTGTCGCGCCATGCGGACGAGCAGATCGAGCAAGTCAACACCGGCGCCTTCTTCCTGCTCAAGGGCGACGTCGGCGCCTTCGGCGTGCCGGCTTTGTTGCGCGACGACGCCGGCAATGTCAGCGCCGTCGCCGGCGAGCCGCTGATGCGCGAGGGCGAGTCGGCGCCGGACTGGGACCGGGCGCGCGACTTGGCCCTGCTGCAGCGTCAGCTCGGTGCCAGCAATTGGGACGCTCTGGCGCAAAGCCGTGGCACCTTCTGCGGCGTGCACTACGAGCAGGAGCGCCATCTGTTGCTGCTGTTCGTCGACAAGGTCGGCGTGCGGCCGCTATATGTTTGGCACGACGAGGACGTGGTGGTGTTCGCCACCGCGCTGCGCGTGCTGGAGGCGCTGCCGCAGGTCGGCAAAACCTTCGACGTGCGCGGCGTCACCGAGATCGCCACCTTCGGCTACCCGCTCGGCACGCGTACCGCCTACAGCGGCATCCGCATGCTGGCCGGCGCCGAGGTGACGCGCTGCGTGGACGGCGCCGTCGGCCACCACAACTACTGGGACTGGCAGGCCGGCACACCGGAGGAGGGCGGTGCGCAGGCGCTCGAGCAATGCTACGACGCCTTCCTCGACGCGCTGCGGCGGCGCCAGCGGCGGGCCGCCAGCGCCACCTGTTTTCTCAGCGGCGGCCTCGATTCGCGCGCCATCGTTGGCGGCCTGGACTTGATCGTCGATGAGCTCCACACCGTCAACTTCGCGCCCGACCACACCCAGGACCAGGTGTTCGCCACGCTGGTGGCGGAAAAGCTCAACACCCGCCACGCCCAGTTGGTGACCAACGGCGACAACGTCGCCCAGGGCTACCGCAAGGACGCGCTGGCCTTGTGGCTGAAGGAGCGCTTCGGCGCCGGCAGCGCCGGTTTGATCTGGTCCGGCGACGGCGGCAGCGTCGCGCTGGGCCACGTCTACCTGACCCGGCCGATTCTAGAGGCGATGCGGCGCGGCGACCGGCGCGAGGCCGTCACCCTGTTCAACAAGGGCCTGCCGGGCCGCATCATCCAGCCGGCCATGCGCAAGGCGTTGACGGCGCTGCCGTTCCAGGGCGCCGAGGAGGAGCTGGCCGGCATCGCCAGCAGCGATCCGGGCCGCGCCTTCCACCTGTTCCTGCTGCAGAACGACCAGCGCCGCCACCTGGTCCAGCACTTCGAAGACCTCGACGTCGAACGCATCGAATTCCAGCTGCCGTTCTTCGACGCCGACTTCCTCGCCACCATCCTGCGCCACCAGTGCGAGCCATATATGCAGCACCGCTTCTATATCGAGTGGCTGCGCAAGTTCCCCAATGGCCTGGCGACGCTGCCGTGGCAGGCCTATCCCGGCCACGTGCCCTGCGACGTCGCCGCGCCGGCCGGCCTGAAATACCAATGGGAGGACTACTTCGACTCCGGCACCGTGCGCCAGATGCAGCGCAACACGGCGGCGCGCGGCAAGCGCGTGCTGGGCAACCGCAGCTTCCCGCGCCACCTGATCAGCCGCAGTGCGCTGAGCGCGGCGGTGTGGATGACCCGCCTCGGCGTGCGCGACTACGCCTACCTGATCAACACCGCCTACGTCTACGACAAGTACTGGTCGATGTGCGACGGCGGCGCGGCGCGAACGCCGGAGGCTTAGCCGGCGCGTTAAGAGCACCTTTAAAAACCCGTCGTTCCGCCGACGCGGAACGACGAATTCAGCTTATTCGATGCGCCCTTAACACCGCGACGCGGCACATGACGCGCGGCAATGCCTTTGTTATAATGTTGGTTATGAGTAAATTCCTGAGGCGTACTCGGCTGCATATCTGGATCGCGTGTTTCGCCATCCTGCTCAATGCGCTCGCCCCCTCGGTATCCCACGCGCTGGCGGCGCTGCATGGCGCGCCGACGCTGGTGGAGGTCTGCTCGGTGGCCGGCAACAAGATGGTCGCGCTCGACCAGAGCGTGGCCGACAGCGGCCCGACCTCGTCCGACTCGGTGCTGCATCACCTCGAACACTGCCCCTATTGCATGAGCCACGCCGGCGCCGCCATGCCGCCGCCGGCCCTGCCGACGCCGTTCGCGGTGCAGGGCGGGCACGCCGTTTTCCCCTCGCTGTTCTACCACGCGCCGACACCGCTGTTCTCCTGGTCGGCCGCCCACCCGCGCGCGCCGCCCGCCGCCTGCTGAGCCATCCCCAGCGCGCACACCGCCAGATGCGGCGCGTCCGCGCCGACCTTACCTACAACCTAGCCATAACTTGACGGACCGACGACGTCGCGCGCGCCATTGCATCAGCACTTGGCTCGCACCGCGCGTCCTTGCGCGCGCCTACGGTCACGCCGCGCGCCGGTCGTTGATGCAGCTGAATTGGATACACCATGAAACAGAAGAACTCCGTCCTTACGAAGGGCGCAGTCCTGCGCCGCCACCCGCTCGCCGGCAGCGTCGCCCTGACGCTCGCCTTGGGCGGCGGCTATGCGCCGGCCTTCGCCAGCGAGGACGCGGCCGCCATCGACACATTCGACAGCATCGTCGTCAGCGCGACGCGCACGCCGCAGTTGCTGAAGGACGCCGCCGCGCCGGTCAGCAAGATCGACGCCGGCGCCTTCGCCGAACGCCAGGCCCGCAGCATCGGCGACGCGCTGCAGGACCTGCCCAACGTCGATTTCGGCGGCGGCCCGCGCGGCGCCGGCCGCCAACCCACGCTGCGCGGCTATAGCGGCAAAGAGGTCACGCTGCTGGTCGACGGCGCGCGTATCAACGCCGCCTCCGGCCTGAGCGCGCCGATTTTCGTCGACCCGTGGTTGCTGTCCAGCGTCGAGGTGCTGCGCGGCGCCAGCTCGGCCTTGTACGGCAGCGGCGGCCTGGGCGGCGTGCTGGCGCTGAACACCGTATCGGCACGCGACCTGCTGGCGCCGGGCCGCAACTGGGGCGCCGACGCGCGCCTCGGCCACGATGGCGGCGAAGCGGGCCGTGCGCTGCAGACCCGCGCCTATGCCAAACAGGGTGCGTTCGACGCGCTGTTGGCGCTGGGCCGGCGCGACTGGGGCGCGATCCGCCAGGGTGGTGGCGGCGAGCTGGCGCCGAACGACGGCCACGCCAGCCAGGGGCTGCTCAAGCTCGGCTATGCCTTGCGGCCGGACCTGCGCCTGCGCCTGAGCCACCGCGCCTACCGGGAAAGCGCGCTGCGGCCGAACAATCCGCAGTCCGACGCCTCCCTTGGCCAGCCCGGCGCCGTGCCGGTGCAGCGCAACCTGAGCGAGCAGTCGCAGACCACCCTCGGGATCGAACAGACCGACAGCGCCGGCGCGCCAACGCTGAGCGCCCAGTTGTATCGGACGCGGCAGGACGCCAGCGCCGAAGCCAACCCGGCCCAGAGCCTGGCCGCCAGCAGCAGCTTCACCCGCACCCAGGGCGGCGGCGTGCAGCGCACCGCGCGCTGGGGCCGGCACCGACTTAGCTACGGCCTCGACGGCTACCGCGACGAGCAGGACGCCCGCAACGGCGGCCAGCCCAATCCGGTGACGCCGCCGGGCCGTCAAACGGTGGCCGGCGTCTTCGTGCAGGACGAATGGCGCCTCGGCGACGCCTGGTTGCTGACGCCGGCCGCGCGCTACGACCGCTACAGCACCCATGTCGACGGCGGCAGCGGCCCGGACGCTCGGCAAGGTCACCTGTCGCCCAAGCTGACGGCGGCGCTGCGCTTCACGCCGCAATGGCAGGGCTGGGCCAGTGTCGGCGAGTCCTACCGCGCGCCGTCGCTAAGCGAAGCGTATATGAACCTGAGCTGCACCGGCTGCCTGTTCAACTTCGCACCCAATCCGGCGCTGCGCCCCGAGACCGACCGCACCTTGGAGCTTGGTGCCAACTACGACGGGCGCGGCTGGTTCAACGCCGGCGACCGGGTGCAGATGAAGGGCAGTGTGTTCTATTCCACCGTCGACGATCTGATCACCACCGCCGTCGTCGGCGCCTATCAGCGCAGCTTCCCGTTCAAGGGACGCGGGCTGGTCTTCCAAAGCCAGAACAAGAGCAGCGCGCGGCGCCACGGCGTCGAATTGGAATGGGGCTGGCGCAACGGTGCCTGGCGCGCCGACCTGGCCTACAGCCTACTGCGTGTGCGCGACGCCGACTCCGACCAGAGCCTGTTCGCCCCACCCGACAAGCTGGTCGCCAACCTGCGCTGGCAGCGCCAGGGCTGGCGCCTGAACTGGCGTAGCCGCTTGGTCGCCGCGCAGTCGCGCGACAGCACGCTGGAGCGCCGCACGGCCGGCTACGCCAGCCACGACCTGTTCGTCCACTGGCGCCCCGACGCGGCGCCGCAGCTGGAACTGTCGGCCGGCATCAGCAACCTGGCCGACAAGCGCTATATCGTCTACCAGAGCGAGAATCCGACCTCGCGCGTGGTCGAAATGGGCCGTGCGCTGCAGGCCACGCTGGGTTGGACATTCTAAACAAGGAGAACAGAAATGAAACGAACCATCCAGGCCCTGGCCTGCGTTGCCGCGCTGGGCGCCGGCACCACCACTTGGGCGGCGGAGGCCGCCGAGCAGCGCGTCAGCATTCAATTCGAGCCGCAGTTGGCCGGCCAGCCGCTGCGCTGCGGCCAGCGTTACGAAGGGCAGGGCGCGGCCCAGTCCAGCGTGGTGTTCGGCGATCTGCGCCTGTTCGTCTCGGCGCTCGAACTGGTCGACGAGGATGGACATGGCGTGGCGGTCAAACTGGAACAGGATGGCCGTTGGCAGAACCACGACGTCGCCATGCTCGATTTCGAGAACGGCCAGGCGTCCTGTCGCAACGGCACGCCGGCCATGCACACCGCGCTGACCGGCACGCTGCCGGCCGGACGCTATCGCGGCCTGCGCTTCACGCTGGGCGTGCCGACGGCGCTGAACCACGCCGACTCGACCCTGGCCAGCGCGCCGCTGAACCAGACGGCGATGTTCTGGAGCTGGCAGTCCGGCTACCGCTTCATGAAATTCGAGCTGGAGGTGCAGGGCGGCGACAAGAAAACCGGCTTCCCCATCCACCTCGGCAGCAGCGCCTGCCAGGCGGCGAGCATGCGCGCGCCGGCCACCAATTGCCTGCAGCCGAACCGGGTGGCGGTGGCGTTGGAGCAGTTCGACCCGGCCCGCGACAGCGTGCTGCTCGACTTGTCCGCGTTGATCGCGCAAACCCGGCTGGACATGCAGACGCCCGGCACCGCCCCCGGCTGCATGGCGGCCGCCGACGATCCCGACTGCGCCGGCGTGTTCGAGGCGCTCGGCTTGCGCGGTGGCGGACCGCAGCGCGTGTTCGGCGTGCTGCGCAAGCCATGAGCTGCATCGGCCAGATCCGCAGGAGCCGTGAGGCCCGCCAGACCCGAACGGCCGCAGTGAGCTCACTGGCCGGCCTGCTCGCCGCCGGCCTGCTCGGCGCTGTCGCGGCCAGCGGCGCTGCCATGGCGGCAGGGGACGCGGGGACCGCAGCGGACGCAGGGACCGCAGTGGCCGCAGCCGGCGCGGGTTCCGCGCGCCCGACCGCCGCCGCGCCACCTGCCTACCGATGGCGCCTGCCGGCATGGGCACCGGAGCCGCTGGTCCCGGACGACAATCCGATGAGCGAGGCCAAGGTCGCGCTTGGCCGCGCGCTGTTTTACGACAAAGGCCTGTCGGCCAACCGCACGCAGTCCTGCGCCGGCTGCCACGAGCAGGCGCGCGGCTTCAGCGACGGCCGCAAGCTGGCCCTGGGTAGCACCGGCATGGTCGGCCTGCGCAACGCCATGCCGCTGGCAAACGTCGCCTACCTGCCCACGCTGACTTGGGCCAATCCCAACCTGACCACGCTGGAGCAGCAGGCGTTGGTGCCGCTGTTCGGCGACCATCCGGTGGAGATGGGCATGGCCGGCCGCGAGGATGTGTTGTTGGCCCGCCTGAAAGCGAAGCCCAGCTATCGCCGCCAGTTCGCCCGCGCCTTCCCCGAGCGCGGCGGCGACATCTCGCTGTGGTCGGTGACCCGCGCCATCGCCGCCTTCGAGCGCAGCCTGTTGTCGATGAACTCGCCCTACGACCGCTACCGTTACGAGGGCAAGAGCGCGGCCATCTCCGCCTCGGCCAAGCGTGGCGAGACGCTGTTCTTCGGCGACCGGCTGGAGTGCTACCACTGCCACGGCGGCCTGCACTTCACCGACAACCAGATCCACCGCCGCCTGCCCGAGGCGGAAACCGGTTACCACAACACCGGCTTGTACAACGTCGACGGCAAGGGCGCCTATCCACCCGGCCAGCAGGGACTACGCGAATTCAGCGGCGAGCCTCAGGATGAAGGGCGCTTCCGCACACCCAGCCTGCGCAATGTGGCGCTGACCGCGCCGTATATGCACGACGGCTCGGTCGCCACTTTGGACCAGGCGATCCGGCGGCACTACGCGGTCAAGGGCCGCGCCGCGCTTGGCACCGTTGGACCGAACCCCTTGCGTAGCCAGTTCATCGAAGGCTTCGAGCTGAGCGAGCGGGAGGTGGGCGACCTGAAAGCCTTTCTGGCCGCCCTTAGCGATGCCGACTTCTTGCGAACCGAGCGCCACGCCGACCCGGCCGGGGCCCGGCGCAAAACGGATTCATCTAACCAGAAAGGGAGGTAGCCAACGCGGCACATGTTCAACGCAATCTTGCAGTTCAACTTTCAATCGATAGGAAACACCATGAAAATCGTCATCGTCAAAAAAGTAGAGATCCAAGTGGCAGGTCGTACCGGCATGCGTTGCGCCAGCAGCTGCGGCGCCAAGTCCTAAGGTCGTTCATTCGGCATGACTGCGGCGGCGTTTGCACGCGCCTTGCGTGGCAAGCGCCGCCGCCCGTTTTGAAGGGAGTATGTATGCGCATCGGATTCAACTTCACACTGGGCGAAACGCTGCCCCTGGTCAGACAGCTGGCACAAGAGGGCGCCATCGATTATTGCGAACTGCTGATCGATAACTTCATGCAGGTGCCGCCGCAGGAACTGGCCGAGGCCTTCGACCTACCGGTCGCCTTCCACATCATGTTCTCCCGCTTCATCGAATGCGAAGAGGACTTCCTGCGCGACTTCGCCGCGCGTCTGCGGCCTTACATCGAGGCGCTGCGGCCGCTGTACGTGTCCGACCATATCGCCTGCTTCAGCCACCAGGGCCGCGCCTTGTTCCACCTCGGCGAGATCGATTACGCCGCCGACTACGAGCGCGTGCGCGAACGCGCCGCGCTGTGGCAGTCGCTGCTGGGGCAGAGCATCCATTTCGAAAACTACCCGTCCATCGTCGACGGTGGCCACGCCGCCCCGGCTTTTTTTCAGCAGCTGTCGCACGACACCGGCGCCGGCACCTTGTTCGACGTCTCCAACGCGGTCTGCGCCTGGCGCAACGATGGCCCCGATGTGTCGGCCTGGCGCGAGGTGATGGCGGGCGCCAGCCACTTCCACGTGGCCGGTTATGCCGGCGCCTTCATCGACGAGGGCGTCACCGTGGATACGCACGACCGCGCGCTGGCGCAGGACACGCTGGCCTGCCTACGCCGCCACCGCGACGTGATCGCCAAGGCCGGCGCCACCATCACCTACGAGCGCGACGAGAACATCGACATCGACAGCGTGCGTGCCGATCTGCTGGCCTTGCGCGCCATTTTCCCGCCGGAGCCGAAGCCGACGCCGACGCCGGCGCGGGCGCGGGCGGGCACGTCGGTAGCCGCGCTGGCGGTAGCATCGTGAGCGTGCCGAAAATGACGCCAGCGGGCGCGGCACCCGGTCGCCTGGTCAAGGACAGCGAGCTGCTGGCGCGCCTGGCCGATCCCGCCGCGCGCGCCGACTTCCCGCCCGGCTGCCGCGCCCATGTGCGTATCGACATCAGCATTCGCGCCTACTGGCACACCTTGTTCGACATCTGCCCCGGCCTGCTCGACATCGCCGATGCCGACGGCATGGCGATCTTCGAGCCCTTCATGGCCTGGGCGCGGCGCGAACAGCTGAGCATGGGCTGGTCGTTCTACATCTGGGTCGGGCGTTGGCTGGCGCAGTCGGCGTGGCGCGAACGGCTCGACGACGAGCTGACACAGGCCTTGCTGTCGGCCTCCGCCGCGCGCTGGGCGGTGCTCGACCGCAGCGCCGCCGTCGGCGTGGTGCTTGGCCGGCGCGACAGCGACGACTGGATCATCGGCTGGAAGCCGAATACCCTGGCGGCCGGCCGGCGCGTCGAGCGGGTTTCGCTGGACTCGCTCGACGGCCAGCTGCCACGCCCGGCCGAGGATGTCGGCGTCTTCCACCTCGCCGGCTATGAGCTCGACAGCTTTCCCGGCTGGACCGCGCTGCCGCGCTAGGGCAGCCAGGCCACCGTCAGGCGCCGATCAGGCCCTGGCCGCAGACGCGGATGGTTTCGCCGCTGACGCCGTAGCAGCCCGGCGTGCACAGGAAGGCGATCAGCTCGGCGGCGTCGCGCGGCTGGCCGCCCTGCTGTAGCGAGTTGACGCGGCGGCCGATCTCGCGGGTGAGGAAAGGCATCTGCGCCGTCATCGCCGTTTCGATGAAGCCGGGCGCGATGGCGTTGATGGCGATGCCGCGCGGCGCCAGCAACGGCGCTTGCGCCGCCACATAACCGATCAGCGCGGCCTTGCTGGTGGCGTAGTTGGTCTGGCCGAAGTTGCCGGCCACGCCGCTGATCGACGACAGGCAGACGATGCGGCCTTCGTCGCGCAGCACGCCGTCGGCCAGCAGTGCGGCATCGATCGCCGCGATGGCGGCGAAGTTGATGCCGACCACCATGTCCCAGTAGTGCTCCTTCATATTGGCCAGTGTGCGGTCGCGGGTGATGCCGGCGTTGTGCACGACGATGTCGACGCCGCCGAACTTCTCCTTGCAGAACGCGGCCAGCCGGGCCGGCGCCTCGGCCGTGGCGATGTCCAACGGCAGCGCCGTGGCGCCGATGTCGGCGCAGGCGCGTTGCAGGTCGTCCGCCGCAGCGGGCACGTCGAGGCAGACGACGCTGGCGCCTTCCTCCACCAGCCGCTGCGCCGTCGCCAGGCCGATGCCGCGCGCCGCGCCGGTGACCAGCGCCACCTTGCCGGCCAGCGCCGCAGTGAAGGGCAGCGCCGCCGGCGCCGTGACGCGCGAGGTCAGCCGCACCGTCTGGCCGGACACGTAGGTGGTCTGCACGCCGCCGAAGAAGCGCAGCACGCCGGCCAGCCGCTCGACCGCGTCCGGCGCCACATAGGCCAGGTTGACGGTGACGCCTTGCTTGCCCAGCTCCTTGCCCAGCGAGCGGTTGAAACCTTCGACGCCACGCGCCGCGGCGGCCGCCAGCGGGTCGGCGGCCAGTTCCGGCGGCGCCGCCACGATCAGCACGCGGCCGTTGCGGGCGATGCGCCGCATCAGCGGATGGAAGGTGTCGTACAGCGCGCGCAGCGCGGCCGGCGTGGCGCAGCCGGTGGCGTCGAGCAGCGCGACGTCGATGCGCGCGGCGGCGTCGGCCGGCGCCTGGCGCAGCGGCGCGGCGCCGGCCGCGCCGACGGCGGCGAGCAGGGCCTCGCCCGCGTAACCGCCGGCCGCGCCGGCCAGCAACACCGTCTTGCCGGCGAAGGGCAGGGCGACGTAGCCGCCCTCGGCGCGCGCCAGCTCGACCGGATTGGGCAGGCCGAGCGCCTTGATGACGGCGGCGGCGGCGCGGTTGCGGTTCAATTTGATCAACAGGTCGGACATGGGGAGCCTTGAATGTGAAAATCCCTCCGGGTGGAGGGATCGTGGTCTAGCGTTGCGAGCCGGCCAGCGGGCTGACCGCGGTGCTCGCCTTGCGCTGGCGTATCCAGTAACCGACGCCCAGCACGCCCAGCCAAGCCGGGATCAGGTAGACCGACAGGCGCAGATCCGGCGTCAGGTACATCACCACCAGGATGCCGGCCAGGAAGGCCAGGCACAGGTAGTTGGTCAGCGGATGGCCCAGGCTGCGGAAGGCGGTGCTCTGGCCGGCGGCAAGTTTGGCCGCGCGGAAGCGCAGGTGGATCCAGCTGATCATCGCCCAGTTGATGATGAGGGCGGAGACCACCAGGCCCATCAACATTTCAAACGCCTTGCCCGGCATGAAGTAGTTGAGCAGCACGCAGATGCCGGTGGCGGTGGCCGACACCGCCAGCGCCTTCAGCGGCACGCCGCGACCGTTGACCTTGAGCAGCGAACGCGGCGCGTTGCCTTGCAGCGCCAGGCCGTACAGCATGCGGGTGTTGCAGTAGACGCAGCTGTTGTACACCGACAAGGCGGCCGTCAACACCACCACGTTGAGCACGTTGGCGACCATGTTGCTGTTGAGCGCGTGGAAGATCAGCACGAAGGGGCTGCCGCCGGTGACCACTTTTTCCCACGGATACAAGGACAGCAGGATGCCCAGCGCGCCGATATAGAAGATCAGGATGCGATAGATCGCCTGGTTGGTGGCGCTGGGGATGGTTTTCGACGGCTCGTCCGCCTCGGCGGCGGTGATGCCGACCAACTCCAGGCCGCCGAAGGAGAACATGATGACGGCCATCGCCATCACTAGGCCGCCGAAGCCGTTGGGGAAGAAGCCGCCGTGCTGCCACAGGTTGGCGATGCTGGCCTGCGGTCCGGCGTCGCCGGAGATCAGCAGGTAGGCGCCGAAGACGATCATGCCGACGATGGCCACCACCTTGATGATGGCGAACCAGAACTCCATCTCGCCGAAGGCCTTGACGTTGCACAGACTGATGGCGTTGATGACCACGAAGAAGCCCAACGCCGACACCCACGAGGGGATGGCCGGCCACCAATACTGCACGTAGATGCCGACGGCCGACAACTCGGCCATGCTGACCAGCACGTACAGCACCCAGTAGTTCCAGCCCGACATGAAGCCGGCCAGGTGGCCGCAATACTTGTCGGCGAAGTAGCTGAACGAGCCGGCGACCGGCTCGTCGACCACCATCTCGCCGAGCTGGCGCATGATGAGGAAGGCGATCACGCCGGCCAGCGCATAGCCCAGCAGCACCGAGGGGCCGGCCATCTTGATCGTCTGCGCGATGCCCAGGAACAGGCCGGTGCCGATCGCCCCGCCCAGCGCAATGAGCTGGATGTGGCGGCTTTTCAGGCCCCGCTTGAGTTCATTCTTACCATCTACCATCGTGTCCCCTGAATTGTTTGCAGGTGTATAAGGCCAACGCATTGTATGCGCGCCATGCTTTGAAAGCAGGTGATTTTAATCCATAGTCAAGAAATAAAGGGGGGAAACCTTGCTGGGTCGGCATCGTTGTGGGAGTGGGGCGACGAAACGGCCTGCAAAGCCGTCTAGGTCGGTTCGATTCCGACCCTCGCCTCCAAATTCGATTGCAAAATCAAGAAAAAGCCCGCTCTCGAGTGTAATGCCGTTCAGTTAAGGTCTCTTTTCAAGACACGGACGGTATAGCGTTGAGGTAAGGCTTTGACGGCCCGGTCGAATTTTCGACCGGACTGTTCTTCCTTGAGCAGTGATACCAAACGCTGGCGAAGTCGTTGCAGCAACGACGCTAGTTTGCCCTGCGCGCGCGTGATGGCCGCCCAATGCAATTCGTATTGGACCACGTGGAAGGCGCGGATGAAACTGATCTCCGTCGGGTCGCATTTCACGGTCAGTGCCGCCTTCGCGATCTCTAGTCTCACCAAGTTATAGGCGGTGAGCGCTCCCCAAATCTCTTGATACACACCCTCGACAGTCTTGCTGCGCAACGTTAGCACCATGCCCAGCATGGTCTGCTTGAGTTCTCGGTAACTCGTCTCGATTTGCCAGCGACGTGTGTAGCAGCATAGGTTTACACACATCTTTTTCTGACCGTCGCACTGGCCCGCAAGAACCGCACTTTTTGAGTGTTTTTGCTTAAAAATTGAGCAAAGTCGTTGTGCGTTGACGGGAAATCCATCGGGCAGGCACTCCGGGATTGCTGTTTCTGCAACAGCTGGTGCTTTGTAAGTGTTTGATTTTATTGGCGAAAAAAGATGTGTATAAACCTATGGTGTAGCAGGCGGCAAGGGTTCTGGAATATCAACGGCAACTTGGTAGCACCAAGCGCGCCTTATCGTGTCCCAACTTTGGGCGAATTGGAGACTGGAGCGGTTTGGAGCGGAGCAAGGGATAGCATCACGTCCCTACCTAGCGCAGTTGTACGTGCCGTTTCAAACGGTGCCAGCACGCTTTACGACTTTGCGACAGGCGACTCCGACACTTGGAACCGAGCATCGCAATTTATGTCCGCCGCAAGTGTCGGCGGCGCCATTGATTCCACGACTGCTTTTATTCGCGATGCGAGCCCATTAAGCTATTTCGGTGCAGCGACCGATGGGAAATATTATGAGCTAGGCGGTAAAGCATCTTTGGGTGCGCTGGGTGCAGCACTGCCTATCCTAGGTACCTTGGGTACCGACGCCGTCTCTAGCATACGTAATGCACTTTCCGAGACCAATAGCGCGAATGCCGCCGGACGGCTCAACTATCTCGGCAATCGAACTTGGGAATCCCCATTAGGACTAGAGTATGGTCCTGATGCACAGTATGGCAATCGTATCCAACACGTCCTACGCCACGTGGAAGATCAACCGTTGCGCGCAGGAGAACATGGAGTATTTGATGTAGGACGAGCTGGAGTAGTTGGACTGATTGATGAAGCTTGGTCTATTGTTCAACAAGGTGGCCCGAATGTAATTAAAACATCAGTCGGTGCGAAAGACGTTTATACCGTCGGTATAAAGTGGACCCGTCAGTCAAGACACTCTGCCAGTTAATTTAAGCTGTGCCCATTTCCACTTCATCAGCTGCTCGGCGCTGTCCCGTACTACT
>NZ_JAEMNU010000112.1 GCF_016461825.1 Rugamonas violacea | reverse complement strand
GACGTGGCGAGAGGGTTCGAATATCCGGTATGAACATGGCGTATTTAGCGGTGGCACCATTGTAGGCGACTACAAAGTGGAGGTGCTGAGCCGCATTCCAGACGAGGTGTTCCGATATGCCAATTCGGCGCCGGCTCGCGGCATCCGGCTTAGTTTCCGCATCAAGGACGACGGGGTCTTGCTGGCTTGGGATGTGCAAGAGACAGTTGTGCATCATCCAACTGGCGCAAGGGGTTTCGTATATTCCATGCATGGTGGCGACTTCCCCTGCGAGACGAGTCCTTATCAGTCTCATTCCGACTGCACCAACGGTCCGCTCAAAGAAGCTCCTTGGTACACCACCGCATGGGAGCGCTGAGATGTGCTGTCTTCCTTCATGATGTGTCGAATGAAAACGTCACCCATCGCAACCGAGAGGACCGAGCGCGACCAGCTCGGCCGCGTCGTCAAGGTCAGCCGGGTGTCCTATTCGAACGGCAAGCCCGGTCCGGCCCAATGGCTGCTGCGCATGGAATACCAGGGCGACAGCGATGCCCCCGCGATGCTGGCCCGCCCGAGCGTCGTTCCCGGCAAGGAAGTGCGGACGCGCATTCTGTACAACGCCGCCGGACAAGCGCTGAGCGTGACGGAAAGCGGTTGGGCGCCCGCC
>NZ_JAEMNU010000111.1 GCF_016461825.1 Rugamonas violacea | reverse complement strand
GACCGCCGACGCGGCCGTCGACAATCCCTTCCAGTACACGGGACGGGAAAACGATGGAACGGGACTGTATTACTATCGGGCGCGCTACTATGCTCCGGCGTTGGGGCGGTTTATTTCGAGTGATCCGATTGGGCTCGATGGCGGGATTAATACCTATGCATACGTTGGCGGCAATCCGATTAGCTATACGGACCCGATCGGTTTTCAAGCATACAACGGGCAAATTCCGCCCACCAACGTTCCCGGCGGCCCTTGGACTCCTGCAGGCCCAGGTCAATTGCCTGGTGATTTTTACGGACCAAAAAAACCATCCGGCGGGAAAGATATGTGTCGCTATGTCCCTGATGAGAAAAATGGCGGACCTGCTGGTGCTGATAAACCGTACTGGAAAACACAAGATTCTGGACAGAAAAATTGGTATCGTTACAGTCAAAAGGGAGATCCTATTACTCCAGAAGAGGCGCACAAAAATCCGACAAATATGTCACCACCTCCAACACCGCCAACATGGTGGATGAAGCTAGGTTTGGGGTTGGCCTTGTATTTTCATATGGACGGAGCTTATTAATATGGAATTAAAAGTGAAATATCTTACGCGAAGAGAGGCTGACGTGTATGTTAATTCTGTTGGAATGGCGATTGGTGATTGGAACCAAATTTCCACAATTGATAGCATATACGGAGGTGGAGAATGGACGAATTATTCTGCACCTAAGGATGCCCGGGAGTTGTTTAATTTTTCTGAGCATGTTGTGGATTGGATCCCTGATTGCAATTGGATAATTCTTCAAATAGATAACTCCGGAGGCTTGGATGTTGTTCAGTCAATTTTTTTTAATAGGTTAATATTTGGTTCCGGTATAATTAAAAAGAGCGTCGGGAGTGGTGCAATTCTATTTGAGTTTGAGGGCAATTTTTATTGTGGTAAAGAGTCAAGAGTTTTGATTTCTAACTTACTTGCATTGCTTCTGTTATTTGAGTCTCATGGCTATTTAATTACATCAAAGAAAAGTGCCGGGAGATATTTGTCATTTCAAGATGGGTATATGTACTTTCATTCAAATAAGTGCGGTATCAATGATGCAAATTATTTATTGATAAATTTCGATAAAAATCCATCTGGATCGGTTGGGTGGGTCAATGAAATTTTGATAAATTCGCAAGAAGGTGATTAATTTTCATTAATCAGTAATAAATCTCGAAGTTTTTATTTTTATATGATAACGTAATTAATTGCAGCTACGACGCCGGCGGGCGCCTGACGCGCATCGTGCAGGACGCCGGCGCGGCCAACAACAACAACCAGGCCCAGGGCATTCGCTTCGCCTACGATGCCGCCGACCGGCGCATCCAGACCAGCTACGCCAATGGCATCGTGCGCCGCAACAGCTTCGACGCCGCCGGCCAGTTGACCGCCATCGTCTACATCAATCCCGACGGCAGCACGCTGGGCGACCTGAGTTACACCTACGACAACGGCGGCCGGCGCATCGAGGCCGGCGGCAGCTTGGCGCGCACGGCGCTGCCGCCGGCGCTGTCCGGCGCGCGGGTCGACGCCGCCAACCGCCTGAGCGCCGCCGGTGTCCAGCAGTTCAGCTACGACGCCAACGGCAACTTGACCG
>NZ_JAEMNU010000110.1 GCF_016461825.1 Rugamonas violacea | reverse complement strand
GGCGCGGCGTTGTCGCGCCAGTTCTTCGACACCCCGTTCGACCTGGCGCACGGCCCCTTGATCCGTGGCCTGCTGCTGCGCCTGGACGCGGACGAACACATGTTGCTGATCGACCAGCACCACATCATTTCCGACGGCTGGTCGCTGGGCGTGCTGGTGCGGGAGGTGAGCGCGCTGTACACGGCGTTCAGCCAGGGCCTGGACGACCCGCTGGCGCCGCTGGCGATCCAGTACGCCGACTACGCCGTCTGGCAGCGCGCCTGGTTGCAGGGCGACGCCTTGCAGGCCCAGCTCGACTACTGGAAGGGCCGCTTGGCCGACGCGCCGGAGTTGCTGGCCTTGCCGAGCGACCATCCGCGTCCCGCCGTGCAGAGCTTTGCCGGCAGCAGTGTCGGCTTCGCGCTGTCGGCCTCCTTGACCGAGCAATTGAGGCAATGGAGCCATCGCCACGGCGGCACCCTGTTCATGACCTTGACGACGGCTTGGGGCGTGCTGATGTCGCGCATGAGCGGTCAGTCGGACGTGGTGATCGGCACGCCGGTGGCCAACCGCCAGCGCATTGAAATTGAGCACTTGATCGGCTACTTCCTGAATACGCTGGCGCTGCGCGTCACGCTCGACGACGAGGTCAGCGTTGCGCAGTTGTACGAGCGCACCAAGTCAGTGGTGCTCGATGCCTACGCGCACCAAGAAGTTCCTCTGGAGCAGGTGCTCGAAGCCGTCAACCCGCCGCGCAGCGTCAGCCACAATGCCCTGTTCCAGACCATGCTGTCTTTGAACAACAACCCGGCGGGCGGCGAATTGCGTTTGCCGGGCCTGCGCTTGAGCAGCGTCGAACAGAAGCATGAATCAACCTACTGCGACCTCTACCTGGCGTTGGCGGAAAGTGGCGGCGCGCTTGGCGGCGCGCTGATCTATGCGACCGACCTGTTCGAGGCCGACAGCATGCAGCGTTTGCTCGGCTATTTCCAAAATATCTTGGAGGGCATGGTGGCCGATCCGGCGCAGGCGGTCAGCCGCCTGGCGCTGGTGGGCGCGGCCGA
>NZ_JAEMNU010000011.1:10761-55322 GCF_016461825.1 Rugamonas violacea | reverse complement strand
GCGGCGGCGGCGGCCGCCTCGTCCTCGGCCGCCAGGCGGGCGGCCAGGCGCGCCGCGAAGGCGGCGCCCGGCAGCGCCTCGGCGCCGCGCAACATGTCGCCGATCAGATGGTAGGTCTGCCAGGCCAGGCGCCCCTCGGCGTCGTTCAAGGCGGCCAGCGTCAACTCCAGTTCGCTGTCGGGCAGCTCGCCGTCGGCCAGCGCCGAAATGTTTTCATGCAGACTCTTCAGGGTATCCATCACGTTTCCAGCCAGGTCTATGCCAACAGTTCACGCCGTGCGATGCCGAAGTGCATCGCTTCGATGATTGCCGCCCTACCAGCGCTTGTCAATCGGCAAATCCAACAAGGGGCGCAATTTCTCCGCGATCACCTCGCGCGCCCGGAAAATACGGCTGCGCACGGTGCCGATCGGACAGGCCATGATCGCCGAGATCTCCTCGTAGCTCAGGCCCTCGATCTCGCGCAGCGCGATGGCGGTGCGCAGGTCGACCGGCAAAGCATCCATGGCGGCGTTGACGGTCTGGGCGATCTGCTTGCTGGCCAACAGCGACTCCGGCGTATTGATGTCGCGCAGATGGTCGCCGTCCTCGAACACCTCGGCCTGCTCGGCGTCGGTCTCGGTCGAGGTCGGCGTGCGGCGGCCCTGGTTGATGAGGAAGTTCTTCGCCGTGTTGATGCCGATGCGGTACAGCCAAGTGTAAAAGGCCGACTCGCCACGGAAGTGGCGCAGCGCGCGGTATGCCTTGATGAACGTCTCCTGTACCACATCTTCGGCCTCCGCCGGATCATGCACGATGCGCGACACCAAACGCATCAAGCGTCGCTGGTATTTCGACACCAGCAAATCGAATGCCTGCCTCTCACCTGCCCGGACCCTGTCGACCAGCAGCTGATCACACTCACGTTCTGTTGTCACTCCCGATATCCTTGGTGGCCTGCAGCGTGGGCGCCCGCGGCGGCGGTTTCGCTGAACTGAAACGGCCCCCATACAGCTATAGAGTTAGCCCACTGCAATAAGTTCACGGTTTCTGCATTTTTTTTATTGCTCAACGCCGCGCGCGGCGATGGCACGACACGCCACCACCAATCCACGCAGCCGCGCGCCGGGCGCCACCGCCAACGTCGTCACCCGGCCATCGGCATGGCGCAGACGCAGCAACAGCAAGCCCGGCCACAGCGTCGATCCGGCCAGCAAGACAACCGGTTCGGCGACGCTGAAGGCCCCTGTCTGTTGGTATACCGTCAGCCGAATTTGTCCGACAGCGGAAATATCAAGCCTGCTCAGCATAGGCTGGCGCGGCGGCAAGAGCAGTCCGACCGCCCCACCCAGCAGACACACGGCAGCCCAACTCCAAGCCGGGCACAAGGCGGACGCGGCCATGACGCAAACGCACACGGCGGTATGCGACAGGCGCAAACAGGCCGACGGACGAACGACGACGGACACCGCGATCGACATGACTCAGCGACAGTGGATAATGCAAAAAGGGAAAAAACTACTGGAAGCGCCGGCCGCGAAGGCCGGGCAATTCAGGTGCCCGCGAATGCGGGCACCGAATCAGCGCTCACCCCGTTCGACCAGGGCGGGCGCTAAAAAGTTCAAACTTTTCCGAACACGAGGCTACCGTTGGTGCCGCCGAAACCGAACGAGTTCTTCACCGCATACTCGATCTTCATCGGCCGCGCCACGTTGGCGCAGAAGTCCAGATCACAATCCGGGTCCGGGTTGTGCAGGTTGATGGTCGGCGGCGACACCTGGTGGTGTACCGCCAGCACCGTAAACACCGCTTCCAGACCGCCGGCGCCGCCCAGCAAATGGCCGGTCATCGACTTGGTCGAGTTGACCACCAAATTCTTGACGTGGGCACCGAAGGTGCGCTTGATCCCCTTCACTTCCGCCACGTCGCCTTGCGGGGTCGACGTGCCGTGGGCGTTGAGGTACTGCACCTGATCGGGATTGATGCCGGCGTTGGCCAGCGCGGCGATGACGGACTTGCTGCCGCCACTGCCATCCTCCAGCGGCGAGGTCATGTGATAAGCGTCAGCGCTCATCCCAAAACCGAGCAGCTCGGCGTAGATCTTGGCGCCGCGCGCCTTGGCGTGTTCGTACTCTTCGAGCACCATCACGCCGGCGCCCTCGCCCAGCACGAAGCCGTCACGCTCGGCGTCCCACGGCCGCGAGGCGGCCGCCGGGTCGTCGTTGCGGGTCGACAGCGCGCGGGCCGAGGCGAAGCCGCCCAGGCCCAGCGGCGAGACGGTCGCTTCCGCGCCGCCGGCGATCATGACGTCGGCATCGCCGTACTCAATCAGACGCCCCGCCGCGCCGATGCTGTGCAGGCCGGTGGTGCAGGCCGTCACGATCGACAGGTTGGGACCGCGCATGCCGTACTTGATCGACAGGTTGCCGGAGATCATGTTGATGATCGAGGCGGGCACGAAGAACGGCGAGATACGGCGCGGACCGCGCTTGTCGTAGTCTTGCTTGGTTTCTTCGATCAGCGGCAGGCCGCCGATGCCCGAACCGATGATCACGCCGATGCGGTCGGCGTTTTCCTCGGTCACGACCAGGCCGGAATCCTGCACCGCCTGGATGCCGGCGGCCATGCCGTAATGGATGAAGGTATCCATATGACGGGCTTCTTTGGCGGGGATGTAATCCTCGATGTTGAAGCCTTTGACTTCGCCGGCGAAGTGGGTGCTGAAGGGCTGCGCATCAAACTTGGTGATGTTGGCGATGCCCGACTTGCCCTCGGTGATGGCGCCCCACGCTTCGGCAACGGTGTTGCCGACGGGTGAAACGCAACCCAGGCCAGTAATCACGACACGACGGTTTTTAGAACGGCTCAAGCGATTCTCCTGGAGTCGATCGGACAGGCTTAGGCCTTGACGTGGGCAGTAGCGTAGTCGATCGCTTGCTGCACGGTGGTGATCTTCTCGGCTTGTTCGTCCGGGATTTCCATTTCGAACTCGTCTTCCAGGGCCATCACCAGCTCAACGGTGTCGAGCGAATCGGCGCCGAGGTCGTCGACGAACGACGATTCGATTTTGATGTCCGCTTCGGCGACGCCCAGTTGTTCAGCGACGATTTTCTTTACGCGTTGTTCGATATCCGACATGTTATGGCTCCATTATGTTTGTTACGGAAAGCGCGCATTTTATCAGGTTTGCGCACCTAAAAACTAATTTCGGTGTCTGCTGCTAAATATTCCGAAATCACTACTAAATGACAGGAACAGGCGGCTTCAAGCCGCCCGGGCACATCAATTCATGTACATGCCGCCGTTCACGTGCAGCGTGCTGCCGGTGATATAGGCCGCTTGCGGCGAGGCCAGGAAGGCGACGGCGGCGGCGACGTCCTCGGGCTTGCCCAGGCGCGCCAGCGGAATTTGCGTCAGCAACGCGGCGTGCTGCTCCTCGCCCAGCGACTTGGTCATGTCGGTGTCGATGAAGCCCGGCGCGACGCAGTTGACGGTGATGTTGCGGCTGCCGATCTCGCGCGCCAGCGCGCGGCTCATGCCTTCGACGCCGGCCTTGGCCGCCGCGTAGTTCATCTGCCCCGGGTTGCCCGACGAGGCCACCACCGAGGTGATGTTGATGATGCGGCCGGCCTTGGCCTTCATCATGCCGCGCAACACGCCGCGGGCCAGGCGGCCGACCGCCGACAGGTTGGTGGCGATGACGCTGTCCCACTCCTCGTCCTTCATGCGCATGGCCAGTTGGTCCTGGGTGATGCCGGCGTTGTTGACCAGGATCGCCACGGCGCCATAGGTCTTGCCGATCTCGTCGATGACGGCGGCGCAGCGCGCCGGGTCGGTCACGTTGAGCACCAGGCCCTTGCCGGCCTCGGCGCCGATCTCGGCCAGATAGGCGCTGATCGCCTCGGCGCCGGACTCGGTGGTGGCGGTGCCGATCACGCGCGCACCCTGGCGCGCCAGTTCCTGCGCGATCGCCTTACCGATGCCGCGCGACGCGCCCGTGACCAGGGCGACTTGATTTTGCAGATTCATGAAAGTCCTTAACGTAATTAATCATACTGCACCAGTCGGCGCCACGGCGCCAGCCGGTCTTACTTGAGCAAACTCAGCACTCGTTCGAGCGAGGCCTGGTCGACGATGGCGTCGCCCACCAGGTTCGGGTCGATGCGTTTGGCCAGCCCCATCAACACCTTGCCGGGGCCGCATTCGACCACCTGGGTGATGCCTTCGGCCGCCACCTTTTGCATGGTCTCGACCCAGCGCACCGGGCTGGCCGCCTGGCGCACCAGGGCGTCCTTGATGCTGGCCGGATCGTTCAGCACGGCGACGTCGACGTTGTTGATCAGGGCGATCTGCGGCGCGGCGAAGTGCAGCTCGGCCATGTAGTCGCGCAGACGGTCCGAGGCCGGCTTGAGCAGCGAGGAGTGGAACGGCGCCGACACCGGCAGCTTCATGGCGCGCTTGGCGCCCTTGGCCTTGGCCAGTTCGCAGGCGCGCTCGACGGCGGCCGTGTGGCCGGCGATGACCACCTGGGCCGGCGCGTTGAAGTTGACCGGCTCGACCACCAGGCCCGGCGCGGCGGCGGCCGCCTCGAGGCAGGCGGCGCGCACGTCCTCGTCGGACAGGCCGAGCACCACGGCCATGCTGCCCTGGCCGACCGGCACCGCCTCCTGCATCGCCTGGGCGCGGAAGCGCACCAGCGGCACGGCGTCCTTGAAGGCGATCACACCGGCGGCCACCAGGGCCGAATACTCGCCCAGGCTGTGGCCGGCGACCACGCTCGGCAGCGCGCCGCCGGCCGCCAGCCAGGCGCGGTAGACGGCCACGGCGGCGGTCAGCATCACCGGCTGGGTGTTGCTGGTCAGGTCCAACTCTTCCTTCGGCCCCTCGGCGATCAGCTTGCCCAGGTCGAACTGCAAGGCGTCGGACGCCTCGGCGACGGTCTGCTCGACCACCGGGTTGCCGGCGAAGCCGTCGAGCATCGCGATCGCTTGCGAGCCTTGGCCGGGGAAAACAAATGCAAATTTAGTCATGCTGAGATTCCATCTCTGTGTTGTCTGTGTTCAGTCGGTAGTGCCGTTCAGTTTAGCAAACCCACAGGCGAAAATCTGGGGTCGGACCCAGCGGGTCTGACCCCGGCTCTCTGCCTTTGGGTGCCGGTGTGGCCGCCGGCGCCTAAACTTAACAGCATTCTGTTCAGTCGGTGTTCCGGCTTCCTGCGGCGCCCGCCCGCTGGCGGGCTTGTCAACATGACATCGGACGCGGGCCGAAGCAAGCTGGACGGGCGCCTTTAGAATTCTAATTCTAAATTACTTCCGGAAAATTACATCCGGGCCCCGTCCTGCCGAGCAGAAGTAAGCCATTACATCCTCACCAGGACAGCGCCCCAGGTGAAGCCGCCGCCGACCCCTTCCATCATCACATTGTCGCCCTTCTTGATGCGGCCATCGCGCACGGCGATGTCCAGCGCCAAGGGGATCGAGGCGGCCGAGGTGTTGCCGTGCTGGTCGACGGTGACCACCATCTTTTCCAGCGGCAAGCCGAGTTTCTTGGCGGTGCTGTTCATGATGCGGATGTTGGCCTGGTGCGGGATCAGCCAGTCGAGCTGGTCGGCGCTCATGCCGGCCTGTTCCAGCGCCTCGTGGGCGACCTTCTCCAACACCGAGACGGCCAGCTTGAACACCGCCGGGCCGTCCATGTAGAGGAAGGCGCTGCCGGCGACGGCGCCGCCGGCGACACTGCCGGGAACGCTGAGGATGTCGGCGTGGCGTCCGTCGGCGTGCAACTTGGTCGCCAGAATGCCCGGCTCGGCGGAGGCGCCCAGGATGATGGCGCCGGCGCCGTCGCCGAACAGCACGCAGGTGCCGCGGTCGTCGAAATTGAGGATGCGCGAGAACACTTCGGCGCCGATCACCAGCACTTTTTTATGCGCGCCGGACTTGATGAAGCTGTCGGCGGTGGCGACGGCGTAGACGAAGCCGCTGCAGACGGCCTGCACGTCGACCGCCGCGCAATTGTTGCTCATGCCCAGCTTGCGCTGGACGATGCAGGCGGTGCTGGGGAAGCTGCCGAAGAAGTCCGGCGTCGAGCTGGCGACGACGATCAGGTCGATATCGTCGGGCTGCAGGCCGGCCATGTCGAGCGCACGGCGGGCCGCGTGCACGGCCAGGTCGGAGGACTTCTGCTCCGGCTCGGCGTAATGGCGCGCCGAGATGCCGCTGCGCGAGACGATCCACTCGTCCGAGGTTTCGATGCCCTTGGCCGCCAACTGCTCGGTCAACTCCTGGTTGGTCACACGCTTTTCAGGCAGATAGCTGCCGGTACCGATAATTTTGCTGTACAAAGTCATGCCGTTCTACCGTCCACTAAATAGTTGAGCTGGGTAATTCCGGTGCTACCGGGTCGCGCGGCATCAGTTCAGCGATCATGGTCGACAGATGTGCCAGCACGTCATTTTTTGCAGCATCATACGCTCGCTTGATCGCCCATTCAAAGGAATATGCGTCGGCGCTGCCGTGGCTCTTGAACACCAGGCCGCGCAGGCCGAGGAAACTGGCGCCGTTGTAGCGGGCCGGATTGAACTTGGCCTTGATCGATTTGAGCGCACCCATGCCGATCAGGGCGGCGAGCATGGTGAAGATGTTACGCTTGAATTCGCTGCGCAGGGTGTTGCCCATGAAGCGGGCCACGCCCTCGACCGCCTTCAGGGTGACGTTGCCGACGAAGCCGTCGCAGACGACGATGTCGACCGTGCCCTTGAAGATGTCGTTGCCCTCGACGTTGCCGTGGTAGTTCAGGGCGCCGCGCTCGTGGTCGGCCTGCAACAGCTTGGCGGTCTGCTTGACCACCTCGTTGCCCTTGATGTCCTCGGTGCCGACGTTGAGCAGGCCGATGGTCGGCCGGGCGATGTTCTCCATCGCGCCGACCAGCACCGAACCCATGATGGCGAACTGGTGCAGGTGGTGCGACTCGCAGTCGACGTTGGCGCCCAGGTCCAGCATATACGTCGGGCCGTCTTTTTCGTTGGGCATGATGCTGCAGATGGCGGGACGGTCGACGCCGGCCATGGTCTTGAGGACGTAGCGGGCCACGGCCATCAGGGCGCCGGTGTTGCCGGCCGAAACCGAGGCCTGCGCCTTGCCGTCCTTGACCTGCTCGATGGCGACGCGCATCGACGAATCCTTCTTGCGGCGCAGGGCCACTTCGAGCGGATCGTCCATCAACACCTGCTCGGAAGCGTGCAGCACGGACAGGCGCGGATGCGCCTCGGCGTGGTGCTTCTTGAGCTCGGCGCGGATGACGTCTTCCAGGCCGACAAGGATCAGCTCGGCGTCCGGTTCACTGTTTACGAAGGAAATTGCGGCGGGAATGGTGACCGACGGGCCATGATCTCCGCCCATGCAGTCGATAGAAATTTTGATTGTCATTGTTTTGATTCAGTACCACGCTGCAACCCTTCTGGGGCAAGCTGCGGCAAGGGGCGGACCACTAGCGAACAGGGTCGACGCGATTCAAAATGACGGTGTGCAAATGAGGATTGCAGCCGATGATAAAGAAAAAGCGGCGCCACGCCGGTATACACCACGTCGCACCGCTTTCATCTTAGCCTACTAAAAACGTCGATTACTCGTCGTTTTTGGTTTTCAGGACTTTGCGACCACGGTAAAAGCCGTTAGGGCTGATATGGTGACGCAGGTGGGTTTCACCGGTGGTTGGCTCGATACCCAGTTGTGGTGCTACCAGGAAATCGTGCGAACGGTGCATACCGCGCTTCGAAGGGGACTTCTTGTTCTGTTGAACTGCCATGATGACTCCTAATACATAAGTTCTAAAATTTTAACACATTCGACTGGCAAATACATGCGAATCGAGTATCCCAGCGGCAAAACCGAGCTTGCTTGTCTTGCCGACATCGTTAAACCACTTTTACTACGTTTTCACTACACACTGCCATACTCGATTACCACACGCGTTTGACACGTTCTTTACAACACTTCAATTCGGTACCGCGGTTTATTCTGGTTTGAGGCCCTTGAGGGCGTCGAAAGGCGACTTCTTCTCGACCTTGAGGGCGTCCAGCGCCGAACTGTCCGGGCAAGCGCCGTGCTTCGGCGTGTGCGGCAGGGCCAGCAGGGCTTCGTCCTCGACCAGGTCGGCCACGTTCATGCTGCGGCTGCCGACGATCACATCGATCGTCTCGTCGTCCAACATTTCTTCGATTTCATCAGCCTGATCGTCGTCCTTGCCCAGCATCAGCAGGGTCGAGGCGTTGATCGTATGGGCATACGGGGTCAGGCAGCGCTGACAGATCAGTTGCACCGTGCCGGTCACCGACATGGTCATCTGCGGAAAGCCCGTCTTGCTGGTGCTTCCCACGATTTTCCAGGCGATGGAGCCAGACTGGTCCGCGCAATCCTTGGTCAACCGGGTCATTTCGGCGACAGGCGTGACGCCCTCGCGGCTCCCGCTGATCCGACAAAATTCAAAGGCGTCGATCACAAAAGCGTTCATTGGTAGAAAATTTCCCCGGAAAACCTGCGATAATAACAGGGTTTTCGCCGCCGAGTCAAAGCCTTAGCACATTTTTTTCGTTCTAATGCGTGCCTTGCTTGCCCGGCCACAGAGCATATAACATTTCGCCCCCGGGAGCCAGTGTTGCCGCCCTATTCCCCGCTTAAAACTTGCTCCACACCTATAAAAATGACCTTCAGCACAACTAGTCCGTCCGCCGCCCACGGCGCCCCCGTCCGCCTGGTCCTCGCCTCCAGCTCCGCCTACCGCAAAGAATTATTGCAGCGCCTCGGCCTGCCCTTCGAGGTGGCCGTGCCCGACCTGGACGAACGCCCGCTGGCCGGCGAGACGCCGAGCGCCACCGCGCTGCGCCTGGCGCGCGAGAAGGCCGCCGCCGTCGCCGCCCGCCTGCCCGGCTGCGTGGTGATCGGCTCGGACCAGGTCGCCACCCTGGACGGCGAGCAGATCGGCAAACCGGGCGACCACGCCAATGCCTTGTTGCAATTACAAAAGATGCGCGGCCGCGAAGTGGTGTTCCACACCGCCCTGTGCGTGTGGGACGGCCGCGCCGCCGACCCGGCCGCCGCCGCCCAGGTCGAGGACGTGCAAACCGTGGTGACTTTCCGCGACCTGCCCGACGCCGAACTGGACGCCTATCTGCGCATCGAGCAACCCTACGACTGCGCCGGCAGCGCCAAGAACGAGGGCCTGGGCATCGCCATCCTCGAACGCATCACCAGCGGCGACCCGACCGCCCTCACCGGCCTGCCGCTGATCGCCCTGACCGGCATGCTGCGCCGCGCCGGCGTCGCCTTTTTCCAGGCTTGAAGCGCCGCCATTCAAGCGCCCCCGCCTATTACTTACCGAATCCCTACCGAACACTAGCTAAGCACCCATGACGACTCCCGGCACCCTTTATCTGATCCCCAACACCCTCGGCGACACCGAGGCGCTGTCGCAAGTGATACCCGAGCAGGTGCAGCGCATCACCGCCGGCCTCGACTACTTCGTCGCCGAGAACGCCAAGACGGCGCGCGCCTTCCTGAAACTGATCGCCGCCCAGCATCCGCTGGCCAAGCCGCTGCAGGAAATCCAGATTGCCGAATTGAACGTCAACACCCAGCCGCAGGCGCTGGCCGGCCTGCTGGCGCCGCTGCTGGCCGGCCGCGACGCCGGCCTGGTGTCCGAGGCCGGCGTGCCGGCGGTGGCCGATCCCGGCGCCGACCTGGTGCGTCTGGCGCACCAGCACGGCGTGCCGGTGCGGCCGCTGGTCGGTCCCTCCTCGCTGCTGCTGGCGGTGATGGCGAGCGGCCTGAACGGCCAAAGCTTCGCCTTCAACGGCTACCTGCCGACCGATGCGGCGCAGCGCGCCAAGCGGATCAAGGAGTTGGAGCAGCGCTCGCGCGGCGAAAAGCAGACCCAGCTGTTCATCGAGACGCCCTACCGCAACGCCGCCATGCTCGAGGCGCTGGTGGCCAACTGCCAGCCCGGCACGCTGATCTGCGTGGCGACCGACATCAGCCTGGCCAGCGAAAGCATCCGCACCATGACGGGGTCGCAGTGGAAGGGTTTGCTGAGCACAGGCAAGGCGCCGGACTTCCACAAGAAGCCGACCGTGTTCCTGCTGCTGGGCCAATAGCCGGCAGCCAACAAGCGGTCAGCAGTCAGCAGCAAGCAGTGAGCAGTGAGCAGTGAGCAGTGAGCGGCGGCGGGCGACCGGCGGGCTACTGCACGCCGTGGGCGTATTCGTTCACCCAGTCGAAGGCGGCCAGCTGGATTTCGTACAGTTCGGCCGGGCTCAGCCGCAGCTCGTGCAGCATCTTCGCCAGCGTAGGCCCGCGCTCGGCCAGTTCGATATGCTCGATCAGGCTGAGCATGCTGCCGTAGTCGCCGGCGCGGTGCAGCAACGCCTGGCGCACCTCGTCGAGCACGTTGACGCTGTCGAGCACGTCGCTCATCTGGATCGAAAACAAGGTGTCCATCAGCGACATGATGCCGACGGTGAAGCCGATGTCGGCGCTGACGCGCTGGCCGGGACGCAACTTCTCCATCATCAACTCGATGGTCTTGCCGCGCGTGGTGGCCATCTGCAACAGCGGCGAGGTGAATTCCTGGCGCTGGCCCGACTTCACGTACAACAGGATCTGCAACCAGCGCTGCAACTGGCGCCGCCCCAACACCACCAGCGCGTGCCCCACCGAATTGATGCGGAAGCGCGCGCCGACCGACGGCGTGTTGACCAGGCGCAGCAGGTTGAGCGAGATCAGCGCGTCGTGCTTGACGCTGCGCTCGATGACGTGGCTGTCGGCGTCGGCGCCGAGCAGGTCGAGCAGGTGCAGGATGGTCAGCTGCGAGGGTGCGATCTTCTTGCCGCTCAAAATCACCGGGCGGGCGAAGTAATAGCCCTGGAAGTACTCGAAGCCCATCGCCATGCACTGGCGGAACTCCTCGACCGTCTCGACCTTCTCGGCCAGCAGTTTCTGCTGCGGATTCTTCAGCACCCGCGCCAGGGTGCGCAAGGTGCCGGGGTGCATGTCCTTGATGTCGACCTTGATGACGTCGCACAGCGGCTGCAACTTCTGCACGTCGTCCGATTCGGCGATGACGTCGTCGAGGGCGAAGCGGAAGCCGGCGCGCTTGAGCTCGCGCACCCGCTCGATCACCTCGGGCGTCGCCTTGACGGTCTCGAGGATCTCCAGGATCACCTTGTTGTTGGGCAAAAAACTGATGAAGTCGCTCATCAAGCCGACCGTGTCGACGTTGACGAAGGCCATCTGGTCGCCCACCACCTGCTCCATGCCCAACTCGGAGGCGTGGGCGATCACGGTGGCGGTGGCCTCGGCGTCGTCGGTGATGTTGGCTTCGTTGCGGTCGGCGGCGTTACGGAAGAGCAGCTCGTAAGCGACCAGGCGTTGATGACGATTGAGAATCGGTTGGCGGGCCAGAAAAAATTGATTGGCGAGCGCGGCGGAAATGGGGGACGACGGTGACAAACCGGTGGTCATGGGAAAACCCAATCTGCGATTAGCACTGGTGGCCGTGGCTGGGCCACGGCAAGCCCGGCCGGGATGTCAATTGCATCCCGGTTGATACAAGACTATACCTATCGGTAGAGTCCTGACAATATTTTATTTGCTGATTTGCGGCCGGCGCGCACTAGTGTTGCGCCCAGCCGTCGGCTGACCGGACTCGAGCACGAATTTGGCGCCGGAATCCTTGCCCAGCACCTTGACCAGGTAGGGCATGATTTCTTTGAGCATAGGCTCCAGCGTGTACGGCGGGTTGATGACGAACATGCCGCTGCTGTGCAAACCGAAGCCGTCCGGCATCGGCGTGTTGATGGTCAGGGTGACGTGCAACCATTCGCCGGGCAGCTGCTTGAGCTTGTCGGCGAACTGGCGCGACTCCATCCGTTGCAGCACCGGATACCAGACCGCGTAGGTGCCGCCGGGGAAGCGTACCAACGCGTCGGCCAGGGTGTCCTTGACCTTGCGGTAGTCCATTTTGTCTTCATACGGCGGATCGATCAGAATCAGGCCGCGGCGCGACGGCGGCGGCAGCATCGCCTTCAGGGCGTGGAAACCGTCGCCCTTGGTGATGATGACGCGCTTGCCGCGCGTGGTCGGCCGCACTCCCTGGGCGGCGGCGTGCGCCTCGACCTTGCGGAAGTTATCGGCCAGGATCTTGGCGTCGGCCGGGTGCAGCTCGAACAGGCGCAGGCGGTCCTGCTCGCGCGCCACCTGGTCGGCGCAGTACGGCGAGCCGGGGTAGTAGCGCATCTTGCCGCTCGGGTTCATCGCCTTGACCAGGTCGACGTACTCCTTCAAGGGCGCCGGCAGGTCGGTGCGGTTCCACAGCGGACCGATGCCGGTTTCGAACTCGGCGTTCTTCGAGGCGTAGCCGCCGTCGAGGGCGTAGACGCCGGCGCCGGAGTGCGTGTCGATATAGCTGTAGGCCGTATCCTTCTGGTTCAGATACTGCAACAACTGAATGGTCACGAAATGTTTCAACACATCGGCGTGATTCCCCGCGTGAAAGGCGTGGCGGTAACTCAACATAAGCTTGGTAATTCCTAAAATGGGGTGGCGGCGCGGCGGCGCGGGGCGCCTGGGCGATAGGCGTCCGCAGCATGGCACGACGCAAGAATACCGCCATTATCCACCAGAACGCCCGCGACGCCAAAAAAGCGCGCCGCCGGCAACCTCGCCCGAGCTTACATTGAGAAACAAAACGCCGCCGTGGCGGAGTCGATTCTGCTGTATTCTAGGCAAGTTATCGCCATACGAACCCGCATCGCCCCGGATGAAACGCCTGCTTCCCCTGTCATTGCTCTCCCTCTCGCTGATCTGCCGCGCCGCCCCGGCGCAGGATTGGCACGTCTACACGCACAGCAGCGCCAACCAGACGGCGCTGATCGACGGCAAGCTGCACGGCAAGCCGAACGGCGGCAAGCGCGCCTATTATGTCGAGCTGATGCACGCCATGCTGGCCCAGCTCGACCTGCCCGACCGCATCGACGAGGTGCCGCTGGCGCGCGGCTTGGCCATGCTGCGCAGCCGCGACGACGTGGTGCTGTTCAATCTGGACCGCACGCCGGAGCGCGAGGACAAGTTCGCCTGGGTCGGACCGATCTCGGAGGAATCCGATTATCTGTACGAAAGAACGGCGGCGCCGACCGGCATCCGCAGCCTGGCCGACGCCCGCGCGCTGCGCGTCTGCGTGCTCAACGGGAATATCCACGACGAGCTGCTGGCCGCCGCCGGCCTGAGCAATCTCTACCGCCACAACAATTACGCCGGTTGCTTCCAGATGCTGATGTTGGGCCGGGTCGACCTGGTCGCCTCGGCCGACAGCGGACTGCGCCACAAGCTGCGCGACGCCCGCGTCGATGCGGCGGCGATCCAGGCCACGCCGGTGCGCATCTCCCACTCCAAGGGCTATATCGCGCTGTCCAAGGCCACCTCGGCGGCCGAACTGGCGCGCTGGAACGCCGCGCTCGCCACGCTGGGCAGGAACGGCGCGCTGCGCAAGCTGCAGCAACAATACGCCGGCGGCGCCGAACCCTAGGCGGCCAAGGCCGACACCGAGGCCGAGGCCAAGCCGCCCCACTGCGCCGGCCCGCCCACCCGCCGGCCGGAGCGAGCCCATGCGCGACACCGACTGGATCAATGCGCCGCCGGCGCCCCTGCCTATGATGAAACAGCCGGGACGCACCCGCGCCCGGGCTTTTTTCTTGGAGGGAATCATGGCTTTTACCAATGTCGGTCCCCTGGTGTACCTGGCGCCCGGAGAGACCGCGTTCTGGAACTTCAGTTACGGCGACGACCACGGCCCGCAACTCGCCGAGGCCGACGTCAAGACGCCCAACCTGGGCGCGGTGCACCAGGCCGACCATCAGCGCAAGCGCAAGGACAACAACGAGGTGGTCACCTACTTCGTCGACATCCACAACCTGGGCGCCGGCGGCTGCTTCCACAATCTACAAGGCGGGGGGATGTCATGAAGATGACCATCGTAACGGACGACAGGGGCAACCTGCTCGGCGCCGTGCAGGGCCACAGCCTGACGCAGCGCGACGGCGACATCGAGGCCGGCGTCAACTTCGCCGCCGGCCATCAATTGCATTACGTCGATGTCGACGACGACATGGCCACCGTCACCGACGCCGGCACCTTCCAGCAGCGCCTGATCCAGCACCTGCCCAAGCCCTGAGCGCGGGCCGCGGTCCTGCCGCTGTCCTGCCGCAAGCCGGCGCAAAAAAAGCCGCCACGGGACCTACTCCCGTGACGGCTTGTGAAGTCGGCGGGAGTCGCACCCGCCATTCCCCTAAACATTCCCTCCTACGCGACTTTCTTGGCGTCGAAGAACTGTTCGTTTTCCGTCGAACCGTGCAGCGCGGTGGTCGAGCTTTGACCGTTCTGGATGCACTGGGTGACGGCGTCGAAGTAGCCGGTGCCGACCTCGCGCTGGTGCTTGACGGCGGTGAAGCCCTTGTCGGCGGCGGCGAATTCGGCCTCCTGCAACTCGACGAAGGCCGACATCTGGCGCCGCGCGTAGCCGTGCGCCAGGTGGAACATGCCGTAGTTCAGCGCGTGGAAGCCGGCCAAGGTGATGAACTGGAACTTGTAGCCCATCACGCCCAGCTCCTTCTGGAACCTGGCGATGGTGGCGTCGTCCAGGTTCTTCTTCCAGTTGAACGAAGGCGAGCAGTTATAGGCCAGCATCTTGCCGGGGAACCTGGCGTGCACCGCGTCGGCGAACTGTTTGGCGAAGGCCAGGTCGGGTTTGCCGGTTTCGCACCAGACCAGGTCGGCGTACGGCGCGTAGGCCAGGGCGCGGGCGATGGCCTGCTCGATGCCCGGCTTGACCTTGTAGAAGCCCTCGACGGTGCGCTCGCCGGTGCAGAACGGGCGGTCGTTGTCGTCCACGTCCGAGGTCAGCAGGTCGGCCGCCTCGGCGTCGGTGCGGGCGATCACCAGGGTCGAGGTGCCCATCACGTCGGCCGCCAGGCGGGCGGCGGTCAGCTTCTCGACCGCCTCGCGTGACGGCACCAGCACCTTGCCGCCCATGTGGCCGCATTTCTTGACCGAGGCCAGTTGGTCCTCGAAGTGGACGCCGGCGGCGCCGGCGTCGATCATCGACTTCATCAGCTCGTAGGCGTTCAGCACGCCGCCGAAACCGGCTTCGGCGTCGGCCACGATGGGGGCGAAGAAGTCGATCTCGCCCTTGCCCTCCGACCATTGGATCTGGCCGGCGCGCTGGAAGGTGTTGTTGATGCGCTTGACCACCATCGGCACCGAGTTGGCCGGATACAGCGACTGGTCGGGATACATTTCGCCGGCCAGGTTGGCGTCGCCGGCCACCTGCCAGCCGGACAGGTAGATCGCCTTCAAGCCGGCCTTGACCTGCTGCATGGCCTGGTTGCCGGTCAGCGCGCCCAGGGCGTTGACGAAGGGCTCGTCGTTGAGCAGGTCCCACAACTTCTCGGCGCCGCGCTTGGCCAGGGTGTGCTCGATCTGCAGGGAGCCACGCAGACGCACCACGTCCTCGGCGCTGTAGCTGCGCGTGACACCCTTCCAGCGCGGATTGGTATCCCAGTCTTTTTGCAGGGCTGCTACTTGCTGTTCACGAGTTGCCATGGTGTTCTCCTATTCAAGTGCAAATTAAAAACGACTCCGTTGGATAAATCATAGACTGTTTTGCGTTACGCAACATAGTCTTATATAAGACATATAAGCAAAATAAATCCTCATTTAATCAATGGCTTAGTTTTAATTTCCCTGTATGTGAAATGAAATTCCTCTCCGTGAAAGAAAAACATGCTGCGCCCACACATCATTTATCATGATGTGGAATGCATTTCCCGTCAGATGAAAACAGGCGGCGAAAACGGCGCTTCGATTTGAACCGGCTTGCTGGCAGACGACAGAGGGGCGGTAGCAGCGGGAGGGGGGGGGTATTACGCCGTCAAGGCGCAGGTGTGCCGGCCAACCCCACAGGCAAAATCTGGGGTCGGACCCGGCGGGTCCGACCCCGGCCTGCGCCCTTGGGTGGTCTAAAATGCGCCGTCGGCCCGATCAGCCGAGCTTCTGGCGGGCGACGAGTACGCCGTCGGCGTCGGCGTAGATCCAGTCGCCCGGACTGACCGCCACGCCGGCGATGCTGACGCGCACGTCGCGCTCGCCCTCGCCCTTCTTGCTGCTCTTTTGCGGATGCAGGCCCAGCGCGCGCACGCCGATGGCGCAAGCATTGATCTCCGCGCTGTCACGGATGCAGCCGTTGACGACGATGCCGCTCCAGCCATTGTCCTGCGCCAGCAGGCCCAGTTGGCCGCCGACCAGGGCGCGGCGCATGCTGGCGCCGCCGTCGACCACCAGGACGTGGCCCGCGCCGGGCATCTCCAGGGTGGCGCGCACCAGCGCGTTGTCCTCGAAGACTTTCAAGGTGCGCGCCGGGCCGCTGAATTGAAGGCGCCCGCCAAAGTGCTGGAACACCGGCGGCAGCACGGCCAGGCCGCCCTCCTCCAGCAAGACCGGGTTGTCGTCGCACAGATCGGTTGTCGCAAAGCTCATGGTTACTCCACAGTGGTGTTGGCGTCGGATGATTCTAAACTTTTTGCGGCCGCAGCGCGCGGCGGGTATTGCCGCCCACGCCCACCGCCGTCAGGATCGCCAGCGCCTGGAACAGCGCGATGCCGACAAACACCCAGGCCGGCCGGTTGGCGTCCATCAGCGCGCCGAACAACAACGGACCGAGCGCCAGGCCGCTGTCCAAGCCCGAGTAGACCACGCCGAAGACGCGGCCGGTGGCGTTCTTCGGCGCGGCGGCGCGGATCATCAGATCGCGCGACGGCCCGGCCACGCCGGAGGCCAGGCCGATCAAGCCCATCATGACCAGCGCCAGCCAAGCCGGCGTGACGGCCAGCGCCAGCAGCAGCGCCAGCAAGGCGGCGAAGGAGAAGGCGAAGACGATGGTGCGGTCGTGGTCGCGCGAGCGGGCCGCCAAAAAGCCGCCGTAGACCATGCCCAGCGCCGAGGTCACCATGTAGATCGTGTAGGCGCCGGTGGCCCAGGCCAGTGGCATGCCGAACAGCGCCACCAGGCTGAGCGAGGCGAAGCTCTGGATGCCGCCCAGCGCCACGGCGGTCAGCAGGAAGAAGCCGAAGCACATCCACACCGAGCGCAGGCGCAGGAAGTCGAAGGAGCCGGCCGGCGCCAGGCCGGCGTCGCCGCTGTGGCGCACGATGGGGTCGGGGCGCAGCGCGTGGCGGTTCAGCGCCAGCACCAGCAGCACGACGAAGGGCAGCGCGGCGGCCCACAGCAAGGCCACGCGCCAGCTCGACATGCTGGCGACGAAGGTCAGGAACAGCGGCGCCGCCGCCCAGCCGATATTGCCGCTGATGCCGTGCACGGAGAAGCCGTGCGCCAGCCGCGCCGCCGAGACGCGCTGGTTGAGCAAGGTGTAGTCGGCCGGATGGAACACGCTATTGCCGGCGCCGGCCAGCAGCGCGCCCAGTATCAGCATGGTGTAGCTGTTGGCGGCGGCCAGCAGCAGGGCCGACAGGCCGAGCAGGCCGATGCCGGAGAACAGGACGGCGCGCGCGCCGAAGCGGTCGACGACGAAGCCGGCCAGCGCCTGGCCGACGCCGGAGATGGCGAAGAACACCGTCATCAGCAGGCCCAGTTCGGCGTAACTGAGGCCGAAGGCGGGCTTCAGCCAGGGGAACAAGGCCGCCAGCACCAAATGGAAGAAATGCGACACGCCGTGCGCCAGCCCGACCAGGCCGATCACGCGGGCATCCTGCCGCAGTGTGGTTGTACTCATCTTGCACTCCTGTTTCAACAATTGAAACTCAGTGTAAGCAAAATGCGGGCGACTGATTTAAGATAGGAAGACAAGCTTTGTCGCGATTCCGCCAACCCTCGTTTACATCCGCCATGCCGATACCCGTCGTCACCCACACCAGCCACTACCGGCCTTGCAACGATCCGACGCCGCAGCGGCCGCTGACGATGAGCGCGCGCAATCTGCAGGCCGACGAGCACCTGCCGCCGCACCGGCATCCCTGGGGCCAGATCACCTACGCGATGGAGGGCGTGGTGCGGGTAACGGCCAACAACAGCAGCTGGATCGTGCCGCCGTTGCGGGCGATCTGGATTCCGCCGAACGTGGTGCACGAGGTGACGGTGCTGCAGAAGACCCGCCTGCGGCCGCTGTGGGTGCAGGCCGAGCACGCGCCCTTCCCCGGCGCCGAGTGCGAGGTGCTGGAGGTGTCGCCGCTGCTGCGCGAGTTGATCTCGGCGCTGGAGCAGCTCGACCTCGGCGTGGCGCACGCCCGCGAGCCGCTGCTGATCGCCTTGATCCTCGACGAGGTGGGCCGCTCGGCGACGCGGCCGATGCGCGTGCCGCTGCCGCAGGATAAACGTTTGAAGGGCTTGTGCGCGGCGCTGATCGCCCAACCCGGTTCGCCGCTGACCCTGGACGAATGGGCGGCGCGGGCCGGCGCCTCGGCGCGCACCTTGGCGCGGCTGTTCGAACGCGAGCTGGGGATGGGCTTCGTGCAGTGGCGCCAGCAGGTGCGGCTGGCGCACGCCGCAGCGCTGATCGCGCGCGGCATGCCGCTGGCGCAGGTGGCCGAGCAGCTCGGCTACGCCAGCCAGTCGGCCTTCTCGGCGATGTTCAAGAAGACCTTCGGCAGCACGCCGTCGGCCTTCTTCGCCGCGCGCGGCGGCTAGCCGCCGGCTGCGAAGCTGCCGCCGGCCTCGAACACCAGCGCGCCGTCGCGCACGTCGATGCGGATGGTGTCCTTCGGCGCGAAGGTGCCGGCCAGGATCTGCTTCGACAACGGATTTTCGATCTGCTGCTGGATCGCCCGTTTCAAGGGACGCGCGCCATACACCGGATCGTAACCCGCCTCGGCGATCCGCTGCAGCGCCTGTTCGCTCACCGTCAAGCCCATCTCCATGCGGGCCAGGCGGTTTTCCAGAATCTTCAGCTGGATCTTGGCGATGGCGCCGATGTTCTTCTCGTCGAGGCCATGGAACACCACGATCTCGTCGATCCGGTTAATGAACTCGGGACGGAAGTGCGAACGCACCTCGGCCATCACCTGCAGCTTGATCACGGCCGGCTCGCTGCCCTCCAGCGCCTGGATCTTATGCGAACCCAGGTTCGAGGTCATGATGATGACCGTGTTCTTGAAGTCCACCGTGCGGCCCTGGCCGTCGGTCATGCGGCCGTCGTCGAGCGCCTGCAACAGCACGTTGAACACGTCCGGGTGGGCCTTCTCGACCTCGTCGAGCAGGATCACGCTGTACGGCTTGCGCCGCACCGCCTCGGTCAGGTAACCGCCCTCGTCGTAGCCGACGTAACCCGGCGGCGCGCCGATCAAACGGGCCACCGAATGCTTCTCCATGAATTCGCTCATGTCGATGCGGATCATCGATTCCTCGGTGTCGAACAGGAAGCCGGCCAGCGCCTTGCTCAGCTCCGTCTTGCCGACCCCGGTGGGGCCGAGGAACATGAAGGAGCCGTACGGACGGTTGGGGTCCGACAGGCCGGCGCGCGAACGACGGATGGCGTCGGCCACCGCGACGATCGCCTCGTCCTGCCCCACCACGCGCTCGTGCAGCTTCTCCTCGATGTGCAGCAGCTTGTCGCGCTCGCCCTGCATCATGCGCGAGACGGGGATGCCGGTGGCGCGCGAGACCACCTCGGCGATCTCCTCGGCGCCGACCTCGGTGCGCAGCAGCTTGGGCGCGCTGGCCGCCACGCTGGAGATTTTCTCGGCCTGTTTGAGCTGGGCCTCGAGTTCCGGCAGCTTGCCGTACTGGAGTTCCGAGACGCGCTGCCAGTTGCTCTCGCGCGTGGCGCGCTCCATCAGCAGCTTGACCTGCTCGATCTCCTCCTTGATGTGGGTGCTGCCCTGCACCACCGCCTTCTCCGCCTTGAGGATCTCCTCGAAGTCGTTCAGCTCGCGCTGCAGCTTGACGATCTCCTCGTCGATCAGGCCGAGGCGGCGGCGCGAACCCTCGTCCTTCTCCTTCTTGACGGCCTCCTTCTCGATCTTCAACTGGATCAGGCGGCGTTCCAGCTTGTCCATCACCTCCGGCTTGGAGTCGATCTCGATCTTGATCTTCGCCGCCGCCTCGTCGATCAGGTCGATCGCCTTGTCGGGCAGGAAGCGGTCGGTGATGTAGCGGTGCGACAGCTCGGCGGCGGCGATGATGGCGGCGTCCGAAATGGCCACCTGGTGGTGCAACTCGTACTTGTCCTGCAGGCCGCGCAGGATGGCGATGGTGGCCTCGACCGTCGGCTCGTCGACCAGGATCTTCTGGAAGCGGCGCTCCAGCGCGGCGTCCTTCTCGATGTATTTGCGGTACTCGTCGAGCGTGGTGGCGCCGACGCAGTGCAGCTCGCCGCGCGCCAGCGCCGGCTTGAGCATATTGCCCGCGTCCATCGCCCCCTCTGCCTTGCCGGCGCCGACCATGGTGTGCATTTCGTCGATGAAGACGATGGTCTGGCCCTCGTCCATCGCCAGTTCCTTCAGCACGGACTTGAGGCGCTCCTCGAACTCGCCGCGATACTTGGCGCCGGCCAGCAGGGCCGCCATGTCGAGCGACAGCACGCGCTTGCCCTTGAGCGATTCGGGCACCTCGTTGTTGACGATGCGCTGCGCCAGGCCCTCGATGATGGCGGTCTTGCCGACGCCCGGTTCGCCGATCAGCACGGGGTTGTTCTTGGTGCGCCGTTGCAGCACCTGGATGGCGCGGCGGATCTCGTCGTCGCGGCCGATGACCGGGTCGAGCTTGCCGGCGCGGGCGCGCTCGGTCAGGTCCAGGGTGTATTTTTTCAGCGCCTCGCGCTGGCCCTCGGCCTCCTGCGAGTCGACCTTGGCGCCGCCGCGCACGGTGTCGACGGCGCTCTCCAGCGACTTGCGGCTCAGGCCGTTCTCGCGCGCCAGCTTGCCGGCGTCGGACTTGTCCTCGGTCAGCGCCAGCAGCACCATTTCGCTGGACACGAACTGGTCGTTGCGCTTCTGCGCTTCCTTGTCGGCCAGGTTCAGCACGGCGATGAACTCGCGGCTGGCCTGCACGTCGCCGCCGGTGCCGGAGACCTTGGGCAGGCGTTCCAGCGACGATTTCAGCGCATTGCTCAGCGCGTTGACGTTGACGCCGGCGCGCTGCAACAGCGAACGGGCGCTGCCGTCGTCCTGGTTCAGCAGGGACGTCAACAGGTGGACCGGTTCGATATAGGGATTGTCGTTGCCTACAGCCAAGCTTTGCGAGTCGGCCAGGGCTTCCTGTAATTTCGTGGTGAGTTTGTCTTGCCGCATGGAAGTGCTCCGGTGAATTTGACTTAGCGCTACAGGTTGGGCTGCGCGTTCCGTTTTCAAGGAGACCACTATTTAAATGACATTTCCATGATCTGGGTCAAATAGCCCGACAGTCACCCATGCGAGGCGCCGGCGGCCACCAAACCACCCACGGGCGGAAGCCGGGGTCGGACCCGCCGGGTCCGACCCCGGATGTACGCCTGTGGGTTTTTCAAGCGCAGCCGGGCGGCGTCAGGCGGCGTTCCACTTTTCCAGCGCCGCCTCGTCGCTGACGCGGGCGTCGACCCAGCGCGCGCCGTCGGGCGTGTGTTCCTTCTTCCAGAACGGCGCCTCGGTCTTCAGAAAGTCGATGATGAACTCGCAGGCGGCGAAGGCTTCGCCGCGATGCGCCGACGTCACCGCCACCAGCACGATCTGTTCGAGCGGCTGCAGCGGGCCGACGCGGTGGATCACCAGCGCGCCGTAGATGGGCCAGCGCTGCTTGGCCTGCTCGATGATGGCGCCGATCGACTGCTCGGTCATGCCGGGGTAGTGTTCCAGCTCCATCTGCGCCACCTCGGCGCCCTCGTTCAGGTCGCGCACCGTGCCGACGAAGCTGACCACCGCGCCGACCTTGGGATTGTCGGCGCGCAGCTTGGCCAGTTCGGCCGTCAGGTTGAAGTCCCATTCCTGGATGCGCACCTGGTTCGGCGCCGCGCCGCTCACGAGGCCTCCGCCGCGCCGATCCGGCGGAACAGCTGCTCGATGCGGCTGGCGGTGCGGTCGTCGGCCAGCGCCGGCATGGCGCACAGCTGCAGGTACTGGGCCGCCTGGGTCAGCGGCTTCTGGCCGGACTTGAGCGACGACTGCAGCACCTCGACCTGCATCTTCAGGCGTTCGCGGGCGAACTCGGCGCCGCTGTCGACGCCGGCGACGATCTCCAGGCGCAGCACCTCGTCGAGCAGGCGGGCGCGGTTGGCCTCCAGCTGCTCGGCGTAGCGGCCGCGTTGGCCGTCCAGCGCCAGCAGCGCGGCGTTGAAGCGGCCGTGCAGCGCGCGCTCGTACTCGGCGGCCAGCGGCGGCAGGGCCTGCCAGCGGCCGTTCCACTCGGCCTGGTCGGCGCTGGCGCCGTCCTGGCCCAGCGTGACTTCCAATTGCTGGCACAGGCGCAGCTTGTCGCGCAGGGCGTTGGCCTGGGCCGCGCCGGCGCGGCGCTTGATGGCGTCGGCCTGGGCCTGCACGGCCGCCACGGCGGCCTGGTAGCGTTGGGTGATCTTGGCCTCGGTGGCGCGCGGCACCGCGCCGGCGCCGTGCCAGGCGCTGGCGGCTTCGCGCAGCGCGGCGGCGATGGCGGCCAGCTGGGCCTTGTCGGCGCCGTCGAAGGCGGCCGTTTCCAGCCCGGCGCAGATGGCCTCGCGGGCGTGCAGGTGGGCCTTGCGTTCGCTGTCGGCGGCGTGGGCGCTCTCCTTGCGCTGGGCGAAGACATGGTCGCAGGCGGCGCGGAAGCGCTGCCACAGGGCCTGCTCGGCCTTGCGTTCCAGCGGCAGCGCCTTGGCCTGCTCCTGCCAGCGCTCCTGCAGGTGACGCATCACGTCGAGCGTGCCACGATCATGCGGCACCAGCGCCTCGACCTCGGCGATCAGCTGTTCGCGGCGCGCCATCTCCAGCGAACGCTGCTCGGCCAGCGGCGCCATCATGGCGTTCATGGCCTGGTCGAAGGCGCTGTCGAATTTTTTCTTTTCCTTGCGGTCGATGGTGCCCAGGCGGCCCCACACCTGGCGCAGGCGCTGCGCGGCGGCGGCCACCTGCTTCCAGTCGGCGTGCTCGGTGCCGGCCATGGCGCTGACCTCGTCGATCAGGGCCTGGGCCTTGGCGGCGTTGTGGTGGCGCTCCTCGGCCAGCTGCTTGAAGTGGGCGGCGGCCGGCGCGTAGGCGGCGCTGCAGGCCGCGTCGAAGCGCTCCCACAGGGCCTTGGGGGCGTGGCCGGAGACCGCGTCCAGAGCCTTCCAGCGCTCGCGCATACTGCCCACCTTCTTGGCCAGCTCGCTCATCGCCAGGCCCTGCGCGGCCAGTTCCTCGACCGCCTTGACCAGCTCCTCGCGCGAGACGTTGCCGCCCCAGCGCGCCCAGTCGCCCAGGCGTTTCAGCTCGGCGCGCACGTGCGCCAGACGCTCCGACTGGGCCGGCGTCAGGCGCCCGCCCTTGTGCTCCTTGAGCCACTTGTCGTGCTCGGAGGCAGCGTGCAGCAGGCCCTGCTCCAGCGCCGCCTCCATCGCGTCCAGCGTTTCGATGAATTGCTTGTTGTCTTGCTTGCCGTCTCGCTTGTTGTCCTGCTTGCCGTCCTTGGCCGGCTTGGCGCCAGTGGCAGCGGCCGTGTTGGCACCGTGGGGCGGATTGGCTTCGCGGGTCTTCGCGTTGCGCTCGGCCGGAGCCACCGGCGGCTTGGCGGCCAGCACGGTGGCCAGCACCACGTCCAACTCGGCCTGCTGGCGCGCGGCCAGTTCGCCGGCGGGCACCTGGCCCAGCGCCTGCCAGGCGCGGCGCAGCTGCTCGGCGTGCAGGCTGTCCGGCGCGGCGGCCTGCCACTCGGCCAGCGCCGCCTGGCGCGCGTCGAAGACGGCTTGATGCTGTTCCAGCGCCTGCAGGGCGGTGCCGGCCAGTTCCAGCGCGGCGGCGACGTCGTTCAGCAGATGCTTGGGCAGCGAGGTCAGCTCGGCCGACGCCAAGGCGCTGGCGTGGCCGGCGCGCAGCCGTTCCAGCGTCTGGGCGGCGGCCGCCGGGGCCAGGCCGGCGGCCGGCAGCGCGCGCAGCTCGGCCAGCGCGTCGATGACGGTGCGTTGCAGGCTGACCTGGGTTTCCAGCCGTTGGGCCAGCGCCACGCGCAGCGGCGCGAAGCGCTCGGCCTGCTCGGCGGCGGCGGCGGTGACGGACCATTGGCGGTCGAGGTCGGCCACCATGTTCGGTGTCAATTTTTCATCCTGGATCAGGCGCTCGGCCTGGGCGATGCAGGCCTGGGCCTTTTGCTGCTCGGCGTGCTGGTAGCGGATCGCGTCCAGCCGGCCCTGCATCAGCTTGGCGACGCGGCGGTCGCTATTGCGCATGGCCAGCAAAACTTGCTCCAGCGCAGGCTGCGACACCACGTGTTCGGCGGCGGCCAGGCGCACGCCGGCGAATTCGCTTTGCAGGATCAGCTCCACCGCCGCCGCCTCGTCGCCGGCCAGCATGCCGGCGCGGGCGGTCTGCTCGTCGCGGCGCGACGCGGCCTGGGCGACGGCGGCGTCGCTGGCTTCGGAGGCGGCCGTGGCCCGTTGCGGCTCGGCGGACTTGTCGGTAGCTCGTTTAAATAGGAAATCGAACATGGTGAGCTATGAGTGGGGAAAACCACCATCATAGCAAAGCAGGGGAAATTTGCCCGGCGATGCTGCATTCCCGGCGCCGGCGCCGGCCGCGCCGCCGTCCCAACCCGGCCGTATTGGCCTTACTGGCCTTACTGGCCTCGCTGGCCTTACTGGCGCGCCAGCGGATCGGCCAGCGGCAGGTCCAGCGCGGCCAGCGACAAGGCGCCGGTGGCCAGCGGGGCCTCCAGCTGTTCATGGGAGTCGGCCGTCATATCCAGCGGCGGCAACGGCAGCAAGGCCAGCCGGGGCGACAGCAGGCGCTCGATGGCGGCGGCGGAGGCTGCGGCCGAGGCGGCCTTGGCGGCGGCGGAGGCAACCGCAGCGGCGGAGGCGGCGGAGGCAACTGCTGCTGCGGAGGCAGCCGAGGCGGTGGCGGCGGCAGCGGTGGCGGCGGTGGGCAGCGTGATCGGCGCGGCCGAGCGGGCGCGGCGCTCCTCGACCATCTTGGCGTCGTGCAGCAGGAACTGGTTGGCGATGGCGAACCAGGCCTCGCCGCAGATCACGCTGCGGGCGATGGCGAACAGCTCCTTCTCCTCCTTCTCCAGGCGCTGCAACAGGGCGCTGCAAAAGGTTTCGATGCTGGCGCAGATCTGGCTGACCTGCTCCTCGGCGCCCTCGTGCAGGCCGCCGATGCGCTCCTGCATGGCGCGGATCACCGCCAGCGCCGCCTGGTTCAGACGGCTCAGCTCGTCGAGCAACTGGTCGGCCCGCTCGGTGGCCTGGCGGATCGCCGGGATCAGGTACATCTCGATCTTGCGCCAGTGGCAGGCCTGGTACAGGCGGTTCAGGGTCTCGCAGGCGTATTCCAGCTGGCCCAGGGTGATGCTGTTTTGCTGCATGAGGTTGGCGCGCACGTATTGTTGAAACGACTGCAGGCTGACGCGCACGCTGGCTTGCTCGACCGATAGAGCTACCAGGGTATAGGTGGCCGTTAACATTCTGACTCCCAGGAAAACGTGGCGTCTGAGCGGGACGTCAACGAAAGTATGTCTGGCCAGCAAGTTTGTGACACCTGACGGACAGCGCGGAAGTAAAAGTGTAAATAAACCCGACAAAGCCGCTTTGACTTAGGACAAGCGCGGCCGTGTTCCCTGCAGAGCGAGGCGCAAACCGACCGTCCCCGCCTCCTCGCGCGGCAACACCTCGCCGCCGAAGCGGCGCACCAGGTGTTGCACGCCACCGTTTTCGGACAAGGCCTCGCCGCTCAGTTCGGCCGTGCCACGACTACGGAAATAATCCACCAGTTTCTGGAACAACACCAGGCCCAGGCCCTTGCCCTTCAAATCGGAGCGCACCACGATGGCGAACTCGGCGCTGAAATTGTCCGGGTCGGCCACCGCGCGCACCACGCCCAGCGTCTCGGGCAGGCCGTCGGCGCCGGCGCGGGTGGCGATGAAGGCCATGGCGCGGTCGTAGTCGATCTGCGTCAGCCGCGCCAGCTGGGCCGGCGGCAGCTCGCGCATCGCCGAAAAGAAGCGCAGCCGCACGTCGTCCGGATCGAGCGCGTTGAAGAAGACCAGATGCTGCGGCGCGTCCTCCGGCCGGATCGGCCGCAGCAAAATGGCGCCGCCCTGCCAGGCCACCTCCTGCTCCAGTTCCTGCGGATAGGGCCGGATCGCCATGGCGCAGGCGGCGCGCGGCGGCGCCAGGCGGATGTGGGCGTCCAGCGCCAGCACGCCGTCGGCGTCGGCCAGCAGCGGGTTGATCTGCAACTCGGCCAGTTCGGCCAGGTCGGCCACCAGCTCGGCCACCTGCACCAGGGTGCGGCCGATGGCCTCGAAGTCGGCCGGCGCGCGCTGGCCGATGCCGCCCAACAGGCGGGCGACGCGGGTGCGGCCGACCATGTCGCGCGCCAGCACCATGTTCAGCGGCGGCAGGCCGACGGCGCGGTCGGCCGCCACCTCGGCGCCGATGCCGCCCTGGCCGAACACGATCACCGGGCCGAACACGGCGTCGTTGTGGACGCCGATGGCCAGCTCCTGCGCCTCCGGCCGGCGCACCATCCGCTGCACCACGAAGCCGGTGCCGGCCAGGTCGGGACGCAGCCGCTTGAGGCGGTCGCGCATGGCGCCGGCGGCGGCGCGCAGCATGTCGGCGTCCTCCAGGTCGAGCACCACGCCGCCGACGTCGGCGCGGCGGCCCAGCTGCGCCGCGCTGGCCTTCAGCGCCACCGGGTAGCCGATCGCGGCGGCCGCCGCCAGCGCTCCCTCGACGTCGGCCGCGACGCGGATCGGCGCCAGCGCAATGCCGTAGGCGGCCAGCACCGCCTGGCTGTCCATCTCGCTCAATTGATGGTGGCCGGCGGCCAGCGCGGCGGCCACCACGGCGCGCGCGGCGGCCCGCTCCGGCGCCGCCGGCAGTTGCGCCGGCACCTCGATCAGCAGCTCCTGGTTGCGGCGGTACTGGGCGATCTGCAGAAAGCCGTGCACCGCCTTCTCCGGCGTGTCGTAGGTCGGCAGGCCGGCATCGGCGAACAACTGGCGCGCCGCGCCCACGGCGGCGCCGCCCAGCCAGCACGACAGCACGTTCTTGCCGGCCTCGCGCAGCAACGGCGCCACCGCCTCGGCGATGCGCAGGCTGGGCACCATGGCGGTCGGCGCGTGCAGGAACAGCAGCGCGTCGGCCTGCGGCTCCCGCAGCAGCGCCTCGACGGCGCCGGCGTAGCGCTCGACCGGCGCGTCGGCCAGCAGGTCGAGCGGATTGGCGGCCGGCGCGGCCATCTGCTTGAGCCGCTCGACGGTGGCGGCCGACAGCGGCGCCAGTTGGGCGCCGCCGGCCAGCAGCGCGTCGACCGCGATCAGGCCCAGGCCGCCGCCGTTGGTCATCACCGCCAGCCGCTCGCCGCGCTGGCCGCGCGCCCGCGCCAAGGTCTCGACGGCGTCGAACAGGTCTTCGGTGGAGTGCACCCGCAGCATGCCGGCGCGGCGGATCGCCGCGTCGAACACCGCGTCGGCATCGCCCTCGCGGTCGCGGCCGACCTTCAGCACGATCACCGGCTTGCCGCGCGCGGCCAGGCGGCCGGCCGACATGAACTTGCGCGCGCCGCTGACCTGTTCAAGGCAGAGCAGGATGGCGGCGGTGTCGCTGTCGGCCGCCAGGTAGTCGAGCAGGTCGCCGAAGTCGATGTCGGCGCCCTCGCCCATGGCGACGAATTTGGAGAAGCCGATGCCGCGCAGGCTGGCCCAGTCCAGCACCGCCGTGCCCAGCGCGCCGGACTGCGAGACGAAGGCCAGCTTGCCGGGACTGGCGCCGATGTGGGCGAAGCTGGCGTTCAGGCCGAGCGCCGGCACCAGCAAACCGACGCTGCCGGGGCCGAGGATGCGTAGCAGATGGGGTTTGGCGGCGTCCAGCATGGCCTGGCGCAGGCTGCGTCCGGCGCCGCCCTTGAGCTCACCCAGGCCGGCGGTCATGACGATGGCGGCGCGGCAGCCGCGCGCGCCCAACTCGGCGATCAGGCCGGGGATGGTGGCCGGCGGCGTGCACAGGATGGCCAGCTCGGGCGCGCCGGGCAGCGCCGCCACCTTCGGATAGCAACGCAGGCCGTGCAGCATGTCGTACTTGGGGTTGAGCGGCCAGATGACGCCGTCGAAGCCGCCCCCGGCCAGGTTGGCCAGCACCCGCGTACCGATGCGCTGCGGCTGCTCGGAGGCGCCGATCACGGCCACCGAGCGGGGTTTGAACAGACGGTCGAGATTTCTAATGCTCATAATCCTGGCCTCTTGGCGTATGCCTGCATTATCCCTATCGCGCGGCCCTTGTGTGCCGTGTTCTGCCGCTCGGCGCGGCTGTGTGCCGTTGCCGCCGTCGCGCTGTTGTTTTTTACCAGCGCGAGTGATGGTCCTCGGTGACCCCGACCAGTTGGTTGACCATGCGCTTGGGCTGCTCCGGCCCGCTCCTGACCCAGCCGGTAAAGGTGCCGATCGGCTGCAGGTAGCGGCTGGCCGCCACCACCAGGTTCTTGTCCTCGCGGCGCGCGCCGTCCGGCGTGAAGTGCAGTTCGAGCAGGTCGTCCTCGGTGAAGATATGCCAACGCGCCAACGGGTCCGACACATCGTACAGGAAATGCGCCGGTCCAAGCGGATAGATGCGGCCATCCAGCCACAGCGCGTTCTCGTTGTCGCCGAAGTAGCCCGCTTGCAGGTTGAAACCCATCTCCAGGCTGTGCGCCGAGGCCCAGCGCCAAGCCGTCTCGCGCGCCAGCAGGCCGTTCGAATAGTCGAAGCTGGCGACGCCGCCGGCCAGGTCGTAGTCGTCGCGCCAGGTGCGCACCTGGCCCGTCAACGGCATGCCGGACGACTTCTGCGTGGCGTGCACCGAGCCCTTGGCGATCGGCCCGACCGCCAGCAGCAGCGGCGAGCTGCCGGGGCCGAACTCGGCGTCGATCTCGACGTGGTCGCAGCGCAGTTCCAGCCGGTGGCGGCCGGCGCCGTCGCTGTCGATCAAAATGCTGCTGCGGCGCGTGCGGAAGCGGCTGGCGCCGCCGGCGTGGCCGGCCAGGCTGGCCGAGCGGCCCGGCAGGCCGTCCTGCGAGAAGTTGGCCAGCATGTCGCCGTCTGCGCGGTCGAAGGCGTAGGCGAAGGCGGTGCTGGTCCAGCCGACATCGACGATGGCGACGGCGCAGAAGATCTGCTCGGTGGCCAGCGCGACGTAGTGCCAGCGCTTGTGGTGGAAGCGCCGCCACAACGCGCCGCGCGCATAGGGCGCGGCCAGCGCGCGCCAGTCGAAGCCGTCGACCTGGCCGGCGTAACGGCCGAAGCGCGGCAGGCCGTCGGCGCCGATCACGCCGGCCGGCGCGGCCGGCAGCGCGGCCGGCGCGGCGGCGCCGGATGGGTCGTCGCGGCCGATGCCGATGCCGCCGCCGCCTCCGGCCGCCGTGTCAAGCGCGCCACGCGGCTCGGCTGGCGGCTCCTTGTGCCAGTTCGCCGGCTGCTTCATGCGGCCTCCCGCTCTGGGGCGTCGGCCAGCGCGGCCGCCAGCGGCGCGGCGAACTGCGCCGGCGCGCACTGCTCCAGCCGCACTTGCGCGCAGCCGTGCCAGGCGGCGCAGCGGCGCAGCGCGGCGGCGATGTCGTCGACCAGGCGCGCGCTCAACCGCACACCAGGTTCCATGTGCAACGCCTTCAGCTCGAACACGCCGTCGCGCCGGTGCGCCTTGGCGTCGACCCGGCCGACCAGCGCGCCACGGCGCAGGATCGGCAGGCAGAAGTAGCCGTGGCGGCGCTTCTCGGCCGGCGTGTAGCACTCCAGCCGGTAATCGAAGTCGAACAGTTCGAGGGCGCGGCGGCGGTCCCACACCAGCGGATCGAACGGCGACAAAATCGTGGTCAGGCTGGCGTTCAACGCGCCGGCGGCGGCGGCGGCCGCCAAGTCGGCGTGCTCCGGGTGGATGTAGACCGGCTCGTCCCAGCCGGCGACGCGGGCGCGCAGCAGGGCGCCCTCGGCCACCAGCGCGTCCAGGTCGGGTCGCGCGCCCTTGCTGCGGAAGTAGTCGGCGGTCCAGCCGGCCTTGGCCAGGCCGAGCGCCTTGACCGCCTTCAGCAACAGCGTGCGCCGGGTCGCCTCGGGCGCCGGCAGGCGGCCGTCGTCCCAGTCCGGCAGCACGCGCTCGGCCAGGTCGTAGACGCGCTGGAAGTTGTGGCGCCGCGCGATCATCAGCGCGCCGGTGGTGAACAGCACCTCCAGCGAGCGCTTCTCCGGCTTCCAGCTCCACCAGCCGCCGGCCTTGCCGTCGCTGCGCTCGAAGTCGGACGAGCGGGTCGGGCCGTTGGCGCGGATGTGTTCGAGCACCGCGTCGACCTCGGCGCGGCGCTCGCGCATCCAGCTCGCCGAATACTTCCACCCCATCGCCGCCGGGTCGAGCATGCGCGGGCGGTACAGCGCATAGTCCTCGATCGGCACGAAGCAGGCCTCGTGGGCCCAGTACTCGAACAGCGCGCCGTCCTCCAGCAACTGCTCCAACCAGGCCTGCGGATAGTCGCCCAGCCGGCTCCACAACACCAGATAGGGGCTGCGCGCGACGACGTGGATGGTGTCGATCTGTAGCACGCCCATCTGGCGGATGGCGGCCAGCAGGTCGTCCGGCCTGGCCTTGCGGCGGCGCGGTTGCAGCAGCCCCTGCGCGGCCAGGTGCAGCGCGCGGGCGGCGGCCAGGCTGAGTGTCAATTCGGTCAAATCCCAAGTCCTTTTGTGGTCTTTTTTGTGCTCTTCTATCGTCGCTGCCGACGGCCGCCGGACGGGCGCCGGCGCGCAAGGTCTATTCTAATGAGAAATCGGCAATTCCTGTATTTTTTGTGCCACCGGCGCCCCGGGCCGCCGGACGGCGCCGCCCCGGCGGGCGAATATTTTCGCAGGGCAAGCCCCCAAGCGCGGCAATTCCGGGCAGAATGAAGAAAAACACGAGACACCGGTTCCCGCCGGGGAAAGACCACTTTCATGACTCTTGTCGGCCAACGCCCAATTGAGCACGCTTAACACCCCTCTGCGCCGCCTGTACCGGGCGCTGCTGCTGCCCGCCTTCGCCCTGGCGCTGCTGGCCTCGATGTGGGCGGCGGTGACCTACCAGATCGGCCAGGAACGCGACAACGCCCACCTTGAGGCGGTGCTGCGGGCGCAGGCGCTGGCGCGCACCTTGGCCGAGCACTCCGAACACCTGCTGCGCCAGAGCGACCACGCCACCCAGCTGTTCAAACTGCAGTTCGAGCAGAGCGGCGGCGCGCTGCGGCTGGCCGAATTCAGCCGCAAGGGCGGCCTGCTCGACTCGCTGTTGCCGAGCAAGCTGGATCCGCCGCTGGCCCTGTTCGACGCCGGCGGCCGCCTGATCGACAGCCGCAACGGCAGCTTCGACCCGGCGCTGGGCCGCCAGGCCTTCTTCCGCAACCACGCCGCCGAACCGAACGACATCGTCCAGGTGTCGACCGCGCTGGTCGAGCCGCGCACCAAGCGCTGGCTGGTGCAGCTGTCGCGCCGCCTGAACGACCGCGACGGCGGCTTCGCCGGCGTCTTCGTCATCATGATCGACCCCGCCATCTTCGTCGAGGACTACGACCGCCTCAACGTCGACGAGCAGGGCGCGGTGGTGCTGCTCGGGCGCGACAGCGGCCTGAGCGCCGGCCGCGTCGGCGCCCAGCTGGTCATCAGCGACAGCATCGACTTCGGCGCCCCGGCCGCCGCCGGCCTGGCCAACGACGAGCTGCAACCCAAGCGCCCGCTCGACCACATCGCGCGCATCTACAGCTACCGCGAGCTGCCGCGCTACGGCCTGATGGCGGTGGTCGGCATCAGCACGCAAAGCGCGCTGGCGCGCTTCGAGCGGCAGCGCCGCATGTATCTGGGCACCCTGCTGGTGGCCTCGGCGCTGGTGCTGCTGTTCGTCGGCCTGCTGATGCAGCAGGCGGCGCGCCTGCGCCGCACCACCTTGCGCGCCACCGAGGCGCAGCACATGCTGCGCGCGGCGGCCGACGCCAGCCTCGACGCGGTGTTCCTGCTCAAGGCCTGCCGCCAGGGCGGCCGCCGCGGCGGCAACGTGGTCGACTTCACCTTCGCCGACCTCAACGAGCGGGGCGCCGCGCTGATCGGCTTCCCGCGCGCCGCGCTGATCGGCCGGCGCCTGTGCGAGGTGCTGCCGGCGCTGCGCAGCGAGGGCTACATCGACAAATACCTATCCGTGCTGCGCACCGGCCAAGCGCTTGAGGAGGAGTTCCAACTCAGCTTCCTGCCCGGCGGCCCGCACTGGCTGCACCACCAGATCGTCGCCATCGACGACGGCGTCGCCGTCACCACGCGCGACGTCGCCGCGCGCATGGAGGCCGAGCTGGCGATGCGCAAGAAACAGGCCGAACTGGCCGCCGTCAACGACGCCTCGCCGCTCGGCCTGATCCGCGCCGACGCCAACGGCAACTGCACCTACGTCAACCTGACCTTCGAGGCGATCACCGGCCTGACCCGCGCCCAGGCGATGGGCGACGCCTGGCAGGCGGCGGTGCATCCGAACGACCGCGCCCCGTTGCAGCAGGCGCTGCGCCGGCTCAGCCGGGACCACCAGCCCTACCAGGACACCCTGCGCGTGGTGCACCCGGACGGCGCCGTGGTGTGGGTCTCGTTCAAGATCGCCGTCATGCGCATCGACGACAAGGTCTACGGCTACGTCGGCACCGTCGACGACATCACCGTGGTGCGCAAGTCGGTCATGGCGCTGCGCGAGAGCGAGGCGCGGCTGCGCACCATCGCCGACACGCTGCCGGCGATGATCGCCTACCTCGACGACGACGAGGTCTACCGCTTCCACAACCTGGCCTACGAGCGCGAGTTCTCGCGCAGCGGGCTGCAGGTGCTGGGCAAGAGCGTGCTGCAAACGGTCGGCGAGCAACGCTACGCCTTCCTGGCGCCGTTCATCGCCAGCACGCTGGCCGGCGAGACGCTGACCTTCGAAGAGGACGACGACAGCCTGGGCTACGAACGCTGCTTCGAGGTGGTCTACATCCCGCAGCGCGACGAGGACGGCGGCCGCGTCATCGGCTTCCACGTCATGCGCCAGGACATCACGGCGCAAAAGCGCGAGAAGCAGCGCCTGCTCAAACTGTCGCAGATCGACGCCCTGACCGGCCTGACCAACCGCGCCGGCTTCCTGCAAAAGCTCAACGACAGCATGGCCCAATGCCGCGACAACGCCGCCCTGATGGCGGTGATGTACATGGACATCGACCGCTTCAAGCCGGTCAACGACACCTTCGGCCACAGCGTCGGCGACGCCCTGCTGAAGTCCTTCTCGGCGCGCCTGACCCACACCATGCGGGTCAGCGACACCATCGCCCGCCTCGGCGGCGACGAGTTCACCATCATCATGGAGCGCATCAGCCGGCTCGACGACGCCGAGGCGCTGGCCGCCAAGATCGTCACGGCGATGCAGGCGCCGTTCGAGCTGGACGGCATCGTCGTGTCGATCTCGGCCAGCATCGGCCTGACCTTCTACAGCGACGAGGAGCTGTCGCCGGCCGAACTGCTCAACCGCGCCGACGTGCTGCTGTACGAGGCCAAACAGGCCGGCCGCAACACCTTCCGCGCCGGACCGGCGCTGCCGGACGCCCGCTCGAACGCCGCTTGAACGGCGCCGCCATTCGGCCTGCGTCAATGCCGCCCCGCTCTGGGCCGACCCATATTGCGCTATATTGAGCGCTTCCTGGCCGTTTCCACACTCACTCCATGCGTCTGCTGCACACCTCCGACTGGCATCTGGGCCAGTCCCTCCACAATTTCGAGCGCGGCTACGAGCACCAGTGCTTCCTCGACTGGCTGCTCGACACCCTGGTCGCCGAACAGGCCGACGCGCTACTCATCGCCGGCGACATCTTCGACAACGCCAACCCCTCGTCGGCCTCGCAAAAGCAGTTGTACCGCTTCCTGCGCCAAGCCGGCGAGCGCCTGCCGCGCCTGAACATCGTCGTCATCGGCGGCAACCACGACTCGCCCGGCCGCCTGGAGGCGCCCGGCCCGCTGCTCGAAGCGCACGGCACGCGGGTGGTCGGCGCCGTGCCGCGCGACGCCGCCGGCGCCATCGACCTGGAGCAGCTGGTGCTGCCGCTGACCGGCGCCGACGGCAGCGTGCAGGCCTGGTGCCTGGCCCTGCCCTTCCTGCGTCCCGGCGACGTGCCGCGCCCGGCGCCGGCCGCCGCCGCCGACGACGACGACGACGACGACGACGACGACACGGCTGTCGACGTCACCGATGCCGAGACGCCGGACGCCGACGCCAATGCCACCGGCGCCCGGACGCCCGCCGCCGCTCCCCCCACCGACCATGCCGCCACGCCCGGCGATCCCTACCTGGCCGGCATCGCCCTGCTGTACCGCCAGGCGCTGGCGCTGGCCGAGACCAAGCGCCAGCCCGGCCAGGCGATCATCGCGATGGGCCACTGCCACATGGTCGACGGCCAAATGTCGCAGGACTCCGAGCGGCGCATCGTCATCGGCGGCACCGAGATGCTGCCGGCCGGGATCTTCGCCCCGGCCATCGCCTACGCCGCGCTGGGCCACCTGCACCTGGCGCAGACGGTCGGCAAGCAAGGCCACATCCGCTACAGCGGCAGCCCGATCCCGCTGTCGTTCGCCGAAATCGGCTACCAGCACCAGGTGCTGCGGGTCGACCTGGCCGACGGCGCGCTCAGCGCGGTGACCGGCATCCCGGTGCCGCGCGCGGTGCAGCTGCTGCGCGTGCCGGCGCGGCCGGCGCCGCTGGAGCAGGTGCTGGCCGAACTGGCCGCGCTGGAGTTCCCCGCCGTGGCCGACGCCAACGCGGAGACGACGGCCGACAGTCGGCCGCTGCTGGAGGTGCGCGTGCGGCTCGACGCGCCCGAGCCGGGCCTGCGCGCCCGCATCGAGGCGGCGCTGGACGGCAAGCCGGTGCGCCTGGCCAAAATCGAGACCAGCAGCGGCCCGCGCGGCGCCGCCGACGACGCCACGCTGACGCTGGACCAACTGGACCGCCTCAAGCCGGACGACATCTTCCGCCAGTTGTACCAACAAAAATTCAACGCCGAGGCGCCGGCCGAACAGCTCAGCGCCTTCGCCGAGCTGATGCTGCCCGCCGCCTGAACACCCCAACCGTATTGAACACCACAGCATGAAGATTTTAAAAATTGGCGGCAAAAACCTGGCCTCGCTGGCCGGCGAGTTCCAGGTCGACTTCGAACAGGAGCCGCTCGCCTCGTCCGGCCTGTTCGCCATCAGCGGCCCCACCGGCGCCGGCAAGAGCACCCTGCTCGACGCCCTCTGCCTGGCGCTGTACGACGCCACCCCGCGCCTGCTCAAGGCGCTCGGCCGCAGCCTGCTGCCCGACGTCGGCAGCGACACCATCTCCTCGCAGGACACCCGCGCGCTGCTGCGCCGTGGCGCCGCCGAGGGCTACGCCGAGGTCGACTTCATCGGCAACGACGGCAGCAGCTACCGCGCCCGCTGGAGCGTGCGCCGCTCGCGCACCCGCGCCGAGGGCGCGCTGCAACCGACCGCGATGACCCTGCACCAGCTGCCCGGCCTGCAACCGATCGGCGCCACCAAGACCGAGGTCAAGGCCGAGATCGAACGCCGCATCGGCCTGTCCTTCGAACAGTTCACCCGCGCCGTGCTGCTGGCGCAGAACGAATTCTCCACCTTCCTCAAGGCCGAGGACAACGAGCGCGGCGAGCTGCTCGAAACCCTCACCGGCAGCACCGTCTACAGCGAGATCTCGATGCGCGCCTTCGAGCGCGCCAAGCTGGAACAGGCCGACCTGCAAAGACTGCTGTCGCGCCTGGCCGACCAGCGCCCGCTGAGCGCCGAGACGCGCGCCGAACTGGAAGCCGACAGCGCCGCCGCCGACCAGGTCGTGGCGCTGCTGGACCAACGCAAAGCCGCGCTGGAACAAGATCTGCGCTGGCACCAGCAGGCCGCCCGCCTGCGGCAAGGCGAACAACAAGCGCAGCTGGACTGGCAAGCGGCAAACGAACAGCTGGCCGCCGCCGCGCCGCGCCGGCTGGCGCTCGAACGGGTCGACGCCATCCAACCGGCGCGCCCGCTGGCCGCCGACATCGCCCGCCTCGACGCCGACCGCCAAGCCACCGAGGCCGCGCTGGCCGCCAACGCCGGCAATATCCAACAGGCCAGGGAAGCGCAGCGCCAGGCCGGCGCCGCGCTGGAACAGGCCGCCGCGCAGTTGCTGCAGGCCGAGCAGGCGCAGCGCGACGCCGCGCCGCTGCTGGACCAGGCCAAGGCGCTCGACGCCCGCATCGAGGCGATGCTGCCGGCCCACGGCGCGGCGGCCAAGGCCAGCGAACAGGCCGGCCAGGCCGACAGCCGCGCCAAGGCCGCGCTGCAGGCAAAGCAGGACCAACATCAACAACTGCAATCATCGCAGCAAGCCGGCGCCGACTGGCTGGCGCGCCACCACCACTGGCAGGCGCTGGCGCAGTCCTGGCCGCGCTGGGACGTGCTGTTCGTCCAGGCCGGCCAAGCCGCCTCGCAGGCCGAAAAACTCAGCAAGGCCTTGGCCCGCGTGCAGCACAGCGCCAAAGGCCACCGCGACGACGAGGCCGGCGCCGCCGCCAAGCTGGCCGGCGCCCAGGAACGCCTGCACGCGCTTGAGGCGCAACGGCAGGAAGCCTTGCGCGCGCTGGCCGCCTTCCCCGCCGAACAGCTGCTGGGCCAACGCCACGCGCTCGACCAACGGCGCGCACTGCTGGCCGGCGCCGAGCGCATCTGGCTTGAGCTGGACACCCGCCAGCAGCGCGGCCGCCAGATCGAAACCCAATCCGCCCAGCTGCGCCAACAGCGCGAGCGGGCCGACGCCGCGCTGGTGTTGGCGCGCCAGGAGCACATCGGCATCATGGCCGCCTTTGGCCAGGCCGAGCGCTCGCTCAAGCTGGCCGAGGCGGCCTGCGCCGAGAACGTCGAAACGCTGCGCGCCGCGCTGGAGGACGACACCCCCTGCCCGGTTTGCGGCGCGCTCGAACACCCCTACCGCCACAACGACGGCGCCATGCAAACCATGCTGGGCGGCTTCCAGGCCGAGGTGGCGCGCTGCCGCCAACTGGCACAGACCAATATCGACCAACAGGCCGACCAGCGCGCCAGCGCGCAGGCCAGCATCGAACAGCTGGGCGCATTGACGGCCGAACTGCGCACGCTGCAGGAAGCCATCGAACGCCACGACCAGTCCTGGCACAGCCACCCGCTGCTGGCCGACGCCGCGACGACACTGCCGGCCGAGGCCGAACGCGCCGCCTGGTTCCAGACCGAACTGGCCGCCGCCACGGCCGGCCTGCAGCAGCTGGAGCAGCAGGAACGCGCCATGCGCCAAGCCGCCGCGCAACGCGAACAAACCCAGGCGGCCTGCGAGCGCGCCGCCGCCGAACACGCCCAACTGCTCGACGTGGCGGCCCAGGCCCGCACCGCACTGGCCCAGATCGACGCCGAACACAAGGCGCTCGACGAGCAGCGCATTGAAGTGGCGCTGCAACTGGGCGCCCTGCTCGACGACCTCGACGCCGCCTTCAGCGGCAACGACCTGCCCAGCGAAGGCTGGAAGGACGACTGGAAAGCCGGCCCGGCGCGCTTCCACGAGGCCCGCCAGACCGAGAGCCGGCAGTGGCTGGCCCAGCGGGCTGCCGCCGACGAACGCGCCGCCGCGTTGGCCACCATCGACGTCGAACTCAGGGCGCTGGCCGACGCGCTGGCCACCGCCGGCGCCGCCGCCAGCGTCGCCCGTGGCACCTTCCAGCAGGCCGAGCGCGACATCCAGGCGGCCCAGCAGCAGCGCATGGCGCTGTGGGACGGCCGCGAAATCCACGATATAGAAACGGCGCTGCGCGGCGCCATCGACGCCGCCAAGGCGCGGCTGGAAGCCCAGCACGGCGCCAGCCAACAGGCCGCCCACGCCATCACCCGTCTCGACGAAGCCGCCGCGCAAGCCAGCCAGCGCCTCGCCGCGCTGGCCGAACAGGCCCGCCTGGCCGCCGCGCGTCTGGACGACTGGCTGGCCGCTTTCCAGCGGCGCCAGCCGGATGACGACGACAGCCGGCTCGACCTGGCCGGCCTGCACGCGCTGCTGGCCTGCCCGGAGGACGCCCTGGCCGCCGAGCGCCAGTCGCTGCGCGCGCTCGACAGCGCGCTGGCCAACGCCGCCGCCGTGCAGCGCGAGCGCCAGGAGCAACGCGCCCAGCACCAACATGGCGCGCCGCACGACACCGCCCAGTCCGGCGACACGCTGATCGAGGCCATGACGGCGCTGGCCGCCGAGCGCAAGGAACGCCACGACGCCGCCACCGCGCTGCAACTGGGGCTGGCCCAGGACAACGCCCGGCGCCAACAGGCGCAGGCGATGCTGGGCGCGATCGAGCAGCAGGAGGCGATCGAACGGCGCTGGGCGCGCATGAATGAGCTGATCGGCTCGGCCGACGGCAAAAAATTCCGCAACTACGCGCAGCAGTTCACGCTCGACGTCCTACTCGGCTACGCCAACGCCCACCTGCGCCAGCTGGCGCGGCGCTACCAGCTCGAACGCATCGCCAATCCGGCCCATCCCTCGCTCGGCCTGCTGGTGCGCGACCTCGACATGGGCGGCGAGATGCGCTCGGTGCACTCGCTGTCCGGCGGCGAATCCTTCCTGGTGTCGCTGGCGCTGGCGCTGGGCCTGGCCTCGCTGTCGTCCAACCGGGTGCGGGTCGAATCGCTGTTCATCGACGAGGGCTTCGGCAGCCTCGACGCCGAAACCCTGCGCATCGCCATGGACGCCCTCGACGGCCTGCAATCGATGGGCCGCAAGGTCGGCGTGATCTCGCACGTGCAGGAGATGACGGAACGGATCTCCACCAAGATCATGGTGCAGCCCTCGGCCGGCGGCAAGAGCGTGGTCACCGTGCAGTAGAAATAGAAATAGGAGTAGGCGCCGGCCTGGCCGGCGGCGCCGGCCGCTAGCGCTGCGCCAGCGTGCCCTTCTCCAGCTTGACCAGATCCCAACCCAGCTCGCGGCGAATCTGCTGCGGGCTGGGCGGCGGGCGACGCTGTTCGATCTGCGTTCGCAACCACTGGCGCACCGATTCCTTGCTGGGTTGCTTAGACTGGTCCATAACAAAACCTCATTCGCAGACGGACGACGACAAAGCCGGTTGGCTACTCCTTCAACGCGCCGGCGCCTGTTCAGTTGACCGCCACGACGCCTCCGCGCGCGATGAAATTGCAAGCAAATGCTACAAATTTGCTATCATCGGGGTAGATCGAAGCCGATCAAAGCTGACCGAAGGCCGACCAACATAGCGTGCCATCATGAGCATCGCCGCCGTCACCGCCAGTGCCATCCCACCCGCCACGCCGCAGCGGGTCGCCCCCGCGCGCGCCGGCGCCGGCGCGCCCACCGAGCTGACGCCGCAAGCCTTGGTTTTGATCGACAAACTCAAGGCGCGCGACGCCGAAGTGCGCCAGCACGAGCAGGCCCACCTGGCCGCCGCCGGTGGACTGGCCGTCTCCGGCGCCAGCTACACCTACCAGCGCGGCCCGAATGGCGTCGACTACGCCGTCGGCGGCGAGGTCAACATCGACACCTCGCCCGGCCGCACGCCCGAGGAGACCATCACCCGCGCCCACACCATCCAGGCCGCCGCGCTGGCGCCGGCCGAGCCGTCCGGCCCCGACCGCGCCGTCGCGGCCCAGGCCCAGCAACTGGAACAGCAGGCCCGCGCCGAATTGGCCATCAAGACTCAACAGGCGCTGCAACAGGCCTACGAGCTCGCGCCGCCGGCACCGCCGACCCTCAACGTCTTCGCCTGAGGCCCCGGCGAAATTAGGGCGCCGAGGCCGCGCCTCATAGCCCGACCATGGCCATCTCCTGCGCGCTGTAGCGAGCGCCATGACTTCCTCCACTCCCCCAGCCGCCGCCAGATGCCGCCCGCCCTGCCCGTCTTTGTCGACGCCGTGCGCGCCGGCTAGGCGCCGAGCAGGCACGCCGCGCCGCGCCGCGCCGCCAAGCAGGTGATAAAATCGTCCCTTTGCGCGAAAACTCAGCCACCATGTTAAAAGCACCACGCACGCTCACCTTCAAATGCGCCAAATGCGCCAAATCCGTGCAGGTCTTCCTGCAAAAGGTGTCGGCCTGCTCGCACATCCAGCCCTACCAGGGCATCTGCAAATGCGGCGAAATCAAACGCCATGCCACCGGCCAGAAGGACGCCGTCCAGTCCTACCTCGAATCGGCCGACGGTAGCTGGTCACATCACCACTAACACCGCTCGCCGGCGCGATTCAAAGGCGCCAGGGAAGCCCGCCAACCCCACAGGCGTAAATCTGGGGTCAGACCCCGCGGGTCTGACCCCGGCTCTCTGACCTTGGGTGATTTTTACAGCCACCCGCCCTTTATTGACTTAGCGGCAGTACAAGAAGAAGCATCTTTTTGCATCCGTCGCCCTCAAGTAAACCAGCACCCTGCCGTTGTATCCTCTACAACTCCCCTGGAAGCCGCCATGTCTACTATTCCCGCCCTCGGCACACCCTATCGCTCCACCCTGCCGGCGCTGCTGCCGCAGGCTGACGACAAGAGCGGCGCCCCTGCTTCCGCCACCGGCAGCAAAGCCACCAAACTCGCCCCGCTCGGCAACGACGTCACCCTGTCGCCCAAAGGCGTCGACCTGCAAAAGCGCGTCGACAGCATCGGCAACGCCACGGTAGACCTGGCGCAGAACCTGCTCGGCAGCTTCGCCCAAGCCCTGTTCGGCGACGCCGGCAAGGGCGCGCAGATCTCCTTCGACTCCGTCAGCCTGGACACCTCGTCGAGCTACGGCGCGATTCTGCAGCACAGCTCCGGGCCCAACGGCAGCACCGACACCGCCGCCTTCCAGCTCAGCGACAGCTCGCACTTCCTCGGCAAGGGCACCATCACCACCGCCGACGGCCGCAAGTTCGACTTCGAGGTCGAGGTGCAGTACGAGGCCAGGGTCGAAGCCGGCATCAGCCAAACCAGCAGCGCCGCCAACAACAACGGCCAGACCAACAACCAGGGCAAGGCCGCCGACGGCGCCAAACCCGGCACCCTGCCGACCGTGCAGCTGCCGAACATCGACTTCCCCGGCAGCCTGGCCGACTTGTTCAAACTGATCGGCCAAGACCTGAGCACCGACCTGCTCGGCGGTGCCGCAGGTCTCGGCCAGTCCGACGCCACGGGCGGCAACGCCGATCAAAACCAGGGCCCGGGCGGCAGCCTGACGCTGCGCCTGCTCAAGCTGATCGACAGCCCCACCCCGCTCGACCTGTACGCCCCGCCCAACACGGCGGAAAGCCGCGCCAAGGCGCTGGCCGACTCCTACGCCAACCAACCCGGCGCCCCGGCCACCCCGCCGGCGCTGACCTCGTCCACGCCGGCCGCCACCACGGCACCGGCTGGCGCCAGCGCCAACCAAACCGCAACCAAGACCGCAGCCTGAGCCCAGCCGCCGGAGCGCGCCACTCGACGCGCCCCGGCGGCCTCCCCATCGCGTCCCATCCCGCCTCACGCACCGGCCTGACGCCGGCGTTATCGCCGCCGCCCCTGCGCGGCCATGTGCTGCCATGTGCTGCCACCCCGGCCGTGAACGCAAGCGGCGGCCGGCGCCGCGCCATCGCCACGCATCCATCGCCCCGTCCGCCCCACGTATAATAGCCACACCATCAACGAAGCGCCGCGACCGTGCCCGCACCGCCGGCGCCATCGCCGCTACCCTATTCCTTTCGATTGCCCCAAACATGCCCGTCCAAGAATTCGCCCATCGCCCCTTCCAATCCACGCAGGTGGCGCCATGACCGCCCCGCAAAGCGCGACGCCGCAAATCCACTGGACCGAAAACGGCGTTGAGCAAAGCGCGCGCTGGCGCTCCGAAAGCGGCATGGCGCCGCCCAAGCGCGTCGTCATCGCCGACGACCGCACCACCGCCGACGTGGCCTACCGCCTGGCCTGCGAAGGCACCGCCCTGCTCTGGCGCGGCGACTTCCAGAACGCCCGCCAATTGCTGCAGGCGCTGGCCCGCCGCGCCGACCACAAGCACAGCAAACCGGGCAAGAAAACCAAGCCGGCCAAGCCGCCGGCCAACCCGACCGAGGCCTTCCACCTGCACCGCCAGGCCCAGTCGCAGCGCGCCCGCACCCTGGCCATGCTGCTGATCCCCTTCGAAGCCGACTACGCCATCCCGCTGCGCCGCGCGCCCGAGGTGCAACTGGCCTGCAACGAAGCCTACGGCCGTGGCGAGCTGCCCTTCATCGCCTCGCTGCGCGAGCTGCTCGGCCTGATCGGCGCCCACGAATGGCGCCGCACCGGCGTCGAGATCCCGGCGCTGGAAGACCGCATCCACCCGCACTACGGCGTGTTCTCGCCGGTGCGCGGCGAATACGTCGAGCTGGTCGCCACCACCCCGCTGCCCAAGGGCGCCACGCTCGGCTTCGACATCGGCACCGGCACCGGCGTGCTGGCGGCCGTGCTGGCCAAGCGCGGCCTGGCCCGCGTCATCGCCACCGACCAGGACCCGCGCGCGCTGCGCTGCGCCCGCGAGAACCTGGCCCGCCTCGACCTCGACGGCACCGTCGAGCTGCTCGAAGCCGACCTGTTCCCGCAGGGCCGCGCCCTGCTGGTGGTGTGCAATCCGCCGTGGCTGCCGGCCCGCCCCAGCTCGCCCATCGAATACGCCATCTACGACCCGGACAGCCGCATGCTGCGCGGCTTCCTCAACGGCCTGACCGAGCACCTGGCGCCCGGCGGCGAGGGCTGGCTGATCCTCTCCGACCTGGCCGAGCACCTCGGCCTGCGCACGCGCGAGGAGCTGCTCGGCTGGATCGCCGCCGCCGGCCTGACCGTCCTGGGTCGCAACGATATCAAGCCGGTCCACCCGCGCGCCGCCGACGCCAGCGACCCGCTGCACGCCGCCCGCTCGGCGGAACTGACCTCGCTGTGGCGTTTGGGCGCCGCCACGGCATAAGCTGCGCTTAATCAAAATGGCGAAATATAAGCATTTCTTATTTCGCCCTTGCGCATCTTCCCCCGCCTGTATATAATTCCGGCATACAGACGCGGGGTGGAGCAGTCTGGCAGCTCGTCGGGCTCATAACCCGAAGGTCACAGGTTCAAATCCTGTCCCCGCAACCAGATTCAAAAAGCCGTTGAATTCGCCAGAATTCAACGGCTTTTTCACGTCTGGCCTACCTCACCCAATCAAGTTGGACACTATGCCGACGACAGCGAATGCATCCGCGCATACAGCGCCACCTGTGAGCACGTCGCGCCCCCATCCCTTGTGACAATCCGCGCACCGATCCACAGCCCGGCAGTGTATATTCTGTCATGTCAATCTTAGCAAGAGCAGTCCGCCGAACAACGGCTTCGGCACCCCGCGCCGGCGCCACCACCGGAGCTTCGCCATGGCCACCCTTGTCACCGCCGCACCCAACGCCTACACCCAACAAAAGCTAGCGATCCAGAATGAGCTGGACCGCCGCGTCGCCGAGCACCGCGCCCGCTTCGAGCAGCGCCAGATGATGCAAAGCGCCACCCACCAACTCGGCGCCAAGCCGCTCAACCTCATTGCCCAGGGTGACAGCTGGTTCGACTATCCGCTGCCGGTGTTCGCCCACAGCGACGTCATCGCCCACCTCAAGGCGATGCCGCTGTCGCCCAGCATCCTGTCGCTGGCCCACTACGGCGAGGCCGCCGAGGACATGCTCGGCGTGACCAAGCTGCACCGCCTGCTGGCCCAGCTCAACGCCGGCGACGACGGCAGCCAATATGACGCCATCCTCTTCTCCGGCGGCGGCAACGACCTGGCCGGCGACCAGTTCCGCCTGTGGATCGCCGACTCCGCCGTAGTCCACAAGGACCCCGCGCTGGGCCTGCAAAGCGCGCGTGTCGACGCCGTCCTCGGCATCGTCAAGGCCGCCTACCAGGACCTGATCCTGGCCCGCGACAAGATCGCCCAGGCGCACAATCGCAGCATCCCCATCTTCGTCCACAGCTACGATTTCGCCCTCCCCAGCGGCGTCGGCGTGTGCACCGTCGGCCCCTGGCTCAAGCCCAGCCTGGACGACCGCGGCTGGGACAGGGAGACCGGACCCGGCATCGTCAAGCAGCTGCTGACGCGCTTCGCCGAGCTGCTCGACGAGCTGCAGGGCCAGCACGCCGACTTCATCCACGTGAAGACCCAAGGCACGCTGAGCGCCGGCCAGTGGGCCAACGAGCTGCACCCCACGCCGGACGGCTTCGCCGCCATCTCGGCCAAGTTCGTCGCCGCGCTGCGCGCCCGCTTCCCCCACCGCATCTGAGCCGAACGCCGTCAAGTCAAGGCGCCGGCGGTTACAAAAACCACCCAAGGGCAGAGGCGGGGGGGGGGG
>NZ_JAEMNU010000011.1:0-10753 GCF_016461825.1 Rugamonas violacea | reverse complement strand
CCGCGGCCCCCCCCCCGGCTCTTCGCCTGTGGGTGGTTTTGATCCACCACCGCGCCGAAGCCCGCCCACTAAACGCCGACGATCTCCGCCACGGCGGCGCACACGCGGTCGACATCGGCCACCGTCATCGCCGCGTGCAGCGGCAGCGTCACCGTCTGCCGGCCGACCCGCTCGGCGTTGGGGAAGTCGCCCTCGGCATAGCCCAGGCCCAGGCCCAGCGTGGTGGTGTGCAGCGCCTCGTAGGACATGCCGGTGGCGATGCCGCGCCGCTGCAGCGCGTCGCGGAACTGCTTGCGGTCCAGCGCCATCGTCTCGAACGGCAGCATCACGCAGAACATGTTCCAGCTCTGCCCCGCCATGCCCCACGGCGGCAGCATGGCGCCGGCGATGGCCGGAAAGCGCTCGAAATAGCACTCCACCAACGCGGCGCGCGTCGCCAAAAAGCCATCGAGCTGCGCCAACTGGCGCAGGCCGATGGCCGCCGACACGTCCGACATATTGAACTTGCCGCAGGCCGCGACCACGTCGCGCGTGCCGTCGGGCAGGCGGGCGATGCCGTGGAAGCGCTCGATGTCGACCAACTTCGCCTCGTCCTCCGAGGCCAGCACGATGGCGCCGCCCTCGATGGTGGTCATGTTTTTGTTCGGGTGGAAGCTGAAGGTGGCGATGTCGCCAAAGCCGCCCACCGCCCGCCCGCCCCAGCAGGAGCCCTGCACCAGCGCGGCGTCCTCGATCACCCGCAGGCCGTGGCGGCGCGCCAGCGCGTACAGCGCGTCCATGTCCACCAGGCTGCCCGGGAAGTGGGTCGGCATGATGGCCTTGCTGCGCGGCGTGATGGCCGCCTCCACCTGCGCCAGGTCGATCGCCCGCGACGGCAGCACGCAGTCGACAAACACCGGCCGCGCGCCGACCTTGACGATCATGTTCATGGTCGAGAAAAAGCTCTGCGCGCTGGTGATCACCTCGTCGCCCGCGCCGATGCCGCAGACCCGCAGCGCCACCTCCATCGCGCCGGTGGCCGAGGTCAGCAACCGTGTCGGCCGGCCGCCGAAACGCGCCGACAGCGCCGCCTCCAGCGCCGCCACCTTGGGGCCGGTGGCGATCCAGTTCGACTGCAGGACCGCCGAAACGTCCTCGATGGTTTGCGCGTCCAGCACGGGTTGGGCGAAATTGAGCGGCGAAGCTTGCATGGCGGTCCTTCTACGACGATGCGCGAACTGTGGGGTTGCAAATTCTATCACCGGGCGGCGCCGCCCCGCGACGGCCGCCTTCATCCCGCGGCAATTTGAAGCGCATTTCACTTTCCTCATTTATGACAAACTGTCACAATCCTGCTTTGCCCGGCGCGGCCGCCAACCCGCCCCGCCGGCAGCCCAATCACCTGAGGAGAAGTGCGTGAAGGACCAAGACCGCGACCAGCAGAACCCAACTGCCGACCAACCCAGCAATCCCTCGCGCCGGCGCATCTTCCAGGCCGCCAGCGCGGCCGGACTGGCCACCGCCCTGCCGGCGATGGTCGACGCAGCCCCGGCCCGCAAGCTGGCCAAGGGCTCGCTCGACGCCAAGCTCAAGGCCCACGTCAAGAACGTGGTGGTGATCTATTTGGAAAACCGCAGCTTCAACAACCTGTTCGCCAACTTCCCCGGTGTCAGCTCGCCGCTGTCGGCCGTGCCGGCCGCCGCCAGCGCGCAGAAGGACCGCAACGGCAGCGTGCTGCCGACCCTGCCCAAGGTCTGGGGCGGCATCGTGCCGACGCCGCAGGACATCGGCGGCAAAAAGTATGTGCTCAACGAAGACCAGGTGCAAGGCCTGCCCAACGGCCCCTTCAAGCTGGTCGACGCCGAAGGCAAGCCGCTGCCGGAAGCGGTCATCACGCGCGACCTGTGGCATTTGTTCTACCATAACCAGATGCAGATCAACGGCGGCAAGAACGACGGCTTCGCCGCCTGGGGCAACACCGGCGGCATGGTCATGGGCTACTACGGCGAGACCAGCAAGAACCTCGGCCTGTGGAAGATCGCCGAGCAGTACACCCTGTGCGACAACTTCTTCATGGCGGCCTTCGGCGGTTCCTACCTGAACCACCAGTTCCTCGTCACCGGCCGCACGCCGGAGTACTTCAACGCCGCGCAGACGCCGGCCAAGAAAAAAATCGCCGTGCTCGAAGACGGCCCCACCGGTACCCGCCTGGCAGTGGCGCCGGACTGCCCGCCGTCGGCGCTGGACGGCAAGCCGAGCTTCGTCAACGACGGCGCCATCTCGCCCGACGGTTACGCCGTCAACACCATGGCGCCGCCCTACCAACCGAGCTATGTGCGGCCGGCCGCCGGCGGCGACGCCAACCTGGCCGACCCGCTCGACCCGAGCACGCTGCCGCCGCAAACCTATGACACCATCGGCGACCTGCTGTCGGCCAAGCGCGTCAGCTGGGCTTGGTACGGCGGCGCCTGGCAAGCCGCCCTCGACGCGCGCGGCGGCGGCGCCAAGCCCAACTTCCAGTTCCACCACCAGCCGTTCAACTACTTCAAGCAGTTCGCCCCCGGCACGGCGGCGCGCGCCGAGCACCTGCGCGACGGCGGCCTGGGCGACAGCCCGATCTCCAACAAATTCCTCGCCGACGCGGTGGCCGGCACACTGCCGGCGGTCAGCTTCTATAAGCCGCAGGGCAATCTGAACCTGCACGCCGGCTATTCCGACATCGAGTCCGGCGACCAGCACATCACCAACGTCATCGAGCACTTGAAGAAGTCGCCGCAATGGAAGGACATGGTCGTCGTCATCACCTTCGACGAAAACGGCGGCTGGTGGGACCACGTCGCGCCGCCCAAGGGCGACCGCTGGGGTCCGGGCTCGCGCATTCCGGCCATCGTCATCTCGCCGTTCGCCAAGAAGGGCCAGGTCGACCACAGCTTCTACGACACCACCTCGATCCTGCGCCTGATCACCCGCCTGCACGACCTGCCGCTGCTGCAAGGCCTGGCCGTGCGCAACGCCGCCTTCGCCGAACGCGGCGCGCTGCCGCCGGGCGACCTGACCGGCGCGCTGAGCTTCCGCTAGGCGCCGGGTGCCGGACGCCCGGCGCCTCCAAGGGCCGGATGACGCACACCGGCACGGCCGCCGACGCGGCCGTGCCGGCCCGCCCCGTCCCACGGCCAAAACGGTTTGTGATACACTGCGTGCACTAAAATTTACTGAGCCCGACTGCTGCAGCCGGGCTTTTGTTTTGTGCGGCGCATTTACGCGCCGCCTTGTTCAAGCGTCCCCTGGCGTGCACACGCCAGCCGGGGACGCTCCATTGCGCCAGCCGCCGCGGCCAATGGGTATGAGGTTCAGAAATGAGAGATAAAAAAGACAACGCGACGTTCGACCTGCCCGGCTTCAGCCCGGCGGCGCCGCTCGAGCCGGAGCCCAAGCGTGGCGCCGGCCCGCGCGGCAAGCGCGCCAACATGAAACAGGTCCAGCTCGAACTGCTCGAGGCGACCGACAACTCCGGCCTGCCGGTCTGGACCCGCGACGACGCGCTGGACCTGACCGGGCTGCCGGTCTGGGCGCCGAACTAGCGCCCCGGCGCAGCCGCCGCGCGCGGCCGCCCACCATTCGCACCAAGGCCCGCGGCCGCAGCCGCGTTCAGCCTGTTAGACTGTGCCCCATCCCCCTCTTTACCCGGTCCGCCACCATGACTACTGATTCCTTTTCCAGCCTGCCGCTGACGCCCGCCTTCCTGGCCAACCTCGACCTGCTCGGCTACCACAAGATGACGACGATCCAGGAACAGAGCCTGCCGGCGGTGCTGGAGGGACGCGACCTGATCGCCCAGGCCAAGACCGGCAGCGGCAAGACCGCCGCCTTCGGCATCGGCATCCTGCACAAGCTCAATCCGGCCTGGTTCGCCACCCAGGCGCTGGTGCTGTGCCCGACCCGCGAACTGGCCGACCAGGTGGCCAATGAACTGCGCCGCCTGGCCCGCGCCGCCGGCAACATCAAGGTGCTGACCCTGACCGGCGGCTCGCCGATGCGCCCGCAGATCGCCTCGCTGGAACACGGCGCCCACGTCGTCGTCGGCACGCCCGGCCGCATCCGCGACCACATCGGCCGCAACACCATCGACCTGTCCAAGGTGCAGACCCTGGTGCTCGACGAAGCCGACCGCATGACCGACATGGGCTTCTACGAAGAGATCGCCGGCATCGTCAGCGCCTGCCCGACGCGCCGCCAGACGCTGCTGTTCTCGGCCACCTACCCCGACGACATCCGCCGCGCCACCGCCTCCTTCCTGATCGACCCGGTCGAAGTGACGGTCGAAGCCCAGCACGACAACAGCCAGATCGAACAACGCTTCTACGAGATCGGCTTCGACCAGCGCAACGGCGCCGTCGCCAAGCTGCTGAACCACTTCAAGCCCGTCTCGGCGCTGGCCTTCTGCAACACCAAGGTGCAATGCCGCGAACTGGCCGACGATTTGCGCAGCCAAGGCTTCTCCGCGCTGGCCCTGTACGGCGAACTGGAACAGCGCGAGCGCGACGAGATCCTGGTGTTGTTCTCCAACCGCAGCTGCTCCGTGCTGGTGGCCACCGACGTCGCCGCGCGCGGCCTCGACATCAGCAACCTCGAAGCGGTGATCAACGTCGACGTCTCCAAGGACACCGAAGTGCACATCCACCGCGTCGGCCGCACCGGCCGTGGCGGCGAAAAGGGCCTGGCCCTGTCGCTGTGCGCGCCGAACGAGAAGAAGTGGGTCAAGCTGATCGAGGAATACCAGAAGGCGCCGGTCGCCTGGCACAAGCTCGACGAGATCGAGGAAAGCGAATACGCCGCCGCCGATCCGGCGCCGATGATGACGCTGGTGGTCATGGGCGGCAAGAAGGACAAGCTGCGTCCCGGCGACCTGCTCGGTGCCCTGACCGGCGACGCCGGCCTGACCAAGGAACAGGTCGGCAAGATCAACGTGTTCGAGTTCATGAGCTATGTCGCGCTGGATCGCCGCGTCGCCCACCAGGCCTTCGAGCGCCTGAGCAAAAACAATCCACTGGGCGGCGACTTCGGCGCCATCAAAGGCCGCAACTTCAAGATGCGCTTCATCGAAGCGTAAGCCAGCGCGCCGACAGAGCCGCGTGCCCTAGAGCGAAGGCGCCGGCAGCATCAACACCACCCAACGGCAACAAGCCAGGGTCAGACCCCTCGGGGTCTGACCCTAGACCTTGCCGGTGGTTTCAGTGAGCTCACCAAATTGCCGAAGTCGATATCTACCAGCAGGTCTGGATCATCGAAGGCGTGATGGAGATCAGCGTCGGCGACCAACACTGGCGCCTGGCCACGGGCGACTGCCTGGCCATGCGCCTGGACCAGCCCATCGTCTACGCCAATCCGGGCAGCACGGCGGCGCGCTATCTGGTCGCCTTGGCGCCGCAACCCTTCATTCCGAACCGGAGACCCGCATGAACATCACCATCCGCCGCCTCGACGCCGACGCGGCCGCCGCCAGCATCGAAGCACTCGCCGATGTACTGATCGACTGCGTTGAAGGCGGCGCCTCGGTCAGCTTCATGCTGCCGCTGCCGCGCGCCAAGGCCGTGGCCTTTTGGCGCGACGTGGCCGCCGGCGTGGCGCGCGACGAGCGCGTGCTGCTGGTCGCCGAGGACGCCGCCGGCCGCATCGTCGGCACCGTGCAGATGATCACCGCCCTGCCCGACAACCAACCGCACCGCGCCGACATCGCCAAGATGCTGGTGCACCGCCAGGCGCGCCGCAGCGGCATCGCCCAGCGTCTGATGGAAGCCATCGACACGGCCGCGCGCGACGCGGGCAAGTCGGTGCTGGTGCTCGACACGGTGAGCGGCGGCGACGCCGAGCGGCTGTATGAACGCGCCGGTTGGCAGCGCGTCGGCGCGGTGCCGCAGTACGCGCTGATGCCGAATGGCGACCTGTGTGGCACCACCTTCTTCTACAAGCACCTCACGCTAAGCGGAGCTTGAAATGGCGCGGCTGCGGCCATGGGCAAGCGCATCGTCGAGCCGGTCGTTACCCCAAAACATATCGGCACCGACGAAAAAGGTCGGCGCGCCGAATATGCCCAGCGCCTGCGCCTGCGCCGTGCGCTGCCGCAGCTTCTGCTTGTTTGCCTCCTCCTGCGCGGCGGCGATGATGGCTCCCGCATCCAGGCCCAAACCGAGCAAAACGGCGGCGACGCTCTCGTCGCTGCCGATATCGAGATCGTCGCGAAAATTGCGCAGCATGACGCGCTCGCAAAAGTCGCCCAGCCACGGCTGCTCCGCGGCATGCAGGGCGACCCGCGTCGGCAACAGCGCCAGCCGGGGAAAGTCCGACGGACGCCGCCACGGCAGGCCGTACTTCTCGCACTGGCGCAGCATGTCCAGCCACACGTATGCGCCCTTCTCCTTTTGCAGCACGAAGGGCGAGCTCGCCCAGCCCTGCGACTTGAAGATAGGCCCCAGCAGGAAAGGCCGCCAGCACACCGCCAGGCCCGTATCGCGCTGCAGCGCCCGAATGCGCAGCAAACTCAGATAGCTGTAGTTGCTGCCGAAATCGAACCAGAATACCAATTCGTTCCGCGTCGTGTTTTCCATATCGTCTTCTCCCCTGCTCAATCGAATATTAACAAACAGCGCGTCTCGATGCTCTCGCGCGGCGGCGCATCGTCCGGTGCCGCCGGATGCTCGAACGCCGCGTGCGGCGTGAACCTGGCCACACCCGTCCGGAGCGAATCGAACTGCTTGAAGATCAGCGTCTCGTCGCGCGTCAACGCCGAGAAATACGACCACGCAAACTCCGCCCCATACACGGCCTGATAGATTTCGCCGCCGCGCTCGGGGTAGAAAATATCGCTGGCCACCAACTGCCCCGGCGCCACGGTGCGCGCATCACACAGCGCCAGCGGCACGTCGAGCACCGGATGGCGGATCGGCCGCCACAGGTTGACAATGCTGTAGCGCGCGATCTTCGACGCCGCATCCGCATCGCCCATTTCGATCGCCAGCCGGCGCTGCGCCGACGCCAGCGTGAAATCGCAATGCACTCGTCCCGCCGCGCCGGGACGATGACCGTCGCGGCGACCGAAGGCCAGCGGCGGCCCCGGTTGCCGCCGCCGCAGCAGATGGTCGAAGACGATGGCGCGACTGGCCCCGGTGGCCGCACAGGCAAGTTGCGCCGCCTCCGGATAGTGGTAACGCAGCACCTCATCCTGGTTCATGAAGTCGCGCACCGCGCTGGGCGCGTGATGCAGTTCGAAGCCTTCGCGGTCGATCGACAACGACGCGGCAACGGCGCGCGCATCGCGTACGCGCACGTTTTCGCGCCGGTAGTCGCTGTTTTGCCACGGCCCGCCATCGGGCGGCGGATACATATAGGTGTAGGGACGCTCGTTCGCCGGGCACAAAAATTCCAGTGCCGCCGTGACCGTGTCTGGCCCTGTCGGGACTTGTCGCATGGATGCTCCTCATTCATGTTTGCACCCACTCATTGAACCCCAGCCAGCGAGCCGGCTCAAACGCTATTTTTGCTCCGTTCGCATTCCATCCAAGCATGTGTAAAATACTCGCAGAGCAGCCCCGCCGCGATTGCCCCGGCAATTCTCAGCGCCACCTGAACACTCGTCGCCTGCCCCTGGCAGACGGCGCAACGGAGCACCGAAGCCCATGTCCAACCGCCTGCTCGACCTGCCGCCGCTCGATCTGCTGCGCACCTTCGTCGCCGTCGGCCGCCGCATGAGCATCACCCTCGCCTCACAGGAACTGTGCCTGACCCAGTCGGCGCTCAGCCGCCAGGTGCAAGCGCTGGAGAGCTTTCTCGGCTACCGCCTGTTCGTCCGCTCGCACCGCCGCATCGAATTCACCAGCGCCGGCCAGCGCCTGTTCCGCAGCGCCGACTCGGCACTGGAACAACTCGGCGACGTCGTCGCCGCCCTGCATCCCGGCACGGCCGGCGGCGCCGTCACCATCAGCGCCAGCATCGGCGTCACGGCCCTGTGGCTGCTGCCGCGCCTGGGCGCCTTTCAGCGCGCCGCGCCCGGCATCGACGTGCGGGTCGCCGCCAACAATCGCTTCGTCGATCTGGAGCGGGAAAACATCGACCTCGCTGTGCGTTACTGCAAGCGTGCCGATGCGCCCGAGCACGCCCTCTTCCTGTTCGACGAGGAACTGGTGCCCGTCGCCCATCCCGCCCTCGGCGTGAGCCGGATCGAAGACCCGGAGCAACTGCGCCAGCAAGTCCTGCTCGATTTCGACGACGTATCGCGGCCCTGGCTGCAATGGCATGACTGGTGGCGCAAGGCCGGCAAAGGCAAGCTGCAAGCCCGTGGCGTGCTGCACTTCAACCAATACGACCAAGTGGTGCAAGCGGCCCTGGCCGGACAGGGCGTGGCCCTGGGACGGCTGGCGCTGGTGCGCCCGCTGCTCGATGAAGGCAAACTCGTGTTGGCCAGCGCGCGTGCGCCGGCCTCGCTCGCCTACGGCTACTGGCTGATCGCCCGCCATGCCGCGCCCAACGCCAACGCCAACGCCAACGCAAGCATCGTGCGCGACTGGATTGTGGCCGAGGCGGCCGGAATGCAAAGCGCTAGCGGTCAAGGCCCGCTTAGTTGACAACTACCGGTTGCCAATCTGGAGCAAGCGAGTGGCGTTCTTTGGCGGTTTTTACAACAACGCAAAGCATGGGGACAGGGGAGTTTACGTCGAGCCGTCCGTCGTCCCAAAGTAGCCTTTGAAAGTCTGTGGTCGGGTTCGGTCATATCCTTAGACAAGGTGAGTCAACCCTATGCAGAGCGCCCTTCACGCAACGCCTCGGCTACAACACGAACGATCGCGACGTCCTTCCAATGCGCGCCCGGTGGACGACCTCGCTCAGGGACCGCGTCTTTGGCCGTAAGGGGACCAGCGGGAGCGTTTGTCGGTGCGGGAAAAGGATTCCTTACAGCCGATAAAAAAATATAAAAATGAAATCATTGTAATGATGGCGTGATGTCATTCGACCAAGAAATTCCGCGCGACTTCGTGCGCGGCATTTCAATTACATAACAAAGGATGACATCACATGAAACCTTCTATTTTCGCAAAAGCGCTGATTGCCGTCAGCGTCGGCCTGACCGTTGCTGCCGCCCAGGCCGCCGACGTCACCTTCACCTTCACCAATATCGCGCCGGTCGGCGGCGTTGGCGTTGCCCCTCTTTGGCTAGGTTTGCACGACGGCAACTTCGACACCTTCAATGCCGGCGCCGCAGCCTCGCTGGCCATCGAGCGCTCTGCCGAGGACGGCAACGCCAGCGTGCTGAGCGCCAACTTCGCCAGCGCAGTGGCGGGTGGCTTGCAAACGACACTGCCAAACGGACCGCGCTTTCCCGGCGCGAGCAGTAGCTTCACGCTGCACAACGTCGACCTGAACGGCGCCAATCGCTACCTGAGCTACGCCGCCATGGTTGTGCTCAGCAACGATTTCTTTATCGGCAATGACGATGCGAAGGGCATCGACCTGGCATCGCTGGCTGGCGGCGGCAAGCTGTCGCTGGCGCTGGGCGGTGCTGGCCATGTCTACGACGCCGGCACCGAGCAAAACAACTTCGCCCACTCACTGGCCAATGGTGCATTCGGCATTGGCGGCGGCCAGAGCGGCCCGAATCAGGGAATGGATGAAAACGGCGTGGTGCATGTCGTCACCGGAAATCCCTATCTGACTTTTGCCGATGGCGGCAATTACGTCCCGGCCAATTTCGATTGGACCGCGCTCAATTTCAACCAGCAGCAAGCGATAGGCCGCCTGGATATTTCGGTGACGGCAGTGCCGGAACCAGAAACCTACGCGATGCTGCTGGCCGGCCTGGGATTGCTGGGCTGGACAGCGCGCCGCCGCCACCCTGCCAAGCCATGAGCAGGTCGCGATAGCAAACGGCAAACAGCTCGCGACTAAGCGGCCGGCATCGGCCTCCCGGTATTATGGGAGTCCGATGTTTTCCAGATGTGCGCTCTCGGCGAAGTAAGCGACACTAGAAACGAACAAGTGAAATTGTTTGCCCTGCGTAGCCAGAAAAATCAACACGGCAACTACGTGGCTTGCGCTTCCGGCCTCACCCGCAGATAAAAAGCGTCGTTCCCATCAACTCGCTCTCGTGTCCATCCTTGCGAGGCGTAAAAACGATCTGCTCTTGTTTCCGCCCCGGTGCTCAATCGGACGACGTCGTGACCCTGCTCGAAAAGCCAAGTGAGGGCCATGTTGAGCAGTTGCTTACCCAGTCCGCGCCTCTCGTATTTTTGCTCAATGAACAGCGCCCAAATGGATGAATCCGTGTTGTTGGCGTAGCAAAAACCGGCGACAACCCCATCCACTTCCGCCACCCAAGCTCGTCCGAGGAGCTCCAGATAATCTTCATACATTTGCTCGGTAACACGAGCGGGGTTGGAAAGAATATTTTCGCGAACAGCCAATCGAATCTTTGACATTGCAGGAATGTCGCGAGAATTCGCCCGCCGGAAACTGGTCAATTGTGTTTTCACTTCGACGACCTTAAGTAAGTCCGTAATCCGTGCGTCAGGAGAAAGGGAAAGACGCTCGCATGGTCTTCGTCATCGAATACGCGCAGGCGCGTCTTCAGATTCGGGAACCTGTGCGATTTCAATATTCCGTCGAACTCACGCAGGTCCTCTACCATGTCAGCTGCTGTGGTCAAGTAATTTCGGACACGACGATAGGTTGGCGTGCTGCCATTTTCCGTTCGTAGACGGTGGGCGACAGATTGCCCAATGCTGAA
>NZ_JAEMNU010000109.1 GCF_016461825.1 Rugamonas violacea | reverse complement strand
CGGTCACGTTCGCCCGGAATGGGCGGTCACGTTCAAATGGAATGACTGGTCACGATGCCGGAATCACTGGTCACGTTCGTCCGGAATACCCAGCATTGGGCATCAACGCCTTCATCGTGCGGTGTAACTTGCCGCTCTGGGTGCGGTGGCATTCATCGACGAACACAAAAATCTCACCCACTGTCGGGCAAGGTTGCGCTTGCAGATCCTTGATGTACTGCTCGAAATCGTCGACGCCCTTTTTGCCAAACTTGTGCACCAGCGAGCAGAGAAGACGAGGCGCCGCCTGGCCGAGCCGAGCCATCAGGTCGCGACCGCTGCCGACGCGAGTCATCGGGAAACCAGCGGCAATGAAAACGCTTTCGATCTGCTTGTCCAGTTCGTCGCGGTCGGTAACGATCACGACACGGGCGTTGGGCTTGTTCTGCAAAATCCACTTGGCAAGCAACACCATCACGATGCTCTTGCCGCTGCCCTGCGTGTGCCAGATGATGCCGCCTTCGCGGCGCCGCACATGTGCCTGCGCCGCCTTGATGCCGAAATATTGGTGCACGCGGGGCAGCTTCTTGATCCCACCGTCGAACAGCACGAAGTCGTGCATCAACTCGATCAGACGGGCCTTGTTGCACATCTTCAGAAGGTACTTGTCGAGCTTGAAGCGGCTGTTGTCCGCCTCGTCTTCCTTCCAACTCAGGAAATACTTTTCCTCAGTCTTGATCGTTCCATATTTCAGCCCTTGGGAATCATTGCCGGCGAAGACGAACTGCACCGTGCTAAAAAACCATTCATTGAACGCCGCCTGCTGGTTGGAGAGGTTTTGCCGGATGCCCTCGCCAATATCGACGCGGCTGTTCTTGAGTTCCAGCACGCCGACAGCGATGCCGTTGACGTAGATGACGATATCAGGCCGGCGCTCGTGATTGCCGTGCAGCGTGACTTCCTCGGCAATGGCAAAGTCGTTCAGCGTCGGATCGTTCCAATCGATCAGCCAGACCGTCTCGGTGTTCTCGCCCACCGCCGTCTGCACCTGCACGCCGTACCGCAACAGGCTGTACACCACCTTGTTGTTATCGTAGAGACTGCGGTTGGGGTTGCCAGCCTCGGCGCGCAAACGGTCAAGGACGCGACCAATCTGCACCGTGTTGTAGCCTCGCTTGCTCAGGTAAGCCGTGAGCAGCTCGACTTCGACGTTGCTATTGTTTGATCGGTCGGTCCAGTTACCTAGGGTCTGGTAACACAGTTCATCGCAGAACAATGCGACGACTCGGTTTTGAGTGGCGCTTTCGGGCTGGCCGATGGTCATATCAGTCGAATCTTTCCAGTTAAGAGTTCGTTCATCATGCCTTGCTTAATGGCTCGGGCTTTGGCGAGCTGCGCCTCAAGTTCGGCAATCTCGACATCCATATCGGAAAGAACAGCTGCAATAGCAATTTGTTCTGATAAGGATGGGAACTTGACTTGAATGCTCGCTAAGGCGCCGCCACTGATGTGGACGACGGCATCCCCTTGACCTCGACTTGCTTTTTGTTGGCGAATAGGTAGTGTATTCAAATAGTATCCAAGAAATAGGGGATCTGATTTATCTGCGCGAAAAATAATAATGTCACTGCCCGCGTATGCTTCGATATTATCGATAAATGCGACGCATTTTCCAATTTCTTCCTTGGTCTCTCCTGAACCCGCGAATAGTATGTCTCCATATTGAAGACGTGTTGCAGTCAAAGCGACATCACGGGAAATCCAAGAGGAAAAATTCATTATATAGTCGTTGTGCCTCGTGTAAATTTCGCCATATCTGACACAAGCGAAGCTACCACTCGAAGATTGGTCTTTGGTAACTCCTCGTCCTTTGAAGAACGTTCCCAGCTCACCCAATTGCCTCTCTTCCCACTTCCGGACAAACCCCGGCAGGCGCATTTTCCCGGTGAGCAGTTCCTGCATAGCGCCTTGTTTAAGGTGGCGCTTTTTGGTGACGAGTTGCTCCAACGATTCGATAAAGGTATCCGCATCGTTCAATGCTTCAGCGATTGCTTCTTGTTCGGCTTTGGTGGGTGGCAATGGAATGTGGAATCGACCTATTAAATCGGTGTTTAGGTTAGGCTGCCCATTACCTGTAGCCACAACTTCACGAAGGTGAATTGTCTTCGTATTAATAAAGTATGCCAAATATTCTGCGCTTACATCCTTGCAGATGTTTAAAATCGCTGCGATTCCATCGTTCGCGCAGCATTTGACTCCTAGAATTTTGGACACGCCGAGAGTTGCGCCGCTGTTGGCGATAATCAAGGTTCCAGGCAAAAGTGTTCTACTACGGTGAGATCCCTCCTCGGTCAAACACGTTGCCGTTTCTGTCACCATTAATTGAGACGCCGGGATGTTAGTCAACGCAGCAACGGTAAGCCATGGAATGTAAGTACCGTCAAAAAAGCGAGGGTCCCCTGCCGGCCTTGGAGAACCACCTCGAACCCATAGGTTTATACACATCTTTTTTCGCCAATAAAATCAAACACTTACAAAGCACCAGCTGTTGCAGAAACAGCAATCCCGGAGTGCCTGCCCGATGGATTTCCCGTCAACGCACAACGACTTTGCTCAATTTTTAAGCAAAAACACTCAAAAAGTGCGGTTCTTGCGGGCCAGTGCGACGGTCAGAAAAAGATGTGTGTAAACCTATGCCTCGAACCGGGTCCCCAATTTGCCTAACAGGCTTTGCACACCAATCTTCAGGAATCACTCCGACCTCGGTCTGCTTGTACCCCGCTGGAATCGCGTTCATTGCTCCGCCTCGCGTAAACTCAGTTCCAGCTCCCGGCGCAACACATCCCTGTCGGGCAGGTAAAGCTGGTATTTCTGCACGAAAAGCTGGCTGTTCATCTGATAGGTTGCGTACTCGACCAGCAGTTCGTCCTTGTTGCGGCTGAGAATGATACCAATGGGTGGATTATCGCCTTCGACGTTTTCCTCGTTGGCGAAGTAACCCAGATACATATTCATCTGGCCGATGTCGTTGTGCTGGACGTCGTTGATCTTGAGATCGATCAGCACGAAACAGCGCAGGATGCGGTGGTAAAAGACCAGGTCCACCTTGTAGTGGGTGTTGTTGATGGTTACCCTGTATTGCCGTCCGACGAAAGTGAAGCCCATGCCGAGTTCCAACAGGAAAGGCTGAAGGTGATCGCAGAGAACCGTTTCGAGCTGAGTTTCCGAAACCTGATATGGCTCGGGAATTTTCAGGAACTCGAACACATAGGGTTCGCGCAGCAGGTCGGCAGGTCGCTCGACGATCTGCCCCTGTGCGGCGAGCTGCAGGATGCCAGCCTTGTCCTTGCTGGCGGCCAATCGCAAGAACAGGCCGCTTTCCTTTTGACGAATCAGTTCACGCACCGACCAGCGCTCGCGGCCGGCTTGCTGCCCGTAAAACCCGCGCTCCAGTGGATCGTCGATTTTTAGCAATTCGACGATATGCGACCAGCTCAATTGGTGCGACAGTGTCGCACCAATTGGGTAAGCCAGATAAAACTGACGGATGCGAATCAAATTGCTGCGGCTGAAGCCCTTACCGTGGCGTAGGCTTAAATCCTTCGTCAGACTGGTAAGCAAGGCTCTACCGTAGTCGGCGCGGATTTTGCCGCCCTGCTCGAACTCGATAATATGCCGCCCAACCTGCCAGTATGTCTCAATGAGTTGGTCGTTGACGGCCTGCATTGCGCGGACGCGGCCTTGGGTGTAGGTGCCAGAAATCTGCTCCAGCAGCGCCTGATAATCAGGCGAGGCACTGAGTGTTTGAATTTCATTGCTCATGGCTGAAACCCCATTTTCTTCAAGTGCGCAGCCACCCTCTCGCTCAGGTCAGCAACCTTGTCGACCAGTTTCGGCAGTGGCGTTTCATAGCGTTCGGCCAGTTCCTTGATGCGCTGGGTAAGGGTTTGGCTGATACGGTCCATTTCACCATGAATGGCGGTAGCGATCGTCGCCATCCATTTGTCCTTGACCGCCAGCGTCTTAATGTCGGCCTCGCCAAGCTGCGGGTACTTTCCATAGGCAAGGGCGTCAAGTTCGGCCTCAGCTTCTTTCAGTAACTTCTTGAGGTCGGCTTCCTGCATGCAGAGTTTCAGCCAGGCGTAAAGAGCCTCGGCTTCGTCCTTGGCTTCCTTGTCACCCTTGATTTCTTTCAGCCGGGCGCTGACGTTGGCCTTGTTCACCTTGTCGAGTTCGGCAAAGGCGCCATCATCCCCGCCATGCTCTTCTTCCATTTCGACTATTTGCGCAGCAACATTTTCCAGTGCCGTTTCCTGCTCACGTATGGCGGCTTGCTGTTTGGCGAAGTAACGATTGACGATCAATTGCTTGGGCACAAGGTCGCAGGCCCAGCCCTTGTCGACTTCTTTGCCTTTCTTATTGATTTCAACAATGCGGTAGGTCTCGGCCTTCCAGCCATCGGCGGCGATCAGGTAGCAGTCGTCCTGCATCGTCTTGGCCCAGTAGTCCATGAGGTGCTGATAGACCGTGTATTTACCGATCAACGGCTTTTCCGCATAGTGCGCAAGCAGGTCTTCGGCGAGATCGTCGATGATGATTTTCGGATGGCAGCCGGCTTGCAGGCCCTTCAGCGTTTGGGTAGTGCGTTGTTGCCAGTCGGCGAACAGCGCATTCATGCCGTCGATGAAGGTGACGAACTCCGGATGCTCGTAGATGCTAGGCTTGATGGCTTGCTTGTCGACGGCGAGATCGATGTAGCCGGGGCGGTTGGCGCTGAACAGGGTTTGCCGCAGTTGCGGGCAAACTTTCCAGTATGCCTGCAAGGCATCCACATCGGCGCCGGGAATGCCGCCTTTCAGGTGGCCTTCGATGTCCTGAATATCCTCGACCTGCTGGCTGTCGATGTAGCGCGGAATGTTGAGATTGAAATCGTTCTTCTCGATTTCCTCAATGCCGACCATACGCGCGTATTTCGGGTCGCTCTCGTCGCGCCGATTGAATACGTCGACGATCTGGTGAATGTCGCAGTCACGCAGCCGGTTTTTCGGGCCGTCCTTCATGAAGCCGCTGCTGGCGTCGACCATGAAAATGCCCTTGCGGCTGTGGGCGTTTTCTTTGTCGATGAGAATGATGCAGGCGGGTATGCCGGTGCCGTAAAACAAATTGGCAGGTAGGCCGATGATACCCTTGATATAACCCTTGCGGATCAGGTTGCGGCGGATGTCGGCCTCCGCATTGCCGCGAAACAACACACCATGCGGCAGGATGCAGGCGCCCTTTCCGGTGGTCTTCAGCGAGCGAATGATGTGCAGCAAGTAGGCGTAGTCGCCCTGCTTGGCGGGTGGCGTGCCGAAATGCTGGAAACGCTCGTGCGGGTCGTTGAGCGGGTCAATGCCGGTGCTCCAACGCTTGTCGCTGAACGGCGGATTGGCGACGACGTAATCGAAGGTCTTTATATCACCGAACTCGTCGCTAAACATCGGACTGGCAATGGTGTTGCCCTGTTTGATTTCCGCCGTGGGATTGTCGTGCAGAATCATGTTCATGCGCGCCAAGCCGGAGGTTGCGGCATCCTTCTCCTGACCGTACAGTGTGACTTTGGCATGCGCTTCGTCACCCACTTTAAGCAATAGCGAACCTGACCCGCATGTCGGATCATAAACCGTCGTGCCGTTGTTCGTTTTCGGACTGCGGATGCCGATGATCTGCGCCATGATGCGGCTCACTTCGGCCGGTGTGTAGAACTGGCCCTTGCTCTTGCCGCTTTCGGCGGCGAAGTGGCGCATCAGGTATTCGTAGGCGTCGCCGAGGATGTCGTCACCCTCCGCGCGATTCTTGCTGAAGTCGAGTGCCTTGTTCTCGAAGATGGAGATCAGGTTGGTAAGCCTGTCAACAATCTCTTGACCGCTGCCCAGTTTACTCGGATCGTTGAAGTCCGGCATGTCCGACAGCCTGTTGGCCTTCGCCAGCGGGCCAATGATTTTCTTGTTGATCTGGTCGCCGATGTCGGACCTGCCCTTGAGGGCGACCATGTCGTTGAAGCTGGCGCCGTGAGGAATCGCGATTGGCGCGTAAGGCACGCCGGCATATTTGTCAGAAACATATTTGACGAACAGCAGGACGAGAACGTAATCCTTGTACTGGCTGGCGTCCATGCCGCCGCGCAACTCATCGCACGATTGCCAAAGGGAGGAGTAGAGTTCTGATTTCTTGATTGCCATAAACTGCTGTGGTCAAGTAATTTCGGACACGACGATAGGTTGGCGTGCTGCCATTTTCCGTTCGTAGACGGTGGGCGACAGATTGCCCAATGC
>NZ_JAEMNU010000108.1 GCF_016461825.1 Rugamonas violacea | reverse complement strand
CGGCGGCGGCGCCGGCCACCACGGCCGGCGGCGTCACGGTGGCGTGGCTGGCGGCGACATGGCTGGCGGCTCGGGCCGGCGGCATGGCGGCGGCGCGCGCGGCGGCGGCCGGACGGGCCGCCATCGGCGCGGCGGCCGGCACACCCTCGGCGCCGCCTACGCCGGGCCGAAAGGCCAGCATGCGCAGCAGCGTCATGGTGAAACCGGCGTACTCGTCGGGCGCCAGGCCCAGCTCGTTGCGGCCGTGCACGGCGATCTGGTAATACAGTTGCACTTCCTCGGCGTCGAAGGCGGCGGCCAGGCGCACGATGTCGGCGTATTCCGGCAGGTCGGCCGGCAGCGCGGCCGGCACGGTCTGCGCCAGCGCGATACGGTGCAACAAGGTGCCCAAGTCCTGCAGCGCGCCGTTGTAGGACAGGCTGCGGGCGGCCATCTCGTCGGCCACGGCCAGCAAGTCGGCGCCGTCCTGCTGCGCCAAGGCGTCGAGCAGACGCACCAGGTAAGACTGGTCGAGCGCGCCCAGCATGCCCTGCACCGCGTCCAGCGTCACCTCGCCGGCGGCGTAGGCGATGGCCTGGTCGGTCAGCGACAGCGCATCGCGCATCGAACCGTGCGCGCCCTGGGCCAACAGGCGCAGGGCCGGCTGTTCGAAGGTGATGCCTTCCTGGCCGAGAATATTGTCCAGGTGGCTGATAATGTGGCCGGGCGGCATCTGCTTCAGGTTGAACTGCAGGCAACGCGACAACACCGTCACGGGAATCTTTTGCGGGTCGGTGGTGGCCAGGATGAACTTGACGTGCTCGGGCGGTTCCTCCAGCGTCTTCAGCATCGAGTTGAAGGCGTGGTTGGTCAGCATGTGCACCTCATCGATCATATAGACCTTGAAGCGGGCGTTGGACGGCGCGTACACCGCCTGCTCCAGCAACTGCGCCATCTCGTCGACGCCACGGTTCGACGCCGCGTCCATCTCTATATAGTCGACGAAGCGGCCGGCGTCGATCGCCGTGCAGGCCTCGCACACGCCGCAGGGCGTGGCGGTGATGCCGCCGTTGCCGTCCGGGCCGATGCAGTTGAGCGATTTGGCCAGGATGCGCGACAACGTGGTCTTGCCCACCCCGCGTGTTCCGGTGAACAAATAGGCGTGGTGCAGGCGGCCGCTGTGCAAGGCGTGCGTCAACGCGCGCACGACGTGCTCCTGGCCGACGAGCGTTTCGAAATTCTTGGGGCGGTATTTACGGGCGAGGACTTGATAGGACATGCTGAGATTTTACCGTAGATAGCGGGTGGAGCGGTCAATCCTGCGCGGCTGCGCGCAAGTGCCTTGGCAAACTGCGCCGGATGCGTAAAAACGGCAATTGTAACAAGCTGGCACGAGCTTGGCTAACTTGCGCCGCTGCCGGGCGGCGCCGGACCACGCCGGCCGCTGGCGGCAACGCTGCCCTTTAGCATGGCGAACCTGAAGATTGGCCCAAGAGCCGTGGTGGATATGGCATAGCGCGGGGCTGGTGGATCACCTACAATTTAATTTTATTTCAACATGACAAAAATGAAAAAACTTGCATTGCTGGCCCTGCTGCCCCTGTCCTTCTCCGCCATGGCCGCCGAGGAGCGCGAATGGATCTCGTATAAAAAACTGCTGGAGGCGACCCACTTCGACAAGTTCTACGCCCTGCCCGCCGCCGAGCGCGACAAGGTGGCCGTCTACATCACCTTCGCGCCGAGCAACAAGGCGATCAAGCCGACCGACATGGCGCTGACCGTGGTCCACTCCGGCGGCCGCACGGCGTTGCCGGTGACGGCCGACGGCCGCCTGACCATGGTGCCGGTGGCCAAATGGGTCAGCGAGGACGCCAGAATCTGGACCCAGATGCCCAAGGGCGAGAAGGCGGCCATCGGCTTCGGCATGAACGCCGTGCTGCCCGAGGGCCAGCAATGGAGCTACGCCAGCGCGATGGGCGGCGTGCCGCAGGCCAACGCGGCGATCAAACAGGTGGCCGGCGCGCTGAGCCTGTTCGCGCCATCGATCAAGTCGCTGGTGTTCAAATTCGCCAAGCCGGCCCAACTGACGATCCAGGCGCACAACGGCGTCAAACAATACAGCAGCGACGCCCGCAACGAAATCTGGCTCAAGCCGGACGACGCGCTGATCAAGGAGAATCCGCTGATGGTGCTGTCGGAGCGGCCACGCGAGGTGGAGCTCGAAACGGACAGCAAGTAGAAGCAAGAGGAAATAAGTCCGGAAACAACAAAAGCTGCCTAGGCAGCTTTTTTTGTATGAATTCCCGAAGGAGGCGAGCCTGATCTGCGGCACTCGTGGGTAACAGCCGTGGCTGCTTCGTTCCCGACCTGACCAGGTTAGCCGTGCCACAATGCGCAGGGGCCCGCCGAGGGCAATTATAACCGACCTGGCGACTTCGTGGGAAGTGCCGTGCCGGCCCGGCGATCGCCGCGCAAATTACAGTCCCAGCTCCTGCCAGATCTGGTCGACCCTGGCCTTGACCTGCGGCGTCATGGCGATGGTGGTGCCCCACTCCCGGTTGGTTTCGCCCGGCCATTTGTTGGTGGCGTCGATGCCCATCTTGCTGCCCAGACCGCTGACGGGCGAGGCGAAGTCCAGATAATCGATCGGCGTGTTGTCGACCAAGGTGGTGTCGCGGGTCGGGTCGACGCGGGTGGTGATGGCCCAGATCACCTCCTTCCAGTCGCGGATGTTGACGTCCTCGTCGACCACGACGATGAACTTGGTATACATGAACTGGCGCAGGAAGCTCCACACGCCGAACATCACCCGCTTGGCGTGGCCGGCGTACTGCTTCTTGATCTGCACCACCGCCATGCGGTAGCTGCAACCCTCGGGCGGCAGATAGAAGTCGGTGATCTCGCTGAATTGCTTTTGCAGCAAGGGAATGAACACCTCGTTCAGCGCCAAGCCCAACACGGCCGGCTCGTCGGGCGGCTTGCCGGTGTAGGTCGAGTGGTAGATCGGGTCGCGCCGCATGGTGATGCGGTCGATGGTGAACACCGGGAAGGAATCCTGCTCGTTGTAATAGCCGGTGTGGTCGCCGTACGGCCCTTCCATCGCGTGCTCGTAGCCGGACGGATGGTTGGCGTCGGGATAGATATGTCCCTCCAGCACGATCTCGGCCGAGGCCGGCACCCGCAGCTCGCTGCCGATCGCCTTGACCAGCTCGGTGCGGCTGCCGCGCAGCAGGCCGGCGAACTGGTACTCGGACAGGCTGTCCGGCACCGGCGTCACGGCGCCCAGGATGGTGGCCGGGTCGGCGCCCAGCGCCACGCAGATCGGATACGGCTGGCCCTTGCTCTGCACGGCGTGCTCGCGGAAGTCCAGCGCCCCGCCCCGGTGCGCCAGCCAGCGCATGATCACCTTATTAGGACCGAGCACCTGCTGGCGGTAAATGCCCAGGTTTTGCCGCTTCTTATTAGGTCCCTTGGTGATCACCAGGCCCCAGGTGATCAGCGGGGCGACGTCGCCGGGCCAGCAGTGCTGGATCGGCAAACGCGACAGGTCGACGTCCTGGCCCTCCCAAACGATCTCCTGACAGGGCGCGCCACGCATTTCCTTGGGCGACATGTCCCACACCGCCTTGACCAGCGAGCCCAGGCCCAGCAGATCCTTGAACCCCTTCGGCGGCTCCGGCTCTTTCAAGCGGGCCAGCACATGGCCGATCTTGCGCAGTTCGCTGACGTCCTCGGCACCCATGCCCAGCGCCACCCGGCGCGGCGTGCCGAACAGATTGGCCAGCACCGGCATGTTGTGGCCGGTCGGATTTTGGAACAGCAGAGCCGGTCCACCGGCGCGCAAAGTGCGGTCGCAGACCTCGGTCATCTCTAAATGGGGGGAAACCGGCAATAAAATGGGCTTAAGTTCGCCCATTCGTTGCAGTTGAGAAATAAAATCTCGTAAATCTGAATATTTCATGTTTTTTTTAATTTTTGTGGCAGTGAACGGCGTGGCTGAGAAATCTGGGTCAAGTGATTGATTTTATTGGTTTTACGCGCAATGCAAGCAAAAAAGCTAGATTTAAAAGTAATAACAGATGGATTCGTTAGTATTGACTTGATATAAAACGGCTTCTACAATTTGCCCTACTTGAAGAGGACATGGTCTTTCGACCACATATTGACTGTCACTCATTCATTCACGGAGCCGGGGCTCCACATGACATTTTAAGGAGTGTTTTCAAAAGGCGTCTGCCTTACCCCCGAAAAAAGTTGTATTGCGACTGATCAAATACCACAGGGAAAGATCTGCTCAAGCAAGCAATGACGGCGTCCAACGCGCGCTCCCAGCGGCGACGGACGATGATATTTCTGATGCACGGCATTGGCACTCCATTGGCTGCGTTTAGCGCGGCAGGGACTCGCTTTTTACGGACATTTCAGGGGACTTCCATGACTAATCGTTTCAATGGCGCAACTCAGCTTGCCCAGCAATTGGCCCGCCAGCCAGCCACGTGGTTTGCCACGTCGCGCGTATCGGCACGTGGGGTGCTGACGACAGCACAACACACACTGACAATTTTTGGTATTTCGGCACTCGTCGTCATCGCAGTATTGTTTCTCCGCCCCGACCTGGTCAAGCAATTGTCCAAGACCCTCGCACCGGAGCCGGCCGCCGAAGTGGCCGTCGTCACGGCGCCGCCGCTGTCGGCCCTGATGGACGCGCCGGCCTCGCCGGCCGCCACCGCGCCGCTGAGCGCCGAAGAGAAGGCCCTGCTGGGCACCCAGAAGCAACAACAATGGGTCACCTCCTGGCTGTCCAAGCGCTACCGCGTGGCCGGCGACGCCGCCAATATGCTGGTCTCGACCGCTTACCTGACGGCACGTGAAATCAAACTCGACCCGCTGCTGATCCTGGCCGTGATGGCGATCGAATCGGGCCTGAACCCGTTCGCCGAAAGCCCGGTCGGCGCCCAAGGCCTGATGCAAGTCATGTCCAAGATACACCACGACAAGTTCCAGGAAATGGGCGGCGTGCAAGCGGCGCTCAATCCGGTCGCCAACATCCGCGTCGGCTCCTTGATCCTGAAGGATTACGTGACCCGTGGCGGTTCGGTCGAAGCCGGCCTGAAAACCTATGTCGGTGCCGCCGCCTTCGCACACGACGACGGCTACGGCTCGCGCGTGCTGGCCGAGTACCAGCGCCTCAAGCAAGTCTCCGCCGGCAAAAAAGTGCCGACCACCACGCCAATGATGGCCGCAGCGCCCGCCCCGGCCGCGCCGAAGGACAACACCGTCGCCAGCGCCGACAAGGTCAAAACCGAAATCGCCGGCTTGTAAGCCCGCCGCGCCCGGCCTCGGCCGGCAGGACAAAACCACCGCGAAACGAAATGCCGTTCAGTTAAGACTGAGCGGCTTTTTTTTGGTCGCGAACATTGAAAATCGCTGCCTGCCGCCGTCGAACAAGTTGTTCGCGTGGACGGTCGCTATCCAACGGTGGCGTTAGCCTTGCCAATGAGCTTGCAGCCACACGCCGTCGTGCAGCCCTCGACAGCGACCGGAATACCGCCTGCGGTGAGCGTTTCGTGGGCGCTCGTGATTTTATTGACGCCATGAGGTTTGCCGCCAGGGTAGAGCTGCGGACAGAACACGTCGTCGCCAAGACGCGCAATCGCCTTGCCGCCGACATCGTGCCTCGGCGAGCCGCTGATGACCTTGCCGCCGTGGTCGGTCGAGTCGCCGACGGTGATGATTTTCAAGGACATACAATCCTCCTGAATGGCACATCAAAACGCACATCTGATCGTTTCAGTATGTAGGTGGACCTTTCGACTCCGGCTCGACCGCGTCGTCAACGCCAGACCACTCTGGCAATTTCGCTGGTGGAAGGGGCAATACCTTGTCTAGCCGGCCTAATTTAAGGTCTGGATTGATTTTCAAGGTGTCGTAAATAATGCTATACCGGTTGCTGCGTTCGAGGTCTGCCCGGACGCCCAAGGCCGCCAAGGCGGGCTTATCTTCCTCAGCGGTGGTTACCCAATAACCCGTATCGAATAGTTGTTTAAGTGCTGAGGCACAATCCTCACTGCCGAATTTCACACCTTCCTGAAAATACTTAGCGGAATCCTCGAATTTTTTGGATACCCGCCTATCCACCCCCAACGCAAAAGCCGCCGCACCGTGTCCCTGCTGGTATGCGCACTGAACCATGGTTTCCTCATCGTTCAACCGGCCTTCATGAGCATAGGCGCTGGCCAACGTCATCTGCGCTTCCGGACTGCCGAGTTCCGCTGCCTTTAGATAATATGCCCAGGCCAGGTCGACATCGTAGTGCGCTCCACCATAGCCGTGCTCGTAAGCGACACCTAAGTCATATACCCCCCAAGGTTGCAATTCCTTGGCCGCCATGCGGGCGATTTCGACCGCCTTATCGGGGTCGGCATCAAGCACATGATTGGATTCAAGTACCCCCAGCCCGTAAAGATAGAAATGAGACATCAACGCGCGCGCGCCCCAGTCCCCGAGGTCGGCGGCCTTGCGAACGTCGGTAAGTATCCGCATGGCCTCTTCATGGGTGAATTGCCATGCAATCTTACTGCGCCATACATTGCGCGCTTCGATATAGAGACGATAAGTCGCTGGGTCGCGGGTGGCAGGCATATGCGCCTTCCAGCGACCGCATGCGGGTGGCGGGTCGGATAAATTGAATTTCTTATATCCATAAGGTAAGGCATGCAAGGCTCTCTCCTGTAAATAGTCGATGAGGAAATAACTGCCTGCGGCAAGAATGGCCAGCAGAGCGAAGGAATAGATCCAGCGTATCGGCGAGCGGCTCATCGCTAGACCACGGTCGAGCCTGGCTTACGGTCCACATGGAACGGCATCAACTGATTTTGCAATCGCGCGCCTCTCTTCTTGAGAGCATCATTGTCAGTTTGAAAGCTTTTCCAATGCTGAAAGGTTTCAAGCATGTCCCCAAACTGAGCCGGCCCCGCATTCCCGGTACACTGGCTGAACAAATCGGCGCGCAGTTGATACGCCACATCCTTCGCCTGGCTCAATACGTTGAGCTCGCTGTCCAGCGCCATGCTGCGCAGGTTCAGGTTGGCCGAACCAATGGTGAACGCCGCATCGTCCACAATCGCCACCTTGGCGTGGATGTAGATTTCCTCGTAATCAGTCGGCGTCAACTTGCCTTTGATGTTTGCGCAAGTCCAAAGCGAGCCCATGACGACATTGATGCCTTGGTCGGCCAGCTCAGCCACGGATATTGGGGGCTTGATTTTATTCTTGCGCGCCTTCGCCACCGCCTCCTCGTGCTCCACCCTCATGGTCTCGCTCATGCCAACCTTGCTGGCCACGCTGTAGGTCGGCCTGTCCATGCCGTCGCTTTCCGGGCTCGAGGTGAGCAGGAAGACATACATCGGCATGAGATAGCCCGCGCTGCGCAAACGCCCCACGCATCCGATCAGATGGTCGGCCCAGTCCTGATACTGGATATATTGGTTCTGAATGAACATGTAGTGCGTCGTTTGCCGCGTCAAGTTGGCGTAACACTCCTTGATGGCCTTCTCCCCGTGCAAAGGCTGGGTGCGCAATAACTGAACGCTGTGCCTGTCACTCGCCAAGTTAAAAGCTTTCAACGGTATCTTGTTGCGCCGCGCGATGAAATCGGAATCCATTTCCGCGTGGTTCGGGTCCACCTTGGCCTTGAACACTGAATCCCGGACTTTCTCATTCAACAAGGCGGGAACGACCAGCGATGCCGCCTTGATGAGCCAGTAGTACTTTTCGAAAGTGGCGCTGGGATAGGTCGATTCCTGCCAGGCCTGGCAGAAATTATGATTCAGGTCGTAGAGTATCGGTCCGTGCAAGCGACAGGAAACGTCCTGGTAAGGCTTGGTGACGCGGCTATGCTTTTCAATATACGACTGGACCAGACGCTCCTTGAACACCCGCTCTTGCTCGGTCGGCGCATAACCGGCGCAATAAGGCGAATCGAAGCGCTGACCTTCCTTCCACGCCGCCTTCTGCAAGGCCACATGGTCCATCGAATAGAAACGCTCACGGCGGATATCGCGGAACCTGTGCTCTTCGGTATCCCAAAAGTCGGTGATGGAATTGTGCCCCATCACATAGCCGATCGCCCTCTCCGGCATTTCATAGTCGATCAACACCATTTTCTGATGGTGGCTGGCATATCGCATGGCCAAATCCACTTTCCATCCCGCCGGCGGTGTCTCCTCCTGCAGCGACT
>NZ_JAEMNU010000107.1 GCF_016461825.1 Rugamonas violacea | reverse complement strand
GACGACCGAAAACGCCGCGAGCCAGTCCGGCGTGTTGGCCAAGGATTGGGACGCGAAGCAGTTGCAGAAGGAAGTCGACGCGCAGATCGCCATCACGCAGGAATTCAGCAGGCAGGCGCCGAAGGCGATCGCCAAGTTCGCCGACGAGCAGCGCGCGGCCATCCTGGCCCAGGGCGGCACTGAGGAGGAAGCCAACAAGTGGGGCGAGGGTGGTGTTTACCGCGTCGCCTTGCACGCGGTGAGTGGTGGACTGACCGGTGGCCTGGCTGGCGCGGCCGGATCGGCCGCGGTGGCGAGCGGCGCCAAGTTGCTGAACACCATGCAAGATGAAGTCGAGCTGGCTTTGCGGCAGCAAGGGCTGAGTGCCGACGCGGCAAAGATGCTGGCGCAAGGGTTGGCGGAGGCGACGTCGCTGAGCATCGGGGCGGTTGCCGGCGGCGGTGCCGGTGCGGCGGCGGCGCTCGGGACGGATACCAATAATCGGCAGTTGCATCCGAACGAAGCCAAGCTGATCAAAGACAATGCGGCCAGGTACGCAGCACGCCAGAAAATCAGCGTCGAGCAAGCGGAGGCTGAATTGGCGCAGCAGGCAATGCGGCAAACCGATTCGGCGTGGGCGGTGCGTCTGGGCTCGAACAACAGCGCAGCGCGTGCCTTTTTGGAGGAGATAGCTCCCGGCGGAACCATGACGGACGCGCTCACGGGCCAAAAGTTCGCGTTGTTTACAGCTGACGCCGCCACGCGCGATAATCACGCGATGTTTGGCCAGTACGTCAAGACGGATCCCAACATTAAG
>NZ_JAEMNU010000106.1 GCF_016461825.1 Rugamonas violacea | reverse complement strand
TCGAATGTCTTTCGCTTTCTTGTTGCCATGTATCACTCCTCAGATGGTGGATTTTCCACCTATTGAGGTGTCCAGGCAAATTAGACCACAGCACTGGCGCGGCTGCGCGCAATTACCTTTTAAAGGAAAATTGCGCGCCGGCATCCGACAACACGCCGCGAGTGATCGAGAAAACTTAGCCCAATTTGTCCAAATATTTGAGGATTAATCATGCCAATGGATCGCGGTAGAATTGTTGAGGGAATAGTCATCGCAGTTATCGGCGGCGCTGTTACAGCTGCGATCATCGCGGTAGTGCCAGGCCTTACAAGATGGTTGGTGAGACCGTCCACTACGCCCGGACAAATTGCTGCATTCGAAGGGAAGTGTCCTGATGGCTGGGATACTTATTCAATGGCCGGCGGACGATTCATGGTTGGCGCAGGCACGCATGAAAACAAAGACGGTAACAACCAAAGTTTAAGCAAATATCAACCGCTCGACGTTGGAGGAGAGGAGGCTCATATTTTGACTATCCCAGAACTTCCGCCTCATGATCATAAATATACTTATATGGATACCGTCGGCGGTAATTGTGGAGTTGAGGGCTGCCATAGTCATCAGGAGTTGCGAACGGCAGACACTTCCAAAGTGGGTGAGGGCAAACCACACAATAACCGACCGCCCTACCTTGCTTTGCAGTATTGCAAGGCGAACTGATAACGCCAAGGAAAATCCCAGCAGTACCTATACGCCCAGCCAGACCGGGCTTTCGCACTGAGAGGGTTGGCATGGGCCGACCAATGAAGGAAAAGAAATGGCAGATCCGAAGAGCGCGTTCGAACTGGTCGCCGCAACCGTTCAAGTAGTGAGTGTCGTTGTGGGCGTCGTCATCAGTGTCGTGAGCTTCAACACTACGCAGCAGAGGGCGGCAGAAGCACGCGCGGTTGAAGTTGCGAAGCCGTTTCATGACCTGCGAAGGGCGGTCTACCTGGAGACCGTCAAGGCCTCAGCAGTAATCGCTACGCCAGATGGCCACAAACCGGAAGACGTAGCGAACGCAAAACGTCGGTTTCGAGAACTCTACGTAGCTGAGTTGAGCATGGTTGAGGCTCCCGAGGTCGAAGGCGCCATGATCGCATTTGCAAAAGCAGCTGATCCAAAGTTGCTTGAGCTGAATCCAGCACAGATTGCAGCGCTGAACCTTTCGCATGCGCTTGGCACGTCGTATGCGAGTCAACCAATGCCAAGTATGAAATGATGCCTCACCTAACTATTGAGGCTGACTCCTACTTCGTAGAGCTGGGTTGCTGAACGACGCGCTCACCGCCAATAGGAAAATAGTTTCGCGGAGTCGAAATTATATAAATCGTTTATATGGAAAAACAAATGATCTGCACTGTATTGAGCAGTTTGTCCGATCTTAGCTCTATTCGGGCGCGCATGGACCTTGCGGCAGGGATGCGACGAGGCCATTGTTGAGGACATGATTGCCGTCTTCGCGTTCGTCGGTCGTAATAAAATTTATTCGGACAAGCTGGGCTTCGATGCTGAGTTTGCTGCGGTTGTACGCGAGTGGCGACCTGAATTTTTAACCTAAGCCGCCAAGGAAAATCACTTGGCGCCGCCAGGCCAATCAGGCCGGCGCCGGCGTCCTGAAAGTGGCGCACTAGACAACGAGCAGCTTCCCCTCGTACCCCGCACGTTGATCAAATCCGGCCGCGTTTGAACTCAGCGAGGAACTTCTTGCAGGCCGGCGCCGACAACACCACGTCGGCGTCCCCGTGCCAGGCGTACAGATAGGGCGTGCCGCCCAGCCGGTCGGTCAGCTTGGCCGACAGCAAAAAGCGCGTGCCCAGCGGATAGACATCCGTATCGGCCATCCGCCGCGCGCACTGCACCAGCAACTCCGGCGAAAACGCCTGTCCCGGCACCGGATGAATCTCGACCCGCCCCGCCCGCCACACCGACTCCACCGCCACCTGCCGGTACGCATATATATCCCGCGCCATCACACCCCTCCGTTCGCACCACGTTGACCAAGGCCGACATAGTAGCAAACACGGCGCGCCAGCGAACGGACCAAGGCTGTTCCCCCCCTGTGTCAGGATAGTTGTCGCGTCATCTGATTTCTCGTAATCGTACAGGGGGCGGAGCAAAGACGGGCAGTGAAACACTATTCAGCAG
>NZ_JAEMNU010000105.1:56831-65628 GCF_016461825.1 Rugamonas violacea | reverse complement strand
GTTGCCGCCGTTGTCGGCGGCGCGGGTCGGTTGCGCGTCCTTCGGCGGGATCGGCTGCTTGATCGGCGCGGCCGGCTTGGCGCCGGTCTGGCCGGTCGGCGGCTTGTCGGCCGGGCGCGCCGGCGCCTCCGCGCCGCGCGCCGACTGGCGCTGCTCGATCTCGCGCGACAGGGCGCGCTGGAATTGATTGTCCTGGCCGCCGGCGTTGAAGCTCACCTTGGGCGGCGCCGACGCCGCGTTGGCGTTGAGGGTCGGGAGTTGCAGAGGAGCAGTTTGCATGGTGGCGCCGTTTTCAGTGGTTCGCTGCGCTGGTCCGCCGCGATGGGTTGCCGCCGAGCCGGGCTCAGCGTTTGTAATAAGCTTGTCGTGCTGCGTGTTCGTCCATCTGCTTCTGGTCGCGCTTGGCTTCGAGCTTGAGCGCCTCGACCGCCGCACGCTTGCTCAGCGTGGTGTAGGACATGCGCTTGCGCTCGCAGGCCTGCCACGCCGCCTTCTCCTGCGCGCCGCGATGCTCGGCGTGCTTGATGACCTCCTGCTGGCCGGTGATCGCGTTGTCCAGCTTGCCCATGAAGGCCTGGAAGTTGCGGTAGGCCATGGGCGTGATGCCGGCGGCCTGGGCCGCCTCGAAGCGCTTGGCGTATTCGTCGCGGTAGCCGATCAACATCTGGTGTTTCTGTTTCGCCTCGGCCACCGCCGCCAGGGCCGCGCCCAGCCGCTTGGCGGCGTCGTCGGTTTCCCGCTGCGCCAGCTCAATCAGGGTGTTCAGTTGGGATTGGGAGGCCATGGTGATCCATTATAGGCAGGGCGGGCCGGCGTCAATCAGTCGAACAGAGAGGTAAGTTGGCTCAAGCTCTCGCCCATGCCGACCCGGTCGGTGATTTGTTGTTGCAGGAATTCCTCGATGCGCTCGTGCAGTTCGATCGCCTTGTCGAGCACCGGGTCGCTGCCCGGGCTGTAGGCGCCGACGGCGATCAGGTCGCGGCTGCGCTCGTAGCGCGAATATAGTTGCTTGAGCATGCGGGCGCGTTGCTGGTGCTCGGGCGAGGTGATCGAGTGCATCGCCCGGCTGATCGATTGTTCGATGTCGATGGCCGGGTAGTGGCCGGCCTCGGCCAGGCGGCGGTTCAGCACGATGTGGCCGTCGAGAATCGCGCGGGCCGAGTCGGCGATCGGGTCCTGCTGGTCGTCGCCCTCGGTCAGCACGGTGTAGAAGGCGGTGATCGAGCCGCCGCCTTCCTCGCCGTTGCCGGCCCGTTCGACCAGGATCGGCAGCTTGGCGAACACCGACGGCGGATAGCCCTTGGTGGCCGGCGGCTCGCCGATGGCCAGGGCGATCTCGCGCTGGGCCATGGCGTAGCGGGTCAGCGAGTCCATGATCAGCAGCACGTTCTGGCCCTGGTCGCGGAAGTGCTCGGCGATCGCCGTGGCGTAGGCGGCGCCCTGCAGGCGCATCAGCGGCGGCGTGTCGGCCGGCGCCGCCACCACCACCGAGCGCGCCAGGCCCTCGGCGCCGAGGATCTGTTCGATGAACTCCTTGACCTCGCGGCCGCGTTCGCCGATCAGGCCGACGACGATGACGTCGGCCTCGGTGTAGCGCGCCATCATGCCCAGCAGCACGCTCTTGCCGACGCCGGAGCCGGCGAACAGGCCCATGCGCTGGCCCCGGCCCACCGTCAGCATGGCGTTGATCGAGCGCACGCCGACGTCGAGCGTGTCGACGATGGGGGCGCGGCCCAGCGGGTTGGCCGGCCGCACGTTGATCGGCGCGCTGTCGCCGGGCAGCAGCGGACCGAGCTTGTCGAGCGGGCGGCCGGCGCCGTCGAGCACGCGGCCGAGCAACTGGGCGCCGACCGGCAGGTGGCGCGCCCGGTCGCTGGGCCGGCGCCGTGGATGCGGCACGCTGCCCGGGCGCGGAATGGTCGGCTCGACCGGGAACACGCGGGTGCCCGGCACGACACCCTCGACGTCGCTCTGCGGCATCAGGAACAGGCGCTCGCCCTCGAAGCCGACCACCTCGGCCTCGATCTTGCCGCCGTTGGGCAGCGGCACGGTGCAGGCGGCGCCGACCGCCAGGCGCAGGCCGACCGCCTCCATCACCAGGCCGGCGACGCGGGTGACCCGGCCCGACACCTGCATCGGTTCGACGAAGCCGAGCACGGCGGCGCAGTCGGCCAGGTGGGCCTGCCAGCGGGCGGCGTGCGGATTGGCGGGGGAGGGGTGGTCGCTCATGGGTTTAACTCTGGGCTTGATTCCGGGCTGCTATTCGGTTGATTCCGGGCGGATGCGTGGCGGCGCTGTGCGCTGCGGACGGCGCCGGCGTCGGCGGGCGAGGGGGCGGGCGGACGGCTCAGTCCAGCCAGTCGTCGCTCTTGCCCAGCGCGGTGCTCAGGCGCTGCCAGCGGGCGGCGGCCTGGGCGTCGATCTGGTTGCTGGCGGTGTCGACCTTGCAGCCGCCACGGCCGATCTGCTCGTCTTCGACCACGCGCCAGCCGCCCTTGTCGAGCTCCTCGCCGATGCCGGCGCGCACCAGCGGGGCGTCTTCCGGGTTGAGCACCAGCAGGGCCGGTTGTTGCAGCACCGGCAGGTACTCGATCGCCTCGCGCACGATCGGCAGCACCAGCTCGGGCTTGATGCGCAGCGCGTTCTTCAGCATGCCCTTGGCCAGTTGCAGGGCCAGTTCCAGCACCTCGTTGGAGATCAGCTGGTCGGCCTCGCGCAGCGAGTCGCTGAAGTTGAGGGCCAGCGCGCGCAGGTGTTCGAGCTCCTCGGCGGCGGCGATCTTGCCGTCGGCCAGCGCGTCGGCGTGGCCGGCGGCGTGGCCTTCCTGGTAGCCGTCCAGGCGGGCCTGCTCGCGGATGGCGTCGACCTCGTCCTGGCTGGGGTGCGCGGGCGGCGGCGGCGCCGGCGGGCCGATCTCGGCCGCCTCCTGCTCGGCGATGGCGGCGCGGATCTCGGCCTCCTGCAGCTCGAAGGCGGCGATGGCGGCGCGCTCGATCTCGACCTGCTGGGCGTCGCGCGCGGCCAGCACGCTGGGGCGCTCGTCGCCGAAGGAGGTCATCTCCCAGCGCTGGTAGGCCGACTGCTGTTCTTTCGGAATATTAGACAAACGAATCCTCGCCTTTGCCGCCTAGCACGATCTGGCCCTCGTCGGCGAGGCGCCGGACGATTTGCAGGATCTGCTTCTGTTGGGTTTCCACTTCGGACAGGCGCACCGGCCCCTTCGATTCGAGGTCCTCGCGCATCATTTCGCTGGCGCGCGCCGACATGTTGCGGAAGATCTTGTCGCGCAGTTCCTGCGAGGCGCCCTTCAGCGCGATGATCAGCATCTCCGACTGCACCTCGCGCAGCAGCAGCTGGATGCCGCGGTCGTCGATGTCGATCACGTTGTCGAAGACGAACATCTCGTCCATGATCTTCTGCGCCATGTCGTTGTCGTAGTTCTTGATGTTGTCCATCACCGAACCCTCTTGCTCGCCGCTCATGAAGTTGAGGATCTCGGCCGCCGCGCGCACGCCGCCGAGCGAGGATTTCTTGATGTTCTCGTTGCCCGACAACAGCTTGGTGAGCACGTCGTTGAGCTCGCGCAGCGCGGCCGGCTGCACGCCGTCCAGGGTGGCGATGCGCAGCACCACGTCGTTGCGCAGGCGGTCGGTGAAGTGGCCGAGGATTTCGCAGGCCTGGTCGCGTTCCAGGTGGACCAGGATGGTGGCGATGATCTGCGGGTGCTCGTTGCGGATCAGCTCGGAGACCGACTGCGAGTCCATCCACTTCAGGCTCTCGATGCCGGAGGCGTCCTTGCCGCCCAGGATGCGCGACAGCAGCACCGAGGCCTTGTCGTCGCCCAGCGCCTTGGTCAGCACCTGGCGGATGTACTCGTCCGAGTCGAGGCCGACGGTCGAGTTCATCTCCGTCTGGGTGCGGAAGTCCTCCAGCACCTGCACCACCTGCTCGTGGGCGATGCCCTTCATGGTGGCCATCGCCGCGCCCAGCTTGAGCACCTCGCGCGGGCCGAGGAACTTCATCACCTCGGAGGCCTCGGTCTCGCCCATCGCCAGCATCAGGATGGCGGCCTTTTGCAGTCCAGTATTCTCAGTCATTTGTGCCTATCCATGCTTTGATCACTTGCGCCACCACGCGCGGGTCCTCGTTGGCCAGTTTCTTGGCCAGCGCCAGATTCTCACGGTAGCCGCGCGCCGTGCTCTCTTCCATCTGCTTGAGTTCCTCCTCGGCGATCAACTCGTGGTCGATGAAGTCCTCGGGCTCGGGTTCGGGCTCGTCCGGCACCGGCGGCGGCGCGTTCATGTCGTCGATTTTCTTCAGCACCGGCCGCATCATCGGCCGCACGATGCGCAGCAGGATGTAGAGCAGGATCAGGGCGGTGATGAGGAACTTGGCCAGGTCCTTGGCCATCGGCAGGTTGGCCGGGTCGCGCCACCATTCCAGGGTCGGCTCGAACGGCCGGTCGACGCCGTCGAACGGCGAGTTGGCCACGCTGACGGCGTCGCCGCGGTCCTGGCTGTAACCCATGGCCTGCTTGACCAGGTCGTTGATCTTGGCCATCTCCTCCGGCGTGTAGGGCTTGATGGTGACCTTGCCGGCCTTGTCGACGATGCGGCGGTAGTTGACCACCACCGCCACCGTCAGGCGGCGCAGGCCGCCCATGCCGTGCTGCTCGTAGCGCACGGTCTTGTCGACCTCGTAGTTGGTGGTCGACTCCTTGTGCCGCGGGCTGTCGCTGTTGGCCAGGGTGCTGTTGGCCGGCACGCCCGGCGGCCCGGCGACGGCGCCCGGCGCGGCCGCCGTCAGCGGCGCCGTGGCGGTGCCCGGCGGCTGGTTCGACAGGGCGCCCGGGATGCCCGACGGGTTGGTGTTGGCGTTGCCGCCCGTTTCGCTGGTTTGCTGGCTGCGGATCGACGAGGCGGCCGGCGGCGAGTTCGGCTTGTAGGTTTCGGCGGCCTGCTCGACCTGGGAGAAGTCGACGTCGGCGCGCGCCTCGGCGCGCACATTGCCCTCGCCGACGATGGGGATGATGATCGATTCGACCTGCTTGATGACCTGCAGCTGCATTTCCTTGACGTACTTGAGCTGGGTCTCGTCCATGTTCTTGGCGTTGGCGCCGGCGCTGCCGTTCTTGTTCAGGTCGGAGATCAGGTTGCCGGCCTGGTCGACCACGGTGACGTTGGCCGGCAGCAGTTCCGGCACGCTGGAGGCGACCAGGTGGATGATGGCGCTGGTCTGTTGCGGGTCGAGCACGCGGTTGGGGTGCAGGTTGAGCAGCACCGAGGCGGTCGGCTTTTGCTGGTCGCGCACGAAGACCGACGGTTTCGGCAGCGCCAGGTGGACCCGCGCCGTGTCGACGGCGGCCAGCGACTGGATCGAGCGGGCCAGTTCGCCCTCGAGGGCGCGCTGGTAGTTGACCTGTTCGAGGAACTGCGACACGCCCAGCTTCTGGTTTTCCATCAGCTCGAAGCCGACGTTGCCGCCCTTGGGCAGGCCCTGCGCCGCCAGCTTCAGGCGGATGTCGTGCACCTGCTCGGTCGGCACCAGGATGGCGCTGCCGCTGTCGGAGAACTTGTGCTTGATGTTGAGCTTGTCGAGCTCGGCGGTGATGGCGCCGCCGTCGCGGTCGGTGAAGTTGGAGAACAGCACGCCGTACTCGGGCGGCTTGTTCCACAGCCACAGCGCCAGGCCGATGGCGAGGATGCCGGCCACGCCCAGGCCGCGCAGGAAGTTCTTGCCCATCGGGGTCTGGATGAAGGGCACTTTCGCCGCCTGCTCGGCCTCCAGGCCGGGCACTGCTGGGTCGATGTCGAGTTCTTCGGCTACTGCCATGGTCGGATTCCGCGTGCTTGGGTTCAGTTTGGGTCGGTGCGGCCGGCTTCCCCGGGGGGATTGGGCCAATGAAGCACATTATCTGCCGGCCCGGCGCCGGCCCATCGCCGAAATAGAAGCTCGTTTACGGCCCTGCTCGGCGCAGTGGCTGGCGCCGCTTTTGTTATTCTGACACTCTGACAGCGCTGGTGTGTCGCCATTGTAACGCCGGCGCTGGACCCGTGCGGCGGAATTTGTTCCGTTGCAGCAACGAATTGGAGTCGAGTATGAGAACAGGTGGAATCGATAGCAGCCAGATCCAGGCGATGATCGCGCAATTGAAGGCCCACGCGGCGCGGCCGCAGGCGACGCCGCCGGTGCTGCAGAGCGAGCCGACGGTGGCCAAGGTCAATTTCGCCGATGCGCTGAAGAGCTCGCTGGACGCGGTCAACGCCAGCCAGCTCAAGGCCGACGGCATGGGCAAGCAGTTTTCCTCGGGCGACGACAGCGTCAGTTTGTCGGACGTGATGGTGTCGATGCAGAAGGCCAGCATCAACTTCCAGGCCACCGTGCAGGTGCGCAACAAGCTGGTCAGCGCCTACCACGAGATCATGAACATGCAGGTCTAGGCGGCGCGAGCCGGCTTTGCGCCTGGGTGAAGTTTGGCGGCGACGGTGCGCGGGCGCGACCCGGCGGCGTGAATCCGGGGTCAGACCCGGCGGGTCTGACCCCGGCCTCTGCCGTTGGCTTAGGGTTGCACCGTCAGCGGACTCAAAAAAAACCGGCGGCGCCGCGAGGCCCGCCGGTTTTTCCGCGTCCCGGGCGTTCAGCCCAGGCCGGCGATGCGGGCGTTGCGTTCGCGTTCGAGCTTGGTGATGTAGCGCTGCACCTGGGCCAGCATGGGCCGGGCGATGTCGACGAAGGCGCAGCCGAGGCGGCGGTTGGACTTGTTGTTGAGCAGGGTCAGGTCGATCGAGTTGCGGATCTGCAGGGTGGTGGCCACCGTGCCGATCTCCGGCAGGTCGATGCGGCAGTCCAGGTAGTTCTTGCCGATGGTGTCGCCCAGCAACAGCTTGTTGTCCATGATGGCGATGCCGCCGCAACTGATGTCGGCCAGCGGGAAGGGGTGGCTGCCGCCGCCCAGCTCGGCCGGCAGCGGCACGATCACCCGCACCGGGTTGCTGACCGGCGTGTTCATGCGGTAGAACTCGCGCCGTTGCAGGCGGATCAGCGTGGCCGGCAGGGCGATGCGCAGCGCCGGGTTGCCTTCGTGGAAGCATTGCTCGGCCTTCTCGGCGGAGAACAGGATGCGGATCTTGTCGAGCGTGGTCTCGAAGGTGATGTTGTGGCTGCCGATGATGCGCTGGTTCTGTTCGCGGTCGATCGAGGCGTCGAGGATGACGGCGTTGTGGTCCGGTTGCACCTCGAGGATCGAGGTGACGCAGACGTCGGCCTCGCCGCGCACCAGCATGCGGATCAGCTGATTCTTCTCGCCGATGCCGCGCAGCAGGGCGATGATCTCCCTGCGCGACTCGATCTCAAAATCGTGCCAGTTTTCCAAGTCCGCGTCCTGAATATGTGATTGCATGCAAGCCAGTCTGTTAAGTGTCTGTGTCTGTGTCTGTGTCTGAGGCCGGTTCGGCGCCGGGCGCGCTGTTGAACACCGGATTCAAATAGCGGAGTTCGGGCGCGTCGGGCTTTTCCGGTGTATTGCTCGGCTCGGCGGCCGCGATCTCGGTCGGCGGCAACGTCGGCAGCGGCGCACCGGACTTTTTCGCCGCTTCAATATGATATAACCAGGCCAGCAGTTCCGCAATCGTGCGGTACAGCGTGGGCGGAATTTGCTGGTCGAGGTCGATGTCCATCAGCAGCGAGACCAGCTCCTTCGACTCATGGATGAACACGCCATGCTCGTTGGCGACGTTGATGATCTGCTCGGCCACCAGGCCGCGCCCCTTGGCCACCACCTTCGGCGCCGGCGCCCCGCTCTGGTAAGCCAGCGCCACCGCCTGCTGCAGCGGCCGGCGCGGCGTATCCTCAGCCGTCATGCTGGTCTCCGCCGCGGATGGTCAGCGAGGACAGCGGCGAACCGGCCGCCGCCATGGCGCTTTCGAGCCGGTCGGCGTAGGCGCGCAAGGTGGCGGCCGACTCCTCGTTGGCGGTCTGCACCTGGATCTGGATCTGGCCGCCGACCAGGGTCACGCTGGCCTCGACCTGACCGAGCAGGGGGAAGCGGAAACGCACGCCGCTGCGCCACACCTGCTCCGGCGCGGCGCCGTCTTCCTGGCCGCCGGACTGTTGCTGTGGCTCGCGCTGTTCGCGCTGGATGTGCCACTGCATCGGCTGGCCGGGCCAGGCTTCGCCCTGCCATTGCACGCGCGCCTGCTCGTGGCTGTGCAATTGCTGGTTGATCATTTGCGCCGCCGCCAGGTCCGGCCCGGCGTTGGCCGCGCGCGCCGCCTCGGCGCCCTGGGCCAGACGCAGCATCTGCGGTTCGCGCATCAGCTCGGGCAGGGTGCGCTGGCCCTTGACCCATTCGACGACATGGGATTCGTAGAACAGGCCGCTGTTGGTGATGGTGTCGCGCAGCGTCTGCGCCAGTTGCTCGGGCAGCGGCGCGCCGCTGGCCACCAGGGCGGCGCGGCCGACCAGGCCGGCCGGCGCGCCGCCCACGCTGTTGGCGGTGCCGAGCACGCTGGTCAGCACGCGCGCCGTCGGGCTCAGCGTGGCCGGCGCGGTGCCGGCGTCGAGCTCGGGTAGCTCGGCGGCCGGCGTCAACGGCGCCCGGCCCAGCAGTATGGCGGCCAGGCTGCCGGCCGGCCGGGCCGCCGCCGCCGCCGGGGCCGGCAGGCCGGCCGCCAGCAAGGTGGCGCTGGCGCTGGCGTTGGCCGTGGCCAGGGCGGCTGGTGTGGCGGCCGGCGCGGTCGCGGGCGGCGGCGTTGCTCCGGCGGGCAGGGCAAGGCTGCCCGCGCCGGCCGGGGTGGTG
>NZ_JAEMNU010000105.1:44271-56634 GCF_016461825.1 Rugamonas violacea | reverse complement strand
AGCGCCCGGCAGTGTTGCCGGTGTCGCGGCGGCGGCCGCGCCGCCCGGCAGCGCGGGCTGGCCGGCCGGATTGGCGCCGGCCGGCGGACGCGGCGTGGCGCCGGGCGGGGTGTTGTTTTCCTGCGAGGGCAGCAGGGCGTCCTGGCCGCCGGCCGGGGTGCGGCCGGGCGCCGGTTGGGCGTAGACCAGCGCGGCCTGGCCGCCCTGGGCGTTGTCGCCGCCGAATTGGAACACCGGGCGCGGTTCGGCCGCCAGCAGGGTCAGCGAAACCTCGGCGCCGACCTGCACGCCGGCCGGCAACTGCATGCGCGCGGCGTTGCCGGCGACGCGCACCAGGTAGCTGCCGTCCCGGTACTGCGACAGCACCTGGCCCTGCAGCGACTGGCCGACCAGGGTTTGCAGCGAGCGCTGGAACACTTCCTGCGCCGCCTCGCCGGCCGGCTGTAGCGGGGTGACCGGGGCGACCGGGCTGGCCGGCGTCACCAGCGCGTCGATGCGCGGCAGCATGGCGCGGCTTAGACGCCGCCGTAGGCGTTGACGAGACGCCGTTCGGCGCCGGTGTTGTTGATCAGCGCGGACAACTGGGCCATCCACGGCATGGTCAGGTCGCGGATCTGGCGGTCGGCCGTCAGCATCTGGCGGATCAGCTCGATCTTGCGCTCGCGCTCGGCGCCCTGCATGGGCGCGCGCGGCTCCTGTTCGGTCAGCAGTTGCAGCTGGGCGGTGCACTGTTCTTCAAGCAAGACCAGGCCGTCCCAGTCGTTGCCTTGGGCGGCGGCCAGCATTTGTTCGGTCAGTTGCGCCATGGCGCCGTACACGTGCAGCACTTGTTGGTTGGTCATCATGGATCAGGCGCTCGCGAGAGTGGAGGGAAGGGCTTGTTTGCCGGTCACGGCCGGCGTGTCGCCGATGGCGTTCCAGGCGTCGCGCAACTCGGTCAGCAGGCGGCGCACCTCTTCGACGATGGCGGTATCGTTCTTCAGGTTGGCCGTCAGCAGGCGCGCGCTCATGTATTCGTAGAGCGAGTCGAGGCCCTCGGCGATTTCGCCGCCGGCCTTCTTGTCGAGCGCGGCGCGCAGGCCGCTGTCGATGATCATGATGGCCTTCGAGATCGACTTGCCCTTGGCCTCGATGTCGTTGCCGCGCATGCCCAGCAGGGCCTGGTTGAGGGCGACCAGGGCGCCGTCGAACAGCATCACGATCAGCTTGTGCGGGCTGGCGGCGACCACGCCGGTCTCCATGCCCACCTTGGCGTAGGCGTTGACGCCGGTTTGTCGGGATCCGAACATTGTTGGTCTCCTGTGAAATTAGTTCTTGGCCAAGTTGGCCAGCTGCTGGGTCAAGAAGCTGGTCGTCGTGGCCAGCCTGGACATGGCCGTGTCGAGCGCCGTGTACTGCTTGCGGTAGCGCGCTTCGATGTCGATCAGCCGTTCGCTGAACTTGTCCTTCCGCTTGCTGACATCCTGCACGCTTTTGTTCAGGCCGTTGGTGCGGTCGGTGATCAGGCCCTTGGCGCCGAGGAAGCCGGAGGCCATGGTGTTGAGCTGGTAGGCGTAGCCTTGGGAAAAGGCGATGTTGCCGCGTGAGCCCACCGTGTCGCCCTTGACCAGCAGCTTCAGGCCGTCGATCGGCGCGCCCGGGTTGCCGGTCAGGGTCTGGCCGTCGCCGGTGGCGGCGTAGCCACCGATGGTGCCGGCCACGTCGACGCCGGCCACCGGGGTGGCCGCGCCGAACAGGTCGGCCACCGAGGTGCCGGTGCTGCTGGTCAGCGCGATGTTGGACTTCGAGCCGTAGCGGTTCGAGGTGATCTTGATCTTGCCGTCCTCCACCGTCACGGCCACCGTCGAGCCGGCATTGCTGAAGTTGGTGGCGCCGTTGATCGACGACTGCAGCATGGTGGCCAGCGCGTCCACCTTGTAGCTGCCGGCGGGCAGGGTGACCGAGGCGGTGTTGGTGGTGTTGCTCGGCACCGTGTCGTTGAGCTTGATGGTCCACACGGTGTCGGCGGCGATCACCGTGTCGGTCGCCGCCGCCGCCGCCGCGCCCACGCTGCCCTGGCTGGCCAGTTTGGTGATGTCGAGCGCGTACTGGCCGGCCTGGGTCTTGGCGGTCGAGCTGGTGAAGGTCACCAAGTCGTCGCTGCTCTTGCCGACCGCCGCGAACAGACCGGCGATGTCGGCGAAATTGCTGTTGATGGCTTTGCCGAGTTTGGCCGAGTCCAGGGTCAGCGTGCCGTCCTTTTGGAAGGCGATGCCGATCTGCGACAGATTGGTCAGATTGCCGCTCAGGCCGGGGATCGAGGCGGACATTTGTTTGCGCACCTGTGCCTGCAGTGACTGGATGGTCTTGTCGCCCAACAGCGGGCCGCCGCTCTTGTTTTCGGCATCGTAGCCGCTGAGGTTCTTGATCTGCGTGTTGAGGCCGTTGTAACCCTTGACGAAGGCGTTGATCGAGGTGGTCAGCGTCGAGGTGTCCTTGGCCACCACCAGGCTGGCACTGCCGACCTTGCCGGCGGTCAGCGTGATGCCGTCGATGGCGCCGGTGATGCCGGTCGACGCGCTGGTCACGTCGATGCCGTTGACGTTGGCCAGCGTGTCCTGGGCGGCGGTCTTCTGCTTGAGGTTTTGCACCCCGCCCGGGTCGTAGCCGAGCAGCTCGACCAGCTTGTCGTCGGGCTGCGCGCCGTTGCTGCCCGACAGAGAGATCTTCATGTTCGATGTGGCGCCGGTGGCGGTCGAGGTCAGCACCAGGTGGTAGGGCGTGCCGGTGGTGGTGCTGCTGCCGTCCGAGACGATGCTGGCGGTGACGCCGAAATTGCTCTTGTTGATGGCGTCGCGGATGCCCTGCAAGGTGTTGTTCTTGTTGTCGATGACGATGTTGCCGCTGTTGCGGGTGCCGTCCTGGGCGAAGCTGGCGCCGCTGTAGGCGCCGCCGACGCCGGCCGTCAGGCCGGTGGCGGCCGGATTGCTGCCGCCGATGGTGATCTGGCTGCCATTGGTCGACACCAGGGCGATCGAGCTGGTCGCCGTGATGGTCGAGCCGTTGTTGGCCGTGCCGGCGTTGCCGACGCCGCCGGTGACGGTGCCGGTGGTGTTCTCGACGACGGCGATGTTGGAGCCGTCGGCGTTGCTAAAGCGCAAGGTGCCGTCGGCGGCCTTGCCGCTGACGGTGATGTTGGCGTCGTTCAGCGCGCGCGTGACGGCGGTGTCGCCGGTCAGCGCGGCGTCGATGCTGGCGGCGCTGACGCCGGCGCCGCCGGCCACGCCGGCGGCCTGGGTGGCGATCTCGACGCCGCCCACCGTCAGCGTGTAGTTGCCGCCGCCGCCGGTGTCGACGGCGCCGAAGCTGGTCGCGCCGGCGGCGCCGAACAGGTCGGCCCGGGTTTGCGTGGTGGCCGCCTTGGCCGACACGCCGGTGGTGGCGCTCTTGGCGTTGATGGCGTCGGCCAGTTGCCGGGCGCTGCGGGTGGCCGAGTCGGTGGCGATGGCGGTGCCGTTGATCGACAGCGCGCCCGGGGTGATGCCGCCGCTCAGCATGCTGGCGCCCAGCGCCGTGCCGCTCATGCCGAAGCTGCCGCCGCTGACCGTGCCCAGCGAAATATTGAGGGTGGTGGAGCCGCCCAGGCCGATGGCCGCCGTGCCGCTCTTGTAGCCGCCCGAGGCCAGCGTTTGCGCCTGGGCGATCTGGCTGATGTTGACCCGGTAGGTGCCGGCTTGGGCCGTGCTGCTGGCCGTGCCGGTGAGGATGCTGGTGTCGCTGGAGGTGCTGCTGAGCGACTGGAAGGCCGACAGCGAGGTCAAGCCCGCCAGCGAGCCCTGGAAGGTGCCGATGGCGCCCGACAGGGTGCCGAAGGCCGTCACCTGTGACAGATAGGAGGCCGATTTCTTGTCCATCGTCGCCAACGGCTGCGACTCGACCGCCATCAGCTTGGTGATGATGTCGTTGACGTTTAGATTCGAGCCGATGCCGGGTGAGGATATGCCCACGATGAACTCCTGTGTAAAACAACAATATAAGACATTATCGGCACAATCAAAGGGGACTTGAGAGGGGGAAAGCCGGGCTTGTTTGTGATTCGCTCAAAAAGCGGGCAAACGGCGGGGAAAAGCGGGCGCGACGAGGGGAGGAGGCGGACGCGGGCGTGGACACGCCAGTGACACAATGGCAACGCTCGCCGGGGAGCCGGGCGAGGAAAAGGCGGGCGCGCGCGCGGCGCGCCGCCTCAGGCGGTCTGCTTGATCAGCAAACCCTTGGTCGAATCGAGCGATTTGGCGATTTCCAGCGCCTCGGGCGAGGGAATCTGGCGCAACACTTCCTTGGTGGTCTGGTCGATCACTTTGACGATGGTGCGTTTGCTGTCGTTGTCGATGGAAAACTCCAAGCCTTGCGACTTGGCTTGCGACGATTTGTTGAGCTGGCTCACGGCCTGGGTCACTTGTTCGAGTGTTGGCGTGGGCGCCGGGCCTTTGACGGCTGCTGCTGTTTCGAGCGCGGTGGCGGGCGCGCGCCCGGCTTGCTGCAGGGCGGCCGTCTCGGCGCTGACGGGTGGCCGCTCTGTCGTCCTGGCCGGTGCGGCAGAACCGATTGAGTCGATAGTCATGATGCTTCCTTTGTGAAAAATCCCCGGCTGCGCGAGGCAGCCGGGGAACCGGTCGTATTCGATGTGTTTTTCTTAACTCACACCGGATTAGCCACGCAGCAGCGACAGCACGCCGTTCGGCAGCGAGTTGGCCTGGGCCAACATCGCGGTGCCGGCTTGTTGCAGGATCTGGCCGCGGGTCAAGTTGGCCGTTTCCGACGCGAAGTCGGTGTCTTGAATCCGGCTACGCGAGGCCGACAAGTTCTCGGTCGTCGTTTGCAGGTTCGAGATGGTCGAGGCGAAACGGTTTTGGATCGCACCCAGCGACGCGCGGTTGCTGTTGATCTGGTTCAGGGCCGAGTCAATGCTCAACAGGGCGGCGTTCGAACCTTCGACCGTGCTGACGTCGAGCTTGGCGACCGATTGCAGGTCCGAACCGTTGGCTGCCAAGGCGGCGTTCTTGAAGATGGCGCTGCCGGTCGAGGTGATGGTGAAACCGTTGTCCGACGAGAAGCCCAAGGTGCCGCCGACTGTGGCCGAACCCAAGCCGCCGATTGCCGTGGTGGTGCCTTGGACCAGGGCGGTAGGTCCCAGCGCCGGGGTGTCGGCACCGCGAATCGACGCCGCACCCAGGCCGGTGGTGGCATCCGTCAGGTTGTTGATGTTGATATCATTGCCGGACTTGTCGGTCAGCACCAGTGAGGTGGTGGCCGTGGCGCCGTCCTTGACGACCGAGGCGTTGATGTTGGTCGTGCCGCTCTGGGCGTTGATGGCTTGTGCCAGCGCCGACAGGTCGCCGCCGGTGACCTTGGACGAAATGGTGATCGGCTTCGAATTGGCGTCGTTGGCGAGCGAATTGGCGCCGCGCAGTTCGAACTGCACGTCACCGTTGGCGATGCCGGTGATGGTGGCCGTGGTCGATGCCAGTGCGGTCACGCCGGTGGTGTTGCTCAGCGAATTGATGTCGGCGGCGATTTTCTTTGCCGTACTGCCGGTTTTGACCAAAAGGTCGGTGCTGATGCCATTGCCGGACTTGACGGTCAGTGTCTCGTCGGCGCCGATGTTGTTGGCGGCCAGGCCGGCGGCGCCGACTACCACTTGCGACAACGAGGTGCCGGCACCGGCTTGCGCCGTTTTCAGCGTATTGTTGCCAATGTCGGTGGCCTTGGCGCTTTGCACGCCGACGTTGATGGTTTGGTTCGAGTTGGCGCCGACCTGGAACTGCGCCGAGGTCAGCGAGCCGTCCAGCACGTTCTGGCCGTTGAACTGGGTGGTGTTGGCGACGCGGTCCAGTTCCTGCGACAGGGCCGAGACCTCGCCCTGGATCGATTTGCGGTCGGAATCGGAGTTGGTGCCGTTGGCCGACTGCACGGCCAGTTCGCGGATACGTTGCAGCAGATCGCCGGCGGTGCTCAAACCACCCTCGGCCGTTTGCGCCAGCGAGATGCCGTCGTTGGCGTTGCGCGCTGCCTGGGTATTGCCGCGAATTTGCGATGTGAAACGTTCCGAGATGGCCAGGCCGGCGGCGTCGTCTTTTGCGCTGTTGATGCGCAAACCGGACGAGAGGCGTTGCAGCGACGTCGACAAGGCGGATTGGGAGCCGGTCAGGTTACGTTGCGCATTCAGCGAAGCAATATTGGTATTGATGGTTTGTGCCATGATGTTTCTCCGGGTATTCGATTCGGGCTAGCTGCTCAGTTCACTTTGGTCTGCCTCCACATTCCGAGACATTCAAACCGCCGTTGTAATGGATAACGGTTGCCGCACGGGAAAATTTAGCGCTGAAAGCTTGCTAAATATCTTTCCGAAGGGCTAAACATCAGGCAGTCACATTCGCTTAAACGACAGCGGGCGGCCAATCTTTAGGGTGAAAATAATTTTATTTTCGACCTAATTTCTTGTCGATTGCCCTGCGTCGCGGGGTGCCGCGGGAAACATGGACGAAAAAAAGGCCCGACGGGGTCGGGCCTTGGCGGCGTGCGGGGGCGCGCGGCGGCTATTCGGCGGCTATTCGGCGACGACGACGCGGTTCTTGCCGGTCTGCTTGGCCTGGTACATGGCCTTGTCGGCCCGCTTGACCAGTTCGCCCTGGTCCTCGTTGGGACGGCGCAGCGCGACGCCGGCCGAGAAGGTGATCAGCACTTTTTCGTTGTCGTGCAGGAAGAAGTGCTTGGTCAGCTCGCGTTGCAGCCGGGTCATGGTCTGCGAGGCCGCCTCGACCGAGGTCTCGGGCAGCAGGATGAGGAATTCCTCGCCGCCGAAGCGGGCGATCACGTCCATCGAGCGCAAGGTGTCCTTGACGATCTTGACCAGGTGCTTGAGGGCGGCGTCGCCGGCGATGTGGCCGTAGGTGTCGTTGAGGCGCTTGAAATCGTCCAGGTCGAGCATGGCGATGCATAGCGGCGTGCCGCGGCGGTCGGCGCGCGCGGTTTCGCGCTCGAACACGTCGTCCAGGCCGCGCCGGTTCAGGCTGCCGGTCAACTGGTCTTCGCGCACCAGCTCGCTCATATGTTGCAGTTTGGCCTCCAGCGCGTGGATGCGCTGCTCGGCGTCCTGCACCTCCTGCCGCGCCAGCACCATCTTGTCGCGCGCGCGCAGCGCCTCGGTCTGCACGATGCGGGTTTCGCGCAGCACCTCGTCGAGGATCTGGTTGAGTTCGTTGATGTTGTCGGCCCGGCTGATCTTTTCCGAATAGCCGCCGATCTTCTCGTGGAAGTCGCCGGTCGAGGCGGCCACCTGGCCGAGCCGGTCGATGAAGGTCATCATCATGTTCTTGACGGTCAGTTTGACGTCGGACAGGCTGTGCTTGAGCTGGCTCTGCTTGTAGATCACGTCCTTCAGGCTGCGCGTCGCCTCTTCCAGCGCGCGCTGGTCGATCGGGCCGGCGATCAGGTTCTGCACCGCCTCGATCTGGCCGCGCAGCCAGCTGTCGTCGTCGAGCAGCTCGCTGACGTTCTCCAGCAACAGTTTGAACAGGCGCAGCAGCAGCTCCTGCTGCTCGGCCGTATCGCCGCTCTTGAGTTCGATCTGGTAGCACAGTTGCTTGAGGCGCAGCGCGATCTCGGCCAGCGCCTCCTCGCTGTGGGCCTGTTTGGTGGCGGCGCCGAGCGACTCGGCCTCGGCCACCAGGGCTGGCGTGCCGGTCAGCAGCGAGGCGACGGCGAAGGTCAAGGTGCGGCTGAGCAGGTCGCGCAGCACGCGGGTGTGTTCGCCGTCCGGCACCAGGCTCTCGACGCCGGGCTTCTTGGCCAGGCGCTCGACCAGCTGCGACAGCGCCTTGGCGTAGCCGTCCCAGTCGCGCGCCTTGACGGCGCGGTTGAAGCGGCGGCCGAAGTCGGTCAGGTCGCCGGGCGTCTCGGTCAGGCGGGTGGCGAACTCGGCGAGCACGTTCTCCGGGCCGGGGTCGGCCGCGCCCAGCGGCGCGGCGCTCTCGTCGACGATGCCGGCGATCTCGCAGTAGGCGGCGCGGTAGGCTTCCGGGGTCGGCGCGATGCGGTGTGCGGCCAGGCGGCGGAAGGCCTCGCGGGCGATATCGGCAGGGTTCTGCTCGGCCGCAGCGGCCGGGGGTGTTTTGTTCGACATGGTGCGCACAGCCTCTTTAAGGGATTACTGACTACCGCAATGATATGCGAGCCCCGGTTCGGCCATTTTGCCAATTAGGCGGGGGAAGGCAGCTCACTTTGCGGCTTGCCATGCCGCCCTCCATCTTATCATCTTACAAACACCGGGCGCGCAAATCGCACGCTCGCTTGCACATCGCCAGTCGCCGCCGCGCAACGGCCTACTCGATCAGCTGGTTCTTGATGGCGTAATGGGTCAGCTCGGCGCTGTTCTTCAGCTTCATCTTCACCAGCAGGCGGGCGCGGTATTCGCTGACCGTCTTGACCGACAGCGACAGCTCCTTGGCGATGTCGCCCACCGTCTTGCCGGAGGCGATCATGGTCAAGGTCTGGTATTCGCGGTCGGACAGGCTGTCGTGCGGCGGCGCCTCGTGGTCCTCGCCGACGTGGTTGGCCAGCTCCTGGGCCAGCGCCGCGCTGATGTATTTGAGGCCGCCGGCCACCTGGCGGATCGCCGTCACCAGCTCCTTCGGCGCGCTCTGCTTGGTCAGGTAGCCGGCCGCGCCGGCCTTCAGCGAGCGGATCGCGTACTGGTCCTCGCGGTGCATCGACAGCATCAGCACGGCCAGCTCGGGTTTTTCCTTCTTGATCTGCTTGAGCACCTCGATGCCGCTGCGGTCGGGCATGGAGATGTCGAGCAGCATCACCTGGCACTCCGACTTGCGGAACAGCTGGATGGCGTCGTGGCCGTTCTCGGCCTCGCCGGCGACGACGATGTCGCGCGTCTCGGCCAGGATCTGCTTGAGGCCCTCGCGCACGATGGCGTGGTCGTCGGCGATGAACACCTTGATGAGGGCTTTGTCTGTCATGGTTGAATCGTCATGTGTTGGCTCGTCATTATTTCGGTGGGGCAATACTTGCTATTGTAGCCCCGGCGGCGGCGGCGATGAGCGATTCGCGCGCGCTATCGCGCTTTATTTTGATCGCGACAACAGTGCCGCCCCCGACGGCGTGGCTCAAGGTCAGGCTGCCGCCCAGCGCGTTGGCCCGCTCGACCATGCCGCGGATGCCGAAGGAGTGCGGCTTGGCGCGGTCGGCCTGCCAGATGCCGCCGCCGTTGTCGCTGATCTTCAGGCTGACGTAGTGGCGGGTCTGGGCCAGCTTGACGCTGACCCGGCTGGCGTTGGCGTGCTTGGCGATATTGGTCAGCGCCTCCTGGAAGATGCGGAACAGGGCGGTGGCCTGGTCCAGGTCGAGGTCGATCTCCTTCTGGTTGGCGCTGAAGCTGCAATGGACGCCGGCCTGCTTTTCGAACTCGCGGCTCTGCCAGTCGAGCGCGGCGACGATGCCCAGGTCGAGCATCGACGGGCGCAGGTCGAGCGAGATGCGGTGCACCGCGTCGATGGTGCGGTCGACCAGGGCGTCGACATAGCCGGCCTTTTCCTGCAGCCAGGCGTCGGCGGCCGGCAGGCGCCGCGCCAGCATGGCCAGCGCCATCTTGATGGCGGTCAGGTTGCCGCCCAGGTCGTCGTGGATCTCGCGCGCGATGCGGGTGCGCTCCTGCTCCTTGACGCGGTCGACGTGGGCGCTCAGCTCGGCCAGCCGGGCGCGCGACTGGCGCACCTCGAGCTGCTCCAGCTTGCTCTCGGTGATATTCGTCATGATGCCCTCCCACTGCACGGCGCCGTCGTCGAGCGCGCGCGGGGTCGAGCGCAGGTTGATCCATTTGACATCCTTCCAGGCCTCGACCCAGATGCGGCCCTCCCAGTTCCAGCTCCACAGCGCGGCGGCCGAGGCCTGCATCGAGTCGAGATAGGACTTGCGGTCGTCGGCCAGGATCAGTTGCAGGAAGCGGGCCGGCTCGCCGCTCAGCTCGGCGGCGGTCAGGCCGAGCAGGGCCTGGCAGCCGTCGCTCAGATAGGGGAAGGAGACGGCGCCGGCGGCGTCGACGGCGAACTGGTAGACCAGGCCGGGGGTGTTGGAGACGATGGCGTTGAAGCGCGACTGGACCTGTTCCAGTTCGGCGGCCAGGGCGGCCGGTTCGCGGCTGTGTGGAAGCGTGCTGTGCATAAGTGTTCGATGGTGGGGTTTCAGGAGCTGTGGCGGGCGCGTCGGCGCGCGGCCAGGCATAGGCGCAGGCGTTTCAGGGGGCGCCGCAGCAGGCGTTTCAGCAGCGCCGCGCCGGGGCGGCGCAGCGCGGCGGCGGCGCCGGCGACGCGGCGCCAGACCGGGCTGGCGCGCAGCCGGCTGATATATGCGGCCTTGAGCGGCAGGAACCAGTCGAGCAGGGCGGCGAACCAGGCCAGGCGGCGCAGCGCCGGCAGGGTCAGCGTGTAGAGCCGCGCCACCGCCGCCGCGCCGACCAGCTTGGCCAGCACGATGACGGCGACGCCCCAGGCGGCGTGGCCGCGGGCGATGGCCAGCAGGGCGAGCAGCTTGACCGGCAGCAGCGCCAGGGCCGGCAGCAGGAACAGCAGCATCGCCACGCGCGGGCCGCGGGCGGCGACCCAGCGCTCCAGCGCGGCCAGCGGCGGCAGCCGGGCCAGCAGGGCGGTCAGGCGCGCGCCGACCCGCCACAGCCAATCCTCGCCCAGCAGGACGATGGCGGCCAGATAGACCAGCGGGGCGGAGAGGAGACGCCTGATCGAATGCAATAGTTTCATCGGTGACTGGCCGTGCGGCCGGGATGGCTTGATGATACGTGAAAAAGCCGCCGTTGCGACGCAAACAGGGCGGCGGCGGCCGGCGTCAACCGCTACAATGGAGAGATGAACAAAGCATTCGTGAAAGAGTCCGACCAGGACGACGACGACGAGGCCGCCGCGCTGGCCTTGGCCATTCCGCCGGGCTCGAAGAACTACATCACGCCGGCCGGCTACCAGCGCATCAAGGACGAGCTGCTCGAACTGATCGACGTGGCGCGGCCCGAGGTGGTGCGCATCGTCCACTGGGCCGCCTCCAACGGCGACCGCTCGGAGAACGGCGATTACATCTACGGCAAGCGGCGCCTGCGCGAGATCGACCGGCGCATCCGTTTCCTGACCAAGCGCATGGACCTGGCCGCCATCGTCGACCCCAGCGTGCACCACGGCGGCGACCAGGTGTTTTTCGGCGCCACCGTCACCTACAGCAACCAGGACGGCGAGACGCGCACCATCACCATCGTCGGCATCGACGAGCTCGACCCGTTGAAGGGTAAAATCAGCTGGGTGGCGCCGGTGGCGCGCGCGCTGACCAAGGCGCGCGAGGGCGACCTGGTCAGCTTCCAGGCGCCGCACGGCGTCGAGGAGATGGAGATTTTGGCGGTGAGCTACCCGGCGCCGGTGGCGCAATAGGGCGGCTAGCATGCCGCCAAGGTTGAGCAAACCCGGCGGCAAAACCTAGGGTCAGACCCTGCGGGGTCTGACCCTGGCTCTTCGTTGTTGGGTATTTTTTGCATCTCTGCAACTTAATTTTCTGTGACGCACACCATAGCCAATGCGCCGCACCTTGCGCCCCATCAGCTTGTGGCGGCAGCCGCTGGCTATATTGGCCACTCCACCCCGCCTGGAGTGCCATCATGCCGCGCCATGCCCGCCTTGTGCTGCCCGAAGTCCCCCTGCACATCATCCAACGCGGCAACAACCGGCAGCCATGTTTCTTCGCAGACGAGGACTATCTGACTTACCTGGGCTGGCTGAACGAGCAAGCCCGGCAGATCGGCTGTCGCGTGCACGCCTACGTCCTGATGACGAACCACGTCCATTTGCTGTTGACTGCGGCGGACGTCGGCGCGCCGGCCGCCTTGATGAAAATCTTGGGCCAGCGCTATGTACAATATATCAATTGGCGTTATCGGCGCAGCGGTTCTCTATGGGAGGGGCGATACAAGGCCGCCCTGGTGCAGGACGAGGCCTATCTTCTGCTATGCCATCGCTATATCGAAATGAATCCGGTGCGTGCTGGCTTGAGTGATTACCCCGGACAGTATCGGTGGTCGAGCTATCGGGCCAATGCCGAGGGGCGGGCGGATGCTATTGTCGAGCCACATGCGATCTACCAACGCCTGGGTGTAAACGCGGCAAGCCGCCGCCTGGCGTATCAAGCGCTGTTTGCCACGCCGCTGCAACAAAGGCATGTCAACAACATTCGGCGCGCCACCAATGGCGATTTCGGCCTTGGGAATCAAGCGTTTTTGCGGTGGCTAGCGGATGCCCGCAGGCAGAATGTGGGCTGAGCGGCTAA
>NZ_JAEMNU010000105.1:0-44209 GCF_016461825.1 Rugamonas violacea | reverse complement strand
TGCCCGCAGGCAGAATGTGGGCTGAGCGGCTAAACCCCAGCGGCGAAGAGCCGGGGTCGGACCCCTCTGGGTCCGACCCCAGGTTTGCGCCCTTGGGTTTTGTCGGCGAACCTGCCAGCCCAAGCCGCAAACACTGCCGCCGAACCGGAGCCGCGCCCTAGCTGCGTTCGCGCAGGATGCGGTTGACGCCGACGACGCGGCGCACATTGCGCAGCAGGCCGGCCAGGTGCACCCGGTCCTTCACCTGGATGGTGAAGCGCAACTGGTGCAGCACGTGTTCCTTGTCCTCGTCCATGCCAACATAGGTGATGTTGGCGTCGGACTCGCCGATCTCGGCGGCGACGCGGGCCAGGATGCCCTTTTCGTTGTTGATCAACAGCTTGATGCGGCTGTCGAAACGGCGGTTCAGCTCGGTGCCCCATTTGACGGCGATCCAGCGGTCCGGCTCCTTGGCCTTTTGCCGCTTGGCCAGCGTGCAGTCGGTGGTGTGCACCTGCAAACCCTGGTCGCGGCGCAACTGGCCGATGATCTGGTCGCCGGGAATCGGCAGGCAGCACTGCGCCAGTTGCACCGAGACGCCCTCGCTGCCGCAGATGGTCACCGGGTCGAGCTCGGCGGCGCTGTTGTGGTCGATCGGCGCGCTGGCCGATTCGCCGCCGATCAGGCCGAAGATGTGGCGCGCCACCAGCGCCGCCATGCGCTTGCCGATGCCGATGTCGGCGAACAACTCGTCGAGCGACTTGGCGCTGGACTCGTTGAGCAGGCGCTCGATCAGTTGCTCCTCCATCACCGGGTTCAACCCCAGCGTGGTCAGCGCCTGCGCCAGCAACTGCTGGCCCAGCACGATCGACTCGGGCAGGTTGATGGTGCGTAGGTGGTGGCGGATGGCCGAGCGCGCCTTGCCGGTGCGCACGAACGACAGCCAGGTCGGGCTGGGCCGCGAGTTCGAATCGGTGACGATCTCGACGATGTCGCCGTTGCGCAGCTCGGTGCGCAGCGAGGCGGTCTCGCCGTTGATGTTGACCGACACCGTGTGGTCGCCGATGCCGGTGTGGATCGAATAGGCGAAGTCGATCGGCGTGGCGCCGCGCGGCAGGGCGATGATCTTCGACTTCGGCGTGAACACGTAGACCGAGTCGGGGAACAGGTCGACCTTGACGTGTTCGAGGAACTCGGCCGAGTCGCCGGTCTGCTGCTGGATGTCGAGCAGCGATTGCAGCCAGGCGTGGGTGCGCTGTTGCAGGTCGGTCAGGTTGGACTCGCCGTTCTTGTACAGCCAATGCGCGGCGACGCCCGATTCGGCGGTGCGGTGCATCTCCTGGGTGCGGATCTGGAACTCGACCGGCGTGCCGTAGGGGCCGATCAGGGTGGTGTGCAGCGACTGGTAGCCGTTCAGCTTGCGGATCGCGATGTAGTCCTTGAACTTGCCCGGCATCGGCTTGTACAGCGAGTGCAGCGTGCCCAGCGCGACGTAGCAGTTGGGGAAGCTGTCGACCACGACGCGGAAACCGTAGACGTCGAGCACCTGCGAGAACGACAAATGCTTGCCGCGCATCTTGCGGTAGATGCCGTACAGCGTCTTCTCGCGGCCGTACACCTCGGCCTCGATGTTGGCCATCGACAGCGTGCTCTTGACCGACTCGAGGATCTTCTTGACCACCTCGCGGCGGTTGCCGCGCGCCGCCTTGACCGCCTTGGCCAGCGTGCGGTAGCGCAGCGGATACAGGTGCGAGAAGGACAGGTCCTGCAGCTCGCGGTAGATGTTGTTGAGGCCGAGGCGGTGGGCGATCGGCACGTACACTTCCATCGTCTCGCTGGCGATGCGGGCCTTCTTGGCCGGCGCCATCACCTCGAGGGTGCGCATATTGTGCAGCCGGTCGGCCAGCTTGATCAGGATGACGCGCACGTCCGAGGCCATGGCCAGCAGCATCTTGCGGAAATTCTCCGCCTGCGCCTCGATCTGGCTCTGGAACTCGATCTTCTCCAGTTTGGACAGGCCGTCGACCAGGCTGGCGACGGGCGCGCCGAAGCGCTCGATCAGCTCGTCCTTCTTGACGTCCTGGTCCTCCATCACGTCGTGCAGCAGGGCCGCCATGATGGCCTGGGCGTCGAGCTTCCAGTCGGCGCAGATTTCGGCGACGGCGATCGGATGGGAGATGTAGGGTTCGCCGGACTTGCGCACCTGGCCCAGGTGCATCTCGTCAGAGAAGCGGTAAGCTTCCTTGACCTTCTTCAGGTCGGCCGGGCTGAGGTATTCGGCCAGCTTCTCGCTCAGGTGGCTCACCGAGGCGACGCCGGCGGTCAGGGTCGGCGTCGCCAGCGGCGAGGCCGAGACGATGCCGGCGCCCGAGGCGCCGTTGGCGTTGGCGCCGGACGTGACCGGACCCGGCGCGTTGGCCGGGCTGGTGGCCCGCGTGGCGGGCTTGCCGCTGGTGGGAATGTCGGCCGGATTCAGGTTCATACAGGGTGCGGTCCGTCGCAGTGTGACGCAGTGCGAATGTCAAATTTTTTACAATTGGTGCCTGAACTACCGCGCCACGCTCACTGCAAAGGAACGCCGGTTCCCAACTTACATTGGAACCTTTTTCAACATTTCAATGCCGACCTTGCCGGCGGCGATTTCGCGCAGGGCGACGACGGTCGGCTTGTCCTTGGCTTCGACCTTCGGGGTGTGGCCTTGCAGCAGTTGGCGCGCGCGATAGGTCGCGGCCAGGGTCAGCTGGAAGCGGTTAGGAATGGTTTTCAGACAATCTTCAATAGTAATACGGGCCATCTTGATTCCTCTAGCGTGGTGTTTTTTATTCGGCGTGGATGCCCAACTGGGCGAACAGAGAGGCGTTGCGGGCCGCTTGTTGCGCAAACCGGCAACGGGCCGCTCGGACGATCGCGCTCAGCTCCGACAGGGCGACCGAAAATTCTTCGTTGATGATAGCATACTCGAACTCCGGAGCGTGGGCGATTTCGCCGCCGGCCGCCAGCAGGCGCCGCGTGATCACGTGCGGTTCGTCGGTGGCGCGCTTGTTCAAACGCTCCTCCAGCGCGGCGATCGAGGGCGGCAAAATGAAGATGCCGGCGGCCTGGGGGAATTGCTTCTTGACCTGGCGGGCGCCCTGCCAATCGATCTCCAGCAGGATGTCGGTGCCGGTCTTCATCTGCTGCTCGACCATGATGCGCGAAGTGCCATAGTAGTTGCCGTGCACCTCGGCCCATTCCAGGAACTCACCGGCGCCGGCGCGCGCGACGAAGTCCTCGGCGCTGGTGAAGTAGTACTCCTTGCCGTGGGTTTCGCCCGGGCGGGGCGGGCGGGTGGTGGTGGAAATCGACAGCTTGATGGCCGGTTCCTGCGCCAGCAATGCGTTGACCAGGGTCGATTTTCCGGCGCCGGAGGGCGCCACCACCATGAACAGGCTGCCGGAGAAGGCGTTGGCTTGGGTCATGTTAATCCTTCGAAACGTTGGCGGGCAGCGCGCTATGCTCGAATCATACCGCCATGCGTCGCCCAAAGGCGTATTTTATCAAAAGCAACGCTTTGAAGCCAACGGCAATCTTGCGGGACGTCAAGGCAGCGGCGCGCGTGCTATCGGGGCTGGCATTTTACGTGACATCGCCGGCCCCGGGACGGATGTTGCAAGCTTGCCTTAAAGACAAAAAAGTGTTGGTAATTAAAAAGCCAACATGCTAGCCTCGGCAGTTCATTCTTGCAAATAAGGAAAGAATATGTCGCAGCAAGCTGTAGGAAGGAAGTCGGCCTCCTGGTGGAGTGCGTTGCTCGCAGTCACCGCACTGCTGGCCCTGGTGGCGGTCGGACTGCGTCACATCGGCGTGCCGGCCCCATCCGGCGCCGGCGCGACCGGGTTTTCTTCCGCGCGCGCGATGCGCCATGTCGAGCGCTTGGCCCGTGCGCCGCACGCGGTGGGCACCGCCGAGCATGCCCAGGTGCGTGCCTATCTGCTCGAACAGATCAAGGCCCTCGGCTATGTCGCGCAAGTGCAGAGCGGAACGGTGGTGTCGGCGAAGCACGAGCGCGCCGCCCAGGTCAGCAATATCGTACTGCGCATTCCAGGCCGCGCGCCGGGCAAGGCATTGATGCTGGTGGCCCACTACGACACCGCGCCATCGAGTCCGGGCGCGGCTGACGACTCCGCCTCGGTCTCGGCCATCCTGGAGACGCTGCAGGTGCTCAAGGCCCAAGGTCCGCTGCAAAACGACTTGATCGTGCTGCTCAGCGATGGCGAGGAAATCGGCTCCATGGGCGCCCAGTTGTTCATGGAACAGGCGGCGCGGCCGAATCCGGTCGGGATGGTGCTCAATTTCGAATTCCGCGGCAACAGCGGCCCCATCTGGATGTTTGAAACCAGCGCGGGCAACGGCAAGCTGATCGAGGAATGGTCGAAGGCGGTCGCCCATCCGCTGGGCAGCTCGCTGCTCTACGAGTTGTACCGGCTGATGCCCAACGATACGGACATGAGCGTCTTCAAGGCACATGGCACGCCGGGCATGAATTTCGCGGCCGGCGACGGTTTCAACAGCTATCACAGCGAGCTCGACACTGTTAAACGGCTGGACCAGGGCAGTGTGCAACACCTGGGCGACATCATGCTGGCGCTGACCCGCCATTTCGGCAATCGCGACCTGAACCATATACAAGCCGACAACCGCATCTATTTCGACCTGCCGGCGTTCGGCGTGGTCAGCTATCCGGCGTTGCTGGCCTTGCCGCTGTGCCTGTTGTGGCTTGCGCTGTTCGGCTGGGTGACGGTGCGCGCGATGCGCGTGCAGCAGGTGGGCGCGGCGCGTATCGGGCTGGCGCTGCTGGCCATGCTGCTGAGCTGCGCGGTGGTGGCCGCTGCTTGCCAGGCGCTATGGATGCTGCTGACGATCATCCATCCCGGCTATGCGCTGCTGCCGCATGGCAATACTTATAACGGCACATGGTATCTGGCGGCGTTTTCCGCGCTCGCCGTCGGCTTGTTCGCCGCCATCATGGGGCGCCTGGAGCGCCGCTTCAAGCCGCTGGAGCTGACGCTGGGCGCGCTGTTGCTGGCCAGCCTGGTCCTGATCGCGACCAGCCTGGCGCTGCCTGGCGCCAGCTTCCTGTTCTTCTGGCCGTCGCTGCCGGTCTTGCTGGCGCTGCTCTGGCTACTCTCGGCGCGCGGCCAGGCCCTGTCGGCCGGCATGCGCCTGCTGGTCCTGGTGGCCGCCGCCGCGCCCGGCGTGCTGATCTTTACGCCTCTGATGCATCTGCTGTACACCGCGCTGACCCAGCGCCTGCTGGGCATTAGCGTGCTGGTCTTGATGCTCTTCCTTGGCATGCTTGCGCCCGTGCTGCAGGCCTTGCGCCAGCGCTTCGTCCTGCCCTTCCTGCCCTTGGTGGCGAGCCTGGCCCTGCTGCTCGGCGGCGCCCTCAGTTCCGGCTTCGACCCGGCGCATCCACAGCCAAGCTCGGTGTTTTACGCGGAGAACCCGGACGCCGGCGCGGCGTACTGGTTGTCCGACAGCGAACAACTGGATGGCTGGAACCGGCAATTCTTTTCGGCCAGCCCGAAGCAGGCGGTGGTGAAGGAAGTGTTCGGCGTGCGCGCGCCACCCTTGTGGGCGCAGCCGGCGCCGGCCTCGCACCAGGCCGCTCCCGTGCTGACGCTGGTCGAGGACCGCAGCGACGGCGCGCTGCGCAGCGTCACGCTGGAGATCGCCTCGGCACGGCGCGCGCCCAAGTTGCTGGTGTTTGTGGACAATATCGCGGTGCAAAGTTCCACCGTGCAGGGACGGCCGTTTACCAGCGGCGAAACGGCGCATTGGCGCCTGGAGGCGGACGGCATGGCAAGCCAGGCGCTGCAGGTGCGCTTGAACCTCAAGCCGGGCCAGCCGTTCAATGTCCGCGTCCGCGACGTCAGCTACGAGTTGCCGGCCAGCGCGGTGCAGCCGCGCCCCGCGGCCATGATGGTCGAACCGCTGGGCCGCAGCGATACGACCCAGCTCACGCGCATCATGCAGTTCAAGCCGACGCTGGAGCTGGCCGGCGGCCAGGGAGCGGCCGCGCTGGCCGGCACGCCGGCGCGGTAAAGGCGGCAAGGCGCCCCGGGACCCGCGCGGTCGCGGGCGGCAAAGCAAACGGCCCGGGCATTGCCGGGCCGTTTGCTTTTACTCCGCCGCGCCCGCCATGGGCGCACTTTGTTGCTTTAGAAGACAATCTTTAGAAGATGATCTCGCGCGAGCCGAACAGCCGTTCGGCCTGGGTGCCGCTGGCCTGGCATTGCGCGATGAACTTGTCGGACTCGGTCAGCTGGATGCTGTCCGGCTGGTATTGCAGTCCCATGATGTATTGCATCCACGGTTCCTGCCCCATCGCGTAGACAAACACCTGCGGCGCCTTGATGCGCGACTGGATATTCCAGGCCCGTTCGGAGTCGGCGCCGGACAGGCGGCGCGACTCGTTGTTGCGGCGATTGATTTGCTTGCCGAGCAGGGGCTCGTACAGCCAGTTCAGCGGCGCGCCCTGGCACTCCATGCCGATGAACAAGACATCCACCGGGCCGATCTTGCGCATGATGCGCTCGTACAGGACGGCGTCGCGGCCGTCGGAGTCGACCAGGAACATGAATTTCTTGTTCTTGATTTCGAGCAGCAGCGCTTGTTTGCTGTAGATGTCGAGATCGGCGTGTTCGCCCGTGAACGGCAAACTGAGCAGATGACCGCCGGGCAGTTCCACGCGGTCGAGCACGTCGAGCACGTCGACCGTCTCGAAGCCGAGTTCCTTCAACACCAGTTTCATCGATGGATCGGTGATGTTGCCGCTGTTGTTGGCGGGCACCACCACGCGCTTGACGCGGTGGCGCAACTGGATCAGCATTTCGGGGCTGAAATGGTCCTGGTGCGAATGGGTGATGACCACGTAATCTATCACCTCGGGCAAGTCGTTCATCGTCAATCGATGGTCGTCCTTGTCTTCCAGACTGACGAAGGGATCGAACAGGATCGCCACATCGTCGGTCTGGAACAGCACGCAGGCGTGGCCGAAATAGCGCATGCGCACGCCCTGGCCGGTGTAGCCCTGCTGGCCCTTGCTGCCCGGCGCGCGCGGGCTGAAGAAGCTGGCGAAGACCGGCATCTGCTCGGGCGTGACGTCGAACAGGCGGGCGATCTCGCCCAGCGGCGCGGCCGTGCTGCGCATCCTGGCCAGCGCGTCGAGGCGGCGGTCGGAGAATTTCATCTTGAACGAGAGGCTGCCCGGCACGTCCAGGCGTGGCGTGCTCATGAAGAAGTGGCGCTGCTGTTCGCCCACCTCCTGCAACATGATCTCCTGGGTCGGGCCGCTCAGGTCGGCTTCGTACATGAGCGCTTCGAACAGGCGCAGGCTCGGATGGTGGTGGATGTTGTACAACAATTCGACCAGGCCCTGCAGCGCCGCCGGCAGTTGGGCATAGTATTCGTTCATCGAAAAGCCCGTCGCCTGGCTTTGCAATTGCGCATCCAGGGCGCGCAATTGCTGGGCGAATTCGATCAGCTCGGCGCAGTTCAACTGGGTTTGCTCGATCAACTGCCTGACCCGCTCCACATCGGCATCGAGCAGGGCGACAAACGGGCCGCCGTACATGGAAGGATCGCTGTTGGCCGAGACGTGCACCGAGGGATTCGCGGCGAACGATTGCAACAGGGGCAGTATGCGGTAGGTGATATGCAGGGCCAGTTGCGCCGGCGCGATCAGGTAGGACCAGGCGTACCAGCGGCACACCAGCGGTTCGAGCTTCACTTCGGGCTTGAGGTACACGGCGGCGGACGTGGCGGCATCTAAAACGGTGGACAAGTTACTTCTCCTCGGTCAGTGTGGGATAAATCAGGTCGACGACAGATAGGCCAGCGTCGTGCGGCTGCCGCTGAAGGCTTCCCTGCCGTGCATCATCAGCAAGTTGTCGAGCATCAGCACATCGTTCTTTTGCCAGTCGAACAGCAGCTTGCTGGCGTTGATGACCTGGCGCATCTGCGCCAGCATCTGCTCATCCATGGGCTCGCCGTCAGCGAATTCGCACTCGTGGGCCAGCATGCCGCGGGCGGCAAACAGGCTGCGCAGCTTGTCCGGCAAGGCCGAGGGATGCCATTGTTCGGCCTGGTTAAACCACACTTGCGCGCCCGTCTCGGGATGGCTGGCGAAGGCGTCGCAACGGGTGCTCACGCGCAAGGCGCCGTCGGCTTTCCAAGTGCAGGTGGAGCCTTGCGCGCGGACGATGCTTTCGAGCTCGTCGCGGTCCTCGGTTTGGTAGGTCGCTTGCCAGCTTTTCCCGACCAGCAAGCCGGGCTGGAAATGGCGGATGTAGTGCACCCCCTTGTCGCGCAACTTCTGCACGACACTGTCGGGCATGGCGTTGAGCACGGCGCGGCTATTGGCCAGCGAGGTTTGGCCGCCCGTCATGGCCGGCAGCTGGCTATAGAAGAACAGGCGGCGCGGCCACTGCGGCAGGTAGGACATTTCGTTGTGCAGCGAGATGGCGGCGCTGGCCGGGTAATCGGTGGACGAATACACGTCCGGCGCGACCCGGGTGCGCGGCGAATTGCCGCCCACATACTCGAAAGGGCGGGCGCCAAGTTGCTTGACGCTGGAATGGAAGTCCGCCGCGTCGCGCACCTCGAAGCCGCGCAACAAGATGGCGCCGTGTTCGAGCATGAGCCGATGCAGGTGGGTTTGCTGGTCCGCCAAATAGGCGTGCAGGGCGGGCAAGCCGGCATCGCCCTGCGGCGTGATCAGCAGGCCGTCCCCGGTCTGCGCGAACAGCGGAACGCAAGTCACCGCGCTCACCAGCGGCTCCGCTCGCCGAAGAAGTTGGGCACCGGGGTGGTCAGGCCGGCGGCCTTGGCCAGGTCGTAGATTTCCTTGCCCAGCGCCAGGTCGAGCATGCCCATGCCGAAGGGCGAGTAGATCAGCGGCTTGGCGCGGTCGAGCTGGATTTCCTCGCGTAGCAATTGGGCGATGGTGCCGGTGGCAAAATCGCGGTTGCCGCTCAGTTGTTCGGCCAGGTGGGGCGAGGTGTTGGCTTTCATGCAGTGGTCGACGTCGTCGAAGATATTCACCGCGTCGAGGATCAGTTCGGGGCCGATGTCGCGCAGCGAAATATTCAACACGACCTGGCCCGGCGCGAAGCGGGCCGGCGGCTTGACGTAGGGGCTGCCCGCATTGGTGGCAAACACCACGATATGGGCTTCGAGCGCGCGCGCCAGGGAGGTTTCGACGCCGACCTTGGCCTCGCCGCCGCGGCCGCCGGCATAGGCCGCGAACGCGGCGGCGGAGGCGTCGTCGGTGTCGTGAATGGCGATCCGCTCGAACGACCAGCCGTCGGCGCTGAACATCGCCAGGATGTTGCGGGCGATCACGCCGGCGCCGATGAAACTGATGGAGGCCACGTGGCGTTGCTGGCCGTTGAGCCACAGCGCGCCCAGCACGGCGGAGGCGGCGGTGCGGGCCGAGCTGATCAGCGAGCCTTCGAGCAGGGCGAAGGGGTAACCCGTGGCCTGGTCGTTGAGCACCAGCACGGCCGAGGCGCGCGGCAGGCCCTGCTCGACATTGCCGGGGAAGCTGGCGATCCACTTGATGCCGGACACATTGCTGTCGCCATCGATCGAGGCCGGCAGGGCGATGATGCGGTTTCTTTCATTCTGCGGAAAGCGCAGGAAATAGCTGTCCGGGTTGATCGTCTGGCCATCGTGGTGGGCCAGGTAGGCGCGCGCCACGCTGCGGATGCAACGGGCGGGGTCTTGCTCAAGAATGGACTTGATATGGGTACCGGAAACGACGTCGAATTCGAACATGGCGTGTGCTTTGGTGAGGTGGGGGGATTATTCGGCCAGCGCCGCGTCGCATGAGGTGACATGCTCGGGCAGGGTTGGAATGCAACCGAAACGCTCGATGACCCAGGCATCGTGGTAGATCGTGTCGAGGTAGCGTTCGCCCAGGTCGGGCGAGATCGCCACCACGGTGGCGTCGTCGGGAATCCGGCCGCGCCAGGCGGCGACGGCCGACAGCACGGTGCCGGTCGAGCCGCCGGCCAGGATGCCGTTGCTGCGGGCCAGATAGCGGCACATGGCGATGCTGTCGGCTTCGGCGACCATCGCCAGCTCGTGGATGCCGACCGGCGAAAAGATTTCCGGCCGGCGGCTGGTGCCCAGGCCGGGAATGTGCCGCGTGCCGGCGGCGAAGCCGAAGGTCACCGAACCGACGCTGTCGACCGCGATGATTTTCGTGTCCGGGCTGTGGGTGCCAAAAAATTGCACGCAGCCCATCAAGGTGCCGGTCGTGCCGGCGCCGATGAACAGGTAGTCGACCTTGTCGAAATTTTCGAAGATCGACAGCGCGGTGGTGCGCGCATGGGCCCGCGGGTTTTCCGGATTGGCGTATTGATTCAGCCACAGGATGCGCTCGTCGCGCGCGATGAGCTCCTTGATGTAGGCGATGCGCGAACCGAGGAAGCCGCCGTTCTCGTCGCGCCGGTCGACCAGCACGACCTGGGCGCCCAGCGCCTGCATCATCTTGATGCTTTGCTGCGAGCTGTTGGGGTCGATCACGCAGGTGAAACAGTAGCCGCGCTCGGCGCACACGATGCTCAGCGCCACGCCCAGGCTGCCCGAAGACGATTCGATCAAGTGGCTGCCCGGCCGGATCTTGCCGCGCGTTTCCAGATCGTGAATCATCCCCAGCGCCGTTTTCATCTTGATCGATCCGGCCGGATTGAGCGCCTCTATCTTCAAGTGCAACTGCTTGAGGCCGATTCCTTTGAGCTGAACGAAATTGTGATCGTTGACCAGGTCCGATATGGCATGCAAGGTGTTTCTCCTTCGAGTGCGGTATGCACTTCAGTTGTGGTAGACCGCGCTGGATCGCAGGCGGTTCAGTGTGGCTTGCTGAACGTGGCGGGGCGACAACGGGCGTCGGGTAAAACGCCTGGTTCGGTGTTGCTGACTGGAATTGGCGGCGGCCGGCAAGCGCCGGCGCTCGCCGGCGAAGGGGCGGGGGGCTGCGCCGGCGTTGAACAAAGCTGGACCATGCGTGTCATATTATTAACCCCCTTACTTCGACGTAAAGTGCGTCGCGGTGACTTGCGAAAACGCTGTCTCGGCCTGCCGTCAGCATGACCATGCCATCGGCTGGCATCCTGCGCCGGCACATAAAAAGCGCATTTTTATGTGCCTATTATGTTGTAAAAAAATATTTTAACATCACTACTATTGCCTAGCAGCTAATGCTATTGTAAGATAAAAAAAATGTCAACAAAACATCATGTGGCAAAAATTTAATATTTTTTTTATATTGATTTTTCCTTCGATGTGGATGGGTGGGGAGCGCGACCAGGCCGAGGTGGGCCGTTGCGTTTGGCTTGTTTTTCACCGGTGTACCAGGGCCGCGCCTGCGCGGCGCGGCGTTGCCGGTTTTAACTTTGACCAATAGGAATGGCGCAGCGCATATGAAGCTCCCTCATCTGGCCACCACTGGCGCCGCCATGGATACCGTGGTTCCCCGCCGCCGCGGCAAAAAACGCCTGCTCGCCGGCGCCGCCGGCGTGTTGCTCGCGCTGGCCGCCTTCGGTTTGTGGAAAATGGTGCCGCGCGGCTTTCAAGTGCCGGCCGCCGACGTGCGCGTGAGCGCCGTCGAGAGCGGTATTTTTTATGACGACCTGGTGGTGCGCGCGAAAGCCGAGGCCTTGCAGTCGGTGATACTCGACTCGGTCGAGTCGGGCCGCGTCGAGGAAGTGTTTGTGCGCGACGGCGCCATCGTCAAGCAGGGCGACGTGCTGTTCCGTATTTCGAACTCGGGGCGCCACCTGGAATTGTTGCAGCGCCAGTCCGAGCACACGCAACAAGTGTCCAACCTCTTGAATCTGCGCGTCTCCTTTGAATCGGGCAACACCGAAACCGAGCGCCGCCTGTCCGACATCCAATTCAACCTCGACCAGGCGCAAAAAAAACATGCGCGCAATGTCAGCTTGGCGCAACAAGGCTTCCTGTCCTCGGCCGCGCTGACCGAGTCGGCCGACACCGTGGCGCAGTTGAAACATTCGCTCGCCTCGGAGGTGCAGCGCGGCAGCGTCGAAGCCGGCGTCAAGAAACATGCGGTGGCGCAGATGGAAGGGGCGATCAAGAACATCGAGCGCGGCCTGAAGCTGGTCAACGCCACCGTCGACGCGCTGGTGGTGCGGGCGCCGGTGGCGGGGCGTTTGACCGACTTCAACCTGCAGGTCGGCGAGACCGTCAAGACCGACCAGCACACCGGCCGCATCGACGACCCCGCCAAATTCAAGCTGGCCGCCCAGGTCGACGAGTTTTACCTGAGCCGGATCGCGGTGGGGCGCCACGGCCTGGTGCGCCAGGACGGCAAGGATTACCCGATCGAAGTGAGCCGCGTCTATCCGCAAATTAAGGAAGGCCGTTTTTCGGTCGAACTGGTGTTTTCCGGCGAACAGGCGGCGACCTTGAATCCCGGCCAAAGCCTCGACGCCCAGCTCACGCTGGGCGAGCCGCGGCCGGCCTTGCTGCTGCCGAACGCGCCGTTCATCGGCGACAGCGGCGGCGCCTGGGTCTTCGTGGTGGCGGCCAACGGCGTCGACGCCGAAAAGCGCATGCTCAAGACGGGCCGCCGCAACAATCGCCAGATCGAAGTGCTGGCGGGACTGAATGCCGGCGAAAAAGTGATCGTGTCGAGTTATGCCACCTTCGGTAACGCGACCCGCGTGCAAATCAAAAAGTAGTGCAACGATTCCACCCTCAAGGAAATTTATGCTCAAGCTCGTGAATGTAAGTAAAGTCCACCAGACCGGCGACATCCAGACGACGGCCCTTGATCGTATCGATTTTCAAGTCCGCAGCGGCGAGTACGTGGCCATCACCGGCCCCTCGGGCTGCGGCAAGTCGACCTTGTTGAGCGTGCTGGGCCTGCTCGAGCAGCCGAATGCCGGTCAGCGCTGGTTCGACAACCAGGACATCAGCAATTGGAGCGAAATGAAGCTCAACGAATTGCGCCGTGGCCGCATCGGGTTCATTTTCCAGAGCTTTAACCTGATCGAAGAATTGAGCGTGTTCGAAAACGTGGAACTGGCCTTGGAGTACAGCGACGTCCCCGCCAAGGAGCGGCGGCCGCAGGTCGAGGCCATGCTCGACAAGCTCGGCATTGCGCACCGGGCCGGCCACCGGCCCTCCCAGTTGTCGGGCGGGCAACAGCAGCGCGTGGCCATCGCCCGCGCCCTGGTCGGCAAGCCGGCCATGTTGCTGGCCGATGAACCGACCGGCAACCTGGACAGCGCGCACGGCGACGAGGTGATGAATATTTTGCGGACCATCAACAACGAGGGGACCACCGTGATCATGGTGACCCACTCGCGCGAGCACGCCGCGCAGGCCAAGCGGGTGGTGCACCTGCTCGACGGCCGCATCCAGCAAGACGCCATGGTGGCGGCGTAGTCATCGTCATCGTACTAGCGGACAAGGGAAATTAGATGAAACTAAGAGACTTTCGCATGGGCTGGCGTTTGCTGACGCAACAGCCGGGCTATTCGGCCATCATGATGGTGGGCCTGACGATCGGTTTTGCCGTGTGCTTTCTGGCCTTGAGTTTTCTCAAGGTGCAAACCAGCGTCGATGCGCAAGTGCCGGCAATTTCCGACGTGTATGTGGTGAAGGCGCGCGCCAACTGGGGCATGGCGTTCTGGAGCGAGAACGTGCCGCTGGCGATGGGGCGGTCGCTGGCCGGCGCGCCGTCGGTGGCGGTCGCCGCCGTCCTGCCGTATCCGACCTCGATGCGGGTGGGCGACGTGACTTCGGCGGTCGAGCTCACGCTGAGCGATCCGGCGTTTGTCAAGGTGTTCGGGGTGAGCGCCTTGGAGGGCGACTTGGCGGCCGCCTTGAGCCGTCCCGATGCGATCGCGCTGGCGGTCGACACGGCGCGCAAGTTGTTCGGCAATACCCACGTCGTCGGCGAGCGGGTCGCGATCAACGGGCAGACCTTCCAGGTCGTCGCGCTGCTCCCCAAGTCGGCCGAAACCAGTTCCTTCAAGGTGCACGCGCTGGCCGGCTTCAATTCGGCGGCCTGGCCCGAAGCGGCCCGCCAGCGCGCCAACGACAGCTGGAACTACTACTCGGGCGTGGCCAAGGATGCCATCATCAGCTCGGTCTACGCGCGCCTGGCGCCCGGCGTCAATCCCGCCGAGCTGGCGCAAAGAATCAGCGGCGACATCGAGCGTTCGGCCTTGCGCGGCCACCTGGGCGGCAAGGAACTGGCCGAAGTCGGCCAAAAGAAGGTGCTCGACGTTGCCCTCGGGCCCTTGCAGGATGCCTATCTCGATAGCGATACGCGGATCAGCCGGGGCGGCAAGGGCGACCCGATCGTCAACCTGGCCATGGCCGCCGTGACGTTCCTGATCCTGTTGCTGACGGCCGGCAATTACGTCAATCTGGCGACCATCCGCACCATCCGCCGCCAGCGCGAGATCGCGGTGCGCAAAGTGCTGGGCGTGCGCAACGGCCGCCTGGTCGGCCAGATGCTGGCCGAGTCGGTGCTCGTCGCCGTGCTCGCCGCCGCGCTCGGCGCCGCGCTCGCCTGGCTGCTGCTGCCGGCCTTGTCGGACATGATCGAGCGCGACATCCGCGCCATTCTCGACCTGTCCGACTACCTCGCCTTCGTCCTGGTGGCGTGCGTCATGGCCTTGCTGGTGGGCGCGGCGGCCGGCCTGTATCCGGCCTGGACCGCCCTGAAAATGCGCGCCGTCGACGCCTTGGGCGGACGCGGCAACAACGAGACGGCGGGCGGCTTGTGGCTGCGCCGGGTGCTCACGGTGGTGCAGTTCGCCATCGCCATGTTCGTCACCGGCATGATCATCACAATCGGTTGGCAGATCCAATACCTCAAGCACATCGACTATGGCTACCAAATCGATTCCTTGTTGACCATCGCTTTGCCCGATACGCTGACGCCGGGCGAGGTGCGCAGCCTGCGCGACGCCTTGGCGCGGGCCAAGGAAATCAAGGGCGTGAGCGGCAGTTCGCCCATGCCCGATGAGATCGCCTTCAAGACCCTGGGCGGCGAGTCGGTGATCCTCAACACCTGGCGCGTCAGCCCCGAGTACTTCGCCACGGTCGGCCTGGGCGCGGCCGTGGGACGGGTGTTCGACCCGGCCGTCGACGCGCGCGAGAACTCGGACACCGTCGTCGTCAACGCCAAGGCCGCCCGCCGGCTGGGTTATGCCAGCGCGCAGGCGGCGGTGGGGCAGTTGCTCGACATCGGCGGCAAGTCCAAGCGCATCGTCGGCATCAGCAAGGACGTCGGGCGCGGCTTCATGATGGGGCCGCCGTCGAGCGCCGTGTACGACATCGTCGCGGCGCCGCCGGAACTGACCGTCAACGGCGGCAACGACCTGGTGGCGGCGCGCGGCGCGGTCGAGGCGGTTTGGCGCGCGCACTTCCCGAACCAATACCTGAACCTGCACAATCTGCGCAGCCAGCTCGAGGAGAACGCCGGCGGGCCGAAGGAGATTTTCCAGACCTGCATCATCGTCGCCGTCATCATCGTTCCCTTGGCGATCCTGAGTATCTATGCCTTGTCCGCCTACGCCGTCCAGCGCCGTTCGCGCGAAATTGTCATGCGCAAATTGTTTGGCGCCAGCCCCATGGACATCGCCCGCCTGCTGATGCGCGAATTCATGATCCTGCTTGGCGTGGCGGCCGTGCTCGGTATTCCGCTGGCCTTCGTGGTCGGCCGCATCTTCGTCGAGCAATTCGCCGCCCAGGCGCCGATCGGCGTCTGGGCCGTGCTGGCGACATTGCTTGGCGCCTGCCTGGTGACCGTGATCGCCACCGCGCGTCATCTGCTGAGCGCGATGCGCATGTCGCCGGCCAGTCTCTTGCGCGTGGCCTGAGTCGCCCGCCCGCCGCCGCGGTGCGGCGCCGGGATGTCCTTGTTTTGTTGTCATAAATGCAATTTAATGATTCGTAAGAATCGCACCTGCCGGCGCACGATGTCACGAGAGGGGAGGGAAGGATGAACGGATCGGAGCCTTACGACGTCCATCTGAAGGAGCTGTCTTTTTGCCGGGTTTCCGAGGAGGTGATCGGCGAGGATGTGGCCGCGCTGGCGCAGAAAATCGCGGCGGCCGACAATTGGATCGCGCCCATTTCGGTCGAGCGCGTGAGCGGGATCATCATGGATGGGAATCATCGCTGGCATGCTGCGGTACGACTCGGCTTGAGCCATATTCCCTGCGTGCTGCTCGACTATGCCGATCCGCGCGTCAAGGTCTACGAGTGGGAGCGCGACGAGCTGTTCGCGATCGACGACATCTTTCGCGTGGTAATGGCGCAGCAGGTATTTCCGTACAAGACGACGCGGCACATTTTTACGCCGGCGTTGCCGCGCACCGAGATCGGCTTGGCCGAGCTGACGCTTGCCGCGCAGCGATTCGCCTGAAATACCGGCCGGCCGGCGGCGCGGGCAGCGTCCGTCGGACGCCACCTTGGGATGTTATCGACGTGAGAGTGGAACTTGATGAACCTATGTGACATCCTGCGGCAGCGCGCCACGGCGGCGCCCGACGCGACCGCCTACCGCTTCTTCCAGGGCGCCGATTTCAATTGCGACAGCCTGAGCTACGGCCAATTGTGGCGGCAAGCGGCGGCCTTGGCGCTGCGCTTCCAGCAAGCGCATGCCGCGCATACGCGCCTGCTGATCGTTTGCAAGTCGCAGAAAAATTTCACCGTCGCCTTCTTCGCCAGCCTGCTGGCCGGAATGATCGCGGTGCCCACCGCCTTGCCGCGGCGGCAGGCATTCGCCGCCCGTTTGCAGCTGCTGGCCCACGACGCCCAAGTCGGCGCGGTGGTGTTCGATGCGGACGAGATGCAGAGCTGCGCGCTCGAGGTCGACGGCCTGCCGATCGGCCGTTACGATGTGCGCGACCGCCTCGACGATTCGGCCGCCGCCACGGCCGAGGCGGCGGCGCGCTTCGTCGCGCCGGCGCTGAACGGGGCCAGCGTGGCGTTTCTCCAATACACCTCGGGCTCGACGGGCGACCCCAAGGGTGTCGTCGTCAGCCACGACAATCTGATGCACAATTCGGCGCTGATCCAGGAGGCCATGCAGATCACGTCCGCCTCCTCGGTGTTGACGGCCCTGCCCATGTTCCACGACATGGGCCTGGTTGGCGGCCTCCTGCAACCGATGTACGCCGGATGCATCGGCCACTGGATGACGCCGGCGGAATTCGTCCAGTACCCGGAGCGCTGGCTGCAGCTCATGTCGCGCTTTCGCATCACCACCAGCGGCGGTCCCAATTTCATGTACAGCCTGGCGGCGCGCAGTATCGAGGCGGGCCAGATCGAAGGCGTGGACCTGTCGGCCTGGCGGACGGCGTTTTGCGGCGCCGAACCGATCCGCGCCGCCACCTTCGCCCACTTCAGCGAGCGCTTTGCCGCCCACGGCTTCTCGGCCCGCGCCTTCTATCCTTGCTACGGCATGGCCGAGTCGACGCTTTTCATCACGGGCAAGAAACCCGATGTCCTGCCCAGCGTCTGCACCGCGCTGGGCAGCGACGTGGTCTCCTGCGGCGTGAGCTTCGGCGACACCACGGTGAAGATCGTCGACCCCGACAGCGCCACCGCCTTGCCGGAACTGGCGGTCGGCGAGATTTGGGTCAGCGGGCGCAGCGTGGCGCAGGGTTATTGGCGCCGCGCCGAGCTGACGGGCGAGCGCTTCCAGGCCGCGCTTGCGGGCCAGGAACAGGGCGCCTACCTGCGCACCGGCGACCTTGGTTACCTCAAGGACGGCGAGCTGCATGTGACCGGCCGCCTGAAGGATTTGATTATCGCCTACGGCAAAAAGTATGCGCCGCAAGACATCGAGGAAGAGGCCGAGCGCAGCCACGCCGCCCTGCGCGAGTCCGGCGGCGCCGCCTTTTCCGTCAGCGGCAAGGACGGCGAGGCGCTGGTGCTGGTATGCGAACTCGAGCGCGAATGGCTGCGCCGCCAGCCGGAGTGGAGCCAGATCTGCGCGGCGGTGCGCAAGGCGGTGCGCGAGGCGCACGGACTGGTGCTCGACGACATCGTCTTCATCAAGCCGGGCGCCTTGCCGCGCACCTCGAGCGGCAAGGTCATGCGCTCGCAATGCCGCAGCGATTATCTGAGCGGATCGCTGGCGCGCCTCGCGCAAGCGGCCTGAGGGCGGCACTTTTCCATTCAATCGAGAGCCGGGCGCCCAGCGCCCGCGCCATTTGCCAAGCAAATTCAAGGAGCGGCGATGTCAATGTTGGAGCAAGGTTTACGGGATGTGCTGGCGCAATTGATTGAAGTCGATCCGCAACAGTTGAGCGTGACAGTCAACCTCAGCGAGCAGGGCGTCGACTCCCTGCTCGGCTTGCGCTTTGCCAGAAAAATCGAGGACCTGACCGGCAGCCCTGTCGAACTGGAATGGTTGTTCGACTATCCCACGATCCGGCAGCTGGCCGGCTTTCTCGAACAGCGCGCCGCCACCTCGGCCGCCGTCCCATCCGTCTGATATCGAAGCGCAACTATGAGCCTACATGCCACGTCCGCCGTCTGGTTTCCACTGTCCGAGGCGCAGCGCAGCCGCTGGTTCCTGTACCAGCTCGACGCCGCGCGCCAGGGCAGCCACAACAACGGCTTTACGGCGCGCTTGCATGGACCGCTCGATGTCGCACTGATTACGGCGGCGCTGCAGCAATTGGTGGAACGCCACCCGATGCTGCGCGCGCGCTTCAGAAACAACCAGGGCAAGCCCGAGCAAGCGATTGCCGAGACGGCGCGGGTCCATCTCACCGTCCGCCAGGCCGAGGCCGGAATCGACTTGCAGCACCAGGTCGAGGCCGATTGCCGCGTCCCGTTCGACTTGGACGCCGGCCTGCTGCTGAAGGCGTATTTGTATCGCTGCGGCGAGCACGACACGGTGCTGCAGATCGTCTTCGACCATCTGGCGGTCGACGGCTGGTCGTACTGGCGGCTGCTGCAAGAGTTCGGCGGTTATCTGCAGGCCCCGGGCGGCGCGGCGGCGCCCGGCGCCGCGCGCTATCAGGACTACGTCGGCTGGCAGCAAGACTGGCTCGGCTCGGCGGCGGCGCGGCAGCAATGGCTGTATTGGCGCGACGCGCTGGCGGGCTTGCCCATGCTCCAGCTTCCCGGCGAACGCCCGCGTGGCGCCGACACGGGCCGGCAGCATGCCGTGCACAGCAGCCAGCTGTCCGCCGCCTTGACCGGCGCCGTGCGCGGGCTGGCGCGCAAGCATGCCAGCACCATGTACGCCACCTTGCTGGCCGCCTACGCGGTGCTGCTGCATCGCCACAGCGGTCAGGACGACATCGTGATCGGCTCGCCTTTGCCCGGCCGCACCGAGGAACAATGGGCCGACGTGGTGGGCGACTTCGTCAACCCGATCGCCGTGCGCCAGCGCTTCACCGGCCAGGCCAGCGTCGCCGAGGTGTTGAAATCGGTGCGCAACACGGCCTTGCGCGGCATGCGTTACCAAGACTATCCATTTTCCTTGTTGGTGGAACAGCTGCAGCTGGAGCGGGTGGCGGGCGCGCATCCGGTGTTCCAGACCATGTTCCTGTTCCAGAACGCGCGCGGCGCCAATCGGCTGCTGTCGCTGTGGGATGGCAACACGCAGCACGGCGCGCCCGAGTGGGGACCGTACACGCTGAGCTCCTTTCCCGCCCATCAAACGGGCGGGCCGAAATTCGATCTGACCCTGGAAGTGCTTGAGCTGGACGATACGCTGCGCATCGCCTTCCAATACGATCCGAGCCTGTTCGACCGGTCGACCGTCGAACGGATGGCCGGCCATTTCGACCGCGTGTTGCAGGCGATGGTCGAGGACGACCAGCAAAGCGTGAGCCGGCTGAACCTGCTGGACGCCGGCGAGCGTGAACAATTGACGCGCGGCTGGAACGACACCGACGTCGACTTCCCGCGCGATGCTCTGCTGCCGCGGATGTTCGAGGCGCAGGTGCTGCGCAGCCCCGAGGCCGAGGCCGTGCGCTTCGAGGGTGAAGTGCTCAGTTATGCCGAGCTGAACAAGCAAGCCAACCAGCTGGCGCACCGCCTGCTGGCGCTCGGCGTCGGCCCCGACGCGCGGGTGGCCCTTTGCGCCGAGCGCGGCCTGGGCATGCTGGTCGGCCTGCTGGCCATCCTGAAGGCCGGCGGCGCCTACGTGCCGCTCGACCCGGACTACCCGGCCGAGCGCCTGGCCTACATGCTGGCCGACTGCGCGCCGCAGGTCGTGCTCACGCACAGCAAGTTGTCGCTGCCGATGGACGGCGCGGGCCGGTTGCAGTATCTGGACGACGCCAGCCTGGCGGCGCAGCCGGTCCACAACCCGGTGTTGGCGGGCTTGAGCCCGGCCCACCTGGCCTACGTGATCTACACCTCCGGCTCGACCGGCGCGCCCAAGGGCGTGATGATCGAGCACCGTTCGCTGGCCAATTTCCTCGCCGCGATGGGCATCGAACCCGGCCTGGCCGCTGCCGACGTGGTGCTGGCGGTGACCACGCTTTCCTTCGATATCGCCGCGCTGGAACTGTTCCTGCCCCTGGTGCACGGCGCGCGCATCATCCTCGCCGAACGCACGCGGGCGGCCGATCCGCACTGGCTGGCGCGCACCATCGCCGAATCGGGCGTGAGCCTGATGCAAGCCACGCCGGCCACCTGGCGCCTCTTGATCGACCATGGCTGGCAAGGCGCGCCCGGCCTGACCGCGCTGGTGGGCGGCGAGGCCTTGCCGGCCGCGCTGGCCGAACAACTATGCGGCCGGGTGGCCAAGCTGTGGAATATGTATGGTCCGACCGAAACGACGGTCTGGTCCACTTGCCGCCTGCTGAGCCAAGCCCGGCAGGGCGGCCAAGCCGCACCGTCGATCGGCCGGCCCATCGCCAACACCCAGACATACATCCTCGATGCCCACCTGCAGCCGGTGCCGCTGGGTGTTGCCGGTGAACTCTACATCGGCGGCGCCGGGCTGGCGCGCGGCTACCTGAACCGCGCGGAACTGACGGCCGAGCGCTTCATCACCGATCCGTTCAGCCAGCGCGCCGAAGCGCGCCTGTACCGCACCGGCGACCTGGCGCGCCATCTGGCCGACGGCGACCTGGTCTATCTGGGCCGCAACGACTTCCAGGTCAAGATCCGTGGCTTGCGCATCGAGCTGGGTGAAATCGAGGCGCGCCTGGCGGCCTGCGAGGGGGTGCGCGAGGCGGTGGTGCTGGCGCGCGAAGACGTGCCGGGCGACAAGCGCCTGGTGGCCTACCTGACCGGCACGCCGGGCAGCGCGGCCGAACTGCGCGGCGAGCTGGGCCGGCACCTGGCCGAATACATGTTGCCGCTCGCCTTCGTCACGCTGGAGCGCTTGCCGCTCACGCCGAACGGCAAGATCGACCGCCAGGCCCTGCCGGCGCCGGACATGATGGCGCTGGCGGCGCGGCCCTACGCGCCGCCGCAAGGCGAGCTGGAACAGACCATCGCGGCCATCTGGCAAGACCTGCTGGGCCTGCAGGGCCTGGGCCGCAACGACCACTTCTTCGAACTGGGCGGCCACTCCCTGCTGGCGGTGCAACTGGTGTCGCGCCTGCGTCTGGCGCTCGGCGCGGAAGTCGAATTGCGCCAATTGTTCGAGCATCCCGTGCTGGCCGATTTTGCCACCCTGGTGGGGCGGGCGCGCCGCAGCACGCTGGGCGCCATCGGGCTGGCCGAGCGCGGCGCGAAGCTGCCGCTGTCCCTGGCCCAGCAGCGCCTCTGGTTCCTCAGCCAGCTCGACGCGGACGCCAGCGCGGCCTACCACTTGCCGGCCTCGCTACGCCTGTCCGGCGCGCTCGACGCCGCCGCGCTGGCGGCCGCGCTCGACCGCATCGTGGCGCGCCACGAGATCTTGCGCACCACCTTCGTGCTGGTCGACGGCGAACCGCTGCAACGCATCGCCGAGGCCGACAGCGGCTTTGCCTTGAGCCACGCCGACTTGAGCGGCCGGCCTCTGGATGAGCGCGCCGACGCCTTGTCCCGCGCCGGCGACGCCTTCTTCACGGCCCCGTTCGACCTGGCGCGCGGTCCCCTGATACGCGCCCAGTTGCTGCGCCTGGCGCCCAACGAGCACGTGCTGATGATCAACCAGCACCATATTATTTCCGACGGCTGGTCGCTGGGCGTGCTGGTGCGTGAAGTGGGCGCGCTGTACGCCGCCTTGAGCGCGGGGCGCGACGATCCGCTGCCTCCGCTGCCGATCCAGTACGCCGACTTTGCGCTGTGGCAGCGCGCATGGTTGCGCGGCGATGCGTTGCAGCGCCAGGCCGGCTATTGGAAACGGCAACTCGCCGGCGCCCCCGAACTGTTGGCCTTGCCGACCGACCGCGCCCGTCCCGCCACACAAAGCCATGCCGGTGCGCTTGCCGAGCTGCGCCTGTCGGCCGAACTGAGCGCCGGCCTGAAACAGCTGAGCCAGCGCCATGGCACCACCTTGTTCATGACCTTGCTGGCCGCCTGGGGCGTCCTGATGGCGCGCCTGAGCGGCCAGTCCGAGGTGGTGGTCGGCAGCCCGATCGCCAACCGCCAGCACGGCGCCATCGAACAGCTGATGGGATTTTTCGTCAACACCCTGGCGCTGCGCATCAGCATCGAGGACGAACCGAGCGTGGCCGCGCTGCTGGCCCGGGTCAAGAGCTTGACCTTGGACGCCTACGCCCATGCCGACATTCCGTTCGACCAGGTGGTCGAAGCGCTACAGCCGCCACGCAGCTTGAGCCACAGCGTGCTGTTCCAGACCATGCTGACGTTTGCCGCCGCCCCGGAGCAGGACTTGCAGCTGCCGGGCCTGCACACGACGCTGCTCGAACAGCGCCATACGCAAGCCCGTTTCGACACCTCGCTGGCGCTGCGCGAAAGCGGCGGCGTGCTGGCCGCCACGCTGACCTATGCCAGCGCCTTGTACGACGGCGCGAGCATGGCGCGCCTGCTGGACTGCTTCCGGACGCTGCTGCATGGCATGGTGGCCGACGAGGGCCAAAGTGTGACGCGCTTGAACCTGCTCGGCGAGCAGGAACGCATCCGGCTGACACGCACCTTCAATGCCAGCGCCGCCGCGCGCCCGCCCGAGCAGCTGATGCACCGTCTGTTCGAAGCCCAGGCGGCCCGCACGCCCGACGCGCCGGCCGTGTCCTGTGCCGGCCAGACCCTCAGCTACGCGCAACTGAACCGCCGCGCCAACCAACTGGCCCACCATCTGCTTGCGCTGGGCCTGGCGCCGGACGACCGGGTCGCCATTTGCATGCAACGCGGTGTCTCCATGATCGTCGCCTTGATGGCGGTCTTGAAGGCCGGCGCGGCCTATGTGCCGCTCGATCCGCATTATCCGCAGCACCGTCTGGCCTACCTGCTCGACGACAGCGCGCCCGTCGCCTTGCTGACCGAGTCCGCCCTGCTGCCTCAATTGCCGGCGACAGCGGCCGCCTGCATCTGCGTCGACCAACTGCCGTCCACGCGGGAATGCGACAATCCGGCGCCGGCCGGCCTGCATGGCGGCCATCTGGCGTATGTGATCTACACCTCCGGCTCGACCGGCCAGCCGAAGGGCGTCATGGTCGAGCACCGTTCGCTGGTCAACCTGTGGCAGGCGTTGGCAATCACGGCGTTCGCGCAAGTGCCCGAGCATGCCCGGATCGGCGTTAACGCGGCGATTTCCTTCGACGCCTCGCTGAAGAACATCGTGCAACTGCTCAGCGGCCACTGCCTGCTGCTGATTCCGCAAGACATCCGCGCCGACGGCGCGGCGTTGGCGCGGTGGTTGGTCGAGCAGCAGATCGACGTCTTCGATTGCACGCCGTCCCAGCTGGAACTGCTGTGCCAGGCGGGACTGCTGGAGCAGCCGGCATGCGCCGGCAAGACCGCCCTGATCGGTGGCGAAGCCATAGGCGCGGCCGCCTGGCAGCGCCTGCAGCGGTCCGGCATGGCCGCCTTCAACGTCTACGGCCCGACCGAATGCACGGTCGACGCGACCATCGCGGCGATCCATGGCGGCGCGCCGCGTCCGCATATCGGCCGGCCGATCGCCAATGCCCAGCTGTACATTCTCGATCCGCAGCGGCAAGTGGTGCCGATCGGTACGACGGGCGAAATCTATATCGGCGGCGCGGGTGTGGCGCGCGGATATCTGAACCGTCCGGAATTGAGCAACGAGCGCTTCATCGCCAACCCCTTCGGCGAGGGGAGGTTGTACCGGACCGGCGACGTGGCACGCTGGCTGGCCGACGGAACCATCGATTACCTGGGCCGCAACGACTTCCAGGTCAAGCTGCGCGGCTTCCGGGTCGAGCTCGGCGAGATCGAAGCCTGCCTGGCCGCGTGCGACGGTGTCGAGGAAGCGGTGGTGCTGGCCCGCGCCCAGGACGGCGGCGAACTGCGTCTGGTCGCCTACCTGACCGGCAGCCCCGGCAGCGCGGCGCAGCTGCGCGGCGCACTGGCGCGCCAGCTGCCCGAGCACATGCTGCCCGCCGCCTATGTGACGCTGGAGCGCTTCCCGCTGACGCCGAATGGCAAGCTCGACCGCGCGGCCTTGCCGGCGCCCGATGCGCAGGCACTGGCCAGCGACGACTATGTGGCGCCGCAGGGCGCGACTGAACAAGCCCTGGCCGAGATCTGGCAGCAGCTGCTCGATGTGCCGCAAGTGGGGCGTCGGGACAGCTTCTTTGCCTTGGGCGGTCACTCCCTGCTGGCCGTGCAGTTGATCTCGCGCATACGCAGCGTCATGGGTGTCGAAGTCGGCTTGCGCGCCTTGTTCGCCTTCCCCGTCTTGCACGATTTTGCCAGCCAGCTGGCGCTGGCGCGTCAGTCCACCCTGGGGGCGATTGCCCCGGCCGACCGCAATGCGCGCCTGCCGCTGTCGTGGGCCCAGCAGCGCCTGTGGTTCCTCGACCGGCTCGACTCCGGCGCCGGCGCGGCCTACCATTTGCCGGCCGCGCTGCGCCTGTCCGGCGCGCTCGACACCAAGGCGCTCGAAGCGACGCTCGACCGCATCGTCGCGCGCCACGAGAACCTGCGCACCACCTTCGTGATGCGCGATGGCGAGCCGCAGCTGGCCATCGGCGCGGCCGACGCCGGCTTCGCGCTGCGCCAACAGGACATGCGCGCACTGGCCGCGCACGAGCAGCACGGCGCCGTCGAACGCCTGTGCGGGGAATTTTTCGCCATGCCCTTCGACTTGGCGCAGGGGCCGTTGATTCGCGGGCTGTTGCTGCGTCTGGACGATGGCGAGCATATGCTGCTGGTCGATCAGCACCATATCATCACCGACGGCTGGTCGAACGGCCTGCTGGTGCGCGAAGTGAGCACCTTGTACACGGCCTTCAGCACAGGGGGCAGCGATCCGCTGGCGCCGCTGGCAATCCAGTACGCCGACTACGCGCAGTGGCAGCGCAACTGGCTGCAAGGCGAGACCTTGCAGCGGCAGGTCGCTTACTGGAAGCAGCATCTGTCCGGCGCGCCGGAGTTGCTGGCCTTGCCGACCGACCGCGCTCGTCCGGCGGTGCAGCAGTATGCGGGGGCCAACCTCGGCTTCAGCTTGCCGGCGGACCTGAGCGAGGGCTTGCGGCAGCTGGGCGCCCGCCACGGCACGACCCTGTTCATGACCTTGCTGACCGCCTGGGGCATCCTGATGTCGCGCCTGAGCGGACAAGCCGACGTCGTTGTCGGCAGCCCGGTGGCCAACCGCCAGCGCAGCGAGATCGAAAACCTGATCGGCTTCTTCGTCAACACCCTGGCGCTGCGGATCAACACCGAGGGCGCGCCGACGGTGGCGCAGCTGCTCGAACGCGTCAAGGGCATCACGCTGGACGGCTATGCCCATCAGGACATCCCGTTCGAGCAGGTGGTCGAAGCCGTCAAGCCGCAGCGCAGCATGAGCCACAGCCCCTTGTTCCAGACCCTGCTGAGCCTCAACAACGCGCCCGTGGCGCAGGAATTGGCGCTGCCGGGCGTGCGCCTGAGCAGCCTGCCGCAAGAGCATGCGATGGCGCAGTTCGACCTTGCCCTGTCGATGAGCGAGGCGAACGGCCGGATCTTCGGCAGTCTGATTTATTCCTGCGCGCTGTTCGACGCCGCTTCCATGCACGGCCTGTTGGCGCGCTTCGAGCGCGTGCTGCGGGCCATGGTGGCCGATGCGCAGCAGGGCGTTGAGCACCTGGACCTGCTCGCCGCCGACGAGCGCGAGCAGGTCACGCGCGGCTTCAACGACAGCGCGGTCGACTACCCGCAAGGGCAGCTGGCCCACCAGTTGTTCGAGGCCCAGGCCGCGCAACGGCCGCAGGCTGCGGCGCTGGCCTTCGAGGGAACGACGCTCAGCTATGCCGAATTGAATGAACGCGCCAACGAACTGGCCGCGCGCCTGCTGGCGATGGGCGTGCGGCCCGACGAACGGGTGGCGTTGTGCGCGCCGCGCGGCATCGAGCTGGTGGTCGGCATGCTGGCCATCCTCAAGTCCGGCGGCGCCTATGTGCCGCTCGATCCGACCTATCCCTCCGAACGTCTGGAGTACATGTTGGCCGACAGCGCGCCGGTGGCCTTGCTCACCTTTGGTGCCTTGTGCGAACGGCTGGCCACGACGGCGCCGGTGCTGCTGCTCGACGCGCCCGGCGCCGCGCCGGCGTCCGCGCCCGCATGGTCGTCCGCATCCGCATCCGCATCCGCATCTTCGTCCGCGCCCGCGTCCGCAGCCAACCCCGTGGTTGCGGGTTTGGACGCGGCACACCTGGCCTATGTGATCTACACCTCCGGCTCGACCGGTCAGCCGAAGGGCGTGATGAGCCAGCACGCCAGCCTGTGCAACCTGGCGCGCGCCCAGATCGACCTGTTCGGCGTGCGCGCCGACAGCCGCGTGCTGCAGTTCGCCTCGTTCAGCTTCGACGCCAGCATTTCCGAAATCATGATGGCGCTGGGTTGCGGCGCGACGCTGGTCATGGCCTCGCGCGAGGCCTTGCTGCCGGGCGCGCCGTTGCTGGCGACCCTGCTCGACGAGTCGATCAGCCACGTGACCCTGCCCGCGTCGGCGGTGGCCACGCTGGCGCCGGAGCGCCTGCCCGCCGGCCTGTGCCTGATCATGGCGGGCGAAGCCTGCCCGCCGCAACTGGCCGCGCAGTGGGCCGAACGCCACTCGGTGTTCAATGCCTACGGTCCGACCGAGGCGACGGTGTGCGCCAGCGTCTACCGCTGCCATGCCGGCCAGGCGGGCAGGGTGCCGATCGGACGACCGATCGCCAACAGCCAGATCTACATCCTCGACGCCCGGCTGCAACCGGTGCCGCCGGGCGTGGCCGGCGAAATCCACATCGGCGGCGCCGGTGTGGCACGCGCCTACCTGAACCGTGCGGAACTGACCGCCGAGCGTTTCCTCGTCAATCCGTTTGGTCCGGGGCGCTTGTACAAAACGGGCGACCTGGCTTGCTGGCTGGCCGACGGCAATATCGATTACCTGGGCCGCAACGACTTCCAGGTCAAGATCCGTGGCTTCCGCATCGAGCTGGGCGAGATCGAAGCGCGCCTGGTCCAGTGCCGGGGCGTGCTCGAGGCGGTGGTGCTGGCGCGCCAGGACATGGGCGACGAACAGCGCCTGGTGGCCTACCTGACCGGCACGCCGGGCGGTGCGGCCGAGTTGCGCGCCGAGCTGGGCACGCAACTGGCCGACTACATGCTGCCGGCCGCCTTCGTCGTGCTCGACCGCTTGCCGCTCACCTCGAACGGCAAGATCGACCGCCAGGCCCTGCCGGCGCCGGACATGACGGCCGCCGCACTGCGCCAGTACGCGGCGCCGCAGGGTGAGCTGGAATGCGTGGTCGCCGGCATCTGGCAAGACCTGCTCGGCCTGGCCCGGGTCGGCCGCAACGACCATTTCTTCGAATTGGGCGGCCACTCGCTGCTGGCGGTGCAACTGATGACGCGCATCCGCGCCAGCCTGGGGCTGGAGGTCGAGCTGCGCGAGCTGTTCGCCCATCCCGTCCTGGCCGATTTCGCGGCGGCGCTGGGCCAGGCCCGCCGTGCCGCGAGCGCGGCGATTCCGCTGGCCGACCGCAGCGCCGGCCTGCCGCTGTCGTGGGCGCAGCAGCGCCTGTGGTTCCTCGACCAGCTCGACGCGGCGGCCGGCGCGGCCTATCACATTCCATCCGCTTTGCGTCTGAGCGGGCAGCTCGATAGGGCGGCGTTGAAGGCCACGCTCGACCGCCTAGTCGCACGCCATGAAAGCCTGCGCACCACCTTCGTGCTCGAACACGGCGCGGCGGTGCAACGCATCGCCGCCGCCGACTGCGGCTTCGCCTTGGCCGAACACGATCTGCGCCACCTCGGCGGCGCCGAGCAGCGCAGCGCGGTCGAGCGTATCGGCGTGGACTTCTACGCCACCCCATTCGACCTGGCTCAAGGTCCGCTGATCCGCAGCCAGTTGCTGCGCCTGGGCGAGGACGCCCATCTGCTGCTCTTTAACCAGCACCACATCATCACCGACGGTTGGTCGATCGGCGTGCTGGTACGCGAAGTGGCGAGCCTGTATGCGGCGTTCCGTCGCGGCCAGACCGATCCGCTGGCACCGTTGGCGCTGCAGTACGCCGATTACGCCGTGTGGCAGCGCGCTTGGCTGCAAGGACCGGCCTTGCAAGCCCAGGCCGACTACTGGAAGCGGCAATTGGCGGGGGCGCCCGAACTGCTGGCTCTGCCGAGCGACTTCGCCCGCCCGGCCACCCAAAGCTATGCCGGCGCGAGCGTTGCCTTCGAGATTCCCGCCGCACTCGGACGCGGTCTCAAGCAACTGGGGCAGCGCCACGGCGCCACTCTTTTCATGACGCTGTTGGCCGGCTGGGGCCTGCTGATGGCGCGCATGAGCGGACAATCGGACGTGGTGGTCGGCAGTCCGATCGCCAACCGCCAGCGCGGCGAGACGGAACACCTGATCGGCTTCTTTGCCAACACCCTGGCCTTGCGCCTGAACACGCAGGGCGAGTTGAGCGTCGCCGCGCTGTTGGCGCAGGTGAGGGCGAGCACGCTCGACGCCTATGCCAACCAGGACCTGCCGTTCGAACAGGTGGTCGAGGCGGTCAAGCCACAGCGCAGCATGAGCCACAGCCCGCTGTTCCAGACCATTCTGACTTTCCACAACCAGTCCATGGATACGCATTTGAGCCTGGACGGTTTGACGCTGGAACTGCTCGAACAGGCGCACGACACCGTACAATTCGACACCTCGCTGTATCTGATCGATGTCGACGATGCGCTGCAGGGCCGCCTGGTCTACGCCAGCGCGCTTTACAACGGCGCCACGATGGCGCGCCTGGTGCGCCACTTCCAGGTGCTGTTGCAGGCGATGGTGGACGACGACCAGCAAAGCGTACACCGGGTCAAGCTGCTGAGCGCGAGCGACCTCTCACAGCTGCAATGCGATTTCAACGCCACCGCCGCCGAGGCCAGCCCGACGCAGCTGGTGCACCAGTTATTTGAAGCGCAAGCGGCCCGCACGCCGGAGGCCGAAGCGCTGCGCTTCCAGGGCAGCACGCTCAGTTATGCGGCCTTGAACGCGCGCGCCAACCAGCTGGCCCATAGCCTGATCGCGATGGGACTGAAGCCCGACGACCGGGTCGCCCTCTACCTCGAACGGGGCATCGAGATGGTGGTTGGCCTGCTCGGCGTGCTCAAGGCCGGCGGCGCCTACGTGCCGCTCGACGCCGCTGCGCCTATCGACCGGATCAGCTTCATGCTCGGCGACTGCGCGCCGGCCGCTTTGCTGACGCAGGATGCGTTGCAGGACAATCTGCCGGCATTGAGCTTGCTGCGCATGATCGTGCTGGACGACGATCGGCAACTGGCCAAGCAGCCGACACACAATCCGCTGCGCGCCGATCTGGCGCCATCCCACCTGGCCTATGTGATCTACACCTCCGGCTCGACCGGGCAGCCGAAAGGCGTGATGGTGCCGCACGCCGCCGTGTGCCATTACCTGCATTGGGCGTATGGCCATTACCAGTCGACCGGCGCGTGCCATGCGATCGTCTCCTCGCCGCTGGCCTTCGACGCCACCGTCACCAGCGTCTACCTGCCGCTGATGAGTGGCGGCAGCCTGCATTTGATCCCCGAGGGCGAGGAGCTGGAGGGACTCGAAGCCTTGTTCGCCAGCTCGAACGGCGCGCTGGTCAAGATCACGCCGGCCCACCTGGCCCTGCTCGGCCAACGCCTGCAGGCGACCGGCCGGCGCTATCCGGCCCACGTGTTCGTGGTCGGCGGCGAGGCGCTGCCCGCCGCCACGGCGGCGCTGTGGCGGACGCTCTCACCGTCCTCGCGCATCATCAATGAATACGGGCCGACCGAAACCGTGGTCGGCTGCATTACCTATGAAGTCGACGCCGGCTTGGGCGGGCGCGAGTTCGTGCCGATCGGCCGGCCTATCGCGAATACCCAGATCCACATCGTCGACGCCGGCATGCAGCCGGTGCCGCTGGGCGTGGTGGGCGAAATTTACATCGGCGGCGCCGGTGTGACGCGCGGCTACCTGAACCGTCCCGAATTGACGGCCGAGCGCTTCCTGGTCAATCCCTTTGGCGCAGGCCAGTTGTACAAGACGGGTGACCTGGGCCGCTGGCTGGCCGACGGCAATATCGATTACCTGGGCCGCAACGACTTCCAGGTCAAGATCCGTGGCTACCGCATCGAGCTCGGTGAAATCGAGGCGCGTCTGGCGCAGTGCGACGGCGTGCGCGAAGCGGTGGTCTTGGCGCGCGAAGACCAGCCGGGCGAGAAGCGCCTGGTGGCCTATCTGAGCGGCGAGCCGGGCAGCCCGGCCGAGCTGCGCGCCGAGCTGGGCCGGCACCTGGCCGAGTACATGTTGCCGGCGGCCTTTGTCACGCTCGACAGCATGCCGTTGACGGCGAACGGCAAGCTCGACCGCAAAGCCCTGCCGGCGCCGGACATGACGGCCATGGCCACGCACAGCTACGCGGCGCCGCAGGGCGAGCTCGAACAGAGCATCGCCGCCATCTGGCAAACCCTGCTCGGCGTCGAGCGGGTCGGCCGCAACGACGACTTCTTCGAACTGGGCGGCCATTCCCTGCTGGCGGTGCAGTTGATGTCGCGCCTGCGCGAAGTGCTGGGCATCGAAGTGGTGTTGCGCGAACTGTTCGCCCATCCGCTACTGTGCAATTTCGCGCAGCAATTGGCGCTGGCCGAACAATCGACCCTGGGCGCCATTCCGCTGGCCGAACGCGGCGCCAGCCTGCCGCTGTCATGGGCCCAGCAGCGCCTCTGGTTCCTCGACCAGCTCGATCCTGCGGCCGGCGCGGCCTACCACATTCCGGCGGCATTTTATCTCAGCGGTGAGCTCGACACCGTGGCCTTGAAGGCCACCCTCGACCGCCTCGTCGCCCGCCACGAGAGCTTGCGCACCACCTTTGTCATGCGCGACGGCCAAGCCGCGCAGCACATCGGCGCGGCCGACACCGGCTTTGCGCTGAGCCAGCACGACTTGCTTGCGCTCGACGCCGGTGCGCGGCAGGCGGCTATCGAGCGCCTGCGCGCCGATTTCTTCGCCGCTCCCTTCGACCTGGCCGCCGGCCCGCTGATCCGTGGCCAACTGCTGCGCCTGGGCGAAGAGCAGCATATGCTCATGATTAACCAGCATCACATCGTTACCGACGCCTGGTCGCTGGCGGTGATGGTGCGTGAAGTGAGCGCCTTGTACGCGGCGTTCAGCCAGGGGCGCGACGATCCGCTGGCGCCGCTGGCGATCCAGTACGCCGACTACGCGGCGTGGCAACGCGGCCATTTGCAAGGTGAGACCCTGCAAGCGCGGCTCGACTATTGGACGGCACACCTGACCGGCGCCCCCGAGTTGCTGGCCCTGCCGAGCGACCATCCGCGTCCGGCCGTGCAAAGCTATGCCGGCGCCCATCTGCCGGTGCACCTGCCGGCGGCTTTGAGCGAGGGAATCAAGCAGCTGAGCGCGCGCCATGGCGTGACCGTCTTCATGACCTTGCTCGGCGCCTGGGGCATCCTGATGGCGCGCATGAGCGGGCAGGGCGATGTGGTGATCGGCAGTCCGATCGCCAACCGCCAGCGCAGCGAGATCGAAAACCTGATCGGCTTCTTCGTCAACACCCTGGCACTGCGCGTCGATACCGACGGCGAGCCGAGCGTGGCCGAGCTGCTGGAGCGGGTCAAGAGCCTGACTTTGAACGCCTATGCGCACCAGGATATCCCCTTCGAACAAGTGGTCGAGGCGCTCAAGCCGACACGCAGCCTGAGCCACAGCCCGCTGTTCCAGACCATGTTCAGCTGGAATAACGCGGCGGTCAGCGATGCCCAGCTGCTGCCGGGTTTGCGTTTGTCGCCGGTCGAGCAGACTGCCACGGCAAGCCAATTCGATTTGTCGCTGACCCTGGCCGAGACCGCTGCGGGCATCGGCGGCGTGCTCGAATACGCGACCGGCCTGTTCGAGGCCGACAGCATGCGGCGCCTGCTTGGCTACTTTCAGAACGTTTTGGAAGGCATGGTGGCCGATCCGGCGCAGGCGGTCAGCCGCCTGGCGCTGGTGGGTGCGGCCGAGCGCACGCTGCAACTGGAGACCTGGAACGCCAGCGCCCACGACTTCCCGCTTGAGCATGATTTCGCCGCCCTGTTCGCGCAGCAGGTGGCGCGCGATCCTTCGCGCATCGCCGCCAGCTGCGGCGAGGCCAGCCTGAGTTATGGCGAGCTGGACGCCCGCGCCGCCCGCGTCGCCAAGGTCCTGCTCGATGCCGGCGCCGGCCGCGATGTGCTGGTGACCCTGGTGAGCGAGCGCAACCTGTCGCTGCTGACCATGATGGTGGCTGTCTTGAAGGCCGGCGCGGCCTTCCTGCCGCTGGACGTCAAGCATCCGCCCGAGCGCCTGCGCGAGATCGTCGAGATGAGCGGCTCGCCGCTGCTGTTGGTGGCCGAGGAATGCGCGGCGCAGGCGCAGGCATTGGCCGGACACCTGGACCTTGCCACCATCGTGCTCGAACAGCACTGGTGCGCCGGCGCGGTGCCGACCGGCTTGCCGGGCGCGGCGCCGGGCGACCTGGCCTACGTCATTTTCACTTCCGGCTCGACCGGCAAGCCGAAGGGGGCGATGGTCGAACAGCTGGGCATGTTGAACCACATGTTCGGCAAGATCGTCACGATGAACATCAACGCGCAAGACGGCCTGGCGCAAACCGCCTCGGCCGCCTTCGACATCTGCGTCTGGCAAATGCTCTCCGCGCTGCTGGTCGGCGGGCGCACGGTGGTGCTGCCGGATACCATCGCCTACGATCCTAGCCGCTTGCTTGAAGCGGTCGAAGCGGAGGGCGTGACCTTGCTGCAAACGGTGCCGAGCATGATGCGCAGCCTGCTCGACGGCGGCGCCGAGGGCCGCACCCTGGCGCGCCTGCGTTACCTGATCCCGACGGGCGAGGCGCTGGGCAGCAAGCTGAGCCAAGATTGGTTCACGCGCTTCCCGGCGATTCCGCTGATGAACGTGTACGGCCCGGCGGAATGCTCGGACGACGTCACCTGGCACGCCATCGACGCCCGGCCGGACGCGCGCAGCGCCATTCCGATCGGCCGGCCGACGCCGAACAACCGCATCTACATCCTCGACCGCGCCATGCAGCCGGTGCCGATCGGGGTCAAGGGCGAAATCTGCGTCGGCGGCCTTGGCGTCGGGCGCGGCTACCTGAACAGTCCGCAGCAGACGGCGGCGGCCTTCATCGACCATCCGCTGGGCGGCGCCGGCCGCCTGTACCGCACCGGCGACCTCGGCTCCTACCGCGCCGACGGCTTGATCGACTTCCACGGCCGGCTCGACTTCCAAGTCAAGATCCGTGGCTTCCGCATCGAGCTGGGCGAAATCGAGGCACGCCTGGCCCAGTGCGCGGGCGTGCACGAGGCGCTGGTGCTGGCGCGCGAGGACGTGCCGGGCGACAAGCGCCTGGTCGCCTACCTGACCGGCAGCCCGGGCGGCGCGGCCGAACTGCGCGCCGAACTGGGCCGCACCCTGGCCGAGTACATGCTGCCGGCCGCCTTCGTCGTGTTGGAGCGCTTCCCGCTCACGCCGAACGGCAAGATCGACCGCAAGGCGCTGCCGGCGCCCGACCTGTCGGCCCTGGCCAGCCGCGACTACGTGGCGCCGCAGGGCGAAGTCGAGCAGGCGCTGGCACAGCTGTGGCAAGACCTGCTGGGCATGGACAGCATAGGCCGCAACGACCATTTCTTCGAACTGGGCGGCCACTCCCTGCTGGCGGTGCAATTGTTGGCGCGCATACGTGCCCGATTCGACGTCGACATGCCGCTGGGTGATCTGTTTGCCCGTCCGCTACTGCAGCACATGGCCGATGGACTCACCACCTTGCAGCTGTCGCGCTACCACGACAACGATCTCAGCGAAATCGACGAGGAACTCGACGCCTTGTCCGAAGAAGAATTAATGCTGCTTCTATCCGAAGGAAATACCAATGAATAAGCCTGTCAGCCCGGACCAACTCGAGTCCCTCAAGCGCGCCGTCAAACTCAAGCGGCTGCAGGCGCAGAACAAGGAAAAGAAGGCCGGTGCCGAACGCGCGATCGCGCCGGTTGAACGCAGCGCGGCGCTGCCGTTGTCGTGGGCGCAGCAGCGCCTGTGGTTCCTCGACAAATTCGATGCCGCCGCCGGCGCCGCCTACCATCTGCCGGCCGGTTTTCGCCTGCAGGGTGAGCTCGACCGTAACGCCCTGAAAACCGCGCTCGATCTGCTCACCGCCCGCCATGAAAGCCTGCGCACCACTTTTGTGACGCTCGACGGCCAGGCGGTGCAAGTGATCGGCGCGGCCGACATCGGCTTTGCCATGAGCGAGCACGACTTGAGCGGACTCGGCAAGGACGAGCAGGCGCGGGTGGTCGCACGCATCCAGGCCGACACCTTCAGCACGCCTTTCGATCTGGCGCAGGGGCCGCTGGTCCGCGCGCAACTGCTGCGCCTGGGCGCGCAGGATCACCTGTTCCTGCTCAACCAGCATCACATCGTCACCGACGGCTGGTCGATCGGCGTGCTGATCAGCGAAATGGGCGCGCTCTACAGCGCCTTGCGCCAGGGCCGGGCCAATCCGCTGCCACCCCTGCCGATCCAATACGCCGACTATGCCGCCTGGCAGCGCGCCTGGTTGCAGGGCGATGCCCTGGCGGCCCAGATCGACTACTGGAAACAGCACTTGGACCAAGCGCCGGAGTTGCTGGCGCTGCCGACCGACCGTCCGCGTCCGGCCGTGCAAAGCCATGCCGGCGGCCGCATCGACGGCGTTTTTTCCGCCGAGCTGAGCCGCGCGATCAAGCAGTTGGGCCAGCGCCACGGCACCACCCTGTATATGACGCTGTTGGCCGGCTGGGCCATTTTGATGGCGCGCCTGAGCGCGCAAAGCGAGGTGGTGATCGGCACGCCGATCGCCAACCGCGAGCGGGCCGGCACCGAAGGCCTGATCGGCTTTTTCGTCAACACCCTGGCGCTGCGCTTCAGCACCGAGGGCGAGCCCACCGTCGCCGAGTTCCTGGCCCAGGTCAAGACCCACACCCTGAATGCCTACGCCCATCAGGATTTGCCGTTCGAACAAGTGGTCGAAGCGCTCAAGCCAACCCGCAGCCTGGCCTACAACCCGCTGTTCCAGACCATGCTGACCATGAACGATGCCGGCCAAGGTCCGCTGCAATTGCCTGGTCTGCAACTGGCGCCGCTTGAGTTCGATAGCACCAGCACCCACTTCGACCTGCATCCCACGCTCACCGAAGGCCAGGACGGCATCGTCTGCCACCTGGCCTATGCCAGCGAGCTGTTCGACGAGAGCACGGTGCGGCAGTGCTTCGAGCGCTACCGCCGTGTGCTCGAAGCCATGGTCGCCGACGCCGCCATGCCGCTCAGCCGGATCGCCCTCACCAGCGCCGAGGAACGCCAGATGCTGCTGGCCGATTTCAACCGCACCACCGTCGCCTATCCGCACGAGCAATTGATCCATCGCCTGTTCGAAGCCCAGGCGGCGGCCCATCCGCAGGCCATGGCCGTGGTCAGCGGCGCGCATGGCCTGAGCTACGGCGAGTTGAACCGGCGCGCCAATCAACTGGCGCACGCGCTGATCGACATGGGCGTCAAGCCGGACCAGCGCGTCGCGCTGTGCGTCGAGCGCAGCGTGGAGATGGCGGTCGGCCTGCTCGGCATCCTCAAATCGGGCGCCGCGTATGTGCCGATGGAGGCGCTGCAACCGCGCGAGCGGCTGGGCTATCTGCTGGCCGACAGCGGCGCGCGCGTGCTGCTGACCCAGGCCGCGCTGGTGGCGGGTTTGCCGTCCTGCACGATGCCGGTATGGACGCTGGATACGGACGCGTTTTGCCACGCCGCCCAGCACGATCCCGATCCGGCCCAGCTGGGCTTGCATTCGCACCATCTGGCCTACGTCATCTACACCTCGGGCTCGACCGGTGCGGCCAAGGGTGTCATGGTGGAGCATCATTCCGCCCTGAATTTCTGGCAGGCGATGAAAGGCAGCACCCACCAGTCGCTGCCGGCGCAGGCCCGTGTCGCCCTGAACGCCTCGTATGCCTTCGACATGTCCTGGAAGGGCTGGCTGCAACTGCTGTCGGGGCATTGCGTGCATCTGATTCCGCAGGCGATACGCGCCGATGGCAAGCAGGTCATGCAATTTCTTGAACAACATTGCATCGATGTGTTCGACAGCACGCCGTCGCAACTGGAACTGTTGCTCGACGCCGGTTTGCTGGAGCGCGGCGACTATCACTATCACCCGCGCGCCGTCCTGCTCGGCGGCGAAGCGATCGCGCCGGCCATGTGGGCGCGCCTGCAACAGGCGCGGCATATCGAATTCTTCAATATGTATGGTCCGACCGAGGCCACGGTCGACGCCACCCTGGGCCGCATCGAGCCCGACGCGCCGCGTCCGCACATCGGGCGGCCGCTGGACAACGCCCAGATCTACATCCTCGACGCCCACCTTGAGCCGCTACCGCTGGGCATTGCCGGCGAAATCTACATTGGCGGCGCCGGCGTCGCGCGCGGCTACCTGGACCGTCCGGAACTGACGGCCGAGCGCTTCCCGGCCAATCCCTTCGGTGCGGGGCGTCTGTACAAGACCGGCGACCTGGGCCGCTGGCTGGCCGACGGCAATCTCGACTACCTGGGCCGCAACGACTTCCAGGTCAAGATCCGTGGCTTCCGCATCGAGCTGGGCGAAATCGAGGCGGCGTTGCGCGAGCTGCCGCAGGTGCGCGAGGCGCTGGTGCTGGCCCATCCGGAGCAGCCGACCCAACGCCTGGTCGCCTATCTGGTCCCGCACGCCGGTGCGCAACTGGAGCTGGCCGAACTGCGCCATGCGTTGGCCACGCGCTTGGCCGAGCACATGGTGCCAAGCGCCTTTGTCATGCTGGACAAGTTCCCCTTGACGGCAAACGGCAAACTCGACCGGCGCGCCCTGCCGGCGCCCGACGCCGACGCCATGGCGGGCGAGCCCTACCAGGCGCCACGCGGCGCCAACGAAACCGCGCTGGCGCAGGTCTGGCAGGCCCTGCTCGACTTGCGCCGGGTCGGCCGCGACGATCATTTCTTCGCCCTGGGCGGCCATTCGCTGCTGGTGATCGACATGCTCGAAGAGCTGCGGACGCACCAGCTCGCGCTGGACATGCAACTGGTCTTTGCCAATCTGTCGCTGGCCGAACTGGCGGCGGCAACGACGCCGCTGGAGGCCGAAGCGCAGCCGGCGGCGGCTCCCGCGCTGATCGCCCCCGGCTGCACCCAGATCACGCCGGCGCTGTTGCCGCTGCTGAGCCTGAGCCAGCCGGAGATCGACGGCCTGGTCGCCCGGGTGGACGGCGGCAGCGCCAACATCCAGGACATCTACCCGCTGGTGCCTTTGCAGGAAGGCATCTTGTTCCACTATCTGCTGGAGAGTGAAGGCGACCCCTACCTGTCGCGCAGCGTGCTGAGCTTCGATACCCGCGCGCGGCTCGACAGCTTCCTGCTCGCCTTGCAGCAAGTGATCGACCGGCATGATATTTTGCGCAGCGCCGTCTTCTGGGAGGGCTTGCCGCAGCCGCTGCAAGTGGTGTGCCGGCAGGCGCCGCTGCCCGTCCATGCGCTGACGCCGGCGAGCGGCGAGGACAGCCTGGCGCAGTTGTTGCGCCACAGCGATCCGCGCCGGCTGCGGCTGGACCTGGGCCGGGCGCCTTTGCTGGCGGCCTATACCATTGCGCTGGCCGATAGCGGCGAATACCTGCTGGCGATCTTGAACCAGCACATGGTGTCGGACCACGTTTCGCTCGAATCGATCATGGGCGAGATCCATTTGCTGCTGCAAGGACAGGCCGAACGCCTGGCGCCGCCCATTCCGTTCCGCAACTTCATCGCGGCCAGCCGCGCCGTTTCCGTGGTCGAACACCAGGCCTACTTCGAACGCGAACTGGGCGGCGTGTCGGAAGCGACCACGCCCTTCGGTATCGTCGATACACAAGGCAGCGGCGCCGTGCTCGACCAGACGCGCCTGGAATTGAGCGACGATCTGGCGCAGAAGATCCGCGCGGCGGCGCGCCAGCACGGCGTCAGCCCCGCAGTCTTGTTCCATCTGGCCTGGGGCCAGGTGTTGGCGGCCTGCACCGGCCAGGATGACGTCGTCTTCGGCACCGTGCTCTCGGGCCGCATGCGCGGCAGCGACGGCGTGGGGCAGGCCGTCGGCCTGTTCCTGAATACCTTGCCGTTGCGCGTCAGCGTTGGCCGCTTGCCGGCGCAGGCGGCCGTGGCGCAATGCGGGCGGCGCCTGAACGAGTTGTTGGTCCACGAGCAGGCATCACTGGTCCTGGCCCAGCGTTGCAGCGGCGTGCCGGCCGGCCAGCCGCTGTTTTCCACCTTGCTCAATTACCGGCATAGTCCTGCCGCCGCCAATGGCGTGGCGCAGTGGCAGGGCATGCGCCAGCTGGCCGCCGAGGAGCGTAGCAATTATCCGATCAGCGCCTCGGTCGACGATCGGGGGCGCGGCTTCGGCTTGACGGTTCAGGCAGCCGGCGTGGCGTCGGACCGGATGGCCGATTATCTGCAGCGTGGCATCGAGGCACTGGCCAACGCGCTCATCGTCGCGCCGCAGACGAATCTGTGCACGCTGCCGCTGTTGCCGCCGGCCGAGACGCAGCGCCTGCTCAGGGACTTCAACGACACCGCCCACGACTATCCGCACGAGGCGCTGATCCATGGCCGGTTCGAGCAGCATGCCGCCAGCCATCCGGACGCCATTGCCCTGGTGGCGGGCGCGGTGAGCGTCAGCTACGGCGCCTTGAACCGGCGCGCCAACCGGCTTGCCCACCGCTTGCTCGCGCTGGGCATCAAGCCGGACGGCCGGGTCGCCATCTGCGCCGCGCGCGAGGTGGATATGGTGGTCGCCATGCTGGCCACGCTCAAGGCCGGCGCCGGCTACGTGCCGCTCGATCCGGCCTATCCGGCCGACCGCCTGGCGTATCTGCTTGAGGACAGCGCGCCCCAGGTGCTGCTGGTGCGCGGCGCCTTGCGCGCGCAATTCCCCGGCTCGGTGCCGGTGCTCTGTCTCGACGACGAGGCGCAACTGGACGCCTGCCCCGACCACAATCCCGAGGTGCCCGGACTGAGCGCGCGCAACCTGGGGTATGTGATCTACACCTCGGGCTCGACCGGCCAGCCGAAAGGAGTGATGGTCGAGCACCGCAACGTGCTGGCCCTGGTCGTCAACAAGCCGGACGTGGGCATCGTGGCGACGGACTGCATGGCGCACTGCGCCAGCCCGGCCTTCGACGCCAGCAGCTGGGAACTGTGGGCGGCGCTGCTCAACGGCGCGCGCGTGCTGCTGGTGCCGCAGGAAATCCTGCTCGATCCGCGCAGGTTCAACGATACCTTGCTGGCCGGCGGGGTGAGCGTGCTGTTCCTCACCGTCGGCGTGTTCAACGCCTACCTCGATGTGCTCAAGCCGGCCTTCGCCCGCTTGCGCCTGCTGCTGATCGGCGGCGACGCCCTCGATCCGCGCAGCGTGGCGCGCGCCCTGCTGGCGCCGGCGCCGGGCCAGCTGATCAACCTCTACGGCCCGACCGAAACGACCACTTTTTCCACCAGCCACCGGATCGAGGCGGTGGCCGCCGACGCGCGCAGCATTCCGCTGGGGCGTCCGATCGGCAACACCCAGATCTACCTGCTCGACGCCCACCTGCGGCCGGTGCCGTTCGGCGTGGCGGGCGAAATCCACATCGCCGGCGCCGGCGTGGCGCGCGGCTACTTCAATCGGCCGGCGCTGACCGAGGAACGCTTCCTCGCCGACCCCTTCAGCGCCCAGCCGGACGCGCGCATGTACAAGACGGGCGACCTGGGCCGCTGGCTGGCCGACGGCACCGTTGAATACCTGGGCCGCAACGACTTCCAGGTCAAGATCCGTGGCTTCCGCATCGAGCCGGGCGAGATCGAAGCGCAGCTGGTGCGCTGCGCCGGTGTGCGCGAAGCGGTGGTGCTGGCGCGCGAAGACGTGCCGGGCGACAAGCGCCTGGTGGCCTACTTGATCGGCACCCCGGCCAGCGCGGCCGAACTGCGCGCCGAACTGGGCCAAACCCTGGCCGAGTACATGCTGCCGGCCGCCTTCGTCACGCTGGAGCGCTTCCCGCTCACGCCGCATGGCAAGCTCGACCGCAAGGCCCTGCCTGCGCCGGATCAGGCCGCCGTCGCGGCGCGCGCCTACCAGGCGCCGCAAGGCGAGGTGGAAACGGCGCTGGCGCGGATCTGGTCCGAGCTGCTCGCCGTCCAACAGGTCGGCCGCGACGACAATTTCTTCGCGCTGGGCGGCCACTCGCTGCTGGCGGTGCAACTGATCTCGCGCATCCGCTCCGGCATGGGGCTGGAAGCGAACTTGCGCGACTTGTTCACGCGCCCGACGCTGGCCGCCTTTGCCGTGTCGCTGGCGCAAGCCCGGCAATCGACCCTGGGCGCGATTCCCCTGGCCGAGCGCGGCGCGCGCTTGCCGCTGTCCTGGGCTCAGCAGCGCCTCTGGTTCCTCGGCCGGCTCGATGCCGCCGCCGGCGCCGCCTACCACGTGCCGGCGGCATTGCGGTTGTCCGGCCGGCTCGATACGCCGGCCTTGCGCGCCACGCTGGACCGCATCGTCGCGCGCCACGAGATCCTGCGCACCACCTTCGTCATGGCGGAGGGCGAACCGGCGCAAAGCATCGGCCGCGCCGACATCGGCTTTGCGCTGGATGAACAGGACCTGAGCGCGCTTGGCGCGGCTGCGCAGCCGGGCATGGTCGACGCCATCGGCAAGCAGTTTTTCAGCCTGCCATTCGAGCTGGAGCAAGGCCCCCTCATCGCCGGCCGCCTGCTGCGCCTGGCGCCGGACGAACACGTGCTGCTGATTAACCAGCACCACATCGTCACCGACGGCTGGTCGATCGAGGTGCTGGTGCGCGAAGTGACTAGCCTGTACACGGCGTTCAGCCAGGGGCAGGCCGATCCGCTGGCGCCCCTGGCGATCCAGTATGCCGACTACGCCGCCTGGCAGCGCAATTGGTTGCAGGGCGCCGCCCTGCAAGGCCAGCTCGACTATTGGACCGGGCAGTTGTCCGGCGCCCCGGAGCTGCTGGCCTTGCCGACCGACCGCCCCCGTCCCGCCGTGCAAAGCTATGCCGGCGATGCCCTGGCATTCACCATCCCGGCGCCGTTGAGCGCGGGACTGAAACAGCTCGGCGCCCGCCACGGCGCCACACTGTTCATGACCCTGCTGGCCGGCTGGGGCATCCTGATGGCGCGCCTGAGCGGCCAGACCGACGTGGTCGTCGGCAGCCCGGTTGCCAACCGCCAGCGCAGCGAAGTCGAACCCATGATCGGCTTTTTCGTCAATACGCTGGCCCTGCGCATCGATACGGAAGGCGCACCTAGCGTGGCCGAACTGCTGGCCAAGGTGCGCGGCCTGACCCTCGACGCCTACGCCCACCAGGACGTGCCGTTCGAACAGGTGGTCGACGCGCTCAAGCCGACTCGCAGCCTGAGCCACAGCCCCCTGTTCCAGACCTTGCTGACCTTGAACCAGGCCTCCGAGCGCGGCGAGTTGGTCCTGCCGGGCCTGCGCCTGAGCGGCGTCGAGCGCAAGCACGAGACGGCGCATTTCGACCTGGCGTTGGGCGTGACCGAAGCGCACGAGCAGCTGCATGGCCACATGACGTATGCCACGGCACTGTTCGACGGCGACACCATCGCGCGCCTGGCGCGCTGTTACGTCGCCGTGCTGGGCGAAATGGTGGCCGACGACAGCCAAAGCGTGGCCCGGCTACAGCTCTTGAGCGACGCCGAGCGCCGGCAATTGACGCAAGGCTTCAACGACACGGCGCGCCCTTATCCGGACGACAAGCTGATCCATCAATTGTTCGAAGCCCATGCGGCGCGTACGCCGGAGGCGCTGGCGCTGGTGTTTGGCGAAGCCAGCCTCAGTTACGCGCAGCTCAACCGCAAGGCCAACCAGCTGGCCCATCGCCTGCGGGCGCTGGGCATCGGCCCGGACCAACTGGTCGCCGTGGCCGCCGAGCGCAGCCTGGAGATGGTCATCGGCGTGCTGGCCGTGCTCAAGGCCGGCGCCGCCTTCGTGCCGATCGATCCCTCGCTGCCGCCGGAGCGGATCGCCTACATGCTAGCCGACAGCGCGCCCAAGGCGCTGCTGGTGCAAGCGCCATTGCGCGCGCTGTTGCCGCCGTGTGCGATGCCGGTCCTTTTGCTCGATGCGCAAGCCGAGTCTGCCGATGCCGATGCCGATGCAGGGACGGGGGCGGACGGCAATCTGGCGCCGGCCGCGCTAGGGATGACGCCGGATAACCTTGCCTACGTGATTTATACGTCCGGCTCGACCGGCATGCCCAAAGGCGTGCAAAATCACCATCGCGGCTTGTGCAACCTGATTCCGGCATTGAACGAAGTGTACGCAATCGGCCCCGACAGCCGTCTGCTCCAGTTCGTCTCCTTCGGTTTCGACGTTTGCGTGTCCGACCTCATGATGGCGCTGTGCAGCGGCGCCAGCCTGCACCTTGCACCCAAGGAGGCCTTGCTCGGCGAGGCGCTGTTGCACACCTTGCGCCGCCATGCGATCAGCCATGTCGGCATCCCGGTCGGCGTGCTGGCAGCGCTTCCGGCCGACGCCGATCTGGGCCTGCAAACCTTGATCACCGGCGGCGATGTGCTGTCCGCATCGCTGGCCCAGCAATGGTCGCGCGGGCAGTTGCTCGTCAACTCCTATGGTCCCACCGAAGCGACCGTGTGCTCCACCGTTTACGCTTGCTCGCCGAACCAGGCCGGCGCGGTGCCGATTGGCAAGCCGCTGCCCAACACCCAGCTCTACATCCTTGACGATTTGTTGCAAGCGGTGCCGCTGGGTGTGGCCGGCGAGATTTATATCGGCGGGCTCGGCGTGGCGCGCGGCTACCTGAACCGTGCGGAACTGACCGCCGAGCGTTTCCTCGTCAATCCGTTTGGTCCGGGGCGCTTGTACAAGACGGGCGACCTGGGCCGCTGGTTGGCCGACGGCAATGTCGAGTTCCTGGGACGCAAGGATTTCCAGGTCAAGATCCGTGGCTTCCGCATCGAGCTGGGCGAGATCGAAGCGCGCCTGGCCCAGTGCCGGGGCGTGCGCGAGGCCGTGGTGCTGGCAAGACAGGATCAGCCGGGCGAGAAGCGCCTGGTGGCCTACCTGACCGGCACGCCGGGCAGCGCGGCCGAGTTGCGCGCCGAGCTAAGCACGCAGCTGGCCGACTACATGCTGCCGGCCGCCTTCGTCGTGCTCGACCAATTGCCGCTCACCTCGAACGGCAAGATCGACCGCCAGGCCCTGCCCGCGCCGGACATGACGGCCGCCGCGCTGCGCCAGTACGCGGCGCCGCAGGGCGAGCTGGAGTGCGTGGTCGCCGGCATCTGGCAAGACCTGCTCGGGCTGGCCCGGGTCGGCCGCAACGACCATTTCTTCGAACTGGGCGGCCATTCCCTGCTGGCGGTGCAACTGATGACGCGCATCCGCGCCAGCCTGGGGCTGGAGGTCGAGCTGCGCGAGCTGTTCGCCCATCCCGTACTGGGCGATTTCGCGACCGCGCTGGGCCAGGCCCGGCGCGCCGCGACGACGGCGATTCCGCTGGCCGACCGCGGCGCCGGACTGCCGCTGTCGTGGGC
>NZ_JAEMNU010000104.1 GCF_016461825.1 Rugamonas violacea | reverse complement strand
AATCGAACACCTGGCGCCACTCCAGCACCTGCGCCGACTCCAGCGGCAACGCGCTGTGGCAACGGCTGCAATGCCCTGGCAAGGGGTGATCCACTGTGCCACTCGGCTCGGCCACCCGCTTGAGCGTATTGCCTTTGTGACCGGGCTGGCCACCCACCTTTTTATCGGACTTGCCGCGCAGCGAACTGGTCTTCTTCGGCTTTTTTGCCAGTCCGTCCGACGACGGCGGCATGCTCGAATTCTCGCTGTTCATGCCCAGCTTTGCCTCGACCGCGTCCAGGCGCGCGAACAGCGCATCAATGAGCCAATCCTTGTCGGCATCGGACAACTTGGTCAGGTCGGGGCGCGGTGGTTTCGGTGGCATAGCGGAATGATGCTGGAAAGCCGCTTGGTTTACAACCCTTTATTGATGCGCTCGCTGCGGCTGAATAGTTACAGTTTTACTATTTATAGTTAGAATATTTTGAATTAATTGAGGCGCTACGACACAGTCTTTCTGTCAAACATATCATTAAAAATTGCAACTAAGCAAGAGCCCTCTTTAAAATATTGGAACATTGCATGTACAAGTTATTTGATGGGAAAAATTATGGAATTTCTGGGGTTTTTCCATTATTTTTTTTCTTTGGCGTTTCTGAGGTCCGAGCAATAAGTTTAAAAAATATAAATTTTATATTTGCGTTAATTTCATTTGAAATAATTACAATTTCCGTTCATATGTTTTTACTTCTGAGTGATGAAATTTATTACACTACCCTCACTATAATTTCCGTTGGAATTCCATCTATATCTTGTTTCTATAAGGGATTATTTGTGAAAAGAGTACCCATAAAAACAAATAATGTCGTGGAAACCCCCTGTGTCAGGATAGTTGTCGCGTCATCTGATTTCTCGTAATCGTACAGGGGGCGGAGCAAAGACGGGCAGTGAAACACTATTCAGC
>NZ_JAEMNU010000103.1 GCF_016461825.1 Rugamonas violacea | reverse complement strand
CAGGTAAGCAAAACCGCGCGCCAGCCGAATATAGGTGATATCTGTCGACCACACTTGATTCGGCCGCGTCACCGGAACGCCCCGCAACAGGTATGGATAGACCTTGTGCTGAGGATGCGCCTTGCTCGTGTTCGGTCCCGGCGCCATGCCTGCCAAGCCCATATGGCGCATCAGGCGCTGCACGCGCTTGCGATTGACGACATGACCGCCGTTTCGCAAAAACACCACCATCCGCCGGCTGCCGTAAAACGGGTGGCTGGTGTACTCTTCATCAATCAGCTCCCGCAGCTTGAGCTCCTCCGCGTCTTCGAGTTGGCCCCGGCACGCAGCATCCATTCGCCGATAGACCGAAGAGCGCGGCACACCCGCCAGCTCGCACTGCATCGCCAACGGCACCTCGTCGCCGCGCTCAATCCATTGCGAGCGCTCGGTCTGAGTCATTCCCCTAGCTTTTTTTTGAGCCAATCGACCTGCATCTTCAGCCGCCCGATCTCGCCATACAGCTTGTCTTCGGGGCTGCTTTCATCGACTGGCTTGGGGCCACGCTTGGCATCAAACAAGGCTGCCGCGTTGTCCAGGATTTCCTTCTTCCATTGGCCAACCAGTACTGGATGCACGCCGTACTCCTGCGCGATTTCCGTCACCGTCTTCACTCCGCGCACCGCCTCAAGGCCCACCTTACCCTTGAACTCCGCCGTGTGCACTCGCCGTTTTTTTCCTTCACTCATTTGCTGTCATCCTTTCACGGACCACAGCTTAAACCATCGTCTCAAATTCGGGATCCACTATAGACAGAGTGTTCGGCGCTCATGATTTGGCCTTTTTGTTTTTATCTACGCGATTTCCGCCCACGGTTTCGGCGATGACGATTTCCCATAGTGCCCCGGTCAACAGAGGAACGCAGGGCGGTAACTCACCTGTGCTGTAATAGTTGGAATTTCCCTCAATCAGCTCTCGTCGCCACGGAATCTCGACACCCCAATGCTCGTTGTGTTGCAATAGGAATTTATCCCACGTTAGAATCCCAGGACGCTGAGTAAAAGTGGCACTCGGCTTCCTCAACCGCCAATCCGCCACCGCGCACAGATAGGCATAAAACATCGGATCGGTCGCCGCCCGCCCCCTGCCGATGGCGATGTCGTAGGCGGTGACCCGCTTGTGGTTTTCCTTGTTGCCGATGATGGCGCCGTGGAAGGACTTGGCGCTCAGTCCGTGCTGCCAGCGCAACCGTCCCTCGTTGGGACTTTCCTCCACCGTCGCAATGAATTTATCGCCGATGTAGGACGCGTTGAGAATCGTGCGCTGATCGTCTCCCTGGCGGCCTTTTTCCTCGTTGTACGCCCGGGTCATTTTGTCGATCTCATGTCGCGAAACCGGCTCGCTGCGTTTATCTTGCGTGTCGTTATCGAACGTCTCCTGGCCCGCGCGCGGATCGGGACGTTCCTCGAACCCGGTGCGCATACCGACGTCGCTGGTCACGGCGATCGCCGCATCGAGCGGATCGACGTCCTCGCAAGGGCCACGGTCTTCAAGCTTGCGCTTGGCGTGCGCGGAATTTGGCGGGACGTTTTGGGGCGCCGTCTCGGCGGCACCGCTGAGCACAGCCTCGACCGGCACGCGCAACGCTTCGCCGGTGATCGTGCGGATGCCGTTGCGCTGCTCTGCGGGCTTGGCCCTCGAATACGCCGGCCAGGTCGCCACCGGGAAATGCGCACGCAACGCGCGTCCGGACTCCTCCACATGCGCATGATCGTCCTCGCCCTTGAGCCGCAAGAGATAATCATAGGGAGGAGCCGAACCCACCAACACCGGCCCGCGCGCGTCGGTGGTGGGCGCTGTGCGCAGCTTGCTGGTAAACACCCGTTGATAAAATCCTCTGCCCAACTCGTTCAATGCCTGGCGTGTCGTCTTGGCCGCTTGCAGCGTTTGGCGTCCGGTCGGTACGAAGCCGCCGGACCGGGGGTCGTAGATTTTTTCGGGCGCCATGGCCCATTGCGTGCCTTCGATAAAGTCAGGCACGCCCTGCCAGCCTATGCCCTGGATATTGTCCAGCGCGACGGTCATGTCCTGCGGGCAAAAGTAGAGGTAGACCTTGCCCCGGTTGTCGCGGTCGAGTTCGGCCTTCCACAGGCCGCCGACGATGCCGTCGTGCAGTTTGTGCTCGGCCAGCGTGGCAAACTTCGGTTCGCCGGCCGACGGTTTACGCTCGACGACGCGGCGCACGATGTTGACCAGCGTTTGCAAGCGGGCATGCAGCGATTGCATGCCGTCGATGGCGGCGTAGTGCGGCCTCATCGCTTCGTCCACACCGCCCGTCAAATACCGAGCGCCCTTTGTTACGGAACTCTGCACCGTGTCCACCAGGCTGTACGGTGGATGGGTCAGGACCAGCGTATCCGCCGGCCTCAGCCCTTTTTCCGCCAGCATGGCCTGGGCCAGCAAGGTCAGCATGCAGCCCTGGCTGTGCGCAACCACCGTCACCGTTTCGTCTTCGTGGTAGTCGCGTATCATCGAAATGAGGGCGGCGAGGCGCGACGCCGCCAGCACCATGTACAAGCGCCCCGGGCCGTCGACCAGCGGACGCAGCGCGTCGCCGCCGATATCGCCCGGCGAACCGAAGCCCCGGTTCCACATGTCCGGCAGGGAACTGGTGGCGTTGCCGTGGCCCCCCTGCAGATTTGGAGCACGGCGATGGTGCCGCCAATGCGTATCGTCATCATTCGGTATAGAAATTTGCCACGGTCGAGATCAATGCCGCGCCGCAGGTCGTTTTGTGGCCTTGATAGGCAACCGCCTTGCCGTCAATCGTATGGTTGGGGTCGCCTTCAGCCACCCGGCAGTTGCTGTGGCCGGGAATGGGACAAATGCACTGGTCGCCCACCAGGATGACTGCGATGTCGCCGACCGTGAAATGGGGCGCGCCGCTTTCCAGCACCTTGCCGCCGTGTGAGGTTGGGTCGCCTAAACGTATGACTTTTGGCATGATGATTCCTTTTCAGTGGCTTGCCGCAGTAACGGCAGGAATGACAGGGTCTTGGTAATTGACCGGATCGATGGCTTGCGTGGCGCGATGCTGGAACACATCGCGCTCGGCCTGGGCTTGGCGCTTCTCGTCCGACGGCGGGCTGATGAAAATGATGCTCGCCTCGCCCCGATCGCGCAGGTTGACGGCCGCGCTGACGCCGCCGTCGATATAGCTGCCCATCACGCCGATCGCCATCTGCACGAAGAAGGTCGCGGCGCCCGTGTTGCCGAGGCGGTGGTCGGTGTCGATGTACTGGGTGGATTTACCGGAGTCTATTTCGTGGCCGCCATGCGCCGCGTGGTCGTTCAAAACGTGATGCAGCGCGATGGTCTGCTCGGTGTTGCCACCGGTTCCGGCGATGATGCGGGCCGGTGCCTTGCTGCGCTCGGCCTCGGGCAGGTTTTGCAGAGCCTGCCGCCACCCAGCCAGCAGCGCTTGCTGGCGGGCGTCGCGGCGCTCCAGCGGTTTGCCGTGCTCGTCCGTCATTTTGACGAAGGTCGGCCGGTGGACGTAGCCCAGACTGGGCAGGCTGTCGAAGGTGCGCAACTGCTCCTTGGTCCAGGGGATGGGGAACCACGGTGTTGGCTTCCAGCCGCGCGGCGGGCGGTTGATCGGGTGGTCGACATGGTGGGCGAGGTTGGATAACGTGCCCTGATTCACGACGTCGTGGCGCTTGGCGAACGCGGCACTCGCTTCCAACCATTCGCTGACGGACGGTGTTCGAACGACACGATCCGAAATTTCACGGTGCGATGAATCCGCGCCGATTTCTTTGGCTGTGCGGCTGGATGTCTTCCGGCCCGGTTGCGGCAGGTCTTCTCTTAGCGTCCCGTACATCCAGCGTAATTTTTCATGTAAGAAATCGTCGTCCGGGTCATCCCAAACGAACTTCCGCAACGGTTCGACGCGCTCACGCCGCGCCAGCACGAACACGGCAGAGGCGTCGGGCATCTCCGTGACGTAGTAGCCGTCCTTTAATAACCGCGGTGTATCAGGGGGCCGCGCCGAATCGCGCATTCCCATGCCATCGATAGCGGTAAAAACCACGTAGGGAACGTCCGGATGTGCATCGAAGAACGTAAATATCTCCTCCAGAATCCGGTCCGGTCGCTCCGCCAGCATCCATGGTGCGGTGACAAATAAGTGGAACCCAAGGTTCGCGCCCGAAATAGCGCCAGTAATAGGATCGTCGGCAGGAGGATTGGCCGATTCTGGATCTGGGCTGGTTGCAAAAAATGATGGAACGCCCCAATACATCGGCGTATGAGCGAAACTGTTCCGCAAGGCGTCGTCGACTCTCTTTCCGCCTAGACCGTCCTGCTGTGGTCAAGTAATTTCGGACACGACGATAGGTTGGCGTGCTGCCATTTTCCGTTCGTAGACGGTGGGCGACAGATTGCCCAATGCTGA
>NZ_JAEMNU010000102.1 GCF_016461825.1 Rugamonas violacea | reverse complement strand
CCGCAGGGATTAGAATTTGACCGCGTAACGCCATCTCATGCGCAGCGGTCACGTTCCCCGGAATGACCGGTCACGTTCGCCGGAATACGCAGCTTGCTGGCAAACATCATCATGCGGATGCGCACCGACGGCGACATTTCCGGCGTGCGCATCGCATTGTGCAAAGCCGTCCTAGTGCGCGATAGGCGCCTGGGTGTTCATGGAATCAACGAGGAGATCGCCGTGAGTCTTGACCTGGAAAACCGCAACCCCGCCTACCGCCTGGGACGCCTGTTCTCAGTCTTGGAAGATGCCCAACGCAACGCCGTCGGCACGCAAATCAAAGCCACGATACGGGACCGTTACTACGGCGCCGCCTCGGCTACCCCCGCCGCCATTTTTCCCGTGCTGGTGCGCTACGCCCACAATCACCTAAGCAAGCTGCGCAAGGAAAAGCCCGGCCTGGCGGTGGTGCTGGAGCGGGAAATCGGCGACATCATCGACGGCATGGATAGCCAGTTCCCCCGCAGTCTGAGGCTGGAGGATCAGGGCCGATTTGCCATCGGCTACTACCAGCAGGCCCGTTCCCGATTCGACCGCAAAGCCGACTCCGACAATGGAAGCGAACAATGAACGCCATCACCGACCGCTATGAATTCGTCTTCCTGTTTGATGTCAGCAACGGCAACCCGAATGGCGACCCCGACGCAGGCAACATGCCGCGTCTCGATCCCGAAACCAATCAGGGCCTGGTCACCGACGTGTACCTGAAGCGCAAGATCAGAAACTACGTCACGCTGGAAAAAGAGGGTTCGCAAGGCTATGTCATCTACATGCAAGAAAGAGCGGTCCTGAACAATCAACACGAGCTGGCTTGGAAAGCGTTGGACATTCCGGCCGACGCCAAGGACGGTTACAAGAAGTTGCCGAAAGACGCGGCCAAAGCCAAGGAATTGACCGACTGGATTGTGCATGAACTTCTTCGACGTGCGCAGCTTCGGCGCCGTCATGAGCACCGGTGTCAATTGCGGCCAGGTGCGCGGCCCGATTCAAGTCGCCTTCGCCACCTCGATCGACCCGGTGGTGCCGATGGAAATTTCGATCACCCGCATGACGGTCACCACGGAAAAGGAAGCCGAGGACCAAAGCGGCGCCAACCGCACCATGGGCCGCAAGCACATCATCCCCTACGATTTGTACCGGGTACACGGCTTCATTTCGGCCAAACTGGCGGAACGCACCGGTTTTTCCGAGGCCGACCTGGAGCTGCTCTGGCGCAGCCTGATCAATATGTTCGAGCATGACCGCGCGGCGGCGAGGGGCGAAATATCGGCGCGCAAACTGATCGTCTTCAAGCACGAACACGCCATGGGAAACGCACCGGCCCATGTGCTGTTCGATCGCGTCAAGGTGAGTCGCGTGCAGGGCGAAGCGGACACGCCGGCGCGCAGCTTTGCCGACTATCAGGTGACGGTCGATGCCGAGGCGCTGCCGCCCGGCGTCAGCGTCAACTCCTTGATTTGATGCGCCGGAGCGGCGATGGCAAAAATTTAAGGGCACTTCGAATAGCCCCGAATTCGTCATTCCGCATCAGTGGACCGCCGTGCAGGCAGGAATCCATACCGCGCTAGGCAGTATGCGGCGTATGGCTTCCCGCCTGCACGGAAACGACGGATTTTTAAAGATTACCTCAGGTCGCGCCCCGCGTGGGCGCGTGGATTGAAACTGGATCAGCGTGTTGTTGCAGAGTTGCAGAGTTGCCGAAAAAGTCGCGCCCCACGTGGGCGCGTGGATTGAAACGACGGAAACGGCGTGACAATGATCGGGACCACTTGTCACGCCCTGGATCTGATGGGGAAGTTCCTACCGGTGCTGGCCGACTGGCTCGCGCTTTCGCTGCTCAATCCTCAACAGTTGACAGAGAAGGACTTTCGGACCACGGACAATGGCGCCGTCTTCCTGCGCAACGAGGCGCGAAAGACGCTGCTGGTGGCGTATCAGGAGCGCAAGCACGAAGAATTGCGCATGTTTTTCTGGAGGAGAAGGCGCCGCTCGGACTATTCCCCGCGATACAAGCCCAATTGTTGGCGCGGCATTTGCGCGGCGACCTTGACGGCTATCCACCATTTCTTTGGAAGTAAGAAATAAGTATGATGGTATTGGTTCGCTATGACGTCAATTTTGGCGACAACGACGGCCCGAAACGCTCGAGGCGCTTGGCCAAGGCCTGTCTCAACTATGGGTAGCGGGCACAATACTCGGTGTTTGAGATCGAAGTCGATCAGCCCAGTGGGTATTCCTGGCGCTACGCCTGTACGACATCATCAATCCTGCTTGCGATAGTCTGCACTTCTACTATCTTGGTAGGAACTGGGTGAATCGAGTGGAGCATATTGCTGCCAAACCGCTGACGGACCTCAACGGTCCATTGATTTTGTAGCGCAGCGCGAACCATAAGCGGCCAGCGCATCTCCTGCGGCTTCGCACTTTTCTAACATATTGATTTCCTTCAGAAAATTTCCTTGCCTTACGACTGCGGCGATAACAAAGACAAAAAATATGTCCGGTTCGCAAAAGATGGGATATTTCCTTATTGAATTGAATGGGTTATAACTACCGCGTCGCGCTCCGCGTGGGCGCGTGGATTGAAACCGCTGCACCAAGTAGCCCGGGTCGCTAGTCCCTGGTCGCGCTCCGCGTGGGCGCGTGGATTGAAACCCGTTCGCGGCGGCGGTCGGGATCGACGGCATGCGTCGCGCTCCGCGTGGGCGCGTGGATTGAAACCCCGTACAGCGGGTCGGTAGCGCTGCCGTCGCCAGGTCGCGCTCCGCGTGGGCGCGTGGATTGAAACAAGCAGCCCGGCACCTACGTCGGCGGCGCCGTCGTCGCGCTCCGCGTGGGCGCGTGGATTGAAACCTTAGTTATTTGATGTCGGCGATGATGCTTCGGAGTCGCGCTCCGCGTGGGCGCGTGGATTGAAACGTGATCGACATCGGCAAGATCAGCCTGAAGGACCGTCGCGCTCCGCGTGGGCGCGTGGATTGAAACACAAGCCGCCAAAGGGCTACACCGGCGGCCGCTTGTCGCGCTCCGCGTGGGCGCGTGGATTGAAACCTGCGCAACGAGGCAATCGCCAGCGCTTCCGGCGAGTCGCGCTCCGCGTGGGCGCGTGGATTGAAACTCGTACAGCGGGTCGGTAGCGCTGCCGTCGCCAGGTCGCGCTCCGCGTGGGCGCGTGGATTGAAACTGGAGTCAGTCGATGCGGCTGCGCGCCAGGCCGCGGTCGCGCTCCGCGTGGGCGCGTGGATTGAAACACCACCGCAACTGGCCGCAACGGCGGAACCTACGTCGCGCTCCGCGTGGGCGCGTGGATTGAAACAACCGCTCGCTGGCCGACGCTGGCCTGCAAGAGGTCGCGCTCCGCGTGGGCGCGTGGATTGAAACGCAGCAGCGGCAAGAAGCCCAGGGAACCGGGTCGTCGCGCTCCGCGTGGGCGCGTGGATTGAAACTGGCATCCCCACCTTGACTGCCAACGGTGGCAAGGGTCGCGCTCCGCGTGGGCGCGTGGATTGAAACTCGGTAACGGCCGGCGCTAACATGATCGTCAAGGGGTCGCGCTCCGCGTGGGCGCGTGGATTGAAACAACAAAGACACGCCCAGCAGCTCGAGCAGCACAAGTCGCGCTCCGCGTGGGCGCGTGGATTGAAACAACGGAACATTCCAACTCGAATGGCCAAACGGCCGTCGCGCTCCGCGTGGGCGCGTGGATTGAAACAACGGCAACGTGTTCCAGTGGGTCTTCGACGACGGTCGCGCTCCGCGTGGGCGCGTGGATTGAAACATGGCCTCGACGGGGTCGGTGTCGTACAACTGTTGTCGCGCTCCGCGTGGGCGCGTGGATTGAAACTTGCACATCGGCGGCTACCCAGCGGCGCGCCCTTGTCGCGCTCCGCGTGGGCGCGTGGATTGAAACCCAGCGTGCGCTGATGGCCTCGGACTCGCGCAGACGTCGCGCTCCGCGTGGGCGCGTGGATTGAAACCGCGCCCGGCGTCATGGCCGAATCCATCCCAAGGTGTCGCGCTCCGCGTGGGCGCGTGGATTGAAACTTTCTCCGCCGCGATCTCAGTAACGACGTCCGCAGGTCGCGCTCCGCGTGGGCGCGTGGATTGAAACGTCTGCGCCGGCCTTCTTATCGCCCAACATCTGGGTCGCGCTCCGCGTGGGCGCGTGGATTGAAACTCCCGCTGGTCGCTGCCAACGGTCTGCTGCAAAAGTCGCGCTCCGCGTGGGCGCGTGGATTGAAACTGCGTCGTGGAGCAGTTCCAGCAGCGCTGCTGCCGTCGCGCTCCGCGTGGCCGCGTGGATTGAAACCACCGGAACCTGCCCCTCCGGGGGCGTGGGGGCAGTCGCGCTCCGCGTGGGCGCGTGGATTGAAACATGCATGCACAAGGCCTCGCCGTCGTGGTTGATGGTCGCGCTCCGCGTGGGCGCGTGGATTGAAACATAACAACAGTCAACGTGATGATCGTGCCAGTGAGTCGCGCTCCGCGTGGGCGCGTGGATTGAAACCCCAGCATATAGGCGGGCAACCTTGACCGGCCGGGTCGCGCTCCGCGTGGGCGCGTGGATTGAAACGACACGTTGCCCGCCGACCACGTGCGCCTGGGCGTCGCGCTCCGCGTGGGCGCGTGGATTGAAACCGCAAAGCCGGTGCCGAAGTTCGCCAGGCACACGTCGCGCTCCGCGTGGGCGCGTGGATTGAAACGCCAGCGGGAAGTGTGAAATTATTTTTAACGTCGTCGCGCTCCGCGTGGGCGCGTGGATTGAAACAGCACAGGGCGCTTTGCCGGAACAATCGTCGCTGGTCGCGCTCCGCGTGGGCGCGTGGATTGAAACCCAGTGTGGCGGCGGGCGCGCTGGAGGCGCACCCCGTCGCGCTCCGCGTGGGCGCGTGGATTGAAACCTTGTCGACGGCGCCAAGGTGCCTTGGCGTACCTGTCGCGCTCCGCGTGGGCGCGTGGATTGAAACAATGTGTCGCTGTTCGGGGAGGGCTTCGACCCGAGTCGCGCCCCGTGTGGGGGCGCGGATTGAAACGCGCTCCTACCGGACTTGACCTTGATGCGCCTTTACACCGCATCCTGTCTAGCGCCGCTTGGGTTCCCGCCTGCCCGGCGGTCGGTCCATGCGGGACGACGGGTTTTGGCGACTCCCATAAAGCAATTCAAGTAAGGAATCATCCATTCCCATCCCTAACGAAATTGATATTTATTAGCAATTTAAAAAATATATAATCTATAACAAGACTTTTATCTAAAAGTAACCTATCGTAAGAAAAACCCACAGCAGTAACCACATCAACCAACAAATACTTCCCCCCGGCATGAATCGAACTGAGCGCATCTATAAAATCGAACGGCTGCTACATGATCGAAGTATCGTTCCACTTGCGGCTTTTCTAGATGAGCTGGAAATTTCAAAAGCGACTTTCAAGCGGGATTTGGAGTATCTACGGGACCGCATGAACGCGCCCATTGTTTGGGACCGCGAGCACGCCGCCTATCGTTTCGACAAGCCAAATGAGGGCATCAAATATGAATTACCCGGCCTGTGGTTCAGCGCATCGGAAATCCACGCCCTGCTGACCATGCAACAACTACTAAGCAGCCTCGGCCCGGGTCTGCTCACGCCTCACGTTGCCCCATTGCTCACCCGTCTCCGCGCCATCCTGGGCAACGACCGTTATCCAGACCAGGAATTTGAAAAGCGCATTCGCATTCAACGCCTCAATGCCCGCGCCTACGAACCGGAACACTTTCTTCCTGTGGCGACGGCGGTCCTGCAGCGAAAACGCCTTCAGATAGAACACTACAATCGTTCGACGAATCAAATCACCCAACGGGAAATCTCCCCGCAGAGATTGAATCACTATCAGGAAAACTGGTATTTGGACGGCTGGTGCCACTTACGAAAAGATATACGCAGATTCTCACTCGATTCGCTTCGTGCCGTCCGCATTACCGCAGAGCCGGCATTGGACATCCCCGATGAGAAACTCTGCCTTACTCTGGACAGCGGCTATGGAATATTTTCAGGTCATGAACTGCAATGGGCTGAGCTGATATTTTTCAACGAGCGCGCACGTTGGGTAAGCCAGGAAACTTGGCACCCCGAGCAGCAAGGAAAATTTGACGAGGCCGGCCGATATCACCTGAAAGTGCCATACAGCGATCCGCGCGAATTGGCGATGGATATTCTGCGCCACACGCCCGAGGTATGCGTGGTCGCTCCGCCGGCGCTGCGCAAGCTAATTCAAGAGCAACTGAAAAAAGGACTGGCTCTGTTCAAGGCAAGCTCATCCTGTGAGCCACCACCGCCCTAGGATAGGCAGTACTAGCTCGTAACAGAGCCGCCGTCTCAACCTACACATGCCGCCACCATGCCAAATTTCTATGCCCACTCCAGCGATCAGGCCGACAAATCGGACTGGCAAGCACTCAGTGAACACTTGCAAGCGGTTGGCGACATGGCGGCCCGGTTCGCAAGCAATTTCTCCGCGGCGGAACTGGCCCGTGTCGCCGGGCTGCTCCACGATCTAGGCAAGTACACCGAAGAGTTTCAGCTCCGCCTGGCCGGCCAATACGGCCGCGTCGACCATTCCACCTGGGGTGCAAGGATCGCTTGCGAACGTTACGGCCAGCTCGGAAAATTGCTCGCCTACGGTATCGCCGGCCATCACGCCGGCATGGCCAACGGTCGCGATCCTGGCGAACGGTCGTCTCTGGCCGAACGCCTGCGCGCGAACCTACCGCAGTTGTTCGACGATTGGCAGACCGACCTCGATCTGCCGGCCCCGGGACAACTGTCGACGCCAACCAATTTTCAAGTCACCAAAGAACGCGGGCAATTCCAACTGGCCTTCCTTTGCCGGATGATTTTCTCCTGCCTGGTGGATGCGGATTATCTAGATACTGAAGCCTATTACCAGCGCATCAAACAAGGCAAGGCCAAGCGCGACACGAGCGCGCCACCGTTGACCGCGCTAAGGACGAGGCTGGATGGCCATCTCGCATCCTTCACGGCGGACTCCCCGGTGAACATTCTGCGCGCCGACATCCTGCTCAAGGTGCGGCAAGGCGCGGCATTGCAGCCCGGCCTGTTTTCCCTCACCGTCCCCACCGGCGGCGGCAAGACCCTGGCCTCGCTCGCCTTCGCGCTTGACCACGCCATCGCCCACGGCCTGAACCGTGTCATCTACGTCATTCCCTTCACCAGCATCGTCGAACAAACCGCCGCCGTGTTTCGAGATGCGCTCGGCGACCTTGGCGATAGCGTGCTGGAACACCACGGCGCCTTCGAAGACGACCCCAGCAAAAGCGCCGAGGCGCGCGACAAGCTGCGACTGGCCATGGAAAATTGGGACCGGCCGATTATCGTCACCACCGCCGTGCAATTTTTTGAAAGCTTGTTCGCCGCCAGACCGTCGGCCTGCCGCAAGCTGCACCATATTGCCGCCAGCGTGGTCATCCTCGACGAAGCCCAAACCTTGCCGTTGAAATTGCTGACGCCCTGTGTCGCAGCCATCGACGAACTGGCGCTGAACTACAAAGCCAGCGTCGTGCTGTGCACCGCCACCCAACCGGCACTGAACGCACCCGGATTTACCGGTGGCCTGCAAAATGTGCGGGAATTGGCACCGGAGCCGGCCCGCCTGTTCAGCGCGCTCAAGCGGGTGCAGATCCGTCATGCCGGCACCTTGAGCGACGACGAACTGGCCGCGCGCATGAACGCATCTTCACAAATACTCTGCATCGTCAATAATCGGCGGCATGCGCGCGCACTGTACGAATCCATCGCCAGCGCGCCCGGTGCGCGCCATCTGACAACGCTCATGTATCCCAAGCACCGCAGCGCGGCACTGGCAGAAATACGCACCTTGCTACGCGACGGCAAACCCTGTCGCCTGGTCGCCACGTCCTTGATCGAGGCCGGCGTCGATATCGACTTCCCCACCGTGCTGCGCGCCGAGGCTGGCCTCGACTCCATCGCCCAGGCGGCGGGACGGTGCAACCGGGAAGGCAAGCGGCCCATATCGGACAGCGAACTGCTTATCTTCACGCCGGGCAATCCCGATTGGGCGGCGCCGGCGGAATTGAAGCAATTCGCTCAAGCCGCGAGGGAAGTACTGCGCCAACACGGCGCCGATCCCCTGGGTCTGCCCGCCATCGACAGCTATTTTCGCCTGCTGTACTGGCAGAAAGGCACCCAGGAGCTGGACGCCCACGACCTGCTTGGCCAGATCCGCGACGCCGGCCTCGACGGTCTGCCATTCGAAATGCTGGCAAAGAAATTCCGCATGATCGACAACACGCAGATGCCGGTCATCATCGCCGTTGACGAAGCGCCGCACAAGGTCTTGCGCGACCTTGAATTCGCCGACGGCTGCGGCAAGGCGGCACGCGACCTCCAGCCATACATGGTGCAAATCCCGCGTCAGACCTTTGCGGCGTTGCGGCAGACCGGTGCAATACAAGCCGTCAACGAGAGGCGCTACGGCTTGCAATTCATGGTGTTGGCGAACGAGGAACTGTATCACCCGCAATTCGGATTGCATTGGGACGATCCGACTTTCATTCGCAGCGAAGGCTTGTGCTGGTAGCCCATTGGACAGCAACTAGCCGCCGACATTCACACAGGAGGTCAAATGACGTATGGAATACGATTGCTGGTCTGGGGAGAGCGAGCCTGCTTCACCAGACCGGAAATGAAAGTCGAGCGTGTGTCTTATGATGTCATCACGCCATCGGCGGCGCGGGGGATTCTGGAGGCAATCCACTGGAAACCCGCGATCCGCTGGGAAATCGACCGTATTCAGGTTCTCAAACCTGTCCGCTTCGAATCGTTGCGCCGCAACGAGGTCGGCGGCAAGTTGTCGGCCGCCAGCGTCGGCAAGGCGATCAAGGCCGGGCGCACCGACGGCCTACTCACCTTTGTCGACGAGGACAGGCAACAACGGGCCGCCACCATCCTGCGCGACGTCTCCTACGTCATCGAAGCCCACTTCGAACTGACCGCCCGCGCCGAAGCCGGCGATTCCGTCGGCAAGCATCTGGACATCTTCAACCGCCGCGCCCGCAAGGGGCAGTGCTTTCATTCGCCCTGCATGGGCGTGCGTGAATTCGCCGCCAACTTTCAATTACTGGAAGCGAACGACGCGGCGCCCGTCGTCGACCCCGCGCTGCTCGGCAAAACCATCGACCTCGGTTGGATGCTGCACGACATCGACTTCGCCGATGGGATGACGCCACATTTCTTCCGCGCACAAATGACCGATGGAATGATCGCCGTGCCCGGCTTCGATCCCCGTGGGGTGAAGTCATGATACTGAGCGCACTCAATCAATACTATCAACGCCTGGCGGCGCGGGACAAGGTGCCGGTGTTCGGCTTTAGCAAGGAAAAGATCAGCTACGCCTTGATACTGGGCAGGGACGGCGCCTTGGTCGATGTGCAGGATATTCAAGACACCTCCGACAAAAAGCCCCGCCCCCGCCTGATGACCGTGCCGCAACCGGCAAAGCGCGCGTCCAACATTGCCCCCTGTTTTTTGTGGGACAAGACTGGCTATGTGCTCGGCGTCAGCGAAAAAAATGGGCCGCGCACGGCCCTGGAACACGCGGCGTTCAAAACCTTGCACCAACAGTACCTTGCCGACTCCGACGACCCGGCATTGCAGGCCTTGGCACAGTTCCTACAGCACTGGACACCCGAGCAATTCTGTCCGCCGCTGTTCAACGACGAGATGCGGGATGCCAATATCGTCTTCCGCCTCGACGGCGAACAGCAGTATGTCCATCAATCGCCGGCAGCGCAGTTGCTACGCGCCAAAGTCCTGGCCGGCGCCCAAGCGGCGACCGGGCTATGCCTGGTGACGGGCGAAACCTTGCCCGTTGCGCGGCTGCATCCGGCCATCCGCGGCGTGAATGGCGCACAGAGCTCGGGCGCCTCGATCGTGTCGTTCAATCTGGAAGCCTTCGCCTCCTATGGCAAGCAACAGGGCGACAACGCGCCGGTATCCGAAGCCGCCGCCTTCGCCTACAGCACGGTGCTCAACCATCTGTTGCGGCGCGACGAGCACAACCGGCAACGCCTGCAAATTGGCGACGCCAGCGTCGTATTCTGGGCACAGGCCGATTCGGCGGACGCCTGCGACAAGGCACAAATGCTGTTTTCCGAGCTGTTGAACCCGCCCAGCGACGATGCCCAGGAGGCGGCGAAACTGAAAACGGTACTGGAAGCGGTCGGCGCGGGCAGGCCACTGCGCGAGCTAGACTTGGATCTCGATGACAACACAGAATTGTTCGTGCTCGGTCTAGCGCCGAACGCATCGCGTCTCTCTATCCGCTTCTGGCAAAGCGGCAGCCTGGAATTCTTCGCCCGCCGCATCGCCGAGCATTTTCAGGATCTCGATATCGTACCGCAGCCATGGAAAACCGCGCCCGCCATCTGGCGCCTGCTGCTCGCCACCGTGCCCAGCCGCGACAACAAGAGCAAGGCCGACGACATCGCGCCCCAGCTCGCCGGCGACATGATGCGCGCAGTACTGACCGGCAGCCGCTATCCGCGCAGCTTGCTGGCAAACATCATCATGCGGATGCGCACCGACGGCGACATTTCCGGCGTGCGCATCGCATTATGCAAAGCCGTCCTGGTGCGCGATAGGCGCCTGGGTGTTCATGGAATCAACGAGGAGATCGCTGTGAGTCTTGACCTGGAAAACCGCAACCCGGGCTACCGCTTGGGACGCCTGTTCGCCGTCTTGGAGGATGCCCAACGCAACGCCATCGGCGCGCAAGTGAACGCCACGATACGGGACCGTTACTACGGTGCTGCATCGGCCGCGCCAGCCACCATTTTCCCCATGCTGGTGCGTAACGCCCAGAATCACCTGAGCAAGCTGCGCAAGGAAAAACCCGGCCTGGCCGTGGTGCTGGAGCGGGAAATCGGCGACATCATCGACGGCATCGGCAGCCAGTTCCCCCGCAGCCTGAGGCTGGAGGATCAGGGCCGGTTTGCCATCGGCTACTACCAGCAGGCCCATTCCCGATTCAACCGCAAAACCGACTCCGACAAAGGAACCGAACAATGAACGCCATCACCAACCGCTACGAATTCGTCTACCTGTTTGATGTGAGTAACGGCAACCCGAATGGCGACCCCGACGCCGGCAACATGCCGCGCCTCGATCCCGAAACCAATCAGGGCCTGGTCACCGACGTGTGCCTGAAGCGCAAGATCAGAAACTACGTCACGCTGGAAAAAGAGGGTTCGCAAGGCTATGCCATCTACATGCAGGAAAGAGCGATCCTGAACAATCAGCACGAGTTGGCCTGGAAAGCGTTGGACATTCCAGCCGACGCCAAGGATGGTTACAAGAAACTGCCGAAAGACGCGGCCAAAGCCAAGGAGTTGACTGACTGGATGTGCATGAACTTCTTCGACGTGCGCAGCTTCGGCGCCGTCATGAGCACCGGTGTCAATTGCGGCCAGGTGCGCGGCCCGATTCAAGTCGCCTTCGCCACCTCGATCGACCCGGTGGTGCCAATGGAAATTTCGATCACCCGCATGGCGGTCACCACGGAAAAGGAAGCCGAGGACCAAAGTGGCGCCAACCGCACCATGGGCCGCAAGCACATCATCCCCTACGGCCTGTACCGGGTACACGGCTTCATTTCGGCCAAACTGGCGGAACGCACCGGTTTTTCCGAGGCCGATCTGGAGCTGCTCTGGCGCAGCCTGATCAATATGTTCGAGCATGACCGCGCGGCGGCGAGAGGCGAAATGTCGGCGCGCAAGCTGATCGTCTTCAAGCATGAGCACGCCATGGGCAACGCACCGGCCCACGTGCTGTTCGATCGCGTCAAGGTGAGCCGCGTGCAGGGCGAAGCGGACACGCCGGCGCGCAGCTTTGCCGACTATCAGGTAACGGTCGACGCCGAGGCGCTGCCGCCCGGCGTCAGCGTCAATTCTTTGATTTGATGCGCTGGGGCGGCGATGGAAGATGAAGAACTGATCCCGCTGTCCGCCCTCCAGCACTTTCTCTACTGCCCGAGGCAGTGCGCGCTGATACACGTCGAACAGATGTGGGCGGAAAACCGGCTGACGGCAGAGGGAAAACTACTGCACGAACGCGCGGACCAGGCGCAGACCGGCCAGCGCCATGGCGTGCGCACGGCGACCGCCATGCCGCTGGTCAACCGGGACTTGGGCATAGTCGGCATCGCCGACGTGGTCGAATTTCATACCGGCGAGGCGGCGCGCGTCATGCCCGTCGAGTACAAGCGCGGCCGCCCCAAGCAACACCGCGCCGACGAGGTGCAACTGTGCGCGCAGGGATTATGCCTGGAAACGATGCTCGGCCTCACCATTGAGGAAGGCGCCCTGTTTTATGGCCAGTCCAGGCGACGGGTCCGCGTCATGTTTGACGCAACACTGCGCACGCTGACGCTCAGCATCATTGCCGCCACGCGCGCACTGATCGAGGCGGGCCAAACGCCGCAGGCCGAATATGCCGCCCGGCGTTGCGACGCCTGTTCACTAATCGATATCTGCCAGCCCCGCTTGCTTGGCCGCACCGTGCCGGTCAATGCCTGGCTGGCCAAGCAATTGGAGGACGACTGATGCGCCGCCAGCTCAACACGCTATACATCACCACCGAGGGAGCCTGGCTCCGCAAAGACGGCGAAAACATCGTCATGGAAGTTGAAGGGGAAACCAAAGGCAGGCTACCGATCCACATGCTCGAGAGTCTGGTGTGCATTGGCCGCGTGCTGGTGTCTCCGCCTTTGCTCGGCTTCTGCGCGGAACAGGGAATTTGCGTCTGTTTTCTTTCCACGTACGGGAAATTCCTTGCCCGGGTGGAGGGGCCGGTATCGGGAAACGTGCTGCTGCGGCGCGAGCAGTATCGGCGCAGCGACAGCGCGGCGGGAAGCGCCGCGATCGTCCAGAATCTGCTGGCTGGAAAGCTGCACAATCAGCGCGCCGTGCTGGGTCGCGCGCTGCGCGATCATGGCGACAAGCTCCCCGCCGCGGCCGAGGCAATGGTTCGTCACGCCCGGCTGAGGCTGAAACGTATCGGCGCCAACCTGGCTGGCGAAAACGATATCAACGTCTTGCGCGGCATGGAAGGCGAAGCGGCGCAAGCCTACTTTTCGGTGTTCGACCAATTGATACGGGTCGAGCACCCTGCCCTGCGCTTCAAAGGACGCAGCCGCCGTCCGCCACTCGACGCGGTCAATGCCTTGCTATCATTTCTATATACCCTGCTCACCCACGACTGCCGATCCGCACTGGAGAGCGTGGGACTCGATCCGGCCGTCGGCTTCCTGCACAGGGACAGGCCGGGCCGTCCCAGTCTGGCGTTGGATCTAATGGAGGAGTTTCGGCCGGTGCTGGCCGACCGGCTCGCGCTTTCGCTGCTCAATCGTCGACAGTTGACAGAGAAGGACTTTCGGACCATGGACAATGGCGCCGTCTTCCTTCGCGACGAGGCGCGAAAGACGCTGCTGGTGGCGTATCAGGAGCGCAAGCGCGAAGAATTGCTGCATGTTTTTCTGGAGGAGAAGGCGCCGCTCGGACTATTCCCCGCGATACAAGCCCAATTGCTCGCGCGGCATTTGCGCGGCGACCTTGACGGCTATCCACCATTTCTTTGGAAGTGAGAAATAAGTATGATGGTATTGGTTAGCTATGACGTCAGTTTCGGCGACAGCGACGGCCCGAAACGCTTGCGGCGCTTGGCCAAGGCCTGCCTAAACTATGGGCAACGGGCACAATACTCGGTGTTCGAGATCGAGGTCGATCAGGCCCAATGGACATTCCTGAAGCAGCGCCTGTGCGACATCATCAATCCCGATTGCGATAGTCTACGCTTCTACTATCTTGGTCGGAATTGGGTGAATCGAGTGGAACATATTGGTGCCAAACCGCTGCTGGACCTCAACGGTCCATTGATTTTATAGCGCAGCGCGAACCATAAGCGGCCAGCGCATCCCCTGTGGGTTCGCGCTTCCCTAACATATTGATTTTCTTCAAAAAAATTCCCATACTTGAGAAATTTTTCGATATCAAGGGCGAGTATGTGCGGTTCGCAAAAGTCGGGATATTTCCTTATTGAATTGAATGGGTTATAACTACCAAGTCGCGTCCCGCGTGGGCGCGTGGATTGAAACGCGCAGGAGACGGCGATGCGGGCCGGGGAGATATGGTCGCGTCCCGCGTGGGCGCGTGGATTGAAACGCCTATACTCATATTGCAGGCGCGCATCATGACTGGTCGCGTCCCGCGTGGGCGCGTGGATTGAAACTGGACCTTGAGCATGGCCACCGACCAAGGCAGCCGTCGCGTCCCGCGTGGGCGCGTGGATTGAAACCTGCTTTTGCTGCGGGCAATAAAAAGCCGCCTCGTCGCGTCCCGCGTGGGCGCGTGGATTGAAACCCCGTACAGCGGGTCGGTAGCGCTGCCGTCGCCAGGTCGCGTCCCGCGTGGGCGCGTGGATTGAAACATTAGCCCATCACGATGGCGACGTGCTCACCCTGTCGCGTCCCGCGTGGGCGCGTGGATTGAAACCATGTACAGGGCGAATCCCTTGACCGTCAGGTCGTCGCGTCCCGCGTGGGCGCGTGGATTGAAACCAGTCAACGTAGTCGGTGTTGGTGATCTGCACCGTCGCGTCCCGCGTGGGCGCGTGGATTGAAACGACTTTGCCGGCATCGACCAGCTTCTTGTCGTCGTCGCGTCCCGCGTGGGCGCGTGGATTGAAACCAACATAAACTTTGTCGTTGACCGTATTGCGGAGTCGCGTCCCGCGTGGGCGCGTGGATTGAAACTTTGCGATCTTCTTTCGGGATTCCTCTGAGTGGGTGTCGCGTCCCGCGTGGGCGCGTGGATTGAAACTTTGTGCGGGCAAACATGCCGATCAGGTGCGCGCCGTCGCGTCCCGCGTGGGCGCGTGGATTGAAACGTTGATGACACGCTTGAACTTGGCTTCGTCGAATGTCGCGTCCCGCGTGGGCGCGTGGATTGAAACGATTTTTTGCTTGTCTCTTGCGGCCCATTTAGTCGTCGCGTCCCGCGTGGGCGCGTGGATTGAAACGCGTTACCTGCATCGGGCGCCACCAGATCTCCGGTCGCGTCCCGCGTGGGCGCGTGGATTGAAACATGATGGCGATCTCGCTGCTTCGGCAGCCCCAGGTCGCGTCCCGCGTGGGCGCGTGGATTGAAACTTTCCCGTTGACGATCATGCCGCCACCGCCTCAGTCGCGTCCCGCGTGGGCGCGTGGATTGAAACATCGACAAGTCATCGGGTGCCGCATGAGCGACCTGTCGCGTCCCGCGTGGGCGCGTGGATTGAAACACCGATACCCAGAAGTCCACCATCCTGGGCTGGGTCGCGTCCCGCGTGGGCGCGTGGATTGAAACTGCGGCCGCACGACTGGCCGGTACACCGTCGGCTGTCGCGTCCCGCGTGGGCGCGTGGATTGAAACGCGCTGGGGATGATCTTGTCATCTCGCTGCGGGAGTCGCGTCCCGCGTGGGCGCGTGGATTGAAACTCTGCAACCAGAGCCGCCTTTACTCTCGCCGCACGGTCGCGTCCCGCGTGGGCGCGTGGATTGAAACACGACACCGAAGATGGTCCGTACTGGGTGTGGGGTCGCGTCCCGCGTGGGCGCGTGGATTGAAACACCCCGACGGAGCTGGGCCACCGGCGCTGCGTCAACGTCGCGTCCCGCGTGGGCGCGTGGATTGAAACCGATGCAGGAAAGGATTTGGCAGCGAACAGCAAGGTCGCGTCCCGCGTGGGCGCGTGGATTGAAACACCCCGACGGAGCTGGGCCACCGGCGCTGCGTCAAGTCGCGTCCCGCGTGGGCGCGTGGATTGAAACAAGGATTACGTTTTGGGCCTGGCTAATTCCGGCGTCGCGTCCCGCGTGGGCGCGTGGATTGAAACTGAGCAGTGCTGCCCATGATCGCCGCCGGCACCAGTCGCGTCCCGCGTGGGCGCGTGGATTGAAACATGGTCGGCCATGGCAAGGCTCACTGTACCGTTGGTCGCGTCCCGCGTGGGCGCGTGGATTGAAACTGACGATCAAGCCCGCGCCCTGCTTGCTGCACAGAGTCGCGTCCCGCGTGGGCGCGTGGATTGAAACGACGGCGCCATGTTCATGGTGCACAAGGCCAGCGTGTCGCGTCCCGCGTGGGCGCGTGGATTGAAACCACGTGGGACAGTCCGGCACAACACTGGAGGCAAGGTCGCGTCCCGCGTGGGCGCGTGGATTGAAACAAGCAGATATCAGCAGCCTGGAACGCGCACCTGTACGGTCGCGTCCCGCGTGGGCGCGTGGATTGAAACTGTAACGTGCTATCCCACAGGTCAAGGGCGTTCGGGTCGCGTCCCGCGTGGGCGCGTGGATTGAAACAGCGCCTGGCCCTCAGTCGCGGCGAGGTCCAGCGTCGCGTCCCGCGTGGGCGCGTGGATTGAAACGGGCAGATCATGCCGGCACAGCTCGCCGAGATGAAGTCGCGTCCCGCGTGGGCGCGTGGATTGAAACGTCTCGATCAGCGTGTCGGCAATCAAGTTGACCGGGTCGCGTCCCGCGTGGGCGCGTGGATTGAAACATATGGCGGCTCTCAGCGCGCGCAGGACGTCGCGTCGCGTCCCGCGTGGGCGCGTGGATTGAAACACCGCCGCGCCGCAAGCTGGCGCGCGCCGCCGGGGTCGCGTCCCGCGTGGGCGCGTGGATTGAAACACTACCCCCGACGGCGCTACGTTACTGACGATCAGTCGCGTCCCGCGTGGGCGCGTGGATTGAAACTGGAATCCCCACCTTGACTGCCAACGGTGGCAAGGGTCGCGTCCCGCGTGGGCGCGTGGATTGAAACAAGCGGCCCTTATCACCCTTGGCGGATTCGGCGGGTCGCGTCCCGCGTGGGCGCGTGGATTGAAACTACGCGACCGGCACGCCGAACGTATTTTCGGTGCGTCGCGTCCCGCGTGGGCGCGTGGATTGAAACATCGCTGCTATGGGCGGCGTGTACTACTCGCTCAAGTCGCGTCCCGCGTGGGCGCGTGGATTGAAACTACGGTCACTGCGTCCGCTTGGTTGTTGGTGATTGTCGCGTCCCGCGTGGGCGCGTGGATTGAAACATCGCCCAGTCGCGTAGCGACCAAGGGAGCGTAAGGTCGCGTCCCGCGTGGGCGCGTGGATTGAAACTCTGTAATCGCCACCGACATGACGGCGCTGGGCTGGTCGCGTCCCGCGTGGGCGCGTGGATTGAAACACTTTTAGGATTTCACCCCAGTCAGCAATGCGGAGTCGCGTCCCGCGTGGGCGCGTGGATTGAAACCACGTGGAACATCCCGGTACAACACTGGAGGCAAGCGTCGCGTCCCGCGTGGGCGCGTGGATTGAAACTTGATGTGGCCAAGCTGCGAACCCGCCTGCTTGGTCGCGTCCCGCGTGGGCGCGTGGATTGAAACCGCCAACAGCGCCTAGGGTTGCGCCGTCTACCACGTCGCGTCCCGCGTGGGCGCGTGGATTGAAACAAGTCAGCGCGATATTCGGCGCGGCCCAGCGCTTGTCGCGTCCCGCGTGGGCGCGTGGATTGAAACATTCCACCAGTTGCACAGCAAATTAACAGCGTCAGGGTCGCGTCCCGCGTGGACGCGTGGATTGAAACGCCAAAAAACGCCTTGGCCGGCCTGGGCAGGAAAGGTCGCGTCCCGCGTGGGCGCGTGGATTGAAACAACAATGCGGTAGGGCCCCAGGTGCGGGCCAAGAAGTCGCGTCCCGCGTGGGCGCGTGGATTGAAACATGAACATGACGGCTAGCATCCTCGGTGCCGTGCGTCGCGTCCCGCGTGGGCGCGTGGATTGAAACATCCAGACGTCCTTGGCCGGCTCGCCGAACTCCGTGTCGCGTCCCGCGTGGGCGCGTGGATTGAAACGGCACCAAGGGGTTGCGCATGTCGGGCAGAGCCTAGTCGCGTCCCGCGTGGGCGCGTGGATTGAAACAACATGATGTCGCTGCCTTTTGGTACAACCGGCTGTCGCACCCAGCATGGGCGCTGGGATTGGAAATTCCGAATTCGATGAATCTGAGCTAAATTGACCATCTACCGCCGCTAGCCAAGTATCACTCAAGTATTGTCAATCGATACTGCCAATATCAGTAAAATTTTGCTCTCGTTCAATGTAGCCAGGCGTGGGCAGCCGTAGAGTCAAGACATTTCAAGCACTCTCCAAAGGGGATGAAGAAATGTCATATTCATACTCAAAAGTTGACGACTTGGAGAATTCCAAGATGGTAGGCAACCATCAGTGCGTTGCCTTGGTACGCAACTATGCGGACGCTCCGCCCACGTTAGCTTGGCGACAGGGCGAAGCCGTTTTTGGCAATCGCACATTGAAGAAGGGTACGGCCATCGCGACTTTCGTCAACGGGAATTACGCCAACCACAACCACGGAAACCATGCGGCGCTGTACATGGGGCAGACACCTAGCGGCATCCTCGTGATGGACCAATGGAAAAACAAGAAAGACCAATTGGTCACATCACGTGCAATCCGCTCTAAAGGAAAAGACAAAAGGGGCTTGTTCATTCAGCCTAGCGACAATGCCGACGCATTTTTCGTTATCGAGTAAAGGCCAGCTATGAAAAGTATCGTCCCGACATGCCGATCCGTACGCGGCACAAACCTCGTCCACCCGCTCACCATCGTCCTTCTGGCCTGCTTATCCAATTCCGCATCGGCGCAAAATCTGGAGTGTCCGGACAGCGTGCCCGAGGCATCGATCAAGCTTGAAAACACCCCGGCGGGGTGGACGCCGTTTGTCGCCCGTCCCTTGTACCTGCATGCCGCCGCCCCTATCGACGGTCCTCCGCAAAGAAGGGGCGAATTGGCCAACTACACGGAGCAGAAGGAAAAAGGCGAAACAAGCTACACCTACCGATTTGAAGGGCACTATCCGGACGGGAAATGGCTGCAGTGTGCTTACGGCGAATACGGCCAGATCACCCTGTCGAAGAGAATCGACGACCACATCCGCGAGTGCAAATTCACCTATCGTTCAGGACAAAAAGCCGGCCAGCGGATCATAAAAATCCGCTGCGCCTAGCTCCCCTTCACTTCTTCTCGGCCTTCAGCGCCTTGCTCAGCGCCTTGCACATCGTCACCGGCGGCGTCTCGCGCGGCGTGATTTCGACGCGCACGCCGCCCACCTGCAGGTCGCGCACGCGCGGCGCGACCACCTCGAACTCGCCGGCCAGCAGCTTGCGGCGCAACGGCTCGCAGCCGGAAGCGTCCTGCGGCAGGCTACCCAACAAGGTCCACTTGCCGTCCGCACCGCGGCCCAGCAAGGCGGCGCCGATCAATGGCTCCTTACCCACCACCAGCACCTCCGGCTTGCCGTCGCCGTCCATGTCCTGCACGAAGACGTCGCATTCCTTGCCGGCGTGGTTCAGGCAGGACGGCAGCATGTAACTGAGGCCGTTGGCGCTCCAGTGCTCGCTCAGGAAGCCCGCCGGCAGCTGGGCGCCGGCCGGCCAAACGTGCAGATTGTCGGCCAGGTCCAGCAACCTGGGCGTGTCGCGGCTGTAGCGGCTGGTGCGTTTGAGCGCCGCCTCGGCGGACTCGCGTATCAATTCCGCGTCCGCTCCGCCGCTGCGCAGCTTGAGCTGCTCCAGCGCGGCGCGGCCGTAACGCGCGCCCTCGAAGCGCAGGTAGTCGTAGTCGAACTGGCTGGCGCTGACGCGGCCCTTGTCCAGCCGCGCCACCTGGCTGTTGACCGCCAGCCGGGCCGGATCGGCCAAGGGCGTGAACAACGCCAGCAGCACCGCCAGGATGACGAAGGCGGTGACGACGTTGACGAAGGCGATCGGTTCGAGCCAGCTGTCGCTCTGGTAGGCGGCCCAGGCGTAACCGATGGCGTAGCAGCCGGCCACCAGCAGGCAGGCGGCGGCGATGATGCGGTCGGCGCTCCAACCGTGGTCGCCCACCCGCAGTCCCAGGGCATAGATGGCGATCACCGTCAGCGGCAGCAGCAGCACGGCGGCGGCGCGCGCGCTGACCCGCACCACCGGCGCCACCGCGCCGGCCGCCGCGCCGTTCTGGAAGGCGGCGTTGATCAGCACCAGCAGCAGCACGTCGGTGCCCAGCAGGACGGCGGTGGCGTGGCGGGTCTGCCACAACACCTCCAAGCCGGTGAACGGCAGGCTGCACAGGAAGCCGGTGACCAGCAAGGCGGCCAGCGGCAGCAGCCAGGACATCAGCACCAGCAGCAGCGTGCGGATGCCGCGCACGATGGCCGGCCGCACGTCGGTCAGGTGGATCGCGCAGGAGAAGGCGAAACAGGTGACGGGAATGTTGAACCAGGCTTGCTCCAGCAGCTCCTTGAAAAAACTCAGCTTGACCAGCATGAACAGCGAGGAACCGAGGAACAGCACCGTCCACATCGTGCTGACGAACATGGTCGAGAAGGCCAACTGGATGATCAGCTTCCAGGCCGCCTCGAAATGGCTGGCGTAGCTGGCCATACGGCGGCCGTCCTGGGCCGCCGCCAGCGCCAGCGAATGGGCCACGTAGCAGAAGGCGGCGCTGAAGAAGAACAATAGCGGCGACGGCGAGCGCACCCCCGAACCCCGGCTCAAGTCACGCCAGCCGCCATGCCCGGCGCCGCGCCAAACGTCGTGCAGCGCCAGCAGCGCCAGCACCACGGCCATCGCGCCCACCCATTGCCAGGCGCGCCGCGTGCTCATGTGGCCCAGGCTGGAGATCAGCAGCACCGGCAGCAGCAGGCAAAGCAGCAGCAGCGGCGCGAACAAATAGAGTTGCGTGGCCGGCCAGAAGCTGTTGCTGGCCGCCAGGTACAGCGGGTACAGCAGCGCGCCCTGCAGCAGGCCGGCCAGCAGTCGCGCCGCCATCACTTGGCGGCTGACCACGGCGTCGAGCTTGAGGGGGTTGGGATCGGTGGCGGCGTGCTCCATGAGCGTCCTTTGCTGGCGTATGGCGGGTGAATGGATGAACTGGCGCGGCAAGCCGCGCGCGGGCCGATTATGGCACAGGCTTAACATTTGAACCATCTTGCCAAAGCGCCCACGCGGCGCGCGCGCTGTCGCGGGGGCGCCGCACCAAGGCCGCGCAAGAACGCTATAATGGAGGGCTGAGCGCCAGCCGCGCGCCGCCAATTTTTCCATTGCCTCCGGTCCGCCACGTGAATCCACATCTCGACAAGCTGCAATCCTACCCCTTCGAAAAACTGCGCCAATTGTTCGCCAAGGTGAGCGCCAGCCCAGCCCACAGCGCCATCAGCCTGGGCATGGGCGAGCCCAAGCATCCAACGCCGCCCTTCATCCAGCAGGCGCTGATCGACAATATCGGCGGCCTAGCCAACTACCCGACCACCATCGGCTCGGAGGCCCTGCGCGGCGCCATCGCCGACTGGCTGGAACGCCGCTACGACCTGCCGGCGCTCGACCGGGCGACGCAGGTGCTGCCAGTGAACGGCTCGCGCGAGGCGCTGTTCGCCTTCGCCCAGACGGTGATCGACCCGGCCGCCGGCTCGCTGGTGGTTTGCCCCAACCCGTTCTACCAGATCTATGAAGGCGCCGCCTACCTGGCCGGCGCCGAGCCCTACTTCGTCAACTCCGACCCGGCGCGCAACTTCGGCTGCGACTACGACAGCATTCCCGCCTCGGTGTGGCAGCGCGTGCGCCTGCTGTTCGTCTGCTCGCCCGGCAATCCTACCGGCGCCACGCTGACCCTGACCGACTGGGAAAACCTGTTCGCCCTGTCCGAGCGCTACGACTTCATCATCGCCGCCGACGAGTGCTATTCGGAGATCTACCACGGCGACGAGGCGCCGCTGGGCGCCCTGCAGGCGGCCCACGTGCTCGGCCTGTCCGGCGTCGAGCGGCCCTACGCGCGCCTGGTGGTGTTCTCCAGCCTGTCGAAGCGTTCGAATGTGCCGGGCATGCGTTCGGGCTTCGTCGCCGGCGACGCCGAGGTGCTGAAAAAATTCCTGTTGTACCGCACCTACCACGGCGGGGCCATGAACCCGGCCGTGCAGGCTGCGTCGGTGGCGGCCTGGAACGACGAGACCCACGTCGAAGACAACCGCACCCAATACCGCGCCAAGTTCGCCGCCATCACGCCGCTGCTGCAGACGGTGCTCGACGTCGAGCTGCCCGACGCCGGCTTCTACCTGTGGGCCGACGTCAGCCGCACCGGCCTGTCGGACACCGAGTTCGCCCAGCGCCTGTACGCCGAGTACAACGTCACCGTCCTGCCGGGCAGCTTCCTGGCGCGCACTGCGCACGGCGTCAACCCGGGCCACAACCGCATCCGCATGGCGCTGGTCGCCGAGACCGCCGAAGGTCTCGAGGCGGCGCAGCGCATCGTCCAGTTTTGCCAGTCCCTGAACCAATAACCCACCCATTCGACAAGCGAAAACCATCATGAGCCAACAACTTCAGCAAATCATCGACCAAGCCTGGGAAAACCGCGCCGAGATCACCCCGGCCAACGGCGCCGCCGAACTGCGCGACGCGGTCGGCCACGTCATCGCCGGCCTGGACAACGGCTCCATCCGCGTGGCGCAAAAAACCGGCGCCGACTGGGTGGTCAACCAGTGGGTCAAGAAGGCCGTGCTGTTGTCGTTCCGCCTGGAGAACAACAGCGTCATGAGCGGCGACGGCACCATGCAGTTCTACGACAAGGTGCCGACCAAGTTCGCCAACTACACCGCCGAAGACTTCGCCAAGGGCGGCTTCCGCGTGGTGCCGCCGGCCGTCGCCCGCCGTGGCAGCTTCATCGCCAAGAATGTCGTGCTGATGCCGTCCTACGTCAACATCGGCGCCTACGTCGACGAAGGCGCGATGATCGACACCTGGGCCACCGTCGGCTCCTGCGCCCAGATCGGCAAGAACGTCCACCTGTCCGGCGGCGTCGGCATCGGCGGCGTGCTCGAACCGATGCAGGCCAACCCGACCATCATCGAAGACAACTGCTTCATCGGCGCCCGCTCGGAGATCGTCGAAGGCGTCATCGTCGAAGAGAACTCGGTGATTTCGATGGGCGTCTACATCGGCCAGTCGACCAAGATCTACGACCGCGCCACCGGCGAAGTGACCTACGGCCGCGTGCCGTCCGGCTCCGTCGTGGTGTCGGGCAGCCTGCCGTCGGACGACGGCAAGTACAGCCTGTACTGCGCCGTGATCGTCAAGCGCGTCGATGCCAAAACCCGCGCCAAGACCGGCATCAACGAGCTGCTGCGCGGGATCTAAACGCCGCCCCGGCGCGCCGGGGCCGGTGGTAACATAGCAGGGGCCGGGCCGCGCAAGCGCCCCGGCCCCTGTCGCATCTTGTCGCATCTTGTCGCATTTTTCGCCACCGATCGGAGCTTGCCATGTACATGGACCGTCTATTCCAGCTGATGAAGGAGAAGAACGCCTCGGACATGTTCTTCGCGGCGAACTCCCCGGTCCACCTGAAGATCAACGGCAACCTGATCCCCATCAACCAGCAGAAGCTTGAGCCGGACAACATCACCGCCCTGCTGGCCGAGATCTGCTCGCCGGCGCAGATGGCGGAACTCGACGGCAGCAATGAGCTCAACATGGGCGTCTCGGTGGCCAACCTGGGGCGTTTCCGCCTGTCAGCCTTCCGCCAGCGCGGCAGCATCTCGGCGGTGTTCCGCTTCGTCCCGGCCAGCATACCGCCGTTGGCCGAACTGGGCCTGCCGCCGGTGCTGGCCGAATTGATCATGGAGAAGCGCGGCCTGATGCTGCTGGTCGGCTCGACCGGCTCGGGCAAGTCGACCTCGATCGCCGCCATGCTGGACCACCGCAACGAACTGCGCCCGGGCCACATCCTGACGCTGGAGGACCCGATCGAGTATCTGTTCAAGAACAAGAAGTCCATCGTCAACCAGCGCGAGATCGGCAGCGACGCCAAGGACTTCTACACGGCGCTGCGCAACTCGATGCGCCAGGCGCCCGACTGCATCCTGATCGGCGAGATCCGCGACAAGGAAACCATGGCCGCCGCCCTCGCCTACGCCCAGTCCGGCCACCTGGTGCTGGCCACGCTACACGCCAACAACAGCTACAACGCGCTCAACCGCATCATCAGTTTCTACCCGATCGAGAACCGCGCCGCGCTGCTGCAGGACTTGTCGGCGACGGTCAAGGCCATCGTCTCGCAGCGCCTGGTACGCTCGATCAACGGCGGCGCGCGCACGGCGGCGGTCGAGGTGATGGTCAACACCCGCTACATCGCTGAACTGATCGAAAAGGGCGACATCGGCCAGATCAAGGAGGCGATGGAGAAGAGCCTGTCGCCCGGCTCGCAGTCCTTCGAGCTGGCCCTGCTCAAGCTGGTGCAGGACGGCGCCATCAGCCAGGAGGAAGCGCTGGCCAACGCCGACTCGGCCACCAACCTGCTCTGGCTACTCAACAACGGTCCGGACAGCAAGCCGGCGCCGGCCGAGGCGCCCGCCCAGCCGGTCAGCGGCACCTCGTTCACCGAGTTCAATCTCGACACCTGAAGCGCCGGACCGCGCCAGCGCGCATCGCGCTACTTGACTTCGCGCGCCAGCTTGAGCATCTGGTAGCTCAGCACCAGGCCGCGCCGCTTGGCCTCGGTGTGGTTGATGCGGAAGGCCAGGCCGTTCGGTTCGATCACCAGCGCGATCACCGCACCGTTGCGGAAGGACTCGGCGCTGTCGCCCACCACCAGCACCGGATCGTCGGCCAGCACATCCTGCCAGCGCCGCAGCTCGGCGCGCCCGCTCAAACTCAGCACCAGCAACTGGCATTGCGGCACGTGCTGCGGCTCGCCGATCTGCAGCAGCCGCACCGGCATGCCGGCCGCCACGCCCTGGGTCAGCGCGCGCAGCGCCTCCTGCAGCGGCGCGTTGCCGGCCACGCAGTAGGTGAACTCGCGCAGCGGCGGCGGCGGCCATTGCGTCAGCTGGGCGAAGCGGTAGATGAAGGCGGCCTTCAGCTGCACCTCGTCCTGGCCGGCCCAGGCCAAGGACGAGGTGTGGGCCGCCGCGCACAGCGGCAGGCATAGCAAGGCTCGGCGCCAGCGGCTCATGAACCAAAGCGCCGGGTCAGCGAGAAGCGCAGGCTGCGCCGCTCTTGGGCGAGCGGGGAGCCATACGGGCCGGACTGGTCGTAGTAGCGCACGTCGCCCATGTTGTAGACGCCGACGCTGACGTCGGTGCCCAGGCTGGGACGCCACAGCAGCGTGGCGTTGAGCAGCGCGTAGCCCGGCAGCGCGCCGTCGGAAGTGGCGCGCCGGCTCACGCTCAATGCTTGCCAGGACAGCTGCAAGGCGTCGCCGTGCAGCGGCTGCTTGAACATCAGCTTGACCAGCGTGCGCGGTGAATTACTCAGGCGTCGGCCCTGCTCGTCCTTGGTGTCTTGCAGCGACAACGCGGCGCGCAGCTGCTGACCGCCGGCCCAGCGCCGCTCGACGCCCAGCTCGGCGCCGACGTTGCGGATCGGCGCGCTGTTTTCGAACACCGCCGTCTCCGGGCTCAGGTTAATCAGGTCGCGCAGCTGCGAGCCATACACCGACAGGCGATATTGCAGTTGGTGGTTGAGCGTGTGCTCCCAGGCCAGCTCCAGCGTGCGCACCCGTTCCGGCGCCGGCGTCGGCACGCCGAACGGATGGTTGGCCTGGAACTCGAACAGATTGGCCTCGCGGAAGGCGCTGCCGTACATCAGCTTGAGCGTGGCGTCGGGCACCCCGCTCCAGATCCAGGCCAGGCGCGGATTGGTGTTGCGACCGCCGATGCGGGCGTGGTCGCGGCGCAGGCCGAGGATCAGCCGGTGCGTCTCGTTCAAACGCCAGGCATCCTGCACAAACAGGCCGCGGCGCCGATTATCGCCGAAGAACTGCGCCAGCGGCTCCTCGCCCACGGTGCCGGCGACGATCTGTTGCTGGCGATCGAACTGGTACTCAATGCCGGCCATCAGGTCGTGGTCGCGCCAGCGATGGGTGCTCAGGCGCAGGTCGACGTTGCGCCAGCGCCCCAGCGAAGCGTTGGAGAAATTGCGCGCGGCGCCGTCCTCGGTCTGATAGGGATTGATGTCGGCGTACTCGCTGCGCTTGGACGAGACGGCGGCGTACAGGTTCCAGTCGCCGATGTTGCGCTCGTGCGCCAGCGAGATGAAGCTGTTGTTGAAGATGCCGCGCTGCTGGCCCAGCTGCCAGCCGTCGTCGACCTGGTAGACATAGGGGAAGCCACGGGTGCGCCGGCTCACGCCGCCGCGCAGGGTCCAGCCCTTGGCGCTGGCCATGCCGAGCAGGCGCTGGCCGTGGTCCCAGTTATGCGCCCCCAGTTGGCTGCTTTCCTCGGGCGTCACCTCGTAGGGAATGCGGATGCGGCTTTGCTCGAAGGCGCTCAGCGCCAGCCAACCCTCCCAGCCGTTCTCCGAGCGATGGCCGACGCTGGCGCGCATCTCGCGCAGGCGCGCCGAATCGACGCTGGCGCGCACCTGCAAACCCTGCAGCTTGTCGCTGCCCTTGGTGATGACGTTGACCACGCCGAAGATCGCGCTGTTGCCGTACAAGGCGGAGCCCGGCCCCGGTGCGTATTCGACCCGGTCGATCAGGTCGACGTCGACGAAGAACTCGGCGCCGAGCGTGCCGGCGTCGTAGATATTGTCGTTGACGCGCATGCCGTCCACCAGGAACAGCAGACGCGCGTTGTAGTCGCCCGGCCGGCCCAGTCCACGCGCGCCGACGTAGACGAAGTTGCCGTCGCCGGTGACGTACAGGCCGGGCATGCTGCGCAGGATGTCGGCCATGCTGCGCAGGCCGTGGCGGGCGATGTCGGCGTCGGTCAGCACATAGGTCACCGACGGCGCCTGCGCCGCGCTCTGGGCGAAACGCGACGAGGTCGACTCCTCCACCTCGCGCGGCACCTCGTTCAGGGTCTGGCGCAGCAGCTCCTCCAGCGACGGATGGCTGGCGTCTTCGGCGGGCTGCGCCTGTGCGGGTGCGGGTGCGGGTGCGGGTGCGGGTGCGGGTGCGGGTGCGGGCACCTGCGCCTGTGCGACCGCGCAGCCGGCGGCCAACTCCAACGCCAGCAACAAGGACGGCAGCGCCGCCCGGCAGCGCCGCCTACTCATGCTGCGCATGCTGCACCCGGCGGAAGGTGTTCTTGCCGGCCCGCTTGGCCGCGTACATGGCCTGGTCTGATGCTTTCAGCAGGCTGCTGGCGTCGCGCGCGTCGAGCGGGCAGAAGGCCAGGCCGACGGTGGCGCCGATCGGCATCAGGATGCCAGCCACGTGCAGCGGCTCGCGCACCGCCTCGATCAGGCGCAGCGCCAACTGCTCGGCCGCCGCCTGGTCCGGCAGCACCGGCAGGATCAAGGCGAATTCGTCGCCGCCCAGACGGCACAACACATCGCGCGCGCGCAGCACGCCGGACATGCGGCGCGCCACCTCGCACAGCACGACGTCGCCGGCCTCGTGGCCGTGGCGGTCGTTGACGGTTTTGAAGTTGTCCAGGTCGATGAACATCAACGCCATCAGCTCGCCGGTCTGCGCCGCCAGCGCCAGGCTGCGCTGCAGCTCGCCCTGGAAGAATAGACGGTTGGGCAGGCCGGTGAGGCTGTCCTTGTGCGCCATCTGCTGGAACTGCTGGCCGGCCTCCTGCTCCTGCTCCAGTTGCTGGTGCAGGTCGGCCTGCCAGATCTCGATCCGCTTGAGCATATCGTTGAAGCGTTCGGTCAGGCGGCCCACCTCGTCGGCGCGGTAGACGGTGGCGCGGCGGCCGTAGTCGTGCTCCAGCGCGACGTGTTCGGCCAGGTCGGACAATTCGACCAGCGGCGCCAGCGCGCGGCGCTGCACCACGCCCAGGCCGCGCGCGGCGATCCAGATCGCCGCGCCGATCAGCAGCGCGCCCATGCCGCTGAGCAGCAGCACGGCGCGATGCAGGCTTTGCAGGCTCTCGCGCAGCGCCAGCATGCCGACCAGCTCACCCTTCAGGCGCACCGGCACCCACACCTCCAGCGCGTTGGCCGAGGTGGTGGTGTGCGCGGCGGCGGCATAGGTGCCCAGTCCGGGCGGCGCGGCCAGCGCCACCAGCGCGGCGTCGGCGCCGCCGGCGCGCCACTGGGCGAAGACGGCGCCCTGCAGCGTCAGCACCTGCAACTGCTGCAGGTCGCTGCGCCGCGAGAACGCGGCCAACTCGCCGTTGGCGGCCTCGCGGTCGGCGAACACCATCATCGGCGCGATGCTGTTGGCCAGCAGCTGGGCGCTCAACTCGGCGCCCTGGACCTGCCGCGTGCGGGCGACGAACCAGGTGGCGCCGGCCAGCAAGGCGAAGGTCAGCAGCATGGTCACGCTGAGCACCAGCAGGTTCATGCGGGTCAGCCGGCGCACCAGCGAGTCGGCCGGCGCGCTGGCGCGGCGTGGCGCGGCGGCGTGGAAGTGGTGTTCGGTGGACTCGCTCATGGCTGCCGTGGTGCTCTTTCGCTGCGTGCGACGGTAGCGGCGGCGCCCCCGGGACGCCGGCTAATATTTCCGTCAAGAATGATATGCATGAAATTGTAAGCGCAAAATTCTCCCCCGTGGGGCAATTGCGCGGCGGCCGTGGCGTGGCGTCCACTGTGGAATGATAGGGCGGCGCGACAGGCGCAATCCAACGACACCGAACCGCCCCGCCGCCGGCCGGCGCGGCGCGCCATGCTATCCTATAGGGTTGAGCGGCCGGCGCCCTGCGGCGCGGCGCCCCGCACTTCCCCGAATAACCACGCAAGCCTTTGATTTGACATGACTATTACCCTCTACGGCATTCCCAACTGCGACACCGTCAAAAAAGCCCGCGTCTGGCTGGCGGCGCAACAACAGGACTTCGCCTTCCACGACTTCAAAAAACACGGCCTGACGCGCGACATCGTCGCCGGCTGGCTGGGCCACCTGAGCCGCGACGTGCTGGTCAACCGCAAGGGCACCACCTGGCGCGGCCTGCCCGACGAGCGCAAGGCCGCCATCGTCGACGACGCCAGCGCCATCGAGCTGATGCTCGAATTCCCCTCGGTGATCAAGCGCCCGGTGCTCGACAAGGACGGCGCCTTCGCCGTCAGCTTCTCCGACGCCCAGTACCGCCAGCTGTTCGCCCTGTAATCCGCCCGCCGATTTCCTTGATCCGATTAAGCCGCATATGACCCCCTCCCGCACCCTCGCGCTGACCGAAAAACTCATCGCCCTGTCCTCCGTGACACCCGACGACAAGGGCTGCCAGCAGCACCTGATCGACCTGTTGGCGCCGCTCGGCTTCGCCTGCGAGGTGATCGAGTCGAACGGCGTGACCAACCTGTGGGCGCGCAAGGGCGCCACCGCGCCGCTGCTGGTGTTCGCCGGCCACACCGACGTGGTGCCGACCGGCCCGGTCGAGCAGTGGCGCTCCGAGCCGTTCAACCCGACCCACCGCGACGGCAAACTGTACGGACGCGGCGCGGCCGACATGAAGACCTCGATCGCCGCCATGGTGGTGGCCTGCGAGGAGTTCACCGCCGCCCACCCGGACCACCAGGGTTCGATCGGCTTCCTCATCACCAGCGACGAGGAAGGCCCGGCCACCGACGGCACCGTCATCGTCTGCAACCTGCTCAAGGAACGCGGCGAGCAGATCGACTACTGCATCGTCGGCGAGCCGACCTCGGACGAGACATTGGGCGACATGATCAAGAACGGCCGCCGTGGCTCGCTGTCGGGCCGCCTGACGGTGCTCGGCGTGCAGGGCCACATCGCCTACCCGCAGTTGGCGAAGAACCCGATCCACCTGGCCGCGCCGGCGCTGGCCGAGCTGGTCGCCGAGCGGTGGGACGAGGGCAACGAGTACTATCTGCCGACCTCCTGGCAGATGTCCAACATCAACGGCGGCACCGGCGCCAACAACGTCATCCCCGGCGACATGGTGGTCGACTTCAACTTCCGCTTCTCCACCGCCAGCACGCACGAGGGCTTGAAGAAGCGCGTCCACGCCATCCTCGACAAGCACGGCCTGCACTACGAGCTGAAATGGGCGCTCAGCGGCCTGCCCTTCCTGACCCCGCGCGGCAATCTGAGCGAGGCGCTGTCGGCGGCGATCCTGGCCGAGACGGGCGTGACGACCGAGTTGTCGACCACCGGCGGCACCTCGGACGGCCGCTTTATCGCGCAGATCTGCCCCCAGGTGATAGAATTCGGGCCTCCCAACGCAAGTATCCACAAGATCGACGAGCATATCGAGCTGCGCTTCGTCGATCCGCTGAAGAACATCTACCGGCGCACGCTGGAGAATCTGCTGCGCTGAAAGCTGGGCGCCTGCTAACCAAGCGCGCCCCGGCGCGCCACCCGATTACCGTATTGACCGAGACATAGCCATGACCACCACTGCCTTCACCACGCCGCGCGACCTGCTGCGCTACGCCGTCACCCGCTTCAACACCGCCAAGCTGTTCTTCGGCCACGGCAGCGCCGAGGCGCTCGACGAGGCGGCCTACCTGATCCTGCACACGCTCAAACTCCCGCTCGACAAGCTCGATCCCTTCCTCGACGCCCGCCTGCTGCCCGAGGAAGTGGCCGCCGTGCTGGCGGTGATCGAACGGCGCAGCGTCGACCGCGTGCCGGCCGCCTACATCACCAACGAGGGCTGGCTGGGCACCTACAACTTCTACGTCGACGAACGCGTCATCGTGCCGCGCTCCTTCATCGCCGAGCTGATCCCCGACTACTTCTCGCCGTGGGTCAACGAGCCCGACAACGTGCGCAACGTGCTGGAACTGTGCACCGGCTCCGGCTGCCTGGCGATCATGCTGGCCGACGCCTTCCCCGAGGCCCAGGTCGACGCCGTCGACATCTCGGCCGACGCGCTGGAAGTGGCGCGCCGCAACGTCGCCACCTACAAGCTGGAAGACCGCGTCACGCTGATCCAGTCCGACCTGTACCAGAACGTGCCGCACAAGAAGTACGATCTGATCATCACGAACCCGCCCTACGTCAACTCGACCTCGATGGGCAAGCTGCCACAGGAATACCTGGCCGAGCCGCAGATCGCCCTCGACGGCGGCAGCGACGGCATGGACCTGGTGCGCACCATCGTCGCCGGCGCGGCCGAGCGCCTGAGCGACGACGGCATCCTGATCGTCGAGATCGGCAACGAGCGCGCCTTCGCCGAGGCGGCCTTCGGCGCCCTCGGCCTGACCTGGCTGAGCACCAGCGCCGGCGACGACATGGTGTTCCTGCTGACCGCCGACCAACTCAAGCTGTAACTTAGTTCGTCGTTCCCGCGCAGGCGGGAACCCATCCGTCGCCGCGCCGGCCACATGGCATGGCCGGCCGCCGGCACGGCGCCCGGCCAATACGCGACGACGAGACGCCGACGGCCGCTGCCGCCACATTCAACCACGCCGGGGCACGCCCCGGCAGCAAAGAAAAAAATGATACGTTTCATACAAGTAAGCCTGATGCGCGGCATCAAACCGCTGCTCGAGCAGGTCGACATCACCCTCAACCCGGGCGACAAGATCGGCCTGATCGGCGCCAACGGCGCCGGCAAATCGAGCCTGTTCGCCATGCTGCGCGGCGAGCTCCATCCTGACCAGGGCGAGATCGACTTCCCGGCCAAATGGCGCATGGCTTACGTGGCGCAGGAGACGCCGCCGCTGGAGCGCGCCGCGCTCGACTACGCCATCGACGGCGACATCACGCTGCGCAAGCTGGAGGCCGAACTGAGCCGCCTGGAAGGCGAGCCGGAAACCACCGAGAACGGCATCGCCATCGGCGAGATGTACAGCGCGCTGGCCGACGCCGACGCCTACACCGTGCAGTCGCGCGGCGAACAACTGCTGCTCGGCCTGGGCTTCTCGCTCGACCAGATGCAGCAGCCGGTGGCCAGCTTCTCCGGCGGCTGGCGCATGCGCCTGAATCTGGCGCAGGCGCTGATGTGCCCGTCCGACCTGCTGCTGCTCGATGAACCGACCAACCACTTGGATCTGGACGCGATCATCTGGCTGGAGGACTGGCTGAAACGCTACCCCGGCACCCTGATCATCATTTCGCACGATCGCGACTTCCTCGACGAGGTGGTCAACGTGGTCGCCCACATCGACGAGCGCAAGCTGAAACGCTACTCGGGCAACTACTCGTCCTTCGAGCGTCAGCGCGCGGCGCAGATGATCCTGGCCGCCGGCGCGCTGGAAAAGCAGACGCGCAAGCGCGCCCACCTGGAGTCCTTCGTCAACCGCTTCAAGGCGCAGGCCTCGAAGGCGCGCCAGGCGCAGAGCCGCATGAAGGCGCTGGCCAAGATGGAAGAGCTGGCGCCGCTGCGCGCCGCCGCCGAATTCTCCTTCGAGTTCCGCGAGCCGCTGAGCGCGCCGAACCCGCTGCTGGTGATGGAGGACGTCGACGCCGGCTACAAGATCGAAAACGAAGAGACCGGCGACATCACGCACAAGAGCATCGTCAACGGCATCAACTTCTCGCTGCAGATCGGCCAGCGCATCGGCCTGCTGGGCGTCAACGGCGCCGGCAAATCGACGCTGATCAAGACCATCGCCGGCGAGCTGATGCCGCTGACCGGCGACGCCACCCTGGGCAAGGGCCTGAACATCGGCTACTTCGCCCAGCACCAGGTGGAGATGCTGCGCCACGACGAATCGCCGCTGTGGCACTTGTCGAAGATCGCGCCGACCGTGCGCGAGCAGGAGCTGCGCAACTTCCTCGGCGGCTTCAACTTCCCCGGCAACATGGTGACCAGCTCGATCCGGCCGTTCTCCGGCGGCGAGAAGGCCCGCCTGGCGCTGGCGCTGATCGTCTGGCAGCGCCCCAACCTGCTGCTGCTCGATGAACCGACCAACCACTTGGACCTGGAGACGCGCGAGGCGTTGACCGAGGCGCTGGCCCAGTTCGAAGGCACGCTGGTGGTGGTATCGCACGATCGCCACCTGCTGCGCGCCACCACCGACCAGTTCATCATCGTCGCCGACGGCAAGCTGCAACCGTTCGACGGCGATCTGGACGACTACAAGGATTGGCTGTTCCAGACCAAGCTGGGCAAGGGCACCACGGTGCTGCCGGCGGCCGGCAAAGAGAACAAGACCGACTTCCCGGTGGCCTCGCCGGTCGCCCCGACGGCGGCCGCCGTCGCGCCGGTGGCCGACCGCAAGGACCAGAAGCGCCAGGCGGCCGAAGACCGCCAGCGCCTGGCCACGCTGCGCAAGCCGCTGGAACAGAAGGTCAAGCGCCTCGACGAGCAGATCGCCAAGCGCAACGCCCAGAAGGCCGAAGTGGACGCCAAGCTGGGCGAGTCGTCGATCTACGACGCCGCCAACAAGGCCAAGCTGAAGCAGCTGCTGGCCGACCAGTCCTTCTTCACCAAGGACCTGGGCCAGCTGGAAGCCGAGTGGCTGGAACTGCAGGAGCAGCTCGAAGCGCTGGCCTAAGCCAGCGGCGCCGACGCCCGGCCAAGACGCCGGCGGTGTCGAACACCACCCAAGGGCGCAGAGCCGGGGTCGGACCCGCCGGGTCCGACCCCAGGTTTCGCCGCTGGGGTTTCCCAATTCAACGGCATTTCCGCTCCACCCCGGGGCTTTGCCTGACTTGGCGCCACCCGCTCAGGCGGCGTGGCGCGCGCCCTCGGTGTTTTTACGGATCGACATCAGCATGTCGATGTCGACCAGGATCAGGCGGCGGCCGTCGACCTCGGCCAGGCCGAGCAGATAGTCGGCCGCCTGGCCGGCGCCGGCGTTCAAGCCGGGAATCGGACGGATCTGCTGGGCGCTCAGCGTGACCACGTCGCTCACGCCATCGACCACCATGCCCATCACGCAGCTCGACAGCTTGAGGATGATCACGTCGGTCGCCGTTTCCAGCAGCGGCGCGCGCTGGCCGAAGGCGATGCGCATGTCGACGATCGGCATGATGACGCCGCGCGCCGCCGCCACGCCGTTGACGATCTCGCCCGCCGAGGCGAAACGCTCCAGCGATTTGTAGGGGCGCAGTTCCTGCACGCGGGAGAAGTCGAGCGCGTATTCCATGCCGACCAGGCGGAAAGTCAGGTATTGGCGGCCGGTGGACGGCGCCGGAGTGGCCTCGGGCTGCTCGATGACGGCGGCGGCGCTGTGCGATACGGTGGAGTACATGATGGTCCTTTCGTCCGAGAGGTCCCGACGGCGCGTTGCGCGCTGCGATGTCCGCGTCAGGCATGTGCCATCCTAACCGTGCGGCAACACGGCCATGTTGACAGCAATCAACATCGGCCCGAGCTGCCGCCCCGGTTTGCTACAATGGCCGACCCAGCCGCCATTCCAGCCACGACTTCCCCCATGCCCTCGTCCCCGCCCACCCCGCACTCCCCGTCGCCCGAGCAGCCGCTCGCCGGCATCCGCGTGCTCGACCTGACCCGCCTGCTGCCCGGCCCGGTCGCCACCATGCACCTGGCCGAGATGGGCGCCGAGGTGCTCAAGATCGAGGACCCGGGCGCCGGCGACTACGCCCGCGCCATGGGGCCGGTGCGCGGCGAGGTGTCGCAGTTCTTCGTCGCCGTCAATCGCGGCAAGCGGTTCCTGCGCATGGACCTGAAGGACTCGGCGCAGCGCGAGCGCCTGCTGGAGATGGTCGACACGGCCGACGTGCTGGTCGAGAGCTTCCGCCCCGGCGTGATGGACAAACTGGGCCTGGGCTGGGACGCGCTCAAACAACGCAACCCCAAGCTGGTGATGTGCGCCATCTCCGGCTACGGCCAGGACGGTCCCTACGCCGCGCTGGCCGGGCACGACATCAACTACATCGGCTACGCCGGCATGCTCGATCAGAACGCCGCCGACGACGGCCGCCCCGTCCTGCCCAACCTGCAGGTGGGCGACCTGCTGGGCGGCGCGCAGAGCGCGCTGCAGGGCATCCTGGCGGCGCTGGTGGCGGTCAAGATGGGCGGCGCCGGCCGCTTCGTCGACGTCTCGATGAGCGACGCCGTGCTGGCGCATAACATCATGCCGCTGGTCGGCGTCAACAACGGCGCGCCGGCCCCGCCCGGGCGCGACCTGCTGACCGGCGGCGTGCCCTGCTACACGGTGTACCGCACCGGCGACGCGCGCTACATGGCGGTCGGCGCGCTGGAGCTGAAGTTCTGGCAGGCCTGCTGCGAGGTGCTGGGCCGGCCCGAGTGGAAGGCGCGCCACTGGCAGCTGGGCCAGCGGGTCGGCGGCGCCGACGCGATGGCGCTGCGCGCCGAACTGGACGCCGTCTTCGCCACGCGCAGCCAGGCCGAATGGAGCGAACTGTTCGCCGCCGCCGACTGCTGCGTCACCCCCGTGCTGCGCACCGCCGAAGCGCTGGAGCACCCGCTGTTCCAGGCGCGCGGCATGGTCGGGCGCGCCGCCCACCCCAGCGAGGGCGAGCACTGGGCGCTGGCGCAGCCCGTCAAGTTCCGCCTGTGACGATGATCTCGATCGACCTGAACGACATCGAGTTCACCGCCATCCGCGCCCAGGGGCCGGGCGGGCAGAACGTCAACAAGGTGTCGAACGCCGTGCAGATGCGCTTCAACATCGTGCAGTCCTCGCTGCCCGAGCATATCCGCGAGCGCCTGCTGGCCCTGCGCGACAACCGCATCACCAAGGACGGCGTGCTGGTGCTCAAGGCGCAGCAGTCGCGCAGCCAGGAGGCCAACAAGGAGGAGGCGCTGCGCCGCCTGCAGGAGCTGGTCGACGGCGTCGCCGTGCTGCCGCCGCCGCGCCGCGCCACCCGGCCGACGCGCGGTTCGCAGCGCCGCCGCCTCGACGGCAAGAGCCGCGACAGCGCAACCAAGCAGCTGCGCGGCAAGGTCAGTCTATAGCGTCGAGCGACCAGTCCAGCGCGCCGCTGCTGCCGGCGAAGATCAGGGTCAGGCCGCTGCTGCTGGCGCGCAGCTTGGCGCGGATGTCCTTCGGCGCGCGGTCGTGGACCGAGCCGTTGTCCGGGTTGAACACCATCGAGCGCACCAGCGCCTCGCCGGCGAACATCTGCACGCGGCAGCGCGAGCCGCCCTGCACCGCCATGCGCTTGTGGCGCACCAATTCCATCTGCTCGAACAACAGCTCGCGCTGCGCCTGCGCCGCCTTGGCGCTGAGCGACAGCTTGGCCACCGCCTTGAGCGCCGGCCCGACCGCCGCCGCCATCTTGTGGAACAGCGGCTCCTGGTCGGCCGTCAGCACCAGCTCGCGCCGACGCAGGCGGGTGGCCAGGGTCAGGTAGCTGCGCATCTCGGCCTGGCTGGTGAGCTGCTCGATCTCGGCCTGGTCGCGCTGCGCGGCGCGCTCGAACTGGGCCGCCTGGGCCGCCAGCTCGGCCAGCCGCTGGTCGTATTTGGTGGTGTCCGGCACCAGCGGGAACAGCAGCATCTCGCTCTGCTTGCGCGGGCCGGCGCGGCCGATCTCGATCTTGCGGGCGGCGATGGCGCAGCCCTCGGCCACCTTGATCAGCACCTCGTCGGCGATGATCTCGCAGTTGTTGGCCTCGCCGATCACCACCCGCGTGGCGGAGATGACACAGCTCTCGGCGCGCGCCATCACCACCTCGCCCTGGCGCGTCTGCAGCACGGCGCCCGAGGCCACGCCCTTGACGTGGATGTCGCCGGCGACGTTGACGGCGCTGCCGCCGACCAGGTTGCGGTACAGGACGATGGCGCCGCCGCGCGACTGCAACTTGCCGAACACGTCGCCGTGGATGCTGATGTCGCCGCCCTCGACCAGGCGGCCGTCCTGCACCTCGCCGAACTCCTCGTACTCGCCCTTCAGATCCAGGTTGCCGGTGGTGCGCGCGCTGACGCCGTCGCGGCTGATGATCTTCGGCCCGATCGACAGGCGCTTGCTGCCCGGGTCGATGTTGAGGAAGCCCTCGACGCCGGAGACCAGGTATTCGCCGTCGGCCAGGTTCTCGACCATGGTGCCGGCGCCGGCCACGGTGTCGAGCTCGATGTCGCGCGGCAGCGGCGGTTCGATCAGGATGCCGGACATTTCGAAGCCGCGCCGGCCCGGCGCGCGCGGCACCTTGCGCAGCAGCTTGACGTTGGGTTTGACCTGGGGGAAGCGGTTCTGGAAGCTGTGCAGGTCGACCCGGCCGTCGGCCAGCTCGCGCGGCGCGTTGCTGCGGTGGATCTCGGCCGAGACCTCGACGATGCTGGCGTCTTGCCCCGGCATGGCGTTGAGGCGGCGCGCGACGATGATGCGCGCCAGCCCGCCGGCGGCGATGACCGATTTGACGGCCGGCGCGTCGATGCCGAAGCGGATGCCCTTGCTCCACATGTCGGCGACGAACTCGTCGAAGTCCAGCTTGGCCGGATGCGCCTGCAGATCGGGCGTGCCCTCCAGGTAGACCGGCTCGAAATAATATTCGGCCTCGCCGTTGATGATCTTGACCGCCTTGTACAGCGCGCGGCGCAGGCCGACGAAGGGGGCGACGCGGTCGGCGAAGCGGAGCGGCGCAATGCCGGCGGCGCTGGTGGCGCTGCCGGCGCTGGCCGTCGCCGCGTTGAGCGAGGCGGCGCCGGGCGGCTCGGCGCCGCAGTTGTACAGCGCCCTGAGGAAGACCGGGTAGTCGATGCCGACGAACATGGCGCCGGCCTGGAACAGGCGGTCGACGCCGGCCACGCAGGCGGCGGTCGAGGCGCCGGCGGCGAAGTAGACGCCGTCCTCGCGCTCGACGATGGCCGACGGCGCCTGCTCATCCACAGCTTGTTGCACCGCCTGCGCCTCGTTGGACACGCTATCCCCAATGCTCTTGTCGTCGGCGCGCGCCGGCGCGGCCGGCGAGTTCACCTGATGTAATGTTTTGAAAGGGTAACATGAACCGGCGGCCGCCAAACGGCGGCGCCGTCCGGCACCGAAAATATGATGCGTGGAGAAATCATTTTTGCATTATAACAACAATCGGCGGGTCTTTGCGATGCTGCGGCAACACCGCTGCGCAGGCAGCCTACTTTGTGCCGGCGTCGGCGTCGGCATCGGTGTCCAGATGCCAGTCGAAGCCGCCGCTGCTGCCCGAGAACAGCGTCTTGCCGCCGCTGCTGCTACCGCTGCCGCGCAGGCGGTGCGGGATGTCCTTGGCCGGCAGCTGGTACAGCGGGCCGTGGTCGGGATGGAAGGGCATGGTGCGCACCAGCACGTCGCCGCTGACCATGTGCAGGCCGCAGCGGGCCCGCCCGGCGGCGGCGCGGCGCTGCTCGCGCAGGCGCTCGCGCTGGCCGCCGGCCAGGTTGAACGCCGTCTCGTGGATCTGCCGCTGGTGGGTCAGCCGGCTCAGCTCCTGCAGCTCGGCGCCGACCGCGCTGGCGATCTTGCGCAGGAACTGGCCCTGCTCCGGCGTCAGGGTCAGCTCGTGGGTGCGCAGCTTGGCCGCCAGCGCCAGGTAGCGGCGCACGTCGGGCAGCAGCGAAATGCGCTCGATCTCCTGCTGCAGCGGGGCCATCGCCTGCTGCTGCGCGGCGCGCTGCGCGTCCAGCTCGGCCAGTTGCTGGTCGAACTGGCCGACGTCGCGCACCAGCACGTGGATCAGCATCTCGATGCGCTTGCGCGGCCCGGCGCTTTCGATCTCGACGTTGTGGGCGGCGACGGCGCAGCCCTCGGCCAACGTGATGACCACCTCGTCGGCGACGATCTCGCAGTTGCTGGCCGAGTCGATCACCACCCGGGTGGCCGAGATCACACAGTTCTCCGCCCGCGCCACGGTGATCACGCCGCCGCGCGTTTGCAGCACGGCGTTGGAGGCGACGCCCTTGACCTCGATGTTGCCGGCGACATTGTGCACGCTGCCGCCGACCAGGTTGGCGTCGAGCGCGACATGGCCGCCGCGCGAGCTGATGTTGCCGTAGACGTTGCCGTGCACCGTGATGTCGCCGCCGGTCACCTCGCGCAGCTCCTGCACGTCGCCGAACTCCTCGTAGGCGCCGGCCAGCTCCAGGTTGCCGGTGGTGCGGCCGCTGACGCCGTCCATGCTGATGATCTTGTCGTTGACCGAGATGCTGTGCGACTTCGGATCGACGCTCAAAAAACCGTCCTGGGTCGCGACCAGGAACTCGCCGTCGGGCTTGCGCTCGACGGCGGTGCCGTTGCCGGCCAGGTGGGCCAGCTCAAGGTCGCGCGGCGGCTCGGGCGGCAGCGGCCGGCCGCCCAGTTCGAAGCCGGGACTGCCGGCCTGGCCGGGCTGCTTCTTCAGCAGCCGCATGTTCTTCTTAATCTGCGGGAAGCGGTTCTGGAAACTGAGCAGGTCGACCCGACCGTCGGCGCGGGCGCGCGGCGCGTCGCTGCGGTGCAGCTCCTGCGACACCTCGACCACCATGGCGTCGATGCCGGGCGCGGCGTCGCGCTGGCGCGCCACGGTGATGCGCTCGGACTTGGGCGCGGCGATGGCGGCCTTGACGGCGGCGAAATCGACGCCGAAGCGTATGCCCTTGAGCCACATCTCGGCGACGAACTCGTCGGCGTCGAGGCGGGCCGGCCGCTCGGGGATGACGGTGCCGTCGGGCAGCTCGACCTCCTCGAAGAACAGCTGCTCGAAGAAGTATTCGGCGCTGTCGCGGTGGTTCTTGGGCGCCTTGTACAGCGCGCGGCGTTGCGCCTCGAAGGGCGCGATGGCGCTGGCGAAACGGATGGCCTGGATGGCGCCGGCCGGCTGCGGGCTGGGCGGATACAGCGCGGCCTGCAGCGCGGCGTAGTCGAGGCCGGCGAAGTAGGCGCCCGCCACGAACACCTGGTCGACCGCTGCCTGCAACGCGGCGGCGGCCACGCCGGGGGCGAAGTAGACGCCGTCCGGACGACTCAGCAGGCCGGCCGGCGCCTCCGCTGCGGACGGCGCGGCGGCCGCGACGGGCGCCACGCCGGCGAGATCTGATGCCACGGTGTTCCTCTCCAGATGCGCTCCGGTACCGGCGTTGCGGGTGGTCGGCGGATGGCGCTTACGTTATTGAAAAGTCAATTGAAAAGTCAAGCATGGGCGGGCCGCGCGGACGCGGCCTTGCATTTCAAAAATTAATATTACACTTAGAGACAGGGAATATGCGAAAAATTACCAAAATGTCCACGCAAAAACAAAGCCGCCTTGCGGCGGCTCAATTAACGCCGGGGCGGCGTTGCGTAAATATCCTGTCCGGCCTCGTTGATCTGGCGCCGCAGGTCGCGCCGCTCGTCGGGGGTCAGACGGCCGACGCGGCGGTTGACCTCGGCGTTATGGCTGGCGTCCTGCATGGCGCGGCGCTGCTCTTCGGCGCGCGCCTCGTAGGTGCGCGGATCGAGTTGGCGCGGGTCGCGCGCGGGCTGGCTACGTTGATCGCGCTGGTCGCGTTGGTCATGAGCCGCGTCGCGGCCCTGCTGGTCGCCAAAACCCTCGGCCAGCGCGGCGCCGCTCAGCAGACCGAGGCTGGCGCCGACGGCCAGCGCGGCCATGGAATATCGAACGCAAAAAGTTGCGCTTGCTGCCGCGTGAAATTTTTTGTGATCGATACGCATGGTGTTCCTCTTCGTGAAACCGGTAGAGCCGAAAGCCTGAAATGAATCTATGTCTGGAGTGTATGATGCTTTACCCGCCCTAGTAAGTCGGATTGGGTAAAGTTTGTAACACTTTGTAATGGCTTGTCACAGACGTTTTCGTACAGCGAATATGACGTTACCATAGCACCATGAATATGACAAATCTGGCACGCAAATGACCACCTCGACCACTGAATCCGGCAACACCACCGTCAACCAAAATGGCCACCAGGCCAAGATTATGGTAGTCGACGACGACGTCCGCCTGCGCGACCTGTTGCGCCGCTATCTGACCGAACAGGGCTTCAACGTCTTCACCGCCGAGAACGCGACGGCGATGAACAAGCTGTGGCTGCGCGAGCGTTACGACCTGCTGGTGCTCGACCTGATGCTGCCCGGCGAGGACGGCCTGTCGATCTGCCGCCGCCTGCGCGGCGCCGGCGACCAGACCCCGATCATCATGCTGACCGCCAAGGGCGAGGACGTCGACCGCATCGTCGGCCTGGAAATGGGCGCCGACGACTACCTGCCGAAACCGTTCAACCCGCGCGAGCTGGTGGCGCGCATCGGCGCCGTGCTGCGCCGCAAAGGCCCGGACGAAATCCCCGGCGCGCCGTCGGAAACACCGCAGTCCTTCGAGTTCGGCCAGTTCGTGCTCGACCTGGGCACCCGCACGCTGAAGAAGAGCGGCGAGACGGTGCCGCTGACCACCGGCGAGTTCTCGGTGCTGAAGGTGTTCGCCCGCCACGCCCGCCAGCCGCTGTCGCGCGAGAAGCTGATGGAGCTGGCCCGCGGCCGCGAATACGAGGTGTTCGACCGCAGCCTGGACGTGCAGATCTCGCGTCTGCGCAAGCTGATCGAGCCGGACCCGTCGAGCCCGCTGTACATCCAGACCGTCTGGGGCTTGGGTTATGTGTTCATCCCGGAAGGCCAGCCGCGCTAAGCACTGGATGAAAGTTCCCCAATTTTCGCGGTTCAGCCGGTTCAGCAGCGGCCTGTTCTGGCGCACCTTCTTTCTGCTCGGCGCCCTGACGACGGTGAGCATGTCGGCCTGGGTCGGCATGATCAGCGTGGTGCAGCGCGAGCCGCAGGTGCAGCAGATCTCGGCCCAGGTGATCTCGGTGGTCACCATCACCCACGCCGCGCTGACCCACTCGGCGCCCGAGCTGCGCCGCGAACTGCTGTTCGACCTGGTCTCCAACGAGGGCATCCGCATCTTCCCGCTGGAGGACGACGACAAGGTCGACCCGCCGCCGGACAACGCGCTGATGCCCGACATCGAGGCGCTGGTCAAGGCCAAGCTGGGCGCCGACACGCGCTTCTCGGCCGAGGTCAACGGCGTGGCCGGCTTCTGGGTCAGCTTCAAGATCGACGACGACCAATACTGGCTGATGCTGGAACGCGAACGCATTCGCGGCCTGACCGGCGTGCAGTGGCTGGGCTGGGCCAGCCTGGTGTCGCTGCTGTCGCTGCTGGGCGCGGCGCTGATCTCCAGCCTGATCAACCTGCCGCTGGCGCGCCTGACGGTGGCGGCGCGCGCCATCGCCCAGGGCAAGCGCCCCGCCCCGCTGCCGGAGAAGGGGCCGATGGAGATCATCGAGGCCAACCGCAGCTTCAACCAGATGGTCGACGACCTGCAGCAGGTCGAATCGGACCGCGCGGTGATCCTGGCCGGCATCTCGCACGACTTGCGCACGCCGCTGGCGCGCATGCAGCTGGAAGTGGAGATGGCCAACCTGTCCGACGAGGCGCGCGAAGGCATCCAGTCCGACATCGGCCAAATGGACGCCATCATCGGCCAGTTCCTCGACTACGCCAAGCCGACCGAGGCGTCCAGCTTCATCAACGTCGACATCAGCACCCTGCTGGCCGACACGGCCCACGAGGCCGAGCGTCTGCCGGACGTGCGCATCAGCAGCGACATCGCCGAGCGCGCCCACGTGATGGGCAACGCCACCGACCTCAAGCGCGTGCTCAACAACCTGATCGAGAACGCCCGCCGCTACGGCAAGACACCGGGCAGCGAGGTCGCCGAGATCGACATCACATGCACGCTCAAGGGCATGCACACGGCCAGGCGCGTCGTCATCGAAGTGCAGGACCACGGCAGCGGCGTGCCGCCCGAGCAGATCGACCAGCTGCTCAAGCCCTTCACCCGGCTCGACACGGCGCGCGGCCAGGCCAACGGCGCCGGCCTCGGCCTGGCCATCGTCGAGCGCGTGGTGCTGCGCCACGGCGCCGAGCTGCACGTGCGCAACCGCGACGGCGGCGGCCTGCTGATCCAAATCGTCATGCGCGCGCTGGCCTGAGCCGGCCGCGCCACCCCCACCTTACCGATGTTGTCGACCATGTCCATGAATCTGCGGCGCCGGCGCGCGCCGGTCGTCAAGCGCGGCGCGCGCCACATCGCGCTGCTGGCGGCCATTGGCCTGCTGGCCGCTGCGGCCGGCCCGCTCACTTCCGCTGCCTGGGCCGCACCCGCCGCTGCGGCCGCCGGCGCCACCGCGTCGGCCACCCGTGCGAGCGCGAAGGCGGCCGGCACCGGCGGCCAAGCCGGCGCACCAGCCGCCAGCCGCGCGCCCAGCGCCGCCGAGGCGGACTCCTTCAACGCCTTCCAACGCGCGCTCCATCCTGACACACCGCCGTCCCTGCCGCAGTGGCGCATCAGCCGCGCCAAGGGACAAGGCCGCTGGCAAGTGGTGGCCGAACTCGACTCGACGCCGCAACCGGCCAGGGCCGGCCTGTGCCGTCTGCAAAGAAGCAGCTTCCATTACGATGAACGGGCGCGCAAGGATCAGCGCTGGAGTGCCGGCGACAGCGACGCAGGCGCAAACTCGGCCGCAAGCTCGACCGGCACCACGGCCGCCGTCACCGCCACCGCCGCGACATATGTCTGGCTGGCGCACGGCGCCGTCTGCATCAAGCCGCAGCCGGGCCAAGCCGGCCAGCCGGCGCTGCTGCTGCCGGGGCTGTCGGACGCCGCCGCCCTCGCCCTGCTGCGTGGCCAGGCCGAACTGCTGAGCCGCGCCCGCCTTCTCTTCGCCGGCAACACCTCCTGCGCGCGCCTGCGCGCGCTCGACTTCACGCTGCAGGCGCTGGGTCCGGGCGAAGCGGCCGGCGGCGCCGGCGTGATGTACCAGCTGCGCTACCGCAGCGACCGCGACAGCGAGGCCTGGGTCAGCGTGCGCCAGCACCGCGCCGAGCTGACCGCCTGGAACGTCAGTTGCCCGGCGCCGTGACGGCCGGACAAATCCCCTGCCCCGGCCCCTCGTGCGCCGCATGCGACGGCGGCAGGGCGTGCGCATTGGGCGGCATGGCGCCCAACAAACGACTCAACAGCAATTCGGTCGAACCGAAGCCGTACAGCGAATCGGAATCCAATCCCTCGGTATCGTAGGGCGCCGACTCCTCCCGCTCGGGACGGCTGGGATCGCTGTCCCAGTAGGTCACGCGCCAAGCCCGATGCAGCTGCTCGGCGCGGCGCAGAAAGGGCGGCATCGGCCAGGCGGCAGGCTGCCAATCGTCCACGCTGCCCAGCACCGGCCAGCGGCCGCTGGCCAGGCCCATGTCGCCGACGCGCAGCACCTTCAGCGCGTCGGCCGGCGTCAATGCGGCCAGCTCGGCCAACGCCGGCGGCGCCGGCCGCTTCGGCCCGAACAGATACGCCAGCATGATCTTGCCGCTGGGCGCCAGTCGCGCCGCCAGTCCGCTGGCGTAACCGCCGTCGCACAGCGGCACGGCGAACCAGCTTCCTTCGTGATATGGCTGTTTCATCCATTCCCTCCTCGATAGCGGCGCACCGCCGGGCCGGCACCGATCAGCGCCGCGCCCACCGCAACGGGCGCGCGATGGCGCTACTCGTAGTGGAATTGCGCGGCGATCGGGCCGGCCTTGAACAGTGCCGCCTTCATTTCCTTGTCCAGCGCGGTGTCGCGCCGGCGTGTCCATTCCAGCAGCATGGCGATCTGCTGGCGCGTGGTGTTACGTAGACTGCCCAGCAGCAGCCGCAGTTCCGGGTCGGTGCACAGCTCCCAGCGCTGGTTCAGCTGGTCCAGCTCCGCCACCTTGGCGCCCAGCGCGGCCAGCGCGCGGTGCATGTCCAGTGTCGGCGCCGGCAGCTCGCCGTCCAGGTCGTCCAATGATTGATGCGACATGCTGCTCTCCTTCATGACATTCGAAAGCACCATTGTCGGTCGGCCAGCCGCAAAGCTCAAGTCTAACGGCTCGCCGGCCGGAACGGCGCACGCCACCCCGGCGCGGCACCGACGACGCGCCGACACAACAATGGCGCCGCAGTCGGCGGCGCGGCCGCCGCTCCATGCCCCGCTTCGCGTGGCCTTCGTGTTACACTACCGCCTCGCTAGGGGTCCTGGAACGCTGTTCCGGGTGAGAGATACCCTTCGTACCTGATCTGGATAATGCCAGCGAAGGAAAGCGCAAAGTGGTTCCCCCTCCTTTGAAATGCTCCTGCGCTGGCTCCGGCCGAACAAGCAGCACGTCGGTAACGCCGACCTGAACAAGAGCACACCATGTCCACACCTCAATTCGCAGTTACCGCCGCCGCGCTGGCGGTATTCCAGGCCTTCGCCACACCCGCCGCCGCCGCCGCCGCCGAGCAGGCCATGGCCGAAGTCGTCGTCAGCGGCAGCCGCATCGCCTCCGGCCACGCCTCCGTCGCAGGCTTCGGCGACGCGCCGCTGCTGCAAACGCCGGCCTCGGTCAGTGTGCTGACCTCGCAACAAATGGTCGACCGCGACATTCGCTCGACCACCGACGCGACGCGCTACGACGCCAGCATCAGCGACGCCTACAACGCGGTCGGCTACGCCGAGCAGTTCTCCATTCGCGGCTTCAAGCTGGACAACGCCTCCAGCTACCGCAAGGACGGCCTGGCCATCCCCGGCGACACCCAGATCGCGCTAGAAAACAAGGAACGCATCGAGGTGCTCAAGGGCCTGGGCGGCCTGCAGGCCGGCCTAGCCGCGCCCGGCGGCATCGTCAACTACGCCACCAAACGCCCCACCGCCACGGCGCTGCGCTCGGCCTTGTTCGAGGTGCGCGAACGTGGCACCGTCTACGCCGCCGTCGACCTGGGCGGCCGCTTCGAGGACAGCCGCTTCGGCTATCGCATCAACGCCGCCGCCGAGCGCCTGCGCTCCTACATCAAGGGCGCCGACGGCAACCGCAAGTTCGTCTCGGCCGCCTTCGACTGGCAAATTTCTCCGCAGGCCCTGCTACAGATCGACGCCGACTACCAGACCAAGTCGCAGGTCTCGGCGCCCGGCTTCCAGCTGATCGGCGGCACCTCGCTGCCGCGCATTAGCGCCGACACCATGCTCAACAACCAGCCCTGGAGCAAGCCGGTCGACACCACCAGCAGCAACCTGGGCGTGCGCTTCGAATACCGCTTCTCGTCCGAATGGCAGGCCACCTTCAGCGCCAACCAGCACCACTTCAAGCGCGACGACTACACCGCCTTCCCCTACGGTTGCTCGGCGCAGAACCTGTTCCCCGGCTTCTGCTCGAACGGCGACTACGACGTCTACGACTACGTCAGCCTGGGCGAGAAGAAGTCGCCGCTGGCGGCGCAGGCCATGCTGCAGGGCCGCTTCGCCACCGGCGCGCTGCGCCATGAATTCACCGGCGGCGCCTCGTTCTACAAGAACAGCGAAAAATGGGGCGACGACGTCTACGAGTACATCGAACAGCCGAGCAATATCTACCATCCGGTGGCGGTGCAGCCGTCCGGCCTGAGCAGCGGCCCGGTCAGCGAACGCCGCACCGACAACGAACGCGCCCTGTTCGCGCAGGACATCGTCGGCCTGGGCGAGCAGTTCAAACTGCACGCCGGCGTGCGCTACGCCCAGGTCAAGCGCGACGAATTCGTCCGCGCCGGCTTCGCCAACGCCAAGGTCGACAGCGGCTTCTGGCTGCCCAACGTGGCCCTGGTCTACAGCCCGCAGGACAATCTGGCGCTGTACGGCTCCTACGCGCAGGGCCTGGAACACGGCGGCATCGCGCCGAAGAAGACCAGCAACCAGAACCGCGCCCTCGATCCGAGCAAGTCGAAGCAGCTCGAAGTCGGCGTGAAAAGCGAGCTGACGGCGGACCTGAGCGTCAGCGCCGCGCTGTTCCAGATCCGCAAAGGCCTGGAGTACACCGACGACACGAGCAACACCTTCGTGCGCAACGGCGTCGAGCAGCATCGCGGCCTGGAGCTGGCGGTGAACGGCAAGCTGAGTCGCGCCTTGGCGATCGGCGCCTCGGCCGCCGCGCTCAACACGCAGCAGAGCGGCACCGGCCGCGCCGAACTCGATGGCAAGCGGGTGACCAACGCGGCCGCCTTCAAGTCCACCGTCTACGCCGACTACGCCGTGCCGCAACTGGCCGGCCTGAAGCTGAACGCCAACTGGCAGTACTCCGGCAAGAAGGCCTTCGACAAGGAAAACACGCTGATGGTGCCGGCCTACCACGTCGTCAACCTGGGCGCCGCCTACGCCACCCGCATCGCCGGCACGGCCACCACGCTGCGCGCCCACGTCGACAACGCCTTCGACAAGTTCTACTGGCGCGACGTGACGCCGGACCTGGGCGGCTACCTGTTCCCCGGCGCCAAACGGACCTTCCGCGTCTCGGCCCAGTTCGACCTGTAATCCGCGCGCTAGCCCGCTAGAAAAGGTACTGCAGCCGCATCGTGAAACTCTTCGCGGTGCGGGCTGAATTTTTCCCGACCAGGTAGGCGGCCTCGTATTTGAGCTCCCGCCCGCCGACGTCGCGGCTGCCGAAAATAGCCGGACCGTAGCGGTGCGACTGTTTGTCGGATGGCGACCAATCGTTCCACTTGCCCATCTCGCCAAAGCCCTGCACCCCGAACTGCAACCAGCTCTTCCACCGATGCTTGACCTGCCACTGGTAGGCCAGCTCGGTCGGGCCACCCACCACCACGTGGTAGTCGCGCTGGAAAAACAGGTTCAGATTGAACTGCGTGCGGCCGATCTCGGTCTGTAGCACCGGCCCCCACTCCAGCCCATACCCGTTGGCGCGATCCTGCGGCCGATCGATCTTGGTATGCAGCGCCAGGTCGAAGGCGTATTGGCCCTGGGTCAGCAGATAGTCGTTCTGCCAGGACTGCGCGCTCAGTCGCGCGCCCTCGCCGTTGAGCTTGACCCAGGTGGCGTAAAGCTCGGTGTACCAGCGCGTGGTGACGCCGTAGCCGACGCCCAGCTCGGGCGCGGCCACCGTGCGCGCGGCGTAGTGGGCGTTCCAATATTTGTAGTCGAGCGAGGCCTGGCCTTCGACGTCGTAGACCGAGACCAGGTAGTAGCCGGTGTCGGCATGGGCCAGCACCGGCAGCGCGGCGGCGAGCAGGAGCAGCTTTTTCATGGTGGTGTCGGGGCGGGACGCACGAGGCGATAGGCCAATGTAGCCTGCCGGCCCGGACTGCGCAATGGGAATCGACGCGCGAACCTGCGCTAAGTCAGGCCGTGTAACAGCGCGGCCACACCGGCCACGCGCTCGGCCACGCTGCCGGCCACCATCCGATAGGGAATCGAGCGCGCCGCCAGTTCCGCCATCAGCAGCTCGCTGATGACGCGGCTGACCTGTTCGCACTCGCGCTGCAAGCCCTCGGGCACCCAGGGGATGTCCGGCGCGGTGACCAAGGTGAGGTCGTAGTGGTCGTGGTGCTGGTCGGCCAGCGCGGCCAACTGCGGGTCGATGCCAAGAAAATAGTGACGGCTGTAGACCGCCGTCATCAGCGGCGTGGTGTCGCAGAACAGGTACTTGTCGGCGTGGGCGGCGGCCTGTTCCTCGCGCGCCAGCTGGGTGCGGGCGATGGGAAACTGGTCGGCCGCCACCGGCACACGGGCCTCGGTGTCGACGAACTCGCGCAGGTATTCCGGCACCCAGACGGTGTGGTAGCGCGCCGCCAGGGCCGCCGCCAGCGTCGACTTGCCGGACGAGGCGGTGCCCAGGATGGCCACCCGCAGCGGGCCGGCGCGGCTCATTTCAGCGCCAGCTCGCCGGCTCCCGGCTCGCGCCGCAGACCAGTGCCGCCGCTGCCGCCGGCGTCGCCGGCCGCCTTGTGCCAGGCGCGCAGGCCGACCAGCGCCATCAGCACGAACAGCGCGTACAGCAGCGCCGTCAGCATCAGGTGCTTGTGCACGTAAAGGCCGACGTAGAGCACGTCGACGATGATCCAGACATGCCAGTTCTCGACCTTCTTGCGCGACAGGAGCAGCTGGCCGACCAGGCTGCCGGCGGTCAGGAAGCCGTCGGCGCGCGGCACGTCGGTGTCGGTGTAGTGTTTGAGGAACCAGGCCAGCACAGCGAAGCCGATCAGCCAGCCGGCCGCGCAGGCCAGCCGGCCGCGCCCGTCCAGACGGGTCACCGGCAGCGGCTCGTGGCTGTCGTCGCCATGCAGCCACTGATACCAGCCCCACACGGAGACGGCGATGAAGACCAGTTGCAGGCCCATGTCGCCGTACAGCTTGGCCTCGTAAAACACCACGCCGTAGGTGGCCGAGGAAATGATGGAGAACAGCCAGGCCCAGTGCTTCTGGCGGATGTTGAGCCACACCGTCAGCACCGACAGGATGAAGGAAACCAGCTCCAGCGGCGAGATGGCAAGGCCTAGCAAGGAGAAGGATTGGTTCATGGATGGGGCAAAAGACGGCAGGTGGGCAGAATTATGCTGGCAAACGGCTGAATATGCAAAGCCCGCGTGCCATGGGAAAGGCCGCCAGCCCTTGCGGGTGGCGGCCTCGGTCAGCGTGTTGTCATCGGACTAAGCCTTGCGGCCGTCATGGATGCCCGTTGCCGCGCTTACTTCTTCGGATACTTGATGGTCATTTCCTTGAGCAGGTTGTCGGCGTGGTCGACTTCCTTCATCACCCACAGCATATAGCGGATATCCAGATGGATGGCGCGGGTGATGTCGCGGTCGAAGTACCAGTCCTTGGTGATCGACTCGTAGGTCGAGTCGAAGTTCAGGCCGATCAGTTCGCCGTGGCCGTTCATCACCGCCGAGCCGGAATTGCCGCCGGTGGTGTCGGCGCTGGTCAGGAAGTTGACCGGCACGGTGCCCAGCACCGGGTCCTTGAACTGGCCGTAGCGCTTGGCCTTGACCGCCTCGATCAGCGCGGCCGGCGCGACGAAGGGCTCCTTGCCGGTGTGCTTCTCGACGATGCCCTCGACCGTGGTGAACGGGCCCTTGCTGATGCCGTCGCGCGGCGAGTACGGCGCCACGGTGCCGTAGGTGACGCGCAAGGTGGAGTTGGCGTCCGGGTAGACCGGCTTGCCCTGCGACTCCTTCCAGCCGATCACCGCCTGCATGTATTGCGGGATCACCCGTTCGAGCTGGCCGTCGACCTCCTTGCGGCGCTCCTCCAGCGACATGGCGACGCCGTGCAGCTTGACCGCCAGTTGCAGGAAGGCGTCGTCGGTGGCGGCGATGGCGGCGGCGTCCTGGCCGACCCAGGCCAGGCGGCGGGCCGTGTCGCCCAGTTGCGACGACTGGTACAGCGCCGGCACGGCGTCCAACGACGGCAGCAGCGCGTCCAGGCCCTGCACGTGCATGGCCGGGGCCAGCTTGGTGTAGCGTTGCAGGCCGGCGCCGAAGCGGGCCTGGTCGACCGCGCCCACATACGATTGCTCCAGACGGTTCAGACGCGCCTTGATGAAGGCCAGGTCGCGCTGCTGGAAGCCGGATTCGCGCTCGGCGTCCGGCTTGCCGTTTTCCAGCGCCAGGCGATACACGGTGCGGGCGCTTTTCAGCAGGTCGCTATTGGTGGCGACCGACCAGCCGAACTCCTCGTTGCTGAGGGCGATATCGGCGGCGATGACGGCGTCCAGCTCGGCCAACAGGGCTTGCGGCGCGCGCGGCTGCTTGGCGTACCAGGCGCGGAACTCGGCGTCCTGCACGTCCTTGATGGCGGCGATGTCCTTGCGGGCGAAGCCGTCGAGCAGACCCTGGGTCTTCTTCATCACATTGTGCAGACCCTTGGCGACGCTGGCGTAGCGCACCGCGTTGGCGGCGCTGCCCTTGCTGGCGGCGGCGATCACGTCCAGGTCGGCCTGCAACTCGGCCACCTTGGCCGGATAGGCGGCGTCGCGGGCGTAGCGGATCTCGCCCGGCAGCTTGTAGCGGCTGGTGCGGCCCGGGTAGCCGGCCAGCAGCACCGGATCGCCGTTCTTCAAGCCGGCGGCCGAGACCACCAGGAAGTCCTTCGACTGGTAGGGCACGTTGTCCGGCGACGGGTCGGCCGGGCGGCCGTCCTTGCCGACATAGGCGCGCAGGAAGGAGTAGTCGCCGGTGTGGCGCGGCCATTCATAGTTGTCGACGTCGCCGCCGTAGTTGCCGATCTTGTCGGACGGCGCGTAGACCAGGCGCACGTCGCGGATCATCGTCTGGCGGATGCGGTAGTACTCCAGGCCGCGATGGAAGCTCGGCACCGAGCAGCGGTACATCTTGTCGGTTTCGCACTCGGCGATCAGCGCCTTGATGCTGCGTTCCACCGCCTCGTGGCGCTCGATGCCGCTCATCTTGTCGCTCAGGCCCTTGAGCACGCGGGCGCTGACGTTCTCCACCTTGTCGGTGACGTAGACCAGGGTGTTCGGGCCGCCCGGCAGCTCCTCGGCGCGGGTTTTTGCGAGGAAGCCGTCGGTGATGTAATTGTGTTCCGCCGTCGAATTGCGCTGGATGGCGCCGTAAGCGCAATGATGGTTGGTCACCACCAGGCCGGCGTCGGAGACGAAGGAAGCCGAGCAGCCGCCCAGCGAGACGATGGCGCTCATCGGATGCTTGGCCAGGTCGGCCAGCTTCTCGGCGGGGATGGCGATGCCGACCCGCTTCAGTTCACCCTTCAACTGCAGCAGTTGATGCGGCTGCCATTGGCCTTCGTCGGCGTGGGCGGCGGTGGCGCCCAGCAGGGCGACCGGTAAAATCAGATGTTTCAACAAGATGTGTCCCCGGTTGTAAAATGCAGCGGCAGTATATGCTGTTCGTCCGGCGCTGAAAATACTTTTTAGATATGCCGGGATGGCGACAAAAACCACCCAAAGGCGGAGAGCCGGGGTCAGACCCATCGGGTCTGACCCCAGATTTGCGCCTCTGGGTCGGCTTTACTCAACGGCAGTGCGCGGGAGGCCGTCAGGTCGAAGCCCAGGCGCAGGCAGCAGCCGCGCCCTTCGACGTAGGACGCCAGCTCGAAGCTGCCGCCCAGCGCGGCGACCCGCTCGGCGATGCCGATCAGGCCGAAGGCGTCGCCCTTGCCGCGCTGCTGCGGCGCGACGCCGACGCCGTTGTCTTCGATGCTCAACTCGAGCAGGCCGCCGGCCAGGCCGAGGCGGATCTCGACGTCGCTGGCGCGGGCGTGGCGCAGCACATTGGTCAGCGACTCTTGCAGGCTGCGGAACAATACGATCTCGATCTCGGCCGGCAGCGCGGCGAACAGCTCGTCGCCGGTCACCAGCAGGCGGCAGGCCAGCCCGCTGCGCTTGCGGAATTCGGCCACCTGCCACTCGAAGGCCGCCTGTAGGCCCAGGTCCAGCACGGCCGGACGCAGCTCGTTCATGATGCCGCGCACGCTCTTGATGGTGCTGTCGACGGTGTCGAGCATGGCGCCGACGCGCCGGTTCAGCGGCGAGCGTTCGTCCGCGCCGCGCTGGCCCAGCATCGACAAGTCGAGCCGCAGCGCCAGCAGGTTCTGCCCCAGCTCGTCGTGGATCTCGCGGGCGATGCTCTTGCGCTCGCTCTCCTTGAGCGTGGCCAGGTGGTCGCCCAGCTTGCGCAACTGCTGGCGTGACTCGTGCAGCGCCGCCTCGGCGCGTTTGCGCTCGGCCACCTCCTGGCGCAGCGCCAGGTTGGCGGCGGTCAGCTCGGCGGTACGCGCGATGACGCGGGCGTCAAGCTCACGCGACAGCTCAAGCAGCGCCCGCTCGCTCTGTTTGCGCGCGCTGATGTCGGAGAACACGCTGATGTAATTGCTCACCGCACCGTCGTCGCCGCGCACCAAGGTCAGCGACATGGCTGAGACGAAAGGCGTGCCGTCGCGCTTGAGGTTGTGCACCTCGCCCTGCCAACTGCCGTAAGCCAGCAGGCGCGACCAGGCGTGCAGCGGAAAGGCGCGCTGCGGGCCGACATGGCGGCCGAGGAAGCCCGGGTCGCGGCCGATCGCCTCCTCGGCCTGGTAGCCGGTGATGCGGGTGAAGGCCGGGTTGACGGCGACGATGCGGTTGTTCGGGTCGGTCACCAGCACGGCCTCCTCGATGCTGTCGAGCACCTGGTAGGCGCGCCGCCGCGCCGCCTCGCGCGCGTGCAGGTCGCTGATATCGGTGACCACCATGCGGCATTTGCCGACGGCCGGGTCGAGATTGGCCTCGATGCGCACCTGGCCGGCGCGGCCCGGCGCGGCGAACAGGGCCACCTCCAACACGCTACGCGCGCCGCTGGCGTGCACGCCGGCGAGGAACTGGCGCAGCCGGCCCTGCTGCTGCGGGGCGACGAACTGCTCGAAGGCCTTACCCAGCAGCTCTTCGCGGCGGCAGGCGAGCAGGCTGGCGGCGGCCAGGTTGGCGCGGCTGATGCGCCCGTCCGGCCACAACGACAGGTAGCTGACCGGCGCCTGCTCGTACAGGGCGGTATAGCGCACCAGGCCCGCCTCGGCGGCGTCCTTCTGTTCAAGCAGCTCGGCCAGCGCCTGCTGCTGCAGCAGTTCGATCTGGCTGACCTGCAGCTTGTGCAGCCGCTTCTGCGCGTCGGCGGCGGCGCCGTCGTCCATCCGGTGCGCCGCCGCCCGGCCGACGCGCACGCGCGGCGGCGCGGTGGCGGACGGCGGGGCGGCGCGTTTGTTCATGATTGTTTGCTGGCGCCCTGCAAGGTGCGCAGCTGCGCCTCGAGGCGCATGGACTCGGTGCTGTTGATGCCGGTGGCCACCACGCCGTCGATCACGTTGCCCGCCGTCCCGTAAGGCACGATGCGCACCGTGCACCAGCCCTGGCCGCTGGTGGGGATCTGCCGTTCGCAGAACACCGGCGTGCGCAGCACCTGCTCGGCGTCGCTCGGCAAGTCGGGATAAACCAGATGGCCGGCACGTAGCCGATGCCCTCGCGCGCCATGGCGTGGATGTTCCAGTTGGCCTTGCCGACGGCCGGTTCCAGGTAGGCGCCGGTGCGGCCGTGGATGTACAGGATATCGCCCTGGCCGTTGAGCAGCACGGCGGCCGGCGTGTGCTTCTTGAGCAGCTGCTGCTCGACCTGGGTTTGGATATTGCCGTTCATGGAGACTGCTCGCGGTTCGTTGAGGGGCGGGACGGGTATGTTGGCGACACGGGTCGGAAAATAATGCGCGACACGGTGGCGCGAGGCGTCCTGCCGCTGGTAGATGCGGCCGGCGCCCGGCAGGGCGGTGAACAGCTCGGTGAAGCGGCCCGGCGTGTCGGCGCTGCCGAACACCAGCAGGCCGTCCGGCTTGAGGGCGTAGTGGAACAGCGGGATCAGCTGGTCCTGCAGCTTGACGTTGAAATAGATCAGCAGGTTGCGGCAGCACAGGACGTCGAGCTTGGTGAACGGCGGGTCGGAGATGATGTTCTGCGGCGCGAAGATGATGGTGCTGCGCAGGTCCTTGCGGATGCGGTAGCCGCCGCCGTCGACCGGCACGAAATAGCGGCGCAGCCGCTCCGGCGTCACTGCGGCCTCGATGGCGCTGCCGAACACGCCGGTGCGGGCGCGGTCGATGGCGTCCGGATCGAGGTCGGTGGCGAAGATCTGCAGCGAGAAGCGGCCCTCCGGCTTGAGCTGCTCGACCACCTCGTTGAAGACGATGGCCAGGGTGTAGGCCTCCTCGCCGGTCGAGCAGGCCGGCACCCAGGCCTTCAGCGCCGCGCCCTCCGGGTGGGCCGCCAGCATCTGCGGCAGTCCGCTGTGCTTCAGGTAGTCCCACACCTTGGGGTCGCGGAAGAAGCTGGTCCCGCCGATCAGCAGCTCCTTGAACAACAGCTCGACCTCGGCCGGGTTCTCGCGCAGGTAGTCGACATAGCCGCCGAGGGCGCCCACCTGGCACAGTTTCATGCGCCGCTCGATGCGGCGCAGCAGCGTGTTCAACTTATAGTCGGAGAAATTGGCGCCGGTCTGCTGCAACAGCAATTGGAACAGCTGCTGCAGCGAGGCGCGGCGGCCGGCGGCGCTCTGCGGATCGGGCAGCGGGCCGCCGTCCGGATGGCCCCACCAAGCCAGCAGGCGCGCCACCATGTCGCGCGGCTCGGCGACGATGTCGACCGCGCCGGCGTTGATGGCGTGCTGCGGCATCGGGTCGAACTTGGCGCTGGCCGGCAGCTGGGCCAATGTCAGTCCGCCGTTCTCCTTGATCGCCTGCAGGCCCAGCGTGCCGTCGGCGCCCATGCCCGACAGGACGATGCCGGCCGCCAGCGCCTGACGCTCGCGCGCCAGGGCGTGCAGGAAGGAGTCGATCGGCAGGCGGTGGCCGCGTTGCTCGCGCGGTTCGAGCGTGGTCAAGGCGCCATGGGCGAAGCCGAGGTCCTTGTTGGGCGGGATGACGTAGACGCAGTTCGCCTCGATCGGCGTCTGCGCGCCGGCCTCGCGCACCGGCATCATGGTGACACGCTGCAGCAGCTCGGGCAGCATGCCCTTGTGGGTGGGATCGAGGTGCTGCACGACGACGAAGGCCAGGCCACTGTCGACCGGCACGCTGGCGAGCAGCTCGACGATCGCCTCGAGTCCGCCGGCCGAGGCGCCGATGCCGATCACCGGCACCGGCGCCTCGGCGGCGGCGACGGTCAGCGCCGGCGCCGGCGCCGGGGCGCCGTCGGCGGACCACTCCGACGCGGCATTGGGGACGGCTGGCACGGTCATCTCGGATACGCTCGCATAGTCATCTGGGCATGCTGTGGAACGGCGCGGACGCCGGATTGCCCGCGGGGAGGAGATTGATCTTTTCTACATTTTGCCGATCGATTATACAAAGGGATGCGCCAAACACCAAGCGCCGCGCCTCAGGGCGTGGCATGCCAACCGCCGCCGAGCGACTGGATCAGCGCGATGGCGGTGGTCTGGCGGTCGGCCTGGGCCTGGATCAAGGCGCGGCGCGCCGCCAGCGCGTTGTTCTGCGCAGTGACTACCTCGGTGTAAGCGACCTGGCCGGCGCGGTAACGGTTGAGCATCTGCGTCTCGACCTGGTCGGCCGCCTGCGCCGCCAGATGGCGCAGATCCTGCTGCTGCAGCAGGGCGCGGCTGGCGGCCAGTTGATTCTCGACGTCGGCGAAGGCGGCCAGCACGGTTTGCCGGTAGTGGGCCACGGCGACGTCGCGCCCGGCCTGCGCCCCGCTGACCCTGGCGGCGCTGGCGCCGGCGTTGAACAGGCTCTGGCCGGCCGACAGGCCGAGCGACCACAGGCTGTTGGATGCATTCAGCAAGCCAGCGACGGCGCTGCCGCCGACGCCGTAGGAGGCGCTCAGGTTCAGGCTGGGGAAGTAGGCGGCGCGGGCCACGCCGATCTGCTCGTTGGCGACGGCGACGCGGCGCTCGGCGGCGGCGATGTCGGGACGGCGCTGCAGCAGCGTCGACGGCAGCGCCAGCGGCACGTCGGGCACCGTGGCGCGCCACGGCGCGACGGCCAGGCTGAACTCGGCCGGCGCCTTGCCCAGCAGGACGGCGATGGCGTGCTCCAACTGGGCGCGCTGGCGCGCCAGGCCGACCCGCTCGATGCGCGCGCCGGCCAGCTGGGTCTGCGCCTGCAGCACGTCGGAGCGGGCGGCGACGCCGGCGCCGAAGCGGTTCTGGGTGATCTCCAGCACCCGCGCGTAGCCGCTCACGGTGGCCTCCAGCAGCGCCAGTTGGGCGTCGGTCTGGCGCAACGAGAAGTAGTCGACCGCCAGCTCGCCCTGGGCCGACAGGCGGGCGGCGGCCAGGTCGGCCGCGCTGGCGGCGGCGCCGGCCTGGGCGCCGTTGGCGCCGGCGCGCAGCTTGTCCCAGACGTCGGGCTCCCAGCTGGCGCCGATGTTCAGCTTGTACTGGCTGGCGCTGCGCGTGTCGCCGCCACCGCCGGAGCGGTTGGCGCCGCCGTTCAGGTCGACGCTGGGGAACAGCGCGGCGCGCTGCTCGCCGACGCTGGCGCGGGCCTGGGCATAGGAGGCCACGGCGGCCGCCACGTTCTGGTTCGACACCTCGACGGCGGCGGCCAGCTGGTCGAGCTGGGGATCGCCGAACAACTGCCACCACGGGCCGCGTTCGAGGGTGTCGGACGGCGACGCCGGCTGCCAGCCGCGCGCCTCTTTGAACTCGGCCGGCTGCGGCGTGCTTGGCGTCTGGTAGGCCGGGCCGACGGCGCAGCCGCCCAGGACGGCCAGGCAAACCAGCGCGCTGAGCCGGCGCAGGGTCGGCGCGCGGGCGCCGGTGGTGGTGTGGTGTGTGCGGATCATGATGGATTCGGCGACGCAGTTGCCTGCTCGCTGAGTAGACGGCTGAGTTGATGTTCTGCCGGGCTGCGGCGGCGCAGCTTGTCGAGCAGGATGTAGACCACCGGGGTGGTCAGCAGGGTGAGTAGCTGGCTGGCGATCAGGCCGCCGATGATGGCGATGCCGAGCGGCTGGCGCAACTCGGAGCCTTCGCCGAAACCTATCGCCAGCGGCAAGGCGCCCAGCGCGGCCGCCAAGGTGGTCATCAGGATGGGACGGAAACGCAGCAGGCAGGCCTCGCGCACCGCGTCGTGCGCGTTCAGGCCGCGCGCGCGCTCGGCCTCCAGCGCGAAGTCGATGATCAGGATGGCGTTCTTCTTGACGATGCCGATCAACAGGAACACGCCGATCAGGGCGATGATGGAGAACTCCATTTTGAACAGCAGCAGCGCCAGCACGGCGCCGACGCCGGCCGACGGCAGGGTCGACAGGACGGTGATCGGATGCACCAAGCTTTCATACAGGATGCCGAGCACGATGTAGATCACCACGATGGCGGCCAGGATCAACAGCGGCTGCTGCTTGTTGCTCTCGTCGGCGCTGCGCGCGGTGCCCTGGAAGCTGCCGCGCACGTTGTTGGGCATGCCGATCTGCGCTTCGGCCGCGCGCACGGCGGCCTGGCCGTCGCCCAGGCTGTAGCCGTCGACCAGGTTGAACGACACAGTGGTGGCCAGCTCGCCGTCCTGGTGGTTGATCGAGCTGGGCGTCGAGCTTTCGGCGAAGCTGGCGATGGCCGTCAAGGGCACCATCGTCGTCACGCTGTTGCTCAAGGCCGCGCCGCTGGACGGGTCGCGCGCCGCCGTGGTGTTGGACGATGTCGCCGTCGCCGTGCCGCCGCCGCTGGCGCTGGCGCTGGCCTTCGACGGCACGTAGACGTCGCGCAGCGCCTCCGGGCTTTGCGCGTAGCGCGGCGCCACCTCCATCACCACGTGGTATTGATTCAGCTCGTCGTAGATGGTGGCCACCTGGCGCTGGCCAAAGCCGTTGTAGAGCGCGTTGTCGACGTCGCGCACCGTCATGCCCAGGCGGGCGGCGCTGTCCTTGTCGATGGTGACGAAGGTCTCGACGCCGTTCTCGGCCTGGTCGGTATCGACGTCGATCAGCTCCTGCTGCCCCTTCATCGCCTCGGCCAGCTTGGCCGCCCACAGTTTGAGGTCGGCCCGGTTGTCGCTTTTGAGCGTATACTGGTAGGTCGAATTGCTTTGCCGTCCGCCCATGCGCAGATCCTGCACCGGATTGAGGAACAGCGACACGCCGGTGATTTTGGCCAGCTGCGGGCGCAGCCGGGCGATCACCGCCTGGCCCGACTCGCTGCGCTGGTCGGCCGGCTTCAGGTTGATGAACATGAAGCCGCCGCCGGCGCGGCCGCCGCCGGTAAAGCCGACCACGGTGGCCACCGCCGGGTCGCGCTTGATGACGTTGACCAGTTGCCGCAGCTTCTGCTGCATGGCCTGGAAGGAGATGCTCTGGTCGGCGCGGATGCCGCCGTTGATCTGGCCGGTGTCCTGCTGCGGGAAGAAGCCCTTGGGCGCGGCCGAGAACAGATAGACGTTGAGGGCGACCACGAAGGCCAGCGACAACATCACCAGCCAGGCGCTGCCCAGCGCCCAGTCCAGCGCGTGCTGGTACTGGCGGTGCATCCAGTCATAGCCGCGCTCGGCCCAGCGCGCCAGGGGGCCGGGCGGCTTGTGGATCTGGCCGGGCTTGAGCAGCCAGGCACACATCATCGGCGTGGTGGTCAGCGAGATCAGCAGCGAGATCAGCACCGCCGCCGACAGGGTCACGGCGAACTCGCGGAACAGCCGTCCCACCTGGCCGCCCATGAACAGCAGCGGGATGAACACGGCCACCAGCGACAGGCTGATCGACAGCACGGTGAAGCCGACCTCGCGGGCGCCCAGCAGGGCCGCCTTGAAGCGGTCCATGCCGGCCTCGATGTGGCGCGAGGTGTTCTCCAGCACGACGATGGCGTCGTCGACGACGAAGCCGGTGGCCACCGTCAGCGCCATCAGCGACAGGTTGTTCAGGCTGAAACCGAGCAGGTACATGACGCCGAAGGTGCCCAGCAGCGAGACGACGGTGGCCACCGCCGGCACCACGGTGGCGCGGGCGCTGCGCAGGAAGGCGCTGACCACCAGCACCACCAGCACGATGGAGATCAGCAGCGTCAGCTCGATCTCGTGCAGCGAGGAGCGGATCGAGTTGGTGCTGTCGGAGGCCACCTGCAGCTTGATGTCGGGCGGCAGCTGGGCCTGCAACTGCGGCAGCAGTGCGCGCACGCCGTCCACCGTGGCGATGACGTTGGCGCCGGGCTGGCGGGTGATCAGCACGATCACCGCCGGGTCGCCGTTGAACAGGCCCAGGGTGTTGTTGCTCTCGGTGCCGTCGATGACCTCGGCGACATCCTGCAGGCGGATCGCCGCGCCGTTGCGCCAGGCGACCACCAGCTTGCGGTAGTCGGCGGCGTTGCGGCCGCCGGCGGCGTCACTCGGCTGCGAATAAATTTGCAGACGGCGGCCCTCGCCTTCGATGGCGCCCTTCGGCCGGTTGGCGTTGGTGGCCTGGATGGCGGCGCGCACGTCCTCCATCGAGACGCCGTAGCGGTTCAGCGCATACGGCAGCAGCTCGACGCGCACGGCCGGCAGCGAGCCGCCGCCCAGCTCGACGTCGCCGACGCCGGGCACCTGGGCGATCTTCTGCTGCACGATGTTCGACACCGCCTCGTAGATCTGGCCGGGCGAGCGGCTCGGCGAGGTCAGCGCCAGGATGATGACCGGCGCGTCCGACGGGTTGGCCTTGCGGTAGGTCGGGTTGCTGCGCAAGGTGGCCGGCAGGTCGGCGCGCGAGGCGTTGATGGCGGCCTGCACCTCGCGCGCGGCGGCGTCGATCTTGCGGTTCAGGTCGAACTGCAGGCTGATGCGGGTCGAGCCGTTGCCCGACGAGGAGGTCATCTCGTTGACGCCGGCGATCACGCCGAGGCGCCGTTCCAGCGGCGTGGCGACGCTGGTGGCCATGGTGTCCGGACTGGCGCCGGGCAGGCTGGCGCTGACCGAGATCGACGGGAAGTCGACCTGCGGCAGCGGCGACACCGGCAGCACGAAGAAGGCGCCGATGCCGGCCAGCGCGATGCCGATGGTCAGCAGCACGGTGGCGATGGGACGCCGGACGAAGGGTTCCGACAGGTTCACGAGGCGGCTCCAGGTGCGCCGCTGCTACCGCTGCCTGGAACGGCGCCGGCGGCGGCCTTGCGGCCGGCCCAACGGCGGCCCAGGCTGTCGAAGCCGAGGTAGATCACCGGGGTGGTGAACAAAGTCAGCATCTGGCTGACGATCAAGCCGCCGAAGATGGCCAGGCCGAGCGGCCGGCGCAGTTCGGCGCCGTCGCCCCAGCCCAGCATCAGCGGCACGGCGGCGAACAGCGCGGCCAAGGTGGTCATCAAAATGGGGCGGAAGCGCAGCAGCGCCGCCTGGTGGATCGCCTCGCGCGGCGACCTGCCCTGCTCGCGCTCGGCCTCGATGGCGAAGTCGATCATCATGATGGCGTTCTTCTTGACGATGCCGATCAACAGGATGATGCCGATGATGCCGATCACGCCCAGGTCCTGGCCGCTGATCATCAGCGCCAGCAAGGCGCCGACGCCGGCCGACGGCAGGGTCGACAGGATGGTCAGCGGATGGATGTAGCTCTCATACAGCACGCCGAGCACGATGTAGACGCAGATCACCGCCGCCAGGATCAACCACAGCTGGTTGGACAGCGAGTTTTGATAGGCGCCGGCGGCGCCGAGGAAGGTCAGCGAGACCGACGGCGGCAGCTTGATCTCCTCGGCCGCCGCGCGGATCGCCTCGACCGCCTGGCCCAGCGCGACGCCGTCGGCGGTGTCGAAGCCGAGCGTGGTGGCCGGGTACTGCGCGACGTGGGTGATTTGCAGCGGCGCCGGCCGCTCGGTGATGCTGGCCACCGCCGACAGCGGCGTGGCCTTGCCCGAGCCGGTGCGCAGTTGCAGGTTGCCCAGCGACTCGGGCGTGGTCAGCGAGCCGGGACGCGCCTCCAGGATCACCCGGTACTGGTTGGTCTCGGTGAAGATGGTCGAGACGATGCGCTGGCCGAAGGCGCTGTACAAGGCGTCGTCGATGGCGGCGGCGCTGATCGACAGGCGGGCGGCGCTGTCGCGGTCGATGCTGATGTAGGCGGCGGTGCCGGTGGCGCCGGCGTCGGACACCACGTTGCGCAGGGCGGCCTTGCCGCGCATGCGCTCGCTCAGCTTGGCGGCCCAGGTGTTGACGGTGGCGTTGTCGGCACCTTCCAGGGAAACGCGGTACTGGGTCGGCCCCGTTTCGGCGTCGATGGTCAAGTCCTGGGTCGGTTGCAGATACAAGGTGACGCCGGCCACGGCGGCGGCGCGCTGGCGCAGCCGCTCGATGGTGTGGGCCTGGTCGCCGCTGCGTTCGCGCTTCAGGTTGATCAGCATGCGGCCGGTGTGCAGCATGGTGTTGTTGGCGGCGTCGACGCCGACCAGGGAACTGAGCGACTCGACGTCCGGGTCTTCCAGGATGGCGGCGGCGGCGGCCTGCTGCAGCTCGGCCATGCGGGCATAGGAGACCGACTGCGCCGTCTCGACGCGGGCCTGCAGCTGGCCGGTGTCCTGGGTCGGGAACAGGCCCTTGGGTATCCAGATGTAGAGCAGCACCGTCAGCACCAGCGTGGCCAGCGCCACCAGCAGGGTCAGGCCCTGGCGTTGCAGCACCCATTGCAGCGCCGTGTCGTAGTGGCCGATCACGCGGTCGAAGAAGGCCTGGGTGCGGCGCGCCAACGCGCCCGGATGCTCGTCGGCGTGGCTTTTGAGCCAGCGCGCCGACATCATCGGCACCAGCGTCAGCGAGACCACGGCGGAGATCAGGATGGTGATCGACAGCGTGACGGCGAACTCGCGGAACAGGCGGCCGACCACGTCGCCCATGAACAGCAGCGGGATCAGCACGGCGATCAGCGACACCGTCAGCGAGATGATGGTGAAGCCGATCTGCGCGGCGCCCTTGATGGCGGCGGCCATCGGCTGCTCGCCCTCCTCGATGTAGCGGGCGATGTTCTCGATCATGACGATGGCGTCGTCGACGACGAAGCCGGTGGCGATGGTCAGCGCCATCAGCGACAGGTTGTTCAGGCTATAACCGAGCAAATACATCACGCCGCAGCTGCCGATCAACGAGATCGGCACGGCCAGGCTGGCGATGACGGTGGCGCGCACGCTGTGCAGGAAGGCGAAGATCACCAGCACCACCAGGCCGACGGCGAGCAGCAGCTCGGTCTCCACATGCTCGACCGAGGCGCGGATGCCGGTGGTGCGGTCGCTCAGCACGTCTACCCGCAGCGCGCCCGGCAGGCCGGCCTGTAGTTCGGGCAGACGGGCCTTGATGGCGTCGACGGTGGCGATGACGTTGGCGCCGGGCTGGCGCTGCACGTTGAGGATGATCGCCGGTTTCAGGCCGGACCAGGCGCCCAGCTTGATGTTCTCGGCGCTGTCGACCACCTGGGCGACGTCGCTCAGGCGCACCGGGGCGCCGTTCTTGTAGGCGACGATCAGGCTCTGGTAGTCCTTGGCGGTGACCAGTTGGTCGTTGGCGTTGATGGTGAAGGAGCGCGTCGGGCCGTCGAAGCTGCCCTTGGCGCCGTTGGCGTTGGCCGCCGTGATGGCGCTGCGCAGCGTGTCCAGGCCAAGGCCGTAGGAGGCCAGCGCCAGCGTGTCGGCCTGGATCCGCACGGCCGGCCGCTGGCCGCCGCTCAGCGACACCAAACCGACGCCGCTGACCTGGCTGATCTTCAGCGCCAGCCGGGTGTTGACGATGTTCTGCACCTCGGTCAGCGGCATCGTGTCCGAGGTGATCGCCAGCGTCAGCACCGGCGCGTCGGCCGGGTTGACCTTGGCGTAGACCGGCGGCGCCGGCAGGTCGGTCGGCAGCAACGAGCCGCCGGCGTTGATGGCCGCCTGCACCTCCTGCTCGGCGACGTCCAAGGTCTGGCCCAGGGTGAACTGCAGCGTGATGATGGAGACGCCGGAGGCGCTGGTCGAACTCATGCGCTGCAGGCCGGCCATCTGGCCGAACTGGCGCTCCAGCGGCGCGGTGACGGTCTGCCCCATCACCTCGGGACTGGCGCCGGGATACAGCGTTTGCACCTGGATGGTGGGGAAGTCGACCTGCGGCAGCGCCGACAGCGGCAGGAACTTGAAGCCGACTATCCCCGCCAGCACGATCGCCAGCATCAGCAGCGCTGTGGCCACCGGACGCTGGATGAATGGGCCGGACGGACTCATTGCGCGCTACCCTGGGCCGGCTTCCGGCCACGCTCGCCGGCGGCTGCGGCGCCGTCCTGGCGGCGGTGGCGGGGCTCGCCGGAGGCGGCGCCTTCGGCACCGGCAGAAGCGGCCGCGCCGGCGGGCGCCGCAGCGCCGCCCTGCCCGCCCTGTCCGGTCTGTCCACCCTTGCCAGCCTTGCCGTCGCGGTTGCGGTGGCCGCCACCGCCGGCGCCGGCCGGCTTATCGCCCGGCAGCGTGACCTTGGCGCCGTCCTTCAAGCGGTCGGCGCCCTCGGTGATGACTTGTTCGCCGGGCTTCACACCGGACTTCAACTGCACCTTATCGACGGTGGCCTGGCCGCGCGTGACGGAGCGCGTCGAGACCGTCTTGTCGGCGTTGAGCACGTAGACGTAGTCGCCGGCGGCGCCGTGGCGCAGCGCCGTCACCGGCACCATCACCGCGTCCTTGATGGTGCGCAGCTCCAGCCGCAGGTTGACGAACTGGCTGGGGAACAGCGCCATCTTGTCGTTGGCGAAGCGGGCCTTGGCCTTGACGGTGCCGGTTTGCGTGTCGACCTGGTTGTCGAGGGCGGCGAAGCGGCCCTGCCCCAGCTCATTGGTCCGGGTGCGGTCGAAGGCGATGGCCGGCAGCGCCGCGCCCTCGTTGGCGCGGGCCAGCAGGTCCGGCACCTGATCCTGCGGCACGGCGAATTCCACATCGATGGGCGACAACTGGGTGATGACGGCGATGCCTGCGGCGTCGCTGGAACCGACCAGATTGCCGACGTCGACCACGCGCAGGCCGAGCCGGCCGCCGATCGGCGCGATGACCCTGGTATAGCCCAGGTTCAGCCGCGCCATGCCCTCGGCGGCGCGGTCGGTCATCACCGTGCCTTCCAGCTGCTTGACCAGCGCCGCCTGGGTGTCGACGTCCTGCCGGGCGATGGAGTCCTGGGTCATCAGCGTGCGGTAGCGTTCCAGTGTCAGCTTGGCGTTCTCCAACTGCGCCTCGTCGCGCTGACGCTGGCCGGAGGCCTGCAACAGCGCCATCTCGAACTGGCGCGGATCGATCTGCGCCAGCACCTGGCCGGCCTTGACCATCTGCCCTTCCTTGAACAGCACCTTCTGCAGGATGCCCGAGACCTGTGGCCGCACCGTGGTGGTGGCGGCCGCCGTCACGGTGCCGAGCGCATCGAGCACCACCGGCACATCGACATGCTCGGCCGTCGCCACGCCAACTGTCGTGCTGGCGCCACCGCGCCGGCCGCCGCCCGGGCCGCCGGGACCGCCGGGACCAGCAGCGCCGCCAGGTCCGCCGGCGCCTTGCGTGGCGCCACCGGCAGCGGCCGCCGGATGGGTCAGATACCAGGCCAGGCCGCCCAAGCCGGCCATCGCGGCCACCGCGATCACGCCGCCGATGACTTTGGAACGGCGGCTGCGGCGGGCTGGTGCAACGGTCACGGTTGGCTTGCTTGGCATGTCTTGCGAATCCATCGCTTATCCTTGTTGATGCCGCGCTGGGGCGGCGTTGCTGGCGCCGGGCGCGGGCCACGGCTGTATTGAGTTCGAGAGCGGACCGACGCCCGTGGCGCGGCCATTTGATGCGAGGACTCTAGCATACCCACGGCGGCCGATTGCTTCCGCCGGAAACAATGCGGCGACGCTGGAAACATGGCCGGCGCGCCGCCGGCTGCGTGTGCCTCGGCCCCCGTCCCGTCCATCGCTGCCGACGCCCGCAGCCATGCGGCCTGACGCCGCCGCCCGACCTGTCGGCGAGCGCGCCGAACGCGGTAACGACTGGTTACAAACTCGCTACAATTTTCCCGTCCCGCCCAGGCAGGCAAAACCCATAGGCGCAAACCTGGGGTCGGCCCCCGAGGGGTCCGACCCCGGCTCTCCGCCTTTGGGTGGTTTTATAGCCGTCGGCGCCTTAACTTGGTGGCATCGGGTCCGCTGCGGGCCACAGCAACCCGCTTTACGAATCCGCTTTACAAATCTGCTTTACAAATCTTTACCTGCGCGACATCGCCCCTTTACCAAGCCCGCCCACACTGGTCCTCGTTGTCTCCCCAAAACCACTTAGAGGACTTAACATGCGTATCTTCAACCGCAACACCGTCGCCGCCTTCCTGCTCGGCGGCGCCCTGGCCGCCGGCGCCGGCGCCCTCGCCGTCGAACGCCACATGGGCGGCAGCCACGCCGCCGTCGATTCCACCGCCCACGCCGAGCGCATGCTCAAGCACCTGTACGCCGAGGTCGATGCGACCGACGCGCAGAAAGCCAGGATCGAACCGCTGGTCAAGCAAGCCATGCAGGATCTCAAGCCGATCCACAGCCAGCTGCGCGGCGCCCACGCCGAACTACTGACCTGGCTGGGCCAGCCGACCTTGGACGCTACGGCGCTCGAAGCGATGCGGGTGCAGAAGCTGCAACTGGCCGACCAGGCCTCGAAACGCCTGGTCCAGCTGATCGCCGACGTCGGCGAAGTGCTCACTCCAGAGCAGCGCAACAAGCTGGCCGCCCACCTGGGCAAGCTGCACGAACGCCGCCACGGCTAGGCGCCGAGGCACACCCGGCGGCGGCTTGTGAAGGCCGCCGCCTGCCCGTAGAATGAATCCATGGCAGACCATATCCTTGTAGTCGAAGACGACCCGCGCCTGGCCGAGATGCTCACCGAGTATCTGGAGCAGGCCGGCTTCCGCGTCAGCAGCGTCGCGCTCGGACGCGACGCGCTGGACTTGCTGGCGCAGCCGCAGCAGCCCCCGTTCGGCGCCGTGGTACTCGACCTAATGCTGCCCGACATGGACGGCCTTGAAGTGTGCCGCCAGCTGCGCGCCGGCGCCGACACGCCGGTGCTGATGCTGACCGCGCGCGGCGACGCCATCGACCGCATCGTCGGCCTGGAGCTTGGCGCCGACGACTACCTGCCCAAACCCTTCGAACCGCGCGAGCTGCTGGCCCGCCTGCGCGCCATCCTGCGCCGCCGGCGCGGCGATGAAGCAGGCGGCCAAGCCGGCGGCCAACGCCCCGCCCAGCGGGCGCTGCGCTTCGGCCGCCTGGAGATCGAGGCCGACGCCCGCGCCGCCCGGCTCGACGGCGCGCCCTGCGAGCTGACCAGCTACCAGTTCGACCTGCTGCTGGCGCTGGCGCAGAACGCCGGCCGCGTGCTGTCGCGCGACACGCTGATGGCGTTGGTCAAGGGCGAGCATATCGAGGCCTTCGACCGCTCGATCGACGTGCACATGTCGCGCATCCGCGCCGCCGTCGAGGACGATCCCAAAAAACCGCGCCGCATCATCACCGTGCGCGGCGCCGGCTACCTGTTCGCCAAGGTGCAGGACTGATGCCGCGCCTCTACCTGCGCTTCTACATCGCGCTGCTCGGCAGCCTGCTGCTGTTCGCCTTCGCGGTGACGGTGTTGTGGCACCGCGAAGGCGGCCCGGTCGAGCGGGCCGACGCCACGCTGGCCCGGCTGGTGCAGAACATGCTGCCGCCGGCCGACGCGCCGGCGGCCGAACAACAGGCCGCGCTGGTCCGCCTGGCCAACGGCGTCGACGGCGACATGACCCTGTACGGCGCCGACTGGACCGCGCTGGCCAGCATCGGCAAAGGCATGCCGCGCCTGCAATGGGGCGCCGGCGCGCGGCCCGGCCACTTCCCCGCCACCGACCTGCGGCTGGCCGACGGCCGCCGTCTGCGGTCGAGCAAGCCGCTCGGCTTCGCCCGCCCGCGCGCGCTGCTGCACACGGCGCTGATCGCGCTGGCGCTGGCCATCGGCGTGGCCGCCTTCCCGCTGGTGCGCCAGTTGACCAAGCGGCTGGAACGCTTGCAGCGCGGCGTCGAATCGCTCGGCGCCGGCGACCTGGCGGCGCGCGTCAAGGTCGAGGGCAAGGACGAGGTGGCGCGGCTGGCGCAGAGCTTCAACCGCGCCGCCGACCAGATCGAACAACTGGTCGGCGCCCACAAGGCGCTGCTGGCCAACGCCTCGCACGAGTTGCGCACGCCGCTGGCGCGCATCCGCCTGGCGCTGGAGCTGGTCAAGGACACGGTGGACGCCAAGCGCCGCGCCGGGCTGGAGCAGGATATCGCCGAACTCGATCAACTGCTCGACGAGATCCTGCTGGCCAGCCGGCTCGGCGCCGTCAACGACGGCATGGTGCTGGAGACGGTGGCGCCGCTGGCGCTGGCCGCCGAGGAGTGCGCCCATTACGACGAGGTGCAGTTGGACGCCACGCCAGCGGCGGCGGCGGCCCTGCTGCGCGGCGACGCGCGGTTGCTGCGCCGGCTGTTGCGCAATTTGTTGGAGAACGCGCGGCGCCATGGCCAGGCGCCGACCGACGTGCGGCTCGACGCCGACGCGGCGCAGCTCAGCATCCGCGTGTGGGACGCCGGGCCGGGCGTGCCGGTGGAGGAATGGGAGAGGATCTTCGAGCCGTTTTACCGGCGCGGCGGAACGCGGGACAACGGCGGCGCCGGTTTGGGCTTGGCCTTGGTGCGGCAGATCGCGCGGCGCCATGGCGGCGAGGCGCGCTGCGCCGCCGTGGACGGCGGGCGCAGCGGGTTTGTGGTGAGCTTGCCGCTGTTGCCGGCCTGAGCAACGACGGGCCGACCCTGCGGCACGCCGCTGTGCACCCATTTAAACTTTACAATGCCTGGATGAATCCGAACGATCCCTTCGACCGTGACAATCTGAGCCCTGCGGAAACCCTGCTCACCGAGCATGAGATCGCCCGCGAGTTCTTTCAGGGCGAACTCTATCAACGTGACGGCGTGACCCGCCTCGGGGGCATCACGATTGATCAACCCGGCGGCGCCACGCTGGACGTGGACGAGTCCGAGACCGGAAGGCTATTCATGATCCCCGATGGGTCGATCGTGTGGGCCCTCACGTTAAGGGAACAGGGCGAGGCGCCGGCCGGCCTGGACGTCATGTCGAACAACCCCTTCATGGCGGAAGACGAGAACACCAGCGTGATCGCCTACCGGGATGAAGAAGGCACATCCCTCCACGTTGACGCGCTATTTATCCGCCGACTGGTACTCACCGGGGATGCTCCCGATCGCCTGGCCACCATTGCATTCGGTCTGATGGCCATCTCAGCATACCGGCTGGGCTTTAACCACATTTCGCTCTTCGCGGCTGGAAACGGGCCGATCGACCCGGATGACCCGGACGGTTTAGTCGGATTCGCCGTATGGCCGAAATTTGGGTTTGATGCGCCACTCGAACCTGCCGAACTGAACATGGCACCATCCGAGGCACTTCGTGGGTGTCGGACTGTCCAGGAGGTCATTGCTGTGGACCCCGAGTGGTGGAACGTACGCGGCCGCGGCCGGGATATGCGCTTCGACTTGAGCGCCGACAGTCGCAGCTGGGGGATTCTGCTAAACTATCTCTATCAATCACTCCCTCTGCCGGAGATTGAACCATGACCGCTTTGAAGAAAACACCCCCCAGCCAGAACAGTGCCTACAAATTGGCGGCGGCCGCTCGCCGCGCTAAGATCGCTTCCATGGGCGCGCCGATCGTCGGTGAAGTCAAGCCATCCCAGGGCCGGATTCGGGTCACGCTGGGAGGCAAAGCCCTCAGCCGGGACGCGCGCTCCGGTGCGTTCGGACCGTCCTCCATCGACATTCCCGAATTTTCCAGCGTCCGGAAACGCAAGTCAGCATGAGCAAGCGGCCAGTGGCCGCTTTTTTTGAGCCCGGCTTTCGCGCGCGAAACTCCGCCGAAGCGAGAAGATCATGAACCGAGGCGGTTTAAGAGCCAGGGGAGCCAGAGGGCGACGCTCGCTGCCGCGCCGACAACTCCTCCTATGACCAGTAGCTGTAACGGCTCGCGTTTGAAAACGGTCGTGCTCGCGTTCGCCGCCATTTTCGGCTCACAATAGCTGCAAATGAAAAAGCGCTGATGCTCACGCTATCTGCGTTTTCCTTTAGGGGCACTTGTATGCATCAGCTTGCGCGTAAGGCAAGCTGATACCGTGTTCGGCAACGACTGCCGTTGGTACATAGGCGTTACCATTTAATGCAGCAACTTCATTACGAACCTTTGCCAGCATATCGCGTCGTCCCTCAGCCACACTGCTATAAAACATTCCGCCAGAAACTTCAACAACCCTAATAAACTTGCAAGTCGTCGAATCGTTTGGCTGAATTTGTCGAACTAGCATACCTTCCTGGGTAATGGGAACTGCCGAGCAGCCGGCAAGCAGAGCTGCAATTACAAAAATGAGTGTCTTCAAAATGGTTTTCCGAGGGTTAAGGCGAAGACGTTTTGTGCGCTTCTTCTTCCAGTTTATCAATCGCGTTCTCAAGTGCCCACGTGTCACCATCCTGCTGATCGCTGCTGGCCGTCCAATAGGGCTTCCCTTTTGGGGCGACCGGCTGCTTCCCGCAGCGTGGGCATGGCTCATGTTCTACGGTACTGGTGTTCACAATTTTCCTAGACCCTCATCGGTCCAGCACCCTTCGGGCCGCCTGCCGTCTCTAACCGATGTTTAGTAGCTTCATGAATTGCTTGCCGCTCACCTGCACCGTTTACACCCGCCTTTTCATCCTTTTTCGCCTTCTTAAGCAAAGCCTTCGCTTTACGAAGGGGCTTGGCATCACGCTGTTTTTTAGAAGTCGTCATTGTTTTCCTTGCGCTGGCGGCCGGCCTGCAGACGGGGCGCACAGGGCGCCGGGATTTTCCTCGCTCGAAGGTGTCACCAGGCGATGACTACATTGTCGGCAATGGGCTTTTGGTCAAGTCCAATCACCCAATGCCGTTCAAGCAGGGCGTCACCTGGAGACTCACGTACCATGGAGCCGCCCACAGCAGCGATGAGGCGACTGAGTTCAGTCATCGCATTAGGCGCACCTTGCCTCCCAGGATGCTCTTGTGGAGCCCCGATAAGAATGTGCTGCAAGCGATAAAACTCAGCAGCGCTTTTTTGTAGAATGTTCGCTCGCGCCTCCGCGCTGAGCAGCGCCTTCAATTCATTAGGATGGCGGTGACCGGTCATTACGCCGTCAATCGTAGATTGAACTTCATTCATGTCTATTCCTCGTTGACCGGCACCCCACCGGCACTCTCAGTGCGCCGGGCCCGTCATGCGGGCCGTGTGTGCTGCTGCAAACGTTTTCCTATTTGTTACGACGCATTCTGAGTTGTGCGGCCTTTTCCGGCATTTCATATAAAGCATCAAGAGTATGTTCGAGAATTTCAACGGCCAATTTCAATTCTTCATCGGGAGGTCGTGCCAATTCGTGCACTGCTGAGTTTCCTAGATATCGATGCTCATGAAGAGTATCGGCGGACGATTTGGTTAGCAATCCTTTTTCATGCAGCCCCCCAATTTGGCCACTAAGGTCCGTTCTCCGCAATATCTGTGTCCCCCCACCCTTGGCAGGAAACTCAACGGGACCATCAACAATTCCTTGCTCCGAACAAATTCCCTCAACTAAAGCCCTAAGTCCGGCGGCACACAATGTGTTGCTCTCGGAATTAAAACAGTCAATTGACTCCGTGTAGATTCGCCTTAAAGCACGCCGTTATACACAAGTCCGGACCGTCGTGCGCTTGGCCGAAAAATCCGTTTACATTCAATGAGTTGCGGCCGCCCTTGTAAACTT
>NZ_JAEMNU010000101.1 GCF_016461825.1 Rugamonas violacea | reverse complement strand
GCGCACGCTGCAACTGGAGACCTGGAACGCCAGCGCCCACGATTTCCCGCTTGAGCATGATTTCGCCGCCCTGTTCGCGCAGCAGGTGGCGCGCGATCCTTCGCGCATCGCCGCCAGCTGCGGCGACGCCAGCCTGAGTTATGGCGAGCTGGACGCCCGCGCCGCCCGCGTCGCCAAGGTCCTGCTCGATGCCGGCGCCGGCCGCGATGTGCTAGTCACCCTGGTGAGCGAGCGCAATCTGTCGCTGCTGACCATGATGGTGGCCGTCTTGAAGGCCGGTGCGGCCTTCCTGCCGCTGGACGTCAAGCATCCGCCCGAGCGTCTGCGCGAGATCGTCGAGATGAGCGGCTCGCCGCTGCTGCTGGTGGCCGAGGATTGCGCGGCTCAGGCGCAAGCGCTGGCCGGACACCTGGACCTTGCCACCATCGTGCTCGAACAGCACTGGTGCGCCGGCGCGGTGCCGGCCGGGTTGCCGGGCGCGGCGCCTGGCGACCTGGCCTACGTCATCTTCACTTCCGGCTCGACCGGCAAGCCGAAGGGGGCGATGGTCGAGCAGCTGGGCATGTTGAACCACATGTTCGGCAAGATCGTCACAATGAACATCAACGCGCAAGACGGCCTGGCGCAAACCGCCTCGGCCGCCTTCGACATCTGCGTCTGGCAAATGCTCTCGGCGCTGCTGGTCGGTGGGCGCACGGTGGTGCTGCCGGATACCATCGCCTACGATCCGAGCCGCCTGCTCGAAGCGGTCGAAGCGGAGGGCGTGACCTTGCTGCAAACCGTGCCGAGCATGATGCGCAGCCTGCTCGACGGTGGTTCCGAGGGACGCACGTTGGCGCGCCTGCGTTACCTGATCCCGACGGGCGAGGCGCTGGGCAGCAAGCTGAGCCAGGATTGGTTCACGCGCTTCCCGGCGATTCCGCTGATGAACGTGTACGGCCCGGCGGAATGCTCGGACGACGTCACCTGGCACGCCATCAACGCCCGGCCGGACGCGCACAGCGCCATTCCGATCGGCCGGCCGACGCCGAACAACCGCATCTACATCCTCGACCGCGCCATGCAGCCGGTGCCGATCGGGGTCAAGGGCGAGATCTGCGTCGGCGGCCTTGGCGTCGGGCGCGGCTACCTGAACAGTCCACAGCAAACGGCGGCGGCCTTCGTCGACCATCCGCTGGGCGGCGCCGGCCGCCTGTACCGCACCGG
>NZ_JAEMNU010000100.1:27852-40145 GCF_016461825.1 Rugamonas violacea | reverse complement strand
TGGCTTGGCATGAAAGAGGTCTACGTTGCAGCGAAAACAATGGGAAAATTACGAGACCGGGCCAGCACCAAGAATTGTGTATAACGGCGTGACGTTAACGACAATTACTTAGTTGACTTGAGTGCCGTCGCGACGTTGATTGAAGGGCGTGCAGGGAACGACACGATCATCGATTCAGATGGCGACGACGCGGTCCACGGGGGCGATGGCAATGATTCGATTAGCTACACTGGAAGTGGAAATATTGTTGTTCGTGGAGGTAGTGGTGACGACAAAATCACCGTAGAAAATGCAAGGATTGCTGATGTCGACGGCGGCGCCGGCGACGATGTCATCATCGACAACGGCAGTTCGGCGGCAACCAACCTGCTGCGCGGCGGCGACGGCAATGACCAAATCACCTTTGCAAGCGCAAGCACCGTCGAAGGTGGCAGCGGGAACGACACCTTGACCGAAAGCGGCAATTACATCAACCAGGCTTCCACCCTGATCGGTGGCACCGGCAACGACCGCATGACCGGCGCCCTATCGAGCAACACCTACATCTTCAATCGCGGCGACGGCAGCGACTCCATCCTTGACGTCGGCATCGCCAGTGGCCGCCACTACGGCACCGACAAGCTGGTGTTCGGCAGCGGCATTGTTCAGACCGACCTGGCCATGAGCCGCAGCGGTGAGGATCTCGTGATCAAGGTAAACAATCTGACCGATGCCGCCGCCACCGACCAGATCGTCGTCGAGAAATGGTTTTTCAGCGATGGCGGTTACCAGATCGAAAGCTTTGCCTTCGCCGATGGTTCGAGTTTGACAAACGCCGAAGTGACACAGCTTGGCAATGCAATCTACGGCACCGATGGCGCCGACACGCTCACCGGCGCCATCGACAACAATACCATCTACGGCCTGGCAGGCAATGACAGTATTACCGATCCGGGCGGCGCCGATACCATCGACGGCGGCGCCGGCGACGATGTCATCATCGACAACGGCGGTTCGGCGGCAACCAACCTGCTGCGCGGCGGCGACGGCAATGACCAAATCACCTTTGCAAGCGCAAGCACCGTCGAGGGTGGCAGCGGGAACGACACCTTGACCGAAAGCGGCAATTACATCAACCAGGCTTCCACCCTGATCGGTGGCACCGGCAACGACCGCATGACCGGCGCCCTATCGAGCAACACCTACATCTTCAATCGCGGCGACGGCAGCGACTCCATCCTTGACGTCGGCATCGCCAGTGGCCGCCACTACGGCACCGACAAGCTGGTGTTCGGCAGCGGCATTGTTCAGACCGACCTGGCCATGAGCCGCAGCGGCGACGACCTCGTGATCAAGGTAAACAATCTGACCGATGCCGCCGCCACCGACCAGATCGTCGTCGAGAAATGGTTTTTCAGCGATGGCGGTTACCAGATCGAAAGCTTCGCCTTCGCCGATGGTTCGAGTTTGACCGCTACGCAACTCATTGGTACGAGCGGCAGTGCCTTAACCTTAATAATCTAAGTAAAATAAGAAGGCGATGTCACCAATATGTCTACCTCTCCTACGCTGGCTGCGGTGACGTTCATCAAGATTGCAAACTCAACGCTGCTGCATACCTGCCGGCCGCAGCAACTACCTGTTAGTAGGCACTGAGGCCGAAGCCTGCGCGGTGGAGCGCGCCGAGCATTTGCTGGCCGGCGCGCGCCGCTGCGTCTACCGCATCACGCCGGTGCGCGGCTGAGGCGGCGCGGCGCCCCGCCGCAGCCCGCGCGGCGGACGCGGACGCAAAAAAGCCGGCGCGAAGCCGGCTTTTCAACGCATCAATTCTCGAGGGAATTAGAAGCTGTAGCGAACGCCTACGGACAGCAGGTCAGCTTTCAGGCTGGCGCCGTCGCCGTTGCCGATCTTGCCGAAGTTTTCGTATTCAGCTACGAACGAAACGTTCTTGTTCAGGTGGTAGGCAGCGCCGATACCGAACACGGCGGTGGTGCGGTTTTCGCTATCCGATCCGGAAAAACCGGATTCGCGCACGCTGAGTTTAACGTGGTTCTGAGCAACACCAACTTTGCCGAACAGCGAGAATTCGTTGTTCAGTGGCAGGGTGCCGGTGGCGGCGACGAACACGGTCTGTGGCTCCGACTTGGCGTAGGTGCCCTGCGCGTTGACTTCAGCTTTGCCCAGGTTGACGTAAGCGACTTCCACGCCGTAGTTGGCGTTGAACTGGTAGCCACCGTTCAGCTTGAAGCCGGTGCCGGTATCTTTGATCGAACCCAGGCCGTCGATCGACAGTTTCTGTTCCGAACGGCCGACGTTGCCGCCGACGAAGTAACCTTCAGCTTGCGCTGCGACTGGGAAAGCGATTGCTGCACCGATCAGAGCGGCGATAAATTGTTGTTTCATCTTTAATCCTGTTGTTTTTGATATTGAGGCGATATAAGCACCTCCCCGATGAAGGGGCAGCGCATTTTACACTCTATGCAACTAATTTATCAAGAGCAACACTGAAGAAAGATTGTTTGGCATCCAAACCAATAACTCCGTTGGTATGACGGCGGCCCCGCAAATCAACCCAACTTACTATCGGCGACATGGTAGCGCGGGTCCTCGTCGGCGTTCACTTCCACCAGCGCGCTGGCCCGCCCCAAGATCTCCCGGCAGTCCGCGCTGAGGTGGCGCAGGTGCAGCGTTTTGCCCGCCAGCTGGTAGCGCGCCGCCAAGGCGTCGATCGCCTCGATGGCCGAATGGTCGACCACCCGCGCCGCGCCGAAGTCGATCACCACGTCGGCCGGATCGTCCTTCGGCGCGAACAGGCCGGCGAACTGGCTGGCCGAGGCGAAGAACAGCGAACCCTGCAGCCGGTACACCTTCCAGCCGCGCGCATCGGTCTCGATGCGCACCTGGATCTGCTTGGCGTGCTGCCAGGCGAACACCAGCGCGGCGAACACCACGCCGGCCAGCACCGCCACCGCGAGGTCGGTCAGCACGGTGATCACGGTGACGCCGACCACGGTCACGGCGTCCTGTCGCGGCATCTTGCGCAGCGCCTGCAGACTGCCCCAGGCGAAGGTCTTCTCGCACACGACGAACATCAGGCCGACCAGCGCGGCCAGGGGAATCTTCTCTATCCACGGCGACAGGAACAGGATGAAGGCGAGCAGGAACAAGGCGGCGACGATGCCCGACAACCGGTGCCGCGCGCCGTTGTCGATGTTGATCATGCTCTGGCCGATCATGGCGCAACCGCCCATCGAGGCGAACAGGCCGGCCACCACGTTGGCCAGGCCCTGCGCCATGCTCTCGCGGTTGGGACGGCCGCGCGTGTCGGTGATGCTGTCGATCAGGTTCAGGGTCAGCAGCGTCTCGATCAGGCCGATGGCCGCCAGCACCAGCGCGTAGGGCAAAATGATGTACAAGGTGGCCAGCGTCAGCGGCACCTGCGGCAGATGCGGCTGCGGCAGCCCGCCGGCGATCGAGCCCATGTCGCCCACCGTCTTGGTCTCGATGCCCAGCAGGTTGACCAGCGCGGCGACCAGCAGGACCGCCCCCAGCGAGGCCGGCAGCAGCTTGGTCAGTTTGGGCAGCAGGTAGATCAGCGCCATGGTCAACGCCACCAGGCCGAGCATCACATACAGCGGCGCGCCGCCGATCCAGCCGCCGCCGGGCAGCTTGAAGTGGCCGAACTGGGCGAGGAAGACGACGATCGCCAAACCGTTGACGAAGCCCAGCATCACCGGGTGCGGCACCATGCGGATGAACTTGCCCAGTTTGAAGGCGGCGAACAGCAGCTGCAACAGCCCCATCAACACCACCGTGGCGAACAGGTATTCGGCGCCGTGGCTGAGCACCAGGCTGACCATCACCACCGCCAGCGCGCCGGTGGCACCGGAGATCATGCCCGGCCGGCCGCCCAGCGCCGCCGTGGTCAGGCACATGATGAAGGCGGCGTACAAGCCGGTCATCGGGCTGACATGGGCCACCAGTGCGAAGGCGATCGCCTCCGGCACCAGCGCCAGCGCGACGGTCAACCCGCTCAGCAGATTGACCTTGATTTCGGCCGGTTTCATCGACAACATAACACTCCCCTTCATGACGCGCGCCGGCGCGATCGGGACGAAGGCGGGCGGCAAAACCGGCGATTATCGCACGCACGGGCGGCGCCGTCGTCCTTCGGGTACAGTAGCGGATTGAGCCGCAGGGATAGAAGCCATGGAGAACCGCAGTGCGCATCCTGGTCGTTGAGGACGAACCGAAGGCCGGCGATTATCTGCGCAACGGCCTGATCGAAGCCGGCTACGCCGCCGACCTGGCGCGCGACGGCGTCGCCGGCCTGCGCCTGGCGCTGGCGACGCGCTACGACGCCATCGTGCTCGACGTCATGCTGCCCGGGCTGGACGGCTGGCAACTGCTGGCCCGCCTGCGCGAGCGGGCCGACCCGCCGCCGGTGTTGTTCCTGTCGGCGCGCGGCAGCCTGGAGGACCGCCTCAAGGGCCTGGAGCTGGGCGCCGACGACTATCTGGTCAAGCCCTTCTCCTTCGCCGAACTGCTGGCGCGGCTGCGCGTCGCGCTGCGCCGCGCGCCGGCGCGCTTGGCCCAGGCGCTGGACGCGGAGGGCGCGCTGGTGCTCGGCGACCTGCGCCTCGACATGGCGCAGCGCCAGGCGCAACGCGGCGCCAGCCTGATCGCCCTGACCAACAAGGAATGCGCGCTGCTGCATTTCTTCCTCAGCCACCAGGAGCAGGTTCTATCACGCTCGCTGATCGCCTCGCGCGTGTGGGACATGAACTTCGACAGCGACACCAACGTCGTCGACGTCGCCGTGCGCCGCCTGCGGCAAAAGGTCGAGGAGCCGTTCGGCCCGCCGCGCCTGATCCACACGGTGCGCGGCGTCGGCTACCGCTGCGGGCTGCAAGCGTGAATCCGCGCCGGTCCGGCCATGCGCTGACGACACGGCTGGCGGCGCTGTTCGCGCTGCTGTGCTTCGCCCTGCTGGCGGCGCTCGGCGTCTTTCTCTACCGCGAGCTGGAGCAGCAGTTGACCTTGCGCGACGACGCCGCCCTGATCAACCGCGTCGAACAGATCCGCGCCCTGCTGCAGGACGAGAACACGATGGAACTGGTCCGCGCCAAGCCCGCGCTGTTCGCCAACATGCTGGGCAACCGCGAGGCGCTGCTGGTGCTGCGCTTCGCCGGCCAGGCGCCGCTGATCGAGGTCAACCCCGGCGCCATGCCCATCCCCGAGCTGGCGCCGCTGCCGCCGCAAGCGCCGTTGACGCTGGCGGCGGTGCGCCATACCGTGGATGCCAACGGCGTGCCCTTCATCGCGCTGGCCGCCAGCGCCCGCAGCGAAGACCCGCGACGGCCGCTACAGATCATCGCCGGGCGCGCCATGAGCGAGCGTACCCATATGCTGGCGCAGTACCGCGAGCGCATCCTGCTGTCGGCCGCTGCCGGCGCCCTGCTGGCCGCCTTGGCCGCGCTGGCCCTGGTGCGGCGCAGCCTGCGGCCGCTCGGCGAACTGGCGCGCCAGACCGGCCATATCGGCATCAGCAACCTGGCCGCCCGCCTCGACGGCGCCGGCGCGCCGCGCGAGCTGGCCCTGCTGGTGGACGCCTTCAACGCCATGCTGGAGCGGCTCGCCAACGGCTTTACCCGCCTCAGCCAAGTCTCGGCCGACATGGCGCACGACCTGCGCACGCCGATCGCCAACCTGCTCGGCCAGACCGAGGTGGCGCTGAGCCAGCCGCGCAGCAGCGACTACTATGAAACGCTGCTGGCATCCAACCACGAGGAATTGCAGCGCCTGGCCAGAATGACCGACAACATGCTGTTCCTGGCGCGCGCCGACAACGCCGACAACGCCATCGCCTGCGCCAGCCTGCCGCTGCACGACGAGCTGCTACGCCAGGCCGACTATTTCGAGGGACCGGCCGAGGAGCGCGGCCTGCGCATCGCCATCGCCATCGGCGGCGACAGCGGGGCCGACACCGGGGCAGCCATCCAGGCCGAGGATGGCGGCGCTGGCGCCGCAGCCGGCGCCGGCGCCGCCGCAACCAACCCGGCCAGCGTCTGGGCCGACCCCATGCTGCTGCGCCGCGCCTTGGCCAACCTGCTGGCCAACGCCGTGCGCCATGCCGACGCCGGCTCGACCATCACCCTGTCGGCCCAGGTCGACGCGGCGGGCGCGCGGCTGACGGTGTGCAACCACGGCGCCACCATCGCGCCCGAACATCTGGCCCGGCTGTTCGACCGCTTCTACCGCGCCGACCCGGCGCGCCAGGACTCGGCCGAATCGAGCGGCCTGGGGCTGTCCATCGTGCGCACCGTGATGGCGCTGCACCACGGCCGCTGCGAGGCCGGCAGCGAGGCCGGCCTGACCCGCTTCACGCTGCGCTTCCCACCGCGCGTCGGCTGATGCAACAAAGCCAAGGCGCCGCCGGCTCAAAAAACACCCAAGAGCATACAGCCGGGGTCAGACCCGCCGGGTCTGACCCCAGATTTCGCCGTGGGGGTTCTCAACTCAGCGGCACACGGGCTGCTCAGGCGGCGTCGGCCTGCTCGGCCAAGCTGGCATCGTGCATCGGCGCCTGGCGCAGCACGCGGAAGCTCCCCAGCAGGAGCAAGCCGACACCGGCGGCGGCCGCGCCGCAGAAGAAAATGCTGCCCAGTGAAGACAGCACCTTGCCCAGCAGGCCGATGCCCAGCGTGCCGAGCGAATCGCCGGCCGCGTCCTGCGCCGTCCACAGGCTGTTGACCCGGCCCAGATAATTGTCCGGCGTGTGGCCCTGCACCAGCGTGTACTGCAGCAGCGAGGCGATCGACACCAGATAACCGAAGGCCACCAGCAACAGCAGCGTCGGCACGAAGTGGCGGTTCAACCCGATCAACATCAGGCAGACAAAGGCGCCCAGGCTGACCAGCATCATCACCAAACCGGGACGCTGCAACTGCCCGGTCCAGCCGCTGACGATGGCACCCAGCGTGGCGCCCAGCGGCACGGCGGCGTACATCATGCCGACCTCGAAGGCGCCGCCGCCAAAGGCCGTCTGCGCCAGCGCCGGGAACAGCACGCGGATGGTGGTGGTCAAGGTGATCAGCGTACCGATCACGGCGGTGCTGGCCACCACCGGATTGGTGAACAAAAAGCGGAAGCCGTCGGCCAGGGCGCGCAGCGGATGGTGCGCCTGGCCCGGCGCCGGCAGCATGGACGGCAGGCGCAGCAGCGGCAGCAAGGTCAGGCCGGTGCCGATGGCGGCGATCAGGTAGTTCCAGCCGACGTCGGCGGCGGCGATGATGATGCCGCCGATGGCCGGCGAAATCACCGTCGCCAGCCGCACCGTGACCATGCTGATGGCGCGCGCCTGCATCAGGTTCTCGCGGCCGACGATGAGCGGCATGCAAGCCATCAGCGCGGTCACGCCGAGCGCGCCGAAAAAGCCGTCCCACACCGACAGCACATACACCGCCCATAGCGACGGCGCCGGCAGCCAGGCGTTGACGGCCAGACCGAGGAAGCCGACGCCGCACACCGTGCGGGCGAACAGGATCAGCTTCTTGCGGTCGTGGCGGTCGGCCAGCACGCCGCCCAGCAGCAGGCCGACGAACATGCCGCCGCCTTCCAGCGCCATCGCCAGGCCGACGTGGAAGCTGTCGCCGGTCAGCGCGTAGATCTGCATCGGCACGGCCACCGACAACATGCCCAGGCCCAGCAGCGAGATGGTGCGGGCGATGAAGACGCTGCAAAAATCGCGGTTGCGGCGCAGCAGGCCGAGGTCGACAAACAGGGAGGACTTCTTGCTCATGCTAGCTTCACTTTCAATGGTTCCAACTTCGATACTTCAGTTTCCGGCCACGCCGCCCGGCGCAGCAGCTCGTCCAACAAGGGACCCAGCGTGGTCATGGTCTGCGGCGACAGGATGTTTTCATGCGAGCACTCGGCCAGGCTGTGCACCTGCAACCGCAACTGCGGCACATGCTTCTCCCAACTGGCGCGCGGCGCGATGTAGTCGGGCAGCGACTGCTCGGCGACGAACAGGGTCACGGCGCCGTCATAGTCCGGCGTGACGGTGCGCGACAACAGGCGCACCGCGTCCTTGTAGTTGGCGAAGATCTGGCCCAGCAGGGCCTCCTTCTCCTTACGCAGCTGGGCCAGCGCGTCATCCGCGTCGGCGTCGGCCCCGTCGCCGTCGGCATAGGCGTCGCTGAGCAGTTGTTCCTGCTCGCGCTCGGCGCCCAGCGTCGCCTCGGCGCCCTGCGGGTCGGACCAGTCGTGCGCCTCGGCCGGGTAGGTGTCGAGCAGGCCGAGGAAGTTCACCGTCTCGCCCAGCGCGCGCAGCTTGGCCGCCATGCCGTAGGCCACCGTGCCGCCCAAGGAGTAGCCGAGCAGGTAGTACGGCCCCTGCGGCTGGATCCCGCGCACGATGCGCAACTGCTGTTCAAGCAGCTGCTCCATGTCGGCGCTGCTGGCGATCAAGCCGTGCGGACGCGGCGACTGCAAACCGACGATGGGCTGCGAACCGCTCAAATAGCGCGGCAGCACGCTGTACTGCCAGGCGAAACCGGAGCCGGGGTAGACGCAGAACAGCGGCGCGCCCTGCCCCGTGCGCAGCCGGATCACCGGCTCGAAACCGTCGCCGCCGGCCGTGCCGGACAGCAGATCGTCCAGCATCTGCGCGGCCAGCCGCGCCACCGTCGGCGCGGTCATGATCTGCCCGACCGGCACCGGGCGCTCCAGCACGCGGCGCAGTTCCGCCGCCAGCCGCATGGCCAGCAGCGAGTGGCCGCCGAGGGCGAAGAAATCGTCGTCGGCGCCGACCTGCTCCACCTCCAGCACCTTGGCGAAGGCTTGCGCCAGCACGCTTTCCAGGCCGGCGGCCGGCGCGCGGCCGGCGCCGCCGCCCGCCGCCGCGGCCAGCGACGGCAGCGGCAGGGCCTTGCGGTCCAACTTGCCGTTGGCGCTCAACGGCAGTTGCGCCAGTTCGACGCACGCCACCGGCACCATGTGGGCCGGCAGGCGCTGCGCCAACCGCTCGCGGATGGCGCCGGCGTCCAGGCTGGCGCCGTCGCGCGGCACCAGGTAAGCCACCAGTTGGCGGTGGTCCTCGCCGGCGCCCTGCGCCTGCGCGCCCAGCACCACCGCGTGCACCACCGCGTTGGCCACCTCGGGCTGCTCCAGCAGCACGGTCTCGATCTCGCCCAGCTCGACGCGCTGGCCACGGATCTTGATCTGGTCGTCGGACCGGCCCAGGTACTCGACCGCGCCATCGGCCAGCCAGCGCACCACGTCGCCGGTGCGGTACATGCGTTCGCCGTCGCCGAACGGATCGGCGACGAAGCGGCTGGCGCTCAGTTCCGGCCGGCCCAGATAGCCCATCGCCAACTGGCTGCCGCACAGGTACAGCTCACCGGCCACGCCCGGCGGCACCGGCCGCAGATAGCGGTCCAGCACGCGCAGCTGGGTATTCCACACCGGCCGGCCGATCGGCACGCCCAGTCCCTCGCCATCCAGGCCGGCGCCGAAGGCCGCTTGGTAGGTGACGTCGACGGCGGCCTCGGTCGGGCCGTACAGATTGTGCAGCTCGGCGCCGATCAGGCCGGAGAACTCGCGCGCCTGCGCCTTGCTCAACGCCTCGCCGCTGCAGAACACCAGGCGCAGGCTGGGGCACACTCCGCCGCGCCGGCCCGCCAGGGTGCGCGCATGGGCGCTGAAGATCGCCAGCATCGACGGCACGAAGTGCAGGCAGGTGACGCCGTGCTGGCTGATCGCCTGCGCCAGCGCCTGCGGATCGCGGTGCGCCTCCGGCTCGGCCATCGCCAGGCTGGCGCCGACCGTCAGCGGCCAGAAGAACTCCCACACCGAAACGTCGAAACTGCTCGGCGTCTTTTGCAGCACCACGTCGGCGCCGCTCAATTGATACATGTGCTGCATCCATTCGATACGGTTGACGATGGCGCCGTGCGACACCAACACGCCCTTCGGCCGGCCGGTGGTGCCGGAGGTGTAGATCAGGTAGGCCGGATGGGCCGGCGTCAGCGCCACCTGCGGCGCCGGATGGTCGATGGCGTCCGCCAGCAAGACGTCGAAGGGCAGCAGCGCCGCGCCATGCTGCATGGCGCCGAAACGTTCACGCGCATCGTCCTGGCAAATCAGCAGACGCGGCGCGGCGTCGCCCAGCATGTAGGCCAGGCGTTCGTCGGGATAGGACAGGTCCAGCGGCAGGTAGGCCGCGCCGGCCTCGATCACCGCCATGATGGCCAGGCTCAAACGCACCGAGCGCGGCAAGGCCACCGCCACCACGTCGCCCGGCAGCACGCCGGCGGCGATCAGTTGCGCGGCCAAGCCGTGCACCTGGCGGCGCACCTGCGCGTAACTGAGGCGCTCGCGCGCGTCGAGCAGCGCCGGCGCGTCCGGCGTGCGGCCGGCCTGCGCCGCCAGCGCGCTTTGCAGCGTGGCCGGCGCCACCGCGTGCGCGGTGGCGTTGACCTCGGCCAGCAGCGCGAGGTCGCGCGAATGCAGCAGCGGATAGCGCGACAGCGGCAGCGCCGGCTGTTCGACCAGGGTGCGCAGCAGCAGCTCGACGCGCTGCGCCAGCGCCTGCGCCTCGGCGGCCGCGCCGCGATATTCGACCAGCAGCGTCAGCGACTCGCCCGGCAGCACCAGCAGCGCCAGCGGATAGTGGCTGTAGCCGCGATTGTGGATATCGCCGACCCGCAGCGGCCGGCCGTCGCTACCGCTCAACTGCTGCTCAAGGTAGGCGTTGTCCGGATAGTTCTCCACCACCAGCAGCGTGTCGAACAAGGTGGCGGCGCCGGCCAGGCGCTGGATCTCGGCCAGGCCCAGGCCGTCGTGCTCCAGCAGCTCGATGTGACGCTGCTGCATCGCCGGCAGTTGATCCCATAGCGACTGCTGCGGCGCCAGTTGCACCCGCACCGGCAGGGTGTTGAGGAACAGGCCGACCTGCTCCTCGATGCCGGCGATGGCCGCGCTGCGGCCCGACACCGGGGTGCCGAACACCACGTCGCTGCGGCCGGCGATGCTGCCCAACACGCAGGCCCAGACGCCCTGCATCAACACGTTCAAGGTCAGGCCCCGGGCGCGGATCTGCGTCATCAGGGCGCCGCTCAGCGCGGCCGGCAAGCTCAGTTCGAATTCGCTGACCGGCGCGCCGGCGGGGATTTGTTCGAACAGCAGCGTCGGCTGAACCTGCGCCAGCGTCTCGCGCCACAGCGCCCGGCTGGGCGCCTGCTCGCGGCCGGCCAGCTGGCCGATCAATTGGGCGTAGCCGGCCTGCGGTGCCGGCAAGGTGTTCAGATTGTCCCGATAAGCGGCCAGCAGATCGCGCAGCAGCAAGGGCGTCGACCAGCCGTCCACCACCAGATGGTGGATCACCAGCAGCAGCACGTGGCGCTGGCCGTCCAGGTGGACCAGGGCCGCGTTCAACATGCCGGCGCCCTGGTCGGTCGGGTAGTCGCGTTCCAGCAGCGCTTGTCCAATCTCTTCCAGGCCGCCGGCCTGCGCCTCCGCACTCAAGGTCGACAGATCGTGCTCCCGCCATGGCCAGGCCAGCGCGCTGGCGCCGTCCTGGCGCGGCAGCAGGAACACCGCCTCGTCGCCGGTCTCCATGTCGAACCAGCCGGCCAGTTGCGGGTAGCGGCTCAGCACCGCTTGCAGGGCCAGTCGCAGACGGCCGCTATCGAGCGCGCCGGTGAATTGCAGACGGGTGAAAGCGTTGTAGTTGGCGGCCTGCTGGCCCAGCTGGGCGTGGAACAGCATGCCCTTTTGCAGCGGCAGCACCGGCGCCAGTTCGGCGAAGTCCGGGTAGCGTTGGCGCAGCAGCGCCAGTTGGGCCGGCGCCACCGTCCATGCCGGCGCAAGGGCCGCCTCGGCGCCCGCTGCCGGCACGGCGGTCAGCACGGCCGCCATGCCGCGCGCGCTGCGCTGGGCGAACACCGCGCTGGGGCGCAGGGTGTGGCCGGCGCGGCGCAATTCGCCGCACAACGTCATGGCGGCGATGCTGTCGCCGCCGACGGCGAAGAAGTCGTCCTCCACGCCGGCCCGCTCCAGCTTGAGCACTTTGGCCATCAGCTGGCACAGCAGGGCCTCGGCCGCGCTCTCCGGCGCGCCGCCGGCGCTGTGGATGGCGGCGGCCGGCAGGCGCTTGCGGTCGATCTTGCCGCTGACGTTGCGCGGGAACTCGTCCAGTATCACCAAGGCCGACGGCACCATGTAGTCGGGCAGCGCCTGGCGCAGCGCGGCCAGCAGCGTCGCGCTGCGCCGCGCCACGTCGCCGCCGGCGGACGACGGCGCGACGCAGT
>NZ_JAEMNU010000100.1:0-27811 GCF_016461825.1 Rugamonas violacea | reverse complement strand
CGGCGGACGACGGCGCGACGCAGTAGGCAATCAAACGATGGCTGTTGTTGACGGCCTGCGCCAGCACCAGCGCGCTCTCCACGCCGGGCAACAGCGACAGCGCGTTCTCCACCTCGCCGATTTCGACGCGGTAGCCGCGCACCTTGACCTGGTCGTCGCCACGGCCGACGAATTCCAGTTGTCCCGCGCGGTTCCAGCGCACCAGGTCGCCGCTGCGGTACATCCGCGCGCCGGCTTCGGCGGCGAAGGGATTGGCGACGAAACGTCCGGCGCTCAAGCCGCCGCGCGCCAGATAGCCGGCGGCCAGGCCCTTGCCGGCCAGGTAAAGTTCACCCACCACGCCAACCGGCACCGGCTGCAGGCGGGCATCGAGCACGTAGACCGAGGTGTTGCCGATCGGCCGGCCGATCAGCGGCCGCTCGCTGTCGGCCAGCGCCGCGCGCAAGGTGTCGACGGTGTATTCGGTCGGGCCGTACAGATTGTGCGACAGCAGGCCGGGGACGGCGCGCAGTTGGCGCCACAGGGCGGCCGGCGCGGCCTCGCCGCCGATCAGGATCAGGCTGGGTTGGTGGGCGCCCTGCTCCACCAAGCCGCTGCCCAGCATCTGCGCCAGGAAGGACGGCGGCAGGTCCATCGCGTCGATGGCCAGGCGGCGCACCTCCTGCACCAGGGCGTGGGCGTCGCGCCGGGTGTCCTCGTCGATGACGTACAGCTCCTGGCCGTGCAGCAGCCAGAATAGCTGCAACCAGGACGAGTCGAAGGAGAAGGAATGGGTGTGGGCGGCACGCAGCGCGCGGCCCGGATGGCGCGCCCGCACGGCGTCCAGCGCCGGGCGGTAGATGGTGTCCTGGTGCGAGGCGAACAGGTTCAGCAGCGCGCCGTGGGTGTTCATCACGCCCTTCGGCCGGCCGGTGCTGCCGGAGGTGAAGATGACGTAGGCGACCGAGTCGGCCGTCAGCGCGACGCCGCGCTCGTCGGCGTCCAGCCCGTGGGCGGCATGGCCGGCCAGCTCGGCGCGCAGCGCGGCGGCGTCCAGGTCCAGCCGGGGAATGGCCGGCGGCAGTGCGGCCGCGCAGTCGCTGCGGCTCAGCAGCAGGAGCGGATTGGCGTCCTCGCACATCATCGCCATGCGCTCGGCCGGGTAGTCCAGGTCCAGCGGCAGCAAGGTGGCGCCGCTGTTCAGAATCGCCAGCATGGCCAGGACGGTGTCGGCCGAACGCGGCATGGCCAGCGCCACCACCGTGCCCGGCGCGGCGCCGCGCGCGATCAGCAGGCGGCTCAGTTGCGCCACGCCGGCGGCCAGCGCGGCAAAGCTGTAATGCTCGGCGCCGCTGACCAGCGCGGTGGCGTCGGGCCGCAGCGCGGCCTGCAACGTCAGCAGGTCCAGCACATGGTGCACGCCCTCGGCCGGCCTCACCGCCGCCCCGGTCGACCACTCGGCCACGGCGGCCCGCTCGTCGGCCGCCATCAAGGGCAATTGGCCCACCGCTTGTTCCGGTTGCGCCAGCCAGCTATCCAGCAGGCGGACGATGCGTTGCGCGTGCCCGGCCAGCTCGTCCGCCTGGTAGCGGGCGGCGTCGGCGCGCAGTTCGATGGCGATCTGTTCGCCGTGCACCAGCAAGCCGAACTCCAGGTCGTCGACCGGGCCGGTGGCCAGGTGGTGGGTGACGCCCTCGGCGCCGCCGAAGTCCAATTCATAGTCGAACAGCTTGTAGTTGATCAGCGCACCGTACAGCTTTTGGCCGGAGCCGACCAGCTGCATGTCGCGCTGGATTTGCTCGGCGTCGTAGCGTTGGTGCGGCCGCACCAGTTTCAGCGCCTGCTTGAAACAGGTCGCCACGGCGCGCCAGTCCATCTGCGCCGCCAGCTCCACCCGCAGCGGCAGCACATTCACCGCCGGCGCCGAGGAGTGGATGGCGACCGATCCCATACGCCGCATGAACGGCACGCCGATGGCCTGGCGCGCCTGGCCGGTCATGCGGTACAGGTAGGCGGCCAGCAGCCCCATGATCAGGTCCGGTGCCGCCAGGCGCGCAGACGCGCCGCCAACCGGCGCCGATGCCAGCGTCTGCAGGCGCGCCAGCGTGGCGGCCGGCAACGCCAGGTCGTAGGTGAGCAAGCCGGCGCCGCCCGCCTGCTCGGCCGCCGCACGCGTCGACAGGCTGGCCGGAGCCGGCATGTCTTCGCAATAGCCGCGCCAGAAGGCCTGGTCGGCGGTCCTGCGCTCGGAGGCCTGGTAGGCCAGATATTCATCGACCACCGCCGCCACGCCGATCAGCGTGCTGTCCGGCGCCGCCGTCCCTTGCGCCAGCGCCGTGTAGAGCGCGGCGATGCGCCGCGTCAGCGCGGTGAAGCTGAAGCCGTCCAGCATGATGTGGTGGAAGCGCTGATACCACAACCAGGTGTCGCGCCCCTGCCCGTCGCGGACCTGGAACAGCGCCTGGCGGTACAGCGGCAGATCGCCGTCCAGCGGCAAGTCGGCGCGCGTGTCGGCCCACATCCATTCCAGCGCGCGCGCCTGGCCGTCGGCCTGGCCGCGCCAGTCGAAGCGCTCGGGCGCGTCGATGTCGGCGGCGCTCAAGCCGTCGCGCAGCTGCTGGTTGCCGCCGACGTAGCGCGCGGTGACGGTGTCCGCTTCGGTCAGACCCTGACGGATCGCCTGGCACAGCAGCTCGGGCAGCAGCTCACCCTGGAAGGAGATCCAATGCGAGATCACGTAACTGTTCTTCTGTTCCGACACCTGGTCGGCCAGCCAGATACCCTGCTGGCTGCCGGTCAACGGCAGGTCGCGGGTATGGCCGGCGGCCACGGCGACGGCGCCGGACACTTCTTGCTGCGCTTGGGGACGATTCATGCGGATGCCCTCTCAGCGCGCGGCGCTAAACGGATTGATGCTCTTCCAGTGGCTCTCGACGAAGTCGATGCAGCTGCTGCGCGAGGCCGGGCCGAAGCGGGTTTCCCAGCCCTGCGGCCGCTCGGCGAACTCCGGCCACAGGCTGTACTGGTCCTGGGCGTTGCTCAACACGGTGAATTGCAGTTGTTCGTCGTCGAACGGGTTCAGATAGTTTTCTTGACTCATGATGTGGTGTCCTCTCGTCTCAGGTTCTTGAATTCAGTAGTTCGTCCAGGCCGGCCAGCAGGCCGTCGCGCCAGCACAACCAGTCGTGCCCGCCGCGATATTCGGCGTAGTCCGCCGCATGGCCGGCGCGCCGCAGCGCCGCCTGCATGGCGCGGCTTTCGGCCGCCATGTCCGCCTCGTAGCAGCCCACCTCCAGTTTGACCCGCAGCCGGCCGCCGGCGCCCAGGCCGGCGTTGACGGCGCGCGTGAGCCAACCGCCGGCGCTCGCGTCTCCATGCTCGTCCGCGCTCGCGGCGGCGCCGGCGCCGCCGGCTTCGTCTGGCTGCGCCCACCAGAACGAACCGGACTGGCTCAGCACCATGCCGAAGCGCTCCGGCCAGCGCAGCGCCGCGTAAAGCGCGGCCAGGCCGCCGAAGCTCTGCCCCGCCACCAGCGTGTCGCCGGGCCGCTCGCTGAACGGCTGCACGGCCCGCAGTTGCGGCAGCAGTTCCTCCTGCAAGGCCAACCAGAAATCGGCCTGACAGGGCAGCTCCATGGCGCGCGTCGCCGGGTCCAGCGCGTCGACCAGCAGGTACAGGGCGGGCGGCAGCTCGCCGCGCGCCGTCATGGCATCGAGCGGGCCGAACACGGCCATGTGGCGCGCCCAGTAGTGACCGTCGAGCAGGATCACCAGCGGCAGCGCGGCGCCGTTGCTGGCGATATCGGCCGGGCCGCTGCGATACAGCCATACATCGCGCTCGCGCCCCAGCCGCGCGCTGCGCCAGCGCTGCGCCAGCAAGCGCCCCTGCGGCAGCGCGTCGCGCGCCGCCCAGGCGGCGTGGCCCGCCGCCGCCGGCAAACACAGCGCCGACAACGGCCCGCCCCAACTGCCCTTGTGCGGGGTGTGGCGGTTCAAGGGATCGGCCTGCGCCTTGCTCGCCATCAGGGCGATCCACCATTCCCGCAGCGCCGAGCGGGCCGCCGGCGCGGCCGGTGGCAGTTGATCGCTGTTGGCCGGCATCAGGAAATAGCTGCCGCGCCAGTCGGCCGGCAACCGTGTTTGCCACAACCAGACATCGCTGTGTCCAAGCCGCGCCATGCTGGTCAGCGCCTCGGTGGGATGCGGCGTGTGCGAATACACGTCCAGATAGACGCGCTGGCAGTCGGAACGCTCCGGGCCGCCGTCCGGGTCGCGCCACAGGAAGCTCAGTTCGAACTGGCCGTCCGGCAGCGCACGGCACAGCGGCGTGCCGGCTTGGCCCACCGCGTGCCACCAGGCGGCGCCGCCCAGGTCGGCCCGGCCGAGCAGATCGTCGGCCAGGCCCGCGCTCATGCCGGCACCGCCGACCAGACGCTGTCGACCGGGCCGTGCAGCACGCGGCGCGCGGTCAGGCGGGCGCCGTACAGCAGCAGCGCGGCGCCGGCCAGCGCGGCGAAATCGACGCCCAGCGTGGCGGCGCTGGTGTGCGCCCACAAGCCCAGCGACGGCAGCAGCGCGGCGGCCAGCGAGGTCAGTGGAATCGCCAGCGAGGCCAAGGCGCACAGATTGAGCAGGTCGACCGCGCCGCGCGCCGGGCCACGCCAAAAGGCCCAGGCCACGGCGCCGAGGAAGACGCTGTAGTACACCGCCAGATAGGCCGAGTTGATGTTGGCGGCCGAGCCGTACAACCACTTACCGGCCACCATGGTCAGCAGCACGCCGGCCACCGAGCCAAGGCAGACGCCCAGCGTGGCCGAGGCCATGCGCAGGGTGGTCAAGGTCTGGCGCGGCGGCGCCTGGTCGCGGATCTGGTTCTTGCGGCGCTTTTCCACCCACAGCAGATTCCCCGAGTAGAACAGGAAGGCGCCGCTCAGGCCGAAGACGAAGTACACCCAGCGCATCATATTCCCGCCGTAGCTGCCGAAGTGCAGCGCGAACAGCGGCGTCACCAGCGAACTCCAGGTGTCGGCGTGACCCGGCAGCATGGTCTTGTTGGTCACCTCGCCGCTGTAGGGATTGATCATCACGTAGGCCGACTCCGGCCCGTGCACCAGGTGGCGCGGGTTGACCACCGCCGCGCGTATCATCGGCCGTGGTCCGTCCAGGCCCATGAACAGCATCTCGCTGATGTGGAAGTCCGGCGCGGTCTGCTGCACCTTGGCGATCAGCGTGGTGGCCGGCAGCATCTCGCTCACCGAATGGGGCACCGGCTTGCCGCCGCCACGTTGGAACATCGGCGTCTCGCCGTAGACCACTTCCTGCAGGCTGTCGTAAAACTGGTCGTGGAAGGCGAACACGATCACCGTCACGCTGATGACGATGTGGAACGGCAGGCTGGCGATGCCGACGATGTTGTGCGCGTCGAGCCAGAAGCGCTTGCGATTTTTACCGGCGCGCAGCGCGAAGAAGTCCTTCACCAGCGTCGGCAGCAGCAGGATCACGCCCGACACCAGGGCCAGGAAGTACATCACGCCGGCCACGCCCATCAGGTAGATGCCGAGGTATTCGTCGCCCACCGTGCCGGGCACGCCGCCGGTGCGGTGCAGCATGTCGATCAGCTGCGCCAGCAGCGAGGGCAGCTCCTGCCGCGCCACCAGCTTGCCGTCGCCGTCCAAGGTGGCTTGCCAGCGCTTGGCCGACAGGTCGATCTCGCGGCCGCCCTCGTCGCCGCTCCAGCTGACCGGCGCGGCGACGTTCTCGTGCCGCTCCAGGTGCAGCGTGAAACCCTTGCGCGCGGACGGATGCTGCTCCAGCACCTGGCGCACCAGCGGGTCGAGCTGGGCCTGGGCCACCGGCTGCAAGGTCTGCGCCGGGCTGCTGATCCAGCGGTCCAGCGGTGCCTTGAACATGGTCAGCGCGCCGGCGAAGAAGCCGATGAACAGCAGCATGCCGGCGCCGATGCCGACCCAGGTGTGCAGCGCTTGGTAGATGCGCAGGATGTCGCTACGAATTTTCATGTTGGAAGTCCACGGTACATAAACAGCACGGCATAGGCGAGCAGATTGGCGGCACCCAGCCAGCCCAGCGCGCTCAAGCCGCTACGGAACAAATAGGTCAGGCTGAAGACCATCATCCAGATCGGCGCGATCAACCACATCACGAACTGGTTCTTTTGCGGCGCCGCGATGCCGCCCGGGCCGGCCCAGGCGAACAGGCCGGCCAGCGCCAGCGCCAGGGTCCAACCCAGCAGGCAGCCGACCAGGGTCTTGCTCCACCAGTCGGGACGGATGGGCGCTTTTTTTTCAGGCTTGCTGTTCACGGCGCATCCTTTTGATCAACAGGGAAAAAAACGGCAGCACGCTGAAGGCCAGCATGAGCAGCATCAGCCAGCCGAATACGGCGGTGATGGCGCTGAAGGCGGCCAGGCCGCAACCCAGCGCCAGCAACAGCAGTACGCCACCGACGGCGCGCCAAGGCGTGGCCGCCAAGGGTTGCGCCATCCAGCCCTGGTGGCGGTGGCTCAGGTAGAGGATGGCGCAGGCCAGCCAGGTCAGAACAAAAAACAGTATGTGCACGGATGCTTCCATATCGAGATGTGAAAATGCGGCGGCGCCGGGGCCGCCGCTCAGGCGGCCAGCGTCGCGCCGCCGTCCACCACCAGGTCCTGCATGGTGATGTGGCTGGCCAGGTCGGAGGCCAGGAACAGCACGGCGTTGGCCACCTCCTTGGCGGTGGCGATTTTCTTCAGCGGGATGCCGAGCTTGAACATGTCCGGCAGGCCGTCGATGGTGCGCTGCAGGGCGGCCTCGCCGGGCAGCATGGCGCGCAGCATCGGCGTGTCGGTCGAGCCGGGCGAGACCAGGTTGCAGCGCACGCCGAACTCGGCCAGCTCCAGCGCGGCGCAATGGCTCAAACTCACCAGCGCCGCCTTCGAGGCGCAGTAGGCGCCCATGTTCATGCGCGGCACGTGGGCCGCGTTCGACGCCACGCTGACGATGGCGCCGCCGCGCTGCGCCTTGAACTGCGGGATCAGCTCGCGCAGCAGATAGAAGACGCCGCCGACGTTGATGTCGAAGGTGCTCTTCCAGTCCTCCTCGCTGAACGTCTCCAGCGCGCCCAGGCGCAGCACGCCGGCGGCGTTGACCAGCACGTCCAGTTGCGGCGTCTCCAGCAGCAGTTGGCGGCAGGTCCGCTCGACTTGGGCGCGGTCGGCGATGTCCAGCCGCGCCGTCTTGAACGGATAGCGCTTGCCCTGGCGGGTGCCCAGCTCGCTGTCGAAGTGGCGGTCGATGCCGACCACCCGCGCGCCCAACTGGCGGAAGGCCAGCGCGATCTGGTAGCCGATGCCCTGCCCGGCGCCCGTCACCCAGACCTGCTTGCCCTCGAACTGTAGCAGCGGGCCGTGCTCCGGCCGCAGCGGATGGGTGCGCGCCAGTTCGACCGAGTCGTCCCGTTTCATGGTCCGCTCACGCCGCCTGCCGCTGCGCCAGCAAGTCCCACCACGCGTTCAGCGTCGGGGTCTTGGCCAGGTCGGCGAAGTTGACGTCCAGGCCGAGCTTCTTCCACTCGGCCACCAGGGCCATCACCTGCACCGAATCGAGGCCGTAGTCCATCAGGTTGTCGTCCGGGTCGACCTCGCCCTCGGCCTCGTCGATGTGCCGCAACAGCATCAACTTGAGACGCTCGCGCGTGAACGCCAGCGCCGGCGACGGCAGCAGGCTGGCGGTGTCGATCACCGCGCCGCAGCGGCCGGCGACATAGTCCAGCGCCATGCGGTGCTCGCGCTCGGAAAAGTCGGCCACCGCGTCGGCCACCAGGAAGGCCTGGATGTCGCGCATGAAGGCGTCCAGCGCCGTGGTCAGGCAGCCGATGTGGGCGTAGACGCCGACGATCAGCAACTGGTCGCGGCCCTGCTCGCGCATCATCTGCTCCAGCGGCGAGCGCTGGAAGGCGCTGTAGCGCCACTTGACCAGCACCGTGTCGTCGGCGTCCGGCGCCAGCGCCGCGTGCACCTGCTGCAGCGCCGGGTCGGCGGTGGTCAGGCCGGGGCCCCACATGTCGTTGAGCAGCGCCCGTTCCTGCGGGCTTTGCTTGGTCGGCTGCGCGGTGTACACCACCGGCACGCCGACCGACTTGGCCCACAGGCGGATCGCCGCGATGTTGTCGACCAGTTGGCGCAGCAGCGGATTGTCGGCGCCGTAGAAGCGCAGGAAGTAGTCCTGCATATCGTGGATCAGCAGCACGGCGCGCTGCGGCTCGACCTGCCAGTGCACGCGGTTGACCGGCAGTTCGCCGGCCGGCGGCATGGTGTAGCTGGAAATGGCGGGAATGGACATGGATCTCTCTCAATCAAATCGTATGGTCGGTGAATTCAACTCAGGCGACAACCGCCGCCTCGGCGTGCAACTGGGCGCGCAGGGTTTGCTTGTCGGTCTTGCCGACGGCGGTCAGCGGCAGCCGTTCGAGGACCAGGAAGCGGTCGGGCAGCTTGAAGTCGGCCACGCCCTGCTCGCGCAGGAACTTGCGCAGCGTGACCGGGCGCAGCGTGGCGTCGGACAGCACGACGCAGGCGCAACTCTTCTCGCCGAGCAGCTCGTCGGGCACCGAGATCAGCGCCGCCTGGACGATGCCGGGATGCTTCAGCAGCAGGTTCTCGACCTCCTCGGCGGCGATCTTCTCGCCGCCCCGGTTGATCTGGTCCTTGACCCGGCCGACCACGCGCAGGTAGCCGTCGGCGCCGCGCTGCACCAGGTCGCCGGTGGCGTAGAAGCCGTCGGCGTCGATCACGCGGGCGTTGTGCTCCGCCGCGCGGTAATAGCCACGGAAGGTGTAGGGGCCGCGCGTGGTCAGCATGCCGCTGACGCCGTCGGCCACCGGCTCGCCGTCGAGGTCGACCACGCGCACCTCGTCATCGGGGCTCATCGGGCAACCCTGGGTGGTGTAGACGTGTTCGTCGCTGTCGCTCAGGCGGGTGTAGTTGACCAGGCCCTCGGCCATGCCGAACACCTGCTGCAGACGGCAGCCGAATTCCTCCGGCACGCGCCGCGCCAGCGCCTCGGCGAAGCTGGCGCCGCCCACCTGCAACAGGCGCAAGCTGGCCAGCTGCCCGCGCCGGCCCGGCGCCGCCTGCAACCACAGCGCCACGGCCGACGGCACCAGCGCCGCCATCGTCACGCCGTGGCGCGCGATCAGTTCGAAGCAGCGCAGCGGCTCGGGGTCCAGCGCCAGCACCACCGTGCCGCCGGCGTGGAATACGCCCAGCGCGCCGGGCGAGCTCAGCAAAAAATTGTGCGCCGCCGGCAGCGCGCAGAGGAAGCGCGTGCTGTCGTCGAGCCGGCAGATCTCGGCGCTGCGCCGCACGCTGTAGTGGTAATCGTTGTGGGTGCGCGGGATCAGCTTGGGCGTGCCGGTGCTGCCGCCGGACAGCTGGAAGAAGGCCACCTCGGACGGCGCCGACGGCTGCGCCGGCATCGCCGGGGCGTCGCGCTCCCGCTCGACGGTCAACAGGCCGGACAGCTCGTCGGCATAGCCGTTGGCGCCCAGCACCAGCACCGTGTCCAGCGCCGGCGCCAGGCGGCGCAGCTCGCCGACGAAGGCGCCGTCGCCAAACAGGCCGTGGCCGGCCGCCGCGATCAGCAGGCGCGGTTGCAGCTGCTGGGCGTAGGACGACAGCTCCAGCCGTTGATGGCTGAACAGCGCGTTGACCGGCGCCACGCCGATCTTCAGCAGCGCGAAGAAGCTGACATAGAATTCGGCCACGTTGGGCAGTTGCACCAGGGCCGTGTCGCCGGCGCGCAGGCCGCGCGCCAGCAGCGCCTGGGCCAACCGCTCGGCCTGGCGCTCCAACTCGGCGTAGCTGTAGCTGCGCTCGCCGCACAGGATGGCGGCGGCGTCGGGCCGCAGCGCCACGTTGCGGCTCAGCACCTCGCCCAGCGACAGGTCTTGCCAGTAGCCGCGTTCGCGGTAGCGGCGGGCGAACTCGGCCGGCCAAGGGGTGAATTCGATCATGCCAGCTCCTCGCTGCGTTGGGTTTGCACGGCGTTGGCGCCGGCCTTGCCGTCCTGCGCCGCGGCGGGCCCGGCGGCGGTGTTGGCGGCAGTGTTGGCGGCGGCGGCCGTGTTGCCGGTGCCGGCCGGCAGCGCCACGCCGACCGCGTTGAGCATGGTTTGCAGCTTGGCCTGCGTCTCGGCCCACTCCGATTCCGGGCAGGAATCGGCGACGATGCCGGCGCCGGCGAACAGTTGAATGCGCTTGCCCTGGATGCGGCCGCAACGGATCGTCACCGCCCATTCGCCGTTGCCCTCGCCGTCGCACCAGCCGACCATGCCGCTGAACATGCCGCGCTCGAACGGCTCGACCAACTCGATCAATTTGCGCGCCAGGCGCGTCGGATAGCCGCACACGGCGGGCGTCGGATGCAGGCGGCAGGCCAGTTGCAGCGCCGTCATGGCCGGATCGGCCAGCTCGCCCTCGATGCGGGTCGACAGGTGCCACATGGCGGCCGTGCTGAGCAGGGCCGGCTGCGGCGGCACGTCCAGCGTGCGGCACAGCGGCGCCAGCACCCGCTCGATGTCCTGGATCACCAGGCTGTGTTCATAGCCGTCCTTGCCGGACTGCAGCAGCGCGTTGCTGACCTGGAAGTCCAGCTCGGCGTTGCCTTGCCGCTTGGCCGAACCGGCCAGCGGATTCGAATACAGGCGGCCGCCTTCCGTGCGCACCAGCAACTCGGGACTGGCGCCGACCAGTTCGGCGCCGTCCGCCAACGGCAGGCGGAAGTGGTAGCCGCTGCTGTTTTGCGCCATCAGGCGGGCGAAAATCTGCGCGGCGTCGACCGGCGCCGCCAGTTCCAGCTCCAGCATGCGCGACAACACCGCCTTGCGGATGTCGCTGAATTGGAAGTTGGCGACCACCTGTTGCACCGCCTGTTTGAAGCGGGCCGCCTCGGGCACGCTGTGCGCGCTCAGCAAGGCCGGCATCCGCGCCGGCGGCCGGCTCGGCGTCAACTGCGCGTCGAGCGCGTCCAACGCCGCCAAGGTCTCGCGCGTGCTCATCTCGTAACGCTGGGGAATGGTCAGGTAGACCGGCTGGCTCAGGTCGAATGGAATCGCCCCCACGACGATGGGCTTGACCACGCCACGGTTGCGGGCGTGCTGCAGGGCCTCGGCGACGGCGCGCTGGAAGCCCGCGTCGCCCTGGCCGTCGGCGTCGACCGGCAGGCGGATGCGCTCGGCGACACCCTCGGCGCGTATGCAGCGGTGGGCCGACAAAAATTGCATGCTCGCCTGCGCGGACAGGCGTCCCTCTTCTCCGCTTGGTACTGATATCGTCATCTCAATCCCTCCAATCAAAAAGGAATGCCCGGCTGCAGGGCATTCCATCAGGCGATCAAACAAGCGCCGTGTTTAGAAGTTGTACGTGGCGCTCACGTAATAGTTGCGGCCCAGCTCGTAGGACAGGAAGTCCTTGCTCTTCTTCTCCAGGTTCACATCGGTCAGGTTCTTGACACCGGTGCGCACCGTCAGCTTGTCGTTGACCTTGCCGGACAAGGCCAGATCGACGCGGGTGTAGGCCGGCAGGGTCTTGCCCAGGTAGAACTGCTCGCCGGTGTAATGGGCCGACAGCGACGTTTGCAGACGGTCCATCGGCTTCCAATTCAAGGTGATGTTGGCCAGGTTCTTCGGCCGGTTCTCCATCTTGACCTCTTTGCCGGTCTCGTCGGTGTAGTCGGCGCGCAGGCGGGTGTAGTTGGCGCTCAGCGAGACGTCCTTGTTCAGGTCGACATCGCCCTGCACTTCCAGGCCGCTGGTCTTGGCCTTGGCCACGTTGACCCACTGCCGGGTGTTGGCCACGCCGTCGTAGGTGGCGATGATCATGTTGTCGACATCGTTCTTGAAGACGGCGCCGCTCAGGTTCCAATGCTGCTGGTGCAACTCGACACCGAACTCGTAGTTCAGGCTTTTTTCCGGTTGCAGAGTCGGATTGCCGGCCAGGTAGCAACCGCCGCCGCAGCTGATGACGCTGTATTCCTTGCTCAGCTGATAGGCTTCCGGCGCCTTGAAGGCCTTGCTGACGCCGCCCTTGACGGTCACCGTGCTGCTCGCCTGATAGGTCAGGTAGGCCTTCGGCGAGTAGTGGTTGCCGAAGGAGTCGGCGTGGTCGGCGCGGCCGGCCAGGGTCAGGCTCAGGTCCTTGTTCAGGGCGATCTCGTCCTCCAGGAACAGCGCCTGGTTGTTGACCGTGTGCTTGCCGGTTTGCAGATAGGTCAGCGGGTCCTTGATGACCTGCTTGCGCAGGTCGATCCCGGCGCTGATCGAGTTGATGCCCAGCACGAAGTTGGCGTACATCTTGCCGTAGGTGTTCTCCTCCTTCAGCGTGTGCGACTGCGGCGCGGCGTAACGGCTGTTGAAGTCTTCGATGGTGACCTGTTCGCGGTTGAAGTAAGCGGTGGTGCTGCCCCAGTCCCATTCCGCCCGGTGCGTCAGGCCGAAGGTGTAACGGGTGATTTCCTGGTCGCGGTAGTCGCGCGATTCTTTCTGGTTGCGCGGATTGAGCGAGTAGTAGTACATGCCGCGCGGACGGTGGTCGTTGTTATAGCCCAGGTCGAGGTCGATGCTCTGCTTGTCGGACAACTGGTAGCTGACGGTGGACACCAGGTTGCGGGTGTTCTTTTCTTCCAGGCGCGGCGGACGGGTGGTGTCGTTCGCCGAAGTGGCGTACCAGGCGTCGCGGTCCGAGGTTTCGCCGCTGATCGACAGGCTCAGTTGGTCGTTGATCGCGCCCGAGGTGGAGGCGCCGAGGCGGTACTCGCTGCCCTTGTCGCCCGAGGCGATGCTGCGGTACTCGCCGCTGAGCGTGCTCTTCCAATCCTTGGTCGGTGTCTTGGTGATGATATTGACCACGCCGCCGATCGCGTCCGAACCGTACAGCGCCGCCATCGGGCCGCGCACGATCTCGACGCGCTTGATGCTGCTCAGCGGAATCGAGTTGAGGTCGAAATCGCCGCCGCGCCACAGCGCGCCGCCGGACGACAGGCGCTTGCCGTTGACCAGCATCAAGGTGTACTTGCCGGCCAAGCCGCGGATGACGATCTCGTCGCGACCGGTGCCGTCGGTGCTGTTGCTGACGCCGACCGTTTCACGCAGCAAGTCGGCCAGGCTGTTGACCGGCGACTTGGCGATATCCTCCGCCGTCACCACCGACATGAAGGCCGGCGCCGAAGCGATGGTGTGGGCGCGCAAGGTGGCCGTGACCACGACCTGCTCGACATCCCCGCTGGCGGCCGAACTCGCCGCATCGGCCGCGTAGACCGGTTGAAAACCAATACTTGCAATTGCCATCACCAACGTTTTTTTTGTAATAGACATCAACTCACCCAGTTGTTATTAAGTTACACATTAAAATGCGAATGATACTGATTCTCATTTATCATTGCAACAAAAATTTACGAAGTTGACATTATTTTTTTTAGGCAATGCCGCAGAGGCAAGGGGAAATGCGCGTTTTCAGCGCACGGGATGGTGATTTTGTCGAGTTTTGGCGCGCATTCTTGGAAAATGACGCCGAGCAGGCATACGTGGACATGGCGTCCGCAACGGCGCCGCAGCGCAGCATGCACATTACATGGGATGGCGGAAACGACAACGGGCGCGCGTTTCGCAACGCGCGCCCGTCGATCAGAGCTTTGCCGGTGGCAGTCCGATCAGTTGTGCACCGCGTTCAACTGGCGGGCGATGATGTCGTGGTTGAGCCAGATCACCGGCGCGCGCGGCGCCGACATTTCGTGGAACATCAAGGGCCCCGTGCCCTCCAACACCAGCGAGCTCAGATGATCGGTGATCAGCGCCTCGCGGGTCTTGTGCAGTTTGGTGATGCTGTCCGAGGTGCCGATCATGACCTCGGCCAGCTCAGGCGTGTTGTCCATCGGCCAGGCGGCGAAGTTGCGGAACAGGACGCTGGTGGCGTCGCCGTTGTAGGCGGCGATGCGGTCGAGTAAATCCTGCAACGACACGCCATCTTCCAACAAGCTCTGGCAAGTGTCCCACTGCTGCCGGCTCCAGGCGGCGCCGCCCTCTTTCTTCAGCGCGTTCAGCAGGGGGAACAACGACAGCTCGACGCCGACGAAGATATCCGAGGAGTTGGTGCGGATTTCCGGGCAGTTGAACACGCTGGCCTTGACACCCTTGGCCCAGGCGCCCTTGGCGACGTCCTCCAGGCGCATCTTGGCGCGGCCCTGGGTGTAGTTGCTGTAGGTCTGCCACTGGTATTGGTCGTCGATCAGGATCTCGGTGCCGTGGTAGCCGTAGGCGCTGTAGCGCGCCTGGCCGCCCTGGTTTTCCAGGCGGGCGCGGATGGCGGCGCTGCCGTCGATCAGATGTTGGAAGGTGTTCGCGGTGACTTCGTCGAAGTTCATCAAAATCAGCTTGCCCAGGTCGCTGTCGAGCAACGCCCGCGAGGACATGAAGCGCTCGCCGCGACCCTTGTAGATGCGGTTGGCGATGGCCAGGAAGACCTTGACCTTGGGAATGCCGCCGGCCATGGTGTGGGCGAAGTAGACATTGCTGCCGTCGGGAATCAGGCTGTCCAGCTCGGCCATGGCCTTGGCCACCGAGGCGCTGAAACGGGCCGTGCCGGCGGCGCGGCAGCGCTCGATCTGCGCCCAGTCGAGCTTTTCTTCCTGCCAGTTCTTCAAGGTCATGCCGGCCAGCAGCGCGGTCGGGGTCGGCTCGCCTTCCGGCGCGTCCAGATCGAAGCCGGCCATCAGCGGCACGTTGATAACGCGGCCGCCCAGATTCGCTTCGGCCGTCGCCAGTTCCTCGGCGTCGAGCGGACGCAGTTGCATATTTTCGTCGCGCCGGCCCACCGTCATGCCGACGATGTTCATGCCCGCCTTGCGCGCCTCGTCCAGCAGGCCGTTGACATAGCCACGGCCGAACAACTCGCCGAACAGGACAAAGGTGTCGCCCTTGCGGAAGATGTTTTCTTTTGGAATGTCTCGTAAGGACGTGATCTCGGTCATAGTATTCAATTCGTTCAAAAATTAACAAAAAAATCGGCAAACGCCTCGTCGACTGCTGGTCCAACAGCGCAGCCGCTAATTATGCGCCATTTTGGAGCAGAAACCCATGGGCGACGTGCGCGTCGGCAAGTTTGAGTGCGGAAATATTCGCTGTTGTATTTGCGATGCCGGCCTTCCGTCGAATCGCGCAATGTGCGTCAACACAACGATGGGCGCGCCGGCCCGACGAATCTTTTCCCATGTCATGCATCGAATTCAGTTCCGACACTAAGCCGATGAATCTAAAGGACAGTTTGCTTCGCGTCCGCGGCCGCGTCGGCGCTGGCGCAATACTCCGCAAATTCCACGCGGAAAAGCGATCAATATTTATATTTTATTTTTGCGCGCCGGCCTATTTTCAGGCTCTGCCGACAGTGCTATCTTGGTGACGTCAGGCCGTTGATCTCTCACTTGAAAGAGCAGCCAGCATGCAAACAATCACCGACATTTTGCCGCCCTCGATACAGCAGCTGCTACAGGAATGTCCGCTGCCGGGCAAGGCGCCACTGGAGATCCACGGCGCCAGCGCACTGGGTTACCAGCCCGGTGACAACTACTTGTTCCAAGGCTACCGTTACGTCCTCGACGCCGACCGCGATGTGTTGGTGCGCGAGGATGTGGACAGCTGGATTATTTCCCGTCTGCAAAAAATCAACTGCGTGTCGAATTGATCGACATCAAACAAAGCCTTATATCTATTGGCTTTCTTCAAATTCAAACGAAAAAAAGCGGCCCCGGACTCCAGTCCCGGGCCGCTTTCATTTGGCCATTCAGTTCGTTCAGAAGTTGCTGGAGATGCCGGCGTAGATTGTTCGGCGCGCACCATATTGAGGCGCGCCGACACCGACGCCGGAACCGTCGCGCAGCAGATACGAGCGGTCGAACACGTTCATCAATGCCAGACGGCCATCAATGTTGCCGAACAGTGTGTTCTTCCATCCCTGCGTCCATCCCAGGTTAAACGTCGTGTGGGACGGCAGCGAGGCGGAGTTCGGCGCGCCGCCTTGCGGCGTCATGCGCAGGCCGCTGCCATACAGCATATCGGCGTTGATTTGCGTCGTGCCGAAGTGGTAGTGCAGACCGGCCGACGCGGTAAAGGTTTGGTCGTGGTCGAGGTAGACATCGTGGTCGCGGATATAGGCCAACTCATCCGCATCGATCAGCGCCTGGCCGGAGACGATGTTGCGCCCCTGCGCCTTTTGCGTGGCCAGGTTCAGATAGCCGCCCCACTGCTTCTCGCTGTAGACGGCCGACAACTCCAAGCCCTTGGCGTACCCCGTCGCGTAGTTAAACGGCGACAAAATCAAGGCCTGGCCGAACTGGCCCTCGTCGAGCAGGTTACGGATTTTCTTGTAGTAGGCGTCGGCGCTCAGCGTCAGCCTGGCGCTGAGCTGGTGGCTCAGGCCGATGTCGTAATAGTGGCTGCGTTCGGCCTTCACATTGTCCGACACGGCAATCGACGGCGCGTTCGTCGTGTTGGCGTACAGATTGATGCTGCCCTGCGCCGCCAACTCCTGCGGCGGCGGCGTGAAGTAGCGCGAATAGCCGGCGTGCAGCGCCGTGTCCTTGTCCAGTTGATAGGCCAGGTTGATGCGCGGACTCCACTGCTGCTCATTGGTGTAGGCGTCGACCTTGTCGAAACGCAGGCCGTAGTTCAAGGTCAACGGCGCGCCGATGCGCCATTCGTCCTGTAGGTACAGGCTGTACAGCTTGCCGGTCCGGCTGGAATTGTCGACGATGCTCAGCGGCTCGCTACCCACTTGCGCGCCGGCATCGTCGGTGGCAAAGACACGCACCGTGTTGTCGCTGCGCGTGCGTTGGCGCGTGTAAGCCAGGCCGCCGCGCAGGGTATGCTCGGCGTGCAATTTGTAGCCCATGTCCAGCTGCAATCCGCTGGCCGAATTCGAGCGCAAGGTGTCCGAGGCGACGCCGTTGTAGATCAGGTCGCCAAGTGGATCGGGCAAATAGTGCAGCTCGGAATACTGATGGAAGGCCGACACCTGGTAGCTCAGCGCGCCCAGGCTCTTTTGCAGCGAGACGACGGCGAAGCGGTTCTGTTCGCGCTGCTGCTGGTCCAGCCGCGACGATGGCAACAGGCTGCTGCCGGCCGCCGCGTCGCTCTGCCCGGTCAACGAAAAAGCCGGCGCCTGGTTCGGATTGTTGGGAATCTGGAAGCGGCCGTTGTAGCTGCCGAACATCAAGCCCAGCCGGGTGTTGTCGTCAACGAAGTAGGACAGGTTGCCGAAGGTCTTGCCCTGGTGCGTGCCGTCGTGCAGCGCACGGCTGGTGGGCTGCGAGTTCTCGATGCCCAGGTCGTTCTGCAGATAACTGCCGGACAGATAGTAGTTGAAGGCGCCCTGGCTGCCGAACACCTCGGCGCCCGGCTCGACGTGGCCATGGCTGCCGATCAGCACGCCGACGCGGCCGCCCGGCTTGCCGCCCTCCTTGGTCTGGATGTCGACGATGCCGGCCGTGCGCAGGCCGAACTGGGCCGGCAGCGCGCCGGTCATGAAGTCGACTTGGTCGACCAAGCGCGTGTCGATGGACTGGCCGAAGCCGGTGATGCTCTCCGGCAGTTGCACGCCGTTGATGCGGTATTGCACATTGGCGTGGTCGTCGCGCACGTGCAGGCCGCCGGACGCTTTCGAGTCCTGGTCCACGCCCGGCAGGCGCAGCAACATCTCGTTGAACGGCGTGTCGGCGCCCTGCCCCAACGCCTCGATCATGTGGCGGTCCAGCGAATACACGGTGGTGCCTATCTTCGGCGACAACTCGATGCGCTCGTTCCTCAGATGGGCGGCGCTGACTTCGACGGTGGTCATCGGCGCCGAGGTGGACGCGGCGGATGCGGTGGCTGCGGATGCGCTGGCACTGGCCGCATCGGCGGCGCCGGCGATCAGCGTCTCGGCGCGCACGCCGCCGCCGGCGGCAAGGAACAGCCCGGTCAGGATCAACGGCAGGGGCCGCAGGGTGGGATGGGATGGAATACGTTTCATGGTGTCGCCTCTTGTCGATGATGGCGGCCGATTGGCATTGACGCAGCCGACCGCCGGAAATTCTGTGTAGATGGCCTCAGCACGCGCGCAGCCGAGCGCAGGCAAGCGCAAACAAGCGCAGACAGCGCAAAGGCTGGCCGGCGATCAAGGCGTCGCGGGTGCGGCGCTGCCGCGCGACAAAAAGGCGCGGCGGCAGCACATGCAAAGGCTAAGTGCTAAGTGTTATGCGGACAGGAAGAGGCGGCGCGGCGGCGCCTGGGACTGCGGGATCAGGAAGCTGATGCGCGCATGGAAGTCGTGGGTGATGAATTGCAACAGCGGATAGCTGGCCAAGCCCAACACCGGCGCGGCGACCGGCTCGACCGGCGGCAAACCGGACGGTATATGGTGGGCGAAGAAGCAACTGGCGCAATCGGCCTTGGCGCCGACGTGCTCGTCCTTGTGCTGACCCACGCTCAGCAACTGCAAGGCCAGCATCAACAGCACGAGCGCGGCCAGGACACGGTCGAGCCGGGTCTTGGTCAGGATGGTGCCGTTGAAATAGCGTTGCAAGCGGAACATGGGTGGGCTGGCCTTGGGCGAGCGGAAATCGGGAAATCGGGAAATCGATAGTTGCGCGAATTCTACGAGAGTTGCGGCCCCGCGTAAAGCGCTTACCAAACAAACAAGCTGGCCACGTGGGTCGCGCCCAGCGTGCGACATTCGACCGTGACACTGTGGCCAAGCTGGAATTGCGGACTCAAGGTCTCGGCCAGCACGAAGCGCGCAATGCCGGCGTCCAGGTCCAGCAGCTCCAGCTCGATCGCGGTGAAATCGAAGAAGCGCCCCACCACGCCGAAGGCGCCTTTATAGAAACTTTCCTTGGCCGAAAATACCAGCGTCAGCAGCCGCTCGCGCGCCCAGCTGTGCTCGAAGCGGCGCAGATAGTCCATTTCCCGCGCCGACACAGCCAGGCCCTGCAGCGCCTCGGCGGCGGCGCCGTCAGCCCATTCCTCGATGTCCAGGCCGATGCCGCCGTAGCGCGTCGCCTCGGCCACCACGGCCACCGCCAGACTCTTGCTGTGGCTGATGCTGCCGAGCGCGCCGGCCGGCCACAAGGGTTCGCGCTGCGCGCCGATGCCGACCTCCCCCTTATGCCCGCCCGTATGCCCGCCCGCCGGCCCGCCCTCCAAACCGGCCGCCGTCGCAGCCGGCGCCGCCGTCGCGCCAGACGCCGCCGTCACCGCGAGCGCGCCCAGCGCTTGCCGGGCGCACAGGCGGCCGTGAAAATACTCGGCCTGGCGCTTGCGCACACTGCGGGCGATTTGCGCCGGACAAGCCAGGCCCGCCTCGGCAAAACGCTCGACCGCGAAGGCGGCGATGTCGAACCGTGCCAGCACCAACGGCAACACCACGCCATCGGCCGCGCGGCGCCAGTCCAGTCCGAACAACTGGCCGGGCGCCGCGTGGTCGACAATATCGTGGTGGCGCATGTTATTTGATGCGGAAAATCACGTCGAGCGACTGCGACAATCTCAACGAGCTCACCATCAGCAAATCGCCACCCTCCGGCTGCTTGCCCTTCTGCTTGTTGGTGTTGGTGTAGTCGTTGACGGTTTGCAAGCCGACGGAGCTGGTCAGGTTCTTCAACTGGTCCGACGAGATCGCCGTCGCCGCGCCGGCCCGCTTGCCGACCGCGCGCGCCATCGTGTCGGCCCGGCGCTGCGCGTCCTTCAACGCCTGCGTCGCCAGTTCCATCTCGATCTTGTCGCGCTCGTCCGTGCCGAAGGTGACGGAAAAATGGTCCAGGTTCTTCATCGCCAGCAAGGGTTGCAACAGGGCGCGCCACTTGCTCAAATCCTTGACGTCGATGTGCACGCTACACAGCAGCTTGTAGACCTCGGCCTTGGCCTCGCCGCCGTTCTGCATTTCGCGCCGCACCCCTTTGACCTCGATATCGTTGGCGCTCAGTCCCTGCTGCTCCACCAGCGCGCGCAGCTCGCCGATGCGGCCGTCGATCACGGCGCGCGCCGCCTCAGGTTCGGCGTCGTCGGCGCTGACGTCGAAATCCACCTCGCCCCGGGTGGGCACCACGTGCACGAAGGCGGTGCCGCTGGCGTGCACGAAGGGATAGTCGGGCAATTGCGAGGCCTGCGCCAACAAAGGCGAGCCAACCATCAGACCGGCGACCGCGCACTGCTTGACGAACTGCTTGAACATGGCAACTCCAACGAGAATGGGAACGGAATTCTATGTTGATAAATTAACATCCGTCAAGCGGCCGCCGTATGTTCCTCAGGAACTCAACTTTCTCCTACAGCGGCATTGCGCGTGCACCGATAGCAAAAAGACAGCGCTTTGCGCATGATGAGCACACCTGCAAAGCGCATGTCGACAACATTCATGAAGCAGTCGGCGGGCGGCGGCGGGTCTATTTCAACGAGGAACACTATCCGCAAAGGAGAACAAGATGAGCTATTTGGATCGAGATGTTTTCGGCATCTACCGTGACCGCGACAACGAGGGACCGGGTCCGCGCCTGATGGGCGCCGACACCCTGATCGGCGAGGACGTCTACAACCAGCAGGAAGAGGATCTGGGCGATATCAAGGAGATCATGCTGGACATGCAGAGCGGCCAGATCGCCTACGCCGTGTTGTCCTTCGGCGGTTGGCTGGGCCTGGGCGACAAGCTGTTCGCCGTGCCTTGGCAAAGTCTGCAACTGGACACCGCCAACAAACGCTTCCTGCTCGACGTGTCCAAGGAGCGCCTGAAAGCCGCCCCCGGCTTCAACAAGGACGACTGGCCGGACATGGCCAGCAGCGAGTTCAGCAGCAGCATCCACGGCTTCTACGGCACCCAGCAGAACCGGGTCGGCGGCCTCACTTCCAGCGGCAGCGTGATGGGCCAGGGCAGCGGTTCCTTGCAAAGCGGCACCCAGCAGAGCAGCGGCCTCAGTGGCGCGCAAAGCCAGAGCGGCGGGCTGAGCCAAAGCGGCACCCTGTCGGGCGAACGGAAAGACGAGTACTAGGCAGTCGTAGCACCAAGCAGTCGTACAGTATGGACCGGGGTGGGCGATGCGTGGGCGTCGCCCGCCCCGCCCTGCGTCTAACCGCCCTGCGTCTGGCCGCCGTCCGCCTGGGCCGGCAGGGCCTGGCCCAGGCGCTGTATCGTCGCGACCAGCGCCGGCAAGCCGCCATGCAAGGCCTCGCCCTGCAACACGTGCTGCTGCCCGGCCACGCTGGCCAGCAATTGCGGCACACCGAAGCGGCCCAGGCGGCGCATGGCGTCCTGCGTGACGGCGACGCGGCGCGCGGTGGCTTGCTTCAGCGCCACATCGCTGCGCAAGCGTTCGGCGAACGCGGCCGCATCGATGTCGATGCCGGATTCTGCCGCCACTTGCGCCGCAATGGCGCCCAACACCGCCGGCTGCGCCGTGTCCAGGCCGTCGACATAGCGGCGCAGTTGGATCGCCTGCAAATAGCGCCACTCCAGATCCGCATCGAGTTCGCGCACGGCGGTCAGCGCATGGTTGGCCGGACCGGAGTCGAAGCGCACGCCGGTGCCGCGCAGCACCTGTTCGCGGTAGGCGCTGGTGAAACGCTGGCCGGTCAGCTGCTCGATGCGCTGGTCGTTGCGCCAGGCGTAGTCGGCCCAGTCGGGCGACAGGTCGCGCGCCCCCTCGTCGGCGAACAGGCCGGACGGCATCAACTCCAGCGACTCGGGAAAGGCCAGGGCCAGGCCGGAAATGGCCGGCGCGCTGGCGTAGCACAAGCCGCACAGGGGATCGAAAAAGTAGTGCAAGCGCAATGTGTTCATCAGTCAGACTCCTCGAATTCAGCAAAAATGCAATGAAGCGAGTGTAGTGGAATCGCGGCGGCGGAAAAACCGCGCGCCGGTTGACTGTTTGTTGCACGAATCGAACATATCCAGTCGATTGTATCGATCTGCGCGCGATGTGGCATGGCGCGACGCTTACTCATCGTCCCCACGCTCCACCGCTTGCCGGGCCGCGCAATTCAACTCCGCAATTTGACAAAATAATATTAGATAAAACTTTATATAATATTAACATATTGCTTTCCTAGCAAATAAAATTTGCGCCGATATGCGGATTTGGTATAACATCCGGAAATTGCAAATTAGAAACAAAGTCCCCCATGCGTTATGTTTCCGCTGTCGCCGCACTGTTTTCGTCCGCCCTGCTTTGCGCTTGCGCCACCCCGCCAGAAGCCCCGTACAACCCACAAAATTTGCATGACACGCCGGACCTGTCGGCCTTCCACACGGTCGAACTGAGCCCCAACGCCGGCGGCAAACGAGAGATCCTCGAAGCCCGCTACGTCGCCGACGGCGCCCATCTGGCGGTGTACAACGCCGTCGCCGGCGGCCCCGAGCGGCTGTATGTGCAGGCCGAGGAATGCCGCAATTCGGACGACCCGGACTGCCCGCGCCGCTTCGCCCTGACCGGCAACCTGAGCGCCTACTCGTCGACGCTGAAGTGCTACATCCAGATCCGCAACGACAGCAACAGCGGCTATACCGGCCAGGCGCTGCAGGGTCTGTGCCAGGACAAGTTCAACCGCTCCTACTCCATCACCATTTCGAAAAATTTCCGATGAAAAAACTCGTCCTGACCATCGCGGTCGCCGCCGCCATGCTGCTGTCCGCCTGCGATTCCGGCCCCTTCGCCAGCGCCGACGCGATCCGCACCCGCGCCACCCAGAACCTGACGCAAAAGAACTTCACCGAGGCGGCCAAAACCGCCGAGGAGCTGATCAAGAAAACCCCGGACGCCTACGACGGCTATTATCTGGCGGCCCAGGCCCGCGCCCAATTGGGCGATAAGAACGCGGCCCTGGCGGCATTGGAATCGGCCATCAAAAAGGGTTTGAAGGACGATAAAGACATCGTCAACAACGCCAATCTGCAGCCGCTGCTGAATATGGCGGCATTCACCGAGTTAATGGACAGTTCTTTCCCCAAACGCGAGAAGACGATTTTATCGGTCGGTGGCTCTAACGCCGCCGGCGGCGCCGTCGGCATCAGCGAGAGCAAAGAAAAAACCGTGATCCGCGCCGGCGACATCGTCGTCGAAATGCCAAAAGACTAATCCCTCCCCTATTGCGCCTCGGCCCGGCCGAGCAAGGAAAAACTATGCATAACGTATTGAAAAAGGCCATTTGCGTGGCCGTGGGTACCCTCGCGCTCGCCGCCGGCGCCAGCGCCGACGATTCGGTCATCGGCGAGGGCCGCGCCCCGCTGGGCGCCGGCAACGCCGCCGCCATCCGCGGCGCCGCCAAGCAGGAAGCCGTGCGCGACGCCGTGCTCAAAGCCATCAAGGACGCCACCGCCCTCGACGCCAGCGAAGAGCGCTTCGCCGCCATCGTCGCCGAGGTGTCCAAGCAGATGCGCGACATCCGCGTCACCTCGGAAGAGTCGGTCGGCGGCGAGTTCGTCACCCGCGTCGCCGTCAACGTCGACCGCAAGCAGATCAAGAACGCCATCCGTGGCACCGACCTCGACAAGCTGAACGACCGTTCCTTCGGCATCCTGATGCTGGTCGACGAGTTCCTCACCAGCACGCGCGACCTGAACATGCCGCTGGAAGAGCTGGTCGAAATGAAATACGACGCCGGTTCGTCCTTCCGCGACAAGTCGGTCCGCGCCTCCTCGGCCAGCGCCTCGGCCAACTCGGCGGTCGGCTACAGCGCCAGCGTCAACGCCAGCCAGGCCTCGGCCAGCAAAGTCAACGGCAGCTCGCAAACCGCCGTGGCGGCCCGCTCGGGCGACGAATCCTTCGCCGCCGGCAACCGCACCAACGTGTCCGGCAGCCAATCCTCGGCCGCCGCCCTGTCGGCCAAGGAAAACTACGCCGCCGCCTCGAATTCGAAATCGGCCAGCGCCTCGATCAACGCCCGCAACGTCGCCGCCTCCAGCCACGAGACGGCCAGCTACAAGAAACTGGTCAAGTACCAGGACACCTCCAAGCCGACCAGCCGTCCGCTGTTCCTCAACGAGTTCTCCGGCAAGCTGCGCGACTACGATCTGCGCCTGCTCGACTCCAGCATGGCCAAGGGTAAGTTCTTCGGCGACAAGCCGATCAACCTGGCCCTGCTGTCGGACAGCGTGCAAATGACCAAGTTCACCGAATTCGCCCGCAGCAAGGCCAACGCCGACTTCCTGATGGTCGGTTCGGCCACCGTGATTTCCGGCGACCGCAACCCCGCCACCGGCGACCTGGGCTGCGTCGTCAACGCCGAAGTCAAGACCTACGCCACCGCCGGCGGCGAGCTGATCGCCTCGATGGCCGAGAGCACCCAGGCCAGCGGCGCCAACATCGAAGCCTGCGCCGCCACCGCGACGCAAAAAGTGGCGCGCATGATGGCGCCGTCGTTCGCCTCGTCGACCTTGGGCTACTGGGCCGACCGCGCCGCGCGCGGCCGCCAGTACACCGTTGAATTCAAGGGCGCCAACCTGAGCCTGCCGATGCGCATGGCCTTCTCCAAGGCGCTGCGCGACGTCGACGGCGTCGGCGCCATCGAGAAGAAATCGGACGGCCCGGAAGGCGTCACCCTGACCCTCACCCTGAAGGGCAAGGGCGACGCGATGGAAGCCGTCTACACGGCCGTCGCCGCTCAGGCCGCCTTCGCCGGCAAGGAGCTCGACGGCAAGGCCGAGGGCGAGCTGCTGACCTTGTGCCTGAACAAATGCGGCGGCGCCGAGCCAAAAGCCAAAACCAAAAAGCAATAAGCGAACGCAATGAAAGCGCACATGTTCAACGCCACGTTCAACCTTCGCCCGGCCCGCCTGCTGGCCGCGCTGGCCCTGGCCGGCCTGGCCGGCCAGGCCGCCGCCAGCGCCGACGCCATGGTCTTCCCCGTCGCCGGCGTGTTCTGGAACCCCGGCAACACGGCGATCGACCAGCGCTTCATGCAGCGCCAGGACATCGCCCAGTTGTCGCAGCAGGTCAAGGCGACCCTGGATGCCGCCTTCGCCGGCCGCATCCGCGCCCTCAACAAGCAGTCGGCCGCCAACACCTTCGCCGTCTCCTTCCACCTGACGCGGATGGCCGCCTACTACGCCGCCAAGGCCGACGGCAACTACGAGCTGATGACCCCGGTCACCGGCAGCGTCTACTTCACCAACGTCGCCACCGGCGAGATCCTGTTCACCGCCACCAGCACCAACGCGGCGGCGGCCCTGCTGCCGGCCTCGGTGCTGACCAGCGGCGGCCGCCAGGCCGAGGAAGACCAGTTGTACGCCAAGTCGCTGACGGCGTTGATCGCCCAGTTGGGCAAGCAGGCCGGCGCCGAGTTCCAGCCGAAGACGATTGAAACCACCGTCACCGGCCAGCAGAACGGCTTGCTGCTGTTGTCGAGCGGCTACCGCCAGGGCATCCAGTCCGGCGACAGCCTGGACGACGACCAGTCGCAGAACATCAAGGTGGTCTACGCCGCCGCCGACTACGCCGTCGCCCGCATCGGCCTGGCCGACGCCATCGGCACCGGCGCGCGCTTCCACAAGTTCGTCGTCGGCAAGATCGACGGCCGCCTGCGCCCGCGCGCCACCGTGGTGATGGACCAGGTGCCGGAAGGCTTCTCGGCCGACTACCTGACCCAGCTGTTCTCCGAGGAACTGGCCGCCAAGGCGCCGCTGACCATGGTGCAGGTCAACTCCAGCTTCGCCGGCCTGCTCAAGGCGGTGGTGCAGAGCGCCGACCTGAGCAGCAGCACCACCAGCCAGCGCGACACCCCCGACCTGATCGTGCGCCTGCGCGTGAGCGACCCGATCCAGCACGAGACCAACACCAACCTGGGCTTCCAGACCAAGCGCGGCGTCCAGGCCAAGGCCTACGCCGAGCTGATCGACACCAGCGGCCGCGTGCTGTTCGCCGCCGCCGGCCACGACGCCCAGACCATCGACGTGGTGCGCGGCCTCGACCTGGCGCCGCAGGCGCGGCGCGAGATCGCCATCAAGAACGCCCTGCTGGCCCTGGCGCAAAAGATGGGCGAGATGGCCGAGGGCAAGCCCGACACGGCCACCGTCAAGCGCGCCGACGCCGACGGCGTGCTGGTCAGCACGCCCAACCAGGTCTACGCCAACAAGGCGCCCGGCTACGTGCTGCACCCGACCCAGTTCAACATCGCCGGCAAGAGCCGCAGCGTGCTGTTCCCCGTCTACGAGGCGGTGGCCGGCGCGCGCAACGGCGCCGACACGGCGCTGGCCACCCTGCTGCCATTGGGCAAGGGCCAGCCGGCCGTCCAGCCCGGCGACGTGTTCGAGGCCTTGCGCCTGGGCACCGCGCCGAAGTCGGCCACCGCCTTCACCTTGTGCCCGGACGCCGAGAGCCTGGGCTCCGTCAAGACCCCCGACTTCGAAAACGTCAGCTCGGTCGCCCTGGCGCGCGCCATGCCCGGCCCCTACTACGCCCCCGAAGTGCGCCAGATCGCCGACGCCACCATCCACGCCGGCAGCGGCTTCAGCGCCGCCATCAAATGGGACGTGCCGAGCGTCGCCCTGTGCGTGCAGCCGGTGCAGCGGGTCGACGCCGGCGCCGAGGAATGCGGCGACACCTGCCAGCGCGTCATGACGGCGCGCTACACGCTGCGCCAGCGCAAGGACGGCGCCGTGCTCGCCAAGCAAGGCCTGGAAGGCAACTTCAAGAGCACCGGCTACCAAAAGTCCAGCCGCGCCGGCGACGTGAACAAGCTGATCCTGCAGGACGTGCTCGACGAGGCCGACAAGCTGATGGGCACGCTCGCAACAAAAATCGTTTTACCCACAACCAACTGAAGAAGGCGACACCATGAACTTCCGCACCTCCGTACAAACCGCAGCCATCGTTCTGATCCTTGGCGCCAGCGCCGGCGCCCAAGCCGGTCTGGGCGGCCTGTCGCTGCCTAGCCTGGGCGGTTCGAGCGGCGCCAGCGTCGACGTCGACGGCTTCCTGAAAAACGCCGGCATCGCCGAAACCCTGATGCGCAGTTCGCTCGACCAGATGGCCTCCTCGCTGGCCTCGAAAGAAGAGATCGCCAAGATCGACGCGCTGAAAAAACAAGCCAGCGAAAAAACCGACGCCAAGGAAAAAGGCGCGATCGAACAAGAGATCGTCAAGTCGCAGGCCGCCCTGCTGAACGCCAAGGACTTCGACAAGGTCGCCAACGAAGACATCAAAAAGATGGACGCCAAGCAGAAGCAGAAACTGGCCGGCGCCGCCTCCAACTTCATCCTGGCCGCCTTGAAAGACAAGGAACTGGTCGGTCAATCGTCCGGCGTCATCAGCGGTCTGACCGGCAACCCGGCCAACCTGTCGAAACTGGGCACCGTCAAGGACGCCGCCGGCAGCCTGAAGAACCAGCTGGAACTGGCCGCCAACCTGATCACCAAAGTGCCTAAGGTCTTCAGCGCCGTCGGCGTGAAAAACCCACCGACCAAGGCATCGGACGCGCCAGTCGCCGTGCTGGGCGACTAAGTCGACGCCAGCGGCCCCAGCTCAGCGCCACAAGCGCTGACTGGCGGCGAGCGCAGTGAAAGAAAAAGCGGTTCAGCTATATGCTGAGCCGTTTTTTTTTGCTGAAGCTATCATTTCTCAGTGGCGCCAACAATCCTACAGGCATCCCTACTCCGTGCCGCGTCCTGACACTTTCAGGGCACCTCTAAAAACCGTCGTTCCCGCGAAGGCGGGAACCTATACGCCGCATGCCATCTAGCTGTTTAGATTCGTGTGATTATGCACCTTTCCGTAGCTGGCCCCTCTTCAAGGCACGGCACGTTTTGAGTACACTTATCCATCCCAACGA
>NZ_JAEMNU010000010.1 GCF_016461825.1 Rugamonas violacea | reverse complement strand
AGTAGTACGGGACAGCGCCGAGCAGCTGATGAAGTGGAAATGGGCACAGCTTAAATTAACTGGCAGAGTGTCTTGACTGACGGGTCCACTTTACTTGACCGACACACCCGGCAGCGCGCCCACGTCGGCCACGTGGGACGCCGCCGGACGGCAGTTGACGGCGACCGACGCCGACGGCAACCAGGCCAGCTGGACTTACGATAGCTACGGCCGGGTCCAGAGCATGACCGGTTACGACGGTTCGGTGACGACCTGCGGCTACGACAGAGCCGGGCAATTGCGTAGCGCCAGCCAGCCGGCCAAGGGCCAGGTGGTCAGCTACACGTACGACCGGGCGGGCCAGCTGGTCAGCATAGTCGACACCACCACGGCCGTGAACGGTTACCAGGCCCTCGTCCGGGAGACCGCCTACGCCTACGATTTCGCCGGGAACCGCGTGCGCGAACGGACCGCGCAGGGGGGCAAACTGTTCGCCGACAACCGGCAAACCTACGACGCGCTGCACCGCCTGGTGGGCGTGGGCATGGCCGACATCGGACAGGGCGCGCAGAGCATCGGCTACCAGTACGACGGCTTCGGCAACCGCAGCCGGTTCGCCTCGCAGGCGGCCGGCAAGGGTGGCGAGCGCAACCAGACCGGCTATTTCCTGTACGACGCACTGAACCGGATGGTGGTCTCCGGCGCGCTCGATGCGCAAGGCACGGTCGGGGCGCAGACGCTGCGCCACGTGTACGACAGCGCGGGCAACCTGGCCAACACGGTGGCGGGCGGGCGCAACACGCAGTTCGGCTACGACGCCATGAATCGGGTGGTTGGCACCAGCGTCAACGGCGTTCTGGCCTTCACCACCAGCTACGACGCCGCCGGACGCGTGGTGGCCGACGCGGTGGCGTCGGAGGACGCCCCGCCCATCACGTCCGGCATGCCGTTGCCGGTCGAACCGAGCCGGCCGCAGGAACCGCCGCTGCCGGCGGCCGGAAGCAGCCAGTACGTGCTCGACCGGTACAAAACGCAAAAGGCCCAGTTCGACAAGGATTTGCTGGCGTATACCGTGGCGATGGGGGTCTACCAGTCGGACTTGCAGGACTACCGCGACCAGAACACCTACCTCGACCAGTTCCGCCTGGCCAGCGCCGGTTCCGCCTACGAGCGCCACCTGAAGGCGTACGACGCGCAGGGCCGCCTGGTGGTCGACCAGGCCTTGCAGGACAACGGCGCCGTCAGGTCGCTGCTGGTCAACGAACAGTTCGACGCGGCCGGCCATGTGCTGCGCTACCACACCGAGTCGATGGCGGGCGAGCACGTGCGCAACGATTATGTGAATAGCTACCGGACCTTGACGAAAGCGGTGGTGCAATCGTCCTCGACCGGCCGCATGACGCTACTGGGCGGGAAGATGGCCGGCAAGGCGGGTTCGTACGCGACCAGCACCGACGCCTACGACGCCAACGGCTTCCTGATCGGCGTGAACTACAGCACCGATGGAGCGGCTCCGGCCAGCGGCAGGTCCAACAAATTGTTCGTCATGGACGCGGAGGGCAATATCCTGCTCAGCCGCGAAGAAAGCCACCATTCGCCGACCGCCGAGCAGCGCCAGATCGTGGCCAACGGCGAGCTGCAACTGCGCTTCAGCACCACCTACGGGAAGTTCGACAATCTGGAAAAGGAGCAGGAGCGGGCCTTCTGGAAGGCCTACAACGACGACGCCTACCAGAGCCTGGTGACCCCCGGCGGGGACCTGGTGGTGGCGCCGGGCGCCAACGCCGGCACCGGCCAGGTGGTCGTGGCGGCCCAGGGCGACACCCTGCAAAGCATCGCCGCGCGCGTCTACGGCAGTGCCGACGCCTGGTATCGCCTGGCGGACGCCAACGGCCTGGACTTCGACAGCGCGCTGGTGGCGGGTCAGGCCGTGGTGGCGCCGGCCGCGACGGCGAACAGCAACAAGCTCGACTTCGACCTGGGCAAGCTGGTCGGCAGCACGGCGCCGAACCTGCCGCCGCCGCCGCCCGACAAGCCGAACTGCATCATGCTGATCATCGTGGTGGTGGCGGTGGTGGTCGCCGCCATCGTCGCCCCCTACGCGTTGACGGCGGCCTCCGGCCTGGTCGGTGGCGGCGCGACGGCGCTGACCGCCAGCACGCCCGGCTTGATGCTGGCGGGCGCGATGACGGGCGCGGTGGCGAGCGTGGCGTCCCAGGTCGTGGCGGTGGCGGCCGGGGTGCAGGACAAGCTCGACTGGAAGGGCGTCGCCATGGCGGCGGTGGGCGGCGCGGTGGGGGCCGGTTTCAACGCCGTGACGTCGAACGCGTTCGTGAGTGCGGCCGCCAGCAGCGTTGTCACCCAGGGTATCCAAGTGATGACCGGCATGCAGCAGACCTTCAGTTGGGCCGGCGTGGCGAGGGCGGCGGTGAGCGCCGGGGTGCAGTCGGGCGTGGGGGAGGGCGATTTCGGGGGCGCCTGGGCGCGCGACGGTGCAACCGAGCAATTCGGCATGGGCTTCGTCCGTGGCGGCTTGGCCGGGCTGGCCGGCAGCCTGACAACCGATTTGCTGATCCCCGGGAAGCAGGACTGGATCGGGATCGGCATCGGCGCGCTTGGCGGCGGTCTCGCCGGTGGCTTGGCGCAGCAGCGCGCGTATAATGCCAGTCGGAGTGATGCAGACGCTTTCGGCAATGCGCTGGGGCAAAGCTTGGCCGGCGTGAGTTCCGGAGGCAGTCAACAGGAACAGGCTCTGGCAAGGAGCTTTGCTGACGACCACGAGACACGAATCGCTGCCAATCCAGTTGCTAGCTGGCTGGACAAGCAAAGCCGCGCTGAAGAAGCGGCTGGACTCCTTGCCGAGCAAGCTACCGCAGCAAATGCTGCAGGCGCACAAGCGGGAGTGAATCCCGTGGTTCGGTTGCCGCAATTTATCGCTCAGTCTGAGCAAAGCATCATTTCCTCCGGCGGCACCAATGATTATCAGTCATATGCAACGCTGTCCGACGGCACTTCACAGATCACTCGTCATACGCCACGTCCGGGTGCTGATGACTATCTGAGATATGCGCAAGATGGCGTAAGCGGCTACTTTAATCAGATGGATGACATAGCGAGCGCTGCTGGCTCATCGACTGGCGCTCGAATTTTTGCAGCGTCGACATATGGCGTTCGGAAAATTGCGAGTGACACCGTGAATGCTGTTATTGGCTTGTCACGTCTGCTGACCAGCGACACGATGGTGCCCAGCATGGTCAATGCAGCAGCCCGTCCTCTTCAGACTGGCCGCTCACTTATCAATGCGTTCGGCAATATGCCGCTGCAGGATCAGTTAGTGACAGGTTTGGAAGCGGCATTGCCGTTTAAAGCGAAGATAGAGCGTCTGGCCGAAGGTGCGGCAATCAAAGCGTTAAAATTTGATGCTGCAGCAGAGTCAGCGAAGTTCCAAGGTGATTATCCATACCTCGGAGTGGATCCGCTGCAGAACACTTCGCTACCAGTTGGTCGCCAAATTATTCAATTGACTCATGCAACGGATGGTGTGCCTGTCAGTAGCTGTTTAGATTCGTGTGATTATGCACCTTTCCGTAGCTGGCCCCTCTTCAAGGCACGGCACGTTTTGAGTACACTTATCCATCCCAACGA
>NZ_JAEMNU010000001.1 GCF_016461825.1 Rugamonas violacea | reverse complement strand
GGCCGGGGCCGCCTTCGGCGCCGAGGCCTTGCCTTCGATGGCGTCGGTCAGGATCAGTTCGAGCGACGCGGGCATGGCGGCCAGGCTGTCCGGCTCGGCGCCGTTGGACAGTTCGGCCAGTTGGTCGGCGACGAAGCCGGAGGCTTGCAGCGCCGCCTCGATGGCGATCGGGGTGACCGGCGCGGCGCCGGTGCGCAAGGCGTCGAACAGGTTCTCGGTCAGGTGGCAGGCGGCCACCATCGCCGGCAGGTTCATGAAGCCGGCGCCGCCCTTGATGGTGTGGAAGGAGCGGAACACCGCGTTCAGCGTTTCCTTGTTTTCCGGGTCGCGTTCGAGGCGGAGCAGGTGCTCCTCAACGTTGACCGCGAGATCCATCGCCTCGACGACGAAATCCTTGAGCATATCGTCCATTAGAATCCCAGATCGGCAAGAAGGTCATCGACATTGTCTTGGTTCAGCGCGACGGCGGGCGCTGACGGCCCGCTCATCAGGCTGACCTCTTTTTGCGCGATCTTCTCGCGCACCGCCGGCGGCGCGTTGTCGCGCAGCAGCTCGGCCAGTTCGTGCTCGACCGTCTTGGTGATGGTCACCACCTTCTTGATCAGCTGGCCGGTGATGTCCTGGAAGTCCTGCGCCATCATGATTTCGAGCAGGCGCGCCTTCTCCGCCTCGGTGGCCTCGGAGACGGCCTGGGCGAAGGTTTTCGAATCGCCCGCCAGCACCTTGAACTCGTCAAGGCTGAGCTTGCCGGCGAACAGGTCGTTCCAGCGGTTCTCCATCTCCTTGGATTTTTTCGACAACACGTCCTGCGCCGGCATGCCGTCGTCGAGGGTGTTGAGCACCTTGTTGGCGGCCTGCTCGGTGAGCGAGGCGACGTACTCCAGGCGGTCCTGGGCGTCGACGATCTGCGACGAGGCCTCGGTCAGCGCCTTGTCGTAGCCCAACTCGCGCAGCGAGTCGTGCAGCAGGCGGACGATGCCGCCCAGGCGTTCGAACATCGGCTTGTCGCCGGCGGCGGCGTCGCCCTCCTCGGCGGCGGGCGCGGCGGCGGCGGGGGCCGGGGCCGGGGCCGGCGCGGCGGCGGGAGCGCTCTCGGGCGGTCGGGCGGCGGCGACTTCGTCGAACAAACTTTCCAGATCGTCTACGGCGGCGGCGGGAGCGGCTGCGGGCGCTGCGGTCTTGCTTTGCGCAGACACTTCATCAAATAGTGCGTCGAAATCATCAGCGGCGTTGGTCATATCCCTGCTTCTCCATAATTTGTAAAATTGCTGCCCTAAACTAGCTGATATCACCCGGGCGCCGCAAGCGGCCCCTCGGAGTGATGACGCCCGGCAATAAAACGCGCTTACGCGAGTGTAGCAGGACGCCGCCCGGTTGTTCAATCTCCAGGGCCGGAAAGCCGGCCGGCGCACCCGCCTCAAGGGTTAAAAGCCAAGTTTACTGTTGTATTTGCAGATACTAACATCGCTTACCGCGTCAAAGCACGCGGCGGGACACAAAACCAGTGCTTCTGTGCAAATAATGCGGGGAACGAGGCCGCCCCGCACGCTCCTTGCGCGGCATCGCCGACTTCATTGATGAGTATCAAGTCTTTCCAGACTTACAATAGTGTGAATTGGCGCTAAAATTCAGTCAGGTGCCGCCGCACCGCACACCCACAATCCGCAGCAGCGGGCCGGGAGGCTAGCCATGTACCGCAAAATCCTCATCACCACCGACGGCTCGGCCGTCTCCAGCAAGACCGCCTGCGCCGGCGTCGCCTTCGCCGAGCAAATGGGCGCCGAGGTGCTGGCCCTGTTCGTCGCGCCGGCCTACCAGTACCCGATCTATGTCGAGATCATCCCGCCCAGCTATCCCAGCGAGGAAGAGTACCGCGCCGCCATGCAGCGCGCCGGCCAGGAGCATGTCCAGGCCATCGTCGAGGCCGCCGAACGGCGCGGCCTGCGCTGCGCCGCCCTGACCGTGTTCGCCGAGAGCGCCGCGCTGAAGATCGTCGACGTGGCGGCCAGCCAACAGTGCGACCTGATCTTCATGGGCTCGCATGGGCGCAGCGGCTGGGGCCAGTTGTTGTTGGGCAGCGTCACCAACAAGGTCTTGTCGCATTCCAAGATCCCGGTGTTGGTGCATCGCTTGATCAAGGAGCCACAAGGCGGTGAGAATGCGACATGATTGATGAAAAAGCAAAAAGTCGCCGATTTAGAGTAGTATTCTGACTATTGCTTTTCCACCTATCCACGCCCGCCCTCAGGCGGGCCTTTTTTTTCCGACCCCACATATGATCCGAATTGTCATTGCCGATGACCACACCATCATGCGCGAAGGCCTCAAACGCATCCTCGACGGGGCGCCTGACATCGATATCGTCGGCGAAGCGATCGACGGCTTCGAGGTGCTGACCCAGGTGCGCCAGGGCGGCTTCGACCTGCTGCTGCTGGACCTGTCGATGCCCGGCCGCAGCGGCGTCGACCTGATCCGCCAGATCCGCGGCGAGGCGCCCAAGCTGGCCATCCTGATCCTCACCATGCACGAGGAGGAGCAGTACGCCGTGCGCGCCATCCGCGCCGGCGCCCAGGGCTACCTGACCAAGGAGAGCGCCGGCACCCAGTTGGTCGGGGCGATCCGCAAGGTCGCCTCGGGGCGGCCCTACATCAGCACCGAGGTGGCCGAGCAACTCGCGCTGAACATCATGATGCCCAACGAGAGCTTGCTTCACAAGCAACTATCCGACCGCGAATTCGAGGTGTTTTCGCTGTTGGTGGCAGGCAAGTCGATCACCGAGATCGCCAACGGCCTGCACCTGAGCGTCAAGACGGTGAGCACGCACAAGACCCGGATCATGCAAAAGATGGGCATGAACTCGCTGTCGGAGATGGTGCAATATGCCGTCGCGCATCGTCTGTTGTCCCCCTTCAAGACCTAGGCCGCCTTCCGCCGGCGCGCGCCCGTTAGGACGAATCCTACAAGGTCGCGCCGCGTCCTACGCCCATATTCAGCGCCTGCTGATATCAATCGCCCCCCCTAGTTGGCATACTGAAACCAGTCGATGCAAGTTGCAATGGGTCACGCCGGCCGGCGCGCCCGCCGTCGCTTGCATCGAGGCCTAGTCCCAGTCTGAGCGCTGTCAAGCAATCCGCCGGTCGCGGCAGCCGCACCCGGGCCGTTCTTCCCATTACCAAAACGAAATCCGACTTACCTGTCACCAGGAGATGAACATGCTGTCTACGCAAACGCCTGAAATCCGCTCCACCGCAACGACGGCCATGCAGTCCTCGTCGATGGAAGCCGGCCGCCAGCGTCAAGGCCGTCTCTGGTCGAACCTCAAGGAGGTGTGCGACCTGCTGCACATCCCCGCCGCCTGTTCGATCACCGCCGAGGAGCTGTTGTTCCAGCACGTGCAGTTCAAGACGGGCCAGCGCATCCACACCATCGGCCAGCCCTTCGACACGCTGTACATCGTCAACTCAGGCTTCCTCAAGACGGTGCTGATCGACGAGTTCGGCAACGAGCAGGTGCTCAGTTTCCCGATGAAGGGCGACATGCTGGGCGTCGACGGCATCCACACCCGGCACTATTCGTCGGAGGCGGTGGCGCTGTCGGACTGCGACCTGATCCTGCTGCCGTTCAAGAAACTGACGGCGCTGGGGCGCATCCACCTCGAGCTGGAAAACATGATGTACGGCGTGATGAGCCGCGAGCTGGTGCGTGAGCAAGCCATGATCGGCATGCTCGGCGCCCTCAGCGCCGAGGCGCGCGTGGCCCGCTTCCTGGTCTCGCTGGCCGAACGCTTCGCCCAGATGGGCTATTCGAGCAAACTGTTCAACTTGCGCATGACGCGCCACGAGATCGGCAGCTACCTAGGCCTGACCTTGGAAACGGTCAGCCGCACGCTGTCGGCCTTCAACGAAATCGGCCTGATCAGCGTCGACCAACGCACCATCGGCATCAAGGACGCCGACGCCCTCAAAACATTGCGCCGCCTGCCGCCGTCACGCGCCCGCGCCAAACAACTGGCCGCCGCCCGGAGCAAGGCCGGTGCCGAGGCGCCCGCCGCGCTGCCTCTGCTGGCGGCGATCTAGGCAAGGTCCGCGCCCTAGCCCCCGGCGCCGCTCCGCTCCCACCGCGCAATCCCTCGCAAGACCCAGCTTGGCCCGGCGTTCGCGCGCCGGGCTTTTTTTCGCCGCCGCGCCAGCCGCCGCCCGGGCCGGCCGTCCGGGCCGGCCGTCCGCCGCCACCGCCGCCAGCCGCCCCGCCAGCCGCCCCGTCCGACCGCCGCCGGCCGCTCCAGGCGCGCCCTCCCCGCGCCGCCGCGCGCACAAATAAGTCTTGCATTTCCAGCCATCTTCACCAATAATGCAAATGCGAATCATTCTTATTTATGGAGTCAACCACGTGATGCAAACCCACCCAAACCCCGTGCGGTCCGACGCGTCCACCGCCCCGCAAACCGAGGCCGTGCAGGTCACGCCGCGCGTCAACAGCGCCGTTCTGATGCAGGGCCGCAAAGAGCTGGAGATCGAACACGGCGGCAAGATCTACCGGCTGCGCGTCACCCAGTTGAACAAGCTGATCCTCACCGCCTGAGCGGGTCCGGCAGCCCCCTCCCCCACCCGCCAGCCTACCGCCAGCCGACACCCCAACCAGGAGCGTTTGATGGCCATAGACCGTAGCAATCCGATTTTCCTCGCCCCCAAGGATGGCGGGCCCCGTCCGGAGCTGATGCTGTCGGCGGTGCTGCACCTGATGTCGCACTACACCGCCAGCGCCACCGACCAGGGCGCCTGCGTCAAGCTGGCCTCGGTGATCGAGCGCCACCTGAAGGCGCTGGCCGGCCTGCCCGAGCTGGCGCCGGTGCTGCGCGCCACTTGCCAGCAACTGTCCGAGCAGTGGGCCGGCGTGGTCGAGAGCACGCTGCCGGGTCCAGACAAGAGCAACTTTCTGACCCGCATCATCGGCCGTGGCCGCGCCGCCGAGTCGGCGCAGTGAGGGCCGGCCATGTGCGATAAACACGACGTTCCCTTGATCCACAACATCGCCAGCGCCCTCGAGCCGGCGCTGGCCTCGCGCCGGCGCCGCCTGTGGGAATTGGGCCACGCCTGCCACTGCCCGCTGGTCGGCGTCGGCCTGCCGCTGGGCGTGCTGCGCAAGCTGGTCGACAAGGCCAGCGGCGGCAAAGTGCTGGCCGACGATTACGAAGTGCACGTCGGCGCGGTGACCGAATGCGGCAGCCGCAACCGCCTGTCCGAGGCGCTGCAGAAAGAGTTGGAACGACGCTACGCCGCCGTGCTGTTGCGCTTCCGCGCCGCCCGCGACAGCGGGCAGGTGGCCGCGCTGTGGCGCGCCGCCGTGGCCAACGGCGACGTCGCCGGCGCCTTCTGGGCCGGCCTCAGCCACCCGCGCTGCAGCCCCGAGCTGGAAGAACAGATGTGCCGCGACCTGCACATGGTGCAGCACCAGGCCGGCGCCTGCGTGCGCGCCGACCTGGGCAAGTTCCAGGCCACGCTGGCCGAGAACCGCGAGCTGCAGCACCAGCTCGACAAGGCGCGCCAGCGCGCCGCCGCCCTGCTGCAGGACAAGACCTCGCAGGCCGAGCTGCACAGCACCCAGTTGATGCAGCTGCGCGCCCACAGCGTCGGCAAGGACAGCATGATCGACTCGCTGCGCACCGAGCTGAGCGAGCTGCGCGACGCCATTCCCGGGCTGGAGTCGCGCACCCGGCTGGCCGAACGGCTGCAGCAGATGGAGCAGCGCGAGCGCGCGCTGCGCGAGCAGATCATCGAATTGAAGATGGCCGCCCGCGCCGAGCCGGCGCCCCGTCCGGCCGAGCCCGCCCCCGCCCCGCCGGCCGAACACGTGGTGCGCATGCCGCTGCGCCTGCGCGACCAGAGCGTGCTGTGTGTGGGCGGGCGCAGCGGCAACGTGGCGACCTACCGCGAGCTGATCGAGCGCGGCGGCGCCCAGTTCGCCCACCACGACGGCGGCCTGGAGGACAACGCCAACCAGCTCGACGCCAGCCTGGCGGCGGCCGACCTGGTGATCTGCCAGACCGGCTGCATCAGCCACAGCGCCTACTGGCGCGTCAAGGACCACTGCAAGCGCACCGGCAAGCGCTGCGTGTTCATCGACAACCCGAGCATCTCCAGCCTGGCGCGCGGCCTGGAGACGGCCACCGAATAAGCCGCCAGCCGCGCCTTCGAAGCGACGAAAAAAAGCCCCGGGCGCGCAAGCGGCCGGGGCTTTTTGGTTCAAGCGGCTAGCCGCTTAGAACTGGTAGTTGCCGGTGACGTAGAAGGTACGCAGCATCGGATCGGCGTAGCGCGGATCGAAGCCGACCTGGTGGCCCGACGAGTTGCGCAGCGACAGCGGCGGTTCGCGGTTCAACAGGTTCTTGATGCCGGCGCGGATCGACGCGGTCTTGGTGACCATGAAGCGGCCCTGCCAGTCCAGCGTGATGTAGGACGGCACCTGCAAACGGATCTTCTCGTTCTTGTTGGTGCCCAGGTTGCGCACGGAGGCTTCCGCGTCGGTGTAGCCGTTGCGGTAGTTCATCGTCAAGGTGTTGCTCAGCGCGCCGGTGTCGAGCGTCAGGCTGGTGCGCACGACGTGGCGGAAGGCGACCTGGTCATCCGCGCCGAAGTAGTTCAGGCTCGAGGTCCAAGCGCCCGAGGTGTCGCCCGGCACGGTGTATTCCGACTTCATCAGGTAGGTGCCGCTCAGGTTGGCGGTCAGGTTGCCGAAGCCGAGGCGATGGCGTGCCACCAGATCGTAGTCGATGCCGCGGTTGTGCTTCTCGCCCAGGTTGACCGGCGGCGACTGCATGGCCCAGTAGGTGTTGCCGGTCGACGGCTCGGTGAAGGTGCTCAACAAGGAACGGTACTTGACCGGATCGTTGAAGATCAACGTTTCGCTGACGGCGTCGACGGCATCCTTGATGCGCACGTCCCACAGGTCGGCGCCGATGGTGAAGGCCGAGCTCGGCTCGTAGCGGAAACCGATCGAGTACTGCTTGGATTTCTCCGGCTTCAGGTTCTCGTTGCCGACCGACATCTTGTTGTACTGCACCACGCCCGGACGGCACAGCACCTTGTCGGCGATCGGGCAGTCGTGCACCGAGGCGGTGACGCCGGCGCTGACCAGCGGCTGGGCCAGTTCCAACATGCTCGGCGCCTTGAAGCCGGTGCCGTAGGAACCGCGCACCAGCACGGTCTTGGCCGGCTGCCAGCGGGCCGACACCTTGTAGGTGCCGGCCGACTGCTTCTGGCCGACCGTGCGGTGGGCCAGGTCGTCGTCGATCGCGCCGATGGCGTCGTAGCGCACGCCCATGCTCAGTTCCAGTTCCTTGGTCACCGGGGCGATCAATTCACTGAACAGGCCGTAGCTGTTGCGGCTCATGTCGTAGGCGCCCGGCGCGCTGACGTTGTAGATCTCGTTGTTGACGGCGGCGGCGGCCGGCGTCTGCTTGAAGCTGTACTTGCGGTAGTCGGCGCCCAGGCCGATGTTGGCGGCGCCGCCCGGCAGGGTGAACACCTCGCGCGAACCGTGCGCGTCGATGCCGCGCAGCGTGGTCGAGGCCTCGCGCAGCGTGCCGACGAACTTCGAGTTCTCGATCAGGCTCTTGGTGGCGCCGCTCTGGCCGCCGATCAGCGCGAACGGATCGAAGGCGGCGGTGGCCAGCATCGACTTGAACTCCTTGCTGCGGACGTAGCCGCCGACATAGCGTTCCTCGATCTTGTTCTGCGACCAGGTCAGGCCGGTGCCGAAGCTCCAGGCGCCGATCTCGCCGTCGGCGCCCAGCACCAGGTGGTTGGAGTCGGTCACGGTTTGCGCGTCGCGGGTGCCCCAGTCGTAGGTGCGGTAGGTGCCCGAGACCTTGGCCACGTCGGCCGCCTGGGCCGGCGTCAGGAAGGGCAGCACGTTGTTGGCGAACAGCGCCGACTTGGTGTCGATGGTGAACGGCGCCGTGTTCGGCGCGATGCGCGCGGTCATGTCGTAGCGCGACAGGGCCACTTCGGCGAAGACGGCGATGTCGTCGGTGGCCTTGAAGGTGGCCTTGGTGAAGAAGCTGTCGCGCTTGTTTTGCGGCACGATCTCGACGGTCGAGGCGAAGTCGAACGAGCAGTTGCGCGAGTTGGCGTTGTTCGACAGGCTGGCGTAGCTGAGCGCCGGGCAGTTGCCGTTCTTCAGCAGGTAGGGGCTGAAGCTCGACGACGGCTGGTCGCCCTTGTACACCACGGCGACGTTGGCCGGCACGGTGACCGGGCTGGTGCGGTCGTAGATGTAGTTGTTGCCATTGTTGCTGAACGGGATGTAGGCGGTCTTGGCGAAATCGCGGTCGGTCGCCTTGATCGGGCCGGTCTCGTCGTGGCGGTAGCTGGCGATGATGTTGAAGCGGTCGTCTTCCAGGTTGCCGGCGCCGTAGGTGATGCTGGTGTTGTAGGACTGGCCCTTGCGGCTGTCGGTCGGGGTGTTGTAGGTCGCCTCGACGATGCCGCCGCGCTGGTTCTTCTTCAGGATGAAGTTGATGACGCCGGCGATGGCGTCCGAGCCGTACAGGGCCGAGGCGCCGTCGGTCAGGATCTCGACGCGCTCGACGGCGCTCATCGGGATCGAATTCAGGTTGATCGTGCTGCCCGAGTCGGACGGCGCGATGCGGCGGCCGTCGAGCAGGACCAGGGTGTATTGCTCGCCGATGTTGTGGATCGAGGCCGAGACGCGGCCGCCCGAATTGGAGCCGGCGGCGGTGGCGGCGATGGTGAAGCCCTGCATCGCCGGCAGGGCCTGGATCAGGTCGGCGACGTTGGTGGCGCCCGATTTGGCGATGGCTTCCTGCGACAGGCGCTGCACCGGCAGCGCGCCTTCGACGGCGATACGCTTGATGCTCGAACCGGTGATTTCGACTTTTTGAATCTGTTGCTCTTCAGCGCGGACCTGGCCGGCGATCATCACGGTGCCTGCCAATACGCTCAGGGCGAGGCGAACCGAACGAACGCCAATCTTTTGTTGCAAAACCATTCAAGTACTCCCGATGTGTGAATAACATTGTCGAGAGCAATAGCCGTACCGCCTGGGATAAACCTGGGATGACTACGTCCGCCTCGCCGTCCCGACGTCATTCTGTGGGCAAAGGCGCCAGCGGATGCGATGCGGAGTGGTGACAAGGAAGAGGACACGGTGTGAAAAAACCACCCTATTGCTCAACAGCGGGCAATTATGTAACTTCTTTGTCACATTGTGTAAACGCTTTTCGCCATTTCGTTTGCATTTTAGATACAAAATAAGTACAAACATAACAAGTTTGGCGAAATGAAATTTCCACGGAACATGGAGCGTCAGTATTCGCATTTCAAAGAACTATATTTGTTAATTATTTACAACAGCCGAATTGGCGGAAATAGTGTATTGGGCGCCGTTGTATTTCCACACAACGCGGGGCGAAAAAAAGCCCCGGCAACCTGGGCGGCCGGGGCTTTCTGTCCTACCAGCGGGTGCTTAGAACTGCACGTTGCCGGTCATGTAGAAGGTACGCAGCATCGGATCGGCGTAACGCGGATCGAAGCCGACCTGGTGGCCCGACGAGGCGCGCAGCGACAGCGGCGGTTCGCGGTTCAGCAGGTTCTTCACGCCGACGCGCACGGCGGCGGTCTTGGTGAAGGCGTAGCGACCTTGCCAGTCGAAGGTGATGTGCGACGGCACTTGCAGACGGAATTTTTTGTCGTCCAGGTTGGTGGCCAGGTTGCGCACTTTCGCCTCCGCATCGGTGTAACCGTTGCGGTAGTTCATCGTCAACGAGTTGCTCAGTGCGCCGGTGTCGAGCGTCGCCTGGGCGCGCACGATGTGGCGGAAGGCCACATTGTCGTCCGTGCCGAAGAAGTTCAGCGAGGAGGTCCATTCGTCGGCGCTGCCGGCCTTGGTGTATTCCGACTTCATCAGGTAGGTGCCCGACAGGTTGGCGGTCAGGTTGCCGAAGTCGAAGCGGTGGCGGCCCACCAGGTCATAGTCGATACCCCGGTTGTGGGTCTGGCCGATGTTGACCGACAGCTTCTTGATGGCGTAGTAGGTGTCGCCGGTGGCCGGTTCGGTGTAGGTGGTGAACAGGCTGCGGAACTTGACCGGGTCGAGGAAGATCTGCGCTTCGGTGACGCCCGAAACGGCGTCGGTCATCTTCACGTCCCACAGGTCGGCGCCGAAGGAGAACGCGGCGCTAGGCTCGACACGGAAGCCGACCGAGAACTGCTTGGATTTTTCCGGACGCAGGTTCTCATTGCCGCCTTCCAGCACCGGGTACTGCGAGGTGCCCGGTTTGCACAGTGCCGGCTGACCCAGCGGTGGGCACTTGTAGCTGGTCGCCGTGACGCCGGCGTTGACCAGCGGCTGACCGAGGTCGAGCAGACCAGGGGCCTTGAAGCCGGTGCCGTAGGAGCCGCGCAGCAGCGTGGTCTTGGTTGGCTGCCAGCGCGCCGACACCTTGTAGGTGCTGGACGACTGCTTCTCGCCGATGCTGCGGTTCAAGACGCCGTCGTCGACCTTGCCGAAGGTGTCATAGCGGCCGGCCAGGCTCAATTCGAGCTCCTTGGTCAGCGGTGCCAGCAACTCGGCGAAGGCGCCGTAGGATTTGCGCGTCAGGTCGTAGGCCGGGGCCGGATCGAAGTTGTAGATCAAGCCGTTGTTGGCCGCGTCGGAAGCGTTCTGCTTGAAGCTGTATTCGCGCAGGTCGGCGCCCAGGCCGAGGCTGGAGTTGCCGCCCGGCAGGCTGAACAGTTCGCGCGAACCGTGCAGGTCGACACCCTTCAGCGTCGTCGAAGCTTCGCGCACGGTGCCGTGGAACACCGAGTTGGCAATCTTCGCCTTGGTCGCATCGCTTTGGTTGCCGATCGGCGCGAACGGGTCGAAGGCGTTGGTGGCCAGCATATTGCGGAACTCTTTGTCCAGCACGTAGCCGCCGACGTAGCGGTCTTCGGCTTTGCTGCGCGACCAGGTCAGGCCGCTGTCAAAGCTCCAGGCGCCGATTTCGCCTTTGGCGCCGGTGACGAAGTGGGTCGAGTTGGTCAGCGTCTGGCTGTCGCGGGTGCCCCAGTCGAAGGCGCGGTAGCTGCCCGACACCTTGGCGACGTTGGCGGCCTGGGCCGGGGTCAGGTAGGGCTGCACATTCTTGCTGTAGTAGGCCGACGAGGTGGCGATGCTGAACGGCGCGGTGACCGGCGCGATGCGGGCGGTCAGGTCGAGGCGCGACAAGGCCAGTTCGGCGTACAGTTCGATCTCGTCGGTGGCCTTGAAGGTGCCCTTGGTGAAGAAGCTGTCGCGTTTGTTCTGCGGCACGATTTCCACCGTCGAGACGAAGTCGAAGGCGCAGTTGGCCGTCGTCGCGTCGTTCGACAGGCTGATCACGTTGCGCGCCGGGCAGTTGCCGTTGGCCTTCAGGTAAGGGCTGAAGGCGATCGCCGTCTGGTCCTTGAAGGTCACGGTGACGTTGGCCGGCACGGTGCCGACGCTGGTGCGGTCGTAGATGTAGTTGGTGCCGTTGCTGGTGAACGGGATGTAGGCGGTCTTGGCGAAGTTGCGGTCGGTGGCTTTGACCGGCGCCGACTCGTCGTGGCGGTAGGTCGCCAGGACGTTGAAGCGGTCCTCTTCCAGGTTACCGAAACCATAGGCCAGGCTGAAGTCATGCGACTGGCCGGCACGGCTGTCGGTCGGCGAGCTGTAGGTCGCTTCGACGCTCTTGCCCTGGTAGTTCTTTTTCAGGATGAAGTTGATCACGCCGGCGATGGCGTCCGAACCGTACAGGGCCGAGGCGCCGTCGGTCAGGATCTCGACGCGTTCGATCGCGCTCATCGGGATGGAGTTCAGGTTGACCGCGCTGCCGGCACGCGATGGCGCCAGGCGGCGGCCGTCGAGCAGCACCAGGGTGTAGTCGGCGCCGATGTTGTGGATCGAGGCGTTGACCGCGCCGCCCGAATCGGAGCCGGCGGCGACGGCGGCGATGGTGAAGCCCTGCATCGCCGGCAGCGCCTGGATCAGCTCGGCGACGTTGGTCGCGCCGGTCCTGGCGATGGCTTCCTGGCTCAGGCGTTGCACTGGCAACGCGCCTTCCACCTGGATGCGTTTGATGCTCGAGCCGGTGATTTCGACCCGTTGAACTTGTTGCTCTTCAGCGCGGACCTGGCCGGCCATCATCACAGTACCTGCCAACAGGCTCAGTGCGACGCGAACCGAACGAACGCCAATCTTTTCTTGAAAAACCATTCAGAGTACTCCCGATGTGTGAATAACATTGTCGAGAGCAATAGTCGTGCCGCCTGGGGGGTGACCTGGGTGGATGCGTCCGCCTCGCCATGCCGACCTCATTCTGTGGGCTAAGGCGCCAGCGGATGCGATACGGCGTAATGACTAGAAAGAGGGCACGGTGTGAAAAAACCACCCTATTGCTCAACAGCGAACGATTATGTAATGTCTTTGTCACGGTGTGTAAACGAGTTTCCTTTTTTAGTTTGCATTTTTACCACAAAATAAGTTCAAACATGATAAATTCGAAATAAATGCACAATATAGAAATATTAATCGACAAATAATCACATTGGCGGAATTTTATATGTCTATTATTTACAACAACATTGCATCAAAAAACAACATTATTGCATTTACCACACCCTGGCGCGGCGACACGGGGCGAAAAAAAGCCCCGGTCGCGCGAGCGGCCGGGGCTGGGTGCTAGAACAACTCAGCGATTAGAACTGCATGTTGCCGGTGACGTAGAAGGTACGCAGCATCGGATCGGCATAGCGGGCATCGTAACCAACCTGGTGGCCCGACGAGGCGCGCAGCGACAGCGGCGGTTCGCGGTTCAACAGGTTCTTGATGCCGGCGCGCAGCGAGGCGGTCTTGGTGAACATGTAGCGACCCTGCCAATCGAAGGTGATGTACGAAGGCACGTGCAGGCGCAGGTTCTCGTTCTTGTTCGTGGTCAGGTTGCGCACCGAGGTATCGGCATCCTCGTAGCCGTTGCGGTAGTTCATCGTCAACGTGTTGGTCAGCGCGCCGGTTTCGAGCGAGCCGGCGGTACGCACGATGTGGCGGAAGGCCACCGCGTTGTCGATGCCGAACACGTTCAGGCTGTTGGTCCACTGGTTGTCGGTGCCCGGCGCGGTGTAGTCCGACTTCATCAGGTAAGTGCCGTTCATGGTCGCGGTGAAATTGCCGAACGAGAAGCGATGGCGCGCCACCAGATCATAGTCGATACCCCGGTTTTCGCTCTTGCCGATGTTGATGCGCTGGGTTTTCTTGGCCCAGTAGACGTTGCCGGTCGCCACTTCCTTGAAGGTGGTGAACAGGCTGCGGAACTTGACCGGATCGCCGAAGATCTGCTGCTCGCTGACCGACGACACCTGGTCGGTCATCTTCACGCTCCACAGGTCGGCGCCGAAGGTGAAGCTGGCGTTCGGCTCGATGCGGAAGCCCAGCGTGTACTGCTTGGACCGCTCGGGACGCAGCTCCTCGTTGCCGCCGGAGACCACCGGATACTGTCCGCGGCCCGGTTTGCAGAACTCGTTGCTGGCGATCGGGCACTCGTAGCTGTTGGCGGTGACACCGGCGGCCACCAGCGGCTGGGCGATGTCGAGCATGCCCGGGGCCTTGAAGCCGGTGCCGTAGGAGCCGCGCAGCAGCAAGGTCTTGATCGGCGTCCAGCGGGCCGAGACCTTGTAGGTGTTGCCGGTCTCCTTCTTGCCGACCTTGCGCTGTTCCAGCGCGCTGTCGATCGCCGACACGCTGTCGTAGCGACCGGCCAAAGTCAGCTCCAGCTCCTTGGTCAGCGGCGCCGACAACTCGGCGAAGGCGCCGTAAGTGGTGCGGGTCATGTCATAGGCCGCCGGTGCGCTCAGGTTGTAGATCATGCCGTCGTCGGCCGCGTCGGACGGCGTCTGCTTGTACTTGAACTGGCGGTAGTCGCCGCCCAGGCCGATGCTGGCGGCGCCGCCCGGCAGCTCGAACAGCTCGCGCGAGCCATGGCCGTCGATGCCCTTCAACGTGGTCGAGGCCTCGCGGATCGAGCCGTGGAAGATCGACTTGGCGATCAGCGCCTTGGTGGCGTCGCTCTGCTGGCCCAGTGGCGCGAACGGATCGAAGGCGCGCTTGGCCAGCATGTCGCGGAACTCGGCGTCGAGCATGTAACCGCCGACATAGCGCTCGTCGATCTTGTTGCGCGACCAGGTCAGGCCGGTGTTGAAGTTCCACGCGCCGACATCGCCTTCGGCGCCGACCACCACATGGGTGGTGTCGGTGATGGTCTGGCTGTCGCGGCTACCCCAGTCGGCGGTGCGGTACTGGCCCGACATGCTCTTGATGTTGTTGGCCTGGGCAGGCGTCAGGTACGGCGCCACGTTGTTGCGGAACAGGTCGGAGTCCTTGACGATCGTGAACGGCGCCACGTTCGGCGCGATGCGCGCGGTCAGGTCCATGCGGCCCAACGCGGCCTCGGCGAACAAGGTGATGTCGTTGGTGGCCTTGAAGGTGCCCTTGGTGAAGAAGTTGTCGCGCTTGTATTCCGGCACGATCTCGACGGCGGCGACGAAGTCGTAGGCGCAGTTGTTGGTGGTCGGGGTGTTGGCCAGGCTGACGAAGTTCAGCGTCGGGCACTTGCCGTTCTTGTTCAGGTAGGGCGAGAAGCCGATCGACGGCAGGCCGCCGTTGAAGGTCAGCGACACGTTGGCCGGCACCGTCGACGGGCTGGTGCGGTCGTAGATGTAGTTGGTGCCGCCCTTGCTGAACGGGATGTACGAGGTCTTGGCGAAGCTGCGGTCGCCCGACTTGACCGGCGCGGCCTCGTCGTGGCGGTAGGTGGCCAGGATGTTGAAGCGGTCTTCCTGCAGGTTGCCGATGCCGTAGGTCAGGCTGGCGTTGTAGTTCTGCCCGGCGCGGCTGTCGGTCGGCGAGCCGTAGCTGGCCTCGGCGCTGCCACCCTGCAGGTTTTTCTTCAGGATGAAGTTGATGACGCCGGCGATGGCGTCCGAGCCGTACAGGGCCGAGGCGCCGTCGAGCAGGATCTCGACGCTCTCCACCGCGCTCATCGGAATGGCGTTCAGGTTGACGCCGTTGCCGTCGCCCTGCGGCGCGATGCGGCGGCCGTCGAGCAGCACCAGGGTGTATTCCTCGCCCAGATTGTGGATCGAGGCGGAGACGCGGCCGCCCGAGTTGGTGCCGGCGGCGACGGCGGCGATGGTGAAGCCCTGCATCGCCGGCAACGCCTGGATCAGCTCGGCGATCGAGGTGGCGCCGGTCTTGGCGATGGCTTCCTGGGTCAGGCGCTGCACCGGCAGCGCGCCTTCGACCTGGATGCGTTTGATGCTCGAGCCGGTGATTTCGACCCGTTGAACTTGTTGCTCCTCAGCGCCGACCTGGCCGGCGATCAACACGGTGCCGGCCAATACGCCCAGCGCGATGCGAACAGAACGAACGCTCTTCTTTTCTTTGAAAACCATGCAGTAACTCCCGATGTGTGGATAACAAAACGCAGAGCAATGGCCGTGTCGCCGGGGGGCGGCAGCTGCGACTTAGCGCGAAGGAACTCGCTTTATTGCTCAACAGCAGGGAATTATCTAATGTGCCTTTCAAAAAGTGTAAGCAATTAAGCCACATTATTGCAACACAGATACAAATCAGAAACAAACGCAGCAAGTTTAGCAAGTTGCAAACTTTGCAAAACTTAATGCGCCGATTTCGATTTCGACGGAACAATATATGTGAACAATCTGCAACAATTAGCGGCATGCCGGCGCGGCGCCGGCGCTTGCGGCGTTTAGTAGACGTCGCGCCGGTAGCGGCCGGCGGCGGCCAGCGCGTCCAGCGCGGCGCCGCCCAACAGCTGGCGCAGCGCCCGGTCGACGCCGGCGGCCATGCCGTCCAGGCTGCCGCAAACGTACAGCGCGGCGCCGCCCGCCAGCCAGGCGCGCAAGGCCTCGCCCTGCTCGAGCAGGCGGTCCTGCACATAGCGGCGCCGCGGTTGGTCGCGCGAATAGACCAGGTCGAGGCGTTCGAGCAGGCCGTCGGCGCGCCAGCCGTCCAGCTCGTCGGCGTAATGCGCGTCGAAGGCGGCGTTGCGCTCGCCGAACAGCAGCCAGAGGCGGCCCTGGCCGGCCAGCGCGCGGGCGCGCAGGTGGCCGCGCAGGCCGGCGATGCCGCTGCCGTTGCCGATCAGGATCAGCGGCCGCGTCGCGTTGTCCTCCAGACGGAAGCGGCGGTGCGGCCGCAGCCGCAGCGGCAGCACCTCGCCCGGCGCCGCCTGCAGGCAGAGCCAGCCGGAGGCCAGGCCGGCCGTGCCGTCCGGGTGGCGGTGCAGGCGCACCAGCAGGTGGACGCGGCCGTCGGCCGGCACCGAGGCGATCGAATACTCGCGCGGCCGCTCCGGCTCGGCCGGCGCGGCCACCTGCACCAGGTCGCCCGACTGCCAATCCGGCAAGACGCCCGACTGCGGTTCCAGTTCCAGATGGTAGAGCGGCGCGCCGGCGCTGCCCGGGTTGAGCAGGCGCCGCTCGGCCAGGCGCCAGCCGGCGAAGGCCGGCGCGCCCCAGTCGGGCGCGTCGCTGGTGCCGGCCAGGTGGCTCAGCTGCTGACGCCACTGGGCGATGGCGGCGTCGGCGCTGCGGTCGACCTCGATGCGGGGGAACAACGCCTGGGCGCCCTGCCCGGCCAGCCAGCGGTCCAGCGCGCGGCCGAAGCCGCAGTAGTGGCTGTAGGCACGGTCGCCCAGCGCCAGCACGGCGTAATGCAACTGCCCCAGCGGCAGCTCGCCGCCCAGCAGGCGCTGGGCGAAGGCGGCGCCGGTGTCGGGCGCGTCGCCCTCGCCGTAGGTGCTGACCAGGAACAGCGCCCGCTCGGCGCCCTGTAGCTCGGCCGCCGTCAGCTCGGACAGCTCGCACAGACGGGCGGCAATGCCGGCCAGCGCCAAGGTGGCGTGGGTCTGCCGCGCCAACTCCTCGGCGTTGCCGGTCTGGCTGGCGTAGGCGACCAGCCAAGCCGGCGCCTGGCCGGCCTGCTGGCGCGCCAGACGCGCCGCCTGGCGTTTGCGCCGCTGGCGCAGATAGGGCGCCAGGCAGACCATGGCGTAACTGAGGGTCAGGCCGGCCAGTAACAGCAGCCGGGTCGGATCGTTGGTGAAGTTCATGCGAGCATCTGTTGGAAGGTCGCGCTCAGCCGTTCGGTGTAGCCGTCCGGCGTGCGCAACACGAAGCGCGCCGCCAGACCAAGCCGGTCGGCCAGCGCCAGGCCGGCCTCGGGGCCGAGCACGGTGAGCGCGGTGGACCAGGCGTCGGCGGCCATGCACTGGGCATGCAGCACCGTCACCGAGGCCAATTGATTGACAATGGGCGCGCCGCTGCGCGGATCGATGGTGTGGGAATAGCGTTGCGACTGCTCGGCGGCGGCGTTGAAATAGCGCCGGTAGTCGCCCGAGGTGGCCACGGCCAGGCCGTGCAGCGCCAGCACCAGCTCGCCGTCGGCGGAGGCCGGGCCGGCCGGCGCGGCGGCCGTGGCCGCATCGGCAGCGGCCGCATCCGCAGTGGCCGTGTCGACCGTGGCCATACCGGCCGTTGGCGCGCCGGGCTGTTCCAGCGCCACCCACCAGGGCTGGCCGTCCGGCTTGACGCCGGCGCCGCGCAGTTCGCCGCCGACCTCGACGAGGTAGTGGCGGATACCTTGCGCCTCCAGGTACTCGGCCAGGCGGTCGACGCCGTAGCCCTTGGCGACGGCCGACAAATCGAGCAGCACGCCGCCCGGTTGGCGGGCGCGCCGGCCGGCATGGTCGAGCTCGACCCGGGCCTGGCGCCGCCGCTGCAGCAACCGCGCCACCTGGGCGCCGTCGGGTGGCACGAAGCCGGGCCGGTCGAAGCCGCCGGCCGGACCGAAGCCCCACAGGTTGACCATGGCGCCGGCGCAGGGATCATAGGCATCGCCCGTGTCGCGGGCGACGCGCATGGCGAAGGCCAGCACGGTGAAAAATTCGTCCGGCAAACTGTGCCAGCTGCCGGCCTCGGCCAGGTTGAAGCGGCCCAGGTCGGAGTCGTCCCGCCAGTGGCTCATCTGCGCCACGACCAGGTCGAGCTGGCCCTGCAAGCCCTGCTGCAAACGCGGCGGCAAGGTGGCGGCGCGGCCGTGGTCGACCAACCGCACCGACCAACCGGTGCCCATGCTGACGCCGGCGAAGTCGCGGATGGCGCCGTGCGCTGGCGCCGGCCGATCGCTGATCTGCGCCGGCAGCAACACGCGGCGCGGCGGCGCCGGCCGGCTCGCCGGCTGATTCAGCGACTGACTCAGCGGCTGATTCAGCGGCTGGCTCAACTGTCCGCCCGCCCGCTCAAGCGCCGGCCCGCCGTGAGCACCGCTGGCCTGCCCGCTCACCACACTCACTATTGCGGCAGCACTTCGACGGTGGCCGCGTAGGTCACGCGGCGCGCCGGCGCCGGCGGTGGCGCGCCGGCGACGGCCGGGGCGGCCAGCGGCCAGCTGCTGCTGACCATGTACATGCCGGCGGCCGGCAGCTCGAAGCTGATCTCGCCCTTGGCGTCGGTGCTCTGGCGGATCTCGCCCAAGGTGCCGCGATAGCGCACGCCGCCGGGGATCAGGCTGAAGGCCTGGTTGGCCGCCGGCTTGCCGTCGAGCAGGAAGCGCCAAGTGGCGCGCTCGCCGCTGCGCATGTCGTTCGGATGGGTGACCGGCACCAGCTCCAGACCGACGCCGCTCGGCTTGAACACCGCCTCGTTCGGCGTGCCGGTCGAGACGAAAGTCTCCAAGCGGCCATAGTTGCGCGTCAGCTTGACGTCGGTGGCGTCGGCCGGCACGTCCTTGGCCAGGCTTTCCTCGCTGCCACGGAAGCGCTTCATGTCGCCGGCCTTGTCCTTGTAGCTGCCGGACACGCCCTGCGACACCAGGCTGATCTTGTAGGTGCCCGGCTTGGCCAGGCGCAGGTCGAAGGTGCTGCGCAGCTTGCCGGTGCTGGCGTTGTCGAGGTTGACGCGGGCGCCGTCCGGGCCGGTGGCGACGATGCCGTCGAGCTTGAGCGGCTGGTGGTCGATGTCGAACAGGCCCTCGGAGATGGCGGCGTCGACGGTGACCCAGGCTTCCTTGGTGTCGACCAGGGTCGACGACGGCAGCAGCCACGGACGGTGCGCCTGGGCATTCAGGGCCAAACCGGCCAGGGCCAGCGCCAACAACGGTTTATTCAGTTTTTTCATGGTCTCGCCTCAAGGCTTGAGTTGAACTACGACGGCGCCCAGTTCTTCCTTGCCCTTGGCGGCCAGGCTCTGCGCGCTTTTCGGCGGCCACTGCAGCGGCACCTTGACGGCCTCGCGGCCACCGGCCTCGCGCGCCGCTTCGATGACCAGCTGGTACTGGCCGGCCGGCAACTTGTCCAGTGCCGCCTTGGCCAGCGGGAAGTTCAGCGTGTATTCGCCCGGCGCCTTGGTCGCGCCGGAAACGCCGTCGAGCGGCATCTCGACGTCGCGGCCGCTCTTGCGCCACCACTGACGCATGTCTTTCAACCACTTGGTGCCGGCGTTGTCCTTCTTCTTAACGTCGTACAGCACGGCCAGGTTGGCCACCACTTTCTGGTCGGCGTTCTCCAGCCAGGCCGCCAGATAGGGACGGTGGTACTCGGCCACGTTCAGTTGCGGGACTTCGAGCTTGAGGGCCAGATCGGCCGCCATTGCCGAGGCGCTGATCAGCGGCATGCTGAGCGCGATGGAGTAGCGTAATTTCATGGAGTGCCTGTCAAAAAGGGAATGAATGGATGAATCAATGGATGAACAACAGCGCGATCGCACACGGAATCAGGATGCCCAGGCCGACCATCGGCCAGGTGAACGGGCGGTTGGTGGCGTGGAACTTCAAAATCAGCAGGCCGGTCAGGCAGAACAGCAGGCAGGTGCCGGCGAAAATGTCGATGAACCAGTTCCAGGCCGGGCCGGTGTTGCGGCCCTTGTGGACGTCGTTGAGCCAGGAGATCCAGCCACGGTCGGTGTTCTCGTACTCGGCGGCGCCGTCCGGCAGCGCGATGCGCACCCAGGCGTCGCCGCCGGCCTTGGCCAGCGGCAGGTAGACCTCGTCGGCCGACCACTCGGCCGGGCGGCCGCCGGCCTTCAGCGACCAGGTGTCGCGCAACCATTGTTCGGCGGCGGCCGGCAGCGCGGCGCGGTCGCCGTCGTGCTCGGCGGCGTAGGCCGTCAAGGTGGCCGCCAGCGGCGCCGGCAGGCTGGCCTGCCGGCGCGTCACGCTGGGCTTGGCCTCGATCTGCGCGGCGTGGTTCAGGGTGATGCCGGTGACGCTGAACAACAGCATGCCGAGCAGGCACAGCGCCGAGCTGATCCAGTGCCACTGGTGCAGGTTCTTCAACCAGACGGCGCGGCTGGCGTTGCGGGCCTGCGCGGCTTGTGGTGCGCTCAATGGACTTCCTTCAATGATAGAAACAGCGGGTGGCAGGGGCGGCGCACGGGGCTTGCCGGCGCCAGCCAACTACAAATGATAATGATTATCATTTGCGAAGTCAATCGGGAATTCTTCGTTGACACAATTCAATACAAATCTATGCGCGGCGACGGCACGCAAAAAAGGGAAGTTGCGCAGCCTGCCGCAACTTCCCTTTTCTTCCGCGCCGCGATGCGGACCGGCTTAGGCGGACTCAGCCTAACCGAAGGTCAACACGCGGCCCTTGGCGCCGGATGGACGCCGCGCCGGACTCAGGTTTTGGAACCCGAACCGCCGGAACGGCTGCCGCCCTGACTGCCACTTTGGCCGCCGCCCTGGGTGCCGCGCTGCTTGCTGTCGTCATCGCGGTCGCGCGCGCTGCCCTGGTTGCCGGTCGAGCCGCCCGAACGCGAGGCACTGCCGGAGGTGCTGCTCTGGCTGCTACCCTGGTCGTTCTTGTGGCTCATGCTGCCGGCCCGGCGCGCCTCCTCCGAAGTGAACTCATGGGCAGTGCCCTTCTCGTGGGCGGCACGGCCGCCCTCGCTGGCGATTTCGCGCTGCTGTTCAGGGTCCATCGAAGCGAAACCGCGTTTGCTGGTGTCGCTTTGTTTGCTGCCCTGGTCGCTGCCCTGCTTGCCGCTTTGCTCACTGCCCTGTTTGCCGCTTTGTTCACCGCCCTGCTTGCCGCTTTGCTCGCTGCCCTGCTTGCCGCTTTGCTCGCTGCCCTGTTTGCCACCATGCTCGCTGCCTTGCTTACCGCTTTGCTCGCTGCCGGATTTGCCGCCTTGGTTGGATGAAGCCATGATCTTTCTCCTGAGATGTATAGTCGTTGGAAAAAATACTGCCCATACCACCGCCCGCCCGCAGCACCTTGCGGCGCTGACTGACGAGCAGGAGGAGCACTCATGGTAGGTCAATCGTCAGCAACACAATATAGGACGGTGGTAGGCCGGCGTGTAGGAGCTGTCCGGGGGACGGTAGCTGGCGGTGGCCATTGTTGACAGACTCTTGCTTACTACGCGCCCTCCAGCGCGCCTTGCAAATCGCCGAATTCGTAGGGCTTGCGCAGGAAGACGGCGGGGAAGCCCAGGCTGTCGAGCGAATCCAGACCGTAGCCGCTGGCGAGGACGACGCGGGTGGCCGGGCTGCGCCGCAGCACCTGGCGCGCCAGGCTGATGCCGGACATGCCGGGCAGGCTGACATCGGTGAACAGCACGTCGATCTCGCGCTCGGCCAACGAGGCCCAGGCCGCCTCGCCGTCGGCGGCTTCGCTGACCGTGTGACCCAGCTGGGCGAGCACCTCGCAGACCATCTGGCGGGCGTCGGCGTTGTCCTCGACCACCAGCACGTTCAGCGGGCGCCGCTCGGGCCCGGCGGGCGCGCCGGCGGCGGATGTCGGCGCCGCCGATGCGGCGGGCGCCACCCTGGACGGCCGTTCCGCCGACAACGCGGCGGACGCCGGGCGCACCTGCGCCTCCCCATCCCCATCCGCGTCCAGTTCCGCTTCCAACTCCGCTACCGCCGCCGACTCCAGTTGCGGCCTGGCGCGGCGCTCGGCCAACATCTGCCCCACCTTGCGCGCCAGGTCCTCGCGCCGGTAGGGTTTGCTCAACAACTCCAAACCGGCGTCGAGCCGGCCGCCGTGCACGATGCCACCCTGCGGATAGCCGGAGGTGAACAGCACGGCGATGTCGGGCAGCACGCTGCGCGCCAGCTGCGCCAACTCGGGGCTGCGCAGCGCGCCCGGCATGACCACGTCGGTGAACAGCAGCTCGACGCGGGCGCCGGCCTGCAACAGGCGCCAGGCCTGGTCGCCGCTGCTGGCCTGCAACACGCGGTAGCCCAGCTCGACCAGCATGTCGACCACGGTGGCGCGCACGCCGGCGTCGTCCTCGACCACCAGCACCGTCTCGCTGCCGCCGAGCACCGGGTCGACCGGCGCCGCCGCCTCGTACCGCAGCAGTTGCTCCGAGCGCGGCAGGTAAATGCGCACGCGGCTGCCGCGACCGGCGCGGCTGTCGAGTTTGATGTGGCCCCGGCTCTGCTTGACAAAACCGTAGGCCATCGACAAGCCCAGGCCGCTGCCCTCGCCCAGCGGCTTGGTGGTGAAGAAGGGTTCGAAGGCGCGCCGCATCACCTCGGCCGACATGCCGCAGCCGGTGTCGCTGACGGTCAGGCGAACATACTGGCCGACCGGCAACTCTGGCAACTGGCCGACGAAGGAGGCGTCCAGCTCGACGTTGGCCAGGCCGATGCGCAGCCGGCCGTTGCCGGCCATGGCGTCGCGCGCGTTGATGGCCAGGTTGAGGATCACGCTCTCCATCTGGCCCGGGTCGACCAGCGTGTTCCACAGGCCGTCGGCCAGGCGCCACTCCAGCCCGATCGCCTCGCCCAGCGCGCGGTGCAGCAAGCCCTCCATGTCGACGGCCAGATGGCCCAGATCGACCACCTGCGGCCGCAGCGGCTGGCGGCGGGCGAAGGCCAGCAACTGCGACGACAGCTTGGCGCCGCGCTCGACGGCGGCGATGGCCGTCTCCAACCGCTGCGTCGAGCGCGGGTCGGCGCCGTCCTGATGCAGCAGTTGCAGGTTGCCGTAAATGATCTGCAACACATTGTTGAAATCGTGCGCCACGCCGCCGGTCAACTGGCCCACCGCCTCCATCTTCTGCGCCTGGCGCAGCAGCTCCTCGGCCTTGTTGCGCTCGGCCACCTCGCGCGCCACGCGCAGCTCCAACGTTCCGCTCAGCTCGCGCCAAGCCTGCTCGATGCGGCGCCGCTCGCTGATGTCGGTCTTGACGGCGATCAAGGCCAGCGGCCGGCCCTGCTCGTCGTCGAGCCGGCTGACGCTGCTCGAAATCCACACCCACGACTGGTCCGGCCGGCGGTAGCGCTTCTCCAGCGTGAACGGCTCGCCCTGCTCGACCAGGCGGGCCAGCAACACGCGGTTGCCGGCGCGGTCGTCGGCATGGATCAGGTCGTCCATGTTCAGGCCCAGCAACTGCTCGGCGCCGCGCCCCAGCATGCGGCACAGCGCCTCGTTGACGCGGCGGTAGTTGCCGCCCAGGTCGAGCTCGGCCATGCCCACCGAGGCCTGGCCGAAGATCGCCGCCAGCCGGTCCTCGCTGGCGCGCAACGCCTGCTCCATCTGCTTGCGCTCGGTCACGTCGAAGCAGACGCCGACATAGCGCAGGCTGCCCGGCGTGGCGCCGGGCAGCACCTCGCCCTGCCGCGCCAGCCAGCGCAGCTGGCCGTCGTCGGCCCGGCGCACGCGGTACTCGGCGTACTCAAGCGGGTTGTCGACACGCTCGAGCTTGTGCTGGCCAAGCTGCGCGCGGTCGCGCTCGTCGACCATGCCGAGCAGCAGTTCGGTGTTCACCTCCTGCTCGTCGGCCAGGCCCCACAGCCGGCGGTAAGTGGCCGACACCAGCAGCTTGCCGCTGTCGGGGAACCACTCGAAGCTGCCGACGCCGCCGGCCTGCTGGGCCATGCGCAGCCGCTCGTCGGCGGCGCGGCGGCGCAGTTCGACCTCGCCGGGCATGGCCGGCGCGGCCGCGCGCACCGCCGCCTCCGGCCCGGCGGGGGGTGGCGGCGCGGCGGCCAGGGGTACGTTGGGAGGAGCTGTCACAAATCGGTCTTCGCTACGGTCGCACATGGAAAACGGCCGCCGTCGCCAGCGGGCCGGGGCGAGCCGACGGACGCGCCCGCGCGCCCGTCGACCGGTGCAACTATGCTACCAGCTTTTATGCTTTCGACAGCGCATGGTTGACGCCGCCGCGCAACGAATCCGCCTCAGGCGTTCAAACCTTTCATCCCCTCCTCGCTGTAGCGTTCGCCGGCGGCCATGCCGACCGGCAGCGCCGCCGCGATGCGGGCCAGTTCGGCGCCGCTCAGCGTGACCGCCAGCGCGCCCAGGTTGTCCCGCAGATAGGCGACGCGCTTGGTGCCGGGGATCGGCACGATGGCCGGCCGGCCGGCGCCACCCTGCGCCAGCAGCCAGGCCAGCGCCAGCTGGGCCGCCGTGCAACCCTTCTCGGCGGCGATGGCGCGCACGATGTCGACGATGCGCTGGTTGCGCTTCATGTTGTCGCCGGCGAAGCGCGGGTTGAAGCTGCGCGCGTCGCTGGCGTCGTGCAGGGAGGCGTCGGCCACCTTGCCGGTCAGGAAGCCACGGCCCAGCGGGCTGTAGGCGCAGAACGCCGCGCCGACCTCGGCGCAGGCCTGCAGCACGCCCAGCTCGGGGTCGCGGGTCCACAGCGAGTACTCGCTCTGCACCGCCGCGATCGGGTGGACGGCGGCCGCCGCGCGCAGCGTTTCCGGCGACACCTCGCACAGGCCGATGGCGCCGATCTTGCCTTCGCGCACCAGCTCGGCCAGCGCGCCGACCGACTCCTCCAGCGGCGTCTGCGCCAGGTTCAGCCGGTGCATATAGTAGAGGTCGATGTGTTCGACGCCGAGGCGCTTGAGCGAAGCCTCGCAGGCGCGGCGGATGTAGGCCGGGCTGTTGTCGACCTCGCGCGCGTAGCGGCCCGGCTCGCGCACCAGGCCGAACTTGGTGGCGATCTTCAACCGGCCGCGCTTGCCCTGGACAAAGCGGCCGATCAGTTGCTCGTTGTGGCCGGAGCCGTACATGTCGGCCGTGTCGTACAAGGTGACGCCCAGCTCGAAGGCGGCCTCCAGCGTGGCGAGCGACTGGCTGTCGTCCGTGGCGCCGTAGAACTCGGACATGCCCATGCAACCCAGGCCCAGCGCCGAGACACTGAGCGGACCGATGTTACGGCTCGGCAGGACGGCCAGCCTGGCGGCGCCGGCGCTGTTGGTGTTGTCGTTGGTGTTGTCGTTGGTGATGTTGTTGCTGGTGGTGGTGGTGGTGGTGGTGGTGGTGGTGTCGGTGCTGGCAACGGCTGCCGCGTGTTGTGCTGCGTTCATGTTTGGCTCCTCGGGTTTGGCAAAACGAAGCCCAGTGTAGGGAACCGCGCAACGTTGTGGAATGAGCAAAATCGTGATACCTTTTTGGTATGAGGAAACCAGCATGAAAAAACTCGACACCCGGGCCCTGGAAATATTCGTCGCCGTCGCCCACTGCCTGAATTTCCGCCAGGCCGCCGAGCAACTGCACATGACGCAACCGCCGCTGAGCCGCGCCGTGGCCCAGCTGGAGCGCCGCCTCGCCGTCAAGCTGTTCGAGCGCGACACCCAACATGTCGCGCTGACGCCGGCCGCCGTCCAGCTGCTGCCGCTGGCGCGGCAAATCCTCGGCCTGCTCGACGCCGCCGAACAGGCGCTGCGCGGCGACGGCGCGGCGCCGCCGGCCCGCCTGCGCCTGGGCCTGACCGTCTCGGTCGACTCCGACCTGTTCCGTGGCTTCACCACCGCGCTGGGCGAGGCGCTCGGCGCCGCCCCGCTGGAACTCTCCGTCGCCCCGTCGCCCAAGCTGGTGGCCGGGTTGCGCGCGCGCCGCCTGGACGCCATCATCATCGCCCTGCCGACCCGGCTGTTCGGCTTGGAAGTGCTGCCGCTCAAGCCGCAGCCGATGCTCGCCGCGCTGCCCAGCGGCCATCCGCTGGCGCGGCGCCGCACGCTGAGCCTGGACGACCTGCGCGACCAGGCCGTCTACTGGTTCGAGCGGGCGCGCCAGCCGGCCTTCTTCGACCACTGCGACCTGGTGTTCCAACGCCACGCCTTCGCCCCGGCCTTCGTGCGCGAACCGCACGACCACCACGTGCTGCTCAGCGACATCGCCGCCGGCAAGGGCATCGCCCTGCTGCCGCACTCCTTCGCCGCCCTGCGCCGCAGCGGCGTGGCCTACCGCAAACTGGCCGAAGGCGACGAGCTGGCCATCGGCCTGGGCCTGGTGGTGGCGCCGGGCCACCCGCAGCGCGCCCTGCTCGACGGCCTGGCCGCGCGCATCCTCGGCTGAGTCGGCCGGGTCGGCGCGGACGGGCGGCGCGCGCGGCGCCGCCAGAACGGCTACCATAGCGGCTTGACCAATCCGCGAGCACCGCCACCATGACCTTCAGCCACAACGACACCGCCTACCGCAGCGACAGCGCCGCCGCCAAACAAGCCATGTTCGACGACCTGCGGCCACAGCTGCAGGGCCTGGTCGCCGGCGAAACCGACCGTATCGCCAACAGCGCCAACTTCAGTTCGCTGGTGTTCAACAGCATGCCCGGCCTGAACTGGGCCGGTTTCTACTTCCTGCAGGGTGACGAGCTGGTGCTCGGCCCCTTCCAGGGCAAGCCCGCCTGCATCCGCATCAAGCGCGGCCGTGGCGTCTGCGGCAGCACCGTCGACAAGGGCGAAGCCATCGTCGTCGACGACGTGCACGCCTTCCCCGGCCACATCGCCTGCGACGTCAACTCGCGCTCCGAGCTGGTGGTGCCGCTGCGCGCCGGCGGCGTCATCATCGGCGTGTTCGACCTCGACAGCCCGCTGCCCGGCCGCTTCAACGCCGACGACCTGGCCGGCATCGAGTCGCTGGTGCGCATCCTCGAAGCCACCTTCTGACCGCGCCATCAGCGGGGCGCGCCAACCCCAACGGCAAAATCCAGGGTCGGACCCGACGGGTCCGACCCTAGCCCTCCGCCCTTGGGTGGGTTTCTTGCCGCTCCCGCCGACCCGGCCTCAGGCGCTGAACTCGGCGACGAAGTCGTAGGCGTCGCCACGGAAATAGCTGCGGCAAAACTCGACGGCGCGACCGTCGCGCAAGAAGCCCAGGCGCTCGATGGCCAGGCCGGCGTCGCGCTCCTGCGCCTGCAACAGCCGCGCCTGTTCGGCGTTGAGCAGCAGCGCCGACAAGCGCTGCAAGGCCCGCACCGGACGGTGGCCGGCCTTCTGCAAGGCCTCGTACATCGACTTGTCGACCGCCTCCAGCGACGGCAGGCAGGACGCCACCACCGTGGCGTACTCGACACACATCGGCTGCTCGTCGGCGTAGCGGATGCGGTGGAAACGGTACACCGGCTCGCCCGGACTGAGCCGCAACCGCAGCGCCTCCTCCGGCGTCACCGTGCCCTCGCTGCGGTTGAGCCACACGCTGCGCGGCACCCGCCCGCGCGCCCGCATGTCCTCCGAAAACGAACTGAGCTTGGCGAAATTCTTCTCGATGCGCTTCTGGTTGACGAAGTTGCCCGAGCCCGGCCGGCGCTGCAGCAGGCCTTCGGCCACCAGGCCGTCGAGCGCCTTGCGCACCGTCAACCGCGACACCGCCAGCTCGCTGGCCAGCTTGCGTTCCGGCGGCAGCGCGTCCTCCGGCTTGAGCAGTCGCTGCTCGATCGCCTCGCGCAGTGCGCGCTGCAATTGCTGGTAGAGCGGCTGGCTGCTGCTCTCGCGCACCAGTTGCATGATGGTCGCCAATGAAATCATCTCGGGTCCGAAAAATGAAGTAATACCAAATAAAATAAATTAATACCAAACAAATACCGAACACTTGCCTGCCCGGCAAAATTCGATGCCATTTTTACACCAACTTTGCGAATGGTAAGTCAAAATGTCCACAGTGAAGGGAAATTTCTGTACAAAAAATGCAACGTTCCGAAATTTTATTCAAGTGGTAGCACTTTGGTATCTAAAAATGCAGTATATTGGCGTTGAACTGGTTTTGTTGTTGGTTTAGTAAGCGCGAATCTTGACCTTGTCGCCCCGCGGCCGGAACGCGAAAGATTCATTTGAAAATGGACAGGCTCCCCGAGGAGCCACTGGAGATAGAGTAATGACGTACCAATTGAAAGCAGCAAGCAGCCCGGCGCACGGCGTCCGCAACGGTCTGACCCCGATCGCCATCGCCGTCGGCCTGATGATCCTCGGTAGCGCCGCGACGGCCCAGGCACAGCAGGCGGCCCCGGCCGAGCCGACCGCCGTGGTCACCGTGGCCGGCGTGCGCGCCGCGCTGGAGCAATCGCTGAAACAAAAACGCAACGCCGACTCCGTGGTCGAGGTGGTCACCGCCGAAGACATCGGCAAGATGCCGGACAAGAACGTCGCCGACTCGATCCAACGCCTGCCCGGCGTCAACATCCAATCCTCGGCCGGTGGCGAAGGCGGCTTCGGCGAGAACGACCGCGTCAGCCTGCGCGGCACCAGCCCCAGCTTGCAACAAACCACCTTCAACGGCCACAGCATCAGCACCGGCGACTGGTTCGTGCTGAACCAATACGGCGGCAGCGTCGGCCGCAGCAGCAGCTTCTCGCTGCTGCCGTCCGAACTGGTCGGCTCGATCGTCGTGCACAAGAGCCAGACCGCCGACCTGATCGAAGGCGGCGTGTCCGGCTCGATCGACGTGATCACCCGCCGTCCACTCGATTTCAAAAAGAACCTGACCCTCGAAGCGTCGATCCAGGGCGCCTACAACGACCTGGCCGGCAAGACCGAGCCGCAGTTCTCGGGCCTGTTCAACTGGAAAAACGACAGCAAGACCCTGGGCGTGCTGGTCCAAGGATTCTCGGAGAAAACCCGCGTGCGCCGCGACGGCCAGGAGATCCTCGGCTACTCGACCATCTCGGCCACCAGCGCCGCCGCCAAGGCCATCCCGGCACTGGCCGGCCTGCGCATCCCGACCTTCATCGGCGCCACCCTGTTCGAACAGGTCAAGAAACGCGAAGGCGGCGCCTTCGACGTCGAACTGCGTCCGAGCAAGGAGCTGACCCTGGACCTGAACGGTTTCTACTCGAAACTGAAGGCCGGCAACCTGAACACCAACTGGCTGGCGGCACCGAACAACTCGATCACCGGCGGCCAGATCCCGACCGCCTACACCATCGCCAACGGCACGCTGACCTCGGCCAGCTTCGCCAAGAACGTGGGCGAGGTCGACAACGCCTACCGTCCGAACGCCGGCGGCGAGTCGTACTATTACGACTTCAACTTCAAGTACCGCGCCACGCCTGACTTCACCGTCACCGGCAAGGCCGGCGCCACCCACGGCGTCGGCTACGACCGCGACGACGTGTTCTACCAGAACGGCGTGGACGGCGCCATGAGCTACGGCCTGAACGGCCTGAGCCCGGCGAATATGTCCTTCCCGGGCGGCAGCACCAACAAACCGGGCCCGACCGCCTGGGCCGGCGGCGGCGAATCGCAATCCGTCGACAAGGAACAATACGCCCAGGTCGACGGCGAATGGCGCCTGAGCAACGGCCTGCTCGACTCGATCAAATTCGGCGCCCGCGCCACCGACCACAAACGCCGCGCCGAACACCCGTACGAGACCAAACCGGGTCCGCTCGGCTTCAAGAACCCAGGTCCGGTATGGAGCGGTCAGCAGTATCCTAGCGACTTCGCCAACAACCTGGGCGGCAACCTGTCGAGCAACTACTTCAAATACGACGGCGCGGCGATCGGCGCCTGGGCCGCCGTGCCCGGCAACCGCGTTCCCAACGACGGCAGCCGCCACAACTGGGCCGACGAATTCTCCATGCAAGAGAAGACCACGGCCGTCTACGGTATGGCCAATCTGGTCAGCGAAGGCTGGAGCGGCAACATCGGTCTGCGCGCGGTGCGCACCAAACAGACCACCGTGGTCAACCTGAGCGGCGGCACCAACCCGATCAAAGGTTCCGATTTCGGTCCCTACACGCCAACCACCTACGAGCGCAGCTACAACGACGTGCTGCCTAGCGCCAACATCAAGTTCGATGTGCGCGACGACCTGGTGGTGCGCGGCGCCATCGCCCGCGCCATGTCGCGGCCCGACTACAGCGCGCTGGGCGGTTCGGTCTCGCTGAACGACGACGCGCTGAGCGCCACCGGCGGCAACGTCAAGCTCGACCCGATCCGCTCGAACAACGCCGAAGTCAGCGCCGAGTGGTACTTCGCGCCGAAGTCGTCGGTTTCGGTCGGCGTGTTCTACATGGACTTGAAGTCGGTCGTCGCCCAAGGCACCACCACCGGCACCTACTTCAACAACAAGCTGAGCCAGCAGACCACCTACCAGATCACCTCGCCGTTCAACACCAGCGGCAAGAACAAGGGTGCCGAGCTGAGCTACCAACAGCCGCTGTTCGACCGCTTCGGTGTGCTGGCCAACTACACCTACGCCGACGGCAAGCTGAGCGACGGCAGCGAACTGATCAACTCGTCGAAGAGCACCTACAACCTGACCGGCTTCTATGAGGACGACAAGTTCAGCGCCCGCGTCGCCTACAACTACCGCTCGGTCTACAAGGCCGGCGTCGATCGCGGCGCCAGCCAGCACGTGGCCGGTAGCGGCAACCTGGCCGCCTCGTTGAACTACAAGATCAACGAGCAGCTGAGCATCAACTTCGACGCCTTGAATCTGACCAACACGACGATCAAGATGTACGCCGAGAACAAGGACCAGCCACGCGCCTTCTACTCGAACGGCCGCAGCTTCTACCTCGGTCTGCGCGGCAAGCTGTAAGCAGCAAATCCGGGCCGCCGCCAGCGCGGCGGTCCACACCTAGCATCATGTGCCAAGTTTGCAGGTCCCTCGCGGGGCCTGTTTTTTTTTGCCCGCTGCGAACGTGGGGCCGCCGCCGCCACCGGTCTATGGCCGCCGTTCAAGCGCCTCGGCGCCGCAGGCCGCCGCGCGGGCCAGCAGCAGTTCGCGCTCGCGCAGGTTGCGCGTCAGCGCCGCCGCGCACTCGAACTCGGCGCGCGCCTCGGCGTGGCGGCCCAGCTTGGCGAGGAAGTCGCCGCGCACGCTGGGCAGCAGGTGGTAGTTGCGCAGCGCGGCAACGTCGCGCAACTGGTCGGCCAGCGCCAGCCCGGCGGCTGGACCGAAAGCCATCGACAGGGCCACCGCGCGGTTCAGCTCGACCACCGGCGACGGCGCCAGCTGGGCCAGCGCGTCGTACAGCGCGGCGATGCGGCCCCAGTCGGTGTCGTCGGCGCGGCGGGCGCGGGCGTGGCAGGCGGCGATGGCGGCCTGCACGCCATACGGCCCCAGTCCCCGGCCGAGCCGCTCGGCGCGCGCCAACGCGGCCAGGCCGCGACGGATCAACAGCTGGTCCCAGCGCGCCCTGTCCTGCTCCAACAACAGGATCGGCGCGCCGTCCGCGCCGACCCGCGCGCGGGCGCGCGAGGACTGGATCTCCATCAGCGCCACCAGGCCGTGCACCTCCGCCTCGTCGGGCGCCAGCTCGGCCAGCACGCGGCCCAGCCGCAGCGCCTCCTCGCACAGCGCCGGGCGCATCCACTCGGCGCCGGCGCTGGCCGAGTAGCCCTCGTTGTAGATCAGATAGAGCACCTGCAGCACCGAGGCCAGGCGCTCGCCCAGCTCGGCCGCGCGCGGCACCTCGAACGGCACCCTGGCCTCCGCCAAGGTGCGCTTGGCGCGCACGATGCGCTGCGCCACCGTGGCCTCGGGCACCAGGAAGGCGCGGGCGATCTCATCGGTGCTCAGGCCGCCCAGCAGGCGCAGGGTCAGCGCCACCCTGCCCTCGGTCGGCAGCACCGGATGACAGGCGGCGAACACCAGGCGCAGCAGGTCGTCGCCGATGTCCTGTTCCAGCGCCGCCTCGACCGCCGCGTCCAGGTCGGGCGCGGCGGCCCGCAACTGGCCCTCGACCTCGTAGACCAGCTCGCCCTCCTTGTCTTGGTGCAGCTTGCGCTGGCGCAGCAAGTCGAGGGCGCGGTTCTTCGCCACCGTCATCAGCCAGGCGGCCGGCTTGTCCGGCAGGCCCGCCGCCGGCCAGCGCTCGAGGGCGCTGACCAGCGCGTCCTGCGCCAGCTCCTCGGCTTGGCCGACGTCGCGCAACATGCGCGCCAAGGCGCCGATGATGCGGCCCGATTCCATGCGCCAGACCGCCTCGACCACGCGGGCGACGGCCGCCGCAGTGGGCGCTTCGGCCGCATCGTCCGCCGCAATCGACGGTTCGACCGTCGCAGTGGACGCTTCGACCGCGTCGTCCGAGGGCGCCGCCAAGCCTAGCGCCCCGCGCCGCCGAGGCCGGCGTGCATGCCGCTCTCGAGCTGCTGGGCGCGCATGCGCTGCTCGGCCTCGCGCAGCGCCGGCGTGAAGGCCGCCGCCGCCGCCGGGTCGACCACCTCGCGGAGCTCCAGGGTCAGATCGCCCGGCTGCGGATACGGATAGGCCATCGCCAGCGCGGCGGCCTGTTCGCACGACACGGCCTGCAACAGCCAGTAGCCGGCGATCAATTCCTTGACCTCGGTGAACGGTCCGTCGACCACGCTGACGCGGCCGCCGCCGAAGCGCACGCGGGCGCCCTGCGCCGTGCTCTTCAGTCCCTCGCCGGCCAACAGCACGCCGTCGCGCACGCCGGCCTCGTTGGCGCGGTTCATGCTGTCGATCACCGCCGGCGGCGGCGCCAGGTCGCTTTCCGAGGCGGCGTCCGAGCGCAGCAGCACGGCGTAGCGCTTGAGCGCCGGGTTCGCTCGCGGCAGGGTGCCGGCCGGCGTGCCGCGCTGCGGATCGAAGCCGACGCAGCCGCCGGGACAACCGGCCGCGCGGATCTCGAACTCGGCCGCCTCGTCGGCCAACGGCCAGCGCCGCAGTTGCTCGGCGGCGGCGGCGCAGGAATCGGCCTCGAGCATGACGAAACCGGCGATCAGCTCGTCGGCCGGAAACGGCCCCGGCTGCTGTTGCCATGCGCCGTCGACGCGGCGCAGGCGCAGCCCCCCGGCGCTGGGCGCCAGGCTGGCGCCCAGCTCCAGCGCCGCCACCGGCAGGCCGGCCTCGCTGCGCCGGTCGGACCGGCGCAAGATCATGAATTGCATGGCGCGCCCCCGGCTCAGTTGGCGGCGCCGGCCTGGGCCAGCTGCTTGGCCTGGGCGAACACGCGCTGCTCCTGCTCGCGCAGCTCGGGCGTCATCAGCTCGCCGAAATCGTCCATCTCGAACACCTGGCGGATTTCGATTTCGCTGTCGCAATCGAAGGGGTTCGGGCAGCGCCGCATCCACTCGATGGCCTCCTGCTTGGACTTGGTCTGGATCAGCCAGAAGCCGGCGATCAGCTCCTTGGTCTCGACGAAGGGGCCGTCGACGACGACCCGCTTGTCGCCCTCGAAGCGGATGCGCGCGCCCTTCGAGCTCGGGTGCAGGCCCTCGCCGGCCAGCAGCACGCCGGCCTTGACCAGCTCCTCGTTGAACTGGCCCATCTCGGTGAGCAAGCGCTCACTCGGCATGACGCCCGCCTCGGAATCGGCGGTGGCCTTAACGATAATCATGAAACGCATGGCAGTCTCCTGGAAGTGATGACGGTTTATTGGCAAGCGCTCTGCTCTTTCATCGCCTGCTGCATCTCTTCCGGCGTGACGTCCTTGACGTGCGAAGCCAGCGACCATTGGTGGCCGCAGGGGTCGGTAACGATACCGTAGCGGTCGCCCCAAAACATGTCGGCCAACGGCATCTTGACGACGGCGCCGGCATCGACGGCGCGGGCGAAGGCGGCGTCGACATCCTTGACGTACAGGTGGATGGTGACCGGCGTGCCCTTCAGCGAGTTGGGCGCCAGGCTGCCCCAGTGGGGGAACTCGTCGGCCAGCATGAAGGCCGAGTCGCCGATGCGCATGATCGCGTGCATGATCTTGCCGTCCTCGCCGGGCAGGCGACCGCCCTCCTCGGCGCCGAAGGCCTTCTTGTAGAACTCGATGGCCTTGGCCGCGTTGTCGCACACCAGGTGCGGGGTGATCGTGTGCATGCCTTCTGGGATGGGGTTTACTTTTGCAGTCATGACTAGCTCCATAGTGTGGGTTGGAAAGAGCAGCGAAGGCCGGCAACAGCGCGCCGGAAAATCTCTACTCTACCTCCACGACGAAGCGGCACGGCTCAAATCGACAAAAAATTTAAAAAGTTTAAACATATTTTTTTGCTATCGACACCGGCCCCGGCAGCCGCCCGACTTTCCCGCCCTCACTAACGCCGGCGCGGCCCCTGGCGCGCCACTTTTTGGTTGCGCAACAGACACAGCATGTCGGCCGCCAGATGGGCCGCCGCCAGCGCCGTGATCTCGCTTTGGTCGAACGGCGGCGCCACCTCGACCACATCCATGCCGACCAGGTTCAGCGGTCCCAGTCCGCGCACCAGCGCCAGCGCCTGCGCCGACGTCAGGCCGCCGGCCACCGGCGTGCCGGTGCCGGGCGCGTGGGCCGGGTCGAGGCAGTCGATGTCGAAGGTCAGGTAGGCCGGCCGCTGGCCGACGATGGCCAGGATGCGCGCCAGCGCCGCCGCCGTGCCGTGCTCGTGCACCCATGGCGCGTCGATCACGTTGAAGCCCATGAAGTCCTGGTTCCAGGTGCGAATGCCGACCTGCACCGAGGTGGCCGGATCGACCAGGCCCTCCTTGACGGCCTTGTAGAACATCGTGCCGTGGTTCAAGGAGGCCGGGTTGTCGTCCGGCCAGGTGTCGCAATGGGCGTCGAAGTGGACCAGCGACAGCGGCTTGCCGTATTTTCCCGCGTGCGCCTGCAGCAGCGGATAGGTGATGAAATGGTCGCCGCCCAGGGTCAGCATCTTGGCGCCGCTGGCCAGGATGGTGCGGGCGTGGGCGACAATCGCCGGCGCGATGCTCAGGGGATTGTGGGCGTCGAACCAGCAGTCGCCGTAGTCGACCACGGCCAGCTCGTCGAAGGGATCGAAGCCCCAGGGAAAGGCCATCAGCTCGGACAACTGCACGCTGGCGGCGCGCACCGCCGCCGGCCCCAGCCGGGCGCCGGAGCGGAAGGTGGTGGCCAGGTCCAGCGGCACGCCGGTGACGGCCACGTCGACGCCGGTCAGGTCGCGGCTGTAGTTGCGGCGCATGAAGCTGAGCACGCCCGCGTAGGTGTTCTCGACGCCACTGCCATATAAGGAAGCGCGGCGTACCGCGCCGTCGCCCTGGATCTGCTCGCTCATTTTTTCTCCCGTCATGCATGCTGGTCATACCGGCACGTAGTGCGCCGGCCCTGATCCGCATCATGCAAGGGATGCGCCCCCATGTAAAATGATCGATATTGCTCAACTCATTAGGTTTTTTCATATCTCATGGATAAACGCCTGCCTCCGCTGCAAAGCCTGCTGGCCTTCGAAGCGAGCGCCCGGCTGGGCAGCTTCTCGCGCGCGGCGGCCGAGCTGGCGCTGACCCAGTCGGCCATCAGCCACCAGATCCAGAACCTGGAGGGTTGGGTCGGCCAGGCCCTGTTCAGCCGCCACGGCCGCGGCGTCAAGCTGACCTCGGCCGGCGCGCTGTTCGCCGGCACCGTCGGCGACGCCTTGCAGACGCTGCGCGAGGGCCGCGCCCGCATCGAACCCTACCGCAATCCCGATTCGGTGTTGCTCGCTTGCGGCGCCGACTTCGCCGCCGGCTGGCTGACGCCGCGCCTGGCCGGGTTGCGCGCGCGCCATCCGGCGCTGGAGGTGTGGCTGATCACCCAGGACGAGCTGAGCGAGATCGACCGCATCGACGTCGACCTGATCGTCTCGACGCGGCAACTGCACAGCGAGCAGATGCAGTCCGTGCCCTTGCTGGACGACCGCGCGCTGGCCGTCTGCGGACCGGACACGGCGCGCCGCCTGGCCGGCCTGGCCTTGCCCGAGGTGCTGCTGGCGGCGCCGCTGCTGATCGACGAGCACGATCCCGACTGGGCGCCGTGGCTGCCGGCGCTGGCGCTGCCGAGCACGCGCGCGCTGACCATCGACGACGCCCGCCTGCGCCTGGCCGCCGCGCAGGACGAGCTGGGCATCGCCATGCTGTCGCGCCTGAGCGTGGACGGCGCGCTCAAACGCGGCCGCCTGTGCGCGCTGGCGCAGGTGCCGACGGTGGCGCTGCCGCCGCTGTGGCTGACCCAATCGAAACTGACGCCGCGCACGCCGGCCGTGCAGCTGGCCTACGACTGGCTGCGCGCGGCGGCGGCCGAGTTCGAGGTCGAGTTCAAATAGCCCTGCAATCCTTCCACCAGCGCGGCGAAGGTGACGGCGCAGCGCGGACTGTCGCGCAGATCCTCGTGCATGGCCACCCAGGTATCGAGCTCGATATTGAAGTCGTCGGCCAACACGCGCCGCAATGACGGCTCGCGCGCCGCCAGCGCCACCTGACACACGCCGATGCCGTAGCCGGCGCGCAGCATCGACAACTGGGCCAGATCGCTGTCGCTGCGGAAGCTGAACTTGTCGCGCGCGACGGCCGGGAAGCGCTCGCGCAGCCGGCGGATGAATTCGTTCTCCTGGTCGTAGCCGATCAGACTGTGACCGGCCAGATCGTCCAGCGTGACCGGCGTGCCGTGTTGCCCCAGATAGTCGCGGTGGGCGAAGAAACCCAGCGCCACCGGACCGACGCGGCGCGCCACCAGCGCGTCCTGCGTCGGCCGCACCATGCGCACGGCGATGTCGGCCTCGCGCAGCAACAGATCGTCGACCCGGTTCGACAGCAGCAGCTCGATGGTCAACTCCGGCCAAGTCGCCCGCAGCCGCGCCAGGATGGGCGGCAACACCTCCACCCCGACCACCTCGCTGGCACTGATGCGCACCGTGCCGCGCACGCCGTCGCCCTGGCTGCTGGCCACCCGCCGCAGGGCCGCGGCGCTGGCCGCCAGCGCCGCCGCATACGGACGCAGCTGCAACGCCGCCTCGGTCGGCGCGTAACCGTCGTGCGAGCGGGTGAACAGCTTCAGGCCCAGCGCCTGCTCCAGCCCCTCGATGTGCCGGCCGACCGTCGGCTGCGTCATGCCGAGGGCGCGGGCGGCGGCCGACAGCGAGCCGGCCTCCAGCACGCCCAGTAGCGATCGATACCACTCCCAGTTCGCCTCCATCGCCGCCACCCTATTCAAAAATGTATAGCCACCATTCTAATCTAAGCAATTTTGTTTTGATCGATGGACGCGCAGAATGTATTCACCGACCCAGCCCACTCAAGGAGACGCAAATGAACACCAACGCCCCATCGCCAGCCGACACGAACACCGCCCTGGCCAACGCCACCACCAGCGCCGCCACCAGCCGGCATCTGGCGCCGAACCCGGCGAATGGCCCGGCCCGGCAGGCGGACCGCACCGCGCTGGTGCTCGGCGCCACCGGCGGCATCGGCGGCGCCGTCGCCCGGCGCCTGCTGGCCGCCGGCTGGCACGTCAAGGCGCTGCACCGCGCCCCGGCCGACCGCGCGCCGCTGGGACAGAATTTCAGCTGGATCGCCGGCGACGCCATGAACCGCGACGACGTGCTGCGCGCCGCCGACGGCGTCAGCCTGCTCGTCCACGCCGTCAACCCGCCCGGCTACCGCAACTGGGGCCAGCTGGTGCTGCCGATGATCGACAACAGCATCGCCGCCGCCCGCCGCAGCGGCGCCCGCATCGTGCTGCCCGGCACCGTCTACAACTACGGCCCCGACGCCTTCCCCGACATCGCCGTCGACGCCGCCCAGCACCCGCGCACGCGCAAGGGCGCCATCCGCGTCGAGCTGGAGCGCCGGCTGGAACTGGCCGCCGCCGACGGCGTGCGCAGCCTGATCGTGCGCGCCGGCGACTTCTTCGGTCCCGGCGCCGCCAACAACTGGTTCTCGCAGGGGCTGGTCAAGCCGGGCCAGCCGCTGCGCAGCGTCAGCAACCCGGGCCGCGCCGGCATCGGCCACCAGTGGGCCTATCTGCCCGACGTGGCCGAGACCATCTGCCGGCTGGCGGAGATGGAGGCGCGGCTGGACGACTTCGCCCGCTTCCATATGGACGGCCACTGGGATGCCGACGGCACGCAGATGGCGGCGACTGTCGCCCGCGTGGCCACTGCGGCCGGCGGCGGCAAGGTGGCCGTCAAGCCGCTGCCGTGGTGGTTGCTGAAGCTGGCCTCGCCGTTCGTGCCGACCTTGCGCGAGATGATGGAGATGCGCTACCTGTGGCGCCAGCCGGTGCGGCTGAACAACGCCCGCCTGCTGGCGGTGCTGGGCGCCGAGCCGCGCACGCCGCTGGAGCAGGCCGTGCGCGCCACGCTGCGCGGCCTGGACTGCCTGCCGTGCGACGGCGCGACGGCAATGGCGCAGCTGCAAGCCTGAACGCTGAGCTTCGACATCTTGACCCCATCGTTCACATGGTGAAATGCCAACTATGTTGAAATTCGTCGTCAGGGTGAAGACTATTATCTGTACCTCGATTAAAGTGGCCCCATCAGTCAAGACACTCTGCCAGTTAATTTTAGCTGTGCCCATTTCCACTTCATCAGCTGCCCGGCGCTGTCCCGTACTACTCTTTTCCTGCGGCGTCTCGCAGTCATCGCCGTACCTGTCGACGATCAACGCACCGCCGCCAACCCCATCGCAATGGACTTGATCCGGCGTCTGATACCTCAGCGACTAGTGCGGCCGCTGCGCGTTGTAGAACGCGAAATACTGTGCCAGGCCCGCCATCAATTCCGCCATGTTGGCGTAGCCCATCAGCTACACGTCTTCGTACTTCACGTTGCGCCACAAGCGCTCGACGAAGATATTGTCCAACGCACGCCCACGCCCATCCATGCTGATGGTGACGCCTTCGCGCTTGAGCACATCGGTGAAGGCCAAGCTGGTGAACTGCAAGCCTTGATAGTGTTGCTTGAACTAGCTGTCAAGACTCGTGTGGTTATACACGCGCTTAACAAATAATTCGGGCTTTTTCTTCTGCCATGCTTTGAGCGCTTGAATTGGTGATACGT